>JBBDJB010000063.1:0-1677 GCA_040880125.1 Pirellulales bacterium | reverse complement strand
TCTCTCACCACTAGTCTGTTAACGAGCCGCCGGAAGTGGCATAGGCATGGGTATCTGACGCCTACGCCCAAACCAACGACCGACGGCCACGATGACAGACTGTAGCGCCCGCGAGCTTCGCTTCCGAGCCCCTTCTCGCCACGAGTTGGTGGCACGCTTCGACGGCGGCGACATCACCTCGGACGGCGGCGCGCTGCTGCTGCGCGCTGCCGACGATCGGTTGCGCCTGTGCGAGCGATTGGCCGGCTGCTTCACCGACCATCGCGATCCCGAGCGCGTTGAACACACGACCGAGGAACTCGTCCGCCAGCGCGTCTTCGGGCTGGCGCTCGGCTACGAGGATCTGGTCGATCACGACGAACTGCGGCGCGATCCACTGCTCGCTTCGCTGGTCGGCAAGCGCGACCCGAAGGGTCGCTCGCGCCGCGAACGCGATCGCGGGATGGGACTCGCCGGAAGCCGGACCTTGAATCGGCTCGAACTCGGCACGCCCGCAGGAGCTGCGAGTGATCGCTACCGCCGCATCGCGATGGATCACGCCGCGGTGGATCGACTGTGCCTCGACGTCTTCCTCGAATCCTTCGACGAAGAGCCCGACGAGATCATCCTCGACTTCGACGCGACCGACGACCAGGTGCACGGGAAGCAGGAAGGCCGCTTCTTTCACGGCTACTACGACCACCACTGCTACCTGCCGCTCTACATCTTCAGCGGCGAGCATCTCCTGTGCGCGCGGCTGCGCCGCGCGAACCAGGACGCTGCAGCGGGCAGTCTCGAAGAGCTTGAGCGCATCGTCGGCGGCATCCGCGAGCGCTGGCCGAACGTCACGATCCTCGTGCGCGCGGACTCGGGTTTCTGCCGGGAGTGGCTGATGGCGTGGTGCGAGGAAAACGCCGTTGCGTACCTCCTCGGGCTCGCTCGCAACGATCGGCTGGAAGAGCGCCTCGCACCGATGCTCGGGCACGCCGCGGACCTTTGTCGCATGACGGGTAAGCCCGCGCGCCTCTTCGATTGGTTTCAATGGAGCACGCTCTCGTCGTGGAGCCGCGAACGTCAAGTCATCGGAAAAGCAGAGCACTTGCCTGGTCGCTCGAACCCTCGCTTCATCGTCACGAACTTGCCTGTCGACAATCACGACGACGCGCGTCGACTCTACGAGGAGGTCTACTGCGCGCGCGGCGACATGGAGAACCGCATCAAGGAGCAACAGCTCGACCTCTTCGCGGATCGCACCAGCTCGCACACGATGCACGCGAATCAGGTGCGACTCTCGATGGCATCGATGGCGTACGTGCTCGTGTCTGCGATCAGGCGACTCGCGCTCGCGGGAACGGAACTCAGCGCGGCGCAGTGCGGAACGATTCGCACGAAGCTGCTGAAGATCGGCGCGCGAGTGAAGGTGACGGTGCGCCGCGTGTGGGTGCATCTCGCGAGCGGCTATCCCTGGGCGGACAGCTTCGTCGCGGCCTGGCTGCGGCTACGACCAACGTAGTCGAGTCTGTCCGCTCGAATCCGCCCGATGCGCGTCCGGCGCAGCTGCTGCTGTGGCCGCGCGGGCGATCGGTGCAAACATGGAGCGATTCGAAGAGTGGTCCACCCGCAAGTCGCGTCGATTCCGACCCGTCGAGCCAGTCGGCGTGAGCTGCGCGGGGCGATCGGCGGCTTCAGGCGATCAAC
>JBBDJB010000062.1:35357-56891 GCA_040880125.1 Pirellulales bacterium | reverse complement strand
CGCTCCGCGCCGCAACGAACGAAAGCCGCATAGATTCACAACCTGTGTGCGGACCGGCGCGTGAGAGGCAGCCAGCGAAGCTGATCGGTGGCACAGACATTCCTGTCTGTGCGTACTTCCCCGTCGCTGAATCCGTGAGAATTCAGACCGTGAAGCGGCTTCGGCTGAACTCGCACGAGTCCAGCTACGGCGAAGGCGACGCGTTCCTACTTGATTCGAAAGACAGTCGCTCTCCCCGGCCCTCTCCCCGGAAGGGAGAGGGCGAAGGATCCTATCGCCGCAGCCGTGTCGGCTTGCCGGTGGGCGCAGGCTGTGGCTGCTCGGCGACTTCGACTTTTGCGTCTAGCAGCTCTTCGGTGAACCGCATCAGATAGTGCATGCTGCTCGCCTCGCCGCTGATGCCCAGAATCCGCTTGTCCACGTCGCGCTGCTGGCTGATCAGCCGTCCGGCGTCAACGTCGAACTTGATCGTGCCGCTGGAGAGCCGCTGCACGAGTTGGGCTTCGATCGACGGATCGGAAAGCGGCGTGAGCACCTGGTAATCGACGGCAATGGTCGCCACGCCGTGGGCTACGCTTTTCAACTCGTAGCGCTGCCGCGTCTGGACCTTCCGCGATCGGCCGCCGGAGAGGATCACCGTCACTTCGTGCGGATCGGTCCACACGTGGCCGATCGGTACCGGCTCCGCCGGAAGCGGAAACGTGATGGGCGTGTCTTCGCTGGACGGCTGAGGGCGCTTCTCCTCGCGGCTGACGATCTTGCCGCGCGGGTCGATGCGAACGATGGTCAGCGGAATGCCCACCGCCTGGGCCGCCTGTTCGAAGCCCGGCGGAGGCGTTTCATCCTTCGTGCTGTCGTACTCGACCGCCGCGCTGGTGCCCACCTGGTTGGTCATGTGCACGCTGTCGACCGAGTGGTCGAACGTGATCTCGCCCTCGGGCGAAACTTCGGAAACCTTCCACACCTTGACCGACTGGCTGCGGGTCTTGGCGGTTTGTGTGGTGCCGCGGATGGTGGTCTTCACCGTCGCCCGATGCTCGACCTGCCAGCGGATCGTCTCGCCCGGCTGGAACTGGTACCGCAGATCAACGAGCTCGCCGGGCGGATCGGCCTGTTGGGCGAAGCAGACCGTGGAATGCAGGACAATAAGTGCGGCAGCGGCCGCAAGGCGTGGTGCATGCATGCTCGCATCCTTTCGAGCGGGTGGGCGAGTGATCAGTTGTTTCGCAGCGTGTTGAAAAAGTGGGACAGGCACCTCGCAGATGCCAGCATCGCGGATCAACCTCGTCGCGTGCCCGGAGCCAGTCCCATTTTCAACCGTTCGTCAGTCGTCGTGCCTCAAGCGGCCGCCCCAGCCGAGCTTCTCCCGCAATGTGCGGTAGTCGCTGTGGCCAGGCACCTCGACCAATTGAAACCTGGCACTCGATCGCCGCACGCAGACACGGTCGTTGCCGGCAAGCTTGCACAACACGCGCCCGTCGACAACCAGCGAGGTTCCTTCATGCGGCATGGGTACGACCAACTCGTAATCCCGGTCGGCCGCGTCGACGACCGGCCGGTTGGTAAGCGTATGAGGGCTGATCGGCGAAATGACGAACGCTTGCAGGTCCTTCCGCAAGATCGGTCCGCCGGCCGACAGGCTGTGTGCGGTCGAGCCAACCGGCGTGCTGATGATCAGGCCGTCGCAACTATAGGTGGTTACCAATTCCGAGTCAACGTAAAGCTGCACGTCGAGAATAGCGAACGGCGGCCCTCCCAACACGGCCACTTCGTTCAGCCCAAGCTGTGCATGCAGTTGCTTGCCGTCACGCATCACGTGGCACTCGAACATCAAGTGCTCGACGACACGGGGCTGCTCGCGGCAGATGCGCGGCAGCAGTTGCACGAGCTGGTCGGCGTTCAGATCGGCGAGGAAGCCTAACTTCCCCAAGTTGACGCCGATCAGCGGAATCTGGCGGTGCCCCATCTGCAATGCGGCGCGGAGGATCGATCCGTCGCCGCCCAGTACGATCACCAGGTCGGCGTCGAGCTTCGAGAGATCGGCCTCGAACCGCAGATCGGTGCAGACGATATCGACGTGCTCTTCGATCAGCGGAGCCAGACGCTTCGCTTCGGCCGCCACTTCCGGCCGATCGGCCGCCGCCAGCAGCACCGTGCGGGGACGCCGCGGCAACGTTGCGTCCGCACATTGGAACTTTTTGGAGTGCATGCCGGCGGCCTGTCAGGTCCGAGAAAGAATGTCGCTCGAATCATTTGGGTGCCGCGGGCGGCTCGTCCATCCGTGCCGAAGGGCTCGGGCGGCACGTCGACGGTCAACTTGCCCGGCGTGGATCGACGTTTCGCATCAGTCCGGCCTGCCGCGCGAGCTGTTCTCCCGTCCGCGCGATTCCGGCGGCGTCCAAGCCGAGATCGGCGAGCAGCTCGTCGCGCTCTCCGTGTTCGATGAATCGGTCGGGCAGCCCCAGCCGCCGCACGCCGGCGGTCGACAAGCCTGCGTCGGCCGCCGCTTCCAGCGCGGCGCTGCCAAATCCGCCGGCCAGCGCCGCCTCTTCGACCGTGACGACGAAGCCGCACTGTTCGACCGCCCGCAGAATCGTTTCGGTATCCAGCGGTTTGACAAATCGGGCATTGATGACGCCGATGTCCAGCCCTCGCTTGCGCAGCGACTCGGCGGCCGCGAGGCACTCGGTCAGCAAAGTGCCGCAGGCCACCAGGCATCCGTCTTCGCCCCATTCGATCACTTCGGCCCGCCCCAGTTCGATCGGCGCCCGTGTCCCCGGCATGTGCTCAGCGGTTGCCTTGGGATAGCGGATCGAGCACGGCGCATCGTGCCCAAGAGCCCACTCGAGCATGGCAGCCACGTCGTGCTCGTCGCCGGGGGCCATGACCACCATGTTCGGAAACAGCCGCATGTAGCCCAGGTCGAACGCACCATGATGGGTCGGACCGTCCGGCCCGGTCAGCCCGGCGCGATCGAGCGTAAAGGTGACGGGCAGATTTTGCAGTGCTACCTCTTGGAAGATCTGGTCGTAGCTGCGTTGCAGAAAGGTGCTGTAGATGTCGACGATCGGCCGCAGCCCCGCCTTGGCCTGTCCCGCGGCGAACGCCACCGCGTGCGACTCGCAGATGCCGGTGTCGAAGAACCGCTCGGGCAGTTCATCGCGAATCCGCTCCAGCTTGTTGCCCTGGCACATGGCTGCCGTGATCACAGTCACGCGCGGGTTGACCTTCATCTGCTGGTAGATGGCGTCGCTGGCGGTGTTCGTGTACGCCCGCGACTTGCTCTTGGCGATCGGCACCACTTCATCGCGCTGCCGCTGGAACGGCGCCGGCGTATGGAACGTGACCGGATCCTGCGCGGCCGGCATGAAGCCGTGGCCCTTTTCCGTGACGACGTGCAACAGCACGGGCCCTTCGACCGTCTTGGTCAACTCCAGATATTTGCGCAGCAGGGCGATATTGTGCCCGTCGATTGGGCCGAAGTATCGGAAGCCCAGCTCCTCGAACAGCATGCCGCCGTGCAGGCCGGCTTTGACGGCCTCCTTCAACTGCGCGAGGAACCGCTCGACCGGATCGCCGAACAGCGGCACTTTGTTGAGCACCTTCACCACGTCGCCCTTCAGCTCCGTATAGAAGGTCTTCATCCGCAGGCGATCGAGATAATCGGCCAGACCGCCCACGCGAGGGCAGATCGACATGCAGTTGTCGTTCAGCACAACGGTCAGCTTCTTCCGCAACCCGCCGGCGTTGTTCATCGCCTCGTACACGATGCCCGAGGGAAACGCTCCGTCGCCGATGACCGCCACACTGTGACGGTTCTGCTGCCCTGCGATCAGGTCGTCGCCGCTGCGCAGCCCCAGCGCGGTCGAAACGCTCGCACCGGCGTGCCCTGTCATGAACAGGTCGTACTCGCTCTCCTGGGGATTCGGGTACCCCATCAACCCGCCCTTGGTGCGGATCGATTCGAAGCGGTCGTAGCGTCCGGTGATCAGTTTATGCGGATAGATCTGGTGCCCCGTGTCCCAGATGAGCCGATCGGTGCGGAAGTCGAACGTGGTGTGCAGCGCCAGGCAAAGCTCGACCACGCCCAGGTTCGACGCGAAGTGCGCCGTGCGACTGGTCACCAAATTGCATAGCGCCTCGCGCATCTCCTCGGCGAGCTGTTCGAGCTGTGGCAAGCTCAGCCCGACCAGGTCTTGCGGCGACGCTATGGCAGGTAGCAGCGGTGCCATCAACGATCCCTTTCCAAGATGTAGCGAGCCAAGGCCGAAAGTTCCATCGCCCGATTGCCAAACGGCGCGAGCGAGTCGATGGCCGCGTCGACCAGCGCGGTGGCCCGGCGGCGGCTCTCCTCCACGCCGAGCAATCCGGGATAAGTGAGCTTCCCCCGGCGGTGATCCTTGCCGACGCGTTTGCCCGCGGCGTCCTGGTTGCCGGCGGCGTCCAAAAGATCGTCGGTGATTTGAAAGGCCAGCCCGAGCTTAGTACCATATCGGTCCAGCGCATCAATTCGCTCGGCGTCGGCGCCGGCAACGATGCCGCCCAAGCGAAGCGAAACCCGCAGCATGGCGCCGGTTTTGCGCCGGTGGATGGATTCGAGCAATTCCACGTCGCCTCCGCCCGACTCGCTCTCCAAGTCGGCCGCCTGGCCACCCACCATTCCGCACGCCCCGGCGGCCCGTGCCAGTTCCCCGCAACAGAGGGCGGCCACCTCTGGCGGCTGGACTCGCTCAGCCAGGATGCCGAACGCCTGCGTCAGCAGGGCATCGCCTACCAGAATGGCCGTCGCCTCGCCGAAGGCCTTGTGACAGGTCGGGCGTCCGCGGCGCAAGTCGTCGTCGTCCATCGCCGGCAAGTCGTCATGAACCAGCGAGTAGGCGTGCACCAGTTCGACGGCACACGCGACCGGCAGCGCCGACACAACGTCGCCGCCGCACGCCTGGGCGGCCATCAACACCAGCCGCGGTCGCAGCCGCTTGCCGGACCCCAGCACGCTGTAGCGGATGGCTTCTTGCAGGGCAGGGGGGCAGCCAACGCCGAGCCGGAGACACTCCTCCAGGGCCGCGTCGATCATCTCTCGCAGCTCCGCTACGGCCGGTCGACTGCGCTGCGTCTGAACCATCGATGGGTGCGCCTGGGTGGTGTGCGAATATTCCTAATTAACATTCTAAAAGAGGCTGCCCGGAGAGTCTATGTCGTTCCCGCTGGCGGCGTCGTCGCTGGCGCCGTGATCGCGGGCGGGCCGCTTACCTTCCACCGGCTGCGAACGCCGCTTCCCGCGCGACTCGGCCTTCTCATCGAGGCTGCCGGCTTCCGCGTCGTCCAGCGGCGTGGTCCTGGGATTGCCGTTCTCATCGACCCCCGTCACCAGCTCAATACGGCGCTGGGCATTCTCCAGCAGCGCATAGCACCGCTTCAGATGCTTCACTCCGTCCTCGTAGCGATGGAGTGCTTCGGCCAGACCCAACTCGCCTTCTTCCAGCGCGCGGACGGTCTCTTCGAGCTTCTCCAGCGCGTCTTCAAAGCACAGTTCGACGTCCGCCGATGTAGATTTTTTACCCATGCCGACTTCGGCTCCCTAGGGTGGAGGATTGTGTTGTTGATGTCTTCCGGTTCACCGTCTTACTCCCTCTCCCTCTGGGAGAGGGTCGGGGAGAGGGCCTTCTACTTCGCATATGACTCCGGCGGCCACGGCGGGCTTCTCCAGCAGTGCCGCTATTCCGCACAGACTGGAATGCCTGTGCCACGATCTCCCTATGTCTGTGCCACTCTGTTCTTTATTCACCGTTCTGTACGTCCTTGATCTCGCGCACTTCACTCAGCGCCTCTCCTTGAGCGAAGCGTGTCGCGATCCGGTCTCCGGGCGAAAGCTCTCTCGCGTCGCGCACCAACCGTCCGTCGATCATGTGCGTAGTCAAACTGTAGCCGCGCGCCAGCACGGCGAGCGGACTAAGCGAGTGCAGCTTCCCCGACAAAATGTCCGTCCGCGCTCGTGCCGATCGCTCGACTCGCCGCATCGCCCGTTGCGATTGGAGCGACAGCTCGTCGAGCCGCCTCTCGAGATCGTGAATATGATCCAGCGGCCGCCGAAACAGTCGATGCGCGGACACCGCGTCGAGCCTCGCGCGGGAGAGCTGCGCGCGGCGGCGCATCGCCGAGGCGAGCCGCTGTAGGTACGATTGCAGCGAAGCGACCACGTCCGCCGTCGAAGGGACGACGCGCTCGGCTGCTTCACTGGGCGTGAGCGCCCGCACGTCGGCCGCCATATCCGACAGTGTGACGTCGATCTCATGCCCCACCGCCGAGATGACTGGTATCCGCGAGCCGGCAATCGCCCGCACGACCACCTCTTCGTTAAACGCCCACAAGTCCTCCAGGCTGCCGCCACCGCGCCCGACGACGAGAACGTCGATGGGGAGCTTCAAGCGATTGGCGATGCGTATCGCTGCGGCGATCTCATCGGCCGATCCGTCACCCTGCACGCGCGTCGGCACAACCAATACCCGAACGCCCCGCCAGCGGCGGCGCAACACTTCGAGAAAGTCGCGCACGGCCGCACCAGTGGGACTGGTCACCAGGGCAATCGTCTGGGGGAACGCCGGCAGCGGCCGTTTGCGGGCCGGGTCGAACAATCCTTCCGCCGCCAGCTTGTCCCGCAACTTCCGAAGCGCCAGCTCCAGTGCGCCCATCCCTTTCGGATAGAGCGCCTCGACGACCAGTTGATAGCTGCCCCGGGGCGCGTACACGTCCAAATGCCCCTGGCAGATCACCTCCATCCCGTCGCTCAGGTCGATCCGCATGCGGACGGCCGTGCCGCGCCACATCACCGCGCGAATCTGCGACTGGTCGTCCTTGAGCGTGAAATAGCAGTGGCCCGATTGCGGCCGGGCGAAGTTCGAGATTTCGCCCGTCACCCACACCGACGTGAACGCGCTTTCCAGCAGCATCTTGACCTGATCGGTCAACTGAGAGACGGACAGCACCGGCTGGCTGTCGGGTTTGGCGATGCTGGCGGTATCGCGGCTCATGCAGGCTCAAAACATCGAATGTCGTAAAGGAGAACGGCATCGCGCGGCGCACGTGCCGCCGCACTGCCATTTTAGGCTGGGACGGCCTCGTCCGACACCCCGCGATAACGCGGCGGACGTGTATGCGCACCACCATTGCGCATCCGGCTCCCATGGCAACTATGCCGACCGAATCCGGTGGCCGGCCCTTCGCGCCCGGAGCGGCCCTGAAAACCTAACCGCAAACCGCCAGCGGCGTTCACTTCCACTTGTGATTCGGAAAACCGCTCAGCCCGCGCGGCGAAGTCCGTCTGCGGGCGCGTCGGGAGTGACAGCCAGGGGGAGCGTGCCGGTGAGAAAGGCGGCCGGAGTATGGGTCCGCACCGAAAGCGGCCGGCATTGGCGGTGCATCGGCCATTGATCGACAGCCTGCACGCCGGAGTAAGCCCACAGCTCGGCTTCCTTGGTCAACCGGTTGAGCAGCCGCTCGATGTCCAACCGGGAGGCTTCCATCTGATCACGATCGAGCTGCGGAGGGATCGTGATCGCCGGGCTGATGATCGCTCGGGCGCGCGAGTACGGCCGGGGAATGGCGAACTGATCCCACGTTGGGGCCCGCCACGGCCGGTCGTAGCCGAACCCCATCACCACCAGCGGGATGCCCAGCTTCGAGGCGAGGTAGATCGGCCCCTGGGCAAGTTGGCGCCGCGGCCCCCGCGGCCCGTCGGGAGTCAGTGTCAGGTGCATGTGGCGGCTCTTCCGCAACAGTTGGCGCAGCGCGGCAGCCGCGCCGCGATAAGTCGAGCCACGCACGAAATCGAAACCCAGATGATAGGCCACGCGCGAGAGAATTTCGGCATCGTTGTGCCGGCTGAGCAGCATCACCAGGTTGCAATGGCCGCGGAGATAGAGCGGGAAGAGAATGTTCTCATGCCAGAAGATGTAGATCTTCTGACCGTGACAATCGACGCGGCAGGGATCGACCGTCGGGTCGTAGTAAATCGCCTTGTAATCGAGCGTGCCCATCCACTTCCGGATGGTCGTAGCGGCGAGCAGACCGCTACCGCGAATCAACAACGGATGCTTGATCTTCATGCTTTGGCTTCCCTGCCGCTGCGCGCTTCTGCGATACAAACCCGAGCGTGCGAGACTTTCCCGCTATGGCCACTCGCCGGAAAAGACCTCTTCGGCCGGTCCGGTCATCATCACGTGGCCCGTCGCCTCCTGCCACTCGATCTCCAAATTCCCGCCGAGCAGTTCGATCTCCACCTTCCGCTCGCTACGCTGGTTCAGCACACCCGCTACGCAGACGGCGCAGGCGCCGGTTCCGCAGGCCAGCGTCTCGCCGCTGCCTCGCTCCCACGTTCGCTGCCGAAGCGCCCGAGGCGAGATCACCTCCACAAACTCCACGTTCGTTCGTCGCGGAAAGTGCTCGCTCGTCTCGATGCGTGGCCCCAGCCCCAGCACTTGCTCGTCGCTCAACCGATCCACAAATACGACGCAGTGCGGATTGCCCATCGAGACGCACGTGGCACGAAGCTCGCGGCCATCGATCACCAGCGGCACATCAACGACCGGGTCGCCGGGCAGCGTGGTCGGAATCTGCTCGGCCGCCAGCAGCGGTTCGCCCATATCGACGCGGACACGGTCAACTTTGCCGGCGTGAATGGAAAGGTCGAGCGTCAGCACTCCGCGGCCGGTCTCGATCCGCAGCGTCTCCTCGCGAGCGATGCCGTGATCGTAGACGTACTTGGCGACGCAGCGGATTCCGTTGCCGCACATTTCGGCTTCCGATCCATCGGCGTTGAACATTCGCATCCGGGCGTGTGCCTGCTCCGAGGGGCAGATCAGGATCAAGCCGTCACCGCCAACTCCGAAGTGCCGGTCAGAAATCCGCCGGGCCAGCTCCGCCGGATCCTTGGGCGGCGACTGCGCAAAGCAGTCGACGTAGATATAGTCGTTGCCGGCGCCGTGCATCTTGGTGAAGCGCATGAAAGAGTCTGGTCCGGCGTCGGTAAGTAGAAGAATGCGTCGGGCCGGTCGGGCGGCTCCTGTCGAGAGTCATATTCTACGGACGGTCGGCGTATCGAGCAATCGAAGTCGATGCGATCGCTGGGCAGCAGCTATCCGGTCAGATCGATCGCATTGCCGCTTTGCCCTGTCGGGTCTTTCGAGAGCCGCTGGGGGCCTTGCGATGCGTGCTCGTCTTGCGAATCCGACGAGTTTTCCTGCCGCTCCCAGAGTCGCCGTCCGTCGGCGTCGCGGTCCGACGCTTGCTCGTCTTGTTCGGTTTGCCCCACGCCAGCGACATTTTCGGCGTGCTGATCCTGCCGAACTTGCCGCTCGTGGGCGGCGGCGTCCTGTTGCGAACGCTCGGTTTCGCTCCCACGAGTTTGCGCCAGCGGAGCGCCGGCAGCGCTGCCGCCGATTCCGGCCATGTGTCCCATGCTCATCGATCGAACCTCCTCGCAACGGATTGGACGAACGAACCGCTTCGACGAAAGGTCATCCACCTATATGAAAGTGTAGGAGCGCGTTGCTTGGCCTGGTGTCGTGCTTCATTGGCCCCTGAATGTGAAAGTTGATCTCAAAGCTAATATCGTCGGGGCGATGGCTCGCCTTCGGAGAACCATCGCCGCGGATCGGACCATAGCGATTGACGGGGAACCGGCCGCTCCAGTTCGGACTGTAATTGTTGTAGGGCCTGGTTCACCCGGGGAAATGGCTGATTTGTGATCTGAGGGTTTTCGAAGTTGCCGGCCACGTGAATCTGCATAATTTGCTCGCTCGCCTGGCCGACTAGTTGCCGCAGCGCCGGCAGGGGTAGATCGTTCCGCCCGATGATCGAGTGAAACGTCAGGTCCAACTCCCGGTCGAGGTTCATCGTGCCGCGGCCGTACAGGCTCACCGCATCGCCCAAGAGGTCGAGCTGGTCGAAGGTAATGTCGTCCCCCTGCACGCGAAACTTCATGTCGCTGGTGGTGAAGGCCGTGCGGTCGGGCGAGCGGACGCTGAGCACTTTCAGCAGCGCCACAACGACCGGCAGTTCGTAGATGTCGGCGTCGCGGAGATGAATCTCGCCGAAGCCCTCCAGCGCGTGCAGCGAGCGGCCCGCTCCCTTGAGATGAATATCCGCCTGTACCGCCCCGCGGATCATCTGTCTTCCCGGAACGCGCTCCTTGACGAACCGCGCCAGGTCGCCGGCGTTGAGCGTCGCTTCCAGCGCGAAGCGGGGGTGTTCTTCGAGCATCACCCAGCCGTCGCCGATGATCGCGCCGCCGTAGAGATGCCCGGTGACGTGGCGCGGCGGCAGATTATTCTGTTTGCCGACCCACTCTCCCAGCAGAACTCGCTCGTTCTCGATCCACAGCGGGCCGTGCACGTCGGTGACCTGCGATCCCTGAAAAGTGAGCGAGTCGATGTCCAGCTCACCGAGTGATTGAAAGCGGCGACCATCCCATCCGCCCGTCAGTCGCAGACCGCCGCGGATGTTGGAGAGCGGCACACCGCAGTCGAGGTTTGCCTGGTGCAGATTGACCGTCAAATCCCACTGCGAGGAAGGTGGTGCCTCGGGATTGCGCTGCGCCAGCTTCAGCCATCCGTTCATGTTGACGGTGCCCGAGGGATCTAGCTCGCTCAGGGCCGTGCGCAAGCCCGCCGGCAGCGCTACGAGCAGATCGCGATCGGTCTGGACGCGTTCGGCCGACAGCTCCGCCAGGTTCAACTCCCAGCCACCACCAGGATGAATCTCGCACGTCCCGTCCAGGGCAATCTCGGTGGTCCCGTGTTCGGCCCGCAGCCGCTGTAGATAGACGGTTCCACTGCGATAGGCGATCTTCCCCTGCAGCTTCGCGAACTGGTAAGGAAAATGCACCGGCTCGATCGACGTCGATTCGCCCAGGTGCGTGATATCCACCGCCAATTTCGGCTCGCCTTGTCCGATCACATGGTTGAGCGAGGCCACCAGATCGACGCGGCCCCGCGGCTTGAGCAGATCCCACATCCGCCGAGCCGCCGGCGAAAGAGCCGCCCTCAACTCCTCCTCCAGCGGGACGTCGCTACCGGTGAAGTTAAGCGTCAGCTCCTTCCCCTTCGGGCCCGGAGCAAATGTGCCGTCACACGTGACAAAGCCCGTGTCGTTAGTGCCTTTGAGCTCGCGGAATGTCCAATGATCGTCCTTGGCGTGGATTTCGCCGTTGATGTTGCTGAGCGGGTAAGCGAAGCCGTCGTAGCGGATCGAACAACCTCGCAGCGTGACGTCCAGTTGTGTCTGCATTTGCTCGGAGCGGGGATCCTCTCGGCGGGCGAGCCAATAGACATCTGCGGTGCCGCGGGGATTGAAGGCGCCCACCACTTGCTGAGCCTCCGGCTTCAGCGCGAAAAGTAGCTTCTCGTCCAGCGGGACGTTCTTCGCGTCGACCTCCATCCAGCCGACTGCCTGCGGCCCCGGATCGACCAGGTCGCCGCGAACGTATACGGGCTCCCCGCCCGCGTACGCCACCACGTCCCACGCCGCGTGATTCCCGTTGAGAGTCACTTGACCGGTGGTGTGTTCCAGCCGGTAGGGAAAGGCGTGATACAGAAGCGACACATCGCGAAGATCGGCAGCTATTTCCGGGTGCCACGCCTGCCCGTCGAACGCAAGTGAAATGCTGGCGTTTGCGGTGCCGGTTGGCTGGAACTTCTCCCACACTTCGCGGGCGGACGGTGACAGCCTCTCGAACAGTTCGCGATCAATTGATAGGTTCTCGGCTGTGGCAGCGAGATGCACGGGGCTGGTCGGCTGATAGCCGTTTCGGCGACCGCTGAGCGTGAACGTCGTCTGACCGCTTCGGCCGGTAGCACGCTCAATGAGGACTTGCTGGTCGGTGAGCTGTACCTCCGCAGTCAGGTCCGTGATCGGGTAGGGGAGCCGTGGGTCTTCGATGCGGCCGCGGTGAATGCGGCAGACGGCGTGCAGCAGCACGCTCCTCTGGCGGCGGTTGTCGTAGTCGACCGAGAAATCGACACTGGCCTCGGCACGGAGCGAGGAGAGCAGCCCGAGCGGCTCGTGCAACCCTGTCGGCAGCGACTCCCGAAATTCGCGGCCCAGCGCCAGGCCGTGAACTTGCCCGGCCAGCGCGAGCTGCCCCTGTTCGGCCGTGATGCTTCCGGTGAACTCAACACGCTCGATCGTATCGGCCGCGAACGATCCGGCGATCTTCAGCGAATCGGGCGAGTCGGCATCGCCTGTGTCGGCCGGGCGGGTCGCGCTAAGCTGGAGATTTCGGAGCGTCAACTCGCTCGCCGGGTACTTGAAGGGATCGGAGATGATAAGCGTCGCCCCTTCGACGTGAATGTCGGGCGCACTGTCGCTCAGCCGGGGCGGCGGCCATAGCCCGGCCAGGCTCCACAGCCGATCGCCCAGCCGCGTGGCTCGCACTTCCGCACGGCGAATGACGACCTCGCGGACGGACAACTCCTTCAGCACAATGTCCTGCAGGTTGGCACTGCACGAGAGAAAGATCTCATCGACGAACGCGATCACCGCCCCCTCGCCCTCGATCCGCGGATCGATTAATCGCAGCCCGCGCAGCTCGATGCCCTGGCCCTCCACTCGCCTGGCGGCGTGGAGCGATACCTCAAGGTCGGTGTAATGACTGGCGATGAGCCGTTCCGCCTGGCGGCGAATCTCGTCATTCAACTGCCAATAGACGAACGCGCCCACGCACAGCGCCGTCGCGATGGCGGCGACCAGGCCCCACTTCAGCAGCGACCAGCAACTTTTGATCAGCCGGGAGATAATGGCGCGTCATCCTTGCGCACTTCGGCTCGCCGCGTCGGCGATCGGCTCGTCGACGGAGCTAGCCCGGTGTCGGACGTAATGGCCGAAACCTTCTGCGTGTCTGGAGTTTTGGCTCCCTCCGAAGATCGATCGTAGCCCGAGTCGACACTACGGGGGGCAGGCATGGTACGTGGACCAGTGACCGAGGGTCAAGCCAGCTTGCACTCACCCAGCGCCCCCCAGGCATGTGGCGACTCGGCCGATATACCGACTGCGTTAACGTGCGGTTAGCATGCAATTTAGCACGCCGCGAACTGCTCGTGAGCCGCCGGCGAAAACCAGGTGAACTAGCGAAGCCCTGTGGGTAGGACAGGTTGTCCGTACGCCGCGGGCGAGATCGACCGAAATCCGCCTTATTTCTAGGTTTACATCCGTTTTCCCGCTTGTATACTCGAAGGCTTGACGATTCGGGCACAGTCGGATGCTGGCAGGGCATCCACCGGCGGCGCGCCTCGCCGGTCGGCCCTTTCTCGCTCAGGCGGAAATGCGGGGAGACCATAAATTCATGGCAAACGAGAACAACGGCAGGTCTCGGCTTTTCCTCGGGTGCTTCATCGCCCTGGTGGCCACGGCCTTCGGCTTCATCGTCCGCGCGCTGATCATTGACGACTGGAGTGAGGACTTCCGGCTCACCGAGACCCAGACGGGCAATCTGCTGGGTGCGGGACTCTACCCGTTCGCGTTTTCCATCATCCTGTTCAGCTTGTTCATAGACCGCATCGGCTACGGCAAGACGATGGTGTTCGCCTTCCTCTGCCACATCGTCTCCGCCATCTTGACCATTCGAGCGGATAGTTACGTCGAGCTGTACGTGGCCACGTTCATCTTCGCGATCGGGAACGGCACCGTCGAGGCGGTGATCAACCCGGTGGTCGCCACCGTCTATACCCGTCAAAAGACGCACATGCTCAATATCCTCCATGCGGGATGGCCGGGCGGACTCGTGCTTGGCGGCGTGTTGACGATCTTCATGGGCGACGGCGAAAACCTGCAGTTTCTCACCGGCGATCTGTGGCGATGGAAAGTCGGATTAGTGCTGCTGCCGACGATACTCTACGGCATCCTGCTGATGAACGTCCGCTTTCCCGTAAGCGAGCGTGTGGCTGCCGGCGTCTCCTACCGGGAGATGCTTCGCGAATTCGGCTCGCTGAGCTGCTTTGTTGTCAGCTTCATGATCGTGTTCCAAGTTGCCCAGATTCTGACCGGGGCCGGGTTGGCCACGGAGATTCCACAATACTTGTTGTGGATCGTTATCTTCGCCATCACGATTGCCTTTCATCTTGCGGTGGGATCGTTTGGACAACCGATCTTCGTCATCCTGATGCTGGTGATGATCCCCTTGGCGGTGACCGAACTGGGAACCGATAGCTGGATCGCCAGTTTAATGGAAGAGATTCTCAGTGAAGAAGGCGTCGCTCAGGTCGCGCAATACGGGGCCTGGGTGCTGGTCTATACTTCCGCGATCATGTTTGTGCTGCGGTTCTTTGCCGGGCCCATCGTCCATCGCATCTCGCCCCTGGGGCTGCTCTGCGCGTGTGCGGCCATCGCCGCAGTCGGCCTGTTTTGGCTTTCCACAGCCGTGGGTGTCGCCATGATCTTTGCCGCCGCCACCTGTTACGGCGTGGGAAAGACATTTTTCTGGCCAACCACGTTGGGCGTTGTCGCTGAGCGATTTCCCAAGGGAGGCGCACTCACGCTCAATTCGATCGCGGGCGTGGGCATGCTAGCCGCCGGTATCCTCGGCACTCCGATCATCGGTTTTGTACAAGACACCGGATTCGCCAGCCGCGTCCAACGCTCCGCCGACACCGAACTGGCTCAGCAGTTCCTGACTGAGGAACCTTGGGCACTGGGATCTTACCAGGCGCTGAATAAAGTCGAATGGGAGGAGTTACAGGCGGCAACCAATCCCGAAGAGGTTGAGAATCCCGATCCAGCGCTGGTGGCGAAGCGCCGCGAGGTTGAAGAGATTCTCAAGCAATCCAAGCAATCGGCACTTGCCAAGATTGCGGTATTGCCCTGCATCATGCTGGCCTGCTACATCGGCCTGATTCTCTACTTCAAGAGCCGCGGCGGTTACAAGGCGGAAGTGCTCGCCGGACATGCCGCGGATGACGAGAAATTTACCGGCGGTGTCGCCGGACCGGTTGAATAGAGGCGGTTACGGCTCGCCGCGGTCGGTCGGCTCGGCGCGCGCGTGGTCCTGCTGCCTTATCAAAAAAAGCACGCCCTGAAGCGCCAGGCTCCAGGGCGTGCTCGTTTGGTGTCTCGATGAGACGTCGTCTTGCGAGCTGCGTTAGACAGTCTGCTCGACGACGCGGATGTTGGTGGCCCGGGGCCCCTTGGGACCGCTGCCCATCTCGTACTCCAGCGTCTGGCCTTCACGCAGATCGTCAAAGCCTACGCCTTGGACGTCCGAGTGATGGAAGAACACGTCGCCGCGGTCGCCTTCGACAAATCCGAAGCCACGGTCCGACACCAGTCTCTTAATCTTTCCTTGCGGCATGTCTGCCTCCATAACAGGAAAAACACCTAGGGCCGAAGCGCAGCTCCAGCCCTGCAAAAAAGGAAGCAGATGAAGCCACGAGAGATAGCCGACGGGTTGGAAACCCGGTCGAGCAATGCGAAAGGTGGCGGGACGAGAAGAACAACCAAGGCCGTCCAGAACTACATCTGTGTCTCTGCTCATCACGAACATTCGTGACGAAACCACTATACGCCGCCCTTGCCGGCAAAACAAGGGGAGTAGCCAAATAGGCCGACCCAGGGGGTTCCAAGCTGGCATGCCGCCAAAGTACGAGGCGGCAATCCGCCGACAGCACTCGGTGGGCACCTGGGGGAGGCGGTGTCCGAGTGCCGACGGTAGACATGCAGGGCGGCGCCGGTGGCCGCCGTTCATCTGGAGTCAACCGCCCAGGGTCACATCCTGCACCTGGTACCACTCCATGGCCGTTTCCAAATGTTGTCGCTCGTAGTCGGGCCAAAGAGCCTCGATTACGCACAGATCGGCATATACGGTTTGGATCGGAAGAAAGCCGCTGAGCCGCCGGCGGCCGCCCCAGCGAATCACCAGGTCGATCCGAGACACGTCCTCGCTACCTAGTCCCATAAGTTGACGGTCGTTTACCGACAGCCGCCGGCCGTTGTGCGAGGAAAGTGCCTGATTCAGGTCCCACTGCCAACTGTAGTTCACCAGCAGGTTGACCTTCATGCCACCGCGTCCAAACCGCCGGCGGCGAGTGAACTCCGTCAGCTCGCTCGGAAACATCCTCGAATCCGTGTCGCCCACCACTAGCAGTTCGACGTCCAGCCGGGACAGTCGATGAACCGCTTCAATGCATGCCTGCTGAAACGCCTTTCGCTGAACGGTCGCCCGCTTGGTGTTGTCGTGCGTGAAACCGTAGAAGGTCATTTCACTTATGCCAAGCTCAGCACAGGATTCCATCAACTCCAGAGCGGGAGCCAGACCGTACGCGTACCCGACGTGCTTCGGCAGCCCATGCGCCTCCGCCCAACGCCGGTTGCCGTCGGGAATAACGCCGATGTGACCCGGAATCGCGGTAAACCCGCCGGAGTTCATGAGA
Organism: Pirellulales bacterium; assembly: GCA_040880125.1. Taxonomy (GTDB): domain Bacteria; phylum Planctomycetota; class Planctomycetia; order Pirellulales; family JBBDJB01; genus JBBDJB01. Next base: position 40,476 of record JBBDJB010000062.1, on the reverse strand, counting down.
GGCTCCTCCAGGTTGAGGTAAGCGAGGAATGAGATTTGGCGGATGGCCTCGAATTTGCCCGCACAATTGGTGCCAATGGTGGTACGTCGCTTTAGGTTCGTTGCCGGGCGGAATGCGCTTTGCAGGGTCTGCCCGGCGGGGGTGCCAAACTGGGCGATCTCAGCCGCTCGGCCTTACGTCGAATGGCTGCCTGGCTCATATTCGGCGCCGGTACGCCGCCAAATTCGCCTTTGACCAGATTCACCTTTGAAGGCGCTGCCTGATCGACTGTGGTCGTGGCGGGCATTCCACGAGACGCAATTCCATTTCCAGAGATGGGAAGGACTCGGCCGAACCTTGCGCTGGCGGAACGAATCGGGCTCCCGACCGGGAAAGAAATGCCGATTCCTCTCGGGAACTCCCCAGTGCTGGCATCGACGAAACACTATATGCCGAGCGGTTTGGCTGTTAAAATGCCTTGGTGAATCTACCCAGTTGTGCCGACGGTGTCGCGAAAGCTCTTTTTCGTCTCCGTCGCGCGGTGGGCGTGGGCGGAGGGAATCGATCTTGCAGACGGGCGATTCTAAACGCGACGGGGCACCTGTAGCGTATCGAGATTCCGCCGAAGCCCGGCAGATTCTGGAAACGCTACCGGCCGCGGCTTACCTCTGCGATCGCGAAGGACTCATCACGTATTTCAATGCCCGCGCCGCTCGGCTCTGGGGTCGCGCGCCAAAATTGAACGACCCGACCGACCGGTTCTGTGGGTCGTTTCGACTTTACTCGCCCGATGGTGCTCCGATCCGGCACGAGGAATGTTGGATGGCGCTCGCCTTGCGCGAGGGCCGTGAGTACCTCGAATGCGAGATCGTCATCGAGCGGCCCGATGGCAGTCGACGCTTCGTCACCGCCCACGCCAGCCCGTTCTGCGACAAGGGGCCGTGGGTGTCCGGGGCGGTGAATGTATTGGTAGACGTCACCGACCGTAAGCGGATGGAAGTCGCTTTACGCGACGAGGAGGCCCGCAAGTCGGCGATTTTGAACTCGGCCCTGGACGCGATCATCACGGTCGATCATGAAGGCCGCATCGCCGACTTTAATCCGGCTGCGATCCAGATGTTCGGTTATGGGCCGGAGGAAGTCATCGGGCGTACGCTGGCTGAGTTGGTTTGTCCGCCGCACTCGCGCAACGGGTACTGGTCTCTGTTCGAACAGTTTCTGCGGACAGGAGAGGGAGACGTCCTCGATCGGCGAGTTGAACAGTCGGCCCAGCGGCAAGACGGCGGAGTATTTCCCGTCGAGCTGACTATCACCATGACGAGACTCCGCGAGAAGCCGCCGCTGTACACTGCGTTTCTCCGCGATCTCTCGGACCAGAAACAGATCGAACAAGCCCGGCAGGAGACCGAACAGCGGTTCACCTCGTTCATGCGCCATTTGCCGGCGGCGGCCTGGATCAAAGACGTGCAAGGGCGGTACGTGTTCGCCAACGATCATGCGCAGCAAGTCTTCGGGACATCGCTGGAGCAACTGCGCGACAAGACCGATCTGGAGATCTTCCCCCCCGAGACGGCCAAACAGTTTCAAGAGAACGACCGCCGCGCCCGTGAGAACCGCCGCGTGCTCCGCACCGTCGAGCAACTGGAGCACGAAGACGGCATCGTGCACGAGTCGGTCGTCACGAAGTTCCCGATCCTGAATGCCGAAGGCAAAGTGGTGCTGTTGGGCGGCGTGGCCGTCGACGTCACCGAGCAGCGCCAGGCGGTACAGGCACTGCGGGAGAGCGAGGCGAAGCTCCGGGGAGTGCTCGACCACACCCGGGCTTGCATCTTTGCCAAGGACCTGGCCGGGCGATACATCCTCGCGAACAAGAGCACTGCGAAGCTGTTTGGCTGGCCCGATGAGCACTTCGGACTGGGTAGGACCGATCACGAGTTGCACCCCCAGCAACAGGCCGAGGCCTTCGTGGCGAATGATCGGATGGTGCTCGAGGGCGGGAAGCCGCTGGAGTGCGAAGAGGTCGTCGAGTGCGCGAATGATCCGCGGACGTACCTGGTTTCGAAGTTCCCGCTCCGTGACGCGAACGGCCATGTCTACGCCGTCTGCGGGATCGCCAGCGACATCACCGACCGTAAACGGGCCGAGGCGGCGCTACGCAACAGCGAGGAACGGTATCGCCGCCTGGCCGAGCTGACGCCGGTGGCCGTCTACACGTGCCAAGCACCCGAAGGCGAAATCACCTACTTCAATAAACACGCCGCCCATCTTTGGGGCCGCGAACCGAAGGTCGGCGACACGGACGAGCGCTTTTGCGGCTCCTTCCGGCTGTGGCGGACCGATGGAACGCTGCTGCCCCACGAACAGACTCCGATGGCGGTGGCCTTGCGTGAGGGTCGCGAGTTCCGCAACGAGAGCGTGATTATCCAGCGTCCCGACGGAACGCAAATCCACGTGCTGGTGAACATCGATCCGATACGCGACGACGGGGGGCGCGTCGTCGCGGCCATCAATGCCTTCCACGACACCACGGCGCTGAACCGTGCCCACGAGTCATTGCGCGAAAGCGAGCGGCGTCTGGCAACGCTCGTCTCGAACCTTCCCGGCATGGCCTACCGCTGCCGGAACGACGAAAACTGGTCCCACGAGTTCGTTAGCGACGGCGTCATCGCCATCACCGGTCTCCAGCCCGAGGAATTCACCTCGGGGAAGATCCATTGGAAACATATCCAGCATCCGGAGGACGAGACGCTGGTGGTTAATGCGGTCCGAGGCGCAGTGCGGCAGCGGCGACCGTTCCAGGTGGAATACCGGGTGTTGCACAAGGACGGCTCCGTGCGCTGGGTCCTGGAGCAGGGAGAGGGCATTTTCGACAGCGAGGATAAGCTGATCGCCCTGGAGGGCTTCGTCGCCGACATCACGGACCGCAAGCAGGCCGATGCGGCACTGAAAGCCAAGGAAGCCGAGCTGGAACTGATCACCGGCACGACTCCGGTGATCCTGTCCCGGTGCAGCCGGGACCTTCGATATCTTTTTTCCAACCGCGCGGCGGCTGCGCAGTTCAATCTTACGCCGACCCAGGTGATCGGCAGGCCGATCGCCGACGTGATGGGCGAGCAGACGTTTGCAGTTATCAAGCCGTACATCGACCAGGTGTTGCAGGGTCAGGCGGTCGAGTTCGAGGCGGAGCTCCCGTACCTCGGCGCCGGCCCGCGCTGGGTCCGCGTGAATTACGTGCCCGAGCGCGACGAAACCGGCGAGGTGGTGGGGTGGATCGCCTCGATCGTTGACATCACCGAGCGCAAGCAGGCCGAAGCGGCGCTGCAGGAGGCGAACCGCCGCAAGGACGAGTTCCTGGCGATGTTGGCCCATGAGCTGCGAAATCCATTGGCGCCGATTCGCACGGGTTTGGAGTTGATGACGCTCGTCAAGAACGATCCAGTTACCATGGAAGAAATCCGCGGCACAATGGAGCGCCAGACTCGGCAGCTCATCACGCTGGTCGACGACCTGCTGGACGTATCCCGCATCACGCGCGGCCGGCTGGAGTTGCGGAAGTGCCGCGTGCGGCTGGCGGACGTCGTTCAGAGCGCCGTCGAGGCGGCCCGCCCGCTGGTGGACGAGGCGAGCCACCACCTCGCGATCGAACTGCCGGAAGAGCCCCTGTACATGGATGCCGACCCCAACCGCTTGGCCCAGGTGCTCTCGAATCTGCTCAACAACGCCTCCAAGTACACGCCCGAGGGCGGCCGCATCTGGCTCACCGCCCAGCACGTTGGAGATGGCGTCGCGATCCGCATCCGGGACACCGGCATCGGCATACCCGCTGAGATGTTTGACCGCGTCTTCGAGATGTTCACGCAGATCGGCGGCCCGCAGGAGCAGGGATATACCGGGCTCGGCATCGGGTTGACGCTGGTCAAGACGCTGGTCGAGATGCACGGCGGCAGTATCGAAGTCCAAAGCGACGGCGTTAAGCAAGGAAGCACCTTTACTGTGCGGCTTCCGCTGCTGGCAGATATGCTTGAGGATGAAGTTCAGCCGGCTCGCCAGATCGATCGAGCGTCCGCGGGCGCCCGGCTGCGCGTGCTGGTGGTGGACGACAATGAGGCCGCTGCGAGGATGCTGAGCATGGTGGTCAAGACGTTGGGAAACGACGTCCGCACCGCTAGCGACGGCCAGCAGGCCGTTGATCTCGCCGCCGAGTTTCGGCCCGATGTCGTGCTGATGGACCTGGGCATGCCCACGATGAATGGCTATGACGCCGCTCGACTCATTCGCCGACAGCCGTGGGGAAGGGAGATAGTGCTGGTCGCACTAACCGGGTGGGGGCAGGACGAATACCGGCAGCGCACGCGGGAAGCCGGATTCGATCATCACTTCGTAAAACCCGCAGAGCCTGCGGAGCTGCAGCAATTATTCGCGGACCTGCGGTAGCCGCTCATCCGCCGGGAGCGGGGACGCTTTCTTTTCGAACGACCACCCGCATCGCACCCTCGGCCGGCTGGATCGCGTGACCGTGCCGTCGAGCCCACACTTGAGTCAACTCGGCACCGAAGAAAAAGATGATTGCCGTGTAATACACCCACAAGAGAACCAACACGAGCGAGCCGGCCTGGCCGTAGGCGGAGCTCATGTCCTTGCTGCCCAAATAGAGGCCGATCAAGAATTTGCCCACGGTGAACAGCAGTGCCGTCATCAGCGCTCCCACCCAGGTCACCTTCCAGGGCACTTCCGCATCCGGCAGGAACTTGAACATGGCGGCGAAGAGGATCGTGACGATAATGATCGTCGTCCCTTCGCTGATGGCGTAACTGCCCAGCCGCTGCACGCCGAGCGTGCTGGAGATCCATTCGCCAAATGCGCTGACCGCCGTGGTCAAAAGCATGGACACCAGCAGGAGGAAGGCGATCGCCAGAATCATCGCCAGCGACACCAGCCGCTTCTTGAGAAAGCCGCTGATGCCTCCCTGATCCGGGTCTGGCTCGATCTCCCACATCTGGTTCAGCGACATCTGAAGCTGCGCCATGATCCCGGTGGCGCCAAAGATCAGCACGAGCACACTGGCGATGTTCGTAATGATCGACGGCACAGACCAACCGGAGCCGCCGCCTTGTGATTGCTCTTGGTTCGCACCGCCACT
>JBBDJB010000062.1:0-35257 GCA_040880125.1 Pirellulales bacterium | reverse complement strand
GGGCTGGTCGGCACTGGGCTGGTCGGCACTGGGCTGGTCGGCACTGGGCTGGTCGGCACTGGGCTGGTCGCCACTGGGCTGGTCGGCACTGGGCTGCGACTGACCAGACCCTTGTGCCTCAGCTCCCGCCCCCTGCTGCGATTGTCCGCGGTCGAGCAGTTCCTCCAATTCTTCGGCCCCCTGCGGGCCGACGAGGTTGCTCGCCTGACGAGTGAAGGTTTGTTTCGCTTGCGGTCCCATCACCAGCGAGGCGATCGTCACGACCAGCACCAGCAGCGGGGCCAGCGAGAGCATGGTGTAAAATGCCAGTGCCGCGGCCATCTGCATGCACCGGTCTTCGGAGAACTCGCTGATTGCTTTCTTAAGGGTTTTCATCCGTAGCGCTCTTGCCGGTCCGGAGTTCTTGTTCAATTGCGGCAGCGTCCCTGCGCGCGAGAGTACGATTTGCCTCCTCCGTTTTGCAAAACTCGCGCCGAAGCAGAGCGATTTCGGCGGCGGCGGCACCCGTTTGGGCGGACTGTTTCATCTCAACAAACCTCACAATAGGCGAACACCTGACGAGGCAATCGCGGCTTCCGCGCTGCGCAGATCGTTTCATCAGCCCACGGAGTGGAGCCTTGCTGATGCCGGCTCGGTGGCCAGCAGCAAAGGCTCTCTGCAATATGGATGCCGCAAAGCCCCCGTCAGTGGCTTAGCCGCCTGCCGGGCGGAGTGCTGGCTGGCAGAGAGCCAGCCGGTGGAGTTAGCGGCATCTCCCGCCGGTTGCCCGAAGCGACCCCGAAGAGCCACGCACCAGCGGTAAATGGTCGATGTGTCGCGGTACATCGACCGCAAAAGTCTTCGGCGGGCGCCGTCGAACCGCGGACCCAAGGCTGCCATGCACATGCCGGGCCACTAGCAACAGTACAGGTTCGCCCGGACGTTGCGGCATCCGGGGGTGATGCGTCACTCGGCGTAGAATCGGTAGACCGTCGTCGAGCGGTATGTCTCGCCGGGCCTAAGCACCGTGCTAGGGAAGTCCGGCTGGTTCGGCGCGTCCGGGTAGTGCTGCGTCTCCAGGCAGAATGCCTGATGCTTGTTGTACGTGGCACCGTCGCGGCCGGGCACCTCTGAAAGGTGATTGGCCGTGTAAAGCTGCACACCCGGCTCAGTCGACTCGACGTCCAACACACGGCCCGAGGCCGGATCCGTCGCCCGAGCCACCGGTACTAGTCCGCCACCGTCGCGCTGGATGACGTAACACACGTCGTAGAGCCCCTCTTGCTGGGCAATGTCCGCGCCGATCTTCTTGGGCTGCGTAAAGTCGTAGGGGGTACCCGCCACCGCATATAGCTCACCGGTCGGGATCAGCGTCTCGTCCGTCGGCAGGTACTGATTGCAATGAAGCTCGAGGACCTGCTCGAGCACGTCACCGGAACCGTGCCCGGCCAAATTGAAGTAGCTGTGATTGGTGAGGTTGCAGTGCGTGGGTTTATCGGTGGTCGCTTCATATTCGATCCGCAGCCGGCCGTCGCCGTCCAACGTGTACGTCACCGCCACGTCCAGCTTGCCGGGAAAGCCTTCCTCGCCGTCAGCGCTGGTGTAGGTGAACTTCGCGCCGACGGCATCACCCGTGCGAACTTGCTCCGCGTTCCACACCCGGGCGTGAAAGCCGGTCGGACCGCCGTGCAGGTGGTTCGGGCCGTTGTTGGTCGCCAGTTCGTACGTCGTGCCGTCCAGCGCGAAGCGTCCGCTGGCGATGCGGTTGGCGTATCGTCCGACAGTCGAGCCGAAGTACGAGCCGTGTTCGATGTAGTCCTCCAATGTGCCGTAGCCCAAGACGACGTTCTCCCGCTTGCCGTCGCGGTCGGGGCAGTCCACGCCGATCAACGTTGCGCCGTAGGTGATCACCCGGGCCGTAACGCCGTTGCCGCTTTCCAGCGTGTAGACTTCGACGGCCGTTCCGTCGGGCGTTGTGCCGTAGGGAGACACGGAAACATTCATCGTGGCTTCTCCGGAAGCTGGATTGGACTGGCCAGGCGCGGCCGATTGCGGCGACTGCGCGCCTTCAGCCGCCTCGTCCGCCTGCGCGACGGGCGCGGAAGTGACTTGTGAAGGCGAGTCGCAGCCAACCACAAACCCGCAAAGCGTTACGGCCGCGATCAGCAGCAGAACCCGGTTGTGCGAAGGAGCGTGTTTCATCGCGAGTTTCCTTTCGTGGCACCGACATTCCAGTCAGTGTTATCCCGCCACCCGACAGTGCCCCAGCACCTCGTCGGCACTGGCAACATAGCTCACGTAAAACGGACCGAACTCCGCATACCGAGCGCTGGCCTCATCGAAACGCATGCGGTAGACGATGTCTTTGAGGAAATCCGGATTGCGGGCCCAAAGCGTCACCCCCCACTCCCAATCGTCGTAACCAAGTCCCACCGTGATCAGTTGCGTCACCTTGCCGCCGAAGGTCATGCCGGTCCGCCCGTGCTCAGCCATCAAGCGGTGCCGCTGCTGCGACGGCAGCAAGAACCAATTCTCGCCCACGTCGCGCTTTTTGTTCATCGGATAGAAACACGTCGACGGCCAGGGCGGCAGTTCCGGCGTCAGCCGCTGGCGGTTCATCGCCGCCAGACGCCCCTCGTAGGCCTTTACTTTGGCCTGAAAGGCCGGGCTGCCTTCCGTTTCTCCTTCGTCGATCAGCCTCTGCCCGTACTGCTGGACGTCCGGCACGTACTCGGAAATCTCCGTGACCGAGACGAACGAGTAGGTGGGCACCAGCGCCGGCCCCAGCGGCCCGGCCATCAGCCGCTGATGCACCCGATCGATCTTGAGCGGATCGGGGTCGAGCAGCATCAACCCGAAGTCCGCCTTGTGGCCGCTGACGATCGAGACTTGCTGCCGCGTTGACGCCTCAGTGTGCTGGGGATCGAGCGCCTCGACAAAGCGCTGTCGTCCTTCTGCCAGTTCAGCGGCCGACAACTGCTTCAGCGCGGCGCGATTGAATTGGTAGTACAGGTGGCTGCAATGCCAGCCATGCTCCGGCTGAAGCGAGACTTCGGACTGAGGCGATTGCGACATAGGTCGGGCAGGACGGGGAAGGGGAGGGGAGTGTTATTGCGGACCTCGGTACAGCCGGCCTGCCAGGGGAGCGAAACAGCCCACGCGACCAAAAAGACGAAACGTGGCCTTTGCCCGATGACTATGCAGGGAGCCGCTATGCCAGCAGGCGGCGCGGATGTTCCTAGCGTTGCGCCTGCTGCTTCACAATTGTTTAACGATCGCTACACCTTGCGAGGCGCGACTCCCTCGGGCGTCTCGTCGCTGTGGATGTCGAACCACTCCTTCTTGAACTCGATCCGCTCCCTGCGCTCCATGGCGATGTTCGACGTCAGGGCGATCACTGCGTCGGCCAGCGCCACCTTGGGATGGCAGCGGGGGCGGTTGTTCTCCAGATCGCGGTTCCGGATGCACCAGGCCCAGTGCTCGATCTCTTCGGTGTAGCCGCGGCTCACCGGACCGGAAGTGGCGGCCTCGGCGATCGCCTGCGCCGGCCCACCGCTGGCAGTGGTATCCAGTGTCGGCCCCGTCTCGGACTCTTTCACCGCGGTAACCCGGGTGGCCGTCGACGAGCCGGGGAACAGCATCACGTCCTGTTCCTGGGCCACGATCATCGTGCCGCTGGTGCCCATCACCGTTTCGCCATAGCCGCCGTACCCGTTGCCGTTGATCGAGGAGTAGCTCACCACGATCTTCTTGTTTTCGTCGGCGACTTCGCCGGTGGCGAAGTCCTTGTAGTACCCCTTGCCGGGGAACTCGTACAGGCAGTAGACGTGATCGTCCACCTCGCGGTCGTAGGGGAAGATGTGCCGTCCGCCAACGCCAGTTACGGAGATCGGCAGCACCTTTTCGCCATCGTTCCGCTGCGAGCTGATAAAGATGCTCGCGGCGTCGAGTTGATGGCTGCCCAGCTCGGCCATCAGGCCACCGCCAGTGCGATTCCAAAGCCGCCAGCGAATCAGTTCTTCCAAGGCCGAGCGGTTAGTGCCGTCGGGCAGCGTAATCTCCTTGTAGCCGTAGTTGGCCGCCTCGAGGATTTGGTCGTCGATCTGTTTTTCCAACTGTGCAACCCGTTTAATCCACAGGTCCTTTTCGGCGCCTTTGACGGTGTCACGCTTTCGCTTCCAACTATGCAGCGTCTTTACCATCGGATAGAGCTTGGCCGCCTCGCCGGATTCAACATCTGTACCTACCGGAGGGGGCAGTGGCGGCTGCCAGCTATCGTGCCCAGGCAAATTGCCGCGGTGCCACTGGGCGCGGATAAAGTGCAGATCGCCCAACAAACCACGCTTGATCGTGTCGACCGCGTTGTCGTACAGCACGCTGTAGTGCCGCTGGTGACCGGTAGTCAGGTAGCGCTGCGTCTCTTCCGCAACGCGCGACATCTCCTTGCACTGATGGACGCTGTGGGCCATCAGCTTTTCGGTCAGCACGTCCTTGCCCTTGCGCATCGCCTTGATGGCGGCCTCGTCGTGCAAGTGCAAGGGCAGGGCGATGATCACCGCTTCGACATCCGGATCGTCGAGCAGTTCATCGTACATATCGGAATACACTTTGACGTGTTTGCGAGCTTCATCCTCGCTCTTCCACTCGTACTTGGACATCAAGCCGGGGCGGACCGCCAACGTGTTATCGCTGGAATAATCGCCGTGGAAGGCACGATGGATGTTGAACGGCCGAATATCGGCGATAGCCACGACCTGTACATAGTCCGGATTCAGCGCGCCGATCAGCACGCTGCCTTCGTCACCAGTGCCGATGATGCCGACGCGGACCGGATTTTCGACGGTTGCCCCGTACCCGAAGTACATCGACCCCAGGCCGGCCCCGGAGACGACTCCCGCGGCGAGCCCCTTCTTGAGGAAGTCGCGCCGCGTTTCACCGATGACGGTGTTGAAATTGTCTTTCCCGACTTGCCGTTCTTCCGGGGTAAGATTCATGACGTGCCTCCCTTTCCGCCGCAGCAATTGGCCCACAGGCGATGAATGAAGAAATCGAGCCCACCCCATCGTCCGACCGGTGTGGCGGCCAGGGCGAACAACGCGACCAGCTCGACGATTTGATAGTACACTAGCTCGGTTGCCGCGATCCAAGGCGGCTGCGTACTGAGCACCGAAAGCAGAAACAGACCACCCACCACGGCGCCCAGCCGGGTAAACAGTCCGAGAATCAACGAAACCCCCACCCCCAGGGTTACATACGTAACCACCCGGTCAACGGTTTCCCCTGGCCGCTCCTGCAAGCGGTGCACGGAGGCCACTTTCGCCGCCTCCTGCTGCTCGGGCGAGAGAGCTTGCCACAGGTCAGCAAAATAGCCGTTCTCAATCTTCTGCACGCCAGACACCCATTTGCCGGGCGCACCAGCGGTTTCGGCCGACTTCCCGGCGATCCGCTCCTCCTGGAAGGGAACTTCTGAGGAGATGCCACTTTCGCGCATCTGCTGGAGCCGCCACAGCTCGTGCCGGTACTCGGCGATCCCGGCCCAGTTGTCCCACAAGTAGTAGCGGAGCTGCGCCGCCCGCTGGTCGAACACCTCGGCCGCCGCCTCCTGCTGATCCCGTTTGAGCTTGAACTCGTCGTTGAATTCCCGCAGCGTCTCTTCCCAATCGTCGACGATGCGTACCGCCCAGGACCGATACGGTGCGCCCTCGGGCACCCGCTGCTCATCGGCCAGCTCCTCGTCTCCCTCCAGCGCTTCGATGTCTCGCTCGCTGGGGATTTCCGCTTTCGACGGGTCATCGTAGCGCGGTATCGCAAGCAGCCGCCGCCAGTCGTGCGCGCCGGGAATGAGGTCGTGATAGAAGGGCGCCAGTGGCCCTTTGGCCTGCGAAAGGAAACCGGCCGAGGTGAAGCCCGGATCGGTGTACTTTTCGAGGCCGGACTGGAAGAAATGCCAACCGATGCTCAACCGCAGCGCGACCAGCAGGACGACGGCGGCGATGCCGTAATAGGTCTTGGTTGCCAGGGAAATCCTCCTGCCCTCGTGCCTGCGGGGAGGGCGGCTCGCGGTGCAAGCAACGAATGTCGGCGAAATAGCGGCCGCGTGCCGGCGACGGGATGCAGACCACCCCAAGGTAGGAGCCGACGCGAACCGTGGCAAACTGGCATTCTACCCAGTTCAGAAGTCGTTTGCCAGCGGTTTCTTACCAGCGATGCGAGTTCAGTCCGGCTGCGTCACGCAAAGCTTCGCCGCTTTGAAAAAGCGTGCAGAGGCGGCGGGAAAGATTCGCCACGGATCGGCGGTGCCGTTCTACATCGCCGCGAGCGGGGCATTGTCAAACGGCGGGCGCGAATGTTGCAAATACACCCCAGTGGACTCGAACCACTAACCTTCGGTTCCGTAGACCGATGCTCTATCCAATTGAGCTAGGGGTGCTAAGTTGTGTTGCGGATGTAACTTAGATGCTTTCGCTCGGCGCCGCCGACACGTTATTTAAAAGAGGCGACAACGCGACAAGCTAAAAACGTGCTCGTGAATTGTGGTTCGCAATTCCTCGCAGAACGGCTCGGAACGTGCCGCGTGCCTACCAAGTCTATCGTTTCACGCCGCGGGAACAAGCCTAACAAGCGTGGCGACGCTTGCCTCTATTGCCACAACGACTTCCACACGACGCGGGCACTGGCCGAAGAAAAATCCACGGCAAGCGGCGCGCTACTTTGCTGCTAATGCGGCAAGCTTGACTTGCCGATTGCCGTAGCTACTGTGAACACCCAATATCAGTGGCGAATCCGTCAGATAAAGTTTGTCGCACCCACCAAGCTGGCTGCAGATCCGGAGAGCACGTATGAGACCGTACCCAAAGAACTTCGCGACTCTCGTCGTGTGCCTTGCCGGAATAGCGGTCGCCGGCAGCACTTTGGCTGTTGAAGCGGATCAAGCTAGGAACCGGTACTCGCCCTTTCCCGAGGTGACGAACATCGAGCAAGGCATATCCTGGCCGGAGGGACAGGCGCTGCCAATTTTCGCCACCCCAGCAGCCACCTTGGATGCCATCGAGATTCAGGTCCTCTCGAGGGATGAACAGCTCACCTTCTCTGCACTTCAGGGGCAAGTCAACAAGAAGCAGCCACGGATTTATCTGCTTGACGCGCGTTCCGACGAGGGCCGTGATACCTGGGCGAACACGTCGACTGTCGCCATCGAGTCGAAGAATCTCTATGGTCGGCAAAATAAATACGAACTGCTGGCCAAATACGCCGGAGAGATCGATGGCGTCGTGCTCTACGATCCGCAGCGGAGCCCGCACTACCGGAACCTGGCTGGTACAGTGGCCGGGATTCGCGGGGCACTGCCGGCAACGGCCGAAGTGTACGACCAATTGAAAGAGCACGGGATTGAACTCGATGTCATTGTGGACTTGACGGAGCTTCCCTTCTCCTCGCCGATCGAGATCTACGAGTACCTGCACGGCACTTATTGGGAAGACTGCACGAAGCGGCTGATCGTCAGCGCGCGGCCCGACAATCGCGGAGGCGATCACCACCATACGCGGGACATCGCAGCGGCATGCGGGGCGGCCGTGGTGTGGCTGGATGGCCGGAGCCCCACAGAACGAGACATCTTGCGGAAATTCTTCGGCGACATGCAAGCGGGCAATGCCATCGCGCTGGGATGGTACTCCACGGAGCGCTCAGGCATCACCGCCGCTACGGAATTCGGCATCGGAACGCTGCCGGCCGACCACTACATGAGCGCCAGCGTCTACTCAGGAACCGATCATCGAATCCTCATTCCGCAGGTCCCACCAAAGCCGGAGTTGGAGAACAAGGCTTACATCGCGATCTTCCTCAGCGACGGAGACAACATCCAGTACACGCAGCGGGCAATGAGGCGGATCTGGGATCGCACGGCTGAAAGCCGTGGCAAAGTCCCGTTGAACTGGACCATCGCCCCGGGGCTTGTCGATGTCGGCCCCGGTATCCTGAACTATTACTACACCACCGCCACGCCAAAAGACTGCTTCGTCACAGGGCCCTCAGGAATGGGCTACGCCATGCCTTTCAATACTTTGGCCGAGCCGGGTGCGCCAGTTGGACTCTACCTGGTCGATCAAGAGCGGATGGATGGCTACGCGCGGCTGACTGAAACGTATCTGCAGCGGTCGGGACTAAGGGTGGTGACGGTTTGGGACGATGCTACGCCAATGCACAGGGCTTCCTATGTAAAGCACTGCCGCAATCTGTACGGCGCAACCGTGCACAACTTCAAAGACGTGCCCACGGTGGAAGGGAGCATCGAGGATCAGCGAGTGCGGTTCGATAAGCTGGTAATCCCATACGTGGGAACGTATGAGCACATCAGCCGGTCGCTCAGCAACGAACTACGGCGCTGGGATGAATCGTCGCCCCTGTTTCTCTCCTACCAGATGTCCGTCTGGAACGAGATGAAGCCTGACAGGATCGTCGAGCTTGCACGGGAGATAGGCGAGCGGTTCCCCGACAAAGTCGAGTTCGTACGCGCCGACCACTATTTTAATCTCTACAACGAGGCCCACCGCCTGCCGTTCAATCTGTGCATGTCGCCGAAGACCTCGGTCTCCTGTGGCGATTCAGAGCAAGACGCGGAGCGGGTGACCGATGGAACACCGACGACAATGTGGACGTCGTCGCAAGACGGAGCGCAGTGGCTAACGTTCGATTTCGGAGGTACTTTCGAGCTCACCCGCTACGTGATCCGGCATGCCGGCTCCAGCGGGTTCAGCCGGGAGCACAATACGCGGGATTACAACGTTCACGCCAGCCTGGATGGCACCGCCTGGACGACGATCGACGTCTTCCGGGGGAATTCGGAGTGTGTCACCGACGTGGACCTGGAGCCGATCGACGCCCGGTATGTGAAGCTCGTCGTGGTCGACCCAGGCGGAGACTCAACGGCCAGGATTGCCGACGTGGAAATATACGGCGCGGTAAAGCCGTGAAACCGCAAGCGCAGGAGTACTCCGACACAACTCGGGGAATGCGTCGCATTCGCTCCCAACGGTGACGCGGCACCTGGGTGCGGCTTCGTCGCTTTGTCGGCCTTCCGCGGTCTGGTAGACTTGGGCGGCCCTATCACTTCCATCCAATAGATAGATGATGCCAGACGGCCGCCCGGCGCCCCCAGGCGGTCGCCGTTTTTCGTGCCCTTCGATGTAGCGGGTGTACAGCCCTTTTTTGAGCGCCCGTAGCTCAGCTGGATAGAGCAGCGGACTTCTAATCCGCAGGTCGGAGGTTCGAATCCTCCCGGGCGTGCTTTCCTTCATTCCAACTCCACGAACGGCGCCGCCGCCCGAATTGTCGGGCAGCCTCTCCGGCCATCGCGAAGTAAGCACACGGTCCAGCCGCTGCCTGAGCGGTTACCAAGCGAACTACTACAAAAGGCGAACTGTTGCCATGGACAAACCAAGCGTACTGCGCAGGCTCCCGTCGGCTGCCGATCTGCTGGAAAGCCCGCCCCTCAAACGGCTGGTCAACCGCGTCAGTCGGAATGTGGTCGTCGATGGCGTGCGGTCGTTCCTCGACGACCTGCGTACCGACGTGCAACGCCGCACCGGCGAGTTGAACGTCCCCCCGGTTCGCGAGATCGCTGAACGGATCGCCGATCGAATACTGCGCGGGCAACAGCCGGAGGTACGGAGCGTAGTGAACGCCACCGGCTTGGTCGTGCACTCCGCTTTGGGCTGCCCGCCGCTGCCGGAAGAAGCAATCGAGGAACTGATCGAGTCTGCCCGCGAGTACGCCAGCGTGGCGCTCGATCTGGCCTCCGGCGAGCGCCGCGGTCGTTTCCGGGAGATCGAGCAGCGGCTTTGCAAGCTGACGGGCGCGGAGTCGGCGCTCGTGGTGAACAGCCACCCAGGCGCGGTGTGGCTCGTGCTCGCCGCGCTGGCCGCCGGGCGGGACGTTCTCGTCTCGCGCAGCCAATTGGGTGAGAACGAGACCGGCTATCGCGTGTCCGACGCTGTCACTGTCAGCGGGGCCGTGCTTCGCGAGGTCGGCTCCGCCAACCTGACGCGCGGCGAGGATTACGACACTGCCGCGGGCGAAGCAACGGCCGCCATCCTGCGAGTGCGCACGACCAGCTTTTTCCCCATCGGCCTGACTGGCGAGGCGTCGCTGGAGGAGTTGGTCCGTTTGGGCCGCAAGCGTCAGGTACCGGTCGTCGACGATCTCGGCTCCAGCTCGCTGATCGATCTGGCACGCCTGGGCTTGGCCGGCGAGCCGAACGTGGCGGAAAGCATACGGACGGGCGCGGATCTAGTACTGTGCAGCGGCGAGGGACTCGTCGGCGGGCCGCAATGTGGGCTGATCTTCGGGCGCCGGGCGCTCGTGGAGCGGATCGCGGCGCATCCGCTGATTCACGCGCAGGGCGTGAGCAAGCTGACCGCCCTCGCACTGGCGGCGACGGTGCGACTGTACGGCGATGAGCAACTCGCCGTCCGCACGGTGCCGCTATTGCAGCTACTCGAAACTCCGGTGGAGAACCTCAAACATCGGGCGGAGCGGCTCCAGCCTCAGCTGGCGGCCGCGGAAGTGGTGGCACAAGCCGAAGCCTTGGCCACGGAAGCCAATGGCGGTTCGACACCGCTCCCGCATCGGCGACTGCCCAGCTATTGCCTCGCACTCACGCCCGCACGTGGAAGCGCCGAGGAATTGTCGCGACAGCTTCGGCTCGGTCATCCCTCGGTGCTGGGGCGGGTGGAGGACAAGCGGTTATTGTTGGACCTGCGCAGCGTCTTTCCACGCCAGGATCAGGATCTTGTCGATGCGGTGGCGGCCCTGGGTAGTTCCACCACATCGACGTCGACGGTCATTCCCGTTCGCGCCACCGAGGAGGAAGCCACCGATCACGGATCAAGCGCCAGCATATAGCTGCCAGGGTCCGTGTGAAAACTCCGTCGCGAGACTTCCGTGAAAGTGTGTTGGTCGCAATGGATGCGAATTCCGCTACTGATGCCCGAGCGTCGTGATCCATACAAACGGTGTGCCGGCTTCGTCCTGCCGCAGCTCGTGCCGCAGCCGCGCCTGAAACAGCACCCGGCCAAACACCTGCCCGTAAAAGGTTCGCTTCTCGGGAAAGTTCACCCGCACCTCGTCCGGATCGATCCGGTCGCGCTGCATCCGGTAGTGATCCAGCACGAAGGGGACCTTCAAACGCGGCCGCAGTGCGTCGAGCACCTCGGTCAGCGTAAAGTCTTCGATGTGCACGTTGAGGAACTCGAACATCGTCGGCACCTTCTGCGCCGGTTGCCCGTCGAGCTCGTATCCCACCGGCCACCAGCTCTCGCCGGCCTTGGCGACCCGGACGATCACCTCCACGCGGCCGCCGTTGACGCGCGGCTGCATTCCCAGGCCGTAGCAGCGCATCACCGCGGAAGTGGCCATGCCGGCGGTTAGCGACTCCACCTCCACGGGCACTGGCGCGCCGGAGACTATCTTGTCTCGTGCAGCCGTTTCGATCTCCACATTGACACCGATCAGGTCGGCCAGCTTGTTGGCCACCTCCAGCGGTGGCTGGCCCTGGGTCGAGAAGCGCACCGGCTGCGTCAGCGCCTCGCGCGTTTCGGCCAATTGCTTTTCGGTGAGCCCGAAGGCGCCGCGCTCGCCGGTAACGCCGTCGGTGCCTTCGCTTCGCAGCGTGTCGAGATACTCGCGAATCCCGCCGATCCGGCTCCGCGAAAAGCGTCCACCCGGCACTACTAGCTCGTCGCTTCCGTCGATCACCCCGACGACGGTATAGCTCGTCCCGGCGGCGGCCGACGAGGTGCGAATCTCCGGCTGATCGCCTGCGCTGCCGCTGCGGATCTGCACGCCATCGGCGCCGGCGCGCTGGAGGGCCGCCAGCCACTTTTGGGCGCTAGTCAGCGGAGCCCCCGGCGCCACGCTAATCACCAGCTCGATTCGCGTCGCCCCGATCGCCGGCGCCGCCACGGTCAACATCACCAGCGCGGCCGCAAGCGCGAAGCAATTCGTGTAACCGCACACAGGGCGCATCGAGCAGAATCTCCGCGAGAGGCAATCGTTCGGCGTGGCGCAATTATAGCACGAGACTCCCGCAGCCCCGGCCCTGGGCGGCCTGCACAGCCTGTGCAGGCCGCAAGGTCACGATCGCGCAGCGTCGCTTCCGTCTCCCTCACATCCCCGGTTGCGCGAATTCGCTCCCGCGGCAGTTGCACGTGGCGGCGATTGTGCCAAAATAGACCGGCTTTCAGCCCGGCGGCGGAAATCTCTGGCCGCTGGCCCCTGGGCGCGTTTCTCACGCACATCGATTCATCCCACCTGACGACGATTTTAGTCTTCGATCCTACAAGGAGTTAGGCATGGCGCGACCGGTCACCTTGTTCACCGGCCAGTGGGCGGACCTTCCCCTGGAAGAGATGGCCCGCAAGGCAGGCGAATTCGGCTACCAGGGATTGGAACTGGCCTGCTGGGGCGACCACTTCGAAGTGGACAAGGCGCTCGCCGACGATGGCTATTGCGCGGCCAAGCGCGAGCTGCTCGACCGCTACGACATGCAGTGTCACGCCATCAGCGCACATCTAGTAGGCCAGGCGGTATGCGACCCCATTGACGAGCGCCACAAGGCCATCGTGCCGGAGTACATCTGGGGCGACGGTGATCCGGACGGCGTGAACGAGCGGGCCATCGAGGAGATGAAGAACTCCGCCCGGGCGGCGCAGCGATTCGGCGTCGGTGTCGTCAACGGCTTTACGGGCTCGGCCATCTGGCATTTGCTGTACTCTTTCCCGCCGGTGCCGCCGTCGATGATCCAGCAGGGCTATCAGCAGTTCGCCGATCGCTGGAACCCGATCCTCGACGTCTTCGGCGAGTGCGGCGTGCGTTTCGCCCTCGAAGTGCATCCGACCGAAATCGCCTTCGATATCTACAGCGCCAAGCAGGCGCTGGAAGCGATCGATCATCGCGAGGAGTTCGGCTTCAACTTCGATCCCAGCCATCTCATTTGGCAGGGTGTCGATCCGGTCGAGTTCATTCGCGAGTTCCCCGACCGCATCTACCACGTCCACATCAAGGACGCCATCGTCACGCTCAACGGCAAGAGCGGCATCCTGTCGAGCCATCTCAATTTCGGCGATCCGCGCCGCGGCTGGGACTTCCGCAGCCCGGGCCGGGGCGGGGTGAATTTCGAGGAGATCATCCGCGCCCTCAATCAGATTGGCTACGAAGGGCCGCTGAGCGTCGAATGGGAAGACTCCGGCATGAACCGCGAGGCCGGCGCGAAGGAGGCCTGCGAGATGGTCAAGAAGCTCGACTTCACTCCCGGCGACGTGGCCTTCGACGCGGCGTTCGCCGATTAGACCCACTTGCCGAATTGGCACGCCGATTCGGACTGCTGTCGAAGCGGGCTGGCGTGTTAAACTACAGGTATGAGCCGCTTGCCCGCTTTTCGTCTCGCTGCCGGTCGTAATGCGCAGACCGGTGCCCCAGGTCGAACCTGCGCCGGAGCGCTGCTGGCGCTTCTGCTTCTGCCGGCGCTTAGCGTTGCGCAGGACAGCTCGACCGCCGACCAGCGCGCGCGGCTGCTGGCCGAGCACGCCCAGCGACTGGAGGAGTTGGCGACGGATTGCCGCCGCGAGGGTCTTGCCGACGCGGCCAAGTCCGTATCTTCATGGCTCCCGCAACGTGAGCCGGCCACGCTGTACCTGTTTCTACCCAGCGAGCGCTCTCGCCAAGCCGAGCGCAGCCAGAGCGATCCGCCGCCGGACTGGCAGCGGCGCTTTGACGACTTACGAGAGCAACAGGCCCAGGCACTGTTCGGCCTCGCCACCCAGGCCGCCTCCGGCGAGCAGCCGTGGCTGGCCGTGGAGCTGGTGTCCGAAGCGCTCCGCGAGGATCCCGATCACGAGGCGGCCCGGTCTGTATTTGGCCATCAACTAGTTGATGGGGCGTGGCGAACACCGTTTGAAATGCGAATGCTCCGCGGCGGGCAGATCTGGCACGAGCGATACGGCTGGATCGATCAGGACGATTTGCCGCGCTACGAGTCGGGACTCGAGCGCATCGGCACTCGCTGGGTTGCCGTCGACACCGCGGCGCAGGCCCATCGCGATATCCGCCGCGGTTGGCAGATCCGCACCGAGCACTATCAGGTGACCACCAACCACAGCCTGGCCGAAGGCGCGAGCCTCGCCACCCGCCTGGAGAAGCTGCAATCGGCTTTCCGTATCGCGTTTCCGCGGTACCCGCAAGACGAACCGGCAATGGCGCGGCTCCGCGGCGAGAGCGCTCGACCGGCCAACCGCCGGCCGCACGAGGTGTATCACTTTCGCACCCGCGACCAGTACAACGCCGCGCTGCGCCCGCTCCAGTCGCGCATCGATATGACGCTGGGCATCTACTTCGACACGATGCGCCGCGCCTACTTCTTTGCTGGCGCAGACGCCGCCGCGGGCACGCTCTATCACGAGGCGACGCACCAGTTGATTCAGGAGACGCGGCCCACCGAAACCAACGTCGCCCGGCGGCACAACTTCTGGATCGTCGAAGGTATCGCCGTGTATGCCGAGTCGCTCATCGATCACGGCCGGTGGTGGACGCTGGGCGGACCGAACGCCGCCCGGGTGCCCGCCGCCCGGCACAATTTGCTTGCGGAGAATTTTTACGTGCCGCTGGCCGAACTGACGCAATTGGGCATGCACGAGCTGCAGCGTCATCCGCACATCGCCAAGCTCTACAGCCAGGCGGCAGGGCTGGTCACGTTCCTGATGCACTACGACGACGGTCGCTACCGCGGCGCCCTGGCCGAGTACCTGATCGCCGTCTACTCCGGCAAGGACAATGCCGACACGCTGGCCACGCTGACCGGCGTCGATTACGACCAGCTCGACCGCCAGTATCGCGAGTTTATGCAGCAGGGTTTGTAGGTGATGAGGGGAAGGGAACCACAGAGAAGTGAATAAACCGCAGAGGCGTCCGGGTGCCACGGCGGGCTTGTCCAACCCGGGTGCCACGGCGGGCTTGTCCCGCCGTGCTCGTAAGTGAAGACCCTTTTCTATTCAGAGAAAGGCAGCCCCCGCGCCCTTGGCATCACCCCTCCCACTCCTTGCACGATGGCAGGCTCGTGAAGGCACTACAAGCCTCGCTCCAAGGACATGAAGCAACGCCTTCCAGAGTGCAACGACCATCTAACAAGTTCGCGCACGGCAGGGCAAGCCAGCCGTGGCCCCCGGCGTCTATCATGGCACTGCCATCGCCACTGCATCTCCCCCGCGCCCCCCGAGGTCCCGCATGCAACCCTGGAAGCTGAGCGAGTGCAACTACGCCCACGTCCGCGACCAAGCGTATGAAGTGGCCGTGTTGCCGCTGGGTGCCACCGAGCCGCACAACTTGCACCTCCCCTACGGCACTGACACGCTGGAGGCGGACGCCATCGGCGAGCGGATCTGCCAGGCAGCCCACCAGCGCGGCGCGAAAGTGATCCTGCTGCCGACGATTCCCTATGGCACCGAGACCAACCAGCGCGAATTTCCGCTCTCGATGAACGTGAACCCCTCGACGCTCGGGGCGGTGATCACCGATCTGGTCGATTCGCTCGTGCAGCACGGCATTCGGAAGATCGTGCTTTTAAACAGCCATGGCGGCAACGAGCTCAAGCCGCTGCTCCGCGAGCTGTACGGTCACACTCCGGCGGCCCTGTTCCTGTGCAACTGGTATCGCGTGGCGGACGACATCTATCGCGAGATCTTCGAGCAGCCCGAAGATCACGCCGGCGAGATGGAGACCTCGCTCGCCTTGGCCTACTTCCCGGAGCTTGTCGCCCGCGATGCCGCCGGCACGCTGGCCGCGGACGAAGGGGCCACGTCGACCACGCGCTTCGAGGCGGTCAACCGCGGCTGGGTTTCGATCACCCGGCCCTGGCACCTGCTGACCACCAACTCCGGCTCCGGCGACCCCCGCGCCGCCACGGCCGAGAAAGGCCGCCGGCTGATGGACGTCCTCGTCGAGCGGCTGGGCACGTTTCTGCTCGAGCTATCCGATTCGGAACTCGACGAGCGGTTTCCGTTCTAGGCTTCGGTTCGAATAGGTTCACACAGTTTGCTGCTATCGTTGCACGACTCTCCCGGGAGCGCTAATCCATGATGGCTCGATCCGCATTGATCGCAATGCTCGTTGCAGTGGCCCTGGCCACCTTCGTTCACGCCGAAGAGCCCATCGCGCTCAACCAGAAGGACGACGGCTATCGCGGCATCTGGTATATGAACCAGCCGTCGGGCGACGAGTACGTCTACAAGTACAGCGGCGGCCTGGGCACGTACTGCGCTAAGCACAAGCCGTTTGCCGTCTACCGCCCGGAGGTCAACAAGACCTTCTTCTGTTACGGCGGCACGACGGTTGACAGCAACCGCCGCCTGGTGCACATGGTCTCGTACTTCGATCACGAGACGAAGACGGTGCCGCGGCCGACGATCCTGCTGGACAAACAGACCAGCGACGCCCACGACAACCCTGTGATCTCGGTCGACGCGGACGGCTACGTCTGGATCTTCTCGACCTCGCACGGCACGTCGCGTCCGTCGTACATCCACCGCAGCACCGAGCCGTACTCAGTGGACACGTTCGAGCGGATCGATGCGACCCGCCAGGATGGCGATCGCCGCGTGCCGATCACGAACTTCTCGTACATGCAGGCCTGGCACTCGCCGGGCCGTGGGTTTCTCTGTTTCTTTACGCGGTATGGCGACCCGGCCGCCCGGACGCTGATGTGCATGACCAGCCCGGACGGCGTCACCTGGAGCGCGTGGCAGCGGCTGGCCGCCATCGAGGAGGGCCACTACCAGATCAGCGCGCTGGGTAGCAGCATCGCCGGCACCGCGCTGAACTACCATCCCCAGGGCCAGGGCCTAAACTGGCGAACCAATTTGTACTATCTCCAGACGCCCGACTTCGGCCGCACCTGGCACGCTGTCGACGGCCGGCCGCTGGAGGTGCCGCTGACGGACGTTGTAAATGCCGCGCTTGTGCACGACTACCGCGACGAAGGCCTCAACGTGTACCTGAAGGATATCCGCTTTGACGATCGCGATCGGCCGATCATCTTGTACCTCACGAGCAAAGGCTACGAGTCCGGCCCGAAGAACGATCCCCGCACGTGGACCACCGCCCGCTGGACCGGCAGCCGGTGGGATATCCGCCCGGTCTGCCGCTCGGACAACAACTACGACATGGGCTCGCTATGGCTCGACGCCGACGGCACGTGGCGGATCATCGGGCCGACCGAATCCGGACCGCAGCCGTACAATCCCGGCGGCGAGGTGGCCATGTGGACCAGCACGGACCAGGGCCGCTCATGGGAACCGAAGACATTGACCGCCGACAGCCAGCGCAACCACACGTACATCCGCCGGCCGATCGATGCACACGACGACTTCTACGCTTTCTGGGCGGACGGCCACGGCCGGCAGCCATCGCTCTCGCGGCTCTACATCGCCGATCGCCAGGGTAACGTGTGGCGACTGCCGCGCGAGATGTCCGGCGAAACCGCGCCACTGGAACCGGTGCCGCTTATGAAAGCTTCGCCGTAACCTGCGAGTGCCTTAGCTTCGGGTGCCACGGCGGGCTTGTCCCGCCGTGCGCCTCGGTGAAGACTCGTTAATCCTTTAGCGGACGCTAGCGCCTGCGCCCTCGGAGCTGCGCCTCCCGCTTGCACATTCGCACGCCCGGGCAGGAGGTAATGGCCCCAATCCAAGGGCGTGGACGCGACCCATTCCGATTGAAAGGATCTTTACACCTACGCGCACTGCTGGACAAGCCAGCAGTGGCACCCGGCGACGCAATCCGATTGAAAAGACCTTTACACCTAATCACACGGCTGGGCCAGCCAGCCGAGGCACCCGTCAAGCCATCACCGCCACTACCACAAACGGAATTGACAGCGCCGGGCGATTCGACGATGACAGGGCAGCCGATTTCCGACCGCTCGCGAGTGCAAGCACGTGTGGAGTTCGTCCGATTTTCGAGACCTGGTCAGCGGCCGCCGGCGCGGTCCGCGGGCGGCATTGCTGCGCGGCGCGCTTGCTGCCGTCGAAGTGCCCTACGCCTGGGCCGTGCGCGTGCGGAACCGGCGTTACGATCGCGTATCCACGACCGTCCATCGCGCCGGCGTGCCAGTCATCAGCATCGGCAACCTGACGCTGGGCGGCACCGGCAAGACACCGCTGGTGGCGTGGACCGCCCGCTGGTTCCGCGAGCGCGGCGTGCGCGTCGCCATCGTCAGCCGCGGCTACGGCGCCGAAGCTGGCGCTCGTAACGACGAGGCGCTGGAGTTGGAACTGCAACTGCCCGACGTGCCGCACGTGCAGGATCGTGACCGCGTCGCTGCCGCCGGAGTGGCCATCGAGGAGCTCGACTGCCAGCTCATCCTGCTGGACGACGGCTTCCAACACCGCCGCTTGCATCGCGACTTGGACGTCGTGCTGTTGGACGCTCTCGAGCCGCTGGGCTTTGGGCACGTCTTTCCCCGCGGCACCCTGCGGGAACCGCTTGCGGGGCTCGCGCGAGCAGATGTCGTCGTCCTCTCCCGGGCAGACCTGATCGAGCCGCGTGAGCGAGCGCAGCTTCGCCAACAGGTCGCCCGGTACGCTCCCGGCGCCGCATGGTGCGAAGCAGTCCACGCCCCGCAACATTTGCTCGACCGCGACGGCAACTGTGCATCGCTGGACGTGCTGCAAGCGGCGCGCGTGGCGGCCTTCTGCGGTATCGGCAACCCACCAGCTTTCTGGCGGACACTTGAGGCGCTCGGCTGTCACCCGGTTGCCCAGCGGGAGTTCCCGGATCACTATCTCTATCAGCGGGAAGACATTGTGGACCTCACGCAATGGTCCTCACAACACGGCGCGGATCTCGTCGTCTGCACGCGCAAGGACCTGGTGAAGCTCCGCCTGCTCATGCTCGGTTCTATTCCGCTACGGGCCGTGGCCATCGAGCAGAGCTTCCGCGCCGGGCAGGACCAGTTCGAGCAGCGACTGGCGAGCATCGCCGACCCGATTACGTAGGGTGCGATCGTGCGTCAGTGGCACAGACGTTCCTGACTTTGCATTGCTGAACTCTCACGAGTCCAGCTACACCGGCTGAATTTGCGATCAGCTACAAGTTAGCGGCCTTCTACAGCACGCTACGGCGCCACCACCTCAATGCGATTGTTCAAGGGCTCTCCCGGTGCTAGCTGCATAGCCGCATGCTGCGCGAGCTGCTTGCAGTAGAACGTCCAGCAGCGGCCCTCAATCACGATCCGGTCTGGATAGACCTGAACGCTAAGGTCCTGGATACCGTCGCCGGTCAGCGACCGGATCCGACGCTGGATATCCTTTTTGAGTTCGTGGCAGTCTCCGGAGCGGCAAGGCTTTCTCGCCTCCGGCGACGTTGTGCTTCGCGGCGTCGCCGCCACGTCGCGGGAACCTAAATCCATTGGGAGTTCCTCCCTCCATGTCATCGTGCGCAGGGTGTCGCCGGTCTTGTCGTTCATGTCCGAAGCCTACCGAAGCATCCTGCTCCCGGAAATTGGGGATTCCTCCATGCCTCGGCGAAGGCGACCGAAAAGCCTTGCGCCGATCCGTCCACCTCGCAACAGTTCCGCGGCGAATAGCCATCCATCAAATGGCCGACCGTGGCGAAGCTGTTGAACTCGCGAATGCCTCCCTCTCCACTTCCGCTCTTCCGCTTACCGGACGGCAGCCTGCCGCTTCGCACGGTCCCGATCCATCATTTGGCGCGAACTCGTAAGCACAGTCGGGAGAGTCAAGCTGCGGCCTGGCGCGAAGCGCGGGGAGAAAATCATCGGCCGGCAGTGCAGTCCTTTCAGCGATCGACCCCCTCCTGGGAAGCCGCTTCATCAATGGGCCGGCGACTGCGAACCGGCCTGACGGGCTGTTCCAACCCGATCGAGCTTTCCAAATCCGTAACTGGTAAATTTAATCGTTGTGGCGACCGTGTCAAGTCGACTAACTTTTCGCTGACGTCCGCACGGCCTACCCTACTTGCCGCCGATGCGACCACTTTCCTGCAAATACCCGATCAAGCGATCCGCTAGCATGGCCGCGTCGTGCACGGCGGTGTCCAGCACCAACTCCGGCGACGTCGGCGCTTCGTACGGATGATCGACGCCAGTGAACATCTGAATCTCGCCGGCGCGGGCTTTCTTGTACAGCCCCTTCGGGTCCCGGGCTTCGCAAACCTCCAGCGGCGCTTGGACGTACACCTCGACGAAATCTTCCGAAGCGAGGCCCGCCCGCACCGCATCGCGGTCGGCCCGATAGGGGCTCACGAACGCGGTCAGCGTAACTAGCCCCGCTTCGCAAAACAGCGCCGCCACCGCCCCGATGCGGCGGATGTTCTCTTCGCGGTCTAGGGCGGAAAAGCCCAGGCCGAACCGCTCGGCGAAGGCCTCACCATGCCGCTCCCGCAGCATCTCCGGCGGAGCGCTCAGGCGGTGGCGGATGTTGTCGCCGTCCAATACGAACGTGTGCACGCCCATCGCGTGCAGCTTGTGGTCCACCAGGTTCGCAACGGTGCTCTTGCCCGATCCGCTCAGCCCGGTGAGCCACACCACGCAGCCGCGATGCCGCTTTAGCTCCTCGCGCTGCTGGCGGGAGACCGTGTGCTGGTGCCAGGTGAGATTTGCTTCGCCCATGGTCGCGGTCTTTCCTACTCGATCAGCCCGGCCAGCTCGCACAGGTTGGCGGCGGCCACCGGCTGGGGGCAACTCCAGACCAGAAAGAACAGCGCCTCGCGGCACCACCGCCCGGCCGGATGCCCGAGCACGTAGCCGCTCCCTTTGGCGGCAGTCAGCGCGGACTGGGCAGCCCGCAGCGCCAGGCTGTTTGCCCGCTGGCGCAAATCCTCGGTCGAGCAGACCGGCTCGCCGGCGGCCATCGCCAAAAGGTCGCTCTCCAGCGCCGCGTGATCCGACCGCAACCGCCCGGCCGCGGCGGAGAGGTCATCGCGCTTGCCAGCTTCCTGGCCGAGAAAGCCGATTGCCGCGTCGGCCAACCCGATGGCCAGCGTTGAGGTCTGCAGTCCGCCGGTGCCGGCCCCCGATCCGGTCGACATCACCTCTTCGATCGGCCCGGCCAGCAGCAACTCGCGCGGCACGTGTACCCGATCCAACTGAACCGCGCCGGTGTGGCTTGCGGAAAGCCCCACCAGCCGCGCCGGCTCCGGAACGCTTACCCCGGGCAGTTCCGTCGGCAGGGCGACCAGTACCTGCCGCTGGTCCTCCATCGTCGCGCCGGTGACGACGGTCGACGCGTGCGCCGCGCCGGTTACCCAGGGGCTGTAGCCGTCGAGCACAAAGCCGCCATCGGATTCTTCCGCCCGCAGTACGGGCCGCTTCAAGTGCCGGCGGCTGGTCGTCAGGTGCGAAATGCCGACCGTGGCGAACGACTCGCCGGTGAGCAGCTCCGGCAACAGCTTCGCCTTGAGCGGCTCATTGTCGCTCGACGCGATGCGCCGGCAGGCGCCGGTCCGCTGCGTGATGATGAACGTGGTCGTCAGGCAGGCGCCGCTCAGCCGCAGATAGCCGCGGACGATATCGACTTCCGACCAGCCCTGTCCGCCCACCTCCGGCGGCAGAAACCACTCGTACACGCCGTACCGTCCGCACAGCTCGAGCTGCCGCCGCGGCCAGTCGCCCGTGATGTCCAATTCGCCTGCAAGTTCCGCCAACTCGTCGCACAGCGCGTCGAGGGCCGGGTCGTCGGGCGAGGTGATGCGTGGAGTCTCTGTCACGGCAAATGGACTTCAGGGTCGACGACTGGGTTGAAAAGCTATTCCAAAGCAAAATTTGGGCTCGTCGCAAGGCATCTTACCACAGGCCCGGCAAAGCCTTCCATGGCCGGCAAGCATGGGCGCTTGTGGAACTGTTTGGCAGCGTTGAGGTTGCGGAGCATGGCCGTTGGAATTGGCGGGCCGCTGCGATAACCAACGAGGCCCCCACGTACGGCTCCCCGGCGGCCAACTGCGGATACAACGCGCGGCGCCAGCATAATGGCACCATAAATAAGCTTGCTTTTTATAACCACATCCGTAGAATATCGCAGTGCAACTAGCGGAATAGCGAGTTGACTGCAACTGTACGGCATCGCATTTAGTGCAAAAACACCTGGCAACTACCCAGCAAATCCTGCCCTCGTTCGGATAGAGGCCCGGAGAAAAGGCTCGCTGAGCCACTTCGGCCAGTCCCGAAGGCATTTGGGCCCAGTCCGGAAGGCGACTGCCATTTCAGCTACCGGTCGACGGACGAACAAAGCCCGTCTGTGCCACCAAACGTGCTGACGTATTTCGAATTCAGCGAACTGGGCAAAGGAGACTTTTTCAACACTGTTAAAAACCGGCCGTTGCAAAAAGGTGCCAGTTGAGCCTACTGGCGCCGTGTAGAGAGGGTTCTTTTTTCAACGAACGTGGGGCCCCCCCTTAAAGGCGCGTTGCAAAAAGGCAGACCGCCAGCGGGCCACGGACAGGCTGCGCGCAGCCGGCAGACCAAGCCGAAAGCAACCGGCACCAATCTCGACCAATCTTTAGAGAAGTGCGGTGATGTAGTCGCCCCAATGCAACCGGGCCAAATACGGGGAGATAACCAGGGCTTGCACAGAATAGCTAAACTGGTGGAACGCTGACGACCATTGGTCTCGTCCCGAAGTCCGATTCCGCTATAATCCCGTGACGCGGCAGCAGAAACTCCGCGGCAGTGCTACATTTTCAAAAATTCAAACGATCCCGCCCCGACGCTCGGGTGAAAATACGAGGTTCCCATGAGTCAAGTGGACACTTCCGCGGACAAGGGCGCCGCCCGCCCTAAATGGAGCGAGCTTTCCGCCCAAACGCTTTACGACAAGTGCATGGCCCTGGCCCGCAACATCTGGTGGAGCTGGCATCCCGACGTCGTGAACCTGTTCCGCGACCTGGATCCCATCCGCTGGCGACAGCTCGACCACAACCCGATCGCGCTGTTGGCTGAGATGACGCCCGAGATGCTCGAGCGCCGGGCGGTCGAAATGGTCCTTTACAGCCGCATCAATCATGCGCATCGCCGGCTCAAGGAGTACATGTCCTCGAAGCAGACCTGGGGCGCCGTGAATGCCGGAGTTCTTGGCTCCATGCCGGTCGCCTATTTTTCCGCGGAGTTCGGCATCCACGAATCGGTGCCGATTTATTCCGGCGGACTGGGGGTGCTCTCGGGCGATCACATCAAAAGCGCCAGCGGGCTGGGCGTGCCCCTGGTAGCGGTGGGGCTGTTTTACGACCAGGGTTACTTCAAGCAGCACCTCGACACCGAGGGGTTTCAGCAAGAGGAGTATCTCGACACGAAGGTCGAAGCCCTGCCGATGGAGCCTGCCCTGAACAAACAGGGCGAGCCGATCACCGTCTCGATCGACACGCGAAACGGCCGCCTGCTCGCCAAAGTGTGGCTGATGCACGTCGGCCGCGTGCAGCTTTATCTGCTCGACTGCGACGTCAAAGGAAACAGCCCTCAGGACCGCGAGTTGACCAGCCGTCTCTACGGCGGCGATCAGCGGACGCGCGTTCGCCAGGAGCTGGTGCTCGGCGTGGGCGGAGTGAAGGCCCTGCGCGAGCTGGGGATCATGCCGGGCGTCTATCATTTGAACGAAGGTCACAGCGCGTTTGGTCCGCTGGAAGTGATTCGCGAGCGTATGCACGACGGCGGCCTGACGTTCGACGACGCACTGCGTGAAGTCGCTCAACATACGGTATTCACCACGCATACGCCGGTGCCGGCGGGACATGACCGCTTCGACGGCGGCATGATCGAGGAACACCTCGGTCCGCTGCGCGACAAGCTCGGCATCTCGCACGATCAACTCTTGGGCCTGGGCCGCGTAGAGCCGCAGAACGAACACGAGTCGTTCTGCATGACCGTACTGGGGCTCAAGCTCTCGCGGCGCGCCAATGCGGTTAGTTCGCTGCACGGGCATATCTCGCGGCGCATGTGGGCGCACCTGTGGCCGTGGCGCGTGGAGGAAGAGATCCCCATCGGCCACATCACCAAC
This sequence comes from Pirellulales bacterium, assembly GCA_040880125.1. GTDB lineage: Bacteria > Planctomycetota > Planctomycetia > Pirellulales > JBBDJB01 > JBBDJB01. Next base: position 11,228 of record JBBDJB010000062.1, on the reverse strand, counting down.
GGCGTGCACATCCCCAGTTGGCTGGCCTACCAGATGCAGCAGCTCTACGATCGCAACTTCGGCGCGGACTGGCAGCAGCGGATGGGCGACCCGGCCGTGTGGCGGCATATTTATAACGTCGATCCCGGCGAACTGTGGGAGACGCACAACGCGCTAAAGAGCCTGCTGTTGGAGTTCGTCCGCCGCCGCTGCAGCCGGCAGTGCCGTCGCCGCGGCGAAAGCGAGGATGCCGTCGAAGCCGCCCGGCACGTGCTGGATCCCGGCGCGCTGACGATTGGCTTTGCCCGCCGGTTCGCCACGTATAAGCGGGCCGACCTGTTCCTTCGCGAGGCCGACCGAATGGCCGCCTTGATCAACAACTCCGATCGGCCTGTGCAGTTCATCATCGCCGGCAAGGCGCATCCCGCCGATCAGCCGGGCAAGGACTTGATCCGCCGCATCGCCAACCTGCGGCACGACCCGCGCTTCGCCGGACGGATCGTGTTCATCGAGGATTACGACATCAACGTCGGGCGGCACTTGATCCAGGGCGTCGACGTGTGGCTGAACAACCCACGCCGGCCGCTGGAGGCCTCTGGCACAAGCGGTCAGAAGGTTGTGCTCAACGGCGGGCTGAACTGTTCGGTGCTCGATGGCTGGTGGGCGGAAGCCTACAACGGCGCCAACGGATTTGCCATCGGCAAGGGCACGCAGCACGTATCCGATGAAGTGACCGACCAGCGCGACGCTGACGCACTTTACCACGTGCTGGAAAACGAGGTCATTCCGCTGTTCTATGACCGCGACGTCGACGGCCTGCCGCATGGCTGGATCGAGCGGATGATGAACTCGATCTACTCATTGGCCTGTCGATTCAGCGCCCATCGCATGGTGATGGACTACGTGCAGCATACTTATCTGCAGGCGGCCGGCGGGCTGAGCTGCGACATGGATATTCACTAGCGTTGTAGGTGGACTCGTGAGAGTTCAGCCGGTGCCGGGGCGAGTCTGAATCCTTGCAAATTCAGCTACGAAGCTATCCGCCGTTGGGCGAGGGAAACATCTCCAGCGCCAACCGCTGAACGTTTTTCAGATCGAGCTTGCCGCTGCCCAGCACCGGGATCTCTTCCACTTTGCGGAAGCACTCGGGCGAGGGGATCCAAAGCTGCGGCAGGCCGGCGCCGGCCATCTTTTTGCAAATTTCCTCGGGCGTGCGCGGAAGCTCGGTATACAGCACAACCAGCCGTTCGCCCTTGCGCGCGTCGGGCACAGAGGTCACGACCGCTTGCAGTTCTTCTCCGCCATCGCCGACGATCTCGCGCATCACTTCTTCGATGCGAACGTGCGGCACCATTTCGCCGCCGATCTTCGAGAAGCGATTCAAACGCCCGGTGATCGTAATGAAACCGTCTTCATCGATCTGCGCGATGTCGCCGGTGACGTACCAGCCGTCGCGGATCACTTCAGCGGTCTGCTCCGGTTGATCGAGATAGCCGAGCATCACGTTGGGACCCTTCACCATCAACATGCCGGCGGCGCCTGGCGGCAGGTCTTCGTACGTCTCCGGCGAGGCGGTCTTCACGCTCACTCCCGGCACCGGCCGGCCGACGCTCCCTTCCTTGCGCTCCACGTCGCCTCCGCGCGCGCGGCTGGGCGGTACGTTGACCGACACCAGCGGCGAAAGCTCCGTGGCGCCGTAACCTTCGACCGGCCGCACCCCGAACTTCTCTTCGAAGGCCGCGGCCAATTCCACCGGCATCTTCTCGGCGCCCACCACCACCACCTCCAGCGAAGCGAAATCCTCCGCCGGACACCGCTTCAAATACGATCGCAAAAAGGTGGGCGTGGCCAGCAGCACCGTCGCCCGATGCTCCCGGCACAGCTTGCCGACCTGCTTCGGCTCCAGCGGCGTGAGATGGTACACACCCTGGATGTCCAAGCCGAGAACGCTCCACAGCGTCACCGTGAAGCCGAACGAATGAAAGAACGGCAGGATCCCGGCGATCACGTCATCGCGGCTGAGCTGGACGACGTCGTCGATGGCTTCCACGTTCGAGGCAACATTGTCCTGCGAGAGCAGCACGCCCTTGGGCTGGCCCGTCGATCCAGAGGTGAAGATCACCGTGAGCGGATCGTCGCCGCGGACCTTGCCCAGGCCGAGCAGCCGCTTCAGCAGAAACACGGGCATCGCATAAGCACACAAGGCGCCAATCAACTTATCGGCCGTCGTGATGCGGTCGCGCAAATCCTCCAGATAGACGACCTGGGCTTTGATGTCCAGCTTGAGCTTTTCGGCCATCTTCCGGCTGGTCAGCACGTGGCGAATACCGGCCTGAGCGATGCAGGCGTTCAGCACGTCGGACGAGACGGTGTAGTTCAAGTTGGCCGACACGCGGCGGTCCATCGCCAGTGCGGCATTCACCACCACGCCGGCCACGCACGAGGGGAGCAGCACACCGACGTACTTCTCCTCATCAGCCAGGACTTCGCGCCGCAGTGCTCGACGCAGAACGAGAGTGCGAGCCAAAAGCGCGCTTCCGCTCAAACTGGCGCCGGTCGTGTCGAGCACTTTCGTACGAAAGCGGGCCTTCCGGCACACGTGAAGCATCTGCGCGGCGGGAATCGGGTTGCGGGCGGTGCGTTGCTGCACGGCTTCTGCTCCCAAATCTTGGACGGCTTGGCGAACCCGGTAGGCATTCTCCGGACGGTCGATCGGCTTTCCGAACCAGATCGAAACCGGATAGGGCCAACGGTGCGGCGCTTTCCAGAAGAATCGGCCGCCGCGAAAGCTAAAGATACTTCCCCACAGTTCATCGAGGTAGACCGGAATCACCGCCGCTCCCGCATCCTGCTGTATGTGCATCAGCCCTCGCTTGAAGCCCTGCAACTGCCCGCTGCGGGTCATTCCGCCCTCGGGAAAGATGCACACCAGCTCTCCGGCCTGCAGCGCCTTCCGCGCAGTATCGAGTGCTTTGCGGATCGCCTTGGGACCAGGCTGGATCGGGATTGCTCCGACCAGCCGCACCAAGCCGCCGGTCCACCAGCCGGTGGTCCACGTGGTGTCGACCACCATCCGGATCGGCCGCGAGGAAGCCATCAGCAGAAGCACCCCGTCGAGCCACGAGACGTGATTGGCCACCAACAGAGCGCCGCCGCGTTCCGGCAAATTCTCGCGTCCCCGCACCCGCACGCGGTAGATCGTGTGACTGGCCAGCCATACGATCATTCGCAGCGTCGCCTGTGGCAGTGCCGAGAAGGCATAAGCGCCGACCAGTATCGTCAGCAATCCGGAGACCAGGAAGATCTGCCGCGCCGTCATCTGGGCTGGCTCGCGCATCACCCAGAACGCGCCGGCGGTGAACAGCATGCCCGAGAAAGTAAGGAAGTTCGCGGCGGCCAGGACCGAGCCGCGATTGGCATCGGGGCTGCGATGCTGCAAGTACGCCTGCAGCGGCACGTCGAACAGCCCGGCGCTGATGCCCAGCGTCACCAGCCACACGCACGTCCACACGTACGCGGCCGTGCTGGCGTGATTCGGGTCCGGAACGGCGAACAGCAGAATCGAGCTGACGGCGATTCCCGCGGCGCCGATCGGCACCAGTCCAAGTTCGACGCGTCCGCCGGAGAGCACCCCCGCCAACACACTGCCGGCACCGACTCCCAGCGACAACAATCCCAAGAGCGGACCGATCTCCGGCTGGGCCAGATTCAAGTCGCGCAGTCCAAACAGGTTGATGTTCATCTGCGCCAGCGACCCCAGCGACCAGAAGAACGCCGACCCGAGCGCGACTCGCATCAGCGCGCGGCGGCGCATCAGGAAGCCGACTTCGCGAGCCGTTTCGCGGAACAGGTTGACGGGAAACCGGCGCGAGAGATCGGCCGGCACGAGCGGGAGCATCAACAGACTGGTGAACCATCCCGCGACCGCCACGCCCAACAGCGCCAGTGCAGCGGCCCACAGCCGCGACTGCCCCAGCGGTCCGGACAGTCCGTACAGCCCCATGCCGGCGATCGTGCCGACCACGACGGCGATCACCGTACTCAGTCCGATCAGGCCGTTGCCCGAGGAGATCTTCTCCGGCCGCAGATACTCGGGAATGCAGCCAAGCTTGGCGGGGCCGAACAGTGCGCTTTGGCTCCCCATCATCGCGACGACCACGAACAGCAGATAGACGTTGCCGAACCAGATGGCGGCCACGCCCAGCAGCATGATTACCATTTCCGCCGCCTTGCAGCCAACGATCACGCTCCGCTTATCAAAGCGATCGGCCAGGTAACCTGCCGGCGCCGCCAGGACGATGTAGGGAAGCACGAAGCAGGCCAATCCGGCGGCCAGTGCAGCGGCTTCCCCCCGCTGTCCAAAGGCGTAGGTCCCGATCGGCACCACCAGCCAGCGGAACATGTTATCGTTCAGCGCGCCCAGAAACTGCGTGACGAGCAGCGCCAGAAAGCTGCGCGACGTGAGTCCCGCGCGGACGTCGTCGCGCGCCGAAGGTGCGCCCGGGTCGATCTGGTCGGAGGCGGTAGTGGTCATCGAAGAGCGACGCGGTTTGCCGCGAGTCCTGCGAGCATCCGCTGCGCGAGGCGATTCTCAGCGAGCGGTTCTGCACAGCTCGCCGAGGCGTCAGAAGTATCCAAGCCAGAACAATCCCCAGGCGAGCAATGTCGCGTCGGTCAATCCGTGCGAGAGCCAGGCGGCGTGGATGCCTCCGCGGCGTCGCGCCAGCAGGCTCCAGCAGACGCCGGCGATGGCCAACGCGAGGAATACCAGCACCAGCGCCGTCGACGAAGCTCCCGCACCTCCGGCAAAGATGAAGACGTGCATGGCGGCGAACGCCAATGCACTCACCATGATACCGACAGCACCGCCCCACCGCGACGACAACTCGCCATCCAGCCACGCCCGAAAGTGCAGTTCTTCCAGCGCCGCGTTGATCGACAACAGATACAGCACCACCAGCACCGCCCGAAGCGGCGTCATGGCGAAGCGCTGGTCCAGATCCGCGCGGATCGTTTCCGGCTGCAAACCCAGCCGTGGCGCCAAAATGTTTGCGGCGGCAATCGCCGTGCCTGCCAGTACGGCCGCCAGCACAACGGCCATTGCCCACGTGCGGCGGTCGGGCAGCGGCTGGTCGACCGGCCAGAACGACGCGAGCCACGGACGCCCTTGTTGTCGGCGCCACCCGACCGGGCCGGCCAGTTGAAACACCTTGTAAAGCGACTGCCACAGATAGCCGGTCAGCCCAACAGCTACGACGGCCCCTTTGCAAAGAAACGGCAGCGCTGCGATCGCCAACAGGCAAAACGTCGCGATACCGCGAGAGGCAGCCGCCCGGGAAGGAGCCTGTTGACGAGCGGTCATGGCGGACGCCTCCCGCATGCCCTTACCGAGGGGGGGCAGTGATCTGCAAAAAGTTAGCGGAAGGAACGGCCTTCGACGTTCGGCCGGGCGTTTCGCAAGCGGCACAACTCGTATTGCCCGGTGAAGCCGACGCCGGGTACGCTGCTGGCCCTAACGTAACACATTGGCTCGGGAGTAGACGAGATGACTCGGATACCGTCGTTTCTCATGGGGATCCTCGTCGGCGGATTGCTGGTGTTCGGGGCCATGAAGTATCACCTGGTGAGGGCCACCGACGGCTTGCATCTGATTCCCAAGCTCACTGCCGGCCTGCAAGAAGCCTACGTGGATATACGTCAATTCAAGCTGGACGACTGGGCCGAGCACCGCACGCTGGCGGCCGCGTTGATCCAGGCCGACAAGGAGCACCTAATGCAGGGGGCGGCCGTGTCGAGCCTCCGCGACGGCATACGCAGTGCACTGGAAAGCCTCACCGACGCGAAAAGCTGAAGCGGCTTGCCCCGCCGCGTCGGTTGCTTTTCACCATGACCGCCGCCCGAACGGCTTCGCCGACGCCGGTTCGCGTAACCGGCATAATCGTCAGCCACCGCCAGTGGCGGCCGGCCAAGTTGCCGTTCTCTGTCACCGCTGTTACGTGTGGACGATGCTCCACAAACCACACAACCGTCAGCCGTCTGATCGCCATGGAGTCGATGCGCGGCTGCACTCGATAATCAAGGATGCGGCGAAGCCTCGCCGCCCCGTCGGGCATGCGCCACGGCGGACGGCGGACCATCGGACGGATGAGGGCGTCAGACGGTGGAATTCAATCGCAATCACTACTTCATGATCGGCATCATCGTCCTACTGCTGGGCATCCAGTTTCGCCTGGTCGACTCCTACGTGCTCAACGAGAAGACGACCCGATTCCTGGCCGAGCGCTCGACCGGCGCAGCGTCCGCGCAGATGACGCTCGTCTCGATTAGCGGACCAGTCAGCCGGAAAGTCGTCCGCCCCCCAGAGTGGATGGGTTGGGCGCTGGTCTCGATCGGCTCGGTGCTCGTACTACACAGCCTGGCGCTGCCGAGACCTAGTTGACGCTGCTGCCGCGTTGGTAGCTGAACTCGCATGCGTCCTCGCTCCCACTCCCCCGCGGGCGAGCGAATAACAAGAAGACGCACACACATAGGAATGTCTGTGCCACCTCGCAGGGTGAAGCCGCATGGCGTCCGTGCGGAACCTACTTGCTAGTCCGTACGGCCAAGACGCTCGATCGGAAAGAACCGCCGGCCGGTCAGCGCTTGCAGCTCTTCTCGCATGGCACTGAACGGCCGCAGGTACACCAACTCCTCGGATGCGTCGAATACGCCGTGGGCGGGAACGGCCAGTCGGGCGTGCACCAGGCCCAGCTTCTCCACTTCCAGGTCGAACTGCGGATCGACCGCCTGGAATGGTAGTCGGTAGACCGCCACGCCGTGGACGAAATCGCTCTCGCGGACCCGCCGCGTCCAGCGACCCAAATCCGGCAACGCTTCGCGATGGCGAAGCGAACCCAGCAGATGCACGTACAGCGTGCCTTCGACCGGCAAGCGATAGCGGCCGCTCGTAAGCGGTTCGACCTCCAGTTCGATGCCGTCCTGTTCGACATCGCCGTCCCAGTTGGCCGCGGACGCGCGGATCTGCAGCATAGCGACTCGCGGCGGCAGGGCAGGGTGGGGATCGAGAGCCGCTTCGGGAAGGAGTCTTCCTCTCGGCTCGGCTTCCGCGGTCAGCAGCGGCGAATCAGCCGGCTCAATGGGTGGAGTTTCGGTTGATAACGACGGCAGCAAGTCTCGGAGCTGTTCCGCGGTCAGCACATCGTCGGCCTGCCGCACTCGGATGATTCGGTCCCAGTCGATTGGCCGGAGAAGCGTGACCCCGGGTCGGGTGACGCGGAGCCACAATCGCCGGTCGTCCGATTGCGCATCGACTTCGCCGAGGAACGTGCGGCCATTGTCCAGTTCGACCGTCACTTCCACCGGCGCGTTTAGCGGCGGCTCTTGCGACGAGAGTGCCGTCAGAGCGAGCCACAGCATTAGCCACTTTCCGAGAAACATTCACAGGCTCCAGCCGACGAATGGTGCGAAGCGGCCGACGGCGCTTCTGGGAGCCGATGGTAAGCAGAATTCGCGCCGCTTTCCATTTGCGGCCCGGCACCTGACGATAACCGCCGCCGCGGAATAGATTTGCGTCACGGAGGCGGTATTTGAGCTTCTTCCGCCCGGGCGGCGAAACGGTGGCGAACGGGCAACATGTTGATTTCCGGCAACATCGCCGCGCGGCAGACCCCCGTTCTCGGAGCAGTCATTGCGCCGCCCGTTAGCGGCGGCATGTCGTGCCGCACTGCGTGCTACATTTGAGCGATGAACCGCAACTTCCCCTTCTCCCGGGGATCCTGCAGGAGCGGACTGGGGCTCTGTCTCTCTGGGAAAGGGCTCTCTGGGAAAGGGCCCGACTAAAACCGCTCTCCCTTTGCAAAAGGGCCGGGGAAACCGGCTACTCCCTCTCACTCTGGGAGAGGGACGGGGGGCGGTTGCGAAGAGAATTTAGCAACGCGTTACCACGCGACGAGGTCCCCTATGAGCCAATCTAGCGACACCCTTTGGCGCTATCTACTCGAGCGAGGGCTATGGTCTCTGCTGGCGATCAGCCTGGTGGGAACCGCCCAGACTTCGGCGCAGGATCAGGGCGAGCTGGCAGCGCCGACGGGACTCGAAGCCCCCGACGCCGACGTGGAGCCGGACCGCTTTCGCGAAGGCGCCGCGTTGGTCGACCGGACCGGCTACTTCACGGTGTCCGGCGACCGGGCCATGTTTGAAACCTCCGACGGTAAGCATCGCTTCATCGGGCTGGAGAACCTCAACCTCGAACGCATCGTGCGGATGATCAATGAGAACCCGGAGCGCGTGGAGTGGAGCGTCACCGGCACGGTCACCGAGTACCGCGGCGCAAATTATCTGTTGATCCGCCGCGCCTTCCGCAAGCTGGCCAGTTCGGCGCCCCGCACGAGTCGGCCCTTGACCAGCGAACCGGCGAACACGCCCACCGTAAGCCCATAGCGCTGTCTCACCGCTTGATCGTACGGAGTCATCGCTTTGCCGGACCCGGCGATTGCACAAAGCCGCGTCCCGCGCCGCGGTAGCTTGACACTCCCGCTTGCCGGAATATCATTACGTTGCGGGAGTTATGGGTGGTCGGCGGCTCGTACGATTCGAGTGAATTTCCGCCAAGCGTGTCGAGATCTTCCGCGACATTCCACCCCACGAGTCGAATTAGAAACCACGGTCCATGCGACGGGGAAGGGATTGGTTCGATGGCATCACATCGGCGTTTACAGGTTTCGGACATTGGCGATGTGACCGTGGTGCATTTCGTGGATCGAAAGATCCTGGACGAAGTGAACATCCAGGAGCTTGGGCAGGAGCTGTTCGACCTCGTCGAGCGAGAGAACCGGTCCAAGGTCCTGCTGAACTTTTCGACCGTCGAATTTCTTTCCAGTGCCGCGCTGGGCAAGTTGATCACACTCGACAAGAAGGTGAAGTCGCACGGCGGCACCCTCAAACTGTGCAATATTCGCCCCGAAATCTACGAAGTGTTCGCCATTACGAAACTGAATAAGTTGTTCGACATCAAAGACACCGAAGCGGACGCGCTCGAGGCGTTTTGAATCAAGGTCTGCGTACGAGTGCTGGCCATGTGACGCGCTTGAATGCCGTGCGTGTTCACTCGCGGCGCATCCGACGAAGCTTGGCTTCAACGGATGCATGTCTCCGCGGGCCGAGGAACGTGGAACGGGCGATGAGGCAATCGCGGCAACGTCTGGAGTGAAGGCGGTTTCATTGCAGCATGACTGAACCGCGGTGGATTTGGAATACCGACGAGGCACTGCCCAGCCAGTTCGGCGCTGGCGAGGGGTTTCTCCAAACAGTGCTCGACAAGCTCGCCCAACAAGGGTGGAGCGAGCGGGCAATCTACGCGGTCCGTATCTCACTGGAAGAGGCGCTCGCCAACGCCATCAAGCACGGCAACTGCCTGGACTGCAGCAAGTGCGTCCACGTGGCGTGTAAGCTTTCCGACAAGACTGTCCGCATCGAGATCAGCGATGAGGGTATTGGCTTCGACCCGCAGGAAGTGCCCGACCCGACGCATCCGGAAAACTTGGAATCGCCGTGCGGCCGCGGCATCCTGCTGATGCGAAACTACATGAGCCGAGTCGAGTACAATCCTTGTGGCAATCACGTCGTTATGGAGAAGGACCGCGACGACATGAAAAACTGCGCCGGCCATTGAGGCGGTGAGGGAGCCAAGTTCCCGGTGCGGCTCAGGATCGAAGCGATCACTTGGAGATACTCAAGTCGAACGACTCGCCCCGCGCAGGCCAGGAGAATCAGCGGGCGCAGCCTCTGGGTCGGCCGAGAGTTTGCCGGGGAAGGTATCTTGCCGAGGCGTCAAGTTCGACTAAAATGATGGTTTCTGAACCATCCGATCCCCTGTAGCTCAGTTGGTAGAGCAGCCGGCTGTTAACCGGCTTGTCGTAGGTTCGAGTCCTACCGGGGGAGTTCTTTCCGTTTGCGGAAACTCTGCCGACAAATGGGTTAACGCACTACGCCGAGAGTTTCCGCTCTCGGCGTTTTTGCGTTTTGCGGCTTTGTCGCAAGGGTTTTCACCGACTAGGACGCGCTCACGGCGCTCTCTGTTTCGGAAGAGAACGTTCGGGGCGCGAACGCAACCCCACCAGTTGCCATCGAGTCCCAGAGAAACGAGAGAAGAACTCTCGGACTCTCTGATTAACAGACCCGACGGGTTTACAACGCGGTAGCCTTCGGTTCCCGAAAGCAACCCTCGCGAGCGGACGCGACCATGCCGCAACTCGACCGGATCACCTTCGATCCCAACGTGATGGGTGGCAAGCCGTGCATACGCGGCATGCGGGTCACCGTGGGAACCATTGTCGGCTTGATCGCCAGCGGCGCGACCCCTGAGGAGATCCTGGCCGATTACCCATATCTTGAAGCCGAGGACATTCCCGCTGCGCTTTCTTATGCGGCTTCTCTGAACCAACGGTCTGGAGAACGGCCTCGATGACTCCGGAATCGGCACTGCAACGTCGGATCGATCGCGATCGGGCAATGAGCGAAGAGGAGCACCTGCGGATCACACCGGGGCTGCATGAGTTCGCTTGCGAGGTTATTCCCATTGGTAGTTCCTAAGGACACTGTTCACATGCCGTGGCGGCTGGAAAGATGACGCCGACGTCAAGTGCAATGGCTTGTCCGGCTGCCCGCCCGTTTACAAAAGCAACCTAAGCAAAAGTATGCCCGCGGATACGATCTGGCCCAGACCGAAGAGAACAACCGGGAGCCGCATCAATATGAACCCGCCCACAACGCTCATCAAGTAAATCGCCGCGGCACATGCCACCATCGAAAACGTTGCGAAGAACGGCGAGAAGAATACACCAAGGAGTAAGGCGATCGGTGAGATTACGAGGATTGTGAATACTCCCGCACGGTAGAGATCAAATGGCAATCCTGCGAGAAAGCGATTCAACAATGATGCTCGGCGTATGTCCTCAATCTGATCTGCCGAAAAGCCCAGAAAACACTCCCCGACACGGCGGCAAAAATAAACGCCGACACACATACCGGCCGTATCGACCACCAAGATGCCATCCCATTTTCCCGCGACTCGGACATCCAAGTAGTGGTTTCCGTCCCGCGACGGCGCAGGCAGCTTCTGACAGAGACGCTCAGGGAGTGGAAATGGGTAAGTTGTGATTTCAGTCGCCCCAAGTTTCGAGAAAGGCCGCCAGTATTACGCCTGCGCCTCAGTCAAGCTTGCTCGCCAAAGCGGAGCGTTTGGGCGGATG
>JBBDJB010000061.1:0-58576 GCA_040880125.1 Pirellulales bacterium | reverse complement strand
TCTACTCCGAACCACGCGAAATCACGAAGACCAAAACCACTGCTGTAGAACTAGGGCTTGTATCCCGCCGGGGCGCCGACGAACGGGTTGCCGCGCTTTTCCTGCCCGATTGTGGTGCGCGGGCCGTGGCCCGGCAGGACGATCGTATCGTCCGGCAGCGTGAACAGCTTGCGGTGGATGTGCGAGCGGAGCTGCTCGAAGTCGCCATCGGGGAAATCGGTCCGCCCGATGCTCCCCTGAAAAAGCACGTCGCCGCCAAAGACGTGAAGCGGCGATGTCTGCCGGCAAACGAACACGACGTGCCCGCGCGAATGGCCGGGCGCCTCCAACACCTCCAGGACAATCCCGGCCGCCTCGTAGTTGTCGCCTTCCCGGACCAGCTTGTCGGCCGGAGGGCTGGTGATCTCAATGCCGAACGGGGCCGAGAGGTTCAAAACCGTGTTTGTCAGCTTTTCTTCGTCGTCGGCCCCGATCACCAGCGGCGACTCGGGCCACCGCTCCTTCAGCCGCCGATTGCCGCCGATGTGGTCGCTGTGGCCGTGGGTGCAGAGAAGTGCCGCCGGCGAAAGCCCCTTTTGATCCAGCAGCTCGACGATCTTTTGCGGCTCCAGCCCGGGGTCAAAAACGATGCAATCGCTGCGATCCACAAGATAGGCAATATAGGTATTTTCCTCGAACGGGAAGGAGACAACCGTTTCAATTTGCAGATTCGACGATGCCAACGAAATTGATCTCCCGCGTGAGCTAGAATTTAAGTAAGGTGGGCAAGTTGTGCCGGTCGCGACGTGCGCGTTGCAGCGGTTAGTGAAGGCGACCGGGTTGCTCCAGGCATTGTAATTGTTTCGGCGCAGCATGGCGATACATTCCCCAAGGCGGCTCGGGCGATCGATGGATCGATCAGCGTGTCGGCCCGGTGGCATCGAGAGTCGGCCGACGCGGACCAGCGCTGTGCGGTGTCCGGCTCGATCGTCCTCGTGAACCGGCAACACTTCCAGCCCGTAGTCGAACTTCAAGGACGAAGCGAGAAGGGCTAGAATTGCGAGGGCAGATGGTGCGGCGGCCCCTCCGCCGGCGCCGTCGTGGATGCTCCGCAGTGGGGACCGCCACCGAATCGTACTGCTGGCCCGCTGCCGCTCATATCAGCTACGCGAGTAGGGAGAATGCTTGATGAAGATCACGCAGTTGCTTCAGCGAACGGTCGGTGCTGGAACGTGCATGCTGCTGCTTTTGGGCACGGCCGGGGGCGCAGTCGCCGAGGAGACTTCCTCGCAACAGCAACTCAGCGAGCCGGTCTATCGCGTGCCGCGCGATGAGAACCAGGCGACCGTGCAGCCGCAGGAGCACCCGCTGGCGCCGGCACTCCGCATGGCACAGCAAGGGCTGACCAGCATTGACGAGGGCATCCGCGACTACTCCTGCACGCTGGTGAAGCGCGAGCGCATCGACGGAGCGCTCTCCGAGCCGGCATACATCTTCACGAAGGTGCGCCACGAGCCGTTCAGCGTGTACATGTACTTCCTCGGTCCCCAGGACGTGAAGGGCCGCGAGTGCATCTACGTCGCCGATCAGAATGAGGGTCAACTGATCGCCCACGAAGGCGGCGGCGTCATCGGCCGGCTGGGCACCTTTCATCTCGATCCGCAGGGCCGCCTGGCTATGCGGGGCCAGCGATACCCGATCACCGAGGTCGGCATCCGCAATCTGACGAATCGGTTGATTGAAGTTGCCGAGCACGACATGAAATTCGGCGAGTGCGAGGTGAAGTTCTTCAAAGGAGCCAAGATCGACGGCCGCTCCGCGACTTGCATCCAGGTGACGCATCCCACGCCGCGGAAGGAGTTCCGCTTCCACATGGCGCGGATCTACGTCGACGACGAATTGCAGATCCCGATTCGCTACGAGGCCTACCAGTGGCCGAGTGCGCCCGGCGGCAAGCCGGTGCTCGACGAGGAATACACTTACGTCAACATGAAGGTCAACAACGGCTTCACGGACGCCGATTTCGACGAATCGAACCAGAACTACCAGTTCAAATAGAAGCCATCGACAGAACGATCAATTGCCACGGCCTCGCGACCGGCCAGTTCCGGTCGCGGGGCCGCTTTGTTGCGCGGAGGCCGCAATTCTCCCTCTCCCATTGGAAGAGGGCCGGGGAGAGGGTGTAGCTCGACTCGTGAGAGTTCAGCAGTCTCAATGTGGGGCTGAATTCTCACGAACACAGCTACCACCGCACAGACAGAAATGTCTGTGCCACGCAATTCTCCCTCTCCCTCTGGGAGAGGGCCGGGGAGAGGGCGTAGCTGGACTTGTGACAGGCTCGTGAGAGTTCAGCAGTCTCAATGTGGGGCTGAATTCTCACGAATTCAGCTACCACCGCACAGTCAGGAATGTCTGTGCCACCGCGCTACCAGGGCTTGTCGCCGCGGCGCGTGCCGCAAAACGCGACCTCCATACCCAGCGCTGCGGCCAGCGCCGCTTTCGCCAGCGCGACCGCGTCGGCTTCACGCGCGGAGTTCGCGTAGGCGACCTGGATGTGGTTGCTCTTATGCCGGGCCATCATCTGGTCCCGCGACACCCCGTAGGTGACCGCGTGCATGATCGGCCACTGCGGCGTGGTGGCCTGCCAGCGGCGCTGCGTCTCCGACTCGGGCAAGTCGACAACGCCCGCCCGGCCAATATCCATGCACAGTTTGCCCCGGGCGATATAGATTCGCGACCAGACGATCTCGCCCGGCTTGGAGACGCCTTTGAGCGTGCCGCCGCCGGAGGGAAAGTACATCGCCGGCTGCCGCTCGCTCTGTGCACCGGCCCAACCGCCTGCGAAGTGCGCCGGCGGCGCGGAGCCGCTGATGAGGAACACCCATACGTAGTCGTCGACCGTCCCGGAAGCATCGCGGTCGCCCCAACGCAGATCGTGCAGGGTCGTCTCGACCGGCTGGCCCATCGCCTTGTGCAGCCGGTACGTCAACAAAGCGTCCACGCCCGCACACTCGTCGACTTCGTTGAAGTGCGGCACCGGCTCGCCCGCGTACAGCTCCCGGCTTCCATCCCGGCTGCGGACCGGCGGACGCTCGGCATTGTTGAGCGTGCCTTCCACCAGGTCGCTGGCGGGCAGCAGATCCTTCAGCCCCTGCTGGTATTGAATTCCGATGCACGCGCACCCGAAGTCGTCGGCCATCCGCACGGCGGCCACGTACATCTTGCACTGCAGGTGGATCTGCTCGTCGGTCAGGTCCTCCTCGTGTCGCGGGCCGGTCAGGAACTTCATTCCGCGCTCTTCCATCCAGCGGCGAACCGCCCGGGCGTCCGCGTCGCTCACCTGCGTGGTTTCGTAATAGAGTGCCGACTGGCTCAGCCACTCTTTATAAAGGCCGATCGGGTTGAGCAGGTGATCGGGGATGATGGCGTTGAACATGCCCATGCATCCCTCGTCGAAGACGCCCATGATCGCCTTCTCGCGTTGCAACTGTCGGGCGATGGCCTCGCCGAGCCGCTGCTGCTTGGTCGGGATCGAGACCTTCTTGAGCGGAACCACGTGGGAAGTGCGGTGCCGCACGCGGGCGCCGTCCAGCCATCGCCGCAATCGCTGCATGAAGAACGAATCGCTGAAGTCCTCGCTCCATAGCGAGAAGTACGGCACGTCCGCCTTGGTGAGCGATCCGTTCAGATTGAGCATGCCGACCAGCCCTGGCCAGGTGCCCGACCAATTGGCCACCGTCAGCAGCGGGCCTTGGTGCGAGACAAGTCCGTGCAGAATGTGATGCGAGTACTGCCACACGGCCTCGGCGACGATCAGCTTCGCCTCCGGATCGATCGTGCGAAACACCTCCATCCCTTCGCGCTGCGATCCGATAAAGCCGTGCTGCTCTGCCGGCTTGTAAGGATGCGCGCGGACCAGCTCGTAACCGGCCTGGACCACCGCCCGCTCGAGCTGCGCTTCCATCTGCTGTTGTGCCGGCCAGCACTTCTGGTTGGCGGAAAGCCGCAGGTCGCCATTGGCGATCAAAAGAACCTGATGCTTCTTGACTTTGGGCCGTTTGGAGACTGCCGGCATCTGATACGCGATCATCCACGCTTCTCCCGCCTCGTGCGATGTTCTCTTCACAAGAAAAACAGGCGGCCATCATACTCTAGCGATTAAGCGGGGGGAAACCGGGCGTGAGCAGGTGCGACCGTGAGTGCCGTTGCGGCGATCGCGTCGGCGGTGGCAGAGACAGGCGGGCAATTCCCTTGACACTGAACATCCGGCACGTCACGGTAAAGCGCTGGCGGAGTCGATCGGCGAAATGCGCTGCGCGATGCTTCGTCACCACCTATTCCCGGAGGAATGAGCGATGAGGCGGATGCAAACCCAGTCACGGTTCCTTGGTGGCCTGGCGGTGGTGCTTCTTACGGCCGCCGGTGCCGCGGCGCAGGTGGCCGAGGCACAGCCGATCGAGCAGCGGCAGGAGCTGCGCGAAGTTCAGCAGCAGGCCGAGCAACTCGAGGCCGAAGCCGCCGCCCTCGAACAGGCCGGCCGCGCGGAGGCCGCCCGAGAGCGAGCGCTGCAAGCCCAGCGGGCCGCCGAAGACGCCGCCGCGCTACAAGATCTGGAACGTCAGCGGCTCGAACAGGCGCTCATCCAGGACCGGGAGCGTAGCGAGGCCGAGGATCAGGCCGCCCGGCGGCGGGCAATCGAGCGGCGGGAAGGCGAGCGGGGCCAAGCAGAAAGTCAATCGCAAGCACGCAGTGTTGAGTTGGCCAGGCGAATCACCGAAGCACAATCCAAGGCGACGGCCCGGCTTGAGAACCAGCGGCGAAAACTCACCGAACAGTTCGAGAAGATGAACCAAGCGGTCTCGCAGCGATTGGAGCAGTCGCGCGAAGAGTTCCAGCAGCGCGAGGCGGCGCTTCGCAAGATGCAAGAAGTGGTGACCGCAAATCTTGAAGGTCTGGCGGAGCGGATAGAGCGGCAGGCGGCCGAGCTTCAGGCCCGGCTGCAAGAGCGTGAAGTTCAGGGCCGCGAATTGGCACAGGAAGTCCAGCAGCGAGTCGAGCAGCGGCGAAGAGAATTCTTAGAGGCAGCCCAGGCACGAATGCAAGAACAGGCACCGCAGGAGAGGCAGCGGGCAGCCGCGGCACGTGAGCAGGCGGCCCGAGCGCAGCTTGCACAACGGCAGCAGCGCGAGCGCGCGGACGGCGATATTCGCGCAGTGCTCGAGCACATGCGGCAGGCCTTTGACCATCTTCGGGCCGCCGGGCGGCACGACATGGCCGACCAGATACAGAGGGAGATGCGAGAACTCGGCGCGGAATTGCGGCAAGACCGGCCCGAACGGGAGCAACCGCGCGATCGCGCAGTTCGGGAAGAAGAAGCTCGCGACGACGACCGGCGAGAGCGGGAAGGTGACGATGCCCGCGAGCGTGAAGGGGACCGACCGCGCGACGGGAATCGTCCTCGAGACGGCGATCGGCCGCGCGAAGGTGACCGTTCCCGTGAAAGCGACGACGCCGGAGAACAGGAAGGGGACCGGGCGCGGGATGCTGTTCCACCACGGATAACGGACGAAGCACTTCGGCGTTCCCGAGAAGGTTTCTACCGCTATTTCGGCGAGCGTCTTGGGGAGGGGCAAGCGCCGGCGCCGGCTGTACGCATGCAGCGCGAGCTGAATGCCCTTCGGTCGGATGTCGAGCGCCTTGAGAATCAGGTCTCCCGCCTCACCAGGGCTGTGCGGCAGTTGTCCGCCGGATATCGGAACAACCAGGGCCGCGACCTGCCGAATTTCAGGCGCGAAAGGCCGTCGCCCGATGGTCCGCGGGAATTGCGCGATCCGCCGTCGGGTCGTGGCGGGACGCCCCGCGAGCGGGACCGGCCACAGCGTGAAGGTGACGCTCCTGCTCGACCGGAACCTGACCCCGCCGTGAGATCGGCCGCGGACAACTAACTCCTCGCGCGCGGTCGTATGGCCATCCGGCTCGCCTCCGCCGCCAGTGCATCCCAGTACGATGATCGCCATCGCCACCGAGAAGCCGAAGTTCCAGCCCGGCGAGCTTGTGTTTCACAAGCGGTACAATTACCGCGGCGTGATCGTGGCGGTCGACCGCGTTTGTCTGGCTGGGGAGCGGTGGTACGATTCGAACCGCACCCAACCGGCGCGGAATCAGCCGTGGTACCACGTCCTGGTGGACGGCACCGACGGGACGACGTATGTTGCCCAATCGAATCTGCGGCCCGACGACCGGCTGGACCCGGTCGAGCATCCGCTGGTCGACCAGTTCTTCGACGACTTCGACGGCGAGCGGTATGAGCGCAACGACCGGGAGTGGCCCGGCTGGTAGTGCACCTGGTGGCACAGGGGAGAAGGCGTAGCTGGAATCGTGAGAATTCAGCTACAGTTCAGCGCAGCACGCGCAGCAGAAATGATTGCGCCTGCGCGGCGATGCCCGGTGCGGTGCTCTCTCGCGGGCCGGCCAGGTTCAAGACGCGCACGTGGTTCTCGGTTAGCCACCGCTGCACGTCGCCAGACGCCGGAGTCGCATCCAAGTCGACCAGCAGGCAGGGCCGCCCGTGTCGTTCGGCCAGACGCGCCGTGAGGGCGGTACCTCCGGTCGGCTCGCCGCGACCGAGGATCAGCGTGGCATCGGAGTCGAGCACGTTCTGTTCGGTTCGCTCGGCGTAGTCGACGGAGGCGGTTTCCTGCACGCGATAATGCCGGGGGATGGTTCCGTCTTCGGCCTTGCGGCCGGCAGGGCACCAACCGCCGTGATCGATGCCCAGGGCGATCGCCACGTCGAGCGCGGCCCGATCAACGCCGGTCTGACCGCCGGAGACGATTCGCTCGACTGCCACTTCTGAGAACATCGTGCAGCGAAGCCCATTCGCAATACGAGCACGGCTGGACAAGCCAGCCGTGGCACCCGAGGATCGCGCCATCCCAGTCATACTACCGCGGCAGAACACCCGTGGGACGCTGTGTGATGGCATCGGCCTGTCCCGGCGAACCTTGCCCCTCGGCGGTCGGCAGGACCAACGGCGTGCCGGGCTTCAGGTAGTCAATGTCCTCGCCGAGTCGGTCGCGATTGAGCATATAGATTTCCGGCCAGCGGCCGCCGCTGCCCAACTCATACCGGGCAATGTCGTACAGCGTGTCGCCCGTTTCCACCTTGTAGGTGCGGCCGCCACTATTGTAGGGGACGCTCACCGTGGCGATCCTCGCCGTGCCGGGCTGCCGCTTTCGCTCCTTGGGGCACAGGTACGGGTACTTCTCTCGCAGCACCGCGACGTCCGGTGTCCACAACTCATCCCCGACGTCCAACTCGTGCGGATTCTCATACCGCCGGCGGTTGTGCTCTTGCAAGGCTTTGAAGAACCCGCCGGTTCCGTATACCTTCCGCGAGATGGTCCACATGCTGTCGCCCGGCTCGACATAGTATTTCCCGTCGCTGGCGACACTCGTTGGTTGAGAGTCGGCGCTGTAGTCCGTCGGAGAAGTATCTTGCGGTGCAGTCTGTTGCGTGTACGGCGATTGCTGCCCGTAGGCCGTCGTTTCGGGCGCTGTCTGCTGGGAGTACGGCCGCGTCTGAATCGCCTGCGTCTGCGTCAGCGCGCCGGCCGGAGGGAATTCCTCCGGCGCATGGGCGGCCGCGGCTGGCACTGCGGCGGCCGTAGCATCGGCGACCGAACCTTCTGCCGTTGCAACCGGCTCGGCAATTGCCGCGTCCAGGCTCGGGTCGCGGAACGTTTGATGAAGTTGTGCGCTCGTGGCCGGCCCCTGCGGCGAATCGGCACTGGCGCCGCTATCGACGGACGGGAGCAGGTCGTTAACGTCCAGGCTGGGAGCTGGCGTCTCGCTGCTCGAGTCGGTGGTCGTTTGCGGCTGGCCGTACCGATCTTCTACCGCCGGGTTATCCGTTGTCGAGCTGGGCAGATGACGGCCGAAGTTCGCGCTCGATTCCGCACCGTTGGGCAATTCGTCCGGCGGCTGCCGCTCTGCGGCGGTGTCGTACCGATTGCCACCGCTGCGATACGGATTGTCGATCCGCGGCGATGTGGATTGCCGCGGCATCAGTTGGGTGGTCGGATCGACGGCTTCATCGAGCGGTTGCGCGCCGGAGTGGTGCGGCTCAGACTGGCTGGTCGCCGCGAATGCAGTCGCAGTCTCGTAGCTGGGCTGCGTGTGCAGGACGGTCGGCCGGCCGCTGGGATCGAGACCGGAGGGCTGTTCGGAACCGGCCGGTGGCAAGGCCCCGGCCCTCATCTGCGCAGTGGGGATCTCCTGTCCTCCCAACCGCCGGAACAGCACGACTCCCAGTACGATCACCAATAGTGCGATGACGGTCAGACCGATTTTGACTTCGCGACCGCCGAGCTTTCCATGCTCACTCATGTCGGGCCTCCTCCCTGAGGCGTCGTAATTCTAAAACCGCGGCGCTGCTAGCACCCGCTCATGCCGGCCGCCGTGCCGCGACCCGCAGCTTCGCGCTGCGCGACCTGGGGTTTTGGGCAACTTCTTCCGGCGTCGGCCGAACAGGCCGCCGCGTCAGCACCTCATAACGTTCATCGTCACGAAAGGCTTCCTTCACCCGGCGATCTTCCAGCGAATGAAAGCTGAGGATCGCCAGCCGGCCACCCGGTTTCAGACAACCGGGCAGACGCTCCAGTGCAATGTCCAACGATTTGAGTTCATCATTGACCGCGATCCGCAGCGCCTGAAAAGTCCGCGTGGCCGGATCGATCCGCGATTTGGTCGACTTGGGCACGACTCTTCGCACCAGTTCCGCCATTTGCCGGGCAGTGCGGATCGGATTCTCGCGCCGCACTTTCACGACGGCCGCCGCGATCCGCCGGCTGAATCGCTCCTCGCCGTACCGCCAAATCACCTCCGCCAGGTGCGCCTCGCTCAATCGTTCCACCATCCGCCACGCCGGTTCGCCTTCGCCGGGGTTGTACCGCAGGTCGAGTGGTCCCGTGCTGTCGAAGCTGAATCCCCGCTGCCCGTCGGCCAGTTGGTCGCTCGACAGTCCCAAATCCAGCACGATGCCGTCGACGGCCTCGATCTCGATCTGTTCCAGCACTTCCGGCAGCTCGCAGTAGTTCGATTCCACCAACAGTACCGGCTTGCCTCGCAGCACCGCCTCAACCCGCGTCAGTGCCTCCGGATCGCGATCGAGCCCGATCACGAGCCCCCCGGCTCCCACCTCGGCGGCCAGGCGCTGCGTGTGGCCTCCACCTCCGACCGTGCCGTCGACAAGTCGCCCACCGGGCTGAGGACGCAGCCAGTGGACCACCTCCTCCGGCATGACGGGCACGTGCTCCGGCAGCCGCTGATTCATAAGTTGCTTTGCTTGCGGGGGCGACTGCTCATCGCCCTGCCTTTGGAATTTTCCGACTGGCGCGGGCGGATCCGTCCGGTGCGCTGCGGCGCCGCAGCGAACGGGCGCAAACGCACCGCGGGCGACCCTGCGCCTGTCGTGCTGACACAATGGACATTGTAGACGAGTGGTCGGCCGCCACGAGGGCTAACAGCCTGTTGAAAAACGCAGTCGTGACGTTTTTCAACTTCGCCAAGTTCGGAGCAAAGCTCCTCACGGCGCGCGAAAGGCTTCCAGTCGCTCGATGCGACGGCAGACAAGGATTCCCAAAGCCACCAGCGACCCCGGCCGATCCGTCACGATAAGCACCTCACCGAGGGCACATCCATGTGCCCCTGGCGGTCAGGTGCCAGCGGAACGCGTGCCGCCGGTCGGGCGGCACCCAATTCCGCCGTTCGCCATCCAACGCATCCATGCTCAGGATCGGACGAATTTTCGCGGTATCGCTGCGGGTCAGACAGCGAAGGGAACGACAGTCGGTGGCCGTCAACTGGCGCTCCAGCGCTTTCGTCCTCGGCGAACGTACAGACAGGACGAGTCAAGGTCTCCTACGGACTTTCAGCGACTTGCGATCGCTGCGTGATTCATTGACGTGCGAATGCGGTTCCGGCCTCACGCGTCCGCCGATCGGCCAGGACCGGTGATCCGGTCGTGGAAGGCCGCCTCGGCAATCTGGTCGTAGTGCGATTGCTTCTCTGCCAGGTAGGCGTCCCAGCGCGACTGGCTCCATAGCTCCAAATGATCGTGGACGCCCAGCAGCACGACGTCCTTTTCCAAGTCCACCAGTTCCACCAAGACCTGCGGAATGCGCACCCTACCCTGTCCGTCCAGTTCCGAACGCGTGGTCTGGGCGTAGAACAGCCGGCTGTAGTCGCGCACCTCTTTGGCGGTGGGCGATGCCTGGGCAAGCCGCTCCGCCAGCCGCAGAAATGTCTCTTCCGGGTACAGGACCAGCGAATGGTCCGTGCCCGGGGCAACGTACAGAATCTCTCCCAGCCCGTCGCGCAGCGGCTTGGGAACCGCCATGCGATACTTTTCGTCGAGCGATCGTGGGAAGGTGCCGGTCAATAGCATGCATGATCACCACTCGTCCCCACGTCGCCCCACAGAGGGCCAAGAATAGCCGCTTTCCCCCGCACGTCAACACGGCTTTTTTGTTCACCAACTACCGTCGGATGCTGGCACTCCGGCCGCCGAACAAAACCCTCCGGGGTGACCGGAGTTACTGCCACGGCTGTCGCCAGCGGAAGCTCTGCAGTGCTGTACAGGGTTTGCGGCGGTCGCTCCGAACGACTTGTCATGCGGACCACAACAGCAAGAATCTCATGGTCTCGAAGCACTATGGATCTCCGGGTGGCCGCCTCACGTCACCAGCGGGCCTTCGACGTTTCCCGGGGCGGACTTATACTCAGCGGTTTGCCTTCGCCCAATCCCAATCGCTGCGGCAGCGCGTCCCGAATTAGCAATCCATGAGCGAACTGGAAAAGTTTGATTACCCGCTCCCCCGCGAGCTGGTGGCCCAGGATCCCCTGAAGAAGCGATCCGACGCGCGGCTGATGGTCGTCGAGCGCTCCTCGGGCCGGCTGCGGCATCATCACGTTCGCGACCTGCCGGAGCTGCTGCGGCCGGGCGATCGCATGGTCTTCAACGATACGCTCGTCGTGCCGGCGCGGATGCTCGGCTACCGCACGTCCACGGGCGGGCGCTGGCAAGGGCTGTATCTTTCGACCGAGGCCGACGGCTCCTGGCGCATCCTCTGCAAGACCCGCGGCAAACTGGACATCGGCGATACCGTCACACTGATGTCTCCCAACCTGCAAGACGACGTCCGCCTGCGGCTGCTCGAGCGGAGGGAAGGCGGCGTGTGGATCGTGCAGCCGGAGTCGTACGAGTCCGCCACCGAGATTCTTGGACGCGTCGGCCGTGTGCCACTGCCGCATTACATTCGCGGCGGAAACATGCGCGACGCGGACGTTCAGGCATACCAGACGGTGTACGCGCGAGCGCCCGGCTCGGTCGCGGCGCCGACGGCGGGCTTGCACTTCACGCGGGAGCTACTGGAGCGGCTTCAACAGTCGGGTATCGGCATTACCGCCGTGACCTTGCACGTCGGCATGGACACGTTCCGGCCAATCGCCACGCAGACGCTGCGATCGCACCAGATGCATTCGGAATGGGCGGAGTTGACCGACAAGGCGGCGCAGGAGTTAACTGCCGCGCGCGAGTCCGGCGGACGCACCGTAGCGGTAGGAACGACTTCGGTTCGCGTCTTGGAGAGCGCCGCGCGTAGTGGCACGATCGCGCCCTATAGCGGCGCGACCGACCTGTTCATCCGTCCGCCGCATGAGTTTCAGGCGGTCGACGCGCTGCTCACCAATTTTCACCTTCCGCGCACCACGCTGCTGGTGATGATCTGTGCATTTGCCGGGAGAGATTTGGTGATGAAGGCGTACGAGGAGGCAGTACACGAACAGTACCGCTTCTACAGCTACGGCGATGCGATGTTGATTTTGTGAGTTGCCGTTTTTAAGCGTGAAGTGCGAACCCATTTCACCCTGACATCGCCCCCCGTCACTCGATCAACAGACTCAGGCATGTCACACCCGCTTCGGCCTTGGCCAGTTCCGAGACGTCCACGGTGACGACGTCGCCGGCTAGCTTCTCCACCATTTCCGCCGTTGCCCGATGTGCGGCCGGCAGGCAGAGCTTCCCACCGAGCGGCAGCACGTTCGCTCCCCAGGGTTCGCTTAGCGGCACGGGCACGATTTGGAAGTCCGCCAGGTCGGCCGGATTGATCCAGGCCGTGTTGACCAGCAGGCGCCCGTCGCCGATCGCGGTGCAGGCGGTCTTCAGATGCAGACATCCGCGCACTGTCACGGCTCGCACCTGATAGCCGTACGGCTGCACTATCTCCTTGAGCGCGTCGACACCGGCCATGTCGGTTCGAGACGAGAGGCCGACCAGCAGCGTCCGCCCGATCCGCAGTACGTCGCCCCCTTCGAGCGTCGCCGGCAGGTCGACGCGGTGAACATTTCGGTACTCGCGCAACACTGTCTCGACGCCGCCGGTTTCTCCACGGCGTGCCAGATCGCCCATCGACGCCAGCACGGCCACTTCGTCCAGCACGACTGCCGTGTCTTCGATGAAGGCACAGTCCGGCTGCGGAAGGTTCACCTCCAGCACGCGCACCGCCGCGCCGCACTGCCGCAATAGTTCGCAGTAGGCCTGATGTTGCAGGCGGGCTTTCTGGTGATCGATGGGCGAGGGCGCAACAAACGTCCGCAGCCCGTGCTCCATCGTCGGCGAGGGCAAGTGCGTCAGCGCGATCATCGGTGAAGCTTATCATATTCGGCTGCATACTCCCTCTCCCCCGCGGGGAGAGGGCCGGGGAGAGGGGGGTGGAAATGCTTTAAGTCGCATTGCTGAACACGCTCTCCAAGGGCACGCAAGCGCAGCGCCGCAACAACGGACTACTGGAGATTCAAGGGCAACCCAACGCACTGCTGGACAAGCCAGCCGCGGCACCCCCATTGATAACACGCTTGACCCGCGTCCTATCTTCTTGCAAGTCGCCGCTAGCGCCGGTCCGGCAACGGGTCGATCGCTTCCTGAAGCAATTCCAGGTAGGCGTCGGAGGCGACAAATAGGTTCTTGGGAAACCTGCGATGGGCCAGCATCGAGTCGTAAATGAAGCCGCCTTCGTACAGGTTCAGGCCCATGCCAGCCAGGTATTGCAGCCGCATGTTGCGGTCGCGGTTGATCTGGGCGCCCTCCATCCAGGGCCGCAGGTCGGACGCCCTGCCCGCGTAGGTCGAAAGCAATCCGATGGCCGAACGAAAGCCGACTTCCGCGAGCGACTCGGCGATCGGTTGACAGCTCTGGCAGTCCATTCGCCGCTGCAGGTGGTCGACGTCGATCGTCGAGGCTTCAGCCCTACCCAATAGCACGATGTCGTATCCTTCGCCGTGGTTGTCGTTGCTCCAGATGGTGCCGTAGGGGAAGGCCTCGAAGAACGTGGCGATCTCGCTTTTCACCGCGGCGAGGTTGCTTTCGTACAGCGGCACCCACTGCGTCACCACGCCGCCGGGGTTCAAGTGCTTAAGGCACAGTTCGAAGTACTCCTTCGAATACAATGCCGCGGCGCCCTTCACCCAAGGGTGGATCGGGTCGGAGGTGATGATGTCGAACTTTTCCTGCGTCGTCAGGATGTAGTGCCGCGCGTCGTCGTATACGATCTCCACGCGGGGATCTTCCATCACGGCGTAGTTCTCTTCGCGGAAGTGCTCGCCCGCGGCCGGCGGAATCAGCGGCTCGATCTCGCAGATGACGATCCGCTCGATCTCCGGATAGAGCACGAACGTGCCGGCGGTGACGCCCGCTCCGCAGCCGACGATCAGCACCGACCGCGGGTTGGGGTGCATCAGCGCCGGGATGTGCCCCAGCATCCGCTGCAAGCGCATGTCCTGCGGCTCGCTCGAGGCGACCACCTTTCCGCTGACATGGAAGTTTCGGGCGCCATCCTTCATCCGAGAAACGCCGATCGAGGCGTTCATGCCTTCGCCCACGTAAATCATCTCCGGCGGATCGACCGTCGCGGCGAATCGCCCATAGCCGATCAATTCCGCCGGCGGCTGCGGCACGGTCCAGGTCATGAGCGTCGCGCTGCCTATTACCAGCGCGGCCAGTGCGATCCCCCACGGGCTCAGTGCCGATTCGACCTGCGAAGCCTGCCGTGCCGGACGCAGCTTCCACGCCAGCGGCGCGAGCATGAGCAGCGACGAGACTCCCACCACCGCGATCAACACCTGCTGGGCGTTCTGCGTGCCGAGCCAGCCGATCAGCAGCAAACTCGCTCCGGCGGCTCCGACGATCGCGCCGACCGTGTTGGCGGCGTAGACGCCTCCCACCAGTTTGCCGGCGTCCTGTCCCGGCGCGGCGACCGACGCCAGCGCGAGTGGAAAACTTGCTCCCCACAAACAGGCCGGGGGGAGCACCGCCCAGGCGCAGCGGACCAGGTCGAGCTGAAAGTTGTACCACGGCGAAATCGTCAGCTCCGGATCGATCGGCCAAAACGGTAGCGAGCCGGCCAGCATATAGGCCGTCCAGGCAATGGCGGCGGTGAGCCCCGCCTGGCATAGTCCAAGGGCCACGCGCGGGCGGGGCGTCGTACCGGCGACCATTGCACCAAGGCTGCTACCGATGCCCAGACCGACGAGAAAGACGGCCAAGATGATCGCGAAGGCGTAAACGGTAGCGCCCAGCATCAGCGACAATTGCCGCGTCCAGATGACCTCGGCCGCCAGGGCCGTCATGCCGGAGAGGCCGATCGTCACGTAGACCGTCCAGGCGCTCGATGTACCGATCACGCCGCCGGCCGTCTCGATATTCCGCCGCGGGCGGTACGTCGTCATCGCAGCCAGGGCAAGCGCGACCAGCGCCACGGCGGCGTTGATGGAAGCGGCCACGTAGGTGGCGACGGCCATGTCGTGCACGCGCAGCAGGTAAAAGCCCGCCAGCAGACAGCCGAACACGGCGCCGGCGATGTTGCCGCCGTAAAACAGGCCGAGCCAGGACACGCCGCGCGGAGTGGTTTCCACCCAACGGGCGATGGCCGGCAGCGTCGCCCCCATCAGCAGCGTCGGCGGCAAAAGGCACAGCGCGCTGATCGCTCCGCGCAGCAGGACGCTGGACATGCCCGGCGCAACGCTGGTTGTATAGATTCGGTCGACCAGCGGCATCCCCAGCAGAACGGCGATGCCGATCACGGCGATACCGAGTTCCAGGATTGCGTATACCTTTAGCGGATGCCATCGAGCGGAAATCACCCGCGGCAAGAGAATGCTGCCCAGGCACATTCCGCCCATGAAGGTTCCCAGCAGCACGCCCAACGACACGGCCGACGAGCCGATTACCAGTTGAAGTAGCTGAAACCAGACGATCTCGTAAACGAGCGCCGCGCAACCGCTGCCGACGAACAGCGCGAGCAGCACCGGCATGTGCCGGGCCGACGAGGCTGGCGAATCGTCGGTCGCGGATCCCCCTTGTTCTTGTTTCATCGCCGTGGCGACTCCCTGAAGTAGTTTGTACCTACAGCAAAGCGGCCGCTCGCGCCGAAGCGTCCAGCGGCCGCAAAAGATCGCATCGTGCTCGTCCATGCTGTAGCTGAACTGGCAACAGTTCAGTCGGTGGCACAGATATTCCTGTCTGTGCTGTAGCTGAATTCGTGAGAATTCAGACTTACTCCGGCTTCGGCTGAACTCTTGCGAGTCCAGCTACACCCTCTCCCCGGCCCTCCCCGTGCGAGGGAGAGGGAGGATTCTGATGGACGACGCGGACGAGGCTCGGCGCCGGCGCGACTCACCGCCCGAGAGTCGGTCTTGCCGGGTGGCCCGACTGAATTCGCCCGATCCAGCTACGATATCTCTAACCCGCGGCGGCCCGGCGAGTTCCGTTGGACGGCCTAGCCCCTCGTCGGCGGCGCACGTTGGGCCGCAGGAGTAATAACGCAGAGATCACCGTGGTTTCGCCAGAAGAGCGGGAAGAACTGCCGGCCGAGTCGCCGTTTTTCGGCTGACGCAAGGGTTCTAGCAGCCCCGCGGCGAGTTTGAGGAGGTCATGCTTCGCGTCGCGTGACGCGTTCGCCGCTCAGGGAGTCGCGTGAAATTGCTCGTAGCGAACCCGCTTGAATGTGACCAGTTGCTGATCGATGCGGTTGATGCGGTCCTGGTCGTCCTTGGATAGCCGCCAGTCGATGCGATGGACGGCCCGTAGCGAGAGATCCTGCTTTTGGTATCCGCGCCGGGACGGGATTTTCAGCGCGACCTCCTTTGCGACGACTCCGTGTCGGGCGAGTGCCCCGTTGAGCTCCAGTCGCGCGAACGGTGGCAGGGAGCCGACGTTCGTCATCGCGTTCAGCCGAGCGTACCAGTCGCAGTAACCTCGGTAGTCCGCCAACACTTGGGCGTTCTTCGCCGGCTGCGTTGCCACGCGATAGGTCAACACGTCGCTGGCCAAGACGAGCTCGCCCGAGGCGGTGTCGAACTGCTCTTGGAACTGGGGAGCCGACGTGAATTCCAGCAGCGGGTCGTCCTGTATGGCGGCGGCGCTCCGCAGGTCGGTCAGAAAGCCGAGCACGTCTTCGGTGGTCAGCTCCGTGCGCAGGCGGCGGTCGACGTCCAGCAAGATGAATCGGCCACCACTTTCGCCGGCGGACGTCTTGAAGATGGCGATCTGCTCGGGGCCGGTCAGCAGGAAGTCGTACACGACTCCTCTCCGGAAGAGCGTCAGGCTTTCGCTCACCGCGCTGGTGTCGTCTTCAGCGAAAACTTGCGTCTGGACGCGGAACTCCTCGGCTTGCGCCGGCATGCGGCAGGCGATGGGGCTGGTGACCAGCAGCGCGGCCGCTAACAGATAGACGCTCCTCATCCGGGTTCTCCTTTGTGCGGGAAGGCTGGCGGAGCTGGTTCGGGGGAGGGACAGTAGGAAAAGCGGCCAGTTCTGTAAAGGCGAGCCTCACTCACTGGCCCTCAAGCCCTCAAGGAGGCCTGCAGAGCCGTAGGGTCCGCCGTGCGGCTCAATCGCTTCATCGATCGGACAGCGGACCCCCACTCGGCCACGGTGGGTGCGAAGTCAGGGGCGAAATCCTCAGGAATCGCCGTGCCAATGGCCCTCGGACCGGGGGAAACGGAGCCCTGCGTCCGCTCTCCTCTTTGCTTGCTTTACCCCATTTTCCTAATTAAGATCGATGTTGGCGGCCCTTTGCGGCATCGGCGGCAGAAGACGTCGCTTCCAAGGCAAATCATCTCATCCAACTTGTCGTTCCCGCCCTTGCGTTCGCGCGGGGCGGGGGCGTACCGGACACCCGTCGCGTGGAAGAGGCTCCGTAATGCGATTGCGAAATCTGGCGGCTATTGTGTTCTGGCTGTCCTTCTGGACGGTCTGCATCGCGGCACTGCCCACGATTGCGTTGGCCCAGGACGATGCCGATGATGCGGACGCCGCGGACGCCGCGGATGCCGCGGATGCCGCCGACGCTGCGGATGCTGCGGATGCTGCGGACGCGGCCGATGGCGGTGGAGGCACGATCGGGGCGGGCGACACCTCCGGCGTGGCGATTGACGCCAATGGCGTCTTGCAGCGGATGTGGTTTCCCGATCCGACCGGCCAATTGCGACAGCGGCGATTCGCCGATGCGCTGGCGGCCCTCGATCCGGACGTGGCCAAGCCGAGCAAATTGCGAAAGGTCTCCTTGACGCGATTGGAGGCGGTGATCGCCGAGCAGCTTCGCACGGGTCAGCAGCCGACCGACGAGATGCGTTACCTGGCCGGGCTGACCCGACTGCGATACGTGTTCTTCTACCCGGAGACGGGCGACATCGTCGTGGCCGGGCCGGCCGAGCCGTGGGGTGAAGACCTTTCCGGACGCGTGATCGGACTGGGCAGCGGAAAACCGGTGCTGCGATTGGACGACCTGATCGTGGCCCTGCGTACTTTTGCGCCGGATGCCAAACGGAACGCCGCCATCTACTGTTCGATCGACCCAACCGAGCAGGGCCTGGCGAACATGCAGCGCTTCCTGCGGCAGGTGGGCGGACGTGCCACGCCGGCCAGCACGCAATTTATCGTGGCGGGACTGCGGCGCAGCCTCGGCATGCAAGAGATCACCATCGGCGGCATTCCCGCCGACACGCACTTCGCCGAAGTGATGGTCGAGGCCGACTACCGCATGAAGCTGATCGGCATCGGGCTGGAGCGTCCGCCCGTCCGGATCACCAGCTATACGGAACGGTCGAGCCCGACCGCGGCTAGCCGCAACGCGATGCAGCGGTGGTACTTCGTGCCCGACTACCAGTGCGTCCGCGTGAGCGAGGACGGTCTGGCGATGCAACTGGTGGGGAGCGGTGTGAAGCTGGTCGGCGAAGATGAACTGGTCACGCAGGATGGCTCGCGGCAGAAGTCGCGGCTGGTTGACCGCGCGAGCCAGTTGTTCGTGAAGGAGTTCACCGAGAAGTATCCGCAGTTGGCGGCCCGCGTGCCGGTGTACGCACAGCTTCGCGACCTGATCGACATGTCCGTGGCGGCGGCCTTCATCCAACAACAGGACTACTACAGCCTGGCCGATTGGCGGATGGAAGTGTTCGGCGACGAGTCGGCCTATCCGGTCAGCACGTCCACCGCCCCCAAGCAGGTGGCCACGGCGGTCAACAGCGTGTGGAAGGGACGCCGGCTGATGACGCCGGTAGGTGGCGGCGTTGAGATTCGCGCACGGCGGGCCCTCGATCAGGAGAACGTCTTGAGCGACGAAGGCCAGCGTGTGGAAACGCTCCGCCAACGGATCGACATTCGCCAACTGCCGCAGGACCAGTGGTGGTGGGACTAGTCGGCGATAGATCATGCCTCGCTTCGTCGTGCTTCATCACCAGTGCCCCGCCGAACTCCCCCGGCCGACGCACTGGGACCTGATGCTGGAACACGGCGGCACGCTCGTCACCTGGGCTCTCCAGCGGCCGCCGGATGAACCGGCCCCAATCGCCGCCGAGCGGCTGCCCGACCACCGGCTGGACTTTCTAAGTTACCAGGGGCCACTCACCGGCGGGCGGGGCAGCGTCATCCGGTGGGACGAAGGCCAGTACGAGCTGCAAGAGGGTGAGCTGGGCGAGCACAGCCAGCGGCTGGTACTCCGCTTAAGCGGCGGCCGACTGCGGGCAAGCGCCACGCTCGAACGAGTCGCCAGCGGGCAAACTCACTGGCGGTACACCTTGATGCCGGACGGGCCCGAGGCGACGTCGGGCGCGCGCGAGGGGTGACCCGGCAATGGCTCGGAGCCAGTGGGAGCCTCTTCGCCGCCGCGGCGACGCTTCTGGCTGCTGCCAGACACGTAGACCTCGCCGTCGTGCAGTTCCAACGTCTCCAATCGCATTCGATGCTTGCCGCGGGGGCTGGTTGGCTCGATCGTAAGCAGGGCCACCGGATCACCGTCGGACTGCGCCCAGCGGAGGGGAATCTTCAGCCGCTGTGCGGCGACGCTGATTTGATCGAGCACCTTTTGCAGCGGCAGGGGGAGCCTGCCCGCTCGGGCACCCTGCAGGTGCAGGGCGATCACGTTCGGCTCGCTCAGGTAAACGTCGGCCTCGACGGAGAAGATCGTGGCGACGCCGCCCGCCTCGACTTGAAATCCCAGCGTCACGTGCTCGGGAGTGATCGCCACCCGCGGTTCGCGCACATCCTTGGGCAGCAGCCGCGGATGTTTCTCCGGCAGGTCGACCGCCAGGAAGCCGTTGATTTGTTCGTCGGTGAACAGCGCCTCCCACTTCTGGCGCAGTCGGACATCGTTGTACAGCGCCGTGGCGCGGCTGCCGAGCTCTTCGCTGGCGATCTCCTGCTTGACCGAATTGGCCGCCAGCGCCTGATCGTAAAACGGCGGCACGTGCTTCAGCGAGCGGTACGTCAGCAGTACGGCGATGCCGGCGCACAGCGCCACCGCCAGCAGTGCGATCACCGTCAGTTGAAGGCGCTTGCGCATGGGTCAGCGAAAAAGTAGGGTGTCGGGAATCAAGCACCCGCCGGAGCGGCCGAACGTTGGGGGCAATCGACGAAGAGGAGAGAGATTGCGCGTCGCGGCCGGCCCTTCTCGCCCGGCGAGAAATCGTAGGGAAACCGCCGGCGAGGGTCAATGTCGCTCCGCTATGGCAGTTGCTAGCTGCGAGCTCCGTGGCCGGCGTTTCCACGGGCGGATTGTCGGGGGGGGTGAGGCGGCACGGATTCGTTTTCTTACGGCGAGTGAACCATTTGCCAGTTGCTGCGTAAACACAGCAACTCCCGACCGCCAGGGCGGTGCGGCGCAATCGCCGAAAATGGGAGGATGTACGTTGCGTCGGGCCGAACTCTGGCCTACCTTGATGGGCTGCATGATTCGACAAGGGCGGTGCCAAGTCACATGCGACTTCAGGCGGGACGGACACGTCCGAATTACCTACCCCGGTTTCTGGATGGAGGAGTTGTCTATGAGAAAGCTACTGAGTTTGACCGCGGCAGTTGCCACGCTCGCTTTCGCCAGCACGCTGGTGGCCGAAGAGCTTAAGAGCGGGCTGCAAGAGGGAGAGACGATCGGCGCCTTTATCGTCGAGAAGTGCGCCGGCAATCCGGAAGATGGCGTACCGGTCGGCGAGAACCTGTGTTACCGCTGCATGCTGGGCAACCGCCCCACCGTGGCCGTCTTCGCCAAAGACGCCGACGAGAATCTGGCCTCGCTGGTCAAGCAGCTCGATGCGGTCGTCGCCAAGCACCAGGACAAGAAGATGGCCTCCTTCGTGACGCTCGACGTCAATGACATGGTGACCGGCAAAGCCAAGTCCGAGAAGCTGGTGAAGGAATCGGAGGCCAAGAACGTGGCCGTGGTTGTTCCGACCAAGCAGCGCGTCGGCATCGACGGGCTGAAGCTGAACGACAAGGCGGCCGTCACCGTGCTGATCTTCAAGGACGGCAAGATTGCGTCTAACCACGCCTATGCCGAAGCGAAGCTGCTCGACAAGGAAGCGATCGCCACGATTATCAAGGACACCGCCAAGGTGGTGAACTAGCGGCGCGAGGCCCAACAAGACGGTGGCACAGGCATTCCTGTCTGTGCAGGCCGAACCAGTAGGTTCTCCGCTGACGGTTGAAAAAACTAGGCGGCGCGGTCTTCCGTAAGATCGCGCCGCCTTTTTGCTGCGCGCATGGCTTGCCCGGATCGAGAGAGCAATTGCGTGGCACAGACATTCTTGTCTGTGCGTCCTTGTCTGTGCGTCGCCTGTGAAGAGCCGTGTTCAGGTATGGGGGTGTGAGGTGAGTGGAGAAGAAAGGCACGGCTGGACAAGCCAGCCGTAGCACCCCCAACTCCCTCTCCCTAACAGGCCGGGGAAAGGAGCCGGAGAGAGGGGGCACAAGAGAATCGCACAGACAGGAATGTCTGTGCCACGTTAAGGGCGTGGAGCCTTGGCACCCTCCAACTCCCTCTCCCCCACGGGGAGAGGGCCAGGGAGAGGGGGTAGATAACTGAACAACGCACAGGCAGGTATGTCTGTGCCACGTTAAGGGCGTGGAGCCGTGGCACCCGCTACGGCGAGCCGCTGGAACCCGCCGCGCCGGCGCCACGCGCCTGCTGCGCGATGCGGCCGGCCAGTTGAGCCGCGGTCGCATCGCCGGGACGCAGCACCGCCAGGAGTTGGACGGACTGGAGCGCCTGCTGCCACTTCGCCCGCTTCTCGTAGAGCAGAGTCAGGGCCAGGCGGAAGTCGTACGAACTCGGATCCAGACTGCACGCCCGCTCCAGTGCCTGTTCCGCCTCGTCCAACTGCGAAAGCAGATACAGCAGCAAACCGTAGCGGTACTGCACGACCGCATTGTCCGGCAGCAGTTCCGCATCGCGGGCTAACACATCGAGTTCCTCTTCGCGCAGCCGGCGGATTTCTTCCGGGTCGCCGCCGGACTGCTCCAAGAGCGACGCCAGATTCGACCGCGATCCCGAAAGATACGGCTCGACGCGGATGGCCGCGCGGAATGCGTCGGCCGCCTGCCGCACCTGGCCGAGATCCTGGGCGAGGTTGCCCAGGTTGATGTGCGCCGCCGCTCGGTCGGCGTGCATCTGTTGCGCAGTGCGGTAGTCTTCCAGCACGCCCTCCAGCGCAGTGCGCTGCTCGGCCGACAGCAGTGCCGAGGGCATGGAAGCCAAGCGTCGTCCGGCCGACATGCGAACCGAGCGAATGGGATCCTCAAGAAGCGGAGCGAGCGCCGAGATCATCCGGCCCGGCGGCAATTCGCCCACACTGCGCGCCGCGGAGGTCCGCACCAGCGGATCGTCGCTAGCCAGCGCCTTCACCCGCGCCTGCCGGCTGGCGTCGGTCGAGTATTGGCCCAGATGAGCTAACGCGGTCGCCTGCACAATGGCCGGCGTCGTCGGGCGGCGCAGCAGCTTCAAGAGCAGGTCCTCGCCCTCGGGCCGTCCCTCTCTGGCGGCTGCCAAAGCGGGCGCAAAGTGCGGATCGTCCGGCCGCCGGGGGCCGTACCACTGGCGCACGTGCTGGGCCGCCCAGGCCGGCGTTTCGTCCGGCGCGGTGTGGCAGCCGTGGCAGGCGTTGGGCGTACCGAGTGATACAGTCAGATCGGGCCGCGGAACGCGGATGCTGTGATCGCGCCGCGGATCGACCACCATGTACGTCGTCTCCGGCATGTGGCACTCGACGCACGACGCTCCGGCCGATCCGACCGGATGATGATGGTGCACCGGGCCGTCGTACTTGCCCGGCGTGTGACACTGCGTGCACAGCATGTTGCCTTGGAACTTCAGCCGCGTGGTGTGCGGGTCGTGGCAGTCGGTGCAGCGCACGTTCTCGCGATGCATGCGGCTCTGGAGAAAGGAGCCGTAAACGTAGACTTCGTCGAGGATCTGCCCGTCGGCGTGATAGAGCCCCTCGTGCAGCAGCTCTGGTTCGAAATGATCGAGCAGCGGCACACCGGGGCGAAATTCCGGATGCACCTGGCTGCGGCGCGAGTGGCACGGCGCACAGGCCTGAAGCTGCGGCTGGGGATCCTCGCCCTTGAGCCGGGCCAGCCCGTAGCCGTGGCGGCGGTCCCAAAACAGCGACCGCGACTCGGCCAGGTCGACGTGCAGGCTGCCCGGCCCGTGGCAGGCCTCGCAACTGACGTCGATCTCGGCGAACGTCGAATGGTACGTGTCGGTGGCCAGATCGTAGTTCTTGTGATAGTCGGTCGAGTGGCACGAGGCGCAGGTGTGGTTCCAGTTCTGGGCCACACCGGTCCAGTGCAACGGATCGCCCGGCTCGATGCGCTCGTCCACCACGTCCGGCGGCGGCACGTTGAACCACCGCTTGTTTTCGGTATCCCAGGAGATCCGCAGCACCTGCACGCGGCCGTCGGGAAACTCGACCATATACTGCTGCAGCGGCCGGACGCCGAAAGTGTATTTGATGCGGAAGTCCTGCATCTTGCCGTCGGGACCCTCGGTGTGGATCCAAAACTCGTCGCCCCGGCGGAACATCCGCGACGTGACGCCCTGGTAGGTGAACTCGGCATCGTCGAAGTCGGCGAGCACCGTCTGGTCGGTGGCCAGATCCATCGCCAGGTCATGATCGGAGCCCTGCCAGGCGACCAGTTCGGTCTGGTGGCACTGGGCGCATGAATCGCGGCCCACGTAGCGGACCGCCACGTCCTCAGGCGCGCTGATCCACCAGTCGGCCGCCACGCCGACGGCCGTCAGTCCGGCCACGGCCAGCAGAATCATCAATACGCGCCGCAGCGTGGAATTCATGCCGCCAGTTCGAAAAGTTGGGGAGCGAGAGGCGAAAAGAAGTCCGAGGCGGGAGGGACCGGCCGCCGGACTCGCGGCAACAGGCGCTGCCTACTTGCGATTATGAGCGCCCGCGTCGATTGGGACAACGGTGTGCACGAACCGGGTGCAGGTCGCCAGGAAAGAACTGGGGCGGCAAGTGAAATGTGGCGATCCAAAACAAAATAAGCCCCCGGCGAGGATCGTCCTCGCCGGGGGCTTTGGAGAAGCCCATAAAACTTTATTGGTCAGACACTAGGCCTGACGGCGACGCCAGCCGTATCCGGCCAAGCCGACCAGACCCAACAGGGCCAGGCCGATGCTGGACGGCTCGGGCACCACCGAGAAGTTGCCGAACTCGATGTGCTCGCTGCTGGAGTCGGTATCGGACGAC
Source organism: Pirellulales bacterium (assembly GCA_040880125.1). GTDB lineage: Bacteria > Planctomycetota > Planctomycetia > Pirellulales > JBBDJB01 > JBBDJB01. The sequence goes on along the minus strand of JBBDJB010000061.1, from coordinate 34,508 downwards.
AGGATTACCCGGGCGGCAATAACGCCGTGCTGGGTCACCAACTCGGTAAGGTCGAACATCGCAGTGAACGGCAGGAAGTCGCCCGGCGCATCATCCAGGAAATCGTCAAACGCATCCAGTTCGGTGCCGCTGATCACTTCCTCGAGACCGACGGCAGAAAAATTGATCCCGTCGAGCGAGACTTCCACCGAGATCGAGGCGAAGTCGTCGTCCTCAAACGTGGTACTCGTCTGCCACGTGCGGAGTTCCGCCGTAACGCCGAGCATGGTGATGCCGCTGACATCGAAAACTTGACTGACGGACTGTAGATCATCGTCGTTGTTTTCGAAGTTGGCGGACAGCGTCTGCCCGACCGGCGGAATACCAAGGTCTGCCGGAGGAAGTGCGTCTTCGCTCAATTGAATAAAGGCGTCCATGCTAAGATCAGAACTGGTCGGGTTGTCCTGATGGATTTCCACGGCCAGCGTGTTCGTTCCTGCGACAAGCAGGGACGGGTCGTGCACTGTTTGGAAGAACGTGTCTTCGTCCGAACCACCAACTGCGCCGGCGATACCAAACTCGTCGAAGGCGGCGCCGGGTAGGATGTTGTCGAACCGAAGTAGTGAGCCGTTCAGATAGACGATCGCGGCATCATCACGGACCAAGCCGAGCACGAAGCTTTGTGCGCTGGCGAGGTCGCCGGCGTCCACGTTGAAGTCGCGACGGAAGTACGTGGTGGGGATTTTATTGTCCTCATCGGGACCAAAGCCGGTCTCGGTCGCTTCGTCGCCGTCGCCGTAGCCGAGTTGCGAAGGTCCGCTCGACCAACCCGAGTCATCGAACGCGGACGCCTGCCATGCGGTGCCCTGATCCGATCCATCGTCGAGATAATTCCACACGTCCCCAGAACTGACCGGCTGAGCAACGATAGCCGGATCGTGCACGATGCGGAAGTCAAAGCCCAGGTCCGAGCTGTCGTCCGCCTGGTTATGCAGCGAGAGGGCGAACGTATGGTCGCCGGAGCTAATTGACGAAATCGGAATCCGCACCGTTCCACCTTCATCGCCATTGCCGTCGGTTAACGTAAAGTGTGCTTCCGCGCCGGTATAGTTGGTCCGGCCGATTTCTACTCCGTCCATGTAAATGATGCCGCCATCGTCAAACACACCCTCGATGAACGTAGAAAACGCGTTCGTGGTGAGCGGGATGTTGAGATCTTCGGCACGGAAATACGCAGTGAAGCGCTCACCAGACGTTGGAGTTCCGATGTTTGTGGCGAGAGAGAAGGCGTCGATCGTGCCGTAACCGAGTGGGGCGGGGGCAGGACCATTGAAAGGGGTGCCGAGCGGATCCGCGGTGGTCCAAAAGAAGTCAAATGTCGCGTCCCCTGTCCGCGGGTCCGTTGCACCTGGATTGAGCCAGGCCCAGCTTTGTCCATCCGCGAGGACTTCCACTTCGGCTGCGCCAGCTTTGCCGGCGGTGACACATAACGATAGCACTACCGCTATCAGAGATGTGCCGGTTGCAAATCGTCTCATGAGCGTTCTCCCATTTCTCCAGAAGTCGTAAACTCGGAAGCGTGCCCCTATCCAGGGCGCCTAGTTTCCTCGAAGTTCCCCCGATAATAGGCACGTCCAACATAATTCGCAAGCATTTTCTAAAAAATTTGAGTAAGCGCTGCCCAGCCGTCCGCTTCCGAACATCACAAGTCGTTTATCAGTCATGGTTTATCGAAATTCCGTCTTGTCAAGCGCAGGTTCGAAAAAACTTTCAATTCAACCCGGAGCACCCGGTCGCTCGCCGGCTGAACGGCGGCTTGTCAAGCGAAAAATCCTTGGCGGCCTGGTATTCGGCGAATCAGCGGGCCAACCTCCAAGGTTTCCGAAACAGCGCGCTTCGGCGCAAACTTCCTAGGTCTCGCTGTTCCCGTTACCCCCACCCGCTCTATATCCCCGACGTCGCCCACGGTGTCCCCCGCGATGCCGGCCGGCTCGCATATCTTCGGCCTCCGCTAAAACCCGAAGATTCTCTCCACGTTGCCGCGCAATACCTGCCGGCCCAGGTCGATGGCCCGCTCTTCGCTCCAGCCGCGGTCGATCACCATTCGCTCGGCGAGAATCTTGGCCAGGATCCGTTTGTACATGCCGAACTTCGGCAGCGCGAACTCCAGCTTGTACATGTCGCTGTAGTAGCCGATCTGCTTGGTGCGCGGCACCGCCTCCAGCCGGGCCGATGCGTCGTGCTCGATGTACGTCGGCGTGTTCGAATACCACCAGTGCCCGCTGGTGACCACGTTCGGAAATATCCACGCGTAGGCCACCAATTCCTGATTGGTCACGCTGGCCAGTACCGAGATCGGAAAGGTCACCTGCGGAAACGCTCCCAACAGTTCGCGATATTGGATCAGCGACACCCGCGAGTCGAACAGGTCCTGCCCCTGATGGACGCCGCCGGGATAGACCGCGCGGTTCACGCCGATCATCAAGTCGAACGGCAGATGGAACTCGGCACACATCTCGGCCAACGTCCAGAAGACGTGCGACGCTACGGTCTGCCGCGTCACTTCGTCCGCATCGTCGCCTTCGGCCGCCAGCCGCTTCAGTGCCGCATCGGCAGCCGACGCGGGGATCTGCCGCGGAGCGAAGTCCGGCGGCAGCGAGATCGCGCAGGCTCGCGCGGTCTTGCTCTTGAAGTGCTCGAACAGCTTTGACAGCGCCGCGCGGAGCGAACGGACGTCGCCCGGAGCGATGAGGGTGACTTTCTCCAAACGCTGGCGGACCTGCGGCCGGGCCAGGTGAAACACCAGCTCATCGGTCCGCAGACAGGGGATGTAGAGCGACGTATCGAAGCCGGCGAGCGGGTCGTCGAAGTCGTTGGTGAGAAAGACCGCTTCGAGCTTGCTCTTCCGCAACACTTGCTCGGCCCAGTCCGGCTGAGACATCTTCTTCTGGGCCGCGTCGTAGAGCGACTCCCAGTTGTCCGGCGTGAGATGCTCCTCGTGAAAATCGAACAGCGACCGGGCGATCTCCATCAGCCAACTGTATTGCACGGTGTTGGCCAAGGGGGCGATGCGCTCGACCAGTCGCCCCACGTGCTCGCGCGGCGAGAGGCCCGGAGCTTCGATCTCTTGCCGCGGCATGCCGGCGGAATGAATCAGCTCGGTGTAGTAGTGATAGCCGAGGATGTCGTCCAGCGTGGCGGCGGCCGGGGCGTGGGGGTTGATGTGCGTGTGCGGATCGATCAGCACCAGCGCGTCGAGGGCCTCGAACAAACGCGTGCGAAGGGCTTCGGACATGGATCCGCCTGAATGGCTAGTGGGAAGGCTTTTTCACGAGCGGCTGAATTCTCAGGACTCGTAGCTGAACGGGTGACCGTTCAACCAAACGCAAGGGGCGGGCTGAATCTCACCAGTCCAGCTACCGGCCCGTCAGTCGACGAACTGAACTTTCACCGTGCGGTCATCGACCTCGACGACTTCGCCGAAGTTGATCTTGCGGGTGAACGCCTCCACGTCGGTCACGGGCGAGAGCTTGACCCTCATGGTTTCGCCGGACCAGGTGGTGGTCATGAAGTGACTCGAACCATCGGTCATACCTTCGAGGGTTTCCTGAATCTCGTCGCGAGTCGCCTCGTCGCTAACACCGGTGATCTGGAGGTTTACCGTTTTTGCCGGATCATGTTCACAGCCGCCCAGCGTCGGGAGGAGGATCGCAAAACACACGGTCATCGCGACTTCGCGGCGGCAGGGCGGAAGCGGGAGTCGCATGATCGAGCTCCTTTCCGGCATGGGGACGTGTCAGCGCTTTTGAAACAGCGGGCCGCCGTACTGGGCGGACTCGCCGAGTTGTTCCTCGATGCGCAGTAGCTGGTTGTACTTCGCCATGCGATCGGACCGCGAGGCCGAGCCGGTCTTGATCTGCCCGGTGGAGAGGCCCACGGCCAGGTCGGCGATGGTGGCGTCCTCGGTCTCGCCGCTGCGGTGGCTGGCGATCGACGTGAAACCATTGCGGTGCGCCAGGGCGATCGCCTCGATTGTTTCGGTGAGCGTGCCGATCTGGTTGACCTTGATCAGGATGCTATTGCCGATCTGCTCATCGATGCCGCGCTGCAGCCGCTCGGTGTTGGTGACGAACAGGTCGTCGCCCACCAGTTGCACGCGGTCGCCCAGCCGCCCGGTGAGCATCTTCCAGCCGTCCCAGTCGTCCTCGCTGCAGCCGTCCTCGATCGAGCAGATGGGATACTTCTCGACCCAACCGGCGAGCAGATCGACCATGGCGGCCGAATCCCGCGGCTCGCCGTCGATCGTGTAGACCTTTCTGTCGGCGTCGTAGAACTCCGTGGCGGCGACATCCATGGCGATCCACACCTGCTCGCCCGGCTTGTAACCGGCCTTCTCGGTCGCTTCCAGGATCAGCTCGATCGCCTGGGCGTTGTTGGGTAGGTCCGGCGCGAAGCCGCCTTCGTCGCCGACGGCCGTGTTGAGCTTCTTGCCTTGCAGCACCTTCTTGAGATGGTGGAAGATTTCGACCCCGCAGCGCAGGCCGTCGCTGAAGCGCTCGAAGCCCAGCGGCATGACCATGAACTCCTGCACGTCGACGGAGTTGTCCGCGTGCTGTCCGCCGTTGACGATGTTCATCATCGGGGCCGGCAGCAGCCGCGCGCCGACTCCGCCCAGGTACCGGAACAGCGGCAGTTGGCAGTACTGCGCCGCCGCGTGGGCCACGGCCAGCGACACGCCCAGGATGGCGTTCGCGCCGAGGCTCTTTTTGTTGTCCGTGCCGTCCAGGCGGTTGAGCATGTCGTCGATGGCGATCTGCTCCAGCGCGCTGGAACCGATAATGGCGTCGGCGATCGTCTCGTTGACGTTCTCAACGGCTTGGGTGACGCCCTTGCCCAGGTAAACCGACTTGTCGCCGTCGCGTAGTTCCCAGGCCTCGTGGGCGCCGGTGCTGGCCCCGCTGGGAACGGCCGCCGTGCCGACCGAGCCGTCCATCAGCGTGACTTCGACCTCGACGGTCGGGTTGCCGCGGCTGTCGAGAATCTGCCGGGCGTGAATGTCCGCGATCGTGCTCATGGCTTTTCCTGCTGTCTCGTACGTAACGTCGCTTGTAAATAGACCTTTGAAGGCCTCATTGTACGACTGCGTTGGGGGATGTCGAGCGGCAGAGCGATGGCCGACTCGTCGCCAGGCAGCGATGAAAATCGGCTATAATCCCGCTGGCGGGAAATGTAGCGTCGCCGGACTCGGCGGCGTCGTGGGCGCCATCATGAATCGATGGCGAGGGGGCAGTTCTTCTCGAACCCTTGAACTCCACCGCAGGATGAGGCAGATGGGCAATCCTCCCGCCGACACGCGGTAGACGAGCGGACATGATCTTCGCTTCAGGAGAATCAAAATGGCGTGCACTTACCGAAATGCGTGTAGCGCTTGGTGTGCGTTTGCGGCATTCACACTTCTGCCGTCGGGCAGTCCCGGCCAAGAGCCACCGGCGCCGGAGGTGAAAATCTCGGATGAAGCGCAGCAGTTTTTCGACGGAGTGCGCGGACGAGTAGCGAAGTATTATGGGCACGAGTTTACCTACCAGGTCAAGGTCATCCTTGGGCCGAAACCCGAGAGATCGCCGGAGGGCAAACGCGTGCCCGGACATGGGCCGTCAACGACGATCTCCGCCGTCGACACGCTGAGCCTGATGCCGCCGGCGGAGAAGGGAGGCCGGCCTTGGCACAGTTGGATCCGGCGCGAACGTGACAGGATTACCAATTTCGTGTGCTTCGACGGATCGGTTACGCGTTTTTATGAAAGATCGGCCGACGCAGGCAAATATAGCATTGGGGCGATCTACCCGTGGGAGGAATATCTGGACTGGGATGACATGGACATCTTCGGCCGCCTGGTCAGTAACGACTTGACCATTTACTGCGAATATGAAAACCCCAGTTGGACCAAGTTCGAAGGGTTTCCTCGGAAGTGGGAGGTCGTCGAGAAGCGGCAGTACCTTGGCTATCCTGCGCATGTGTTGCGAGGAACGTATCGCGATAAGGAAAGGATCGTCGTCGTGCTCGATGCTCCGAGTTATCTAGTGGTCAGTAGCGAGTTTTGGAGCCGACGGCAGGGAGATGAAAAGCCGGACCTCGCCGAGTCGCTGGAGATTACTCAACTTGAGGAACTGGACGGATTCGTCTATCCGGCCGCGGGACGATTTGAGGAAGGTAAAAGCAGTACGGCTCAAGACATGGAATACTCGTTCACGGTGACCGACGTCAAATCGCTCGACGAGTCTGCCAGAGAAGAGTGGTTTCCGCCCTGGCCTGTCTGGCCGTTGGGTATCTCTGTGCAAGATCGAGTAACCGGGAAGAACTTTTACCTGCCTTCGGAGCGGGACCTCCAGCCGAGGTTGAGGCGCGGATCGTTGCCGCGCGCGCAGTGAGCTATGGAGGCCGTACTAGATGGCTTCGAAGAAGCTACGGCAATTTGATCGACAGCTCAAAGCAATCGCTGCACCGGAAATGGACCGGCATGAATTCGTTTTTGATGGTAGAAGGACGTTTCGCCGAGACGTACGTCACGATCCGTCGCCATACATTCAAATTGTCGAATTCCAAATCGGGACGAAGTCATTGAGCGGCCGATTCACTGTAAATCTTGGCGTATACAACGAGAGTTACCAGCCCGAGGATCAAAAGAGAGCAGATGGCCCGTTGCAGCCCTCTCCTGCCCAGTGTATGTCGGATTTATCGGACCGACTCGGCTACTTTTGCGACCCGCCACGCGGCTTTTGGTCGCGCCTTCTCCGACTGCCATCCCAACCGCCGCACGATTATTGGTGGCCGCAACATGAGAACGACCGCAAAATGCAGTCTGTCCTTCGACAGGTAATCGATTGCATCATCCACCGCGGCATTCCGTGGCTAGACAAGATGAGTTGTGTTGAAGCATTCGATTGGGCGAAACACGAGCTTGCACGCCGCAAGAAGTGGAAGGCTGAAATGCACGCCGGCCAAGGATCTGCACATTTCGAGTCCCAGTCGTTTGACGATTGGTTGAAAACTCCCGGGGGTATGAAGCGAGAACAAAGGTCCTGAAGAATTGACACCGGACGGTCGCGGTGTAGCAATGCGCAACTAAGCTGGATCGCATTAGTCGCGAGCGGAGAAGGGCGACGGCGGGGCGGGGGCAAATCGGCACACCGTCAAAACAAGAAACCGACTCCGACCCCTGCGGAGGTATGTGATGTGGTTTTGGATTTTCCTGGGAGTTCTCGCGGCACTGGGGGTGTTGTTCCTACTGTTTGTTGTCGTCATGGTGATTGCCGTAAGACGTGGACTCGCGCAGGGGGCGGCCGAGCTTGAAACTGCCCTAAATGCGCTTGAGTTGGAAGAGATTGACGCAAAGGTGGACGAGTGCGTCCGCGTGGCGCTAGAGCGACTCGACGTGAGACTGGATATCGAGGACTGGGAGCAGTCCTCAAGGGCGTTAGGCGCGATGCTGTGCGTCCCGAAACGAAAGCAAGCCGCGCTGCGCGCGTTTGAAAAGCCCGGCCTGTCGTACAACTTGTTTCTCGCCACGGGAGCATTTCTTGGTGAACTTTTGCAGCGGCACGCACGCGGGGTGTGGAAAAAGGGCGATGCCGAACCGTACATGGAACTGCAACTAGACGATGGTCTGAGCACGACGTGGCCTTTTAGCAAGTTACAAAAGCAGTTTTGGGAGGGTGACCCGGACGATCTGTTCGCCTATGTCCATATGAGTGTTCACGCGGAAGATTACCTCGGCAAACTTGAAGAGCAAGAATTCAAATCAGGGGATTTGGACGAGTAACGAATTGCCTGACGGAAGTTACATTGGCCGCTGGGTGCCACTGCTGGCCCATCCAAGAGTGCGCGTCTGGAGCGATGTTTTTCTGCGGGCAGTGGTTGCTCTCGCGCGCTTGGAGTTGACCGCTGCGTATGACTTCACGCTGCCCGCGCAGCAGCGCGATCGCCCTGCTAAAATGGGTGGGTTGCATGCTGACTTTCTACTTCAGTATGCAGGACTTACTTAGGAAGTTTCAATCAAATAACAAGCAAGAAAGGGTCTCTGATGAATCCCATTCGGACCGCTGTGGTTGCAGTAGGCACAGGCATTCTGGTCCTGTCGTTTATGTACGCCTCGATACCTTATTCCGACCTGGTACGTTCACTCTTATCGTTCGGAGCTTGGGTTTTGGGGACCGGAGCAATCGTATTTGTGAGTCAAGCTATTACTCGAATTTCGCCCTCAGCACGTCCCCTCACATATACCGCCCTGTCTGGTTGGACCGTTGCATGCTTCGCCATAGCTGCGACCACATCTGGCTGGTTCGCAATCCATCAACTTGTGAATCAGGACTACCAAACTCCAGAGTATTGGATATTGTGTCGGGCAATATTGATCGGAATCCTCCTTGCCTCTATTTCCACGCCAGTGGTGATCCGGTTTGCTCGTCGTTGCGACGCAGCAACTGGATAAAGCACGCCGGGTGCCACTGCTCTCCTCGCCCAGCAGTGTGCGTCTGTAGCGATGCTTTTCTGCGGGCAGTGGTTGCTCCTGCGCGCTTGGAGTGGACCGCTGCCGTTTGACTTCACGCTGCCCGCGCAGCAGCGGGTCGACTGACTCCAAGGGCGCAAGCGTTACGTTTCTCAGTAGAAAGAAACCGGTACACATTCGCTCACTGCTGGGCAAGCCAGCAGTGGCACCCCTGAGGCGGACCGTGGCACCGCTACTTCGATGCACGCCGGCCGCGGCGAGCGCTGCCGCTGGGTTTCTTCTTGCTCGGTGAGCGGCCGGGTTTGCCGGTGGGAGCCTTTGAAGATTTGCTCTTGCTGGGGCCACGCGCGGCGGAAGCGCGGGGAGCGTCGACTCGCGTGGTCTTCCCTGACGGCGTGACCAGGTCCGCGCGATCAGCTTGGCCGGTCATCTCGAAGAGGAACCGGCTGGCGTGCGTGTCGCGGCTCTTGCCCCATTTGCGACGCGTGAGCGATAGCGAGATGGCCAGCGTGTCGCGGGCCCGGGTGATGCCGACGTAGCAGAGGCGTCGCTCTTCGTCCACGCCCGGTCCGTCGTCGGCGGCCGCGCGATGGTGCGGCAGGATGCCCTCCTCCAACCCCACGAGGTATACGTGCGGGAACTCCAGCCCCTTGGCGCTGTGCAGCGTCATCAGGGCGATGGCGTTCCGCCCGAGCTTGTCCTGCTTGTCGTCGCCCTGCTCGCGGCCGTGGAGGACCGTGCGGTCAAGAAACTCGCGCAATGTCGGCTTTTGGGCGTCCTGGGCATAGCTGGCCAGCGCATTGACGACCTCCTCGACGCTGGCCAGTCGGGCGTCGCGCTCGTTGGGGTCCGAGTAGAGCCGGGCCAGTTCCTGGGGGTAGCCGATCTCGTGGACGAAGTCGCGAGCGATCGCCGGCAGCGGGTCGCGGTCGATGCGCTGGCGATAACGATGAAGGATCGACCGCAGCGCCTTGACGCCGGCCGCCGCCGCGGAGCTGGCCTCGCGCATCGACGCGCCGTCAGTGACGATGTCCCACAGCGGCTGGCCGGCGCCGACCGCCAGTTGCAGCCAAGCGGCGACCGTCGACTGGCCGATGCCGCGCGGCGGGGTGTTGATGATCCGCAGCAGGGCCGTCTCGTCGCGCGGGTCGTCCAGCACGCGCAGGTAGGCCAGCACGTCGCGGACCTCGCGGCGATCGTAGAACGACATCCCGCCGATCAACAGGTACGGCAGCTTCGCCTCGCGCAGCTCCATTTCGAACGCTCGTGGCTGCTCGTTGGTGCGGAAGAGGATCGCGAAGTCCTTCGGCTGCACCTCGGGCGACTCCAGCCGCCGGCGGATTTCCTGCACAATGCCCTTGGCCTCTTCCTGCTCGTCCTTGAACTGGAGGATGCGGGGCCGCGGTCCGCCCTGCCGGGCGGCGCGGAGGACTTTTCCATGTCTATCCTTATTAAAGGCGATCAACCGATTGGCCATGGCGAGGATTTCACCGGTGCTGCGGTAGTTGTCCTCCAGGCGGACGATCTTTGCCTCCGGCCAGTCGATCTGAAAGCGGAGAATGTGGGCGACCTCCGCGCCGCGCCAGCCGTAGATCGATTGGTCATCGTCACCCACCACGCACAGGTTGCGATGGGCCGCCGCCAGCGCGCGGACGATGCGGTACTGGCTGGCGTTGGTGTCCTGGTACTCGTCGATCAGCAGGTGGTCAAACCGGGCGGCCTCCTCACGGCGAACGCCCGGGAAGCGATCGAACAGGTCCTCGGTCAGCAGCAGCAGGTCGTCGAAATCGACTGCGCCGGCCGCCTGCATGCTGCGCTGATAGCGGCGGTACGCCATGGCGGCGACGTGCTCGCGATCGGTCTCCGCCACATTGGCCGCCTGCGGCGGGCGGATGGAGGACGACTTCCAATTGCCGATCAGGCGCAATAGGTCAGCCGGGCGGAGCACTTCGCCAGGCACGCGAATCTCACGCAGCACGGAGCGGGCGATGCTCTCCTGGTCGCTGCGATCGCAGATGGCGAACTTTTCCGGATAACCTAGCCTGGTGATGTGCCGGCGAAGCACGCGGACGCAAAGCGAGTGAAAGGTGGAGATCTCGGGGCGGGACTTGGGCTTATTGGCGAGCAGGCCGGTCGCCCGTTCGCGCATCTCCTGGGCGGCCTTGTTGGTGAACGTGACCGCCAGGATGCGGTCGGCCGCGATGCCGCTGCCGATCAGCTCGGCGATGCGAAACGTGACGACGCGGGTTTTACCAGTGCCGGCCCCGGCCAGCACCAGCAGCGGCCCGCGGAGCGTGCGCACGGCCTCGAGTTGCGGAGGATTGAGCGGCGGCATGGAGCGAATCCGTTCGTCTGCCTGGTGCGCGGCCTGGTGCGCGGAAACGTTGGATCGTAGCGGTGGGCGGTGTGCGGGGAAAGGGGCGAGAAAGGCGGGAGAGAGGTGTGCGAACCCGAGTTGATCGAATTTCTCGCGAATCTTCTGCGTCTCCGCGTCTCGGCGGCCCCCAACTCTTTCCTGCCGGCCGGCGAGTTGCGACAATGGCGGATTGTGGCGCAGTACATTCTACGGCTGGCTTTCCCAGCCGTGCGTTGTGAAGCACAGACAGGAATGTCTGTGCCACGAGCCATTCAACAATCGGCGAGGCGTGCATGATAATGTGGCGAACGATCCGGTGCATGACGCTCGGCTGTCTGGTGGTGCTGCTCAGCGGCGGGCAGGCGGCGGCGGTCGACTTTTTGCGCGACGTGCGGCCGATCCTCTCGGACAACTGCTTTAAGTGTCACGGGCCGGACGTCGAAAGCGTGCAGTCGGGACTGCAATTGCACGAGGCGAAGCTGGCCACGCAGCCGGCCGACTCCGGCGTGGCGGCCGTCGTGCCCGGCCAGCCGGACGAGAGCGAGCTGGTCTTTCGTATCACATCGGACGATGCGCTGATTCGCATGCCGCCTGAGGACTCCGGCAAGCGGCTCACGGCGGAGCAAATCGAAACGCTTCGCACGTGGGTCGCCGAAGGCGCCGAGTATCAGACGCACTGGGCGTTCGAGTCCGTCCAGCGGCCGGACGCGCCGCCGGTCAGCGATGCCGACTGGGCCCGCAATCCGATCGACGCCTTCGTGCTGGCGAAGCTGAAAGCCGACGCGCTCGCTCCGTCGCCCATCGCCGACAAAGTCACGCTCGTGCGGCGGTTGCACCTGGACCTGATCGGACTGCCGCCGACGGTCGACGAGGTCGACGCGTTTCTGGCGGACGATTCGCCGGATGCCTACGCGAAGCTGGTCGAGCGGCTGCTGGCCTCGCCACACTATGGCGAGCGCTGGGGGCGACTATGGCTGGACGCGGCACGCTATGCGGACTCCGACGGCTTCGAGAAGGACAAGCCTCGCGATGTGTGGTTCTACCGCGACTATGTCATCAACTCGCTGAACGCCGACAAGCCGTACGACCGGTTCATCGTCGAGCAGATCGCCGGAGATCTCTTGCCTGAGGCGACACAAGAACAGATCGTGGCCACCGGGTTTCTGCGGAACTCGATGGTCAATGAGGAAGGCGGCATCCACCCGGAGCAGTTCCGCATGGAGGCGATGTTCGACCGAATGGACGCCATCGGCAAGGGCATCCTCGGCCTGACGATCCAGTGCGCCCAGTGCCACACGCACAAGTTCGACCCGATCGCGCACGAGGAGTACTACCGGCTGTTCGCCTTCATCAACGACAGCGCCGAGGGGAGCGTGCCGGTGTGGTCGCCGGAGCAGCTCAAGACGCGCGCCGGAATTTTCGCCAAGGTTCGCGCGATCGAGGAGGACTTGAAGCATCGCACGCCGGACTGGCAGGAGCGGCTCGCCGTCTGGGAGGACCAAGTGAGGGCCGCTCAGCCGGATTGGCAGGTCATCGAGATCGAGAACGCCGGCGACAACTCGCAGCGCTACTACCGGCGGGATGACGGGTCGGTCGTGGCGGCCGGCTACGCACCGACGCGATGGACGGCCGTCTTCACCGGCCAGAGCGACGCCGCGGAGATTCAGTCCGTGCGGCTGGAACTTTTGACCGATGCGAATCTGCCGTCGACCGGGCCCGGCCGGGCGCTGGACGGCCTGACGGCGCTGACGGAGTTCTCGGTCGACGTGCAAGACGCCAGCGACCCGTCGAAGAAGTCGAACGTGAAGTTCACACGAGCGGTGGCGGACTTTTCCAACGAGGAACAGCGCACGCCGGAGGTCCTGCAAGCCGGTTTCAAGGAGCCGCGGGTGACGGGGCCTGTCGACTGGGCGATCGACGGCAAGGACGAGACGGCCTGGGGGATCGACGCCGGACCGGCGCTGCGCAACCGCGATCGTACGGCGATCTTTGTGGCCGAGGGCAATGTGGCCTTCCCGGAAGGAACGAAGCTCACCTTCAATCTGCGGCAGAATCACGGCGGGCCGAACAGCGACCAGAACCAGAATCTGAACCTGGGCCGCTTTCGCATCTCGGTGGGCGGTGCGACGCCCGAGGGAATGATCCCGCTGCCGTGGCGCGCGCAGCAGATCCTCGACACGCCGCGCGCAGCACGTTCCCCCTCGCAACAGGCGGAGCTGTTCAGCTTCTGGCGCGAGCATGTGCCCGAGTGGCGCGAAGCGAACGAGCAGATCGCCACGCTGTGGCAGTCTCACCCCGAGGGCACGACGCAGCTTGTGTTGAACCGGATCGAAAGTCCGCGCGAGACGCACCTGCTCCAGCGCGGCGACATGTTGCAGCCGAAGCAGAAGGTCGAGCCGGGCGTGCCGGACTTCTTGCATCCGCTGGCCGAAAGCGACGACCCGCCGCGGCTGCGCTTCGCCCGGTGGTTGGTCGACCGGCAGTCGCCCACGGCGGCGCGTTCGATCGTCAACCGCGTCTGGCAGGCGTACTTCGGGACCGGCATCGTTGAGACGAGCGAGGACCTGGGCACGCAGTCGCCGCCGCCCTCGCACCCGGCGCTGCTCGAATGGCTGGCGGTGGAGTTGATGGAGCCGACGTCTGGCGATACGTCGGCCAAGCATGCTTCGGCGGGGGCGCCTCAAGCATGGTCGCTTAAGCACCTGCACCGGTTGATCGTCAGCTCGGCCACCTACCGGCAGTCGTCACACGTCTCGGAAGAGCTGTACGCCCGCGACCCGTACAACCGGCTGCTCGCCCGGGGGCCGCGGTTTCGCGTGGATGCGGAGATCGTCCGCGACATCGCCCTGTCCGCCAGTGGGCTGCTCAGCGACAAAGTCGGCGGGCCGAGCGTGTATCCGCCAGCGCCGCGTTTCCTGTTCGATCCGCCGGCGAGCTACGGGCCGAAGTACTGGGAAGCGAAACAGGGTGAGGACCGCTATCGCCGGGCTCTGTACACGTTCCGCTATCGCTCCGTGCCGTATCCGGCGTTGCAGGTGTTCGACGCACCCAATGGTGACTTCGCCTGCGTGCGGCGTTCCCGATCGAACACGCCGCTACAGGCGCTCACCGGACTGAACGAGACGGTCTTTATGGAGTGCGCCCAAGCGCTGGCGGCGCACGTGCTGGAAGCGAGAGACGACCAGCCGGAGCGACTTGACTACGCGTTCCGCCGCGTGCTCGCCCGGCCGCCGACCGAGGCCGAGCGCGGGGAGTTGCTCCGGCTGCTCGAACAGCAGCGGGCCCACATCGCCGAAGGCTGGGTCGATACGAAGGCTTTGGCCGGGAAGGGCATCGATAAATTGCCCGACGGCGTATCGCCGACGCAGCTCGCGGCCTGGACGACCGTGTCTCGCGTGCTCTTGAACCTCGACGAGACCATGACCAAGGAATAAACGCCATGCACTGCCAATCGCATCTCTACCGCGGGCAGGACCCGAACCTGATGAACCGGCGCTGGTTTCTGCGCCAGTGCGGAGTCGGGCTGGGTTCGGTCGCGCTGGGGTCGCTAATGGCCGAAGGCGGTTACGCGGCGCCGGGCGCGCTCAATCCGCTGGCCCCCAAACAGCCGCACTTCACGGCCAAGGCGAAGAACGTCATCTTCTTGTTCATGGCCGGGGCGCCCAGCCACCTGGAGCTCTTCGACAACAAGCCGGAGCTGGCCAAGTGGGACGGCCGCCTGCCGCCGGCGGAACTGCTCGAAGGCTACCGGGCCGCGTTTATCAATCCCGAGTCGAAGCTGCTCGGTCCGAAGTTCAAGTTCTCGCGGTACGGTCAGAGCGGCGCGGAGCTGTCGGAGCTGTTGCCGCACCTGGCCGGCGTGGTGGACGACGTGGCGATCGTAAAGTCGATGGTCACCGATGCGTTCAACCACGCGCCAGGCCAGATCATGATGAACACCGGCTCGCAGCAGTTCGGCCGGCCGAGTTTTGGCGCCTGGACGACCTACGGGCTGGGCTGTGAATCGCAGGACCTGCCGGCCTACGTCGTCTTCAGCACCGGCAGCAAGGGCCCCAGCGGCGGCAACTCGAACTGGGGGAGCGGCTTTCTGCCGACCATGCACGCCGGCGTGCAGTTCCGCAACGTGGGCGACCCGGTGCTGTACCTTTCCAATCCCGAGGGCGTGGACAACACGCTGCAGCGAAACACGCTCGAGTCGATCAGCCGGCTCAACCGCATACACCTGGACGAGGTGGGCGATCCGGAAATCGCCACCCGGATCAACTCCTACGAGATGGCCTACCGCATGCAGCTCAAGGCGCCGCAGGTGGTGGACATCGCCCGGGAGCCGCAGCACGTGCTGGACATGTACGGGGCCAAGCCGGGCCAGGCGTCGTTCGCGAACTCGGTGCTTTTGGCGCGGCGGCTCGTGGAGAATGGCGTGCGCTTCGTGCAAATCTTCCACGAAGCCTGGGACCAGCACGGCGACCTGGTGAATGGCCTGAAGACGAACTGCCGCGACACGGACCAGGCCTGCGCGGCGCTGGTGAAGGACCTCAAAGCGCGCGGCATGCTGGACGACACGCTGGTGGTCTGGGGCGGCGAGTTCGGCCGCACGCCGATGGTGCAGGGCGGCGGCGACGACGGCCGCGATCATCATCCCAACTGCTTCACGATGTGGATGGCCGGCGGCGGGGTGAAGCCCGGCATCACGCTGGGCCAGTCCGACCAGTTCGGCTTCAACGCCGTGGAGGATCCGGTGCACGTGCATGACCTGCACGCCACGCTCCTGCATCTGCTGGGCTTCGATCACACGAAACTGACCTATCGCTTCCAGGGGCGCGACTTCCGCTTGACCGACGTGCACGGGAAGGTCGTGGAGAAGCTGCTGGCTTAGGCAGCTTAAGTGTCGGCCAGGAGCTGGAACCGCCGAGGCGCGGAGGCGCGGACCAAGGGAAGAACAGGGAATCGAAAGAGAGAACGCGGTGGCACAGACATTCCTGTCTGTGCTTTGGCCAACCAGTGAGAAGACTCGGTGTCGGACCGCGCACATGGGTGCCACTGCTGGCTTGTCCAGCAGTGCTCTTTTTTTGCCCTTGGATTGTGTTGAGCAGTGAATGCCAAGTTACTGCCGGCAGATGGGGTTGGTTCGCTTCGCCTCGAGCAATGCATGCATCCCTTGATGCGTGCGTACCCGCCTGGGCTAACGTCGGTCACTTCCTACATGGCCAATTCCAAGGGCGGCAAACGGCACTGCTGGACAAGCCAGCAGTGGCACCCCATCCTGTCACTCTCTTCTCCGCGTCGTTGCGGTTCATTCCACACCCGTGCCCCGGCCGCTCTTGACGCCGCACACCCGGCGGTGCCAGACTTGGGCAAAATTCTCACCTGCTGGGGCGATTGAGGGATCCACATGGCGGACCAGGATACCGCGGGCGGAGCGCCCTCGGGCGAGCGCAGCGACAGCTCGCGGAAGCGAGCCATTCACGACTCGCTCGAGCGCTACTGGATGAGTAACGTCCGCATCATGGCCATTCTTACCGTCCTCTGGCTGGCGGTCGGCCTGGGGTGCGGCGTGCTGTTCGCCGACGTGCTCAACGAGTACTACCTGCCCGGCACGGGCTACCCGCTCGGCTTCTGGTTCGCCCAGCAGGGAAGCATCATCGGCTTCGTGCTGATTATTCTCGTCTACTGCCTCCTCATGAACCGGCTGGACGCCCGGCATCACGCCGAGCTGGAAAGCCTTCGCAATGGCGGGCGGGAAGGTTCATGAACGTACTTCTCTGGACGTGGACGTTCGTGGGCTTGAGTTTTGCCCTGTACCTGGGCGTGGCCTGGCTGAGCCGCGTACGGGATACGGCCGGCTTTTACGTCGCCGGGCGCGGCGTGCCGGCGATCGCCAACGGCATGGCCACCGGCGCGGACTGGATGAGCGCCGCCTCGTTCATCTCCATGGCCGGGCTGATCTCGACGATGGGCTACGCCGGCGGCGTCTACCTGATGGGTTGGACCGGCGGGTTTGTACTGCTGGCGCTGATGATCGCGCCCTACCTGCGCAAGTTCGGGCATTACACGGTGCCGGACTTCGTGGGCGACCGCTTCGACAGCATCTACGCGCGGCTGGTGGCCATCGTGTGCGCGATCTTCGTCAGCTTCACGTACGTCGCCGGGCAGATGCGGGGCGTGGGCGTGGTGTTCAGCCGCTTTCTCGAAGTCGATATCAATGTCGGCGTGTTCATCGGCATGGCGATCGTCTTCATCTATGCCACGCTGGGCGGCATGAAGGGGATTACCTGGACCCAGGTGGCCCAGTACTGGGTGCTGATCACGGCTTTTCTCGTGCCGGCGATGGCCATCAGCTTCAAGCTCACCGGCATGGCGCTGCCGCAAGCCGGGCTGGGGGCGACGCTGCGGCCGGAACTGGCCGGCGGGGAGTCCGGCGTGCCGCTGCTCGCAAAGCTCAACCAGATCCAGGCCGATCTGGGCTTCGCCAGCTACACCGACACGTTCGTCGGCTCATGGGACAAGGTGAACGTGTTTCTGGTGGCGCTGACGCTGATGGTCGGCACCGCCGGTCTGCCGCACGTGATCGTCCGGTTCTATACGGTGCGGAACGTCCGCGCCGCGCGGTGGAGCGCGTTCTGGGCCCTGGCGTTCATCTCGCTGTTGTACCTGACCGCGCCGGCCACCGCCGGCTTCGCGCGGTACTACATGATCCAGGGGCTCAACGGCACGCCGGGCGATCAGCTTCCCCGCTGGTTTACGAGCTGGGAGAAGACCGGCTTGATCCGCTGGCTGGACGACGGCGACGGCCGCGTGCGCTACTCGAACACCGACGACAACGAGATCTTCCAAAAGGGCGCTCTGAGCTGGGACGAGCTTCTGCAATTGGAGAAGCAGCACGCGCTGTGGACGGAGACGGGCGGGGCGCGGGGGCAAGACGCGCGGCCGGGGCTGCGCGAGATGGGACTCTCGGGGCCGGACCCCGACATCATCGTGCTGGCCACGCCGGAGATGGCCGAGTTGGCCGATTGGATCATCGCCCTGGTGGCCGCCGGCGGATTGGCCGCCGCGCTCTCGACCGCCAGTGGCCTGTTGCTGGTGATTTCTTCGAGCGTCGCCCATGACCTTTACTACCGGGTGATCAATCCCACCGCCACCGAGAAACAGCGGCTGCTGCTCGGCCGCGCCGTGATCGGCGTGGCCGTGATCATCGCCGGGCTGTTCGGGATCTATCCACCTGGCTTTGTGGGGCAGGTGGTGGCGTTTGCCTTCGGCCTGGCGGCGGCGAGTTTCTTTCCGGCGATCGTGCTGGGCATCTTCAGCCGGCGAGTGGGCACCGTGCCGGCGACGCTGGGCATGGTCGTGGGAATCGGGGTGACGGCCTACTACATCATCGCCTGTGTGTTTCAGGACATGCCGCCGTGGACGTTTGGCATTTTCGAAAACGGCATTAGTCCGCAAGGCTTCGGCGCGATCGGGATGCTGTTGAACTTCGCCGTGACGCTGGCGCTGACGCCGCTGTTTCCCGCACCCAGCGACAAGGTTCAGGCGATGATCGACGCGGTCCGCGAGCCGGAAGGGGCGGGCCCGGGGCTCGCGATGGAGTCGGCCATCGATCATTGAGGGGTAGAGTTTTACTCGGGAAAAGTCGTAGCTGGAACTCGCCAGAATTCAGACGCGGCACAGTCATTCCTGTCTGTGCGCGAACGCGAATAGAGTACCCCCTCTCCCCAGCCCTCTCCCCGAGGGGAGAGGGAGTACGCAGGTGAATCGCAACCGCGCGCGTGAACGCTACTCCTCGCCCCGGATGACATGTTCGGGGAAGTCGGCGGCTTCGGATCCGGAGGCGCCGCGCAAGTTGGCGCCGTCGCCGCGCTTCATGCCGAAGGGAATCTGCGTGCCGCCGCTGGCGGCCAACTCATTGTACAGGTCGCGGCGCATTTGCTGCACGAGCTGTTGATGCTCCGGCTCGCGGATCAGGTTCGTGGTCTCTTTCCGATCGGTCTGGATGTCGTACAGCTCGTCGGTGTCCCAGATGCCGTGATAGACGACCAACTTGTAACGGTCGCGGCGCAGGGCGAAGACCGTCGGCGTGTGCGGGAAGTTCCACTCCCAGTAGTACTCGTAGACGAGTTGCTTCCGCCAGTCGGCCGGCTCGGTCTGGCCGGTGGCCAGCGGCAGGAAGTCGCGGCCGTCCATGTGGTCCGGCATGGCGAGCCCCGCCGCCGCGAGAAACGCCGGCGCGATGTCGATGTTCGCCACGATGCCTTCCACGACCGTGCCCGGCTCGAACAGTTCCGGGCAGTGGGCCAGCATCGGCACGCGGATCGATTCCTCGTAAGCATTGCGCTTGTCGATCAGGCCGTGCTCGCCGAAGAGGAAGCCGTTGTCGCCCATGTAGACGACCAGCGTGTTCTCATCGAGGCCGTTGTCTTCGAGCCACTTCATCACGCGGCCGACGCTGTCGTCGACGCCGGCCAGCGTGCGGCAGTACTGGCGATAATACTCGGCCACGTCGAGCGTGCTGTGGTAGGGGAAGTCGACGCCGTGCCAACTGTTGCGCTGGTTCTTCACCCACATCGGCTTGCCGCGGTAGTTTTCCTCGGTGTTCGCCTGCGTTTCAGGCGGCTCGACCGTGACGTCGCTGTACAAATCCGCGTGCCGCTCAGCGGGTTCGAACTCCGCGTGCACCGCCTTGTGCGAAAGGTATAGGAAGAACGGCTTGTCCTGCTGGCGGCCGTCGAGCCACTCGATGGCATAGTCGGTCAGTTCGTCGGTGATGTAGCCCCGCTGCGGGACGCGGCGGCCGTTGACGTTCAGCGACCAGTTGCCGTTCGCAGGCGGATTGTAGCGGCCCTGGCCGCGGAAGCTGATCCAGTGGTCGAAGCCGGGCCGAGGCTCGTCCGACTCGCCGCCCATGTGCCACTTGCCGACAAAGGCGGTCTGATAGCCGGCCTGCTGCAGATATTGCGGGAAGAAGATGGTGCCCGGGGCCGCGCGGTTGTTGTTATCCACCACGCTGTGGTTGTGGACGTACTGGCCGGTCAAGATCGACGCCCGGCTGGGCGAACAGAGCGACGTGGTGACAAACGCGTTGCGGAAGTGAACACCGCCGGAGGCCAGCGCGTCGAGATTCGGCGTCTTCAGAAAGGGGTGGTCCATGAAGCCCAGCGCGTCGTAGCGATGGTCGTCCACGAGAATGAAGACGATGTTGCGGGGCTGCGCGTCGGGCAGGCGAGGCAGGTCGAGGTTCGGCTCTTGGGCCGGGGCGATTAAAGCGAGAGCGAACAGCGCGACGAGGGCCAGTAGCGAGCGGTGTGGTGTCATGGGAAGAGCCTCGCGATTCTGGTGGCTTCGCGTCGGTGGATGCGGATCGGGAAGATTGAATTGCCCCGTGCTTGGTGCTAGGGTAGTTGCAGCTTGCCGGATGCGGCAAGCGATTTCAAGAGAAAGTTTGCACGTCGCCGCAAATCACACCCCGCCTCGCCACACCCACCACGAGGAGCCTGCCATGAACGTTCGCCTGTGGAGATTTCCTGCTGTCTTGCTGATTGCCGTGCTGGCGCTTTCGACGGCCGCCATCGCCGCCGACGAGGGCTGGGTAGAACTGTTCAATGGCAAGGACCTGACCGGCTGGAAGCAGATCAACGGCACGGCGAAGTATGTAGTGGTCGACGGGGTGATCGTCGGCACGACGGCCGAGGGCAGCCCGAATTCCTTTTTGTGCACCGAAAAAAACTACGGCAATTTCGAGCTGGAGTTTGAAGTGAAGGTCGACAGCGACCTGAACTCCGGCGTGCAGATCCGTAGCGAGAGCAAGCCGGACTACAACGACGGCCGCGTACACGGCTACCAGGTGGAGATCTCCACCAACGGCGAGGCGGGCTTCATTTACGACGAGGCCCGCCGCGGCTGGCTGAGCACCGATCGCAGCGATGAGAAAGCCCGGGCGGCGTTCAAGGACGGCGAGTGGAACAAGTACCGCGTGGTCTGCCAGGGCGACTTGATTAAGACCTGGATCAACGGCGTGCCGGTGGCCGACGTGACCGACTCGATGACTCCCAAGGGTTTTATCGGACTGCAGGTACACTCGTATGGCGGTGACGAGCCGGCTCAAGTGCGGTGGCGGAATATTCGGTTGAAGCCGCTGTGAACTTGAAAACCCTCTCCCCGGCCCTCTCCCAAAGGGAGAGCGAGTAAGAGGTGGCACAGACATTCTTTTCTGTGCTAATTCCTGGACGTCAACCAAGTTTGAATGCACGGCGGGACAAGCCCGCCGTGGCACCCGGAGTTGGACGGACTGATCCAGGATTTGGAAACCCTCTCCCCGACCCTCTCCCAAAGGGAGAGGGAGTAAGAGGTCTCACTGCGGCCGGTGAAAGACCTCGACGACGTGTCCGTCGGGATCGTAGCACCAGACCTGGATGCAGCCGTCGGGTCGGTTGTTGGGGCCGCCCATGATCTGGACGCCGGCGGCGGTGAGCTGTTCGGCCGCGCGAGGGGCGTCGTCCACTTCGAAGGCGAAGTGATGCGCCAGGCCGGCGCGCGCGGCGGCCGCGGCCGCGTAGCCGGGCGGGGCACAGCCTTCGAACTCCAGGATCAAATGCACCTGGGTCGCGCCGGCCTGAAACCACAGGCCGGGGAACTTGAACGCGGGCCGCTCGACTTGCTGCATGCCCAGCACATCGCAGTAAAACTGCCGGCTACGCTCCAGATCGGCCACGATGATGGTGACGTGGTCGATGCTCCGCACCTTCAGACCGGTGGCCGTGGCGTTGCTGTTCACTGCTGAAGTTCTCCTGGCTTTCGCCGTGCTCGCGCCGGGGACTGGGAGCCCCGCGTCGAGACAAGTTACCAAATGCAGTGCCCGGCTCCTAGCTTCGGGATTTGCGAATATGATCGTTTTGCTGCCGCTTCCGCCGTCTGCGCCGGCTAGGCTCGCCAGTGTGATTGAGAATTCGCGGTTCGATCTGCCGCCGCCGATTCGGTCGAAAACATACGCTTCTTGAAAGGCCCGCTGGCCGCTCGTATAGTGAAGGTTTATAACCCTGGGCAACCCGCAGCCGAGAAAGCTGCAGTTCCTTGTCGACTGGCGACCGTATTTCCGAACCGCCTCGCTTTCTCAGCCGTAAGTACTTCCGGGCTCCTACTTTCTTTCGTTCGGACGGAGGGTGGCCGGCACCGATCTTTCGCACCGGAATCTGAGCGGGCGCTGCATCGGGTCCATCGCACGGGCCGATCACGTAGTGCCTCGCCACGTTTGCTTCCGGTAGTGACGCTGGTGCCAGACTGTTCGCCCTTAACCCCTGGCTTGTCTTCCAGTTCCGAGGAAACGCATGGCGTCGGATGTCATTATCGAAACGCGGGCCCTCAGTAAGGTGTACCGCGACTTCTGGGGCCGGCAAAAGGTGCGTGCCCTGAAGGGGCTCGACCTGGAAATCCAGCAAGGCGAAATCTTCGGCCTGTTGGGACCTAACGGTTCCGGCAAAACGACGACCATCAAGCTGCTGCTGGGGCTGCTCTTCCCCACCTCCGGCCGGGCGCTTGTTTTCGGACGCGACGCGGTGGATGTCTCCAAAAACGAGCGGATCGGCTATCTGCCTGAGGAGTCGTATCTGTACAAGTTCCTCAATGCCGAGGAGACGCTCGACTTCTACGGCCGGCTGTTCGACATGCCCGCTTCGGTGCGCAAGCAGCGGGTGGCGGAGCTGATCGAGATGGTGGGGCTGGACTGGGCGAAGCGCCGTCCGTTGAAGGAATACTCCAAGGGCATGACCCGGCGTATCGGCCTGGCGCAGGCGCTGATCAACGATCCGGACCTGATCATGCTGGACGAGCCGACTACCGGTCTCGACCCAATCGGCACCCGCGAGATGAAGGACATGATCCTCAAGCTGCGGGAACAGGGAAAGACTGTGCTGATGTGCAGCCACCTGCTGGCCGACGTGCAGGACGTGTGCGATCGGATCGCCATCCTGCACCAGGGCGAGTTGAAGGAGCTGGGACGTGTCGACACCCTGCTGACCGTGGCCGACGTGACGCAGGTTCACGCGCGCGGGCTGACCGACGCCTGCCAACACGAGATTCGCGAGGTCATTTCGCGGCACCAGGGAGAGCTGATCTCGATGGAGAACCCCACCACGACGCTGGAAGAGCTGTTTTTGAGTATTGTGCGCGACAGCGCGGCGCGTCCCGGGCGGCGTGCTACGGTCGCCTCCGAGCCGGTTCCGCCGGCGTCTCCCAGCTCGTAATCCCTCGCCTGCTCGGGCGCGAATTGAGCATTCACAACTCCGGCCTTTTGTAGACAGGCGAAGCGGCGTAAACGATGGTCATAGAAACGGAAATCCTCCCCTTCTGGCAGTGGCTGCTGTATGGCGGCAGCGACGATGCGTTCGGGGCGCTGCCCTGGTTCTTCATCGCGATGATCACTGCCGGCGTGGTGGCGCTGTTGGGCGGCTACCTGATCTCCGCCGTGCGACACGGTCCGATCGAGGGCGGAGACCGCACGTACAGGGTGGTTGTCGGCGGGCTAAAGAATCTACTGGTGCTCTCGCCGCGCCGCGTGTATGCACTGGCCCGGCTGACGGTGCAGGAGTCGCTCCGCCGGCACGTGCTGGTGACGCTGGCGGTGTTTCTGCTGATCTTGATGTTCGCCGCGCTGTTTTTGCGCATCGACCAGCCGGATCCGTTTAAGCTGTACGTCAGCTTCGTGTTGACCGCCACGACGTACCTGGTGCTGTTGATGGCGCTGTTCTTGAGCGTCTTCAGCCTGCCGAACGACATCAAGAACCGCACGATCTACACCGTGGTGACCAAGCCGGTGCGGCCGGGTGAAATCGTGCTGGGGCGGATGCTCGGTTTCGCCTTCGTCGGAACTGCCGTGTTGGCCGTCATGGGTCTGGCCAGCTACGTCTTTGTCGTCCGCGAGATCGGCCACACGCACGCGATCGCAGCACAAACCTTGCAAGACGCCGAGGGCGGCGGTCAAAAAGGCCGCACCGAAACGGCCAACGCGCACCGGCACGACGTCACGATCGACCGCGAGGGATACGGCCGCACCGATTCAGTGCAAGGGCACTGGCACGAGGTCACGCAGACCGGCTCGCGCGAGGACGCACAATATGATGTCGGTCCGCCGCAGGGCGTTTTTCTTGCGCGTGTGCCCGTGCTGGGGAAGCTGCGATTCATAGACCGCCTGGGCGAGGACAAGCCGCGTGGGATCAGCGTCGGAAACGAATGGGGCTACCGCAGCTATATCGAGGGCGGAACGCAAGCCGCCGCCATATGGACGTTCGATGAGGTTACGCCCGGCCGGTTCGAGGACGGCTACCTGCCGATCGAGCTGACCATCCGCGTTTTTCGCACGCATAAAGGCGACCAGGATAGCATCGATCGCGGCATCTTGGGCAGCATCGTCCTGCGCAATCCCCAAACGGGGCTCCAGAGCGAGATGCAGTCGTTCCGTGCCCGGGAGTATTATGTCGACCAGCAGTACGTCAGCCGAAAGCTGTTGGACAGCGACGGCAACCCGATCGACCTGTTCGACGACCTGACGCACAACGGCCAGCTCGAGGTCTGGGTCCAATGCCTGAAGGACGAGCAGTATTTCGGCATGGCCCAGGCAGACTGTTATCTGCGGCCGCGCAATCAGTCGTTCACGGTGAACTTCTTCAAGGGCTTCAGCAGCATCTGGGTGCAGATGCTGGTGGTGGTGGCCTTCGGCGTGATGTGCAGCACGTTTCTCAGCGGTCCGGTGGCGATGATGTTCACCGTGGCGATCCTGGTGATGGGGCTGTTCAAAGACTTCATGCTGAGGATCGCCACCGGCGACGTCTACGGCGGCGGCCCGATCGAATCATTGATTCGCATCGTCGGTCAGCAAAACCTGATGAGCGAATTGAACACCGGCGATGTCACCACGACCGTTATCCGCACGGCCGATGCAGTGATCACCTTTCCGATGTGGGTGGTGGCCAGCATACTGCCCGATTTTCGCGGCTTGAGCAAAGTGCGCTGGGTTTCGGAGGGATTTGACATCTCGCCAAGTCTGCTGGCGCAGGACGTGAGCGTCTCGCTCGCGTATCTGGTAGGGTTATTCGTAGTGGGCTATTTCTTCCTGCGGACGCGCGAGGTGGCAAAATGAGCGAGCGGCGCTCTTTCGTTCGCAAAGTCGTCTACCTGTGCGCGATCGGCTTGTTGCTGGTGCCGGTCTCATGGCTCAGCGCGCCGGCGACGCGCAGCTCCGTCAGCGGCCAGGGCAGTTCCGGCGGCAAGCTCGCCCGGCTGCGGGCCGATTACAAGCTCAGCCAGGCGAACCTGGGCGAGATCGACCCGGCCAGTGAGACCATTAAGTTGGCCACGCTCGGCATGCGGGGCATCGCCGCCAACCTGCTGTGGGAGAAGGCGAACCACTACAAGATGACCGAGGACTGGACGAACTTCTCGGCCACGCTCGAACAGATTACCAAGCTCCAGCCGAACTTCGTCTCCGTCTGGCAGTATCAGGCGTGGAACCTCTCCTACAACGTCTCCTACGAGTTCGACGACTATCGCGACCGCTACTACTGGGTGATGCGGGGCATCGACTTTCTTGAAGACGGCACCCGCTACAACGAAAACGATCCGCAACTGCTTTGGGACATGGGCTGGTTCCTCGGCTACAAGATCGGACGGGCCGACGAACACGTCCTGTACCGCCGGCTGTTCAAGGACGACGAGGAATATCACCCTGCCGATCGCCCCCGCGAGATGCGCGACAATTGGCTGTTGGGCAAGCAGTGGTTCCGAAAGGCGCAATACGCGGTCGACAATTTCCAGAAAGAGGTCGAGGGCCGCACCGACCTGATCTTCCACAGCTACCCCGCGCTGTGGCAGATGTACTATGCCGCAACGATCGAAAGCGAGGGCGTCTTCGGCGAAGTGGCCCGCCGGGCCTGGGCGACCGCCGCGGAGGACTGGCAACAGTTCGGTGAGCGGATCATCCCCATGTACGACAATACCATCGTGCAGTTGGGCCGCCTGGACTATTACCGGCAGGAAGTGGAAAGAAACCACCAGCAACTCAACGCATTGGCACCGGGGCTGGCAGACGCTATCCAGAGTGAGCGGCGGCAGCGTTTGACCGATGCGCAGCGCCGCGTGTTGGCGATCCCGATCGATGAACGGTCGACGGACCAGCGGGCGATAGTCAATCAGCTTGCGGCGATGCTTCAGGTCACGCCACACCAGCTTGCGGGCCGCATCCAGCAGTTGCACCCGGAGAAGGCGGTCGAGGC
Source organism: Pirellulales bacterium (assembly GCA_040880125.1). Lineage (GTDB taxonomy): Bacteria > Planctomycetota > Planctomycetia > Pirellulales > JBBDJB01 > JBBDJB01. The sequence goes on along the minus strand of JBBDJB010000061.1, from coordinate 8,410 downwards.
TCATCGTTTGGCCGACGCCCTGCAACACGCCAACGTCGTTGCCTCCAACATCGAACGAAGCCGCCCGGATGTAAACTACGACTACTGGAAGATGCGGGCGGAGTTCGAGCAGACGGACGATGCACTGTTGGCCCGGGAGTTGATCCACAAGGGAAGCGAGGCGTTCGCGGCGGCCGACCCCGACCTGGCCCGCGAACTCTACGAGCAGGGGCTGCAGAAGTGGCGGGCGATCCTGGACGCGTACCCGGGGATTGTCTCTCACGGCATCACGGGCGATGAGTTGATGCGGATCATCGAGCAGTACGTGAGAATTCTCAACCAGAACGACGCACCCATCCCGGCCGACTTCCCGCTGCGTCAGTTCGTCGAGTATCACGACGACGAGAACCGCATCCGCGGCCTGCTTCCGCCGGTCTCCGAGTCGCCGGACACATCTACCGACGGCTCGTCGGAGGAGGCTTCGGAAACCGATTCCCGCGACGGTTCCGGCGGTGAAGATTCGCCGCCCACCGCGGTACGTGGTACTCCACCATCGCCGTGATCGGTGCACTGCACCGACAAGAATGTCTGTGTCACCGCGAGCGGGCAAAAAGCCATGGTGCCCGAGTCGGCCGGCTTGGGGTTCAGCCGCGGTCCAGTCATCATCGCCAGACCTTCTCGGGACACCATGCTTATCGCTCGTCAAAATCGTGCGGCGACTTATTGCCGCTGCGATTCACGCGGTGCGGAGGTGCGCGTCATTTCAGCGGCGTCTTTCACCTCCATGCTGACAATCTGGGACTGAAGCCGGGCCATCTGTTGCCAAAGCTGTTGAAGTTGCGGGTTCTGCCCGGCAACTAGCTCCGACAGCTGTGCCGATGGCTGTCCCGGCTGCTGTCCCGCCGATGGCTGTCCCGGCTGCTGGCCCGCCTGCGGCTGTCCTGGCTGCTGCTGGCCCGGCTGCGATTGACCCGGCTGCTGCGGGTTCGCTTGCGCGCTTTGCCCAGGCTCGGCAGATGCGCCACGGCGCTGAAGTGCGCCCGGCCGGGTCATTTGCGCCGCTTCCAAGGCGACGATCTGCTTGTGCAGGCGACCAATCTGGAGCCACAACTGCTGGGTGCGAGACGTTTCCGCCTCGCCGCGTTGCGGTCCGCGTTCGCGCTGGCCTTGCAATTCGCGCTGCCCTTGCAATTCGCGCTGGCCTTGCAATTCGCGCTGGCCTTGCTGCGGTTGGCGGTCCGCATTGTCGGCATTGCCGTCCGGAAGCGCGCCCGGGCGATCACCAGGACGATCAGTCTGTCCAGCACGCCCCGGCGCGGCGGCTTGGGCGACTTCCATGGCCACAATCCGGCTGTGAATCTCGCCGACCTGTTTCCACAATTGATCGGTCCGATCCGTCTGCGGGTCGCCTCGCCGAATGGTTTGCTGGTCCTGAGGGGTTTGCTGGTCCTGTTGACCGGGTTGCTGCTCGGCTTGCGGACGTTGTTGCAGTTGTGGTGGTTGCTCGTTTTGTTCCTGGGCCTGTTCCTGGGCGGAAATGGTCACGCCCGCGACTGCCAGCAACAAGCCGGCACCCACGAGCAGACGAAGTTTGGCATACATCTTCACTCTCCTTGCAGACAATTCCATCGGGACCGCGGTCGGCGCTTGCAACACGCAAGCGGCATTCGCGACGTTGATCGCGAAATTGAATCCCTCGCCTATGGCACTTTCCGTTCCAAGCGCTCGGCAAAACCCGGCCCACGCTTTCCCGGCCGTGGGCGATGTTCCTTCCCATAGAAAGCCAGTTAGCCGCACGCAGTCGCCCCGCTACGCTGCTTCGATTGTCATGGGAAAGCGGCCAAACTGTCGGCCGGGGCGAGAATCGCAGCACCAAACAGCGAGATCCGCCGCGATATGGCGGTTGGTGAAAAACTTCACATCCAGCCGCGTCATGCTGACGTGCTGTCTGGGCCGCGTTAAACCGTCGCATTGACTGCGGAACCCACACGTTCCTACCGTGCCGCACTTCGATGGATGTTCTGTCGTACCTGCGAAGGCTGTGTATGGCAGCAGGCGCATACATCAGCGGAGACAGAATGCCGCGATGCTGCGTGTTGTTCCCATGACGTCTTGTCGTTGGGCAAGAATACGCGCGGCGTCGATAGGTAGTTCCCCGCGGGGAAAGCGCCCTTAGCGATTCCAAGTATCGCCGCACACCGGATGTAGGTGAAGAAACCTGCGGCGAGGCTGCGATGGCACAACCTTTGCAAATGCCGTGGTGTCGATAGCGGACCGACCGCTCCGACACTCTTCCAACAGGAACAACGCAACTTTTCTCAAGCCTGACGTACGAAAGGAAAATGACAATGGCCAGAGGACACATGACCCGGTGGTTGGCGGTGTGCGTCACCTTGACGTGGGCGGCAAGCACGGCCTGGGGACAAGTGGATGTCGACGTACAAGTCGAAGATCAAGCACAACAAGAGGAACAGCAGGAAGTTCAGCAGCAGCCGCAGCAGCCTGATCGGGCCCAGCAGCGGCTCCAGCGGTCAGCGAACGTCCACAGGGCGTCGGAATTGATCGGGACGGAGGTCAAGAACGCCCAAGGCGAGGACCTTGGTGAAATCCACGACTTGGTCGTCGGCATGCGGTCCGGCCGAGTGCGCTATGCGGCCTTGTCGTTCGGCGGCTTTGCGGGATTGGGCGAAAAGCTGTTCGCCATTCCGTTCCAAGGGCTTCAAATGGCGACCGGCGAGGATGACGAAAGGCACTACGTGCTGAACATTCCCATGGAGCAGTTCGAGAACGCCCAGGGGTTCGAGGAGAATAACTGGCCCGATCTGGCCTCGCCGCAATGGGCTGCGCAGATCGAAGGCCGCTATCAGATTCAAGCCCGCCGCGACGGCCAACAGCGCCGAGAGCAGCGCCAAGCGGACCGTCAGCAGCGTCAGGCCGATGAAGCAACGGACCAGGCCGAGCCGACACGTCAGTCGGACCAGGCAGCCCAGGGACAGCGCCGTGGGCGTCAAGGCGACGTCGGCATCCGTCTTTCGAAGGTGCGCGGCATGAACGTGCGCAACGACTCGAACCAGGAGATCGGCGAGATCGAAGACTTAGTGATCGACGGCCAGCGCGGCCGCGTCCGTTATGCGGCCCTGGCATTCGGCCAGACGCTTGGCCTGGGCGGAAAGCTGTTCGCCATCCCGTGGAACCGTCTTCAGCTTGGTCAGCAGGACGAGGAGTACCATTTGGTGCTAAACGTCAGCCAGCAGGAGCTCGAGAGTGCGCAGGGCTTCGATAGGGATGCGTGGCCCAACACGGCCGATGCCCAATGGCAACAACAGATCGAGCGCAATTTCCCCAGCCAGCGCCGGCAGCGACAGGTTGAGCAGCCGGAGCGGTCTGATCAGTAGTCTAGCGAACCTGGCGGCGGCCCGGCCGTGACGTGCGGGCCGCCGCTTTGAATATACGCGTGTTCAACGAAATCTAACCCCGCACGAGGCGGTCCATGGAAACCATTCTGTTGATCGTGCTGATTCTTTTGCTCATCGGAGCGCTGCCAACTTATCCCTACAGCCGCGGCTGGGGATACGCGCCCAGCGGAATCATTGGGACGATCCTGGTTGTCATTGTCGTTCTCATGCTGCTGGGAATCCTGTTCTGAGTTTTGCGTTCGCAGCAGCGAGTCGAGTTTGGCAACAGCGGTTTTTCACGGCTCTGCGGAAATAAGGTTGAAAGGAAACCAACGATGAATTGGGACACCATCAAGGGGAACTGGAAGCAGTACAAGGGAATGGCTCGCGAAAAGTGGGGCGATCTGACCGACGACGACGTCGATCGCATCCAGGGCGAGCAAGAACAACTCGCCGGCTTGCTTCAGGAGCGATATGGAATGGCTCGCGACGAAGCCGATCGCCAGATTCGCGAGTTTGAAAAGAGCGTCTCGCGCACTGCGGGCACGCGCTGATACTTCGGATAAACGCGTTTCGCGACACTCGGATTAGGAGATGAAATCGATGTTCATGGGAATTCACCGTAAGTGGACGTTGGCAGGAATGGCTGCCGCATGCCTGATGGTGGCTCCAACAGCCATGGCTCAACAGGAGACTCCGCAACCTCCGGAAACGCCTGAGGCCGACCAGCAAGATCAAGCCGATCAACAGCAACAGGAAGAGGCGCAACAACAAGAGCAGCGCGATCAAGAGCAAGAGCGCCAGCAAGATCAGCAGCCCCAACTGGAGCAGCAGCCCCAACTGGAGCAGCAGCCCCAACTGGAGCAACAGCCCCAACAGGAGCAACAGCGCCCGCAGGACCAGCAGCAACAGGATCGCCAAGGCCAACAGCAACAGCCCGACCAGGGCCGTGCTGGAGCCCAAGCCGACCTGGGTTGGCAGCTCCAGGCGAGCGAGCAGGAAGGCCAACAAGGTCTGACCGTTCAATCCCTCAGCGAGGGAAGCCTCGCGGCGCAGGCGGGACTGCAGCAGGGCGATCGCATCGTCGCTATCGACGGTCGCCAGTTCAACTCGCCCGAAGAAGTGCAGGTCTTCTTCCGCCGCACTGAGGGAACCTCTCGCGTGCCGGTGACGATCATTCGCGATGATCAACGAGAGACGATTTATCTGGACCTGAGCGGTCAGCAAGGCCGCACGGCCGAAGCCCGTGCTTCGCTGGGCGTTCTGTTGGCCGGCAGCACCGAAGAAGGTATCTGGGTCGAGTCGGTGTTCCGTGGCAGCCCTGCCGAGCAGGCGGGATTGCAGGCGGGCGACCTGATCCGCACCGTCAATGGTGAGACGCATCAGGACGTGTGGCAATTCGTGAACGCCGTCCGCACGATGCAGCCGGGTGAGCCTGTCCAACTGCAGGTTTTCCGCAACGGCCGCACCATGACGGTCTCGCCGGAACTGGCGCCGGGCCGCCAAGCCTTTACTGAAGGCGTGGTCTATCGCGAGCAGCCCGGGCAGATCGCGCGTGGGCAGCAACAGCCGCGCACCGCGATGCGCCCTCAGATCCGAGGAGATCAGATGCAGCAGCTACAGCAAGAGGTTCAAGCCTTGCGGCAGGAGCTGAACAACGTCCGCCGGCAGTTGAACCAAATGCAACAACGTGGAACCTCTGGAAGCGAGGCGACCTCTGAGGGGGAATCAAGCGAGGCCGCCCGACCGACCGAGCCTAGCAACGCGACACCGCCCGACGAAGCGTTGCCGCCTGCTGGCGCACCGGGACAGCCCAGGCCCGAAACGCCAGAACAGCCCAGGCAATAACGGCTCGGTTCTTGGTAGAGCGGGCGCCCGCGTTCGGCTTCGCTAATCCTCCGGCATCGCATATGCCCTGACGATTGGCCAAGACGGCGACATAAAGCGGGCGTCCGCTCTCTCTTTTTACAGCAGTGCTCCAATGCAGACGGGTCGCTCGTCCCGCCCGCTTCACTGGCCAAGTGCGCCGCGGACCGCCTGCACGCACTAGCGGGCCGTCCAGCCCCCGTCGACGGTGACCAGGCTACCGGTCATGTAACTGGCCGCGTCACTGGCGAGCATGATTGCCGCGCCCTGGATTTCTTGGAGTTCGCCCCACCGCTCCATGGCGACCGCGCCGACGATGAATTTCTTCGTCTGCTCAGCTTGGGCAATCGGGACGTTCATCGGAGTGAGAAACGGTCCTGGGCAGATGGCGTTGCACGTAATGCCGGTCTTGGCCAGTTCCAGTCCCAATGCCCGGGTGAGCTGCACGACGGCCCCTTTGCTGGTCGTATAGGGCGTACGGTCGGCCAACCCCACCACACCCAAGGTACTGGCCATGTTGATGATGCGGCCATAGCCGCCGAGCTTCATCATCGGGATCACGGCCTTGCACATCAGCCATACGCCATCGACGTTGGTGCGCATCACCTCTTGAAACTGCTCATAGCTCAACTCGCCGATGGGCCCGCGGATGTTGACGCCGGCGTTGTTGATCAGAATATCGATCCGCCCGAATTCATCGAAGGCAGTGGCGACGACCCTGGCGCAGTCGTCGGCCGAGGTGACATCCGCTTGAAGGGCCATCGCGCGGCGGCCGTACTCGGCGGCGATTTTTTCGGCCGTGGCCTGAACTTCTTCCTGATTGCGGCTCGTTAGCAGCACATCGGCGCCGGCCGACGCCAGTCCTTCGGCCATCGCCTGCCCGAGCCCCTTCGAACCGCCGGTCACAATCGCCAGGCGACCGGTTAGATCAAACAGCTTGATTCCGGGAAGCATTGCGTGCTCCTGTCGAGTACGAGATGTGGCCGGTCTGGATTCAGCGCTGAAGCTTCTTATAACGAAACCACTGCGGCTCGTCGGCCGATTCGCCGAGCCGCTCGCGGCGCTGCTGCTGGTAGACTTCGAAGTTGCCTTCGCACCAGTGGGCGTAGCCGTCCCCTTCGAAGGCCAGGATGTGCGTCGCCAGGCGATCGAGAAACCACCGGTCGTGGCTCACCACCACCGCACAGCCGGCGAAGTTCAAGATCGCGTCCTCCAGGGCGCGCAGCGTGTCGACGTCCAGGTCGTTGGTCGGCTCGTCGAGCAACAGAACGTTCGCGCCGCGGCGGAGCAGCTTCGCTAGGTGGACTCGATTCCTCTCGCCACCGGAGAGGTTGCCCACCTTCTTCTGCTGGTCGGGGCCCTGGAAGTTGAACCGGGAGACGTACGCGCGGGCGTTGATCGTGCGGCTGCCCATCTTGAGCGTCTCGTGCCCGCCGGAGATCTCGTCGAAGACCGTGCTGTCCGCCGAGAGCGAGTCCCGGTTCTGATCCACGTACCCGAGCTCCACCGTGGGCCCGATGCGCAGCTCTCCTTGGTCGGGCGTCTCTTGGCCGGTGAACATCCGCATGAGCGTGGTCTTTCCCGAGCCGTTGGGGCCAATCACGCCGACGATGCCGCCCGGCGGCAGCCGAAAGCTGAGACTCTCGAACAGCACATTGTCGTCGTACGCCTTGGCGAGGTTTTCCGCCTCGATCACCAAGTCGCCCAAATGACCGGCGGCGGGGATTTGAATCTCCAGCTCCCGGTCGCGCTGGTCGAACTGATCGGCCGACATGGCCTCGTACGATTTGATGCGAGCTTTGTTCTTCGCCTGCCGCGCGCGGGGAGACATGCGGATCCACTCCAGCTCGCGCGCGAGCGTCTTCTGCCGGGCCGACGCTGCCCGCTCTTCCTTCTCCAGGCGGGTCTTCTTCTGTTCGAGCCACGAAGTATAGTTCCCCTCCCAGGGGATGCCCTGCCCGCGATCCAGCTCCAGAATCCAGCCGGCGACGTTGTCCAAGAAGTAGCGATCGTGCGTGACCGCCACCACGGTGCCGGAGTATTCGGCCAGGTGCCGCTCCAGCCAGGCGACGCTTTCCGCGTCGAGGTGGTTGGTCGGCTCGTCCAGCAGGAGCAGATCGGGACGCTCCAGCAGGATCTTGCACAGCGCCACGCGGCGGCGCTCGCCGCCGGAGAGTGTGGTAACGTCGGCGTCGCCCGGCGGCAGGTTCATCGCGTCCATGGCGATTTCCATCTGCCGATCCAGCTCCCAGGCGTTGGCCGTGTCGATGCGGTCCTGCACTCGGGCCTGGCGGTCGAGCAGTTTTTCCATCTCCTCTGGTTCCAGTGGCTCGCCCAGCCGTTCGGAGATGGCGTTGAAGTCGTCGAGCAGCGCGCGGATCGGGGCGACCGCCTCCTCGACGTTTCCCCACACGTCCTTGTCCGGGTTCAATTGCGGCTCTTGCGAGAGGTAGCCGACGGTAAAGCCGTCGGTGAGCCGGGCCTCGCCGTCGAACTCTCGATCCAACCCGGCCATGATCCGCAGCAGCGTGCTCTTGCCGGCACCGTTGCCGCCCAGCACGCCGATCTTCGCGCCCGGATAGAACGCCAGCCAGATGTCCTTGAGGACCTCGCGCCGGCCGTACTTCTTGGTCAGGTTCGAGATTTGATAGATGTATTGCTTGCCCATGATGCCTCGTATGCGGCGATGCGGTGACTATTGGTATTCAGGTGGCAGAGGTCACGAAGTGGCACAGCCATTCTTGTCTGCGCTCCATTCCGAAAGCCCTCTCCCCGACCCTCTCCCAGAGGGGAGAGGGAGACTGACGACATTTCTTGTCTGTGCTCCATTCCGAAAGCCCTCTCCCCGACCCTCTCCCAGAGGGGAGAGGGAGACTGACGACATTTCTTGTCTGTGCTCCATTCCGAAAGCCCTCTCCCCGGCCCTCTCCCAGAGGGAGAGGGTGATTGACGACATTCCTGTCTGCGCTTAACAAACTCCTCTCCCCTCCGGGGAGAGGCTGGGAGAGGGGGTACTTTTCTCCGCTTTTCTTCTCCGCACGGGAGGTCGACGAGGAATTCCGAAGAGGCGATTGCGAAAGTCTGCTCGATCTCGCTGCTTGATGCTCTTTAACCGCCCTTGTATCTTCCATTTTCTGTGAGTGTTGGTACCAAATGGATTCAGGCTGCTC
>JBBDJB010000060.1:0-59671 GCA_040880125.1 Pirellulales bacterium | reverse complement strand
TTCGAGTCCTCTCATCCGCACTCCCTTCGCTCTTGGGTCCAAGCTAAAGGCCCCTGCGGCTGCCTCCCGGGCTTCGAAGCCCGCCAGTACACGGCCCGCTGCTCTTTCCCGGCGCTTCCCGCCTGGCGGCAAAGTCGGCAAGCTGCATCGGATATCGCCAAATGCGAAGACTTTGCCGGCTGTAGCGGTAGTAGGCAAAGTAACGGTTGCGCCGGTGCCGATGAAGGGACAGGACTTGACGATCAGGCGGCCCTTCAGGCTGACTTCGTCTCGCCGGCACGCCCGGTGGTCGGTCGAGCCTGGCTCGCATGTAACAGGGGGAGCAGGGGAATGAGATCCTATTGGCAACGCGCCGCCGCGGTGCTGCTTGGCACGGCCGTGGGCATTTGTGGTTCGACCGGCCTGGCACAAGACGCCGCACAGGCCGATCCGACAGCCGTGCCCCAGCAGGCGAAGACGTACGACTGGAGCGTCATGTCCGGCCGCGTTCCCGCCCCCGGCTACCATGGCGTGCTGGCCGGCCCGGAGACGCACCGCGGGTCGCTTTCCAAGTTCGCTTCGCATCAGCCGGAACTGGCTTCGCACCACTCGGAACTGGCTTCGCACCACACCGACTGGGAGCACGGCGCCATGGGCGGATGCGATGATTGCTGCGAACTTCGCTTTCATCCCGGCGGCGGATGGTTCGGCGGAGCGGAGTACCTGCAGGTTCGTCCGACCTTCAGCGAAGCGAATGCCTATTTGCGCCGCGACGGTGTCGGCACCGCGCGCACGGTGGATACGCTTGTCGATTACGATTTCGATCACGACAGCGCGGTGCGAGCATTCCTTGGGTATCGCCTGTTGGATTGCAACAGCCAGGTCACCTTTTCCTTCACGTCGATTGATAGTGACGTGGCCCGCCAGTCCGATCCCGTTCCGGCGGACCAAACGCTGCTCTTCAATGGCGCTTTGGAGACTTTGGCCGATGCCCCCGGCCAGCGCATCGCCACGGAGGCGAGCGTCGACCTGGACGTCTTCGATGTCGACTTCTCCAAAACCATTCCGCTGGGCCATCCGCTTCCGGCCTGCCAAAGCGGCTGCGGTGGATGCGCCAGTTGGGACGTCACCTGGTCGGCCGGCATCCGCATGGCCGATGCACAGTGGGGAACGCGCACGCAGGTCATCAACGGGTCGGAGCAAATGGAGCAAATGGCCGAGCTGGAAATGAACTTCGACGGCGCCGGGCCGCGGCTCGGACTCGAAGGGCGGCGCTACTTGGGCGACGCCGGCTGCTGGTCGCTGTACGCCCGATCGTACGTCAGTCTTCTGTTGGGCGACTACGAACTGGTGGCGAATCGGTTCGAACAGGACGGCTCTGATCCGGCACTGTTCACCGACAAAGTCACTTCGCGCACCCGGGTCATCCCGGTGACGGAGATCGAAGTCGGAGCGACGTGGCGGCCCACGGCGTGTGCCACGTTCTCGGCCGGCTATCTGTTCCACGCATGGCACGACCTGGGCATGTCCAGCGAGATTCTCGGCGCGGAGTTTGGCTTCTACGACGACGCGAATATTCTCGCCTTCGACGGATATTTCATCCGTGGCGAGTGGTCGTTCTAGCGCTGGCGCGACTGGCGAATGTGGCAGCCGCTGCCGGCCGAGAAGTCCCGATCCAAATGATCGAGTCCGGCGTCTACACAGCGCAGACCGCGCTGGGCGATGTGCGAAAGCAACTACCGCAAGAGCAGGCGATTGCGGCGGGCGCGACGTTCGGCGCGGAGGCGGGCACGGCGGCGCGTTTCGCTCGGCTTCTCGTAATACTCGCGGCGACGCATCTCCTTCTTGATGCCGCTGCGCTCCACCAGTTTGCGGAAGCGGCGCACGGCCTCCTGCACCGATTCCCGGTCGCGAAGTGTCAGCTTTACCACAGTTCCTCCTCAGCAAGGGTCGGTTGGACGGTTGATTCGGGTTTTGCAAGCGGCCGCCCGGTAGCGGCAAGCTCATCATTTTAGCGGACTGGCGATTGGCTCGTCCAGCCCGGGTGGCGCACGTTTTGCAGTTCAGTGGTTGCCCTCCTCACCTTGAACCTGGCGCAGTTCCGTCGAGGAGACGTCTTCGCGGAACGCCTCGGCAGGAACCTCCCGGCAAATGCCCCTTAACGGCTCGGGCAAATCCAAGTCGGCGAGCGCGTGAAATCGCCCGTCGATCTTGCGGCCAAAGACCAGGAATTTGCAGCCGGCCGCTACGATTTTTCCGATCGCTTCGGCCGCCCGGTGCGCGTCGGCACCGTAGTACTTCGGGTCGGCGATCCGGCGGATCGTGTCGGCTCCCACGATGAATGTCGCGCCCGGAAAAACGCGGGCCTTTTCCACGAACGTCGGTGCTCGCGTCAGCCATACCGGCCGGCTTTCCAGCCCTCGCAATCGCTGCTCGATCTCAATGAAATCCAGCGGCGGCTTGTCGACGTTCAGCACCGAGATTTCCAGGGCGATCGGCTCCCCCAGCATGCCAGCGGCGATCTGGAGCATCGTGCGATGCCCCGGGTGGATCGGATGAAACGCGCCGGGAAAGACCGCGCCGGTCGGCGGTCGAGCGAGCGTCGCTTCCGCCGGGGTGCGATCGCACTGGCCCAGCGCCAGATCCGTCCAACCATCGCGGGCGTGCTGATACGTGGTCGTGATGTTTTCGCCCTCCAGCAGCGGGATTCGCACGCGGTCGGCCAGACCGCTGGCCGCGGCCAAGGCGCTCAGCACCAGCGCGGCACAGATGCGTTCCTCTTCGAGTCTCGCCCGCGCGTCCTTGTGCAGCACGAGCGACTGCGACTCGGTCCCTCGCACGGTGTGCCAGGCGACGTGGACGCGATGCTCGCCGCGTTTCGGCCGGTCGCTGGCCAGCGAGGCCGTACAGCCCAATCCGATCAGAGTTTCTAGTTCTTCCGGTAGATAGACTCTCGCCCGCTCCAGGGCCGCGGCGGCTACGGCTCGGGCCGTCGGTTCGCTGCAGTACTGCTCCGGGGGGCTGCCGAGCCACGCGGCCATCGCGGCCGCGGAGTACGGCACGGTGGCCTCCAGGACCGTCCGCGACGCACCCGGCTCGCTCAGCAGGTCGGAGATGGCGCGGCTTCCTCCACCGGTGACGGCCAACACGGCTCGCCCAGCGCTTTGGTGGATCTGTCGGATCAGCCGTCGGGCGGAGCGAATGGCCAGTGGAGTGACTCCTTCGATTCACTCTCCGTGGAGGAGAGGGGTTCGTCGTACCGTGCTAGTTCGCCGGAAATGGGACTGGCTGCTTATCACGATATCGCGGCGAGACCCTCGGATTTTCGTTCGCGTCGATAAGATGCCTGTCCCATTTCCAACGTGCGTGCCAGCGTTCCGTCGAAAAAGGCGGACAGGCACGATGCATAGCGGTTTCGCCCAGACAGTGCGGTTTGGCCGCATCGATTCAGTCCCGTCTTTCGACCCCAACACTGCGCGGTAGGACTCCGTGTCACTGATTTCGTGTAACTGCCGGCCGCACCGGCGGAACTCGCACAAGCGCGACCGACTGCGGGGTTTGTTGACCGTGCCCTCCGTGGGGAACCCATTTCAGTGAAAAAAAGGAAGGCTCGAAAAGCCGCGTTACCGCGGCGGGGCGCTGTTTTTGACGATGTTTGTTGACCCACCCCGTTTTTGATCTGTGTTTAAAAACTCCCCGTCGATTCGGTGAGTGGGCGGTGTTTCACCGTGCCGGTGTTCGACGCCGAGGTAAATACACTTGATTTAGTGCGTTTACACTACGGCGTCGCTCGCAAATGCAGGTCGAGACCCCGCCCGGTTATTCTATCATCCCCGATATTTCGGCAGCGGCGAAGAGCGAGTACCCGTCGAGGGGCTTCCGCAGCCGAAATAATAGTAACAGTTTTTGAGTTAAAATCAAGAGCCTCGACCAAGTTTTTCCAGAAAACTGCCGCCGGTGGGAATACCAAAGCCCCAGACTCCATAGCCCTCCGCGAGTAAGTGTAGACGTCACATTAGTAGGGAGGCTGGGAGTCAGTTGGGGGTGGTCGCGCCAGAACGTTTCCCATTGATCGGGTAGCACCGGTTGGGACAACCGGTGCTACCCGCTCTTGCCGCCGCCCAGCCAACGCCGCGGCCGCCGCCGGCAAAAACTTTCAACTTTCTTCACCGGGTTCCAAGATTCCCCCGAATCGCTCGAAGTCCTACTAGCGGGCAAGGAGTTTCTTGTCCGCCACGTCGGATTTCATGGACCGCCCGCCACCTTCTATCGTGCCACAAGGCGAATCTGGAGGATCGAGAGATGTTGAAAAAGGGGATCTGCCTAACAGGGGCCTTGTTCCTGTTGTCAATGTTGTTTTTCGGCCGAGACGCCGTCAGCTACGTCTGGACATCGGCCAGCCAGGTGAAGGACTCCGTCCGCAGCAGCGTGCCGGTCGAGTTCGAGATCGAACGGGCACGCCGCGAAGTGAAGAACCTGGTTCCGGACATCCGCCGGAACATGCACGTTATCGCCAAGGAAGAGGTCGAGGTCGAGCGCCTCGACAACGAGATCGCCAAGCTCGAGACGCGGCTGGCCGACGACCGCGGCGACCTGATGCGTCTGCAGAGCGATCTTTCCTCGGGCAAGCCGAGCTTCCACTATGCCGGCCGCAGCTATTCCGAGGAGCAGGTCAAGTCCGACCTGTCGCGGCGTTTTCAGCGTTTTCAGACGAACGACGCCACGCTGGCCAGCCTGAGGGACATTCACTTGGCCCGTCAGCGCAGCCTGGATGCCGCCCGGCAGAAGCTGGAAGGCATGCTGGCCGCCAAGCGTCAACTCGAGGTCGACGTCGAGAACCTCGAGGCGAAGCTGAAAATGGTCGAGGTCGCCCAGACGACCAGCGACTACAATTTCGACGACAGCCGCCTGGCCCGGGTGAAGGAACTGGTGGCCGACATCCGAACTCGCCTGGACGTGGCTGGCAAGCTGGCCAACGCCGACGTCAAGTTCCAGGACGAGATTCCGCTGGAGGCCGAGGCTCCCGATGACATCGTCGAGCAAGTGACCGAGTACTTCCACGAGAAGGATCATGACTCGACGGTGGAGGTCGCGGACCGCAGCCTGTAAGGGGCGAGTCGCCGGCTCCGCGTGATGGAGAAGTCACGCGGAGCACGGCGAAAGTCCCCCGAGTAGCTGAATTCGCAAGGATTCCGACTTCCACGGAAGCGGGCTGAGCTCCTTATGCTCCCTCTCCCTCGCGGGGAGAGGGCTGGGGAGAGGGGGGACTGGGTCATAAACGTGCCGTTGCTAAAAACGCTCTCCAAGGGCATGCAAGGACAGTGCGGAAACGACGGTTTTCGAGTCATTCAAGGGCAGCAATACGTCACTGCTGGGCAAGCCAGCAGTGGCACCCGGCGAAAGTCCCCCGGGTAGCCATTTCGTGAGAATTCGGTCTTCCGGTTGCCGTAGCTGAATTCGTGCGAATTCAGCTTCCTTCGGGGGCGGGCTGAACTCTCACGAGTCCAGCTACAATATTGTTCAGCTACAAAATTCGCGCGACAGCAGGCGCTCCGATGTTCGATTCCTGGCGATTTCAAATCCGGACGGCCAAGGCGGCGCTGCGCGACGGGCGCCTGGACGAGGCCAGCGAAATCCTGCGGCAGAGCCGCTTGCGGGAATACCTGCCCGCCAAACAGCTCTCCCGCGAGGCGGGCCGGCGGTTGACCGATCGGGCGCTGGGCCTGGCGGCCTCGGGCGAGACGCAGGCCGGCTGGCGGGCGTTGGAATCGGCCGAGTCGCTGGAAACGCCGCCGGAGCGGCTGGCGGAAGTCCGCCAGGTTCTGGCCGAGCGAGGGCTGCGCGAGGCGGAAGCCTACCTGGCTGCCGGCGAACCGCAGCAGGCGATCGCCTGTCTGGCCCGGCTGGAGCGCCGCGGTGCGGTCAACGGCGAGGCCCGGCGGTTTCGCAAGGCAGCGGGCGCCGTAACCGAGGCCCGCAGGCTGTGCCGGCAGGGCCGGTTCGGCGAGGCGGAGACGCTGCTGGCCGAGGCGAAGTCGCTGGTGTCCCATCCGGACGTGCTTGAGAGTCTGCGCCAGGCGTGTACTGTAAAGCGTGAGGAGGCCCGTCAGTTGAGCGAGAAGCTTCACCAGGCGCTGACCAGCGAGAGCTGGACGGCCGCACTGTCCGCCGCCGAGGCGCTGCTGGAAATCGCGCCGGACCATCGCGAGGCGCGGATCGCGCGACGCAAGGCCTGGAAGGCCGTGGGAATGCAGCAGACGTCCGCGCACCCGGCGCGGCCGGCTGGGCGCCCGCGGGGCGACGAGCCGGTGGTGAGCGTATGGCGAGGAGGGGCCGTGTCGGAGAATCGCCCGGACGATGACTTTCGGAATTGGCGTTTCCTGGTGTGGGTGGACGCAGTGGGTGGGTTTCTGGTGTGCCTGGGCTCGCGCCTGGTGCTCGGTCAGCCGAACCCGGACTCGCCGCCCGACGTTCCGCTGCTGGCGGACATCTCGCGCCGGCACGCGGTGATCCATCGCGACGGCGAGGGCTACTTTGTCGAGCCGGTTCACTCGGTGAAGGTGGACGGCCGGCCGGCGTCTGGGCCGACTCCGCTGCGTGACGGGTCGGTGCTGCAGTTGGGCGAGAACTTGAGAATTCGATTCCGCAAGCCGCACGCGCTAAGTGCCACGGCGCGGCTGGAGATTATCAGTCATCACAAGTCGATGCCCAGCGCGGACGCGATTCTGCTGATGGCGGACAGTTGCATCCTGGGGCCCGGCTCGCACAGCCACGTGGTGTGCCGCGATTGGACGCAGGATGTGATATTGCACCTGAACAAGGAGGCGCTGCATTGCCGCGCCACGGGCGAGTTTCAGATCGACGGACAGCCGTGCGGCGGCCAGGGACCGGTCACTCGAAGCTCGCAGATTGAAGGTGAAGCGTTTTCATTGAGCCTGGAACCGGCCTGACGCCGGAATTGCTGGACAGGTGTGTCTGGCGACGACTACCTTAGAACTGAAGCGCAACCGACTATGAACCTTCACGCCACCCAAATCGAACCGGCTGATCCGCCGCGAGGCGCCGCCATGAAGTTCACTTACCCGAGCGGATCCACGCCGCTGGGCGGCTACACCATTAAGCGGGGCGTCGGGCGAGGTGGTTTCGGAGAGGTTTACTACGGAACCAGCGACGCCGGCAAGGAAGTCGGCCTGAAGTTGATCCGCCGCAACCTCGACGTCGAGCTGCGCGGAGTCAAGCAGTGCTTGAATCTCAAGCACCCGAATCTCATCGGCCTGTACGACATCCGCACGGACGATCAGGACGACCGCTGGGTGGTGATGGAATTCGTCTCCGGCGAAAGCCTGGAAGAGGCCATCGACCGCAATCCGCAGGGCATGCCGCGCGACGAAGTGTTGTACTGGATGCACGGCATCGCCGCGGGCGTCGCCTACCTGCACGACCACGGCATCGTCCACCGCGACCTGAAGCCGGGAAACATCTTTTCGGACGAGGGCACCGTCAAAATCGGTGACTACGGCTTGGCGAAGTTTATCTCCTGCAGCCGGCGGAGCGGCCAGACTGAGAGCGTCGGCACCGTCCACTATATGGCGCCGGAGATCGCCAACGGCCGCTACGGCCGCGAGATCGACACCTATGCACTGGGCATCATTCTCTACGAGATGCTGACCGGCAACGTGCCCTTCGAGGGGGAGAGCGTCGGCGAGGTGCTGATGAAGCATCTGACGGCCGAGCCGAATTTGAGCCAACTGGATGAGCCGTTTCGCACGATCGTCTCCCGCGCACTGGCAAAGGATCCGCAACTGCGGATCAGTTCGGTGCGAGAGATGATCGTGCTGTTGCCGCCGCTCGAAGGCAGCCCGGTGCACGTGGCTTCCCCTTCTCCGTCTCGGCGGGCGAACTACGATCCACAGCCGGCGGCCGCCAACGGCGCGGCGGTGCTGGCGGCGGCACGGCCCGTGGCCAAGGCCGAAATCGTGCCGGAGGACGACGAAGACGACGAGCCGATCCTCAAGGCGCTGCGCGACGGGTGGTCCTATATGGAATCGCAGTGGCGCGAGGCCGAATTGCATCCGCTGGTTCGTGCGGGAGTCGTCGTGGCGGTGATCATCCTGCTGGTCAGCCAGGCGAGCATCCTGCTCACGATGCTGGTCGGCTCGCTGATCATGTACGCCATTTATCGAGGCGTGCGGGCGCTGGTGGTGCCCCCGAAGCGGAAAGTGCGCCCGATCATGCCGGCGCCCCAGGCGGCGGCTCCGCCGACCCGGCACGCGCCAGCGCCGCAACCGCGGCGGAAGCGCCCGTTGCGGCGCAGCCATAGCTGGCGGAGCGATCCCGCGCCAATTCCGGCGAAGGCGTTTAAGCAACACATGACCGAACTGGTCGGCTCGATGCTGTTGGCCGCCCTGATCGCCACCACGATGGCCATCCTGATCACGATCCTCCGCGGAGACATGATCGACGCGGGCCGCTTCGTCTGGCTGGCCACCGTCGGGTCGCTGGGCGCCTGGGCGGTGCTCATCCCGGCAAAGTTCTGGGAGCGAGAGGACGGCGACCAGGCGATGCGCCGCTTTACCATGCTGGTGGCGGGGCTGGTGGTCGGCGTCGGTGCGTATCTGCTGGCTTCCGTGTTGCTGGTCGATCTGCCGTACGGGTTCGGGATGCGGTCGTCGAACGTAGGCGCGGGGTTTTTCGACAGTAGCATGCGTGATCAATTGCATCGGCCCGATGGATCGCCGACGCTTTTGATCTATCTGGCATATTTCGGTTTTCTATTCCTGGTCCTTCGCTGGTGGCGCCAGGCCGACCCACGCCGGCAGGCGCGTTTGAGCCTGTGGGGCTGCATCTGGTGTGTGGCCTGGGCATATGTCTTGTTCTTCTTCTGGTCGTTCCCGCAGCCGTGGGGCATGATGTTGGCGGCGATCATCGCCGTCTCCGTGCAACTGGCCAGTCCCTGGACCCCACAGGCGCGGCGAGCCTCTTCTGGGGCGGAGGTGTAAGTCGCCATGCATGTTAACACGGGTTTTCCCTTGTTTTTGATCCTGGCGGGACTGCTGCTGATGGGCGGCTTCGTGCTGGCGATCGCACTCGCCGCTTGGTCGAAGACGCGGATCTTCGGCGTGGTGCTGCTGGCGGTGCTGGGGGTGGGCCTGCTGGGGATGATGGTGCTCGTGCCCTGGGTGGCGATCCGCACGGACAGACCTGCCAATGTGGTGGATTCTTCTGCCGACGTATCCGAGAGTTTCGAGCAGGCGCAGTTCCACTATGGAGAAACTCACGAGCCGCTCCGAGGGATGCCGCCGGCGCCGGAGGGGATTGAGTACCAGGAGCTGCCCGGGATCAGCGGCGGGTGGAGCTCCTCGACACCGCACGTGGGGGAGCATCCCAGCCCGGACGTTCCGCACGTGGATCACTACGGCAGTGCGATGGCTACGTACGAAGTCCGCCATAAACGGGGGAGTTTGTCGCTTCTTTCGCTGATCGTGGTGCTCGCGGCCGTGCTGCTGATCATCCTGCTGTCGCGCGAGCGATCGCGTGGGCTGGCCGTCGGCATGATGGCGTCAATCTGCCTGGCGGGCGTGTTCGGCGGAGCGGTGCTGTGGTTTTATATGGCCGCCCGGCATCGCGAAGCGGCGCGACACGTCGAAGTGAAACAGATGGCCGTCGAGCAGGCGTACTCGCGGCACTTGGAACACCGGAAATCGGAAGCAGGGCGCTTCGACCCGCTGCCGCCGCAACATGGCTTGATCCCGATTTACGAGGATACGGTCAAAGCTACCGGGCCTGTGCCGGACGGGCCGGCACCGACCGATCCGCAGATAGCGACTGCGATTGCGAATAATGCTCCTGAACGCGAGCCGATTGCCGGCGCGCCGCCGGAGCCAGTGGCAGTGACGCAGGCAGAATCGGCGGCGAACATCGCGGAGTCGGCCTCCGCGGACGCCGTGGCTGATAGTCCGTCCGCCAGCGTGGCGGTCAGCGAGCATGATGAAGCGACAAGCGTGGACGCCATAGCGACCGAAGTCGCTCAGGGCGAAACCTCTCGCTACGCGAGCGCCGTGGCAAGCGGCGTCTCCGACACGGTCTCCGACGACGTGGCTCGCGATGTCGGCAGCGAGCCCGGGTTTGCCGCTGCCCCCAGCCCGGAGCGGGCACGTCCGGCCTGGGTCGACGCGTCGCCGAAGCGGATCGGCAGCAATGCCTACCAGAAGACAGTCCAGGTGGGTCCGTACTCCACCGAGCAGGAGATCGAGCAGCAGCTCAACCACGTGCTGATGTTTGCCGTGGCCGACTACTCCCGCCAGTTGGTCGGGGATGTTTCGGCACTGGGCAGCAATTATTCGCACCGAACGCTGTACCAGGCCGGAATCACCCCGGCGTACATCCGCCAGAACTTCTGCATCGACGAGCATACCGAGCTGGAAGAGAAGCCCTACGGCACGATGCGTACCGCCTATGTCCTGATGGAGTTCGACCAGGACGACAATCGCCGCCTGGCGGCCCGGTGGCGCGAGGTGCGCCGCCAACAAGGCGTCCTGCTGGCCAGCAGTGGAGGGCTGTTCGTGCTGTCGCTGCTGGGCGTCTTCTTCGGGTATTTGAAGCTCGATACGCTGACCAAGGGCTATTACAGCCTGCGCTTGAAACTCGCCGCGGTAGTCGTGATACTGGGAATCTTGGCGGTAGGGGCGGCCGTATTCGACTCGATCACCTAGTCGAGACCTCGCGCTTCCGCTCTCGTTCCCTTTCGCGAACACGACGCATAGCAGCCGGTTCATCGTCCGGCGCGGCAGGCGATGGCTCAAACGCCCCAGTCCGATACCCTTCTGGTCGAACGGATCCGTTCCGGCGCGACCGACGCGTGGAGCGAGTTGATCGACCGGTACGAAGGGCGGCTGCTGGCCTTTGTCGAGAGTCGGCTCCGCGGCCGCGCCGCCAGCGAGGACGTCGTGCAGGAGACCTTCATCGGGTTTCTCACGAGCCTGCCGAACTACGATGCCTCGCGTTCGCTGGAGAGCTACCTGTTCTCCATCGCTGCGCATAAGCTGACCGACCACCTGCGGCGCGAAGGCCGCCGGCCCGCGATTCCGCTCTCTTCCGCAGACGGAACGAGCGACCACTGGGAATTGCCCGGCGGAGACCGAGCGGCCAGCAGCATCATGCGCAGCGGCGAGCGCCGCGGCCTGGAGGAGCACGCCCTGGCCGAGGCGATGTGCCAGCAGATCGAGCACTGGCGCCAGCGCGGCGACTGGACTAAGATCCAGTGCATGGAGCTGCTCTTTGTGCGCGGCTGGGCGAACAAGGACGTCGCCGGAGCGCTGGACCTGAGCGAGCAGCAGGTGGCCAACTTCAAGTTCGACTTTCTCGCGAAACTCCGCAGTTCGATCCGCGGGCAGCATCTTTCGGGCGACGTGTTTCCCGAGCTCTACCCGCACGACGGGCAGGCGTCGGCGGAAGGATAATTGTACTTAGGAATCTTCTCGATGGCACAGCGCACTGACTTCAGCGACTCCGAACTGGAATGCTATCTCGACGAGGCGCTTCCCTCGGAGGCGACTGCCCGGGTGGAACGGGCGCTGCGTGACGACGCGCAGCTTTCCCAGCGGCTGGCGAGCATCAACGGCCGCCGCGACGCGGGCGTACACTCGCTGGGGGCCATTTGGCGGCGGCATCGCTTGAGCTGTCCTTCTCGCGAACAGCTTGGCAGCTTTTTGCTGGGCGTCCTGCCGCAGGACGAGGCCGGCTATGTCGCGTTTCACATGGAGCAGGGCGGCTGCCGCTATTGTCAGGCGAACTTGGCCGACCTCGAGGCCCAGCAGGCCGCGGCGGACGATCACGTCCAGCAGCGTCGGCGGCGGTATTTTCAATCGAGCGCCGGTCTGTTGCACAAGCAGGATTGACTCGGCGCGGCGCGTTGAGGGCACCGCCTTGCTCCCTCTGCCCGCGGAGGGCGGCGTTGAAAGGACACAGACAGGAATGTCTGTGCCACCGGTCGCTCGGCGTCTGTGCTACTGGTCGCCCTGCGTTCTGTGCCAGGACTATCCCTTGATCACACCGATCGGCCGGAGTCGCGCGACCTTCTTCGCCAAACCGGCCCGGTGCACGACGTCCACCACCACGTCCACGTCCTTGTACGCGTCGGACTGCTCTTCATCCAGGCCGCGGCGGCTCTGGGATCGGGCCACGATGCCGCGCTTCGCGAGTTCATCGCGGATCTGTCGACCCTGTGCGTGGCGGCTGGCAGCTTTCCGGCTCATCAACCGACCGGCGCCGTGACACGCGCTGCCGAAGGTCTTCTCCATGCTGCCGGGCTGGCCGGCCAGCACCCAGCTCGCGCGGCCCATGTCGCCGGGGATAAGCACGGGTTGGCCGACGTGCGCGTACTCCTGCGGCGTTTCGGGGTGCTCCGGAGGAAAGGCGCGGGTGGCTCCCTTGCGATGCACCCAGACGCGTTTGCGCTGACCGTCGATCTGGTGCTCCTCGAACTTAGCGATGTTGTGCGCCACGTCGTAGACCAACTGCATGTCGAGATCTTCCCAATCGCGGTTGAAGATGCGGGCGAAGACTTCGCGGGTTTGCCACATCAGTAGCTGGCGATTGCACCAGGCATAGTTGGCGGCGGCCCGCATCGCCCCCAGGTAGTGCTGCCCCTCGTCGCTGTCGATCGGCGCGCAAACCAGTTGCCGATCCGGCAGTTCGATGCCGTATTTGGCCGGCACGCCGCGCAGCGAGTGCAGGGCGTCGTCGCACACCTGGTAGCCCAATCCGCGCGAGCCGGAATGGATCATCACGCACACCATGCCTTCGGCCAGCCCCATCGCCTTGGCGGCCTCCTCGTCGGCGATGCGCTCAACGAGTTGCACCTCGAGGAAGTGATTTCCCGAGCCGAGCGTTCCGCACTGGTCGCGGCCGCGGTCCAATGCGCGCGGGCTGACGAACACCGGCTGGGCGTCCTCGATGCGTCCGTGCGCTTCGGTGAATTTGATGTCGCGCTCGGTGGCCAGGCCGCGCGGAATGAGCCCTCGCGGGCCGCTGGCCATCAGAGCGCGCAGCTCCTTGTGGTCGAAGGTATACTTCCCGCCTCGTCCGACCCCGGTTGGAATGTCGCGAAACAACTGATTGATGAGCCGGTCGAGCTGGGGGCGAACGTCGCTCTCGAACAGGTTCGAGCGAACAAGCCGCACGCCGCAATTGATGTCATAGCCGACACCGCCGGGCGAGATCACGCCCCCGTCGGCCGGATCGGTCGCACACACGCCGCCGATGCAAAAGCCGTAGCCCCAGTGAATATCAGGCATCGCCAGGCTCGCCTGTTGAATCCCCGGCAGAAAGGCAACATTCGCCACCTGTTCGGGCGCCTGATCATTGCGGATGATTTCCATCAGCGCCTCGTTGGCGTAGATCAGCCCGTCGACTCGCATGCCGTCCTTGTAACTCTTCGGGATGCGCCAGGAACACTCGCCGACTTGCTCGAGCGGTCCGTTGAATCGATTGGCAGTCATGTTCGCACCACGTCTGTGCTTCGCGAGGTTTAAATGTCCACGATGACTTTACCGCGCCATCGGCCGCCGACCTGTTCGACGGTCAATCCGTGGTAGGTGATGGCTTTGACTTCGTAATCCAGTTCGTGCCGCTGGCGATCCCACGGCTCGCCGCCCACCAGTCCGCTTATGCCACCTTCATCGATCGAGACTTCAAAGCGGCTGGCAAGAAGCCTTTTCGACTCGAACAGATAGAGCAGCTCGTTGAGCCAGTCGAACAACAGATAGTCCGGCTCGGTGCCGTCGATGCGGAGGCGGATCTCTTCACGATCGCGTACTTGCCCCAGGTCGCTGATGATCAATGAGAACAGGGCCTGACCGGCTTCCTCCAACAGTGCGGCCAGACTGTCCGCCTCGATGCGAATGCCGATGTCGGCCGTGTGGTCGAAGGTCTCGAACATGCTCTAGGACAGTGAGGTTCGTCGGCTGGAGAGGGAGTTGAAAATGCGTATTCCGCTAGTCGCTTCGGTCGCACCTGTACGTCCCATCACCGCCGGCTCGTTATCGCCCAGTGAAACTGCGTCACTTGTACTCCCCTCTCCCAGCCGCTCCTCGGAAGGGAGAGGAATTAGACGTGCAATGTTCGCGCCATCCGCGCGGCAGGCGGCCAGCGGCAGCCTGGGGATACTCCCCAAACTCAACGCCACTACCCGTAGCCGGACGACGCAGTGCCGCCGCGTTGCGCCGTTGGCACCGCGGGCGGCGGAGAAGTTGCCGGCGGACCAGGCCGCTCCTATGATCCAGTAATGCGCACTTCCGTTTCTTTGGTGCCTTGTTGAGCGTGTGTCGTTGGTATGCGGCTGGCTGCTGATGGGCGGCGAGCTTGGCGGTCCTTGTGCATCTTTCAACCGATCCCGGTATCGCGCTTCGACATGAACGATCATTTTTCGCCCGACTGGGAGGCTGACTCGGAGAGTCACCACTTCGTCGAGACGCCGCCGGAAACTCGTGAAGGCAAGCTGCCCCGGCCGTCGACGGAAAGGGCGGCTCACATCGCTGCGATCGTGCTGGCGGTGCTGGCCACCTTGTATACGTTTTACTTCGCTCGGGCGATTCTGTTCCCTATCTTCCTGGCCGTGGTCATTGCGTTTCTGCTGCGGCCGCTGATCCGGCTGATGCAGCAGATCCACATTCCGGCAGTGGTCGGCGCCGGCGTTCTGGTGGCTGGCTTCTTCGTGATCATCGCGATGGGCGTGGCGAGCTTGATCGGGCCGGCTTCGCAGTGGATTGAAGACGCCCCGGCGATGCTGAGCGATCTGAAGTCCGACGTCAACTCCCTGCGGCAGCCGTTCGAAAAGATCAACGAGGCCGGCGCCGAATTGGAGGAACTGGCTAATGGAGACAAAAATCCCGCGGCGCTAGAAGTGCAGATCGAGGAGCCGCAACGCTCGGCCGATACCGTCTTGACCATGACCACGAGCTTCTTGATCGGCACGGTGATCTTCATCTGCCAGTTATTCTTTTTGCTGGCGTACAGCGACCAAGTTCTCGATGGGGCCGTGGGAATGCTGCCCGACACGCGGGACAAACAGCGCGTGCGGGTGCTGTTCGCGGAAGTGGAGGCGGCTGTTTCGAAATACCTCGCCACGTACACGGTCATCAACATCTGCCTGGGTATCGCGATCGGCTCGGGCCTATGGCTAATCGGCATGCCCAACCCGGCCCTGTGGGGTGTGATGGCCGCCTGCGTCAATTACGTTCCATACTTGGGCCCGATGGTCGGAATCACCATTGTCGGCGTCGTGGGCCTGGCGAGCTTCGATGTAGGCATGGCGATTTTTGCCGCTGGCATCTACGTTCTCATCAACGGGCTGGAAGGCAACTTTATCACGCCGATGGTCATGGGCCGTTCGATGAGCCTCAATCCGATCCTTATCTTCCTCTCGGTCCTGGTCTGGGGCTGGATCTGGGGCGTGGGCGGTGCGCTGATCGCGGTTCCGTTGCTGGCGATCTACCGGATCGTTTATCGCCACTTCACCGAGCCGCGGGCCGCTTCACTGCTGCTCTATCCGGCATCGGAAGTCCCAGAACCCGCCGCATCGGCGAGTCTGGCCAAGAGTTAGCGGGCGGTTTGCTCGGGAAGATCAGGTGTACATGCGCCAATAAAGGTTGCTGGGTGGCTTCGTCTTGACGCGGCGTGACAGGGAACCTACAAACTAGCGGTACGCTGGCGAATTTATCCTCACTACCGCGACCGCCCGATGTTTCATCAGTTTCGACGCAAGCACTCGCGCAGCATCCTGTTCCGCGGCGCCACCCTGCTTTTCATCTGGGTGGTCGCGGGGATGGTGCTGTGTTCGGCAGGCGGCGTCGGCTCCGCGCGAGCGGAGTTGACCGAGTCGAAGGACCCGGTCGAAAAGCAGGAATCGCAGCGCGAGCTGGCGGCCTCGCTTCGCACGGCTTCCAGTGAACGCCGTGGCGGTTGCCTTGCCCCCCGCATCTGCATCCTGCGGAAGTCTTCGGGCACCTCTTTTTCGCCGAAATTCCGGCAATCATGCTGCCAGAATGGGCACCGCTTATTCAATGGCTTGCTGGCGCCTCTGCGCTGTTGAAGCTTTCGTGGGAGGCGGCTTGCATCGCGCCCTGCTGCGCGCGTGCCATATAGCCGCCGCCCCGCCCCGCTTGGTACATCGATTGCTTCAGTGTGAAGATTTTGCCACGTCCGGCGCCGCGAAGGGCGGCAGGCGAATCGGCTCACGATCCCGCCGAAAGGCGGCGCTCAAGCGATCTCCACGCCCAGAGCACCATCTGCACCAATTGGCATAGAGAGAAGTTCATTATGCAAACGCTCGTCGACGGCATTCACCGTTTTCAGCAGAATATTTTCAGCACGCGCAAGAAATTGTTCGAAAGGCTGGTGGAAGGCCAACAGCCGCTGGCCCTGTTCATCACGTGCTCCGATTCGCGGGTCGATCCGGAGCTGCTGACGCAGTCGCAGCCGGGCGAGATCTTTGTGCTGCGAAACGCGGGCAATATAGTGCCGCCGTACGGGGCGGTCCGCGGCGGCGAGTCGGCCACGATCGAATACGCCATGGCCGTGCTGAACGTGCAGGACATCGTCGTCTGCGGCCACTCCCACTGCGGCGCCATGACCGGCCTGTTGAATCCCGACAGTCTCAGCGAATTGCCCGAAGTCCGAAATTGGCTCGATTACGCCTCCGCCACGCGAAGGATCATCGCCGAAAACTACGGGCATTTGACCGACTCCGCACACCGGTTGACCGCGACGGTCGAGGAAAACGTGCTGGTGCAGCTTGAGAATCTACGGACGCATCCGCGAGTGGCGGCGGCTCTGTCCCGGGACGAATTGAAGCTGCACGGCTGGGTCTACAAGTTCGAGACCGGCCAGGTGTTCGCCTACGACCCGCAGCAAGAGCAGTTCGCTTCCGTTGAAGAAGCTCCGGCAGGAAAAGGCGCGGTAACACCTACCCGGTCGATCTAGGTCAGCGCCGCCGCCGTCACTCGCCGTAGGGCAAAGGACCGTCGACCCGCGGCCGCTGACTGATGATCGGCATCGACACTCCCTCCCGCCCATGCCGCACACCAATCATTACACCGACAGGTTAAAGGGTTTTTCCGATGAAGGGAAGAGGTTGGCTGAAGCATGCCGAAAGCGACGTGATGGCATCGGTCGTCGTCTTTCTTGTCGCACTGCCACTGTGCATGGGAATCGCCATCGCATCGGGCGCACCGGTCGCCTCGGGGTTGATCACCGGCATCGTGGGTGGCCTTGTGACCGGTGCCCTGGCCGGTTGTCCGCTGCAGGTCAGCGGCCCGGCCGCGGGTTTGACGATCATCGTGTACGAGATCATTCAGCGGCTGGGGCTGGAGATGCTCGGGCCGGCCGTGCTAATCGCCGGAGCCATTCAGCTCGTCGCCGGCGGTCTGAGGCTGGGGCAATGGTTTCGGGCGGTATCGCCGGCAGTGATCAAGGGCATGCTGGCGGGCATCGGAATTTTGATCTTCGCCAGCCAGTTTCACGTGATGATCGACGACAAGCCGCGCGAAAGCGGCATCGCGAACCTGGTGACGATTCCTCAGGCGGTTTGGAAGGCAGTCTCGTCGCCGCCGGATTTCGAAACCGAGCAGGCTCGGCGGCTGGAAACGAGCGCACTACGGCAGGTTGGCGAACTGCACCGCCAACAGATTGATCTGCGACAGGAGGTGGCCAAGCACGTCGGCTACTTCGGTAGCCCGGCCGGCGAGGGCGCCGATCCGACACGCGGCACGCTTACCGAGCGGGTTGCCCGATCGGAGCTGGTGGCCCGACAGGAAGAGATCTTGAAGCAGTTGAAGCGCGTGGTGGACGGGCTTCCGGATCCCTCCGGCACGTCCGGCGGTGCTGCACGAATTCACCAGATGGGCGAGGTGATCGTCACTGCCCAGCAGCGTCAGCAAAGTGCGCTGGCGGCGTTGCGCGAGGTGCGGCTGGACGAGGCCCGCGAGCATCAGGCCGGAGCCGTCACCGCGCTGGAAAGCGTGCTGGGTGGAATGAAGAACCACGGCCTGGCGGCGCAGCTTGGCGTGCTGACCATCGTCACTATTTTATTGTGGCAGGCTTTTGTGCCGCGGCGGTTGCGTTTCGTGCCTGCACCGCTGGTTGCAGTAACCATCGCCACGCTGGCGGCGGCGGTGCTTACGCTTCCGGTGTTGTACGTCGAAGTGCCGGATAATCTCTGGGACGAGGTTCGCCTGTTTGACGGCGCGCTGCTGGCCGCGGCACCGTGGAGGGAAGTGCTGCAGGCCGGTCTGTTGATTGCCGTGGTGGCCAGCGCCGAGACCCTGCTGTGCGCGTCGGCCGTCGACGGCATGCACAATGGTCCCCGCACGAAGTACGACAAAGAGCTAGCCTCCCAGGGTGTGGGCAACATGATCTGCGGACTTTTCGGCGCGCTGCCCATGACCGGCGTGATCGTCCGCAGCTCGGCCAACGTCTATGCCGGCGCGAGAACGCGACTATCAGGCATCCTGCACGGAGTGTGGCTGCTTGTTTTCGTAGTGGGCCTGGCGTTTTTGCTCCGCTTGATTCCGACGGCCAGTCTGGCCGCCGTGCTCGTTTACACCGGCTATAAGCTGGTCGACTTGAAGTCGGTCCGGGCGCTGCGCAAGTACGGCTGGGGTGAAGTAGCTATCTACGTCGCCACCGTGGTGACGATTGTAGTGGCCGATTTGCTGACGGGCGTGTTAGTCGGCGTCGCATTGGCGGTGGTGAAGCTGTTGTACACGTTCTCGCATTTGAAAGTTGAACTGCAGTCGCCGAGAGAATCACACCAACTGGTGCTTCGGCTGGAAGGGGCCGCCACGTTCATTCGCCTGCCGCGGCTGGCCGCCGCACTGGAGAACGTGCCGCGATCGGCGGAACTGCACGTCGATATGGAGCATCTCGAATACATCGACCACGCATGCCTGGATCTGCTGATGTGTTGGGCGAAGCAGCACGAGGCCTCCGGTGGTACACTGGTCGTCGACTGGGATCATCTTCACGCCAGCTTCCGGCGCGAGAACGGTTCTTCTCGTCCCAAGTTTCCCGAGGTGGCAAAAGTGGCATGAGCCGTTGTCGCTGGGCGGCGTAAGCGTTTTCCGCATGAGAGCGTTACCTTCCGATGGGACGGCGCCCTCACCGCGGAAACACCCTGACACGCAGAAAAAGGTGCCCAGATGGTCGGATGGCAGGAAATCATAGGGCTGCTCGTATGTGTCGGAATTCCCCTGGTCGTGGTGGCCGCGCTCATCTGGGCGACCAGACGGCCGAAGTGCCCCAACTGCCAGTTCGCGGTGTCGCCGGGCGACACCGTCTGCGGCCTTTGCGGCCAATCGCTCCAACCGCCGCGGCACGAGTAAGGACACTTCTCCCGCACCGATTCGCAGGAGGCCGCGCGGCTCTCGCCGCCCTCGCGAGATTGATTTCTTGCATAAGCCGCTGCCGACTGCCGCCGCAAGACTTTTCACGGATCATTTGCCCCGCTTTCGCTGACGACGCTTCCTCCGAGAGATAACCGAGCCTATGAAGTCCGTGCAAGAGGCATTTCGCGAAGGTCGGGTCGTGCTCGACGTTCAGGCACGCAGCCTCGAGTTGATCCTGCGGCAAGCGGTCAGCTTTATGGTGGCCCATGAACTGGTGCCGGTCGAGCTGCGCGACGAGCTGGAGCGGTCGCTACTGGACCGCGAGCGCCGGGCGTCGACCGCCATCGGCCATGCGGTGGCCGTGCCGCACGTCTACATGAGCGAAGTCGCCGAGCCGATCATCGTGTTCCTGCGGCTGGCGCATCCGATTAATTTGGGCGCGCCGGATGGCATCCCGACGCGGTTCTTCTTCGTGTTGATCGGTCCGCCTGACAGCGCCGCGCAGCACCTCGACTCGTTGGCGGCGATCGCCCGGCTGATGGTGGACGATGACTTCCGCTACGAAGCCGGCGCCGCGGAGAATCCGCAGGAACTGCTGGAGGCCTGGGAGCACTTCAACGCCCGCACCGCTCCGCCGCAGCCGGTGGAAAGCAAGGTGCCCGAAGGGCTCGTCTTTACCGGAAAGTTCGCGGGCGGGCTGCTTAAGGACATTCGCCGCCGGCTGCCCCACTACGTGGCCGACTTTCGCGATGGGCTGCGCTCCAAAAGCGTCAGTACGACGCTGTTTTTGTTTTTCGCCTGCATGGCGCCGGCAGTCACTTTTGGCGGCGTGATGGCCGAAATGACCGGTCGCAATATCGGCACCGTCGAGATGATTCTGGCGTCGGCCGTGTGCGGGTCATTGTTTGCGTTGTTCTCCGGTCAGCCATTGATCATCCTGGGCGGCACCGGCCCGATGCTGATCTTTACGGCGATGCTCTACTCGCTGTGCGTCGATTTAGGGATTCCGTTCTTGCCGACATACGCCTGGGTCGGGCTGTGGACGATGCTACTGCTGTTGATCCTGGCGGTCACCGACGCCAGTTGCATGATGCGCTTCTTCACGCGCTTCACCGACGAGATTTTTGCAGCGCTAATCTCGCTGATTTTCATCTATGAAGCGGTCAAAGCCCTTGTTTACACGTTCAACGACGGCAGCGATTATGACACGGCGTTGCTTTCGGTCCTGCTGGCGTTGGGCACGTTTTACATCGCCATGAGCTTGTCGCGCTTTCGCCGCAGCCGGTATCTGCTGCCGTGGATTCGCGAATTCCTCGCCGACTTCGGGCCGGCCATTGCGCTGGCGTCCATGACGGTGGTGGCCCTACTGATGCACGAGGTGCGTCTGCCCGTATTGCCGGTGCCCGACACGTTCGAGACGACCAGCGGCCGGACCTGGCAGATCAATATTTTCGCCTTGCCGGTGTGGGTGGTGTTTGCCGCAATCGTGCCGGCCATGCTGGCCACGGTGCTGGTGTTTCTTGACCAGAACATCACCGCGCGGCTGATCAATAGCCCCAATCACAACCTACACAAGGGCGAGGCGTATCATCTCGACCTGGGCCTGGTCGGCCTATTAATCGGTGGCTGCTCGCTGTTCGGGCTGCCGTGGCTGGTGGCCGCCACCGTGCGGTCGCTGAACCACGTCCATAGCTTGGCGACCATCGAGGAGGCCGCGCGGCCGAGCGGAGAAAGCTACGAGCGGATAATCCACGTCGATGAGAACCGCATCACAGGGCTGTCGATACATCTGTTGATCGGGGCTTCGCTGTTGCTCTTGCCGCTGCTGAAGGTGATCCCCATGGCGGTGCTGTACGGAATCTTTCTGTTCATGGGCGTGGTGTCGATGTCGGGCAATCAGTTCTTCGAGCGGCTTAAGCTGTGGTTGATGGACTCCTCGCTCTACCCAGCCACGCACTACATCCGCCGCGTGCCGCTGTGGGTGATCCACAAGTTCACTTTTTTGCAACTGGCCTGCCTGGCCGTGCTATGGGTGGTCAAGTCCAGCGCGCTGGGAATTCTGTTCCCACTGATTGTGGCGCTGCTGGTGCCGGTGCGGCTTCTGGCCAACCGAATGTTCGACCAGAAGCACTTACAGCAGCTCGACGCCGACGAGGTGCCGGAGTACTGAGAAGGGCGGTCTGGCCGAATTGAACCTCGCTACCGGTGTCTTTCCTGCCGCAGATGGTGGAGCAACTCTTGACGCCCGGCCTCCTTTTTAGGTAAATTTTCACTACCAACCGGCGGATCATCCACCGGAACGCCCCGAAAAACAAAACGGGCACGGGCCGGATTTGAGGAAATTCGCACGTAAGCACCGCTTGTCATCGGGCGCCCAGGTAGGCGATTCCGCGTCACTACGGCGGGGATGGCCACCGGTGCCGGTCGCGGCTCAGCCGCTCGGGACGTTTCGGCCGGGAGACGGCTGACATTATTCCGGGTTTCTGTCAAAATAAATGTTTGCGGCACTATCCCGACGCGCGTCGACTGCGCCTGCGGTCGAGATGCGTCCCCGCCCCGGAGGTGCGCCGCGGTCCCGCCAGTCCCGGAAGTGAATATGCCTGCCATCACGCTTCGACGCATGCCCGGGGCGACATTGCTCGTCGGACTGGTGATGGGACTCCCCGTCGCTGCCCACGGGCAAGACGCGGCCGCGGCCTCCACCGTACAGCCGGCGACTGACGGAGTGGACCGGTCGAGCGCCACTCCGATGAAGATCGACTTCGCCCGACAAATCAAGCCGATCCTCGTCAAGAACTGCTACCCGTGCCACGGCCCGGACACGTCCGAAGCGGGTTTAAAGTTCCACCAGCAGGAGTCCGTGTACTCCGAATTGATCTCGGGCGAGCAGGCTGTCATTCCGGGCGATCTGGAGCGCAGCGCAATTATCCAGCGGATCGATACGGACGACGAACTGATGCGGATGCCGCCCGAGGGCAAACCGCTCGCTCCGGAAGAGATCGAACTAGTGAAGCAGTGGATCGCCGCCGGCGCGCCGTGGGAGCGTCACTGGTCGTTCACCCCGCCCCAGCGGCGCGAGCTTCCGCAAGTCGACCGGCAGGATTGGGTCCGCACGCCTATCGATGCGTTTGTGCTGCACAAACTCGAGGCCGCCGGGCTAACGCCGGCTCCACCCGCCGACAAAGTCACCTTGCTGCGCCGCGCGTACTACGATCTGACGGGGCTGCCGCCGTCGCCCGCCGAGACGCAGGCGTTCTTGGATGACACTTCGCCCAATGCGTTCGAGACGTTGATCGACAGGCTTCTCGATTCGCAGGCTTACGGCGAACGCTGGGCTAGGCACTGGCTGGACGTGGTGCGCTACGCCGACACCAACAGCTTCGAGCGCGACGGCGTGAAGCCCAACGCTTGGCGGTATCGCGACTACGTGATCCGCGCGCTCAATGCCGACAAGCCGTACGACCAGTTCATCCGCGAGCAGTTGGCCGGCGACGAGCTGGCCGATGCGACGCCGGAGACGATCATCGCCACCGGCTACTACCGGCTGGGGCTGTGGGACGACGAGCCGGCCGATCGACTGCTCGCCCGCTACGACCAGTTGGACGACATCGTCGCCACGACAAGCAAGGCGTTCCTTGGCCTGACCGTCGATTGCGCCCGCTGCCACGATCACAAGATTGATCCGATCCCGCAGACCGACTATTACAGCATGGTCGCGTTCTTCCAGGGCCTGGGCTCAAGCGGCGACCCGCGATTCAGCCAAACCGATATCACGCCCGACGATCTGCAGGACGAATACACCCGGCTCGAAGGCGAGGAGAAGCGCATTGCCGAGGCGATGACGGAGCTGGAGCAGCAGGCAATCGCCAAAATGTCCGGCGAAGACCAGCGCCGCAGCGAAGGCCGCCGGCGCCGGCGACTGCTCGAAGAGAAGCTGCACGACTTCCTCACGGCCGACCAGTCGCAGACCTACGGGCAGATGGAAGACGAGTTGGCCGCGCTGCGCGAGCAGAAGCAGTCGCTGCCGGAACGCGAGCAAGCGCTGTCGGTCAACAACTGCGATCCCAACCCACCGGTGACGCACTTGCTGCAGCGCGGTAATCCCCGCCTGGAAGGGGACGAGGTCGCGCCGAGCTTTCCGGAGCTGTTCGGCGCGCCACCGCCGGAGATTGTACCGCCGGCCACCGGCCGCTCCTCGGGACGCCGGCTGGCCCTGGCCAACTGGGTCGCGTCGCCGGACAACATGCTCACTTCGCGCGTGATGGTCAACCGCGTCTGGCAGCATCACTTCGGCCGCGGCATCGTCGATTCGCCGAACAACTTCGGGCAGATCGGCACCCCGCCCACGCATCCGGAATTGCTTGACTGGCTGGCGCTGCACTTTGTCGACTCCGGCTGGCGGCTCAAGCCGCTGCACAAGCTGATCATGATGTCCAGCGCGTACCAGATGTCGTCGCAACCGAGCGACGAGGCGCTGGCCCGCGACGCGGACAATGCGCTGTTTTCGCGCTTCAACATGCGGCGGCTGACCGCCGAGGAGATTCGCGACTCGATCCACATGGTGACCGGTCGGCTCAATCGGGCGATGTACGGCCCCGGCATCTTTCCGGACATCTCCGACGAGGTAAAGGCGGGGCAGTCGCGGCCGGGCGACGGCTGGGGGCGTTCCTCGCCGGAAGAACAGGCGCGCCGCAGCGTGTACATCCACGTGAAGCGGTCGCTGATCACGCCGATCTTGGCGAGCTTCGACTTCCCGGAAACCGATTCGAGCTGCGAAGCCCGCTTCGCCACGACCCAGCCGACGCAGGCGCTGGGCATGCTCAATGGCTCGTTTGTCAACAAGCAGGCGGCCCAGTTCGCCGATCGCTTGCGCAGCGAAGCCGGCGAGGAATTGCGCGATCAAGTGACGCTCGCGCTGCGGCTGACCTTGTGCCGTGCACCGGACGAGGCGAGTATCGACCGCGGTATTGAGCTGATTGACTCGCTCCGCCGCGAGCACGAGCTGCCGGAGGAAAAGGCGCTCGATTACTATTGCCTGGTGGTGCTCAACCTGAACGAATTTGTCTATCTCGACTAAAGACCGCCGCCAATCGCGGAGGATATCGCCATGAATGACAAGACCCGTACACCAACCGAGCGGCGCGGCGCCTTCTGCCACCGCACGCGGCGGGAGTTCCTCTGGGAGGCCGGCGGTGGATTCACCGGCGTGGCGCTGGCCGGGCTGCTCTCCGGCGATGGTTTTCTCAACCGGCAGAGCGTGGCCGCCGACGGCGTGAGCGAGTACGTCAATCCGCTTGCCGCCAAGCCGCCGCAGTTCACACCGAAGGCGAAGAGCGTCATCTTCCTGTTCATGTACGGCGGTCCCAGCCACGTCGACACGTTCGACTACAAGCCGGAGCTTTACCCACTGGATGGGAAGACCATCCAGGTGAAGACCAAGGGCCGCGGCGGCGAAAAGAACGAAGGGCGCGTGGTAGGTCCGAAGTGGACCTTCAAGCAGTACGGCCAGTCGGGGCAGTGGGTCTCCGAGCTGTTCCCGCACCTGGCCACCTGCGTCGACGACATTGCATTTCTCAAGTCGATGACGGCCGATTCGCCGATTCATGGCTCGGCCATGCTGCAGATGAACACGGGCAAGATCCTCAGCGGCAGCCCGGCGCTGGGTTCCTGGATCAATTACGGCCTGGGCAGCGTCAGCGAGAATCTGCCCGGCT
Source organism: Pirellulales bacterium (assembly GCA_040880125.1). GTDB lineage: Bacteria > Planctomycetota > Planctomycetia > Pirellulales > JBBDJB01 > JBBDJB01. Next base: position 34,596 of record JBBDJB010000060.1, on the reverse strand, counting down.
TCGTCGTCATGCTCGATCCGACCGGCGGCCCAATCAGCGGGGCGAAGAACTGGTCCAGCGGTTACATGCCGGCCACCTACCAGGGGACGATCTTGCGCTCCAAGGGCGCACCCATTATCGACCTGAACCTGCCGCCCGGCATGACGCGGCCGGTGCAGCGGGAGCTGCTCGATGTGCTGCACGATATCAACAGCCAGCATCAGGCCACGCGGGCACACAACAGCGACTTGGAGGCGCGAATCGCCAGCTATGAGCTGGCCTACAAAATGCAGCAGCACGCGCCCGAGGCGGTCGACCTGGCCCAGGAGACCGAAGCGACCCAGCAGTTGTACGGCCTCGACAACGAGCGCACGGCCGACTTCGGGCGGCGGTGCCTGCTGGCCCGGCGGCTGGTCGAGCGGGGCGTGCGTTTTATTCAGCTCTACTCCGGCGGCGCCCACAACGACGACAACTGGGACGCGCACGGCGACCTGGTCAAGAACCACACCTACCATGCCGGTAATACGGATAAGCCGATCGCGGGCTTGCTGACTGATCTGAAGCAGCGCGGCCTCCTGGACGAGACGCTGATCGTCTGGGGCGGCGAGTTTGGCCGGCAGCCGACCGCCGAATATGCCGAAGGCACCGGTCGCGATCACAACTCGTTCGGCTTTACCATGTGGATGGCCGGCGGCGGCATCAAGGGTGGCCAGAGCGTCGGTCAGACCGACGAGCTTGGCGCGGCAGCCGTCGAGCGGCCGCTGCACGTCAAGCATCTGCACGCCACCCTTTTGAACCAGATGGGCATCGACCCGAACAACCTTGCTTACTTCCACGGCGGCCTGGACCAGAAGCTGGTCGGCGTCGAGCACGTCGGGCCCATCAACGAGGTTATTTGAGGGTGTCCGGGGAATTCAAACCGAGAAGTAGGGTGCCACGGCTGGCTTGTCCAGCCGTGCTTTGTGACGCACAGACAGGAATGTCCGTGCCACGACGATTACTCGCGTCGAACAAGTGCAGGAGGAGCGACCAGTGAAACGACATCTCGCGCCACTCGTTATCTTTACTTGTCTTGCAATTACACAATTCACGGCCGGCACCGCCGCCGGCGACGAGCTGTTCCCCGATGAGAAGCTGGAAGCCGCCGTCCGGAAGTACGTCTTCGAGAAGCGCGACAGCGACGAGCCGCTGACCGCCGAAGACGTCGCGGACATCTCCACGATCGAGGCGAAAGGCGAGGGCATCTCGGACCTAACCGGCTTGTCCGCCTGCAAAAGCCTGGCGCTGCTCGATCTGGAAGGCAACGAGGTGACAAACCTTCAGCCGCTGGCCGGGCTCGAGTACTTGCAATCGCTCACCTTGGCTCGCAACAAGATCAGCGACATCGCGCCCTTGGCTGATCTGAAGCGGCTGCAATATCTCCAACTGGAAGGGAACCAGATCGAGGACATCTCGCCGGTCGCCGGGCTGGAGAATCTCAACGCCTGTTACTTGTCCGGGAATAAGATCGCGAGTATCGAGCCGTTGAAAGGTCTGAATAAGCTGTGGTCGCTTTATCTCGACGACAACGGCCTGACAGACATCAAGCCGCTGGCCGGGCTGACGAGGCTCTCCACGCTCAGCCTCAATGGCAATAAGCTGGAGGAACTTTTGCCGCTGTCGGAGATGACCGACCTGAAGCTGTTGATGCTTCAGAACATCGGTCTCTCCGATTTGTCGCCGCTGGTGGAGATGGCACGCAAGGACCGCGAGGGGCCGAACCGCTTCGCCATGTTCTGGCGAATCTACTTAAGCGGCAATCCGCTGAGCGACGAGGCGAAGCAGCAGATCGCCGAGCTGCGAGAACTGGGCGGCAAGGTGTACTTCGAACCGAAGGATGGGGCGGAAGCGGAGAGCCCGTAGTCACGTGGCACAGACATCAGAAACGCCCTCTCCCTTCCAGGGAGAGGGAGAGGGAGTTTCCGGTGGCACAGACATTCCTGTCTGTGCTTCTTTAGCAGTACACCGGTTACCGCGGCTTGGCGTGGCTCTTCTCCGCGCCGCCTGCCAGCTCGGCCTGCCATTTTTGGATGAGCGCCAGCGCCGCCAGCGGCGTCGTCTCGTTCAGGTCGAGCTTGCGGATCGCATCCAGCAGTGGATGCTCGGCCGGCCCGAACAGGGTGAGTTGCAGTTCGGTCGCTCCATTCTGGCCGGCGGCGATTCGCGGTCGGCCGTTGCCGTCCAGGTGTTCGTTTTCCAGTTGGGCCAGAATCTGCTTCGCTCGGTGGTTCACTTCCGCCGGCACCCCGGCCAGCCTAGCCACGTGAATGCCGTAGCTCTTGTCCGCCGCGCCGGGCACGATCTTGTGCAGGAAGACCACCTGGTCGTCCCACTCGCGCACCGCTACGTTCAGATTTTCAACGCTGTCTAGCGACTTGGCCAGGTCGGTCAGCTCGTGGTAGTGCGTGGCGAACAGCGTGCGGCAGCCGACGTGCTCGTGCAGGTACTCAACCACCGACCAGGCGAGCGACAGGCCGTCGTAGGTGCTGGTGCCGCGGCCGATCTCGTCCAGGATCACCAGGCTCCGCGGACTAGCCGTGTTGAGGATGCGGGCCGTCTCGGTCATCTCGACCATGAAGGTGCTCTGACCACGCGACAGCTCGTCGCTGGCCCCCACTCGGGCGAAGATGCGGTCGGCGATGCCGATTGTCGCTTCCTTGGCCGGGATGAAGCTGCCGATCTGGGCCATCAACGTGAGCAGCGCCACCTGGCGAATGTAGGTGCTCTTGCCGGCCATGTTCGGTCCGGTGATCAGCAGGATGCGGCTCTCCGCTTCGCCGCACGTGGTGTCGTTGGGGACGAAGGTGCCTTCCGGCTCGATGGCGTCCAGCACCGGATGGCGGCCGTCGACGATCGACAGCACCGGCTGCTCGCTCAGACGCGGGCGGCAATACCGCCGACTCCGCGCCAGTTCGGCCAATCCGGCCAACGAGTCGATCTGCGCGAGCAGCTCGGCGGTTGCCTTCAGTCGCCGCCCGGAAGCGGCCACCATGTCGCGCAGTTCCAAGAACAGCTCGTACTCCAGGTCCTTCGCCCGCTGCTCAGCGGAGAGCACCCGCTCCTCGTACTCCTTGAGCTTGGGGGTAACGTAGCGTTCGGCGTTCTTGACGGTCTGCTTGCGGATGTACTCCTGGGGGACTTTCGCCGAGTGCGCGTGCGTGATTTCCAGGTAATAGCCAAAGACCTTGTTGAAGCCGACCTTGATGGTGGGGATACCGGTGCGCTCGCACTCTTCCGTTTGATAGGCGGCGATCCACTTCTTCCCGCCAGCGGTCAACTCGCGCAGCTCATCGAGCTCCGCATGGAATGCGGGGCGGATGAATCCGCCGTCGCGGCTGGTGAGCGGGCAGTCCTCGCGCAGGGCGGCTTCTAGCTTGGAGCGAACATCCGGGCACAGGTCCAGGTCGACTTCGATCTGCGCGAGCAGGCCGCTCCGCCGGCCGGCCAGCTTCGCCTTGATCCGCGGCAGCCGGGCCAGAGTGCGGGCGATGAAGCTTAAGTCCCGCGGCGAAGTGCGCCCGGTCGTCACCCGGGCGAGCAGCCGCGGCAGATCATAGATGCCGTCAAGCTCATCGCGCAGAGCGCCGGCGCAATCGGCGTCGCCCAGCAGCTCCTCGACTGCGTCGAGACGCGCGTCGATGGCCGAAACCTCCGTGAGCGGGCTGGCCAGCCACTCGGACAACAGCCGCGCCCCCATGGCCGTTACCGTGCGGTCGAGCACCGCGACGAGCGAGCCCTCGCGGCGGCCTTCGCGCATGGTGCGGGTGATCTCGAGACTGCGCCACGTCGACTGGTCGATCTCGAGCGAGGTACCACTTCGATAGGGGACGATGCGGTCGATGTGGTCGAGCGACGCCTTCTGCGTTTCGCGGAGATAGTCGAGCACGGCGCCGGCCGCGCAGATGGCCGCCTGGTCCGCGTCTTCAAAGCCGAATCCCTCCAGCGACGCAGTACCGAAATGTTTGGTCAGCGAATCCGTGGCCGCGCTGGCCGAGAACGCCCAGGCGGGCCGCGTGGTGAGCATGAAGCGTTCGTGCAGGTCTTCCAGCAGGCTCTGGTTGTCCTCGCTGATCAGGCACTCGGCCGGATCAATGCGCGCCAGATGGTCGGCCAGCCGCGCGCCCGGCACGGTGGTCGCGATGAACCGACCCGTCGAGAGGTCGATCCATGCCAGGCCGGTCCGCTCGCCCGGCACGATGGCCACCAGATAGTTGCTCTGCTGCGGATCGAGCAGGGCATCGTCGGTCACGGTGCCGGGACTGACGATCCGAGTGACGTCGCGCTTGACCAGGCCCTTGGCCTGCTTGGGATCTTCCACCTGATCGCAGATCGCCACGCGCCGTCCGGCGGCGATCAGCTTCGCCAGGTAGGCATCCAACTGGTGGTGAGGGAAGCCGGCCATGGCGGTGGCCGACGGGCCCTTGTCGCGGCTGGTCAGGGTGAGGTTCAGCAGCCGCGCCGCTTCCTTCGCATCGTCCGCGAACAGCTCGTAAAAGTCCCCCATCCGAAACAGCAGCAGCGTATCGGGACAGGCCTGTTTGGCCTGCTGATACTGCCTCATCATCGGAGTATCGGCCATGGGAATCCGGACAAGCGCTTCGAGGCAACAGAATAAGGGAGCGACGGCACACGCGCCGAAATACCCCACTGGCAGAAGTTCTCGCGAGAAACTGGCCAATCGATCGGCGGCTTCATGCTACCAGATTGGAAGCGCGCCCCTCAAGGCGCCGCGGCCGGGTGATAGGTAGGACGCCGCGAACCGATTCCGTCCCAGGTAAATGCACGGCTCGGGCAGCCAGGCACAAGTCAGCGGTGCCTACTGCTCGCCCAATACGTCCTGAAGCACTTCTTCGGCGACGTAAATCGGCAGCGGCGGATCGCAGGTCACCGCCACGGCGATCGCGTCGGACGGCCGGGCGTCGACCTCGACCAGTTCGCCTTCGTGCCGCACGCGAAGCTTCGCGTAGTAGGTGTGCTCGCGCAGCTCGCTGATCACCACATCCTGTAGTTCCGCGCCGAGATTCTCGACGACACTCACTAGCAGGTCGTGCGTCAGCGGGCGAGGCGACTGATAGTGCTTCACCCGCCGGTCGATGCTGGTGGCTTCGAAAATGCCGATCAAGATCGGGAAGGTGCGGTCGCCGTCGACCTCTTTCAGGTAGATCACCTGTTGATCGTTGATCTCGCTGATGATAATTCGCGACAACTCCATCTGGACGGGCATAGCCGGCACCCCGTGAGCACGAGAAGACTGCGCCGGCCGTGACTCGCCCGCGCCTGGTTCGATTATAAATCCGAGCGGCGCGGGGCGGCTAGTGGTGCAGTTGCACGGCAGCTCAGCAGCAATGCCCTCTTGGCCGAGACGCGACTCGGCCTGCAAATGTGTCACCCATGTGTCCGAACACGTTCGGTCCGCCAAACATGTGGCAGTGGCACGCGGCAACCGAGCGTTGTTGAACTGGCGGAAATTCAGGCCTGCCCCCGGCTGGGCTGAGCGTTTACGAGTTTGGGCTGGACAACGCGCGCAGTGCCCCCCGCTTGGAAAAAACCTGCACATGCCGGCAGTGGGGGTGTTTCCCCACGTCTCCCGTAGTCCCGTGGGGCCATGTCCCGTGTGGGAGGAGGAGTTTTCGGGGCGTCGCTGGACAGGGGAGGGTTCAGCGCTCCAGTGGAAGCCCCCGACTCCGCGTATGTTTGGGCGGGGCTCCGACTTTTCGGTGTCCCCTAGCTCGCCTTGCTCTGGTACTCGGGCTGAGCGGGCTCGTCGCGGTGCAGCTTGATCGTCGCGGCACGGGGCGGACGACGCTCGGCCAGAAAGCCGCGCGTGCCGCCGGAGAGGAACACCGCGTAATCCGCGGCAGGGCCGGCGGCGAATTCCACCCGCAACGTTTCGAGCACCTCACGCCACTTTAGCCCTTGCCGGTAGATCAGCTTGTACGCGGCTTTAAGCTGCGCGATCTCGTCGCTCGTGTACCCGCTCCGCGACAGGCCGACGCGGTTCAACCCGACGACCATGCTCGATCCGCCGTCCACGGTCACGTATGGAGGCACGTCCTGCGTGACGCGGGCGTGGCCACCGATCATCGCCAACTGGCCGATCCGGCAGAATTGATGCACGGCCGCGGCACCGCCGAAAAAGGCGCGGTCTCCCACCGTCACATGGCCCGCCAAAAGCACGTTGTTCGCCATCACCACGTTGTTTCCGACAACGCAGTCGTGTGCGACGTGTGCGCCGACCATCAGCACGTTGTTGTTCCCCAATCGCGTCACGCCCTCGGGCTGCAGCGACCGGTGCAGCGTGCAGTGTTCGCGAATGACGTTCCCGTCGCCCAGCAGCAGCGTGCCAGGATTCTCCGGCAGCTTCACGTGCTGCGGCAGTCCGCCTAGCACGGCCCCCTCGAAGACCAGCGTGCCTCGGCCCAGCGTGACGCCCGACTTGATTACCACGTGGCTGGCCAGACGGCAGTTATCCGCCACCACGGCGCCGGGTTCGACGATCGTGAATGGGCCGACGTGGACGTTCGTACCGAGTTGCGCGCCGGGGCTTACGATGGCCGTGCAGTGGATGCTCACAGGTGGGATCCTCGTGAACTGGGATACCGGACAGAGGGCGGGGTAGCGGCGGACGACGCGCGAGGGCCTTGGGTGGCCGGTGGGACTGGTGCGGCGCGTCCACGCTAGTTGTTATCGGACGCACGTGCCGCCACGGCTTAGCCCGAGGTAGCGATTCTGTCGGTTCTCCGAGTCTTCCCAATTGGCAACGTCGGTGGGGACTTGCTCCGTTGGAGCCGGCGATCTCCGCGCGTCTGGCCGCGGCCCCGAGTGGGGCGAAACGACTACGACCACTGCGCAAGAAGCTTCAAAACGTGATAGACTCGGCGTTTTGGAGGGCTACTGGGGGACCTTCACCGCACCCCCCTAAGGTGCCGCCTATCCGGGACGCGTACGACAAGGAGCAACCCCATCATGCCGTCGTTGCATGAAATCTACGACCAGGCCGATCAACTCAAGGACGAGGGCAAAATAGACGAGGCGATCGCCAAGTATCAGGAGGCGCTCGCGCAGGATGAAAACTTCGCGCTGGCGCACTCCGCGCTGGCGGTCGTGTACGGCCGCGTCGGAAAACACGACGAGGCGATCAAGCACGCCCAACGGGCCTGCGAAATTAATCCGCAGGAGCCATTCAGCTACACGGCTCTGAGCGTCACCTACCAGCGGGCGTACGCCGGAACCGGCGAGCAGGGCTACATCCAACTTGCCGAAGACGCCATGGCTCGGGCTCGTACGCTGCAGGGCGCATAGGCAAACCGACCGCTCCTGTACGCTCGCGCGGTCGGTGCGCACCCATCCGCTCTGGTATTGGGACGGGATGCGATGTCAGCCTGCGCGCACGTTCAACGGCGGTGCAGGTCACGGGCGGGCAAGGCGCATACCCGAGACCCACAGCGGAACTGCCGGACAAGCCAGTAGTGGCACCCGACCTAGCGCTGCTGCTGGGCCGCGGCGCCGCCGATGACGCGCTTCTGCACGTCGGTCTCCAGCACGCCGAAGGCCTGCTCGTGACGCTGAACCGACAGGTGCAGCGCGTGCAGCATTCGCTTGGCCGTGTAGTAATTGGTCACCAGGCGGTGGTTCACCTGTACCTTGTTACTGGCCGCGCCGAAGGGCTGCGAGTTAATCCCGAAGTCGAGGATCAACTCCTCCGGCGTGCCCGTCACCCGACAAAAGTTGGCGTAGGTCGTCAGCGCGTTGGTGTCGTCGACTTCGACCTGCGGGCGTTGCTGCTGTTGCGACTGTTGCGGGGTCGATTCGGCCTTGGGTTCTTTCTTTTCGTCTGCCACGAAGAAGCTCCTTCCTAAGTTACTTCAACCGGTGAAATATGGGGTTTGACCGGCCGCGTCGCACGTCGGACGCCGCCGGTCCGTTCCGATTTAGCGCCGCGGATGTCGGGCGCTGGAGTCGCTTGAAGTGAAACTATCAGTTTAGGGACTCCGTCGCCGCCCGGCCAGGGGGTCGCCGCCCGGCCAGGGGATGGCCGCAAAAGTCACTCAACCGCTGGAAGAGAGCCAGGGAGAGGACTTGAGTCGCCGTTGTCGCGGAAGGTGCTACGAAAGAGCACGGACAGGATTTCTGTTCCAGGCGCTACTTCGGCGCAGGGCCTGCAAACCCCAACGCGGCGAACGACTTGGCGTTGATCACCTCGGCGATCTTTAACATGGAGATGTTCCCATACGGCAGCAGCACCTTGCGGGTGCCGGCGGTATCGGGCGTTGTCCGCTCCAGCAGCAGCATCGTCGGGCTGGTCAGAAACGTGCTGAAGGGGATCTGCTCATTGATCGTGGTGATGAGAATCCCTCGGCGCGGAACGTCCTCCGGCCACTCGGTGAAGCACGCTTTCCAAGTTTGGGCATTGTCCATGGGTGCAACCTCTCGCAAGTGTAGTCCACTGCGGGAAAGTTGCCACGAAAGTCCGCAGCGTAGCCGGCCAATTCCGCCGGGTGCCACTGCTCGCCCCGCCAGCAGCGCATTGTCGTTGCGAACGGTACGACCGTAACCCCTGGGGCTATGATTCGGTTTTGAGACGCCCCGGGAGGAGGCTGCGAGGCTGCCGGATTCCGCAACAGGCTGCTGTTGCTCTAACGAAGCAACCACCCCGGCGAAAGACGCCCTCTCGATGTAGGTAAGCACAAACAGAAACGTCTGTGCCACGTTGCGTGCAGGGTCTTCGCTCGTGGCCGTCCGGGCCCTCTCTCAGGCCTGTGCCACGGCGGCTACACCAGGGACGGGCGTAGGGCTTGCGCAATCGTTACCAGTTTCGCAAAATACTCAAGCAGCCACGGCCGCCTTCACACCTCGCCGGGCGACTTCCGCTCCAGCCGAAGAATGACGTTTTCTGCGCCGCTGCCGGGCGTCTGGTACCGGGAAAGCCGCCGCAAGTCCAAGTTCTTCAGCAGCGACCGCTCCCGGGCATCCTTCCGCTCGGACAGCCAGGCGGGGCCTTTGATGATCAACAGCCGATCGAAGGCGTCCCAATACGGTGTCAGCCAGGTGAGCAGCTTCGGCAGCGGCGCGACCGCCCGAGCGATCAGCGCGTCGAAGGTCATCGTCTCGAGCAGGTCCTCCGCGCGCGCGTGATAGACGGGCAGCGGCAGGCCGAGCTTCTCGATCATGTCGGCCACCGCGCGATATTTCTTGGCGGTCGACTCGCAGGCGACGAGTTTCAGGTCCGGCCGCACGATCGCCAAGATCACGCCCGGCACGCCGCCGCCGGTGCCCACGTCCAACACCCGCTCGCCGCGGGGCAGATGTTCGGCCAGGGCCAGCGAGTCGACAATGTCCCGGGTGACGAACTTTTCGTAGTCCGTGTGCCGGGTGAGGTTCAGCCGCTCGTTCCACTCCCAGAGCAGCCGCGCGTAGCGATCCAACTCGATCGCCTGGTCTGCCGCCAGCGACACCGAGTGCCGCGTGAGCGCTGCCTGAATCGTGTCGTCGGGAAACTCGTCCAAACCGTCTCTCCGTAGCGCGTCGTGGAGTGGTCGAAGGCAAGGGAAGCCGAGGCTGAAACAACACCGGTCCGGGCCAATGTAACCGACGGCCGTGCGGAAGCGAACCGCTCCGCAGCTTGAATCGCGCGCCGAGGGTGTGGTAGAAGGAACCGCGCGCACCGACCATCCCCTTTGCAATACACGGTGAAACGGCGTGTCGAACGAGTTTCAAACCCTACCGCGCGACGAAAACCAGGCTCGGGGACTCGCGCAGTATGCGCTGGACTTCGTCGCCGGCCGATCCGGCGGCCCTTCGACGGCCGTGCTGGCCAAAGTCGAGCAGTTCCATACCGACGCGGTCGCTTGTGGCGTCTCGGCGCTTGGGTGCGGGGCGCATGCTCCGCTGGTGCTGCGGCGCGAAGCGCTCGACTACCGCGACAAGGCCGGCGTGCCCTGTTTCGGGTCGACTGTGCGCGTGAAGCCGGAGAAGGCGGTGCTCGCCTGTTCGTCGGCCGTGCGGGAGTGGGACGCCAACGGTACGAACTTCGGCTACAACCCTGCCCGGGGACACACCCGGGGCGAGTTCGGGCACAACGACTTCTATCCAGTGGCGGTGGCCGCCGCACAGCAGGCGGGAGTGGACGGCGCTGTGCTTGCCCGGGCAATGATCTGCCTGGACGAGATCCGCGGACGCCTGGCCGAAGTGTTCGCCCTGAAGGATCATCGGATCGACCACGTGCTGCACGGGGCGATCGCCTCGGCGGCCGTCTACGGCGCCGTACTGGGGGCCAGCGTCGACCAGATCGAGTCGGCCCTGGGGCTCGTCGTCGCCCATTACGTGCCGTTCCGGGCCATCCGTGCCGGCAAGCAGCTTTCCGATTCCAAGGGCGCCTCGGCCGCCATTTCGGCGGAAATGGCCGTGCAGTGCGTCCATCGTGCGATGCGGGGGTTCGTCGGCCCGGCCGACATCTTTCGCAATCCTCAGGCGGTGTTCTGCCTGTTCGAACCGCCGGACCGGCCAGGACGGAGCCCATTCGAGCTGACGCTCGCCACCGCCGGCGATGATTTCGCCGTGATGGGCATGCACTTCAAGCTCGGCATTTATGAACACCAGTCCGCCGGGGCCATCGCGGCTCTGATCGATCTGTTGCGGAAGCAGCCGGAGCTGCTGGACGATCCGGCGCAGCTCGAGCGCGTGGAGGTGGCGATTTACGAGCCGGCGTATGGCATCATCTGCGATCCGGCCAAACGTGATCCGCAGACGCGGCAGTCCGCCGATCATTCGCTCTACTACATCCTGGCGACGCTCTTGCGGAAGGCGTATGCGCAGCAATCGGCCGGCTGGCGCGAGCTGATGCTCGTGCCCCGCGATTACGATACGGCCAGTCTGCACGACGCGACCACGCGCGAGATTATGTCGAAGATCGACGTCCGCCACGGCGGCCGCGACTACGACGAGAAGTATCCCGACGGGATCCCCACTTCGATCGTGCTGCACCACCGGCGGCTGGGTGCGATCGATAGTGGACTGGTGATGTATCCCCAGGGCCATGCCCGCAATGAAAGCGGCGATCTCGAGCGTCTCTTGACGCACAAGTTCGGGGTGTTCGCCGCCATGGGGGTGGACGATCCCGACGCGCTTGCCAAGCGATTGAGCGGAATCCGCGAGAAGACGGCCGGTCAGGTCGCCGAGCTGTACGACTTCTCTATCCGCGGACTGGATAAGTAAAGTGGCACAGACATTCCCGTCTGTGCGATTCCGCGGGTTGGTGCGTAATGGTGGCACAGACATTCCTGTCTGTGCGCGTGCCACGCCGCCGGGTGCCACGGCGGGCTTGTCCCGCCGTGCTACTTAGTGCTTGCGATTCGTGCCAAAACCGACACGTAACCGTTGCCCACGTGTTGTGTTGTACCCCTCTCCCCGACCCTCTCCCCGGCGGGGAGAGGGAGAACGGAGCAGTGGCCGCCGGTTGACGTTGTCCCGACCCTGCGGCATCCTGATATTTTCCATGCGGAGGAGAACCACGTGTCAGCTTTGGGTCTGCTCTCGATCCACAAGCCGCCCGGCATCAGTTCGCGGCGTGTGGTCGATCACGTGCAGCGCCTGGTGCGGCCGGCCAAGGCGGGCCACGCCGGCACGCTCGATCCACTGGCCGAAGGCGTGCTCGTTGTCTGCGTTGGGTCCGCCACGCGGCTGATCGAGTACGTGCAGCGGATGCCGAAGCGCTACCGCGGTACGTTCCTGCTCGGCCGAACGAGTGCTTCGGACGACATCGAAACGGAAGTCGAACTACTTGACGATCCGCCGCAACCCACGCGGGAAGAGATCGCCGCCGCGGCGGGTAACTTCGTGGGCGATATCCAGCAGCGCCCGCCGGCATTTTCAGCCGTGAAGGTGCGCGGCCACCGGGCGTACGCCCTGGCCAGGGCCGGCAAGCCGGTAGAGCCGGCCCCGCGGACCGTCACCGTCTACTCCCTTGACCCACTTCGATACGACTATCCTGAGCTGGAACTCGACATCCGCTGCGGTCAGGGGACGTACGTGCGCGCACTGGGTCGCGACATGGCCGAGCTTTTGGGCACGGGCGCCGTGATGTCCGCCCTGGTGCGGACGGCCGTGGGCGCATTTACCCTGGATAACGCTGTCACGATGGAGAGCGTCCATGCGGAGACGCTGCCCGAGCTGCTACTGCCGGCACGCCGCGCCGTGGAAGAACTGCCGGCCTTTACGATGGACGAAATGCAGCTTGAACGGATCGCGCGCGGCCAGTCGATCGAGTATGACGCTGCACACGGTGTCGACGAGTTTGCCGGCATCGACGCCTCTGGAAAGCTGGTCGCCATCTTGCGACCGCGCGGCGGTTCGCTGTGGCATCCGGTGCGCAACTTCGCATCTGCGGGATGATTGTAGCTGGAGTCGTGGAAGACTCGTGTGTGTGCTCCGGGCATCACCTCCATGTGATGCAGTAGCCAGTTGCAATCATTAACAGGCTGCTAAAACACCGCTTCCACCTGCGTGCGGAAGAGCGTGCCGTCCATGCCTACAAAGATGTTGCTCGAGTCATTGTCAAGCGGACTGCCGTCAAGCATGGTGACGTCAAAAGTGACGATGAACCGCTCCGAATCGGTCGGATACCAATTCACTCCGGCGGCGTACTCGTTCGCCTCGCCGAATAGGCCGGAGACGTGCGAATAGCGGGCGTTTATACCCAGCCGCTGAGGGAGGATGAAGAACCCACCCTCGACGAAGTAGCCAGAGGCGTACAGATTGCTGTGCGGCAGCGGCCCGTCGCCCTCGATTGCTTGCAGCCAGCGGGCGTAGTACTCGGCGTTGGCGCTCCATCCGCGGTACTTCATGCTGACGTCCAGCGCGTAGAGGTAGATGTCGAAGGCGTCGACCGTGACGCCGGGCGCCAGCGCGCCGGTATCGGTTAACCGCGTGCCGCCGGTCAGACGCACGAAGCGGCTCTCCTCCAGTGGATCTCCCATGGCGTCCAAGCCGGACTGGCTGGCGTAGCTGAAGCTGTGGCCCAGCCGCCACAGCGGCCCCGGGCTGATGTCGAAGTCGACGATCGTTTCGCCGAAGTCGCCAACTGGATCCCAATACATCGTGCCGGCCAGCGCGATGCTGCTGTTGATCTGGTCGAACGTGAGATTGTCCGCCACGTAACCGTTGCCGGCCATCACATGGTAGTGCACTCGTTCCCCCAGTTCACCGATCGCCCAAGCACCCACCGTCCGGTCTGGACGAAAAAAGTCCGTTGCCATCGGCCGGTCGGCCAATCGCGTGGAGAACGAGGAGAGCAAAAACTGACGGCTGCCGGGCATCTTCGCCTTGCCAGCTTCCAGCGTGAGACGCTCGTGTACGTCGTACGCGATGCTCGCGTCATACAATTCGACCGTGTGATTGTCGTCTGTGTCGGCGTCGAAGTGGATGTAGTAGCGGACGTCCGGGTGCAACATGGTGCCATCGAGGATCAGCCGCATGCGTTCGACTTCGAAGGCGTTGAGCGGCCGGATTTCGCGGGTGACGCCGGCATTGTCTGTCCAGGTGTCCGTGTCTCGCGAGAAAGCGGAGTGCCGTAGCATGAGCCGCCCCTGCAGATTGAGCGAGTAGGGCGTCTCGTTCTCGTCGATCGGCCGCACAAACAAACCGTCGTCGTAGCCGAAGTAGAACGGGATTTCGTGCTCGGATTCCGTTCGCGAAGTGTCGCCTTGGTCCTGCGTCGGGGCGCTTTGTCGCGATGCACCGTCTTGCGAATCACCGTTTTGCGATGATTCGTCCAGCGAACCTTCTCCATCTTGGAACATCACGCTGGGGAACCGGACCCGGGCCGGCTCGACCGCCACCGGCGGAAGCCGCAGGACCTCGTCGGCCGGCGCTAGTGCCGCCGGTGCAATGGCCATCGCCGCGAGAAGCCAAAGAGATCGCAGTGGCCTGAGCGGCATGGCGGTGTCGCGGGGTTGGGTCGAACGATCGCAATGCGGACGAGGGCGGCCCGAAAGGGCGCACGAGGAGCGGCGGCGAACGCGACTTCCACAAGACATCCCACAGTCTCTTCTGGTGTATCGGTCGATCCAGTGGGAAAGCTTTTGCCGGTTAGGCCGATTAAGCTGCCGGCGTCACAGTGCTAGCTGGCGCCGGTTGTTGGGCGCCGCGACGCTCGTTAGAATGCAGCGCCGAAACCGCCACGCCCGCAGATTCTACGCAGTTTATGCATGGTGCGAACTTCACGGGGCGGCAGGTTGTCCGGCGGACGTGGCATTTCAGACTATCAACCGGGAGGACGAAGCTCATGAGGTGGCACGTGATTCTGGCGCTGGCGATCTTGGCCGGTGTGTGGCAATCGGCCCGCGCACAAGAAGCCGAGCGGAGTTCGGCTGAGCCGCTGCGGGTGATGACTTTCAACATCCGCTACAACAACCCCGGCGACGGCGAAAACGCCTGGCCGCACCGCAAGCAGCACGCCGCCAGCATGATTCGCTTCCACAAGGCGGACGTGGTGGGACTACAAGAGGCTTTGCAGGACCAGCTCGACGACTTGGCCGCCGAGTTGCCGCAGTTCGCCTGGTGCGGCGTTGGCCGCGACGATGGCAAGCGGGCCGGAGAGTTCTCGGCCATCGGTTATCGCACCGAACGACTGGAGCTGCTCGATTCCTCCACGTTCTGGTACTCGCCCACACCGGATGAACCGAGTCGCGCTTGGGGCGAGGGGCACTTCCGCATCGCCACCTGGGCCCATCTGCGCGATAAGGCGACCGGCCGCGCGCTATACGTGTTCAACACTCACTTCGGCTTCGCCGATGAGCATCGCCGCAACGCCCCGCGGCTGCTGCTGGAGCGAATCGCCAAGGTCGCTGACGACACGCCGGTGGTGTTGACGGGGGACTTTAACATGACGCCCGGCTCGGATCAGTACGAGGTGATTACCCAATCGTCCGACCAGCCCGGCGGGCTCGGTCTGCGCGATGCGATGTTGATCTCGCAGACGCCGCACCACGGTCCGACGAGCACCTGGAGCGGCTTCGAAAAGCCTGGCACGCCCGGCCGCCGCATCGACTTTATCTTCGTCAGCCCGGGGATCGAAGCGCTCCGTCACGGCGTCCTGCCGGACACGTTCGACGGCAAGTTCCCTTCCGACCACATGCCGGTGCTGGCGGAGGTTGCGGTGCCGGAGAGGTAGCCGGAGAGGCCCGACGATGCGAGGTGCTGCACAGACAGGAAGTCTGGGCCGCGGGAGACAAGCAGAGAGAGCCAGCGGTGGGAGTCGAACCCACAACCCCCGCATTACGAATGCGGTGCTCTGCCAATTGAAGCTACGCTGGCAAGTCTTTTCAATTCAACAGCTTAGATGCTATACTCGCGACCTGGTTTTTGGGGGACGACACCTCAAACGACACCAGTACACCCGCGAGTACACCCTGTACCGTCTTCGCCGTGCTGCTGTGCGTGATGAGTGTTGATGGTCGCACGGGGTGCTCCTCTCGAAACGACGCCCACAGAGTTCCCCACCATTGTTGTGGTGGGGGGCCACGTACGTCAAGGCGGACGGAGTAGCAACATGGCCAGCCGAACAAAGCCACCCAAACCCACGCCCGACTTCCCCCTCTTCCCGCACGCCAGCGGCCAGTGGGCTAAGAAGATCGACGGCAAGATGCGCTATTTCGGTCCGTGGGACGAGCCTGCTTCGGCGCTCGCCAGATTCCGCGCTGCGTGTCCGAAAACGGGATCGGCTACGAGCGTGGACGGCAGCCTGGCGAACGGCAGCAGCCACGCGAACGCGCAACGTCGCCCAAAGCCGGAGA
This sequence comes from Pirellulales bacterium, assembly GCA_040880125.1. Classification (GTDB taxonomy): domain Bacteria; phylum Planctomycetota; class Planctomycetia; order Pirellulales; family JBBDJB01; genus JBBDJB01. Next base: position 18,787 of record JBBDJB010000060.1, on the reverse strand, counting down.
AGCCGCACCCTCAGTTTCCATTATTCGCTCACCGGAATGGCCAGTGGGCGAAAAAGATCCGCAACCGTCTCCATTACTTCGGTTCTTGGGCCGATCCAGAGGGCGCCGTGAGCAGGTACCTCGCCCAGAAGGATGCACTGCACGCCGGCTACGAGCCCTCGCCTGACTCGGGGGCAGTGACAGTGCGCGAAGTGATCAATGCCTTTCTGACGGTCAAGAACACCCGCCTTAAAAGCGGGGAGATTACCCCTCGCACGTTTGCCGACTACCAAGACATCTGTTTCCGCGTCGCCAAGCGGATGGACGCCGGGCGTGCGGTCGCTTCACTGAATTTCGGAGATTTTGAAAGGCTGCGAACCGAGCTGTCGAAGACCCGGGGACACACTGCCCTGGCGAATGACATCACTCGCATCCGGATGATCTTCAAATTCGCGTACGACTCCGGCATGATCGCTCAGCCTGTGCAATTCGGGCAGGCGATGAAGAAGCCGAGCAAGCATCTGTTCAGGGCCCAGCGCCGCAAACAGGGCCAGCGGATGTTCAGTGCCGAGCAGCTCAGCAAGATTATCGATGCCGCCGATGACCAAATGACCGCGATGGTTCTGTTGGGAATCAACTGCGGATTCGGGAACCGCGATTGCGGACTGCTACCGATATCGGCGTTGGACCTGAAAACAGCCTGGGTGAATTTTCCGCGACCGAAGACCGGTGCCGAAAGAAGATGTCCGCTCTGGAGTGAAACTGTCGCTGCACTCCGGTCGGCGATCGACAATCGACCGGCGGCGAGGGATCCCAACGACGAACCGCTTGTCTTCTTGACGTCCAAGGGGCAGCGCTGGGCGAAGGAACAGACAGATAATCCAATCAGCAAAGAGATGCGCAAGCTATTGATTGAACTCGGGCTGTATCGGAAGGGCGTGAACTTTTATGCCCTCCGGCATACCTTCGAGACGATCGCCGGCGAATCCAAGGACCAAGTCGCCGTCGATCACATTATGGGGCACGCTCGCGACGACATGGCTAGTGTCTACCGGGAGAAGATCAGCGACCAGCGCCTGGTCGATGTTGCGCAGTTTGTTCACGATTGGCTGTACGCTGCCCCCGAGACTGCTGGATAGACTGCGAGATGCTTCGCAATTGTCTAGGGGTCCTGAGCGTCAAGAGCAGGCGCGGCCGATTTGCGCACGGGCAGAAGACTGCGCCCAATCGAAACTCCATTGCGCGACTGCGTTGGGCACGGGTGATTGCGCTCTTCGAGAAAAGTCCGTCCAAACGCCGGGTGACGTCGGTGAGTTTGCCGACACGGCTGGGGGTGACGTTTCCGATTTCGGCGGCCGTCTGCGTAGTCAACCCCTCTTTGTCGAGTACGCGGCACGTTCGAGGCACCCTGCAATTTCTGGGAGAACAGACCCTTTCCGCATTGGCCTGGTGGCATTGTTATCGTTGCTTGACGCGATGAGATCGTTTTGGAGAATTAGGGTGAAGCTGTTCCCGGGCAAGCCACTCGGTGGCGCTTTCGCCGACTCGCTTTTCCCCTGCCTGAGTGACACCTGAGTCTGCAAAACATCGGATCCCCCTCGTTCGAAGCCTTCGATTCCAGCCAACATACGAGTCACCAACGAGCCTGCCTCGCGAACAAGGCCGACACGAAACACGACGCAACGGAGTGTGCGATGACTAAGCACAGGCTTCATCTGAATTCGAGGCTCGTCGGCTTTGGCCTCGCACTTCGGTGCGGTCATTTAGGCGCAGCACATAAAGTCGTCGCCGAAGCTTCGCCCACGACTGCTGTCTCTACCCCAGATCGGACCACATCCCCTGGGCAATCGCGAGAATTTCTCTTCGCGCCACCGAAGACGTCCTGGCGACTCAGCCGCCGCTTCGATACATCGATCGGTATTGACGTTCAGGATCTCGGCATCCCATTGATCGGTTGGGGATGCCCCGTGCTGTTTGACTGCGCCGACCTGCCGTCTCGGCATTAGCTGGCGGCGATTCCCGAGCATGCCCGGCTCGAAGCCTCAACTTCGTATCGGGCTGCGCGCTGAGTTGCTTGTAGCACAGGTATCGAGCCTGTGTGGCAGCTCCGCTTCACTTCGAGGGAGGTGTGATGCCTACCCATGATGAAACTCGCATCACACAGAAAAAGATCACTCCGCCCGAGCTTGCTCGCCGCTGGGGGGTCGATATTGACACGGTTTACGCATGGATACGGGGCGGCGAGCTTCGCGCGATCAATGGAGCAAAGCGTGCCGGTGGACGTCCCCGGTACCTGATCAACGAAGCCGACATCGCGGACTTTGAAAGGAGGAGAGCTGTCCAGCCACCACCGCCCCCACAGAAGCGAAAAAAGAACCGCTTCAACTTCGAAGTGATTGAATTTATCTAATAGATCGGCGTCCCGGCAACTGACGTCAACCATGGAGGATTGTTACCCAGACTCGTTCGCGGACTGGTCAGCGAGCCGGCGCTGGTCAGCCGCTTTACTCGGGCAGAGCCAGGACTCTACTGTTCATCATGGCGATCTGACGCTCGACTCACATTGCATTGCAGAAAAGTCTCGGAGCAATACATCGCCACGGAGGGCCGGACATCGGTGGGTTTGCAGTGGCGGCCACGTGAGTGCGGGTCTGCGGTTCTTGCGGGGCTGGAACACGGCATTGAAAAAATCCGTCGCTGAAACCGGCCATGTCACGAGTCGGACAAGCTGGCAGGGGGGCGTGCGAGGGTCTGCGGTTCTTGCGGCTCTGATTCACGCGTTTTGAAAACACCGACGATCGAGTCCCGCTACTTTTAACTATCAGAGGGGCAAGCGCTGGACTGAGGCTCTCGTTGCTCTGGTTGCTCTTGGATCGGCATGAAGAATACGCCAGTCCTCCGGGCGGGCGAGTCAACACGATGGCCGACGTGCGGGTCTGCGGCTCTGGAGAGTCTAGTCTGGTGCTTTGGAAAAACGGCCGACAGAAGTTTCCTTCCTCTTGGCGTAGGGATGTGCGGGGCTGCGGCTCTTGCGGGGCTAGAAACACGTATCGGAAAAATGAGTTGGGCCAGCCATCACCGGTTCAGCTTTGGCTGCCGTGCGGGTCTGCGGCTCTTGAGAGGCTGGAAAGCATCGTTCCGAAGAATCACTTTCGACAGCAGTGCGGTGATCATGCAGCAGCCGGATTTGCTGTGGCGAGGGGCTGCGGATCTTGCGGGGCTCAAAGCTGGCATCGGAAAAATCAGTCGGGCCGGCCATCAGGAAATCGGCGATGGCTACCGTGCGGGGCTGCGGCTCTTGCGGGGCTGGAAAGCGGCTTTGAAGAAACTCGCCGGCCGTACCGTAACCCGGGCGCAGCCGCTGCCGTGCGGGGCTGCGGCTCTTGAGGGCTTCCCACAGTAATCCAGACGTTCACTTCGCCGCAGCAGCTGGGCGGGCTCGGGATGGGTGTACGCCGGCTGCTCGTGTTACTTCCCAGGTGCGTTTGGCCGAGGCGTCAGTGGGAGTGTCGGGTGTGTCGAGTAGTGGGCACTGATCGCCGGCCGAGGTTCAAATGGCGTAGTGGCGAGGCGGGTCGATCGAGCCTCTTTCCGGGTACACGCTCCGTCGTATCGGGGTACGGGACGGCGGCTGTCAATCGAGTGTCGACGGCGCGCCGAGTAGCTGACACGGCGCGCATTGGTATCGCAAGTCTACCCAAAACAAGGAGTTGCGAACCCGCCCCTCCTCAATGACGCGTGTGACGGGACCGGTGGCTGTTCGTGCGGGCGGTTGCGGGATTTTAGTCCGCCGCTGCGAGAAGGCAGCGCTCAAAGACGCGCGGGAGGAATTGGCGCGTCGCCTACAGCGCTACGGGCTTTCTGACTGGCTGGACTCCAACTGCGGGGAGTATTAGGCGACTTATGAGTTCGCTGCTCAAACGAAGATGCGCGTCTGAGCTGAGATGCGAATGCGGTCGGTGCCAACTATCGCCACGCCTGGACCCCGGAGCCGGCCCTCCTTGCTGAAAACCTCGATCTCGCCCTCGCGTGACAGCTCCGACATCGTCTCACGCATGATCTCGCTGGTGGCGGGCGTCTCGTTCGTTGTCTCGGAGAAGAAGCGAACGAACGGAACCGGCTCGGCCTGACCGCTAGGCAAACGCCGACGCTCGGATAGAGGAAGGGAACCACCGATGGATTATCTTGACACGCAACGAGTCTTCATAGAGGCAGCTAGCCGTTGCCATCCGCGTTAGCTCGGGCATAATGCCTATCTTAGCTCTCGACAGGAAAGGCAAGACTCAGACGCCGGGCTATCTACTCTCATTCGTAACGGTAAACGGGATGCGCTTTGCCGCCACATTGATAGACTTCACAGGTTCACGCGATTCGCCCTCATAAAACGAGACTTCCGTGTCCAACGACAAGGCGTATTCGCCTGGGGCCAGTCTTTCGAAGTCATCGGCCAGATCTATCTCCCAAGATAAAGCGTTGCCAGGGATCAAAGTACGTATAGCATATTGCGTAAATTGATTGGGAACTTTTGGGTCGAAATAGAAAGAGCCCTGACGAGTGTATGGCACTGGCGAGCCGTTCTCATCGGTAATGGTCATGTTGCAGTCGAGAAAGTATCCGGTATCGCCGCAACGAATACTATTTGGTCCGCGATTAAGAAAAATCAGGCCCAGTCGGAGCTCACTTTCAGCTGCTGTGCGTGGAAGCGTAACGGCTAGGACTAGTCCGTCTACGTCAACTCAATGGCGTATCTGATTCCACCTGCCCCATTCGGCTTGGAGTATCGCTCGCTCCAATCTCTTGAGATTTGTTCGCCTCAGAAGCTACCTGCCCGAACGACGCGCTACCGCTGAGCAAAATCAGGCGAGCAAGCGCTAGGCCAGCAACTACGACTGCCCACAACCATAACCGCTTTCCAATTAACATGTTGCGCCTCCCACCGTTACATTGAGGTTCTTGCAGCCAAACCGTAAATCACTGTCAACCGATCGACCTGTAAATCGATGCCGTACACGGCTTTAACCAACCCAGTTCGGAACCGCTGCCATTTCGTCGAGGCTCCAAGCTATATCACTTCAAATGCCAAACCGGCGACACGAACCTCGAACTGCCCCGACGGGTCGTTTAGATTTTAAATAGACGACAATGGATGCCCGCAAGTTTCCCCTTGACAAAATAAAGCACTCTGCCAGGTCGACACGCCACTCCCTCACTTCTCCTGGCGAAAGTGTCACGTGAGCATATCCTTGCCTCTGGACATCTGGCCCGCCAACCGTATTTGCACCAAAAGTGGTGCGCTGAATTTCCTGACCAGTGTTAGTGTCCGCAACCGATATCAGACAATCAGGTGCGTAACCAGTGTCGCCAATCGACACCGATGTCTTTCCTTCATTTCGAATACTGAATTGAAGCGGAACGCCATCCGTCAGTCGGCTTCGCTCGAACAACTCCGCCGCTAAGGTTACGCCGTTGTCCGTGTTCCTTTGAGAATTCATTTTCAAATCTCCCGTCTAAATGTCGCTGCGGTACCTGTATTATGGCCCCGAACTTGAGCTAGAGCTAGTAATGCACGGAGCCGGACAAGGCACCTCGACGGCGGCAACACTTGCCCATTGCGAAGTCCATTGAGGATGAACCGTGTCTTCTACCCAGCCCGACACCCCCCGACTTGTCGCCCCCAAAGTCCAGGGAGGGACGTCCTGAGCACAACGCTGTACAAACCAATCGCAGCGACTCAGTGGCACCCACATACTCGGTCCGCCCACGGGTAAATCCGTCGCATTTGGCCGAAACATGATGTACATTCTATAGCGATCATCCGCCACTTGCTGAGTACTGCCCGCCAGTCCGCTACTCGGAGTGTCCACGACGGTTCCCGTCAGCCCAGTTGCCCAAGGTAAGCCCGGCGGCGATGCACCCGCAGCGTAAGGCCACGGATTATCATTAACAAATCCGCCAGATCGGTCAAAGGGAAATAAATCAACGGACTGTTAGGGTTGACAGAGTAGCTACGAGTGGGCCGGACCCTTTCTCAAGCATTAATCACGCCTTACAGCACGGTGCGCAATGAGAGTCATGTCGGCTTGGGATTTGAACGTCAGAAAAATGCTCTGAAGGTCTTTCCCGAAATAGGTCGACGTGTCCTGTGCGCGGACTCGACGCTGCTGAGGTCCCCGCACCGCTGCAGATTTGGCCAGTCATCAAGTTGCTGAAGTTGAACCATCCGACGCTGATCGGCGTTTCGCCAAACTTCAGGCTGTGACAGTCACCTCTGCGACGTGTTTCCAGCACTCGCGACTCATGAGGACGTGTCACTCCTCGTCGCTCGTAAGCCGCACCATCGCTTTGCCCATCTCTGCTCCGATCAGATAGTACGTCTCGGCATTGCTATTCCAGTGATACGCCTGCCCGGACGGTGACTGGTCTTTCGGGCGGAAGAAGTCCTTGGTCCCCACAAACGCCACATTGCCTTGAAACTCATCGTACTGGGCGACGGCTGCCTGGGCCTTCATCAACGAAAGGGCGCGAGGATGCTTTTCCTCGTGGCCGCTCATGCCCGTTTCGGCGATTACAAACTGCAAGTTCGGCACGCCAAGATCGCTGCGGATGTCTCGAATGAAGTTGGCCAGGTTCTGCTCGTACTGATCGTTGAAGTCCTGATTCACCCGATCGTTCCAGCCTTGATGCCAACCGAAGCCGACCAGTTCCAACTTACGATTGGCGTACTGCGGAAAAAACGACGCGGCATCCCCCAACACGTCTTTCGTCAGCTTGAGCAGATCTCGGTAATACGGCCCGACGTCGCCACCCGACGATGGTGGCCGAAAATCCTGGGCCAGACTCTTGCCACCCCATGCGAGCTTGATCAACAGGACCGGCTCACCGAAGGCCTCGCCGACAATGTGGCCGAAGCCTAATTCCGGGCCCATGTACCCTTTTCGAAAACCAAGGCCCGGTGCCAGATCGCCTTTGCGGCGGAGATACCAGATTTGCACATCCTCTCGGGCGATCCACTGGCCGTCCGCGTCTACCAAATGCTCAAACCGCGCCGCCGTCTCGAGATTCTTCACCAGCCACTCGAGCGACCCCTTGCCCTGGTTCGCGTTCGCCTCTTCATCGACGTTGCCGCGGCCTTGCATGTTGGATTGCCCGGCGAGGATGAAGACGTTCAGGCTGTCACTCGCCCAGGCCACAACAGGCACGATCAACGCCAGAGCGAGCACACGAACTTACCGAGCGAAGATGCCAGCCGAAGTCATTCTCATCCCGTGACCTTTCTCGGTAGGCGATTCCACGAGCCGATTGAGCTTGGCCTGATTCTAGTGTGGAGGCAGATCGTCCGGCCAGTGCGTAGCAGCGCCGACAGATTGCGAACATGGTTTGAGCCGAACGAGCCCACGCCGTAAGTCAGGCGCTCCTCAAGGACAGCGTAGCGGAGTCCTACCGAGAGCCGAGATTGCTGCGTTGTCTGGCGGGGCGGTCTGTTGTCAAAAGAGACGGCGGGGAAGCAAGGCTCCTCTCCACGTCGATCCTCCTCCCTCTCCGTGCTTCGCTGATTCAAAGCGGCAGCCTATCCCCGCGCGCTGCACTATCCGGTCTCCCTACGGTCTAGTCGCAGCGTGTTGTGTTTATCACTTCGGGCGCTATCCTATTTGCCAGCGCGAAAGGAGGCGATGCGTCGATATTGGGACGACGGCAGGCCAGCGTAGTTGCGCGCACAATGACGAACCGACCTTCAGCACGCTGCCCCGCCGCCTAGCGCACGCCCACTGTGCTCGCGAATCTCATCAGCCAATCGATAATGGTGGCCGGAACCAAAGCAGGCAGGGACCGGACGGGCGGAAGCACTTGGGAGCAAGGCGTGAGTGCGTCGAGTATGCGTTCGATTCGAATCGATCTATTTAAACAACGCACAATACGGCACCTTAATTATCAGCCTCCGAACCAGTCCGTGTGCTGAGCATGTTGCGTCGGCGACGTCTCACCGGCACCGAAAGGAATTTTGTAGAAAACGTCATTTATCGCGCTCATTCCGACAACTCGTTGGGCACTAACTGGAAGAAACCTTCTCGGAACCGACCGGTGATGCAACGCAAATTGGAAAGCACTGACGCCGAGCTTGTGAAAGCGGCTTGCGCTGGCGACGTCGAAAGTTTTCGCCAATTGTTCGAGCGTCACTACAGCTTGGCCGTTGCAATCGGACGTAGCCGTTTGTCGGATCGCCACCTGGCTGAAGATGCCGCACAAGAGGCGTTTGCGCAGGTGTGCCAAAGGTTGCCTTCGCTTCGAGACCCTAATCGCTTTCCAGAATGGTTGGGCACCATTTGTCGCCGAACCGCCAGCCGAATGGCCCGCCGAAATCGCAATGGCCAATCGATTGCGCAAGAACCGGAATCGCCTAGGGCGGACGAAGCCGCGAATCGCCAGGTACACGAAGCGATAATGTGCCTGCCGCTGGCTGCCCGTGAGGTTGTGCAAATGCATTACTTTGGCGGACTCACGTACGACGAAATCGCCGCGGCTTTAGGAACAACTCCCCAGGCGGTGCATGGACGGTTGCAGCGGGCACGGCGGGCATTGGGACAATGGCTTGCAAAGCAAGATTAACGAGGTAGATCGATGAACGAACTCGATGAGCGTATGGTCGACGAACTCCTGCGAAATACACTGGCTGGTTCGCCAGCGGCCGATTTCGACGTCTGGCAAAGCCGACACGGCGAGGCGGTTGCCTACCTCAACCCAATTGCTACCACAGCATATCACCGTCGAAGGAGAATGATGATGAGAATCGCCACCGGTACTGTGGCTGCTATCCTCATCGTTGCGTTAGGCAGTTGGTTTTTTGTGTTTCAGGAGCGTAGTTTCGCACAAGTCATCGATGACATTGAGAAAGCAGAGACAATTTCGTTTTCCATCAAGTCGTTCATTCGGCGTTATAGCCTGGACGGCGAGCGCACCTGGATTGAACAAGCACCGCGCATGGAACGAGCCTATCTGGCGCTAGGCCGCTACCGCGATACGCGTTACGACAAGGATGGCAAGGTGACATTGGTGGACATCGCGGACGTTGCCACCGGAAACGTACTTCGTCTGGATATGAAAAAACGGGAGGCGGTGCTGAAGAAGGAACTGTCTGGTCAGTATGGGCCGGGAAATCCGTTTGCCGTGGTCGCCGAAATACTCGACCGAGAGTCCATCGAGTTTGTTGGAGAACAGGAGATCGATGGAATGGAGGTGAATGTATTTCGGCACGACCGAGAACTACCGAACGGTCAGAGTGAAACTTGGAAAATATGGCTTGATGCCGAATCGAAGCAACTAGTCGGATATTGCGCGACTCCTGGTGACGTTGCTTTTGATCCGATGACCGCGCCCGACCGTGACAATCCGGCCGAACCACGGTTCTCGAAGGGTGTCCGTGCGGGGACGATCACGAGCGACATCATCTTCGATGCAGAGCTCGACCCCGAGCTCTTTAGTCTCACCCCTCCCGACGGGTTCAAGGTCGTTGAGCCCGAGCCACGTCCGCAAGTTTCCGAAGCAATGCTCGTCGAATGGCTTCGCGTGACCGCCGAGACGAACGAAGGCAACTTCCCCGATACAACTCGCGGTCTCTCCCGCGAGCGCCAAATGGCCCTGGTCGAAATGCCGGCGGCCGAACGTAGTGAGGCGGAACAATCGTATCTAGATCTAGCTCGTAATCACCAGCTGGACGGCAACAGTGAGCCAATGTCCGCATTTGCCCGCGAGTTTACCGAACCGCGCAGTTTTCGTTACCTGGGCAAGGGCGTAAGACTTGGTGATAGTGAACGACTCATCCTCTTTTACAAACTCACAACGACAGGCACGTACCGCGCAATGTACGGCGACCTGGCCGTCAAAGAAGTCCAGCCAAGCGACTTACCGCTACCTGTGCAAGATTAGGCGACGTACAGGACGTAGACCTGTTGATAACTTCTTCGAGGCTAGGAGGGTCGGGTAACGGCCTGAGGGCGGTCGGTGTTCGCGCCTACCGAGAAAATGATAAGCCGAAGTCTGCTTGGCCACATCGTACCGCTCGGATTCGTACTTGCACCCAACTGCACCGGACGCACCGACCGACACTTGCAGCGGAGGCACTCACTCCGTTACGCCCTCCTTATGCAGTTTGAGTCCGATTCGTCCGCGATGATGCTCAAGCGCTGCCCGTACTAATACCGCGACGGCCGTTCAATGCTGCGCAGCGTTCGACCGCGGCGGCGAGCTAATTCGTGCTGCATGTTGCAGAAGTCGGCGGTGTGGCGTCGGTCAGTTCATCGAACTCGGCCTGACGGGTGCAGGTCTGCTCGCTTCGCAAACGGGCGTAGGCTCTGAGCTAACCTCGGCGGGCATTACCATTTCCTCCTTCTTGAGAACATTTCGAGATTCTTGTTGACGGCTGCATCGTAATACTATAAAACCAAATCTAGTGAATCCGACATCACCAACCAGGAGCGCGACTGATGGCGCGTCCACCTGCGAAGGAGCTTACCGAGCGCGAGCTCGAAGTAATGCATGTCTTTTGGGAGCACGGCCAGCAAACTGCTGCCGACGCCCGAGGGTATCTGGCGGATGAAGGTCGCGATTTGGCGTACACGACCGTCGCGACGCTGATCAGAATCCTGGTCGACAAGGGCTTCCTGAAGCAACTTGGTGAGCAGCGCCCTTTTTCTTACCGGCCCATCCGCTCGTTCGACGAAGTCTCCCGTCGCTTGGTGGGCGATCTCGTGCGACGCGTCTTTCAGGGCTCGCGGGAAGAGCTGCTGGTACGCTTGTTGGACGGCAAAAAACTCTCTGCGGCCGAACGTGAGCTACTGAAGCAGGTCCTCCGAGAGACCAAAAAATGAATCTCATCTTCTCGTCGCTTATCTGGTGTGCCCTGCAGATCACGATCCTGGCCGTCGGTGTTTCTGTGGTCTACCTCGTCGCCCGTCGAATTCACCCGCGAGCCGGCGCGGCCGCGGTAGGTGCCGGGCTGGCCATGGTGCTGTTGCTGACGGCACTGGTAGCCAGCCCTTGGCCTCGCTGGAATCTTTCTGCTGCAACCGCCGTGCGGGTGGAGCGTACGCCCCCTACCGAGCCCAGCCGAACATCATCAGCATCGCCCACGTCCGCCACCACGGTACGAATTACGCCAGTGGCGCCTGGGAACGACGATCTGGAACCTCGGCGAAGCACGGCGAGGGAAGCTTACTGGAGCGCATTCACCGCGGCCCTAAGAGATCCGCCCGCAGAAACGGAGACGGACGAATCCGGTACAAGTTGGCGGCTGATATTCACCTGGCTCTTTGTGGTCGGAGCTATCTTGGCATCGGCGCGCCTGGCATGGGGCGTCAGGTCGATCTGGGGCCTGGCGTCGCGCGCTCAGCCGATCGATGCACCGCGCATTGAGGCTCTCATCGTCCAACTCCGGCAGCAGCTTTCACTCTCAGGCCCCGTTGCCGTTTTGGAATCTGCCGAAGTGGTTACTCCGGCTACCGTCGGCTGGCGGCGTCCGGTGGTGCTGCTTCCGGAGACGTGGCACAACTGGAATGAAGACGAGCTGCGCGCGGCCATGGCTCATGAGCTGGCTCACATTGCCGGACGAGACTACCCGCTCTGGCTCATGGCCCGCCTGGCCGTGGTTGCCCACTTTTACCATCCGCTGGTCCGCTGGCTCGCCGCCCGTCTGCAACTCGAGCAGGAATTGGCCGCGGATATGACGGCCGCAAACCTCCTCGGCGATCGGACGACATACGTCCGCAGCCTCGCATCCATCGCCCTGGCGACACCGGCTCACCGTGTCTCGGGTCCGGCCAGAACGCTGATCCCCACTCGCAGTCTCTTGGTGAGGAGAGTTGAAATGCTACGCACTACCAGAATCGCACCGGTCGGACGACCGCTGTTTCGCTGGGCCACCCTCGGCGCCGTCTTTCTAGTGGCACTGGGCGCAGCTGGATTGCGCGGGCCTCGTCTGCGTAGCGGCGCTGAGGCCGTAGCGCAACAGGCCGCAAACCCCAACTCCGACGGACAAGTTGCAGAGCGTATCAGCCTGGACCTCGTGCCGGAGGGAGCTGTGTGCGTATTGTCCGTACGACCGGCCGACTTCTTTGAGATAAAAGACACCGAGGCCCTAGAACAAACCATCGACAGCTTGCTGCGCGAAGGAATTGGCGCCGGCGTGCAGACCGACGACGTGGCTGAATTCCTTTGGGCGCCACACGACGCCCAAAGTGGATGGAACCACCACCGCATCGTACTGCGCTATAGGAATGCTGAGAAACTCCAACAATACCTGGCTGGAATTCAGCAGAATGAGAGCATAGAAAAGGTGACGATTGACGGCGCTACCGTCGACTATTGGATACGAGCCGAGGCAATCATACGCGCGCCCGATGCCACCACGCTTGTAATCGACTCACTTTATCCGCCTCGTGGACTTGGTGGAACGCGCGAGTTATACCTTCCACCGCTGAAGCGCTCGCGGACCGATTGGCGAGAGCAGTGGCAAGAGCATGACAACTCGCCTTTGATCTTTGCGGTCGATGTAGCTCGATTCGCTACGGCGACGCCCCCGCAGGTTCGATCGCGGCTCGTCGGCGGCCCAGGATCGCAAGCCGTCACAGCACCTTTACTGGAGCACGTCGAGTGGTTCGTCGCCAGGGCGAACCTCGACGAACCGATTTCGATCTCTGCCACCGCGAAATGCAATTCCGTCGAAACAGCGGAACAGGTGGCCAAAACGGTCGAAGCCAGTTTTGTGCTGATGGCGAACGTTCTGCGCCAACAGTTGCAGGGCGAGACTTCCGTACCAAATGAACTTCGCGCAGTCCACCTGAAGCTGGTCCGCGAAGGCCTGCAGCTGCTGGAGGCATCCCAAGTCACGGCGGAAGACAGTTACGTCAAGCTGCAAGTTAAGTCGACTTTCTCACCGGCGGATCTTGCCACAACGGCGACTCGACTGCTGCTCGCCGTGGAGAAGGCCCGCGCCGCGGCACGGCGCATAATGAGCAGGAACGATCTCAAGCAGCTTGCACTGGCGATGCTTACTTATGAGGCTACCTATGGCCACTTTCCGACTGCCAAAATCCACCAGTACCGCAAAGGGGAAGATGTGCTGCAAAGCGAACATCCCCACAGTTGGCGTGTTGCGATTCTGCCGTTTCTGGAGCAACGGGCGCTATATGAACAATATCGATTCGACCAGCCATGGGACAGCGAGGCCAATCGACGGGTCCTCGCCCAGATGCCGGACGTCTATCGCTCCCCATTCGACGAGCCGACGTCGACCAATAGCGGCTATTTTGCGATCGTTGGACCGGAGACGATGTTTGACGGAGACACGGGAACGGAGGCTTCGGAAGTCCGCGATGGCCTATCGAATACGTTGCTGCTTGTGGATGCAAAACGCTCCATCCCGTGGACCAAGCCGGAAGATATCCCCTACGACAACCAACAACCGCTGCCAGGGTTGGGCGGCTGGATCGAGGAAGGCTTCGCTGGCGCAATAGTTGACGGTAGCGTACGGGTGTATCCCAAAGAAATGGAAGAACAGACGCTACGCGCCCTTATCACCAAAGCAGGCCGGGAGCCCGTGGAGAGCCATGGCGATAGACAGTAGCAGCTGACTGCGGCTACTCGTCCGCCCGTAGCGTGGCCCAAGTCGACCGAGCTCACGCCTCCGGAAAAAGACAAATTGCATAAACACGGAGCCGCTCGATGCAATGCCATTGCGGAGCCGCCGACTGAATCCCTGGCCCAGCTCGTGTTGATGGCAAGGCCCGGAATCGTTGGATCCTTGAAGACGGGCGACAGAACTTCCGAACACGAATTTTCGCAGCCCGTCTACGGCCGGTGGATCATACAACGAATACACTGGGAACACCCGTCGACGCACATGGGGAAAACTAGCTCGCACATAACGAATCGTCATTTGCAAATTCACTCTGCGCCGTGCCTGATTTACAGTACGCCGTTGGTCCAGTCCTCCGGCCGTGCGAATCGGCTGAACGGCTCGATGAGGGGGGGCTGCGGCTCTGGAGGATCTGGTCCGGTGCTTCGGAAAAACGGCCGACAGGCAGTGTTCGGTCCTCGTAGCGTAGGGAGGTGTGGGGCTGGAGGCTCTTGCGGGGCTCAAAACGGGGATCGGAAAAATGCGTGGAGCCGGTCATCGGGAATCGGTGATGGCTGCCGTGCGGACTTGCGGCTCTTGCGGGGCTAGAAACGGGTATCAGAAAACGCGTGGGGCCGGCCATCAGGAAATCGGCGATGGCTGCCGTGCGGGGCTGCGGCTCTTGCGGGGCTGGGAACCGACTTAGGAGAATTCCGCCGGGCCAGGGGCTGCTTTGCGGGGCTGCGGCTCTCCATGATGCTCTTGAAACGCGTATTGTCGGACGTCGCCAAGTAGAAGGTCTCCCGTCAGCTAGTAGCATGATACACTCGTCGGGCTGAACGAGGTAATCACCGCCCTCGACACCGCGGATCCCAATGGTCCAACTGGTGCCGTGTCGCCGGCCTTCAAGCCAGTCCCGCAAAGCTGACGGATATCGCTTGGTCAGGAGCTGCCGTATGACGCTGTTATTTCGGGTACTCACCTGCGTCGCCTTTTCCGCGGTGGTCCTACGCGCGGAAGTTGCACCCGCCCAGATCAGCAACTGGCGCGAACACCCTGTTAATCAGTGGATACTTCAGAGCCCGCGAAAAGGCATGGCCTCGCCGGACTTCCCTTACGAGGGAAGCGGTGCTTACGATCCCCACCTGCACAGGTGGATTCATCATGGCGGGCATGACGGCATTCCGCAGGGCTTCCACACTTTTACGTTTGATCTCGATACCGGCGAGTGGCGACAAAAGTTTCCGCCCACCTCGCCGCCGGGAGCGTGCTGTGTCGACGGTGCTAACGTCTTCGACGTAGCACACCGGCGGTTCGTCCGCTTTCCCGGTGGTTCGCTGGGGCACGGTTATCAATGGAGCCGTGGCGTCAAACTGAAGGAGTCCCCGGTCTGGCTGTATGACTTAGCCAACAACTCGTGGAGGAACATGCGTCCGCCTCCCTACGGCCAAGGCGAGCGGCCGAGCCACACCGTCGGCGGCTTGAACAGCGGCGCCGTATACGACCCGAATCACGAGATTACGCTCTCGTTTGGTGGGCAGAGCTCCTCGGGCAGCAAGAACACGCTGTTCGCTTACGACGCCTACGCCAACGAGTTGCACTACCTGGACGCAGTCAATCCCCCAGCCGCTCGTGACGGCATGGGGCTCGCCTACGATCGTCGACGCGACAAGCTGGTGATGTTCGGTAGCCAATACCTGGTCGACGAGCGCACGTGGTTTTACGACCTGAAGACAAACCGGTGGGAAGGAAAGCAACTCGAGCCGCACCCTCCAGCGCACAAGGTGACGAGGGACTACACGACGATTCCGCGGATGGCCTACGACTCGGTCAACGATATCGTTCTCTGCCTCGCATGGATGGGCGAGTCGGGGCACGAAACCTGGGTCCTTGAACCGGACGGGTTGACCTGGACAAAGCTGACGCCCTCTGCGGAGCTGAACGGCAGCAAAGGACCTCACCCAATGCTGTCACTGCTCGGCATCTGGGGATATAGTAACTCCAGATCGATTCGACGCGTAACTCGCCAGAGGGTGCGCGTTGTCTAGCAAGAGCGATCATCGCCGGGGAGAGATCAACGCCGACGACGCTGTATCCGGCCTCGGTCAAGTGTTCCGCGCAGATGCCACTGCCGCAGCCCAGGTCGACGATCAGCCCGTCGACGATTCCGGCCTTCTGCAAAACCTCCAGAATGCCAGGTGAGCAGCCCAGTGCGTAGCTGCCGAAGCCGACGTCGTGAATATACGCGAGATCAGTGTCGTAGAAGTTTGGCAGCGTGTGTGTCACTGTTGCTTCTTCCACTGCTCGTACGCTTCGGCGACGTCATCACCCCAGCGGCCATACCACGCGTAGCCGCGCCGTCGTTCCGCTTCAATCTCCGAAAGGCGATCCTTTTTTGCCCCGTCCCTGCCACAGAAGAACGGACGGTTGCTCTCAATTTCGTAGAATCTCGCCCAGACTGGTGGAGCCTGCGAGTCTTCGACCACGACACGGTCGCCGCCCACACTTTCGACGCGGATCCCTGTGATCTTCGCCGACTCGTACCAGGCAGCGCCGGCGTGAACGGCGCGCTGGATTTCCGGCGAAGGGTTTTCGAGGCTCATTAGGAGTTTGAGAATGCCCGCACTTTCGGCGCCGCTGAGCGATTCCAGCTCGTAGGAGCGTGCCGGGCGGGGGCGCAGATCCACTTCATCATGTTGCGCGCACCAAACCATCCGCTCACCGTCGACGATAATCTGGCAGTCCAAGATGCATTGAATGCCGCGATCGAAGGCGGTCTTGGCCACGGACCGGCGATCGACTTCCAAAAAGTCGTGCTCCGGAGACACGGCAACATCGCGGAGAAGCTCAAGGATGCGGACCATCGTATTGTCGTTGTACGTAATGTGGCGCTGATAGCTGCGGCCGGGCGGATATCGCTGCGGCCAACCACCAGTCGCATACTGCGCTTCGAGAATATGATCGAGTCCCTTGTCAAACGCGCGCTTGTAACGGGACTCCCCGGTGGCGCGGATTGCTCGAGCCAGGAATCGCAATTCGCTGATCGTGGCCTCATTATCGAAAGTTCCCTCTAGAGCGTTCGGTTCACCTTCAAACCGGAGGGATGCCGTGTCGCGATTTTTCGGCCAACTGCCCTGCGCCGACTGCCACCAGACGACGTTATCTGCAATCCGACACCCCTCCTCGCTGCGAAACCACTCGGCCGATCGGTTTTCGTATTGGGGAGGCACGGTTGCGTAGGCAGGCAGCACCAATGCGGAGAACGCAAGGCAGAAGGAAGCGAGATTCAATTTCATAGCGAAGTTCACCTGACTTGCTGTCTGAGTGTGTTCTGCCGAGGCAACAGCGTCGGCCGTGTCGGATCACTGTCGACGCTTTATCCGACACCAGAGGATATCAGTTTCTTGTAGTTTCCGCCGTTTCCAGCCGCTCATTACGCGAGTGTCGGGTAGTGGGCACCGATCGCCGGCCGACGTTCAAATGGCGTAGTGGCGAGCCTGGTCGAACGAGCCTCTGAGCCTTCCCTACGTTGGCGAGGGCACCGGACAATGGCTAGTTGGCAGTGTCGACTGCGCGCCGTGTAGCTGACACGGCGCATCCGGATGCTGTAATCCCCGTGAAACCAAGATCTTTTTAAACGAGACCGCCACAGTGACGCGTGCGCCGGCGCGGGCAAGGTCACGCCCTCCTCGTCCAGGCGTTAGGCCATAGAATCGCGACCTACACTTCAGAGAGATAGAGGTCGCTTCCGCGACCCACAAATCAGTGCAGGGGGCATGGCGTCGCGGATTGGATTGGGAATGGACAATCAATCTTCGATGTCCTGTGATCGATGACGTTCGGTGAAGAAATGAAACTGAGCTGCAATCGGCCAGGACCACCGGTTGCTCTTGCTCTTCCACAACTTGCCGTTTTACCCAAAGCGTGACTGTTGGCGATGCCAATAACATGCGGAGGAAATCGATGATCGGGATTCAGTTGGATGGAAACGTGGGTGCTGTGGCTGCGTGGAGGGAGTCCGGGCCGGAGGTAATCGGAAAAGGCAGCAGCGTCGCCGAACTGGTTGCTCTTGCCACGTCCCAGGGAGAGGACTGCCGTTCGGGCGTAGTCGCCGTGCCGGCGCGGTATAACGACGAGGAACGAAGGAAAATACTTGCGCAGGCGAAAGCTGCAGGTATTTCGACCGTCCTCATCATGAACGAGCCTACCGCAGCGACATTCGCGTACGGAGCGTCTCAGGCTGCGTTGCCGGGGACCTCCATGGTCTTGAACCTCGCTTCTTCCGGCGCCTTCGATGTCTCTCTGCTTGCCGAGAATGGAAGCGGAGTCGAAGTCCTCTCTGCGAATGGAATCGCGAATATTGAAGATCAGTCGCCCGATCAATTCTTCGCCGCGATCGAACCGGTGGTGAATCGGGCGCTGTCCGACGCCCGACTAAGGCCGGCACGGTGGCGGTACTGAGATCTGTTGCGACACGAATCGAAGCCAGCTGGGGGCGCGCCCCAGTGGAACCACCTTTTCCCGAAACGGCTATCGCATGTGGCGCAGCGGTCTTTTGCAGTTTCCTTGAATCGCGGCAGTAGTGCCGAGCGAACTCAGGGCGAGCCGCATCGGACGTACTAGGCGTGAATCGCGCAAAGCCGCCCTAGCGTGCCTTCGAGCTAGCGACGCGGATCAGTGGCCACCGCAGATTTAGCCTCCATTCGTGAAAACGGACCATTCCGCCACCGAGTTCCGTTGCGCGCCACGGACGAATCGTCACGAAGCCCCCTCGCTCGCCCACCTTCGACGCACGCGAGGACATACTCCCGAACCCTCGCCAAGCGCCTCATGCGGCAGTTCGCGACCGTGGTATATCCAGCTGTGGCAGGTGGGAGGCCGCCTAGCGCGAGCCCATAACGTCGGCGGCGTCGGATGGCTGTCGGCCGCGTTACCCGACACCGGCAGATCCCACATCCGCTGGAGGTTCAGCGTCTTTGAGCCCGTTCGAGGCGAGTGTCGGGTGTGTCAGGTATTCGCTTCGGTATCTATGAAAGAGTCGCTTTCGTCGAATAGAGCGGTTCTCGTATCGCATATTTGGGAAGCGTGTAACCATTCCCATGATAGGAGAACGATCACGATGTTGTACCTCGGAATCGACCAACCGACAGGGCGATCGCACCATAAGTCACGTACCGCATAGAACTTCCAGCCGGTAGCCAT
>JBBDJB010000059.1:0-59763 GCA_040880125.1 Pirellulales bacterium | reverse complement strand
CTTTTATACTTCCACGGATCAAACTCGACCGCTTCCGCTGTGGTGTGCCTCGCAGCCGGGATTGATCGCACCACTGCTGGGCCTCCAATTCGATCCGGAAGTCACCGCATTGACCTCGACTCCGGCCTACAAGGCGGATCGGCAGTACTGGTTGCCCGGAGACCGCTCGGTTTTTCGCGAGATCCGTTTGTTGCTCCCCAATCGCTTTCTCGACCTTTCAAACGGCCAGGTCCTCCGCTATTGGCCTACCTGTCCGCCCGAGAAGCTCTCGCTCTCGGAAGCGGTCGAGCGGAGTGCCGCGATCCTGGAGGGAACGCTGCGAGCGATTACGCGAAGGCACCCGGTGACCGTACCGACGACGGCGGGAATCGACAGCCGGATGACGCTGGCCGGTTCGCGCGACGTCTCTGACAGAGCCTTCTACTACACGTTCGTCTGCTCCTCGCTCACCGCGCCGGACGCGGCCGACGTCGCGATACCTGCTGCGCTTCTCCCTCGCCTCGGTTTGACGCACCACATCGTCGAATGCCCGGATCAAATGGACGAGCAATTCGAGGAATGCTTCATGCGGAACTTCCCGCTGGCGCATCGTGTGTGGGGACGTCTGGTACAGGGCTTTTACGAACATATCCCCGACGGGCACGTGCGGCTCACTTCGGCGGTGTCGGAGGTCGCCAAGCAGTATTACGGGGCCTATTATGGAAGTAGGCTCACGGGAGCAGGACTTGCTCGGATGACCAAGCGGGGGGAGACTGAATTCACGCGCCGTGCTTTCGACGAGTGGATCGAAGGGCTGCCTGGCCGCGGCGACGCGCAAACGCTTGGCTACGACACGCTCGATCTTTTCTATTGGGAACAGCGCGCCGGGTGCTGGGCGGCGATGAACTTTACCGAGTCGGGCGTCGTGCAGGAGGTCATGTCGCCGTTCAACTGCCGCGACTTGCTCGTCACGATGCTAGGTGTCAAGCCACAGCTTCGCTGTCCGCCGAGCTTCAAGCTGCAAATGGAAATCATCCGTTCGCTTTGGCCGGAGGCGCTATCCCTGCCGATCAACCCCAAGGCGGCATTGCCGATGCTGGTTCGGATCAAGCGCGCGGCTCGCCGGACGGTTAAGTCCGCGCTGCTCAAGTCGGGGATGTGGAAGCGCCGGGAGAATCCGGTGGGTTAGCATAAATATGACCAGCACAGAGATAACATCCCAGTCACAGGCAGCCGGTGAACGAACCGGCCCGCGCGTGGCCGTCTGTGCGATCACGCTCCGCCGCCCCGAGTGGCTGGAAAGGTTGTTAAAGGGTGCCGCTGCGCTGACGTTTCGGGACACCGGGCCGGACGTGCGCGTTGTCATCGTCGAGAACGAGGCCGACGGACCCGGGAAAGAAGTTTGCGATCGGCTGCGGCCGGAGTTCCCGTTTCCGCTGGAGCATTACGTCGAGCCGCGGCGCGGGATCCCCTTCGCACGGAACGCCGCTATCGAACGGGCGGCCGAAGTGGACTTTATCGCCTTCATTGACGACGACGAGGTGCCCGATCCAGGTTGGCTCGACGAACTTCTCCGCGTCCAATCGCGACATCAGGCCGACCTGATAGCCGGGCCCGTGGTGCCGCGCTTCGAGCAGACACCGCCAACCTGGATCGTTCGCGGCGGCTTCTGCGACCGGTTGCGGATGCCCACCGGCACAAGCGTGCTGCCGATGGGAACGGGGAATCTATTGATACGCCGCCAGGCACTGGCGGAAATGAATCCACCCTTCGACGAGCGGCTAGCACTTACCGGGGGGTCGGACACTCACTTTTTCCAGCGGATGAAACAGGCCGGCAAGGCTTCGGTCTGGGCCGACGAGGCTGTCGTGCACGAATGGGTGCCCACCAGCCGGATGACGGCCCGCTGGATCGCTTCACGGGCCGTCCGCACCGGAGTAACATTTAGTTGGATCACTCGCGATCTGGAACCGCTACCGAAGGCCGTCGCTCGTATCCTCTGGCGATCGGCCATTCATGTCGGCTGGGGATTGGCGAGTCTGCCGATCAACCTGCTGCGTGGGCGACATTCCTTCATGCTGAGCGTGAAGTATCTGCTGCGCGGGCTTGGTATGCTCGGCGGGCTGTTCGGATACCGCTATGAAGAGTATCGACGAATTCACGGCAAATGACGCTGCACGACATCGGGCAACTAAGTTGAACAATCGAACGCGTTCCACTTCTGAAGTTGCGAAACGCAGCTCCACGGCTTTTGACCGTCCAAGCGTCGCCGTATGCGCGATAACGTTTCGGCGGCCCGAGTGGTTGGAGAAGCTGTTGCGGGGCATTGCAGCACTGAGGTTCGAACATATCCAGCCAGAGGTGCGGGTGGTGATCGTGGAAAACGAGGAAGACGGACCGGGTCGGGCAGTCTGTGACCGGCTGCGTCCTGAGTTCCCGTTTCCGCTGGAATACCATGTGGAACCGCGACGGGGAATCCCCTTTGCCCGCAACACCGCAGTGGAACGGGCGGGTGAAGTCGACTTTATTGCCTTTATCGACGATGACGAAGTGCCGGCTTCAAATTGGCTCGACGAATTATTGCGAGTCCAATCAGCACATGACTCCGATCTAGTTGGAGGACCGATACTTCCCATCTTCGAGCGGACGCCGCCGGACTGGATCTCTCGCGGACGATTTCACGAACACTTGCGATACCCGACAGGTACTAGAACGTTTCCCAACGGAACGAACAACGTCTTGATTCGTCGGGAGCGGTTGAGTTCCATCGGAACGCCCTTTGATGAGCAGTGTGCGCTTTCCGGCGGCACGGATTCGCGCCTGTTTGCGCGGCTTGGCGCAGATGGCGCAACTTCGGTGTGGGCCGATGAAGCAATTGTGCATGAATGGATTCCAATGAGTCGCTGCACGCTTCGCTGGCTGGCGAGACGCTCATTTCGGATTGGCATCAACCATGGGTCAATGGCGCGTGATTTTAACCCCTGTGTACGATCCATTTCCCGAATCGTCGGCCGGGGAAGCTTCTTGGTCGTCCGTGGCTTAGTCACGCTACCAGTGCACAGCATCCGGGGAAAAGAGGGGGTTATGCTAAGCTTTAAGTATCTGACACGAGGCGCTGGCATCTTCTGCGGTCTGTTGGGATTTCGCTATCAGGAATACAAGACCATCCATGGGCATTAGCTCTTGCATAGGCGCGAATCGCCCACTTCGAATTCTCATTCTAGCTTGAATCTGCGGCAAGGAGTACACGGCGTCATGAAACAGGTTTTGATGGTGACATTCAATTTCCCGCCCATGGTCGGGGGCGGGGTTCCGCGGATGGCGCAGTTCGCGAAGTATCTCCCGCAGTTCGGTTGGCAGCCGACCGTGCTGACAGTCCCGATGATTCCTGAAACGGCCGTCGACATGCAGACGCTCGAGTCCTTGCCGGAAGAAGTTGAGGTCGTCCGTGCGCACTGCCCCCTGGCCCGCGTCGGGGCACCAGGACAACCGTTGCATCGGACTGGGCTGGCCGGCATGAAACGATGGATGAAGCGCAAATTCTCGCAGCTCGCCTTCGTGCCGGATCGGCAAGTTCTTTGGTATCCCTATGCGGTGAAGGCGGGCAAGGAGGTTCTGCGGAACAGACGATTCGATGCCGTGTTCGCCACCTACGGTCCGGCAACCGACCTTTTGATCGCCAACCGGCTGGCACGTTGGGCGAATCTACCATTGGTGATCGATTATCAAGACCTGTGGGGAGACGATCCGCTTTGGGAGTGGGGCAGCCCGCTGCATCGGCGGATGAATCAGGCGATGGAGCGCCGGATAATTCGCCGGGCAGAGAAGGTGATTGCCGTCTCCGATCCGATGGCCGAGCATTTTCGACAGCGCTACCCGATTCGCGACGGCGATGTCTACTCCATTCCGAACGGCTTTGATCCGGAAACCCTTTCCCTGGTCCACGATAGCCGTGAACTGAGCAATCCGAACCGGACCAAGCGCATCTGTTTCACTGGATCGGCCAGCGGTAAGACCGATTTTTCAGCCCTGTTCGGAGCCATTGGTGATCTTGCCCGAGAGGGGAAAGTGACACCAGAACAATTGCGCATCGAGTTTGTCAGCAATATGACGCTCGACGAACCGCGGCGGCTGGGGGTGGCGGACTATGTCGAGGTTCGGCCGCCTGTGCCTCATGCGGAAGTATTCAACGTGCTGGCACGCAGCGACGTGCTGATGATGATCGAGCCGCCTGGCTACTGCGTGAAGTACTCGTACGCTTGCAAGATGTTCGACTACATGTTGGCCGGCAAGCCGATTCTGGCCTTGATTGAAGAAGGTGAAAACAGCGCGCCGGTGATCCGCGAAGGAGATCTCGGCTGGATCGCCCATCCCAACGATCGCCCGGCAGTCCGCGCCGTTCTGGAGGCAATTCTCGCGGGAGAGCGTCAGCAGTTCCGCAGTGTCGACATATTGAGAAACCCGTGGCGTCGGTTTGATCGAAAGCGGCAGACGGAGCAACTGGCGGATGTTCTGGAGGAAGTCGGCACCCGGCCAGCCGTAACGGAGAAGGAGTCCGTCGGCCAAACTTGACGATTTAGGCGAGCCTATCCGCTCTCGCCGAATCCCTGGCGCGGGGCTGCGAATCTCCGTAGGCTCCCACGGGGCACCTATTGGTCGGAATGTTCTATAATTGAAGAGTTTACGCTCGGCCTCCTTTACAGATAGCTGTCTTTTCTGATGAGCACCGCCAGCTTGCCCTATACTGCGCCGTCTGCGTCGACGCGCACGGCTGTTTCGGCCGCTTCGTTCGCGGAGCGTGCGGCGGTCTTTCTCGTGGGGCTCCTGCTGCCGGCCATAGCCATTTCGCCGTGGGGATTCGCCATGGGTGGGCTCAGCCGCGCAACCATGGTGGACGTCATGGTGTTGCTCACGCTGGTTGTGTTGTTGGCCAGCCGAAGGTTACGAGTGGACGGATACGCAATTCTGTACGCGGCTTCACTCGTCTTCGCGCTTGTCCTAGGCTTCGGGTTCGGAACTTCGGGGACGGACGTTCGGTGGACTGCAATCCAGTTTATCGCACTCTCCATGGCGCTGTGTTATTGGGTGTTGGGCGCGAGCATTGCGCGATCGCCTGCGCTGATCAAAGCGCTGATGGCGGGCGTGGTGGCCGGCTTCTTGTGGGAAGGCGTTATCGTGTTGCACGACATGATCATGCCTGCCGCGTGGTTTCCGGAGGCCGACTCACGTCGTACGCAGGGGACGTTTCGCAATGGCGGACAGTTGGCGAACTACGGCTTTTCCGCCGCTGGGCTGGTTCTCTGTTACGGGTGGCCCTTGTGGAAAAAGCGTTCCACGCGGCTCATGATGATTGCCAGCGCGCTGTTCCCGCTACTTTTTGTCATCGCCGGAAGCCGCCGCTCGGCGATGGCCGCACTGCTTTTCTGGCTCATGCTCTACCTGGCCATCGGCTTTCGCAGCACGCTGAAAAAGGCGTACCCAATTATCCTTATCGCGACGGTCGGCATAGCCGCCTGGCTGATTTCGAATTGGGACACGTTTTCGCAAACCTACTTTGGCAGCCGTGCCATGGATGCTTATGAACAGGTTGAGTCGGGGGAAAGCACCTTTCAGCTTCAGTTTGCCGCCGCCATGGACACCTTTTGGGAATGGTTTCCTTTAGGGGCCGGACTGGGTCGCGGAAACTATATGACCGGCGGACACGCGATGGTCATGCAGTCGTGGGAAATTCACAACGGTCACCTCAACATAGCCGTCGAGTCCGGCCTCTTCGGGTTGGTGGCGTTCTATGCACTGGTAATCAAAGCCCTGCTTCACCGGTGGCATAACGACTTCGGCAAGTCGACGCGGGCGGTCCGGATCTTGACCTTTACGTTCCTGCTTGCCGGAATGGTGTTCATGATTCACAACCGGCTGCACCGCGACCGCGGCTTCATGCTGTTTATGGGGCTGACTTCTGCGATTGCCCTGGCTGTCTCCAGCGATCCGCGGCGAAGCGGGACACCACTCCAACACGGACAACCGGTCCTGATTCTGCGGCGGACTCCGAAAGCACGTTAGCAGTTGACCCGCCTATACGATTCGGCGAATGACGTCGCCGCGAAACCGGCCACCTCGCCATGCCACGCCTCGCACACCTGATCACCGCCCAGCCCAAGGGAACGCAGTTCTTCCAGCAACAGCAGCTGGCAGATCTGCAGCACCGTGGGTTTGAAGTGGTGGTGATCTCCGCACCCAGCGAGAATCTGGACGTGATGGCGCGCGAAGCCGGGATCGAGGTAGTTGCCGTCCCGATGGAACGAGAGATTGCTCCCCTGCATGACGTGGTGTCCTTCTTTCGCATGTATCGCGCGCTGGCCCGCGTGCGGCCGGATATCATCAGCGCCGGATCGCCCAAGGCGGCTCTGCTGGGCCTGGTGTCGGCGGTGCTGCTGCGAGTGCCGGTGCGAATTTACGTGCTGCGGGGACTGCGGCTGGAAACGGTGCGGGGGCCATTGCGCTGGATTCTCGGCGCGGTCGAATGGGTGACGTCGGCCTGTGCGCATCGCGTGATTTGTTTGAGCGAAAGTCTCCGGCAGAAGTACGTTGCCGGTGGATATGTGTCCGACGCAAAGTCCGTGGTACTCGGCTCCGGATCGTCCAACGGCGTTCAGATCGATTGTTATCGCCAGACCGCCGCAACCCGGGCAAAGGCCGCCGAGCTGCGGCGAGAGCTCGGAATACCTGACGATGCGGTGGTGATTGGCTTCGCGGGACGACTAACGCCGGACAAGGGCACGCCTCAGCTCTTGGCGGCTTTCGAGCTCGTCCTGCGCGACAACCCGCGAACCTACCTGTTGCTCGTGGGCGACTTTGAACGCGGCGATCCAATGCCGGAACCCGAGCTGCAGCGCGTCGGGGAGCACCCCAACATTCGCAAAACCGGCTTCGTCTGGGATCCGGTGCCTTACTATGGCGTGATGGACGTGTTGGCGTTTCCTTCGCTGCGAGAAGGCTTTCCACGCGTGCCGCTGGAGGCCGCGGCCGCCGAACTGCCGGTTGTTGGCTTCGAAGCAACCGGCACGATCGACGCCGTGCAAGATGGTGTGACGGGAACAATCGTGCCGCTGGGCGACGTCGACGCCTTTGCCGCCGCGCTGGCTCAGTATGTCGTCGATCCCTCATTGCGACGGCGACAGGGACTGGCCGGATACCATCGCGTGCAGCGCGAGTTTCGAAGCGAGCAAGTCTGGGCCGCGTTCTATGATGAATACGTTCGATTGCTACAAGAGCGGGGGATTCCCGTCGGCCGCCCTGAACCGCCGGACGGGGAAGAGCCCCACGAACTGACCACGCCTGACGGGCACTGCGCGCCTTCTAGAAGCACGCCGGCAGACTCCAGCGCAGCAGAAACGCGCAACAGCGGCGGCGCGTGATTGCCTCAATGTGCACGCACGCCGGCAGCGACCGCACTGAACGAATCCTCTTACTGCGACGATTGCATGGACTCAACCGACGGCGCTAGATCGAGCGTCCTGATCACCAACGGTAACGCGCTGGCCATGATCTCGCTGGCGCCGTGGATGGACCAGTTCGGACACACGATTCGCAAGGTGTACCTCACGACTCGGCTGCCCGGCAGCAAGAGCAACGTGCGCGGCGGCTTGCAGATGCTCCGCCACAGCGGTTGGGCTTACACTTACTTCAAGGTGTGGGCAAACCGCGTGCTGCCGTGGCGACTGCGCCAGCAGGGTCTTCCCGGCTCGGTGCCCGATTACCTGCAAATGAGAGGGCTGGATGTCGACGTGGAGGAAGTCACCTCGGTGAACACCCGCCGCGTGGTCGAGGAGGCCCGATCGCTGGAAGCCGACTATCTGGTGTCCAATTCGGCGACGCAGCGGTTCCGGGCGCCGCTGATCTCAACTCCGCGCATCGGCGCGGTGAACATGCACTGCTCGCCGCTGCCGGCGTATGCGGGACTGTCACCTTATTTTTGGCAGTTGTTTCACGGCGAGCCAACGTTCACCGTAACGTTGCACCAGATTGTCGAGACATTGGACGCGGGGCCCATTATCGACCAGGCGAGTGGCCCTCTGACGGGCGTACGCACCGCGTTGGAGGCCTTTTTGCGAATGGTCATCGCCGAGGGGCCGCTGTTTGTACGGCTGTTTCGCGGAGAATCCGACATCCAGCAGGCTCGCAGCCAGGATCTGACTACCCGGAGCTACTTCGCCCATCCCACGCGCCGCGACATGCGCACTTTTCGCCGGCAGGGGCTGCGTATGATGGATCGGGTGTCGCGGCGTGCGGTGATCGAGCACGTCAGGCACATCGTCGAGAGGCCGGCAGTTCCTGTCGAGAAGCCACATACGGTGCGGACCACACGTAAAGATGACTAGCACCACACAAACAGTCGTGCGAAGTACGTCGCGAAACCCGGAGGATCACTTCTTCGGTGCGACTCATTTTTGGAAGGGCCGCGTGGCGTTGTACGCCATCCTCAAGTCTCTGGGGATAGGGGAGGGCGATGCGGTCTTGCTACAAGGCTTCACGTGTGCTGTCGTTCCGGCGGCAGTCACCTATGCGGGCGCCAGGCCGATCTACGCGGACATCGATCCACGTACATACAACGCTGAATTGCCCCAGTTTGAACAGCGGGCCGCGGCGGCGAACGCCGCCGGTGCGCGAATCAAGGCCGTCATTGTTCAGCATACTTACGGGATTCCGGCCGACATCGGGCCGATCGTGCGCTGGGCCCGCGGGCGGGGCATGGCGGTCATCGAGGACTGCTGCCATATGATCGGTAGCCGCTACCGCGACTTGGAAGATGCTCACACCGACGCGTGGGAGCCGCTCGGTTGGCAGTCGGATGCGGCGTTCTACAGCAGCCATTGGTCGAAGCCATTCACCACCGGCATCGGCGGCTGGGCTCGTAGCGGGGACGAGCCATTACAGGCCCGGCTCAACGAGTTCGCCCGGCGCGAGTGCACCTCCCCTGGCGCGCTGGAGACCGCCGCCCTGGCCGCGCAGATCGCTGTGTACAGGGCACTGTTCCGGCCCTCGCTCTTTTGGACCGCACAGTACGTCAAGAACCGGCTGTCGCGCTGGGGACTGTTTGCCGGCGGCACACAGCGGGATCCGTTCGATCGACAGATGCCGGCCGACTACCGAAAGCGGATGTCGTGGCTGCAGCGCGCCTTGGGCCGGCGCGAAGTGCGGCGCCAGGGGCGGTACCTCGAACACCGGCGACATCTTCGTCAACTCTACGAGGAGGCGCTGCGATCGGCCGGACTGCCCACGCTGGATGTGCCCAACTACGCGGATCCCGTGTTGCTGCGGTATCCGATCCGTGTGCCGGACAAAGAGCGCGTACTTCACGAGGCGCGGCGCCGACGAGTGGAACTCGACTGGGTCGATCACCCGCTCGATCCGCCATTCGCCGATATGCAGGCGCTTGGCTGGCGCGACGGTGAATGTCCAGAAGCGGAGAAGGCGGCGGCACAAGTCGTCGGGCTGCCGATGCATTTGCGCGTTCGGCGTGGCAATGTCCGCCGCGCCGTCAGGTTGCTGCGCCACTTCCACTAAGGATCGCCGGTGGAGTAAAGCACACCGGCGCTTCGATCTGCACGGCTTGCTTCGGACCAGCAGCAGGCGCTAAACTGCTTCGTCGAAGGGCCGGAGTCGCACTGACGTAAGCAGCGAATGCAGCCGGCGATCTGAAAGTTGCAACACGGAAACGATCTGAACATGCCCTGGATCAGTGAAACTGCGCCCGAGATCGACGAAGCCCAATTACTGGAACTGCTCGACCGCACGCTTTCTGAAGCGCGACAACGTATCTGTCGGCAACCGTCGAAGGTACTGCTTCTGCCGCCCGACATCACACGAATGCATTCCGGAGCAGGCCGCATCACGGAGCATCTGTACCATCGCTTGTCCGACGAGGCCGACGTGCATGTTATTCCCACACTTGGGCAACACGTGCCACACACGCCGCAGGAAAACCGGCAGATGTTCGGCTCCATTCCTGACGAAAAGATCCACGCGCACGACTGGCGTGAGGGATGCCGTACTATCGGCGAGGTTCCGGCCGAGTACGTGCGTGAAGTCTCCGGCGGGGCGGCCGATTGGCCGCTGCCGATCGTCCTCAGCCGCATGCTGTTGGACGAGCCGTGGGACCTGATCATCAACGTCGGGCACGTCGTACCTCACGAGGTGCTGGGCTTCGCCAATCACAACAAAAACTACTTCATCGGTCTGGGCGGCAAGCCGCTGATCTGCGCGTCGCACATGATGGCCGCCTCGTGCGGCATCGAAAACAATCTCGGCAATCTGGTGACGCCGGTGCGCCGGTGCTTCAACCGAGCTGAGAATGAGCTGCTCGAACACCTGCCGGACTTGTACATCCAGGTGGTGATGGGCCGTGAACCTGGCGGCAAGCTTGTGCACACCGGTTATCACGCCGGCGATGATATAGATACGTACCTTGCCGCGGCGAGGCAGTCGCGAGAGCAGAACATCACTCTGTTCGACGAACCAGTGGCGAAGATCGTCTGCGTGATGCAGGGAGACGAATTCTTCAGCACCTGGGTCGCCAACAAAGCCATCTATCGAACGCGAATGGCATTGGCCGATGGCGGCGAATTAGTGATTCTAGCTCCTGGACTGAAGCGTTTTGGGGAGCAGGACGACGTGGACCGGCTCATTCGCAAGTATGGCTACGTCAACTCGGAGCGGATTCTGGCACAGTATCGCGAAAATGCCGACCTGCAGGATCTCGCCCATGCGGCGGCTCACCTGATGCATGGCACGAGCGAAGGCCGCTTCACTGTCACGTACGCTCCTGGCCAACTGTCGCGCGAAGAAATCGAATCCGTCAATTATCAATACGCAGACCTGGAGCAGCTCTGGTCGCACTATCAGCCTGAAAATCGCCGCGAGGGATGGCACCGCTTGGACAGCGGCGAAAAATTCTACTTTATCCCCACGCCGTCAGCGGGTTTGTGGTCGACGCGCGAGAAGCTGTATAATCGTTCCAGTGGATTCGGCGACGACTGACGCGACTTCATCGGACCGATGGCGGCCCAGGGAGAGTGGTGATGTACTTCCTTGACAGTCTTTCCGTGGCTGGACTGCGCCGGCTCTTTACCGGCAGGGCGTTGGCACTCGAATCCGGCATGGCACTTCTGGCCGCCTATCCAAAACTCGCAGTCACGTGCATGACGGTGCTGGTCGGCATGATGGTTGCCTGGGCCGCCTTTGCGCTGTTCATCCAGGCCCCGGTCGATTGGGTGCTCAACCGCGCGACCGGACATCGCTCCGGCAAATAAGTGTCGGGTTCACCGCCGGTTGAACTTCGTCCGGATGTAACGTCCTTGCCGCCTTTCGGCAGCCTCTCCTGGCGCGCTGTCCGCTTCCTGCTCGCCTCCGCGCAAACGCGGCCCTCCGCCGGGGCGGAATGGAAAACTCACCGCGTGACCGGCACATTACGCCTTTTGTGCTAAGCTCGAATATGCCACAATCCGCACCATATCGCTCTTTCCACTGGCGTTCTCCCGCGATCGACTGATACTCAAGAGCTGCACCGATTATGCAGGTTGCCGTTACCAAGGAGACCTTCTCCGGCGAACGCCGTGTCGCGCTGGTCCCGTCCGTCGTGCCGATCCTGGCCAAAGCCGGCGTTCATGTGGTCGTGCAGGCTGGCGCAGGCGAGGCGGCCGGTTTTCCCGATGCTGAATACGCCGAAAAGGGCGCTCGCATCATCGGCGATCGGAACGAGCTGTTTCAGAGCGAGGTACTTCTGTTCGTCCGTGCATTGGGGAGCAATCCGGACGCCGGACGTGACGATCTGCAGCGGCTTGATCGAGGACAGGTCGTCGTCGGGATGTGCGACCCGCTGGGTGCGCCCGAAGCGGTACAGGAGTTGGCCGAGCGCGGCGTGACTCTGCTCGCTCTGGAGATGATGCCCCGCATTACCCGTGCGCAGAGCATGGACGTGCTCTCTTCGATGGCTACGATTGCCGGTTACAAAGCCGTGTTGCTGGGGGCCAATCATCTGCCCAAGCTGTTTCCGATGCTGATGACCGCGGCGGGAACGCTGGCTGCGGCAAAGGTGTTTGTCATCGGTGCGGGAGTCGCTGGCCTGCAGGCGATCGCGACCGCGCGGCGACTGGGGGCGATCCTGCAGGCGTACGACGTTCGTCCGGCGGTGAAGGAGCAGATCGAAAGCCTCGGCGCGAAATTCGTCTCGATGGAACTAGAGAGCACCCAGGCGGAAGGGGCAGGGGGCTATGCCAAAGAGATGGATGAGGCCTTTTACCAGAAGCAGCGAGAGCTGATGGCTCGCATCGTGGGCGAGAGCGACGTCTGCATCACCACGGCCGCCATTCCTGGCAAGCCGTCGCCGCGCCTGATCACGGCCGACGCCGTGCGCGGGATGAAGCCGGGTTCGGTCATTGTCGATCTTGCCGCTGAGCGAGGCGGCAATTGCGAACTGACCCGAGCCGATCAGCTTGTACACGAGCACGGCGTCACGATATTGGGTCCGACGAACCTACCGAGTGAGGTCCCGCAGCACGCCAGCCAGATGTACGCCAAAAACGTCGCGACGTTCTTGACCCACCTCACGCGCGATGGGCGGCTTCACCTAGACCTGCAAGACGAAATCACCCGCGATACGCTGCTGGCCCGCGACGGCCAGGTCGTACATTCACGGATGCGGGATCTGCTGGGACTGGGCAGCGTGCAAGCGCAATCCACCACGCCGGACACACCGCCGGACGACGACGGATACGAACTGGACACCGGCGAAGGCTAAGGCTGTTCGCGCCCGCTTCTTGCCGAGAGATACGAGGAATTTCCAATGGATCTAGTGACCGGATTGACGATCTTCGTGCTGGCGGTATTCGTCGGCTTCGAGATCATCACAAAGATCCCGCCGACGCTGCACACTCCGTTGATGTCCGGATCCAATGCGATCTCCGGGATCACGCTGGTGGGGGCGATTCTCTCGGGCGGCGGCTGGATCGGCGGGACGCTAGCCTTTTTGGCCGTGGTAACCGCCACGGTGAATGTGGTTGGCGGCTTTCTGGTCACGCACCGCATGCTCGGTATGTTCCGCAAGAAGGACTAACCTCCGTGCTTGAATCGCTTCCCAACTTGATGCCGCCCCTCGCCCAAACGCTGCCGGATATGGCCGCGGACGCGCGCTGGGACGTGATCGCGAACATCGGCTATCTGCTGGCCGCGGTGTTGTTCATCCTGGGTATGAAGGGCATGACGCATCCGCGCACCGCCGTGCGGGGCAACCTGCTGGGCGCGTGCGGAATGCTGGTGGCGGTGGTTGTCACGCTGCTGAAGATCGATTCCCCATCCATTTTTGGTATCGTGCTGGTCGGGCTGGCAGTCGGATCGGTGATCGGCGTGTTTCTCGCCGTGAAGATCCAGATGACGCAGATGCCACAACTGGTGGCGCTATACAACGGCCTGGGCGGCGGGGCATCGGTGTTGGTCGCCGGGGCGGAAGTCATCAAGGGACCCGGTGGCATGGCGGCCTCCTGGCTTCTGGTGCCGGCCATCGCCGCGGCGATCTCGGGTGTAATCGGCGCGGTGACGCTTTCCGGGTCGCTGGTGGCAGCCGGCAAGCTCGAAGAACTGAAGTCCTTTAAGAATCCGATCAGCTTTACGGCCCATCAAGCGATGAACGTCGCGCTTGTGATGTTCGCGCTGCTGCTCGCATGGTGGATGATCGGCGCCGAGCAGCCGTGGGCTTACGCTCTGCTGGTTTTGGTCTCGCTCGCCCTGGGCATCATGCTCGTGTTGCCGATCGGGGGGGCGGACATGCCGGTGGTGATCGCGCTACTCAATTCGTACTCGGGCTTGGCCGCGGCCGCCACCGGGTTTGTCATCGGCAACAACGTGCTGATCGTCGCCGGTTCGCTAGTGGGGGCGTCGGGTTTGATCCTCACCCAGATCATGTGCCGGGCGATGAACCGCTCGCTCACCAATGTGCTGTTCGGGGTGATGGATGGCGGCGGTACGGTGGCCGACCAGGACGAGGTCTACGCGGGCAAAATCAAGAGCACGACGGCGGACGAGGTCGCCATGCTGCTCGACGGCGTGCGACGCGTCGTTGTGGTGCCGGGCTACGGTCTAGCCGTGGCCCAAGCACAGCATACGGTGCGCGATCTGGCGACCATTCTCGAACAGCGCGGCACGGAGGTGGAGTACGCGATCCATCCAGTGGCCGGCCGAATGCCCGGGCATATGAACGTGCTGCTGGCCGAGGCCGACGTTCCGTACGACAAGCTCAAGGAAATGGACGAGATCAACCCAACGTTCGCCCAGTGCGACGTGGCAATCGTCATCGGGGCGAACGACGTGGTGAACCCCGTGGCCAACACGGACCCGACCAGTCCCATCGCGGGCATGCCGATTCTTGAAGTTGGGAAGGCGAACACGGTGGTCGTCATCAAGCGAAGTCTCAGCCCAGGGTTTGCCGGCATTCCCAATCCGCTATTCGCGGCCGACAATTGCCTGATGCTTTTCGGCGATGGCAAGCAGGCGCTGTTGGACCTGGTCGGAGCGCTCAAAGAGACGCGTTGAGCGAACCTTTCCGGCCTCACCGGTGACTTCTCCATTCGTGGCGGCGCTGCGGGAGCGGCCCGGCAGCGGCACCAACTCCTCGCCAGACGATTCTTCGCCATGGTTGATACACCGATGAACGTGGCAGCCCCCGACGCAGACGATCGCAACTGGCAAGACTGGGCCGCGCGATGGTCGATTCGTTCAGACACGACGTACCTGAATCACGGGTCGTTCGGACCGCCTGCCCTGGCCGTGCGGCAAGCCCGCCACGACTGGCTCGATCGCCTGGACGAGCAGCCGATGGACGTGCTGGTGCGGCAGCGCGAGGACGCGCTGCGTGAATCGATCGCGCGTCTGGCCGGATTCGTCCGCACCGCCGCGGATAATCTCGTGTTGGTAGAGAACGCCACCTTCGCCATGAACACGGTGGCCAGCAGCTTTTCCTTAGTGCCCGGCGACGAGGTGCTGTTAACCGATCACGAATACGGTGCGGTCCGCCGCATATGGGATCGAGCAGCGCGGAGAGCAGGTGCGACGGTGCGAACGGTCGAGTTGCCGTTTCCGCCGCAGGACCCGCAGCAAGTGGTCGAGGCGATCACCTCGGCAATTACCGATCGCACAAAGCTGGTCGTGTTCAGCCACGTGACTTCGCCGACGGCGCTTCATCTGCCGGCTCGCGAGATCTGCCGTTCCTGCCGGCAGCGTGACGTGGCGGTCTGCATTGATGGACCGCACGCCGTCGGACAATTGCCGCTGGAACTGGACCGCCTGGAATGCGATTTTTACACGGCCAGTTGTCACAAGTGGCTCAGCGGACCGCTGGGCTCGGGGTTCTTGTACGTCCACCCGCGCCGGCAAGCTGGGATGGAACCGCTCAACCTGAGCTGGGGTCGCCTCGAACCGGATGCGCCGCGTTCGTGGCAGGACGAGTTCCTCTGGACCGGAACCCGCGACTTCGCCGCCCTGGCAGCGCTTCCGCCGACGATCGACCTGGTGGAGTCGGTCGGCGTGGAAGCCCTCGGCGAGCGAGGGCACTTTCTGGCCTCCTACGGCGCCGACTTGATCGACCAGTGGAGCGGATACCCACCGCTGGCGGATCACCGGCGGTGGTACGGGATGATGGTGTGTGCCGAGCTTCCGCCGGGAGAGCCACTACCGCTGCGCGACGCGCTGTGGCACCGCTACCGGATCGAGGCGCCGATCATTCAGTTCGCCGGGCGGCGTTTCGTCCGCATCTCGTGTCACCTCTACAACACCCGGCGCCACGTGGAGTACCTGTCACAGGCGCTCCGCGAACTGGTCGGCTGACGCGGCGCAGCGTCACTGCGGGATCGGGCCATAGGTGAAATACGCCTGGTCGGGAAAGAACTGCTCCCCTTCCCCGGAGAGGCCCGTCACGCGGAGCTCATAGACGCGGCCTGGCTGCATCGACTCGAGGGTGAGCTTCACCTGTCGGCCATCCGGCGCAGTGTCAATCGATTGGATCGACTCGCGCCGGCGATCGACGTCGTCCCCGCCGTAGGCCGGAGTGGGGATCCGCCGGAACGACTCCAGCGAATAGGCGTCGCGGTCTCTCCACCGTGCCGCCTCGAGCGGCTGGGTGAATTCGACAACCAGCCCGCCGCTTTCGCTGCGCACCTCGGCGATGCCCGGCGGCAAGTCTTGGATTCGGAGCCGAAGCAACTCGCCCGTATTGCGGCCGGCGCCCCAGGCGCTGTCTCGAATGCCGCCGATGTACAGATCGCCGTCGGGCGCGACGTGGCAGACGATTGGGCCAAGCATGGCGTCTTCGTCCTCCGACGGCGGCAAGCTCATCGGATACACGGCCCCCTGGTACCGGCCGTCGACCTGTTGCAGGCTGATCCGCACAAGCCGCCGGGGATCGTAGTCGCACCCGACCAAGTGGCCCTCAAACGGACCGAACAGATCGCGACCGAGCTTCTCCCGCACCGCGGGCGGAGTATCTAGAAAACTAATGCCGTTGACGCTGCGGGTCCACGGATGCGGGATCGCCACCGCCGGCCCCTTCTTCGGCAGCACATTTTGCTCGCGGGAGTCCTGCGGAGCCAAGAAGCCAAAATGGTCGCCTTGCTCGACGTGATTGATCTCGTTGAACGGCGTGTAGTTGCCCTGGTTATCGGAGACGAACAACTCTCCGCGAGCATTGCGGGCGATGCCCAGCGGAAAGCGGGAGCCGACGCTGAGAGTTTCGATACTGTACCGGCGTGGAATGTCCGGCATCGGCGCGCGTGGCGCGAGCCTCAGGATGCGGCCCCGCAGATGGTCCGTCGGGCCGCCGCGCTGCGAGACCGCCACGAAGTAATTGCCGGCGTCGTCACGAGGCAGACCTGCGATCCAGCCATGGTAGTCCTCCGAATGCCCCCAGCCGGCCACGAGCGTCTCCGCCCGATCGGCCGCCTCGTCGCCGTCGTCGTCGTACAACCGCGTCAGGGCCGACTTATCGACCACGTCGATCGCCTCCGGGCCATCCGGCAGCCGCGTAGTGTTCACGCCGTACGGTGCGGAGAAGCCGTCGGCGACGAGCGTCAATCGATCCTCCAGCTCGTCGCCGTCACTGTCGTCCGCCAGCCAAATGCGGCCCTTGAGTGAAGCGACAACCAGTTTTCCGTCCCGACGCCAAGCCAAGCCGGTAGGCATAATCTCCGAACGCAGCGGCAGCCGGGTCGTCTCAAAACCTGGTGCCAGCTCCAGCATCTTCGCCGGCCGCGGCGGCAATTCCGGCGGCTCATTGACGAAGCGGTCCACCGGCCAGCGGGTTGTGTACTGGAGCGTGACCTCGGCCGTGCCATCGGGTTTACGTGGAATCGTGACACGACCGACTAGCTCGGTGTTGAAGCGCACGTCGTCGCTGATCATCTGTAACTGCCACCTGCCCGGTGGGATGGAGGAGGCAATTCGCCCGGTGGAGTCAACTTCGGCGCCCGCTGGAAGCGGAAACAGCACGACCGCCATAGGAGACGGAACTCCAGTGATGCGAACATGCCGGCGAAAGCCGCTTGATTCCGCGACGTGAGATGAGGGCAAGGCTGTGTACGTCTCGACTGCGGTGACGGCGGTGATTTTCGCCACCTCACCCGCCGCATTCGATCGGAAGCTTAATCGCCGGCTCCAGCGAACGCCGCCGGGGATCAGTTCCCAGGCGTCCAACTCCGGCGGAAGGGCCGAGTTCAACTGCGGCGTGAAGAGGGTATCGCCCCCCATCAGCGCTAGCTCGCTACCGTCGCGATCGAAAGAGGCCAGCGGTGTTCCCGCGGCCTGCCAATACCAATACTTCGCCCGCGTGTGTTGTTTGGCGGCGTCACCCAGCCACCAGCCGGTCAGCCGCTGCGTTTCTAAATCGAACAGCACGTTGTGCCGGTTGGGGAGCGCCACCACAACCGGCTTGACGAACGTCTTCTCGCCCAGCTCCACGTTGTCGAGCAGCAGGGCGGCCGGTTCGTCTGCGTGCGACAGATTGCGGCGGCGCAGCGTGCGAATCGCTCCGGGGGCCGGCGGCTCGAAGCCCGGCTCGTTAAGCACGCGCCACACGCCGGCAAGTTGCAGCGATAGATCGTTCTCCAGCACGCCCTCGACGGCGATCTGCACCGCGGGCATTTCCATTCGCGGCACAATGCGGGCCGGATCGCGGACCCAGCGGTCGAACCACGGCCGGCGAATCCGCTCGCTGAGCATCGATAGGTCTGGCCCGTCAGCCCCTGGCTGGACGTCCACCGGCTTGCTGCTGCCGATCTGGTGACAGCTCGTGCAGCCAAAGCCTTCGGACGTCACCAGCCGCGGGCCGACCGAAAGCACGTCCGAAGTCGCCTCGCGTGGTGCAATCGCCAGATGTGCGGGGATGCGGTCAACATCAATGAAGAATTGCGAAACGGCCTTGACCTCCTCGGACGACAGGTCGAACTTCGGCATCCGCACCGCCAGCCAGGGGCGAAGCGGGTCCTGCTCGCCGGTGATAGCCGCCGCCAGCGCCGCCTCGTGCATCTTGTCGCCCACGCTATCGAGCGGTGGAGGCGAAAGCGTCGGCAGTCGCGGCGACAGTTCGGGGTAAGCTTGGGCGACGTCGGGCAATTGCTCGGCGAGCCCTCCCGCCGATCCCCGGGCGTGACACGCCAGACAGTTGTGCTCCGCCAGGATCGCGCGGCCATCGCGTAGTGTCGGACGCTTCGGAGCGCCGGAAGCCGCTTCGCGGAGGTATCGCTCAATTGCAGAGCGCTGCGTACCCGCCAGAGCGTAACCCGGCCGACCGGACTGCTCGTGCGGATCGCCCAGGCAGCTCGCGTAAAAATCGGAGTTTGCGTTGAGGGGCTTCAATTGAGCGGTTGTCGGCGGAGGAGCATCGGACGGAAGTCGATGACATGCTCCGCAACGATGCTCCGCGACCAGTCGCCGGCCGTCGGCGAGCAGCTTGTCAGTGGCTGAGGCCGCCGGAGCAGTGGGGCGATCGGCTTGGCGCGCCGGCATGCGCGTCACCAGATACGCCGCCAGATCGTTCCGCTCCTTGTCACTGAGGCGGAAGACCGGCATGCGGTGGTCAGAGTTGATCTGCGACGGATTGGATAGCCACCGCGCGAAAAAGTTAGCCGGCCGCTTGGCGGCGACGTCGCTGAGGTCGCCACCGCCGAACAGACCGCTACTGCCCAACTCACCGTCGGTGTGGCAGGCCAGGCAGCCGATCGTGACCAGGAGTCGCTCGCCGCGGCGGCGATTGCCACCAGGCGAACTAATCTCGTTCGCGTCCCGCCCGTCATCGTCACCCGGATCGGCCGAAGCCTGCAGCAAGTAGGCCGTGATAGCCGCGGCGTCACGATCGCTTAAAGCGAAGTGCGGCATCCGGCGCATCGCCCGATTCGATCCTTCCGGTTTGGTGACCGCGCTTTTGGTGAGCCAACGATGCAGCCAGGCGGCGGAGATATTGCCCGACAGCCGTTCGAGCGCCGCCGCGGGAAGTGGCTCGGCACCGGTGGACAGTTCGTGACAGGCTCCACAGCGGAGGGCGCGGACCAGTTCGCGACCGGCCTCGAAGTCCGCGGGTGGCGCCTGGGCCGGATCGTGCATCAGCCATCGTGCCGTGATCGGCTCCAGCGAAAACCGCGGCCCTGTCCAGAAGAGCCCCAACCGGGGCGAATCGCCGATCGCTTCAAATTCGACTTCCAGCGGGTGATAGCCGAAATCCAGGTGGAGCGGCGCCGTTGCAATCCAGCCAGTTTCCTCCTGCGTGCCGTCGATCACACGCTCGCCGGCGACTGTGATTGTGACGCGCCCCGAGACGTGGGCGCGTAGAATGTACTCGCCTGGCATCTGCGTGTGCAGCAGGCCCGCCCAGCGCACGTGGAAGGGACCGGCCGAAAGCCGCTGGTCGGGGTGCGATTGCCGCCACGTGAACGCAATCTGTGGGTCGACCCGCCGTGCTGTGCCGCCGGCAGCGTCTCGATAGCCGGCGACTAGACCCGGCGCGTACTGCGGCTCAAACGCGCCCTTCGACTCGTCGACTTCCTGGCCGTGGCAGAGATTCGCCGCTAGCACCGTCAGGCAGAACAGCGCGCAACCGACCAGCAGCGTCCAGGCCGCCGCGTTGCGCGTCTGACGTGCCATCAGCGATTGCCTGTTTGGAAGTGTCGGGCGAAGGGCGCCGCTCAGTTGCCCATGTCCTGCGGATTCCCGCCGGAACGGAGATACGCGATCATGTCGAGGATCTCCTCCTGCGTCAGTACGTTGATCAGCCCGGTGGGCATCTCTGAGCTGCTGGCCGGCTGCCGCTGCTCGATGTTATCTTTGCGGATCTCGGTCAGCTCGGTGGCGAATGGGCTGGTGCGAATTCGGATTACATCGTCATTTTCCTCAATGATCCGTCCCACGATCACCTCACCGTCGCCGGTCGCCAGGACCGTGTTTTGATACTGATCGGAAATAACCTTCTCGGGCACGATCAGCGCTTCGAGCAAATACTCCGGACTGAAGCGATTGCCAACTCCGGTGATGTCCGGCCCGGTCGCGCCCCCGTCGCCAGCAAAGCGGTGGCACTTGCCGCACTGAGCCGCGTCGTACGCGAGCTTACCTCGTTCGAAGGAACGACCGGTCTCTACCTGGTCGAGCAGCGGAGCGAGATCCTCCATCTGCCAGTTGTGGACGTACTGCCGCGTCGTCTCCAGTTGTACGACTTCCACGCTGCTGCGGCCCTCGATCACTTCCTCCAGTGCCTGCCGCTGTTCGTCAGGCATCGTCTCCAAGGCGTCGCGGCGGATCTGCTGGACAAACTTCGTAAAGCTGTTGCCGCCCTGGTACTTCTCCTCGGCCAGGTTGAGCCAACTGAAGAACGCCCGCCGCTGGTCGAGCGTCCAGCCTTCGCTCAGGTTTCGTAGCACGAAGACGTAGAACATCTGGTCCTGCTGCGTGCGGGCGTCTTGCAGCATCTGCAGCGATCGCTCGATCACGGCGGGCGCTTCGAGGTAGACCAGCATCCGGCACAACTCGCGATTGACCAGCAGGCTCTCCCCGGGATACAGCGGGTTAAGCTTTTCCACGACGGACGTCACGTCCGCGGACGTCTTCCCGCCCATACGGATGAACGCCAGTTGATACGCACGCAGCGCCTCGAGCGTCTGCTGCTCATTCATCCGCGTCAGCGGCAGACCGTTGAGCTTCGCCAGCACCTCGGATTGAAGCGACTCCGGGCCGCACCGAGTCAGCGCCAACAGCGCCTGGGTGGACGCGATGGTGCGCGTTTCGGCCAGCGCCTTCTCTTGCCACGAATCCACCGGCTGATGCTCGACGGCAATGCGAGCCGCATAGCGAATGTAGCGGTCGGTGCTGTTCAGGTGCGGCCAGGCCGTCTCGACGGCTGCCGGATCAGTGCGCCCGTGAAACGACTCCAGGTTGTGCCGCAGCGCTCGGGCCTGTGACGCCGCTTCGTCCTCGACGGGACCGGCCGCGTCGGTCGGCTCGCTGCCGGTGTAGGTGACACGGTACAGCCCCGACTGCGTCCGCCGTCCGCCGATCGTGAAGTACAGGGCGCCGTCGGCCGGATTGATCGCCACGTCGGTCACCGGCAGGGGACGGCCTGCGACGAGCGTTTCAAAACTTCCGGTATAGCTAGCTCCGTCCGGCCGCAGGTGTACGGCGTAAATCTTTCCATAAGTCCAGTCGAGAATGAATAGCGCCCGCTGATACCGCGCCGGAAACTTTGCGCCGGTCCCAAAGGCGATTCCCGTGGGCGAGCCGAGGCCAATATCCACCACCGCACCCAGGCTGTCGGCATAGTACTCCGGCCATTTGCCGGTGCCGTATCGCCAGCCGAACTCGCCGCCGGAGACGGCGTGATTGATTCGCGTCGGGCGATACCACGGAGCCCCAGTGTCCCACTCCATATCGGCGTCGTAGGTGAACAGCTCCCCGTCCATGTTGAAATCCATGTCGTAGGGATTGCGAAATCCGGCGCAGAACAGCTCCCACGACTCGCCTTCTGCGTCGGTGCGGGCGATCCACCCGGCGGGAGCCATAATGCCTGTGGCATGCCCACCGCCGTCGGGATTACGCTTCAGCAGCAGATCCTCGGCGAAGTTACGGTGCGGTGAGTCGTCCGCGAGCGCATCGGGGGGCTGCGTGTGATTGCCGGCGATGACGTACAGCGCGCCGTCCGGACCTTGTCGGATCGCATGCGGCCCGTGCTCACCGCCGCCTCGCAACCGCTTGAGCAGCTTGACCTCGTCGAACTGGTCGTCGCCGTCGGTATCACGGACGCGGTAGAAGCCGCTTCCCTCGGCGGCGTCGCCATTGACCGTCACGTAAAGATCATCGCCGACGAAGAGCATGCCCTGCGATTGTCCGATCTCGACCGAGAGCGGTTCGACGCGCGTCGACGCCTGGTCTGCGCCCGGGGTAATGCGGAACAGCCCGCCGTACTGATCGCTGCAGATGAGCCGCCCTTTCGAGTCGGGTGTCATCGAGACCCACGAGCCCTGATCATCTTTCGGGACAGAATACAGGAGCTCTACGCGAAACCCATCCAGGGTCTGAATATCGGACGTGGACGTCGCCTGCTCGCCGGGCGGAGGCGAGCCGTCCAGTGCGAGTGCGCCCCACGGGGCCGCGCCGAGCTTGCCCAGTGCGACGGCGCTACTCCAGCCGGAGTCGTCGAAACCGGCGCGTTGCCAGCCGCGGTCTGCCTCGGCTGTCGCCTTCCAGGTTGCATCGGTGACGACCGTCTGCGTCTGGCCGTCTTCAAGCTCGAGAGTCAACACGGCCAGCAATCCGGCGGTATTGCTGGCGTCGTTTGCCCCGCGCACCACCAGGACATTTTCACCTTCGCGAAGGCGCTGGCCCACGTTAACTCCGACCGGCTGCTGCCATTGGTCGCTGCGTGCCACGCGTCGGCCGTTGAGAAAAGCCACCAGTTCATTGTCGCACGAGATCACCAGCCGTGCCGACTTGACCGGCGCGGTGACGTCGAACGTCTTGCGGAACAAGGCCGTCTGGTTTGGCTGCGCAGGGCGCGTGGCCCAAATCCACTCGGGCACGCCCGCCTCGGCCGCGGTTGCCGACGCAGCAAACGATAGCGGAAGGCACAGCAGCAGGCAGCGCATCAGTAGGACCGGACTCAGAGGCTTGAGCATGGGACAACTCGTCGATATGGGGAGAGTATCGGGTTGTATGTGAGACGTCGCCGACCACCGGTCGGCGGCACGCGTGGTGAGACCATCCAGTATAACCTTGCCGGCGGAAGCGTGCAGCATCTGGAATGCCTTTCGCCTGGGTCACGTCGCGGCGCCGGCTGCTCGACGTTTCCCGGGACGCTTTGTGCGTCCGAAGCGATGAAGCGGGGCGTTCACTGCTGGCGGTCGCCGGAGAGCTCGCGAGGCTCAAGTCGCTCCGGATCAATCACGGCGTGCTTGATGCGGCGGCGTTTCCATGTATAGGTGACATGGACCCGGCCGTCGTCGGCCTGAATGACCGCCGGATAGGAGTACTCACCCGGCTCGTTTTCCA
The DNA here is from genome assembly GCA_040880125.1 of Pirellulales bacterium. GTDB lineage: Bacteria > Planctomycetota > Planctomycetia > Pirellulales > JBBDJB01 > JBBDJB01. Next base: position 36,219 of record JBBDJB010000059.1, on the reverse strand, counting down.
GCACCAATGCGCTCTGCCACTGTCGGCCGTCGGTGGAAATCGCCACGTTCAGCGGGCTGCGGCCGCGCAGAGTGTGGTTGTAGACGAGTAAATGCCGCCGGTCGGCCAGCGTCACCGCATCGATGCCGGCATTGGGGTTGGGCAGATCGGTCGCGGTCATCGGCCCCCAAGTTTGCCCGCCGTCCTCGGACCAAGTCTGAGTAATGCGACCCTGCTGGCTCCGACACAGGGCCTGCAGTTTGCCGCCACCGTGCTGAAGAATCGTCGGCTGGATCGCGCCGAACTCTGCGCCGTCGTTGACCGGGCCAATGCGCTTCCATGTGCCGCGCACGTCGTCGGTGAGTTCAAAGTGAACCCGCCAACCGTCGTGCTCCGTGCTGGAGGGGCAAACCAGAGTGCCGTCCTCCAACAGCACCGGCTTGTTCTTCACCGGGCCGAGGATGTCCTCGGGCAGCCGACGCGGCCAACTCCAACGCTCGCCGTCACGCGAGGTGGTCAACATGCCCCACCAATCGCTCGGGCTCGGGCCGACCTTGTAGAACAGGTGCAGCCGGTCGTCGGGCATGTAGTACAAGACCGGATTCCAGCACGGGTGGCGATTGTCGGCGTGCTGCACGCCATTGGCGACTTCGACCGGCGCAGTCCACTGCCCGTCGACATGTCGCGAGACCCAAATGCCGACGTCCGAGTGCTTTTCATGCGTGCCGCCAAACCAGGCGGCCACCAGCCCCTGCGGCGTCTCGGCGATGGTCGAGGCATGACACTGCGGGAAGGGCGCCTCCTCGTAGATGAACTGCGACGAGATCAATCCCGGCTGATCGGACAGGCTGCTCTCCTGCGCGACCGCTGGATTCGGCGCGAAGCAACTGGTGATTGCCAGCGATATAAAGGCGCCCCAAGCGTAGCGACCGTTCCGGCCGGATAGTTGGTGATGCATGGTGTGACTCGCGACGGGTTGAAATGAGGAAGGCGACGCAGACGCTACTTTCGCTGAGTTACTCCGGATTCGGTACGCGGGTTTCGCATGTAATAAAGGTAACCATCCTCGGCACCGATGAGCAAATCCGGCACCCCGTTACGGTCCCAATCGACAGTAGTGGGGCTGGTCGTGTGGCCGGCAAGCTCCTGCTCGGCCAAAGGGCCCATCGATCGCAGCACGGTGCGGCCGTCCTTGAGCGAGCGCACATTGCGCCACCAGTCGGCATTCTTGCCGTTGACGAGCAGGTCCACTCGGCCGTCGCCGTCCCAGTCCGCCAGCGCCAACTTGCGGCGGCCGCTCTTGCCGGCGTAGCCGTCGTTCAGCCGTATCGGCTGAAGTGCTTCATCGACCAAGAGTCGCTGGCCCGGTTGAAGCACGAGCCTCGCTCCCTGCCGCGTCCGCTCGAAGAGGGCGAGGTAGCCCTCGTGGTCGAGCATTACCAGGTCACACAACCCGTCAGCGTTCCAATCGGTGGCCAGCGGCGTGGTGCGCCACTGCGTAGCCAGCTCGTCGGGCTTTGGGTCCCACCAATTCCAGGCCGGCTTGGGCGGCGTCCCGGGCCAGTTGACGCGGACGTGCTGCGCTTTGGCCAGCCGGGGCTGCTGCCGAGTGCCAATGTTGCGATACCACTCGACGCGGCCCCAGATCGAATTGACCACCAGGTCGGACAGTCCGTCGGCGTCCCAGTCGGCGACCGACAACGTGGAGTAGCCCCACTTCGCCTCGCAGGGGCCTTGGATCGATCCATTCTTGCCCGCTTGGATGCGGATCGGCTCTTCGTCGACCGTCAGCCGGACCGGCGCAGCCCAACGCGGAGGATTGCCGCCGTCGAGGTTTTCAATCAGGCCGATGTACCCGGCCGTATTGCCGCACAGCAGGTCTTCGTCGCCGTCGCCGTCCCAATCGAAACTAAAGGGCGTGACCAGGGCGCCGAACTTGACCTCGTCGGCATGTTGCTGGAAGTACCGCGGGGCGTGGAAGATCGGCAGCCCGTCGGAGACCCTTCCGGTGTGTTCCACAAATGCGACGCGGCCGTCCTCATCGCCCACGATCAGGTCCACATCTCCGTCGCGGTCCCAATCGAGCGCCACCGGCACGATCATCTGCAGGTCCATGTGCAGCGGTTGTCCATTGGGAGCCACGAGCCGCCGCTCCGGTGCCAGGCGTGCATCGGTGCGGTTGCCGGTGTTCTGAAAGTAGGTGAAGCCGTCGAGAAACTCGCCGCATAGCAAGTCGAGGTCTCCGTCGCTATCGAAATCAGCGATGCACGGGGAGGGCATCCCGTAAACGTCGACCGGCTCGTCCCCGGCGGTTAATTGCTGTGGCGAAGTGTATTCAGGCTCATCGGTGGTCTGCTGATTGCGAAGCCAATAGACGTACCCGTGCAGCGGGCCACGGGTCCAGTTCCCGTTCTCGTCGAAGGCGTCGTCCCAGCCGTACTCGGTCCAGTCGCCCACGCCGATCACCAGATCGAGGGCATCGTCGCCGTCCCAATCCACCAGGCTCCATTGATTCGCCCGAACTCGCCCCGCTGCGCCGTGAATGTTGCTGGGAGGACCAAGAGGCGACTTCTCGCCGAACTTTTGCGTGCGATAGCCAACAAGCTCCTGGCCAGGTGTGAGGATGCGAGCGTCATTGCCGACGTACGACGGTCGGACGTTCGTGTAGCCGGGCCCCAGCCGCACCGGCGGCTTGAAGACCGGCATCGGCACGTTCCCGTGGGGGTTCTCGAATAGCCAAGTGCCGTTGCGCGGCTTGTCGGGACACGAGACGACCAGGTCTAGGTCACCGTCGCCGTCGTAGTCCATTGGCAGCGGCCAGGCCCAGAGCCCGACGCCCAGGTCAACGACCAGGCCGGGATGTTGGTATTGGAGCGGGGCAAGTTCCTGCGACCGAGCCTCGCGCCGGAGGATCGCCAGTACTGCAAAGCTCGCCACCACGACAAGCAGCAGCCGCCGCATTGCACGTGTGCCGCCGTTACCAGCCTGTTGAATTTTGCAACAGGCTGGTGCATCACACGGAAGTAATGCCAAAATGACGACGTGAGTCGTTATTTTGCGAGCCGTGAGGAGCTTTGCTCCGAACTTGGCGAGGTTGAAAAACGCCACGACGGCGTTTTTCAACAGGCTGTTACGCCTAGACATGTCGTTTACTCCGTTGGTCATCGACCTGAATACATTCCGCCGCTTGCGCCGCAACGCTGTTGGCGTTGGCCTCGCGAGTTTAACCAAGCCGAGTACAGCCAACCGGCGGGCCGGTGTCAATTAACGCGGCCTGCAGCATCATACTGACAGAGCGATCGCTCACTACTCTCGACGCAGAACCAAAGCGTGGTCGCTGCTTTGAAGGTGCCGGGCTACATACTTGACCGCCTCGCCGCCAGCGGCCTACACTGCGTAGTTTGGGCTGTTGGCTGCCCGATTCCGGGGCTGCTGCCCCGGGGCATTGCAGGAAAGGTTGAAGGCGTGCCAGGAACTTGTGTCATCGGATTGCAATGGGGCGACGAGGCGAAGGGCAAGATCGTCGACTTGCTCACCCTCGATCACGACGTCGTGGTCCGCTACCAGGGTGGCGCAAACGCCGGGCACACTGTCGTGGCGGGCGACCAGACGTATAAGCTCTCGCTGCTGCCCAGTGGCATTCTCACTCCGGGCGTCACGTGCGTCATCACCGGCGGCGTCGTCATCAACCCGGAAAAGCTGCTGGAAGAGATTGACGGACTGGCGGCCCGTGGGCTGCAAGATACCGGCAAGTTGCTGCTGAGCGACCGCGCGCACGTGATCTTTCCGTGGCATTTTGCCGAGGATCGATCGCTGGATACGAGCTGTGCCGGCGGCGAGAACATCGGCACCACTCAGCGCGGCATCGGTCCGTGTTATGCCGACAAGGTCAGCCGCTCGCACGCCATCCGGCTGGGGGACATGTACCGCCCTGGTTTTCGTGCCCAGATCGAGCACGTGGCAGCGATCAAGCAGCGCCTGTTGACGGGCGTAGGCGAAAACGGCGGCCCCACGTTCGATGCGGAAGCCATCTACCGGCAGTACAGCGAGTACGCCGAGCGGATGTCGAGGTACGTGGTCGACACCACGGAGTTTTTACTCGATGCCGCCGAAGCGGGACAGCGAATCTTGTTCGAGGGTGCGCAGGGCGCGCTGCTCGACGTGGATCACGGAACGTACCCGTTTGTCACCAGCAGTAACAGTTCAGGTGTGGGCGTGTCGAGCGGATCGGGTGTGCCCAGCCGGTATATCAATCGCGTGATCGGCATCGTCAAGGCCTACTGCACTCGGGTCGGCGGCGGGCCCTTTCCCACTGAACAGGACAACGAGACCGGCCAGCACCTGCGCGACCTGGGCAATGAGTATGGGACCGTAACACGGCGTCCCAGGCGCTGCGGCTGGTTCGACGCGGTGGCCGCACGTTATACGGCCCGGCTGAGTGGAGCCGACACCCTGGCAGTAATGCTTCTGGACGTGTTGAGCGAATTGGAGGAGATTAAGATCTGCACGGCTTACGAGATCGACGGCCAGCGTATAACCTCGTTCCCCAGCCACGTCGACCGACTTCGTGATGCGCGGCCCGTGTACGAGACGGTGCCGGGTTGGCAGCAGGATGTTCGTGGCGTGCGATCGCTCGAAGAGCTCCCCGAGGCCGCGCGCGGCTACCTCGATCGACTGAGTGAACTGATCGGCTGTCCGGTCGAAATCGTATCCGTCGGGCCGGAGCGCGGGCAAACGATTTTCACGTCGAAGTAAGCGTGCCAGGCGAGCCGGTCGGCAGATTGGTTTTTCCAAACAAGAGGGCGTCGGCCGCAAGCTCCGGTGGCCGCGGATAGGCGGACTTGGGGCTCTGTGCGATTCGTCCCGCAGCGAGCTTCGAAAACTTATGAATCGACGCGGCTGCCCCCCACGCGGCGTTGGGCAGGGAGAGACGACTTTTGGTCAAGCGTGCGACAATGGCAAATCCGCAGCCTTTGGGCATCGCACCGGAGAAACTCCCCGGCCACGTCGCCGTGATTATGGACGGCAACGGCCGCTGGGCGGAGCGGCAAAATCTTCCGCGGATCGAAGGCCATCGGCACGGCGTCGCCAGCGTGCGCCGCATTACGGAGGAATGCTCGCGACTGGGCATCGACCAGCTCACGCTCTACTGCCTTTCGAGCGAGAACTGGAAGCGACCGCGACGTGAGCTCGACTTCTTGATGCACCTCTTGGAGCAGTACCTGATCGAAGAGCGTTCGACACTCATGGAGAACGACCTCCGCGTGAGCGTCATCGGGCGTCGCGAGGGAATCACCGACGGCGTGCTTCGCGAGATGGACAAGACCGTTGAGATGTGCGAGGACAACCACGGCATGCGGCTCTGCCTGGCGGTCAACTACGGCGGTCGGGCGGAGCTTCTCGATGCCATTCGCGCTATTGCTGACGAAGTCCAGTCGGCTCAGATCGACTGGTCCGACATCACCGAGCAGACGATCAGCGATCACCTTTATACGGCAGGCATGTCTGATCCCGACTTGTTGATTCGTACGGCAGGCGAGCTACGGCTCAGCAACTTTTTGCTGTGGCAGATCAGCTACTGTGAAATCTGGGTGACCCAGCATTGTTGGCCGGAATTTCAAATCGACGATCTGCATCAGGCATTGCGAGACTACGCCGCCCGAGAGAGGCGATTCGGTGGGCTCTAACCGGATAGCGGCCTCCGCAGAGTGGGGGGTTTCTAGAATCGCACACTCGAAAGCGCCTATGCGAACGATTCAAGACACTTCCTACGGTCACCTTCAAGAGATCGACTTCGAGTGCTAGCCTGGCGATTGATCATCGGTTCGGTGCTGGTAACAGCGCTGGTCGCTTTGGTGTGGTGGGATGCCGCCGTCGAGCCGGCGGGAAGCGTGCTGTTTGGTTGCGCACTTTTGCTGGCAGTGGCTTGCGCGGGCGAACTGCTTTCGATGTGGTCCGGCAAGCCCGCATGTCCTCCTCGTGCCGTGGTCATCGGAGGCGTGCTATTGACAGTAGGGGCGGCGGGCATTCCTCTTGTGCTGGAAGGTACCCCTGCGTGGCACGTCGGTCCGATCGGTTGGCCGCTGGTGGGCCTGACGATTGGACTACTGCTGGCCGTGGTCGTGCAGTTGTCGGCCTACCGCACGCCGGGGCACGCTGCTGAGTCGCTGGCTCTGAGTATGTTGGCGATCGTCTACATCGGCGTCTCGTTGTCGTGGATGATCTACTTGCGGCAGGTGATCAGCCCCGAATGGGGACTTTTCGCCCTGTTGTCGATGATTGCAGTGGTGAAGATGTCCGACACGGGCGCATACTTCGTGGGGCGGATGATCGGCCGGCACAAGTTCGCGCCCCGCATCAGCCCCGGCAAGACCTGGGAAGGCGTCGCCGGAGGCATCGTCACCGCCGTGCTGACGTCCTGCCTGCTTTTCACGTGGGTCGGCCCCGCTTTCTCGCTGAACGACGTGGGACGCGGCGGTGGAGCAGCCTGGGTGGCTTATGGCGTCTTGCTGGCTGTCGCCGGCCTGATCGGCGATCTGGCCGAGAGCCTGCTGAAACGCGACTCCGGCCACAAGGACTCCAGCACCTGGCTTCCCGGAATGGGCGGGGTGCTGGACATTCTCGATTCGCTCCTGTTGGCGTCCCCGGTGGCCTATTTATGCTGGATATCGCGGATGGTTGGGCCATAGCGTGGGCAGGACCGGCTAGCAGCAGCCGGAGGATTTGAGTTCGGACCATCTTCACGCTTCGGCCCGACTTTGCCTTGGCCGATTGGGTGGAGTGGGTATCCCCTTGCCCAATCGGGATCCGAGTTTAGACTTAAGGTATTAGTGGTTAACAAGTTCCGGTGTACACGCGGCTCTCCGCGGTAGTGCCCGGCGCAGGCAGTTCGCTATAGTTGTGAAGTAACTGATTTCAGGGTCTCACGGCGGTGGCTTAGCCGTCATCGTAGTGGCTGAATGAACGAAGCAATCATACCGGTGGGAAACCCGAAGGAACTGGTATCCCTGTTCGGTGCACTGGACCATCATCTGCGGAGAATCCGCGAGACGGTTCAGGTGGGTATCTCCACCCGCGACGGAGTGATCCACATTGAAGGCGAAGACGCCGCGGTCGCTCAGGCGACTGAGATCCTGGAGCAGCTCAAGCAGACCTTGAGCCGCGACGGATCGCTGGACTCGCAGCAGGTGGCCGAAACGATTTCACGGGTGACCGGCACGGAGCTTCCGCCGGAAGACACTGCGGTTGAAGTGCGGCAGGGGGGGCGACAAGTCCGCCCCCGCACCTCCGGACAAGCACGGTACGTCAAGGCGATCCGCGAACACGATCTGGTGTTTTGTGTGGGACCCGCCGGCACGGGCAAGACATATCTCGCGGTTGCCACCGCCGTGGAGGCATTTAAGCAGCAGCAATTTCAAAAGATTGTGCTGGTGCGGCCGGCCGTCGAGGCGGGAGAAAGTCTCGGGTACTTGCCGGGCGACCTGCAAGCGAAGATCAATCCATATCTGCGTCCGCTGCTCGACGCCTTGCGCGAGATGTTGAGCTATGACCAGATTCAGCGGTACATGGCCGAAGACGTCATTGAGGTCATTCCCCTGGCATATATGCGGGGGCGAACGCTCAATCGTTCGTTCATCATTCTGGATGAAGCGCAGAATACAACAGTCTCTCAAATGAAGATGTTCCTCACTCGAATGGGTTTGGGATCGAAGGTGGTGGTCTCCGGCGACGTCACGCAAGTCGACCTTCCGCCCCATACGCGCAGCGGTCTGTCGGATGCGTTAACGCGGTTGAAGGGCATCAAGGGCTTCTGTCACGTCACATTGGACAAGGGCGACATCGTGCGGCATCAGTTGGTACAGGCGATTGTGCACGCTTACGAGGAGGGGCCCGGGAAACGGCGCTAACGGCTGCTCCGCCAATGGCGGGTACGCTTCTGCTCCCCAAGGAGCCAATGCAAGCAGTCCGCGGCGGAGGGGAGTCGCTTCGCCCCAGCGTCCCAGAAGCGAGCCGCCGGCAATGTAGCGCTGCAAGTTATGAATAACGGGAATCAAAAACGCACGCGCTCCGAACGCGTCGCCACGTTGGCGCTGCCGCCCGGCGCGCTGGGGCGGATGCTGGGCTACCTGCAGAGCCGGCACGTTCTGGTGCGACTAGCATTGTGCGCTTTGGCCGCGGTCTTTTTGTGGGCGATCACCAGTGCCTGGGCACCGCCGTTTCCATTCCGCGAGGGGGACATTCCTCCGCGCGACGTCACGGCTCGTGTTCAGTTCGAGCAAGTCGATGCCCTGCGCACGCAGCAGGAGCGAGAAGAAGCCCGGCAGTTTGCGCTGGTTGTCTATCGGCAGGATCCGGCTCCGCTTGAACAGTTGCGCGCCGAATTGATGCTGGCGATCAACCGGATTGTGCAGGCCGAGCAGCTTTCCGACCTGGAGCCGGGCGTCTGGGAAGCTTTTCAAGGCCCGCAGCCGCAGGGAGAGCCGGAAGTTCCCGCGGATACGCGGGCGGTGTGGTTTGAGACCTTTCGCACGGCAATGGCGGGCGACGGTGCGGAAAAGACGATGAAAGTTGTCGCCGAAGTCCTCGCACCCTACGAGCAGCGGGGCTTGCTGGAGCGGCTGCCCGACGACCACACCGGCAACCTGGATAAGATATTCGTCGAGACGCCAAAAAATCGCTCGGGTTACCCTACGGAAGTTGCCGTAAGCGCGGTGATGATCAGCAATGCGGAGTCGGCCATCAAGGCGGCGCTGTCCCAGAACTTCGATTCGCCTGAAGTCGCCCAACGCGTCCACGCCTACCTGCAGCCGCGGCTTCCCAGTACGCTCAAGCTCGATCGGGGAGCCACACGTATCGAGCAGGAAAAGGCGGCAATGGCGGTGCCGGAGCAGACGACCGTCTATGCCAAAGGACAGATGCTCGCACCGGCCGGCGAGCCGCTCGCAGGCGACGCGCTCCAACTGTTGTGGCTGGAATATCAGAACGTAGTGGCGGACCGGTCGCTGCTGGCGAAAGCGGCCCGTTCGCTGGCCGCTCTGGGTATGTACGTTGCTTTGTACACGCTGTGCGGCTTCTACATTTACTTCCGCGAACCGAGGATGATCGCGAAGCTGAGCCGCCTGTTCGCCATGCTGTCGATGGTCGTACTGAGCGTGGCGGTGTGCATGCTGGTGGCGCGGGATGCGTGGCGGGCCGAGCTCGTGCCGCTGCTGCTTTTCGCCATGACCGTCTCGATCGCCTATCACCACGAGCTGGCGCTGCTGCTCTCGGCCGCCGTCACGCTGATCATAACGATGGCCCTGGGGCACGACCTGGGCGACGCGGTTATCTTGATGGCGGCCAACGTGGGGGCCGTGCTGTCGGTGGGCCGCATCCGCACCCGGCTGAAGCTGTTGTTCGTGGGCATGTGCGCCGGAGCGGTGGCGCTGCTGACGACGATCGGCGTAGGCGTGCTGGAAGGCGGTCAGATGTATCCTTCGCTCGTGCAGGATTCGCTTCGATTCGGGCTGTGGGGTGTCATCGCCGGAGCGCTGATGACCTGCCTATTGCCGTTTATCGAGCGGATGTTTGGAGTTCAAACCGATTTGAGCCTGCGGGAGTTGGGGGATCCGGCTCACCCTCTGTTGCAGGAACTGGTGCGGCGGGCGCCCGGCACGTATAACCACTCCATCACGGTTGCGTCGCTCGCCGAAAGTGCGGCTGAAGCCATCGGCGCTCGCGGTTTGCTCGTCCGTGTCGGGGCGTATTTCCACGACATCGGCAAGATGCTCAAGCCGGGTTACTTTATCGAAAATCAAAGCCGGGGCGATAATCGGCACGAGTCGCTCGTTCCCGCCATGAGCACGCTGGTCATCATTGCCCATGTCAAGGACGGCGCCGACCTGGCCCGCAAGAGCCATCTGCCCGAGCCGATCATCGACTTCATCCAGCAACATCACGGCACCACGCTCGTGGAGTACTTTTATCGCCGTGCGAACGAGCAGAAGGAACTGGACCCTGACGGCAGCGAGGTCGACGAGAGCTCGTTCCGCTATCCCGGCCCCAAGCCGCAGACGAAGGAGGCTGGCGTGTTGATGTTGGCCGACGCGGTCGAAAGCGCAAGCCGTGTGCTAGTCGAGCCGACGCCGTCGCGCATCGAGAACCTGGTACACGAGCTCACCCAAAAGCGCCTCACCGACGGCCAATTCGACGAGTGCGGCATGACACTTCAGGAAGTTCACGTAATCCGCGAAAGCCTGATCAAGTCGCTCACGGCCGTCTATCACGGTCGCGTAAAATATCCGGACCAACAGACGGCCTGATCGCAGAGACCCGTGTTCGACATCTCCTTCCACAATCAGCAGTCGCACCTCGAAGTGGATGAGGACCGCCTGCGCACCGCCGCGGAGAGAATCCTCTCCGAAAGCGGGATTACAGCCGCCACGGTCAGCATCGCCGTCGTCGACGACGCCGAGATTCACGAGTTGAACCGCAACTACCTCGCCCACGACTACCCCACCGATGTATTGAGTTTTGTATTGGAATCGGGACCGGGCGAGCTGGAGGGGCAGATCGTGGTCAGCGCCGAAATGGCGTTAGCCCAAGCCGATTGCTTCGGCTGGTCCGCTGCCAATGAGCTTCTGCTGTACGTCGTCCACGGCATGCTGCACCTGGTAGGTCACGACGACGCCTCCCCCGAGGCGGCCGCGCGAATGCGTGCCGCGGAGCGGGAGTTTTTACAACCCTTTGGCGTGGTGCCGCGATATGATGAGGACGTGCGCGGGGCGACGGGTTCGCACCTGCCGAACTTGGCGGAAGGAGATTCTTCGCAGTGATTGCAACGGATGCCCTGTTGTGGCTGATGCTCGGCGGCCTGCTGGTGATCACGCTCACCGCGGTGGGAGCGAAAGCACTGCGGGACTTCTCGCGGTTCGAATTGGAAGAGATCTGCCGGCGTCGCAACGCCCTGGATCGGTTTGGCGAAATCCTGCGGCGGCACGAGCGAGTGGCGATGGACGTCGAGCATCTGCTCACGCTGGCCGTGGCGGCGGTGGTCGTCGTGGGCACGATCTGGTTTCTGGAGACCCCGCTTCTGGACTTTGAGGCAGCCTGGGGCACGATGCTGCTGGGCGTGGCGGTGTTGATCGTGACCATCTCCGCCGTCAAAATCTGGATTCCCTGGAGCGTCGCAAACCTCTGGTCCGGTCCGTTCCTTTTCCACACCTGGCGGATCTGGCGGCTGGTCAGCGGACTGATGGCTCCGCTCTCCTGGTGTGCGAACGTCGTCGACGCGGTGTTTCACCGACTCGCCGGCAAGGTCCGGGCGCGCCCGACCGAGGACTCTTTCGAGGAAGAAATCCGCACGATCGTCAGCGAAGGGCATCGCGAAGGTCTCCTGGAGGAAGACGCTCGGGAGATGATCGAAGGGGTCATCGAGCTGCGGGACGCAGACGTGGCCGAGATCATGACCCCGCGCACGGACACTCACACTATGCACGTGGGGCTGTCCTGGGACGAGATGCTCAAGGAAATCATCCGCTTGGGGCACACACGGATCCCCGTCTACGACAAGAACCGTGACGACATCATCGGAATCCTGCACAGCAAGGATCTGCTGCCGCTTTTGGCCAACGGCTCGGTGCAACCTCCGCCGCCGCTGCGCGAGCTGCTGCGCAAGCCTTATTTCGTGCCGGAGTCGAAGCCGGTGGCCGACCTGTTGCAGGTATTTCAGCAGACGCGAAATCACATCGCCGTGGTGCTCGACGAATACGGTGGCGTCTCCGGGTTGGTGACCATCGAAGACGTGCTCGAAGAGATCGTGGGCGAGATCGTAGACGAGTACGACGAGGAGATCGTCGAGGAGATCCACAAGATCGACGAGCGTACCTGCGAAGCCCTGGGCCGGGCCCACGTCGACGAAATCAACGAAGAGATGGGCTTCTCGCTCCCCGAGGACGGAGAATACGATACTATCGCCGGTTTCGTATTCACCGAGTTGGGGCATATCCCGCTGCCGGGCGAATCGATCGTGTGGTCCGACCAGATGCGGATCACCGTACTCGAGGCAACGCGTCGCCGCATCGATCGGGTGCGGCTCGAGCTGGTTGGTGAATCGACTCGCGAAATTGCCTGAACTTCGCTGGGCGGCATAGCCGGCGTTGCGGTCGCTTTTTTTCGGTGCCAGCGTTCGGGCCGATAGCGAAGCTTGAACCGTGCCGAATTGCCATTCCATCGCGATAGCAACCTCGCCTCCCTGACCTCAAGCGGCCCCTTTCGTGTCCAGTGAAAAAGCCGAAGCGATCGTCCTGCGAGTCATCCCGTTCAGCGAGACGAGTAGCGTCGTAACGCTGTTCACGCGGGAGTTTGGCAAGCTGGGCGGATTGGCCAAGGGGGCTCGTCGTCCGAAGGGTCCTTTCGAGTCTGCTCTTGACCTCTTAGCCCGATGTCGCGTAGTTTTCCTGCCCAAATCGCCCGACGCACTTAACCTGCTGACCGAAGCCAAGCTGCTGCGCCGCTTTCGGCCGCCGGGGGGTGATTTGGGAAGCCTTTACGCCGCGTACTATGTCGCGGAGCTGTTGACGGAACTGACCGACCAGCGCGATCCCCACGGGGAGCTTTTCGATGCGGCCGATGCGACATTGGTCGAACTGGCGGCCGGCGGCAACGTGCCGGAATCGGTGCTTCGTTTCGAGTTGACGGCGCTGCGGGTGCTGGGCCATTTGCCCTCGCTCGACCGGTGCGTGGAGTGTGGCACCACCGTTTCGGCGGAAGGCCGCGTGCCGTTCGGATTGATCGCAGGCGGTGTGATGTGCCGCAAATGCCGTCAGGGAAAAAGGCAGGTCGTCGCCGTTTCATCTCCAGTCATCCGCACCATGAGTCGATTTGCAAATCAGCGCCTGATCGCCGAAACAAGCGAGCCGGTCGATCGGCATACGCTTGGCGAACTTCGGGCGATTATGAACCAGTACATCACCCATTTGCTGGGCCACCGCTTGCGATTGCACGAATACCTGGGAAGTTAGGGGCGGCCGTTGAAATCTCGCGAACCCTGCGTCGCCGTGCACATGGGAAGAGGACGTTTGCGAATGCAACCTGTGATATTGGCCCTACGCACCGGCACGCTGCTCGTGCTGCTGGCCGCGACCGGCTGCGCCGCCATGGGCGAAAGTGGCAGCGCCTCGCTGGCCTCCAGCTCTCCGGCGACCGGACCGGATTGGTGGGCGGCGAACAAAGACCGCGCCACGCTGGTGCCGGGCAAAGGCTTCACGGTGCCGGGAACGCCGGGTTACTTCGACGCCGAAGGCCGTCCCATTGGCGGCGACAGCGTTCAGCAGGCTTCCTACGTCCCGCCCACGGCCACCGATGAGGACGGCGGTGGACTGCTGGGCGATACCATCAAACCCAGCGCCGTCATGGACCGTTTGAAAACGGCGGTCGGTCGCGGACGCAACGAAGCGGCGGCCCAGAGCCTGATGGCCGAAGGCGAAGCGCTGTTCCGCCAGCAGCAGTACGCCGAAGCGGCGGAGAAGTTCGAAGCCGCCGCCGGCCGCTGGCCCGACAGCCCGCTTGAACACGACGCGATGTTCTGGAAGGCGGAAAGCCTGTTCTTTGCCGACCAGTATCCCGAGGCGAACGACACCATCATGGGGTTGGTGAAGAAGTACCCCGGCACGCGGCATCTCGACAAGGTGATGGCTCGCCAGTTCGCGATTGCCAAATACTGGCAAGAACACCACATGGCCGATCCGCACTGGCCGGTGACTCCGAACGTCACCGACGGCACACGGCACCGGTTCGACACGCTGGGGCACGCACTGAAGGCATACGAACACATCCGCTTGAGCGACCCCACCGGCGATTTGGCCGACGACGCCGTGCTGGCCACGGCCAACTCGTACTTCTTGCGAGGCCGGTACGACGACGCCGATTACAACTACAACCTGCTCCGCCAGGAATATCCAAAGAGCGAGCATCAGCTCAAGGCGCACCTGCTGGGCCTACAATCGAAGATGATGAAATACCAGGGCAGCGACTACGACGGCACCGCTCTGGACGAAGCCGAAAAGCTGGTAACGCAGCTCCTCACGCAGTTCAGCCCTCAGGAGCTTGGCGACAATCGCGAGCGCGTGATGAAGCTGCGAGCCGAAATCGCCGCGCAGCAGGCGCTGCGGACGTGGAATCGGGCCGAGTACTACGCCAAGGGGCGTCACTACGGGGCAGCGAGATTCTACTATCAGCAGATCGTCAAAGAGCATCCCACGACGAAATTGGCGATGCAGGCCCGTGAGCGGCTCGGAAGCTACCAGGGCCTGCCCGATCGTCCGACGCCGCCAGTCCAGTGGCTGGCCAGTGCGTTCACCGGTGATCCCACGGAGAAGGAGAGTGAGCCGCTGCCACCGCCGCCCGCTTCGAGCCGCAGCCTGGCGAGTCTATTGTTCCCCTTTGCCAGTAACGTAAAGCCGGAATCACCTCCGCCGGTGGAAACCGCAAGTACGCCGGACTCCGCCACAACGCTGCGCTGACGCGCGGCCGTCACGCCCATGATCGTACACCACCATCTGCTCCGCACGTCGCTCCGGCTGGCGAGCGCCTGTCTGGGCCTCGTGCTGGTGTGGGGGTGTGCGGGCTATCAGCTCGGGACGCGGACGCTGTATGCTCCCGATGTCTCCACCGTGTACGTGCCGATGTTCGAGTCGGACAGCTTCCGCCGTAACCTCGGCGAGCGTCTCACCGAAGCGGTGATCAAAGAGATCGAGCAGAAAACGCCATACAAAGTCGTCGGCAGCCCCAACGCCGACAGCATCCTCACCGGCCGCATCGTCAAGGACACCAAGCGAGTGCTGATCGAATCGATCACGGACGACCCGCGCGCGGTTGAAATCGCCATGCACGTCCGCGTCAACTGGGCCGACAGTCGTGGCGACCTGATTCGCGAACCGCTCGTGCTGGAGATTCCTCCGAATCTGGTGCGCATCGGGCAAAGTGCCGCGCTCATACCAGAGGCCGGCCAGTCCATCGCCACCGCTCAGCAGGAAGTGATTGAGGCCCTGGCCGAGCAGATCGTTTCCACGATGGAAATGCCGTGGTAGTCTGACGGTATGAGCGGTGAACATCTCGCGTTCTCTCAGCAGTTTCCCGGCCGCGCCACGCGGTGGCGGCTGCGCACCCGCACGCTCGATCTGCCGCGGCGACCGCTACTGATGGGCATTGTGAACGTCACGCCCGACAGCTTCTCCGACGGTGGGCTGTTTGCTGATCCCAGCGCGGCCATCGATCACGCGCTCGGGCTGGTCGAGCAGGGGGCCGATCTGCTGGACATTGGCGGCGAAAGCACCCGCCCCTACTCCGAGCCGGTTTCGGCCGACGAGGAACTACTCCGGGTGGAGCACGTTGTCCGCGAGGTTTGCCGCCAAGTGTCGGTACCGGTCAGCATCGACACCAGCAAAGCCCGCGTCGCCGAGGCGGCACTGGCGGCCGGGGCCGAGATCGTCAACGACATCACCGCACTGGCGGGCGATCCGGCCATGGTCGAGGTCATCCGCAACAGCGGCGCCGGCGTGTGCGTGATGCACATGCAGGGGACGCCGCAAACGATGCAGGACGATCCTCGCTACGACGACGTCGTCGCCGAGATCGGTGAGTTCCTCCGCGGCCGGCGCGACTGGCTGATCGACCAGGGCATCGCGGCGGAGCGGATCTGCCTCGATCCGGGCATCGGCTTCGGCAAGACGAATCAGCACAATCTCACAATGATGGCTCATTGCGATGCCTACCATGCTTTGGGCTGCCCGCTGCTGGTCGGTCACTCGCGGAAGCGATTCCTCACCAAGTTGCTCGGCGGCGACGAGGCGTTGCGCGACGCCGGCACGATCGGCGCGGCGATCGCGCTGGCCAACCAGGGCGTGCAAATCGTGCGGGTTCACGCGGTCGATCAAGTCCGGGCCGCGCTGCGGCTGTACGAGGCCGCCGGCGGCCTGGATGGACGCGAGGCGACGATCGAATGATGCCCACGAAGCAACCGCGGTCGCGACGCAGTCGCCCTCAATGTGGAGCTGTGTTTCGGATCGATCTCCTTGGTAGGTGGTGCGTTTACCCTACGCTGTTGTCCAATTGGACAGGGTTAGCGGGGGGGGGGCATGATTGTCCATTAAGGCTCCGCCTACCCCTTGTTTTTCCGAGTCGAACGGTCCCCAGTTGGACACGGGGGTGAATTTGCTGTCCAACTGGACAGTCACTTTCTGGTTGTTTTCTTTGGAGTATCCAAGAACGCATGAACGGGCGACATGGCTCGTTATCACTTCGTATTTGCAGGTATTTCTAACAGCAGTTGCCCCCAACGGCAATGATTTTTGTTCTTGTTTTTGTGTTTTATTTTACGCAGGAGCGATTCACGGGAGAGCATTGAATTTTTCGGCACGAGTCGGCAACAATGAGCCGTTTGAGGATTCTTTCAGCAAGGAGGCCGGCCATGGCCCGTAAAGAAGCCGTCGCGAATGAGCCGATTCCCGAGATCTGGGGTAGTGACGAGGTTCCACCCGAATTCCGCCGGATCTATTTCGAGATCGTCTCGTTAACCGATGCGTTCTGCAACGAGCGGCTTGACCGCGAGTGCCAGGAGCTATGTTGGAAGTTGGCGATTGAACTCTGCCAGGAGGGTTCGCCAGTCGTTCGCGGCAAGCGAGCCAGTTGGGCTTGCGGCATCGTCTACACGATCGGATGGGTTAACTTTCTCACCGACCCGAACTCCCAGCCCCATGTGCGGCCCGACGAGATCGCCGAGTGGTTCGGCGTCTCGCAGGCAACCATGCACAGCAAGTCGAAGATCATCCGTGAAGGGCTGGATATCATCCCGCTCGACCCCGACTTCACGCTCTCCAGCCGATTGGATGACAACCCGCTCGCATGGATGGTCGAACTGATGAATGGCATGATCATCGACATTCGCCACGCGCCGCGCGAATTCCAGGAAATCGCCTACCAGAGCGGTCTGATCCCGTATATCCCTGGCGACGAAGAAGAATCGCAAAACGACCGCGAGGGACACAGGCCAAAGTGAATCCCAAAGCCTGACCTCAAACGATTAGCGCTCTGCCAGCGGTCCCACCGCAAAAGCGGTTAGGTTTCAGTTCTGTACCTCCGGATGGGCCAATCGGTCCGGACCGGAATTGATCCTTGACCGTTGCCAACCACCGGGCCGGCCATGCTCTCCCCACTGCAAATACTGGTTCTGCGGCGAGGCTGGGCGGCGGTCGCCGTGGTGGCGTTTCACTTCGTCTCGATCACCATCCAGGAGGGGCAGGGGTCGCTTAACCGCGTGACGCACATGCTGGGCGGAGCGGCGGCCGCCTACCTGGCCAGCGGAATGCTTCGCTACGGAAGTGACTGGTTCGGCTCGCCCAAGGTGCCTGCCCGGCAACTGATCGTGTTCTGCATCGCCACCACCGTCGCGGTGTTCTGGGAGTTCGTGGAGTACGTTTTCAACAACGGCCTTGCGATGAACGTCCAGTACGGCCTGAGCGAGGCCATTCTCGACCTGGTGATGGGCTGCTTCGGAGCGGCGCTATACGTCCTGGGCAGCAGTTGCTGGACAATTGGACGACGGCGAACGCAACCGGGGTGAAACGATTCGGCCGCGACGCTTTTTCCGGCCTGGGTGAAACGGCGTCGTGCGAACGAGAGAACGTTGTCGGCGAGTAACGACGGAAGATAAGTTGCCTGCCCGGTCAAGTTCATCGACTTGTTAGCTGGCGCCCTCGCGATGGGACGGCTGCCCCGGCGGATTAAACGCCACCATTTCGCCGAGCAAGTCATCCAACCGGCTCGCACTGTCGGGAACCAACTCGCGGATCACGCGCATCGTTTGGGGATCAAGAATGTCCTCCTCGCGGAAGATTAACCCCTTGTTGCGGGAGCCGCCGATGAACCGGAGCCCCTTGGTGATCGCAACGGGGACTTCGGTCAACCGGGCCGGCGTGCAAGCACTAGCGATCAGATGCTCGGGCGCATCATAGGGCTCTGCGCCGAAGATGCGGTGAGCGTCGTCCTTGGAGACGATCTTCTCTACCTGCATCTTGCCGAGCAAGTAAAGCTGCCCTCCGTGCACGGCGACGATGTAGACAAAGTCTCCCGGCTCAATCCCACGGCTGGAGAAACGAGAGCCAGCGGCGTGCCCGAGCGGTTCACCTTCCGACTTCTTCTGTGCCTCGGCGTATTGCCAGCTATAAGTGAAGAACCGAGACATATCACACTCCCTGCGGGTTGGCCGGCGGAGCGGGCTTGTACGCCCAGTGCCCGTCGATCTTGGTCCGCTCGAACTGCCGGGCCCAATCCGACTCGCCGACGGTGATGCGCTGGCTGAACCAGGATACCATGTTGCTGGCCAGCCATTCCAGCGACTGCTGCTCCTGCTGGTGTTCGCGCGCCGCCTCGACCAGATTACGACCTTCGGGATCTTGCAGGAGGCGCGCGGCGATCTCCTGCGCCGTGATGAAGCGCTGTTGCTTCCCATACGCTTGCTCGATGACGCGGGCAATGACGGGGAAGACGTCAGGCTGTTTCCATGACGGTTCCATAGGTGTGATCCAAGCCGGCTAACGTTCACGCTAAGTTGCACGGCCGGTAACAACGCTTACTAAACCTAACTCGGCTCGCTCGGTTGTGGCAACTTGAGTGTGTTGTTAGGCCGGCTCTGAGGAACTCCAGCCCTGCTGCAACTCTCGATTGCCCGGCAACCAGAACCGGCTCAAGAACTCTCGAGCGATCTCGTAATGCAGCAGCATGTGCGACATCTCATCGCGGGTCAACGCCGGGTTTTTCATCTCGCTCCGGCCACCTACTGTTTTGTTTGCAGTCCGGAATTCCCCAGTCTGGTGGGTGATACGATTGCGAATCCGGATCAGCTCGCGAACCTCCTTGAGCAGCTCCTTGGGGATCGGGTCCGGCCAGCGACGGACGAGAAGGTCGAGCTTTTTGTGGACCGAGCCGCGAATGAACTGCGCAGTGACCTCGTGGAACACCTCCTGGAGGTACGGCGCCTCCACGAAAAGGCAATGCGACAGGACGTAATCGTTGAGTGCTGCTTCGATCGCTGTCGCGGCGAATACAGTGGAGACCGCGAGGTTGTCCAAGTTGTCTTGGCCGATCACCTTCCCATCGTACACCCGACTCGGATCGACTGCCCCACGATGGCGTCGGGAGATCTCCAAAAGGCGTTGATGTTGGTAGTTCTCAGCAAAACTCGACATGGTTCCTCCGATCTGATGAGGGGCTTGGCCGTCAGATAGGATGGACACGCCGAGTTTCCCCAGGATCGTATTCAGAGAGCCACCGGCCTAACTCGGTTATAGGTTTTCTACCGATCACCTGTAGGCCGCAAATGTGCAGCCTAGCATGCAGGCAGCCCATTCTTGTAAGTCATATTTGTAACCGGCATTTGCTCGCCTGTCACCCCTTTTCCTGCGTGATGGGCGGCCCTGCCGAGCGCTCGCCAGGACGACGGGCCAATGCATTCGCTAGCCAGTCGTTGACCCGGAGCGCATCAGAAGTCAGTGTTGGGCAAGGCGAGCAAGTGGCACGCGGCGGGCGAAAGATGGTACGTTGTTTCTAAATTGTGTGAGTGCGACAGGTGCTAGGGCAGTTCCGCGGCTCAGTAGCCAGCGTTACTGAGATTGGTTGCTGATCGCGAGCCCGGTGGTGAAAGGTAGCAGAAGAATGCCAGACGAGAAGCTGAAGGTAATTCGGCAGCAGATTGACAAAGGCGTAGTCCCACAGCCGGACACAGTTCGCAACTTCCTGACCTGGTTTGGGAACTCTCGCCGTGGTTCTCGGAGCGTCAGTCGCATCCGCCAGTGTCTTGACGATGCTGGACTTGAAACAGACCCCGACTTCGAATTCGCATTCATCGACGGACAAATTACCTTCATACGGGCTGGCTCGAAGAAGGAACCTACGAATCCCCAGGAAACGTTTCGAATTGGGCGGCTTGAATCTGCGAACCGGAAGCCTGTCGCTATCGAGCCCGATAGGGAACTCTGTGAAGCTGTCACTTTGATGCTGACGCACGACTTCTCTCAACTGCCAGTTATGACAACGGAACGGAGTGTCAAAGGAGTGATAAGCTGGAAAACAATCGGGAGTAGGCTCGCCTTGAAGCAAGCCTGTGCGCATGTTCGCGACTGCATAGAGCAACCTCGAATCGTCCAAGTGGAGGACTCTCTGTTTTCTGTGATCAGCGATATCGCGGAGCATGATTACGTCCTCGTGCAAGCACCGGATCGTACCATCTGCGGCATCGTAACGGCCACTGACTTCAGTGAGCAATTTCGAAAGCTGGGCGAACCATTCCTTCTCATCGGAGAAATTGAAAACAGCATCCGAAAGCTCATTCACGGGAAGTTCACGGCAGCTCAACTGGCGGACGTGAAGGACCCAGACGACAATGATCGAAAAGTTGCTGCGGTAAGTGATTTGACATTCGGGGAATACGTCCGCCTCTTGGAGAATGAAAAGCGGTGGAAGAAGATTGGCCTCGCCCTGGATAGAGTGGAGTTTGTAAAACGCCTCGAACAAATCCGGGAGATCCGAAACGACATAATGCACTTCGAGCCCGAGGGAATTTCTGACGAGGACATGAAGATTCTCCGGGATTTCTCTAAGTTCATGAACAGGCTTCGCACCTTGGGTGCCATCGGTTGATGTCGCCCAGTTGATGAATTGGATTACGGCGGCGGTGTTGACTCCGTAGCTGTTAAAGAGCTGGTCCACTTTGCATGAAGCTTCCAGCCTGTACGCCCCTAAAACTCCGCGCTTCCCGTAGCCGTTAGTTGCTCGCCTGTCATGCGATTTCGCGCGCGATCAGCGGCCCCTGCCTAGCGCTCATCGGCTTGTTCGGCGGCCTCGTCACGGACCTGGTCCCCACCAGACGCTGGACGCAATCGGGCCGTAAACCGACGCTGGTAGTCCATGTAGTATTCCACGAGGCGACGCGGGGCATTGGTTTTTCCGGCCTGGGTGGTATGACGTTTGCTGATCCTGCAAGAAATACTTGCCAGCAACGCAGGAGAAACTGCCATGCTTCCCTCGACTGTCGAGCGGGTGCCGTTGCACACGGCCGAGCACGTGAACGAAGAGATTCGGCGGCGGACCGAGGAGAACATTCTCTGCTACGCCAGGGCGGGCCGGCACGCCATTGACGAGCGGCTGCAAGAACTGTCCGAGGAGTGGGACATTGAGCGCACGCTGGAGGCCAACGCGGCGACGGCGTCGCTGATCGGCCTGGGGCTGGGGGCGTTTGTCGACCGCCGCTTCTTTGCCCTGCCGGCGGTGGTGGCCGGCTTTCTGCTGCAGCACGCGCTACAAGGCTGGTGCCCTCCGGTGCCGGTCTTTCGCCGGCTCGGCTTTCGCACCCAGCCGGAGATCGAGTACGAGCGCTACGCGCTCTTGGAAGCGCGCGAGCGAAGCATCGTCTAAGGCCGCCCCACGACTCTCGGCCGAAAAGTGCGGCGGCTTGCCTAGGCTACGCTAGGGTTTGGCGACGTGGTCACCGGGAATCTCTCCCTGCGCGCAACAAGCCATAGAGGCCGACGACGGTACCGCCGGGCAGGGCTGGCAGTAGTGTCCAGTTCAAAACGCGAGTCAATTTACGCCCTGCTTCCGGGTTGAATCGTCGCGCGCACAGCGTGATCGTGATCGCGATGGCATACGCGAAATTGATGATGGCGATCCAAGGCAGAGACCAAGTTGGCAGATGCGTATCGACTGCCCCTGCGGCTGAAGCCCCAGCCAAGAACAGAAGCAAGCCGGAACTCAGTGCGGCAAGCGTTCCCAGTACGGCGAGCGCCAACAAATAGGTTCGATTGACGTCTTTCATCTCATGGCCTCCGCTGTGTAATTGGGGATTCGACAATAGGGTGGCAGTTCCATCCCGCGTCGTGACGCCGACTAATTTAATTGTAGGAAGTTTTCCGACTACACGCTACAAAAAGAGAGGTTTGCGGCAGCCCGTAGGCACCGCGTCGATCTGCAAAACTGCCTGGCGTCGATACCCCCCTCTCAAAACTCCGCGTTGCCTGGCGTGCGGGGGAAGGGGATTACGTCGCGGATGTTGGCCATGCCGGAGATGAACTGCACGACGCGCTCCAGGCCGAGGCCGAAGCCGGAGTGCGGCACCGTGCCGTAGCGGCGCAGGTCGAGATACCACCAGTAGGCGTCCAGGTCGAGATGCTGAGCCTTCATCCGCTCGACCAAGACGTCGTACCGCTCCTCGCGCTGGCTGCCGCCGATGATCTCGCCCACCTTCGGCACCAGCACGTCCATCGCCCGAACGGTTTTTCCGCCGTCGTTCACCCGCATGTAAAACGGCTTGATCGAGGCCGGATAGTCGTACAAAATCACCGGCGAATTGAAGTGCCGCTCGGTCAGGTAGCGCTCGTGCTCGGCCTGCAGATCGCCGCCCCAGGCGACGGGAAACTCGAACGACTCGCCGGAGCTTTTTAATACCTCGACCGCTTCGGTGTAGGTCACCCGCTCGAAGCGGCTTTCGACGATCGCCTGGAGCGTTTCGAGAATCGTGTTATCGATCCGCTCGTTGAAGAAGGCCATGTCCTCAGGGCACTCGGCCAGCACGTCGCGGAAGATCCGCTTGAGGAACGACTCGGCCAGGTCCATGTTGTCGGTCAGCTCGTAGAAGGCCATCTCCGGCTCGACCATCCAGAACTCGGCCAGATGTCGCGAGGTGTTCGAGTTCTCGGCGCGGAACGTCGGGCCGAACGTGTAGACCCTGCCCAGCGCCTCGGCGAAGATTTCCGCTTCGAGCTGACCCGAGACGGTCAGGAAAGTTGGCCGGTGGAAGAAGTCTCGCTGATAGTCGACACGGCCGTCGGCGCGAGGGAGCTTGTCCAGGTCGAGCGTGGTGACGCGGAACAGCGAACCGGCGCCTTCGCAGTCGCTGGCGGTGATGATCGGCGTCTGGATGTAGAGAAAGCCCTCGTCTTGGAAGAACTGGTGGATGGAGCGGCTGACCTGGTTGCGGAGCCGGGTAACCGCGCCGAACGCGTTGGTGCGTGGGCGGAGGTGGGCCCATTCGCGGAGCTTTTCGAACGAATGCCGCTTTTTTTGCAGGGGGTAGGTCTCCGGGTCGGACCAGCCGTGGACGGTAACCTTGCTGGCAGCCAGTTCGGTCTGTTGCCCACGTCCGCCGGACTCCTTGATCTCGCCGTCGACGGTGACGCTGCAGCCGGCGGAGAGCTGTTTGATGTCACTCTCGTAATTGGGAAGATCTCCATCGGCGACAATCTGCAGGTTGTCCAGACTGCTGCCGTCGTTCAGCTCCAGAAAGGAGAACCCGCCCTTGGAATCTCGCCGAGTGCGTATCCAGCCGGAGAGGCGTGCCTGGCGGCCAATCGCTTCGGCGCTGCGTGCCTGCCGGACGGTCATACGTTCCATCAACTCTCTCCGAAAGGTTTTTGACTGGTGGTTTGTGACTACGGTGCCCCTATTGTTGAGGGTATCCGCCCGAAGTAAAGGCGGTACGGGGGACGTCTTCTCTGCTCTGACGGACCCGGACGCCGCCGGCCACTGACTCTCGGGCGGCTTTCGCAACGAGGCTTGAGAAGAGGCTTTCTACGGGTTCCTCTTCTCTGGTCCAACATGCGGGCGAGGCTGCGGGTTTCCGCGCTGCCGTGTCATTCACTTGCGTGCGTGGAGTGAATTCGCAGGTCAGTATGGGTTCCTCTTCTCTGGTTGCTGCTGCCCTCGAACTGGTGGTTTGCCGGGCCGCTTAGTTGGCACGGAGATGGAGAGGCGATTGCCCAAGTCGGTGGCGGCACCGTGAAGGTTTTGATCGGTCGCCGCGGCCCAGAGGTCGAAATGGTTTCCCTTGGCGTGACATCCGAAGCAATGGAACGCGCCCTTGGCGACGTTGGCCGAGAACGAGCGGCTGTTTGGTGAGCTGGCTCCGTGGATGGGGCATGGCCCGCGGATCTGATCGCCCTCCATTTCGACGGCAACAAAGCCGAGCAGATCGAGCACCTGCCGCATCGTCACCAGTGACCGGATGGCATGAAAGTCAATGCTTGCCACGGTGCTACACCACGCCCTCGGCTCGCCATTACTGCTGATCGTACGTTTGCTCGCGGAACAGAGAAGAGGAACCCGTGCTGGCAGCGCGAGAGGAATGGTCCGTCCCGTCGCCTGCCTTCGACGTCGATCCGCCCAAACATCGCCCTATCGTGCCTCTTCCGGCGTGACGTGCCGCACTCCGCGGCGCAATTGGACGACGATCATCAGCAACAGCAGCACGCCGACGCCGATGATGACCCACGTGCTGGAGCGGGTCAAAATGACCCAGGCACTAGCCGCCGCCGCAACCCCGGCCGCGATCGCCATCAGCGTGTTCCATAACCAGCGGCGAGCGCCGCGCGGCAACTGGTCGCCCAGCAGGGAGCGCTGATTCATCAGCAGGAAGAAGCTCAAGTAAGCGATGGGGAGCAGCGCCATGCCGAACACCGAAGTCGGCACAACCAGGTAGAACGCAGCCCGGCTCCACAAGAACGGCCCCAGCGCTCCGGTGGCCGCCGCCAAACAGCCGATGCGATGCCACCATCCGCCCTCGGGCAGGCCGAACATCTCGCAGATGACAAAGCCGGAGATGAGCATCAGCAACGTGATGGTGGAAAGCGTCATGCCCAAGACGCCGATGCCGAAGACAATGTCGGCGAAGAGCTTGCCGCCCTGGCCCTGTTCGTCGGCGAACAGAATCTTGAGCGAGTCGGCCAGATCGAAGGCGTCGCGGTCCACCAGCGCGGCGGCCAGCCGCCGGTCCGGCTCGGGTAATTGCAGAAGCTGGGCGCGGATCGCCCTGGCTTCAAAGTCGCTGCGAACCGACTGGCGGGCACTGTCGCCCATTTCCTCCAATACGGCCGGATCGATGCGCAACTCCTGTTGCTGCACAGACTCGTCGAGCAACTGGGCAAACCGCTCGTCACCCAACTCCTCCTTCAGCCGGGGTGTGAGGATCTCGACGAAGTTGCTCTCGGCCTTCGCCCCTACTGCGACGGGGCGCCCCTGCGGATCGGTCTCGCCGAGGAAGCCGGGCACGGGCCGCGTGTGAAACTGGTTTGCCGCGGCGATCACCACGCAGCTTGTCGCCAGCACGAAGGGGATCAGCATGCCGGTGGAGAGGTCGAAGATCGCCAGTCCGCGGAACTCCTTCGTCCAGCCTTTGCGGAGCATGGAGTAGGGAAACAGAAAGGTCATGTTGATGCCGACGGCCGTGGCGGCGACCGTGATCATTACGGAGCGCTGTTTTTCGACGATCGACTCGGTCCAGAACTCGCGGAACTCGGGCGAGACGGCCTCCAGTAGCGGTTGGAATTTCGGCGACGGCGCCGAAAGCGACGAAAAGTCGGGGATAAAGCCGCGGAAGATTTCTCCCCAGGGCAATCCCGACGGCGAAGTGGCGATGCGAAACGCCACGCCGAAGAAGCAGAGCACGATCATGGCGACCATCAGCTTGAGCACCAGCTCGTACATCTTGATCCCCCAACTGCCACTGTTGTATGCCCAGGTGATGGCGACGGTGATGATCAGGATGCCGGCGGTGATGGCCAGCTTGCCGGCGTTGATGGCGACCCAATTATCCGTGCCGAGCCACCCCTGGGCAGCCTGGGCCAGCGAGCCCTGCACGCCGAGCGTTTCGGGAAACAGGTTCTGCTGCAGGACCGAGTTGGCTAGGGCGAACTGCGGCAGGCACCAGACCATGTTGGCGGCCAGCGATGCGAGGGCCCAACTCCATCCCAGCACGGGATTGATCTGGTTGATGGCCGCGAAGGGCCGCACGCGGGTAGAGGTCGTCACGTAGGCGATCGCACTGAGCATGATGATGCCCAGGATCATCGCCAACGGCTGGAGCCACATCATGCTCACGCCGGTGAGCACGCCCAGGTAAAGACTGCCCCCCAGTGAACCGCCGCCCAGCGTGACGGCACTTTGCAACCAGCCCGGCCCGGAAAGCTTGGCATACGCACCCAGTTTGGTCAGCCCACCTTTGGCCCGGGCCTCGCGCAACATCTGGCGGTCGGCTTCGAGCTTGGAGATCTGTTCTGCCATGGGGAGTTACTCGCTGGGGCTTGTGGGCTGGGTGAGGAGTTGTTTCGGCGGCGACTAATGCAATCCTTTCGCGCCGAGCCAGCGCTCGGCGTCGAGCGCGGCCATGCACCCGGTCCCGGCCGCGGTGACCGCCTGACGGTAATAGTCGTCCGCCACGTCACCGGCGGCGAACACCCCCTCGACACTGGTGAAAGTGCGGAACGGCCGCGTCCACTTGATGTATTTCTTCTCGGTCATCTCGAGCTTCCCTTCCAGGAAGCGGGTGTTGGGCGTGTGACCGATGGCGAGAAAGAACCCGGTGGCGTCGAGTTCGTCAACTATGTCGTCAACCGAGCTTTTCAGCCGCACGCCGGTGACGCCACTCTCGTCGCTACCCAACACTTCGACCGCCTCGCGGTTCCAGCGAATGTCGATCTTGGCGTTCTCCTTGGCCCGCTGGGCCATGATCTTGGAGGCCCGTAGCTCGTCGCGGCGGTGCACCATGTAGACCTTCGACGCGAACTTGGACATGTAATCGGCTTCTTCCACGGCCGAGTCGCCACCGCCGACTACCACGACCGGCTGATTTCGAAACCGCGGCAGCGCACCGTCGCAAACGGCACATGCACTGACACCGCGGTTTTTGAAGTGCTCTTCGGAGTCTAGCCCCAGGTAGTTCGCCCGGGCCCCAGTGGCGACAATGACCGCCAGGGCCTCCACCTCATCGCCCTCCAGCGACTTGAGCCGGAAGGGGTGGCGGTCGAAGTCCACCTCGACGATGTCATCGGTGACGATCCGCGTGTCGAAGTTGATCGCTTGTTGCCGCATCAACTCCATCAGTTCGGGGCCGCTGACGCCGTGCTTCAGGTGCGGGCCCATCATCTGGCGCCGCTGCTTGTCGATCGCGTCGTCCAAGAACGGTTCCAGATCGCCAGACGGAAAACCGGGATAGTTCTCGACTTCGGTCGTCAGGGCCAACTGCCCCAGGGGTAGCGTTCCCTGCAGGCGGTTTTCTTCAGTAATGGCCCCCTCGTAAACCAGGGGGGTGAGCGCCGCCCGAGCGGCATAGATGGCCGCCGCCCAGGCCGCTGGGCCGCTGCCAATGATGAGCGCCTTTTCTGCCACGTAGCCAATCCTTGCGCGGTCGCCGCGCTGCGGGTGGGGAGTCCGACGTCGTGCCGGCAATTCGTTTGCCGGCGGATGCCGTGCGTGAAACGGCGTATTATAAAACCGCCGCTCGGCACGGTCCACCGCGCGGGGTGGGGTCGCCGGCGGTGCACATCAAGAAGCTGCAGACCTGACCGCACAGACAGGGATGTCTGTGCCACCTTCCGGCTTTCTCCTCCGGAAAAAGGGGGGCGGCTCGTCCGATTGTCGCACCTTCTCGGCACGTGCTATGATAAGCGCAACACCGGCGGCACGGGATGGCGAATGTTGGGCTCACCCGCTTTCCCGTCGACACTCTCGCTCGGGAAAGACTCATTTTCAGGAGCATCGACCGTGCTGACGCTGCTGGTCGCACTCGCTTCGTTCTTCGGCTTCATCATTGCGTACCACACCTACGGGCGGTGGCTCGGTAGCAAGATTTTTGGGCTGGATGCCAATGCCACCGTCCCCAGCCGCGAGCTGCGCGATGACGTCGACTATGTGCCCACCCGCAAGGAAGTGATCTTCGGGCATCACTTCACCAGCATCGCCGGCACCGGACCGATCGTCGGTCCGGCGATCGCCGTATTCTGGGGATGGTTGCCCGCGCTGCTGTGGGTGGTGCTGGGGTCGATCTTCATCGGGGCGGTACACGACTTCGGCGCGCTGGTGGTCTCTTTGCGCAATCGGGGGCAGACGATCGGCGAGGTGGCCGGGCGGATGATCGCGCCGCGGGCGCGGCTGCTCTTCCTGCTAATCTTGTTTTTCGCGCTGACGGTCGTGCTGGCCGTGTTCGGCCTGGTCATCGCCACGATCTTCAAGCTCTATCCCGAATCGGTTCTGTCGGTGTGGCTGGCGATGCCGCTGGCGGTGTTGATCGGCATGTGGGTGTACCGCTGGGGCGGCGGCCTTCTGCTACCGTCGATCACGGCGCTGGTGCTTCTGTATCTGGCCGTCTACCTGGGGGCCTATTGGTGGCCGATCGACTTGGCTCGATACCTGGGGCCGAATGTGAACGAAGTCGTGGTGTGGACGGTCATTCTATTTATCTACTGCTTCTTCGCCTCCGTGCTGCCGGTGTGGGTGTTGCTTCAGCCTCGCGACTTTATCAACAGCCACCAGCTCATCGTGGCGCTGGCCCTGCTGCTCGCCGGGCTGTTTGTCGCCAGCGCGACGGGAGTGGCGGACATCCAGAGCGCACCGACGACCGTGACCGGAGACAAGCTCGCCGCCGGGGCGCCGCCGCTGTTTCCATTTCTTTTTATTACAATCGCCTGCGGAGCGGTGAGTGGCTTTCATTGCCTGGTCAGCAGCGGCACCACGAGCAAGCAGATCGCCAAGGAGACCGACGCGCAGTACGTCGGATACGGCGCGATGCTGCTGGAGGGAGCGCTGGCGGTGATAGTGATCCTCGCCTGCACGGCTGGCGTGGGCATGGGCAAGTTTCAACGGACGCCACTGGAATCCGGGCAGTATAGCTATACCGCCGCGCTGGAAGCGGACGGCTCACACCGGACCGGCCGTTCCGCCTGGGAAGCCCGGTACAACGCGGCGGCGGGTTGGGAGGCGTTTAACAAGCTGGGGCCGATGGTAGGGGCCTTCGTCGAAGGCGGGGCCAACTTTCTGGCCACAATCGGCATCCCGCTGAAGATGGCCATCGGTATCATGGCCGTGCTGGTGGCGTGTTTTGCGGCGACAACGCTCGACACCGCCACGCGGCTGCAGCGCTACATCGTGCAAGGGCTAGCCGATACATGCCAAATCAAGCCGCTGACTAACAAATACGCCGCCACACTGTTCGCCGTACTGACGGCCGGCGCGGTGGCCATGCTGCCCTCGGCGCGGGGCATGCCGCTGGGCACGGGCGGCATGATTCTGTGGCCGCTGTTTGGGGCGACGAATCAATTGCTCGCCGGGCTGGCGTTTCTAGTGACCGTGTTCTACCTGTGGCGGCGCAACAAGCCGGTCTGGTTTGCCGTCGTGCCGATGGTGCTGATGACGATCTTTCCGGTTTGGGCCATGTGGTGGAACATGTTCAATCCGGAGTCCGGCTGGGTGACCACCGGCAACTACCTGCTGCTAGGATTTGGAGTCGTCATCCTGCTATTGCAGGCGTGGATGATCGTGGAGGCCGTGCTCACCTGGCCTCGCGCCAAGGGCGTGTTGGAAGAGGCGCTGCCACCATTGCACGCCGTCGAGCCGCAGCCGCAACAGGTGGTGGCCAGCCAGTCTTCTTGAAGGCCGGCGGATCGCGCACAGTCATTTATTCTGTCGGAAAATGGCACCCAGCACACGACTACGACTCGTCTGTGCCCGGCTTCCCAGGGTCGTGGGCTACTGACAGCGAACGCTCGACTCGGATCGCCTTGTGGCCCTTGTACGCACCGGGGCTCGCCGCGAACTTCGGATAGCCTTCGATTGTCACCGTGAGCGGCTCGTGTACGTCCTTCTCGGTGGTGATGATGTCGCCCACGCGAAGGCCGAGCAAATCGCCGGTGGTGATCTTCGTTTCGGCCAGCGTGGCGACGACCTCGGCCAGCGATCCCTTCAGCCGCTCGTTGATCCGCTGCATGCTCTCGGGCGAAGCCGGCTTGCGGGCGTAGGAGACCCAGCTATCGGCCGAGACTTTGTTGCCGATCCGCTCGATCGAGTTGAACGGGATGCAAAGGTTCATCATGCCGCGGGCTTCGCTGATGCTCAGCTCAAAGCTGATCAGCACGACCACCTCATTGGGCGGTACGATCTGCACCAGTTGCGGATTACTCTCCACGCGCTCCACGACCAGTTCCAGCGTCATCACGTTCTCCCACGCACGGCGCATCTCTTCCAGGAACAGCCGTGTAATGCGTGACACCAGCCGCAACTCGATCTCCGTCAGGGGGCGGCGCGAGGTGGCACCCGTCTCGCGTCCGCCGCCGAGCAACCGGTCGATAATCGGGTAGAGGATCGACGGATTGATATCCAGGATGAGGTTCCCCTCCAGCGGCTCGGCCTTGATCAGGTTAAAGCAGGTGGGGTTCTCCAGGCTGAACACGAACTCGCTGTAGGTGAGCTGATCGACGCTGGTCAGCTTAACCTCGACGATGCTCCGCAATAGCCCCGACAAGGCGGCGCCGAAGTTGCGGCCGAAGCCCTCGTGCAGCGTCTGCAGGGCCCGCATCTGCTCTTTGCCGACGCGCTCGGGCCGCTTGAAGTCGTACGTGGAGACCTTTTCGCGCGATCGCAAGAAGGACGATCCGCGCGGCGGCTTGCCTGGCCCGCCGTCCGGCTGGCCTGCCGCGGGATCCATGGCGCTGAGCAGGCTTTCGACTTCCGCTTGACTCAAGACATCTCCGCTCATTTCGCAACTCCATCTGCGAAAGCGTACCACTTTGGGCGACGACTACG
Source organism: Pirellulales bacterium (assembly GCA_040880125.1). GTDB lineage: Bacteria > Planctomycetota > Planctomycetia > Pirellulales > JBBDJB01 > JBBDJB01. The sequence goes on along the minus strand of JBBDJB010000059.1, from coordinate 5,643 downwards.
AGTGCCGAAGCCGCCCCTTATCGCACCTGTCCTTGGCCATGCACGACATACTTGTAGCTGGTCAGTTCCTTGATGCCGCAAGGCCCCCGGGCGTGAAATTTGTCCGTGCTGATACCGATTTCCGCGCCGAGGCCAAATTCGCCGCCGTCGTTAAAGCGAGTGCTGGCGTTGATCATCACCGCCGCGCTGTCCACTCGGCGTGTGAACAGCCGCGCCGCCGCCAGATCGCCCGTCACGATCGCGTCGGTGTGCTTCGACCCGTAGTGGTTGATGTGATCGATCGCCTCATTCAGCGAGGCGACGACCTTCACGGAAATGATCGGCCCCAGGTACTCGGCTGCGTAGTCATCTTCCGTGGCTGAACTGGCCCCGTCGACCAATGCGCGGGTTCTGGCGTCACCGCGGATTTCAATACCCTGCTGGCCGAACTGCCGCCCGATCCGCGGCAGGAAGTTCGCCGCCACGTCGGCATGTACCAGCAACGACTCGGCGGCGTTGCAGACGCCCAGCCGCTGGCACTTGGCGTTGACGGTGATCTGCTCCGCCATATCAAGGTCGGCGGCCGCGTCCACGTAGACGTGACAGTTCCCGGCGAAGTGCTTGATCACCGGCATGCGGGCCTCTTCAGTGACGCGCCGGATCAGTCCTTCGCCGCCGCGCGGTATAGCCACGTCGATCACGTCGGCCATCTTCAAGAAGTGCCCGACCGCCTGCCGGTCAGTCGTGGAAACAAGCTGTACCGCATCCGCGGGAATGCCGGTCTGGCGAGCGGCCTCGTGCAATACATCGACGATGGCGCCGCTGGAGTGCCGGGCCTCTTTCCCGCCGCGAAGGATCACCGCGTTGCCGCCTTTGACGCAGATGGCCGCCGCGTCCGCCGTGACGTTCGGCCGCGACTCGTAGATGAAGAAAACGACGCCCAATGGGACGCGAACCTTGTGAATCTCCAGCCCGTTGGGACGGACGGTCGACTCGATCACTTCGCCGATCGGCTCGGGCAGGGCAGCGACCTCTTCCAGCCCGACGGCGATCGACTCCACCCGCTCAGGCGTAAGCCGCAGGCGATCGATGGCGGCATCGGTTAGGCCGTACTCCGGCGCGGCCTCGATATCCTGCGCGTTGGCCTCAGTTAGCGCTTCGCAACTTTGGCGCAGCAACTGGGCGGACCGCTTAAGCCAGTCACTCTTTTGCTGCCCACTTAGCTCCGCCAGCGCATAGGAAGCAGCCTTGGCCCGCAGCGCGACGGCCCTGCAATATTTTTGAAGATCGACGTTATCGGCAACGGCCATGGGACGGGTATTTGATCTAATGGTCGGACGGCAAGACAGGACTTGCAGGCATTCGATGCGGGCGTTGTTTTCGGCGATTTTAGCAGCGGCTGACGCCGACTCGGCGCGCATCCCTCCACTTGGGGAAGTATCCCTGAATCGGGCGGAAGGGTCAACGTCGGCCATTTGCCGGGAATTGCGAGTTTGCACTGCGAACAAACCGCCCGGCGGGGCATTCCGTGCGTCCGCAGCCGCGTATGCAATACACCACATCGATCAGCGGGTTCTCACTGGTTCCATCTTATGGACTGCCGCAGTCGCGCGGCGCCCCTCATGTTGTGGCCTGCCAAGCAGATCCCGCAGGGCTTCACCAAGCTGCGGGAAACGAAACTCAAACTGGGCGTCCAAGAGCCGCTGCGGAATCACGTATCTTCCATACAGCGCCAACTCGGGATCGCTTTGGAGCACCCAGCGCACGCCGAAGCGGGCCAGCCATGCCGGCGCGGGCAACCCGATCGGCCCACCCACGGTCTGCCGCAGCGCGCGCATAAACTCGGCTTGCGAGACCGGGTGAGGCGAGCTGGCGATGTAGGCGCCCTGTAGGCTGGGGTCGGTCAGTGCACGGTGAAAGATGCGGTGGAGGTCGACTTCGTGTATCCAACTGATTCCCTGCCGCCCGGATCCGATGCGGCCTCCTAATCCAAGCCGCGTCGCGGTGCGCATTTTGGCCAGAGCGCTGCTTCCGGCGCCACGATCGCGGCCCAATACGAAGCTGGTTCGCAAGACGACTGGGCGCTGCGACGGCAGCACGGCCGCTGCAAACGCTTCTTCCCAAGCGCGCCCGACATACGGAGCGAGCCCCACTCCAAAGGGCGAGTCTTCCGTGCAGACGGCCTCGGGCGGGTCGCCGTAGATGTGGGCGGTACTCATCTGAACCCATACGGGCGGTGGTCGTTCGACGGTGCGCACCGCCTCGCCCAGCACGCGAGTCGATTCGACGCGGGAGCGTAGGATTTCGTCCTGATGGTCGGGCGTCTTGACGCAGTCCACACTGCGTCCTGCCAGATTGATCAATCCGGCCGCATCCTCCAAGACTCGAGACCACCGCTGCACGGTGCGGCCGTCCCAGGGCACGTGCTGCCACGGCCCCGTTGCTTTCGGCTCACGTCGCGAAAGGACGACCACGGGCGTGCCCTTCGCTGTGAGATATTCGGCGAGCGCAGTACCCACAAAGCCGCTTCCCCCGGCGATGACCACGTGCCCGTTTGCGGAATGACCAGTCATTTGCCGCGCCTTTCGTCACATGTGTGTTACTTCCACCGATTGCGCCCCTCCGTGACGAGAACCGCAAATCCGTGCCGTGGATAACCGATTTCGCCAAACCCAGCGCTAGTTCCTCTGGCGAGATCGCTGGCGGCCCAAACGAAAAAGGCCCTCGCCGAAGGCTTGCTTCGACAAGGGCCGGATCGGAACATGGTTCCCGCGCGAATGCACTCGCGCTGCTTATTTTTCCTTGAAGTCCAGCATCCACCAGCCATCGTCCCACTCCAGCGTAACTTTGCGCCAGCCCAGCGGGACTTGCGGATAGGGATAGAACGGACCGATGTACGGCCATGCGGTCGGCGAATACTGCCGCGGGTAAGTTACGCCCGCGTAGTTCGGGTGTGCCGCGTAGGCCGGCCAGGCGTAGCCAGGCATGTGCGGGTTGTCGTACCCCGCAGGCGAGACGCCGCCAATGCCGGGAGTGTGTGCCGGCATCGGACCGCCGGCGCCATAGGCCTGCATCGGACCACCGGCTCCGTAGCCGGGCATCGGCCCAGCAGCACCGTAGGAAGCATGCTGCGCGCCGCCCGTCGAAGCGAACGGCAACGGAAGGCCGGGCCGTCCGCCGGGCATCATGCCGTGCGGAAGGGCGCCGGCTGGCATCGCCGATTGAGGTAGCGCCGCGGCGTGTGCAACACTCGGCGAACTCCCATCCGCCGGCAGCTCTGGTCCCTCGAACGAACTGGTCTGCTGCACGGCGCCCATCGGCCGCTGGCTGCGTGGCTGCTGCAAACCGCTTTCCACCTCTGCGCCAATCGTCTCAGTCGCCATCGTCAGCTTGTTGACAACATAGTCGACGCCGGGCGTCTGCTCGGCGATGGCCAGGGCGGCCTCGATCTGATCCTCACTGATGACGGTCCCCACTAGCCATGCGGTACCGTCCTTGTACTTCACGCCGATGCGATAGTCGTGCATCTGGCCGCTTTGTTTGAGCCGCTGCGCAACCCGCCTGGCAATGGCGGTGTCGCGTGCATTTTCGGCGCTAGCGGTTGCGGACATCGCCGCCACCACGACGGCGACGAGTAAGCCAATCCCTGCCTTTCGCATGCTTGTCCCCCCTCCTCGTATTGTAGAAATCGCGTCGTGCATCCTCCGGCAAGCTGGTGCGAAAGTGGATCGCGACCGTGGCTTAGCCCGAGATGCGGAATGTCGGCCCGAATGGGATGCGTTTACGAGCCGGGCAGCTCTGCCGAGGCGTGCATCGCGAAGGGCAAAGCCTCTGGCGCAGCACGTGGCACGAGCTGTCCGTCTGACTATAGGTTTCGGTTGCGGATTGTGCCGGAAGGGAGTCTTTTTGGGATTTTAGCGATCTTTCCGAAGATGCCGGCCGCCGCACCCGCTAGCACCGCTGGCGCGAGGAACGACGGGCAACCAGAGAAAACATCCGATGTTGAGACGACCGCCGGCTATACCTTCTCTCGCCGCGACGGAAGGCCTATTTCCGTCGCCAGCCGATCGATCAGTTTTCGCATCGAGCGCTGATCGACCGAAGCGACCAGCGGGAATGGATGGGGCTCGCCGCCATCTTCCTTCAACATTAGCTCGATCGATTTCGTTTACTCGGCAGGTTCCAGTGTCACGTTCAGTTTGGGCAACCTCGCTTGCAGTTCTTCGATGCCGGCGTCCGTAATATGTCGCTTGTCAATATCCAAGGATCGAAGACCACCGAGTCCGTACAAATGCGGCAGCCCCGCGTCGGTGACTTGCGTGCCGGTGAGTTGGAGAGACGTTAGATTCCGTAATCCTGCGATGCGCGCGAGATCGCGGTCGTTGACCTCGGTTTCCGATAGGTTCAAATGTTCGAGACCGGTCAGCGATGGGACGTGCTCCATCGCCGAGTTAATGTCACGGATGCCGCTCAGGTTGGCCTCAATGTTGACGGCACCAAGCCTATAGCCGAGGAAGAAGTCGCGCCAACTGAACCAATCGTCCAGCGACGCCCCCATCGCCTCGAGCTCTTTCTCTGCCTTCCTCTCGGCGATGGCCGCCGTCTTCATACGATGGGCGGACCAGAAGAGAACTCCAACCACGAATACCACCGTCGCCAGGATTGCGACAAAACGCCGATTCGAAACGCGATGCGTTCGTTGCGCGACCGGCGTACATGACGATTCGCTTTGAGTCATCGATCTATTCCACACCTTAAATTCGCGGATCAACGCGACGGCGACGCGACGGGGCCGGGTGTCAACTCCACGGCCGCGGGACCGGGCACTTCACCGTCCGGGGCACGCTCGACGATCAATGTCTCCGGACGAAAAAGTCTCTTGAGGAACGGATCGATCTGCTTCTAGTCGTCGTTGACAAGGACGGCCGTCGGTTTAGAAAGCATCTTCAAGAGTGCCTGCCGCGACAACGGTTTGCCGTCCAGACGCTACTCCACAATCTTCATGACGCCCTTTACCGACATTCGTACGCGCCTTCGCGCAACCCGCTCCGGCCGGGTAGTTCAATGTATCGCAATCTGCCAGGAGTTTTTGACCGCGTTCTTCCTCGGGAACCCAATAAGGCGAAAAAAAAGAAGGCTCGAAAGGCCGCGCCACCGCGGTGCGGCGCTGTTTTTGACGATGTTTATTGACCACCCCCGATTTCGCGATGTGTTTAAAAAGTCCTCCGTTCGCACCAGGAAGCAAGCGCCGAGCACCGCACTACCGGCAATGCCCGCGACGGACCGGCTGCCAACTGGGCAGCGGACGTCGCAAAACTTCCGGATACCGGATTGCCGAAAGTTCGTGCGAATACCGCGACCCGTCCGAGCCACCGTAGCACGGCTGAATAAAATACACTATTTTGATGTGTTTAACCCAACAACCACGAGAAATCCCAACGGCAAAAAACCGGGGCTGTCCGAGAAATCGTCGGATATACGCGTGACTCAAGGGGCGATTCCAGAACGGAATAATATACGAAACGTCGCCTGGAATCTAGTAGTCTGTCCGAATTTTCTCCCGGATTTTGTCATTGGGCGGGGAGCCGTGACAGACCGCTAGCAGCCTTTTGATTTTTGAGGGCAGGCTGCTGCATCACACGGAAGTGATGCCAAAATGACGAC
>JBBDJB010000058.1:0-1805 GCA_040880125.1 Pirellulales bacterium | reverse complement strand
GTAAACCTTCGCCTAACCCGTGGTGGATTTGACTGGTGGCCGCAAGGTGGCTTGGGGTTGGCAGCGGTGCTGGGTGTGTGGAGACGATGGCTGTCGAGATCAGGAGGTGTCGTCAGGATCGAGTGCCAAGAATCGTCGGCGTTCGGGGGTCAGGTTCCAAGGCAGGAAGGGACTGATGTCGGCAGGAGCTCGACCGCCGTTGGCGGCGCAGCTTTCCAGATACCATGTCAACCAGGCACGTGAATTCAGGCCGCAACGCGTCAGTGTGGCGAATAGCGAAAACAGCATCGCCGCTAAACGACCGCTCCACAGCGAACCCGATCCGTAGTAATTCTTGCGGCCCACGGCAGGCCCGCGATTGGCTCGTTCCGAAGCGTTGTTGTCCAGCGGGATCCGCAGGTCGTCCACGAAGTGCGTCAGACCCTGCCAATGGTCCTGCAGGCTCAAAAGCGTTTTGCGACACGGTTGGCGGAGGTGCGGATCGGCCAACTCCCGTTCGGCTTGCTGCTGCATCTGGGCGATGGTTTGACGCACGGCCGTGTCGGCGGCTTGATGCTCGATCTGACCAGGCTCGTGCGCCCGTCGCTGACGCTGATGCCCATAAAGTTCGCGGATCCGTTCGAGCCAGGCCAGCGCCCACGGCTTCAGCTCCTCCCAACCTTTTCCGACTTCGATGAAGTCCCGTCGAACGTGTGCCCAGCAGAAGGCCAGGATCACGTGCCCTTGTTTTACCTGCGCCATGGCCTTGTATGCCGAGTAGCGATCCACCATCAGCACGACGCGGGCGTCGCTGGCGAAGTGCCCTTCCGGCACGTCGTGACTCCGTGACGGATCGAGTCGGAATACCACGGTGTCCTCGGTCAGAAACACCCAGAGCCACCAGCGATGGCCGACCTTTCCCGCTTGTTCGATAAAGACCAGCCAGCGGGTCTCATCCGCCTGTGCGAAACCGTCTTGAGCGCTGTGGGCCAACAACGCCTGGTAAATCGGCGGGAAGATCGGTTCGAGCCGTTCCAAGCCGCCGTTGACCGTGCCCGGCGCCAGGTCCAGGCCCAACAGCCGCCAGTTCGCCAGTTGCCGCTCGAGCGGTTGATGGCTGAAGAATTTGCCGAGCAGAAGCTCGACCCAGACCGAGACTCCCAGTCGGCCTTTCGGAATCAGCTTGGGCGGCGACGGCGCGACGAGCGTGCGCGGACCCGGGCAACTGCACGTGCGCTGATAACGGCGGCGGCGTATCTTGCGTCGATAGGCCCGGACTTCGATTTCGAGTTGCTCCGAATCTTCGCTGCCACTCGGCGTGTAAGCCAAGCCACACCGATCGCAAACGCAGCGGTCGGCGGGCAACTCGATCCGTTCTTCCACGACCGGCAGCTGGTCGTAGCTGCGGCGCTTCGGGCCAGGCCGTCCTTTACGCTGACCACGCGGTTGCGGCCGGCTCTGCTCCTCGGATTCGCCCGGCAGATGATTGGAACGATCGGGCGACTTCGACTGTTCACTCTTCTGGCCGAACAAGCGGGCTTGCAATTGACGGTTCTCGCCACGCAACTCGGCGACCTCCGCTTCGAGCTTGGCGATCCGCACGACGGCCGCGGCATGCCGGGACTTCCAATAACCGGCCTCCTGCCGCAGTTCTAAGTTCTGCCGCCGCAGGGCGGCGTTCTCCGCGCGCAGGTTAGCCACTTCCTGCCGGAGCGAGAGGACCTCCCGTTTCAGATCGCGGACCAACTCCAGCAACGACGTCGCATCGTGATCCGCAACAAATTCGACAAGCTGTCCGTTCATAACGGAACCGCTTGTACCCGCAC
>JBBDJB010000057.1:0-1831 GCA_040880125.1 Pirellulales bacterium | reverse complement strand
GGGAAGCTGCTGAAAAAGTTTCTGATTGTTAGTAGCCTATTTTGGGGCGGAGGCGGAGAATGAATCGTACGGACGCACAGATTGATCGATCTCTTGCCTCGGTGGCCACGGAGGGTGCGCTGATGTTGTGCGATCCGTCCTCGCCACGTCTGTCCGAGTTTGATCTGCAGGTCTATCGGGCCGTTGTTCCGCCAGACCATTATCTGCGCAACGTCTTACAGGTTGTTCCCTGGGATGACTTCCATGAGTTGCTCGCTCCTCATTATTGCCGCGACCTGGGACGTCCCGCCGAATCCCCCATCCTGATGCTCAAGCTAGAGTATCTCCGCTATCATCATAATCTCTCCGACCGAGAGGTGATCGCCCGCGCCGAAACCGATCTGGCCTTCCGCTGTTTTCTGCAGATTCCCCTGCGCGGCTGGCTGCCGGATCCCAGTTCGCTGTGCGTGTTCCGCGGACGATTGGGAACCAAGGGCTTCCGCCAAGTGTTTAATCGGGTGGTCCACACCGCTCGCGAGCACGGCGTGGTGAAAGACCGTTTGCGGATCAAAGACGCCACGCATGTGATCGCCAATATGGCGTTGCCCACCGCTTTGGCTCTGGTCGCTCAGACACGCGACAAGTTGCTGGAGGCAGCCGAACCCTTCGCGCCGTTGCTGGTCGAAGGCGAACGGGTGAACTTGGAGTTGTTGCGCGCGGCCACCCAGTCGCTGAAGCCCGCCGAGCGGTTGGCGACGCGGTTGGCCCAGTTGCGTGAGATGCTGGCCTGGTCCGACGCAGTGACTCCGCCGGAGAACGCCGAGACCAACCGCGGCTGGCAAACCTTTCTGACCCAGCGCGATCTGGCCCACAAGATCCTTCATGACCAGGAGCATCCTGAGGCCGGCGACCGCACGCTCAGCACGACGGACCCCGATGCGCGCTGCGGCAAACACGGCCAGTGGTACGACGGCTATCTGACCGACCTCTCGATGGACGCCGACAGCGAAATCATCACGGCCGTCAACGTGCTGCCGGCAGGCGGCGACGAGGCGGCCGACGCGGTGGAACTGATCCGCCAGGAAGAAGCGGCTCACGGCAACGACGTGCAAGCGCTGTCGATCGACGGCGCGGGTTTCAACGGACCTGTGTTGCGCGAACTGCAAGACCCCGACGACTTGAACCTCGATACCTACGTGCCGCCTCCCAAGGAAACCGAAACCGAGCTCTTCCCGACGGCGGATTTCGCGGAAGACCGCCAGCGCGGCGTCGTGACGTGTCCGGCGGGGCAAACGTCCAAGTACCGCTATCACGACCAACAGAAGCAGACGACCAAGTATCACTTCGAGGCCGCGACTTGCCGGGCCTGTCCGTTGCTGGGCCGCTGCATGAAGCAGCTTCCCACACGGTATGGCCGCACCGTCTGTAAGACGGACTACCAAGCCGAACACCAACGCGTGCGGGACAAGGCGACCACGCCGCAGTACGCCGCCGTCCGTCGCGAACACCCCAAGATCGAACGGAAACTGGGCGAAGTGATGAACCGTCATGGTGGTCGCCGCGCTCGTTATCGCGGCCGCTGGAAAGTTTTGATTCAAGAGTTGATGGCCTGCACGGCCACGAACTTGAAACGCCTGGTGCGCTTGGGGTGCGCGCGGACGGCAGAGAATTCCAACTGACAGTCAGGTCACGACCGTAGGAACGCACAAAAGACACAAACTAGGTAAATCAGCCCGAGCCCACTTCAACGGAACGTACCAAGCTCAGAAAACGAGCCCCGACAACTCAATCGCAAACACAACCACCGCTCCCCAACCGTCACCCTGCGCGATGCTAGTAATTCAGCAGCTTC
>JBBDJB010000056.1:0-238364 GCA_040880125.1 Pirellulales bacterium | reverse complement strand
AAACACTTCACCGCGCCGGCGCCGGATCGCGACTTGGCTGCAACTTCGCCCCCGCGCCGCGCCGCAACGAACGAAAGCCGCATAGATTCACAACCTGACAGCGGACTCTACAGACGATCACGCTACAGAAAGGCGCGACGATGAACCTGCCCGACGTTGCCATGCCGATGACCAGGCGCAGCATGCTCCAGCGCGCGGGGGCGGGCTTCGGCATGATCGGACTGGCCGGCGCACTGCAGACTGCGGGTCTGCTCGACGCAGCCCAGGCGGCCGATTCGCTCGAGACGCCTCCCCTGCCGCACTTCGCGCCGCGCGCCAAGCGGGTGATCTTTCTGTTCATGAACGGCGGGCCGTCGCACGTCGACACGTTCGATCCCAAGCCTGCTCTGGCCCAGCACGAAGGCGAGCAGCCCAGCGGCGAGCTCTATCGCCGCAATAAGGGCACCGGCTACATGCCCTCGCCGTTCAAGTTCCGCCCGCACGGCGAAAGCGGCGTGGTGATGAGCGAGCTATTCCCCAAACTGTCCGAGTGTGCCGACGACGTGTGCGTCCTCCGCTCGATGCATACGGACGTGCCCAATCACGAGCCGGCCCTGCTCGTAATGAACTCCGGCAACCAGCAGCCGGTGCGGCCTTCGCTCGGCTCCTGGGCCTCCTACGGACTGGGCTGCGAGAACCAGAACCTGCCGTCGTTCGTCGTGCTTTGCCCCGGATTGCCGGTGGTCGGCCCGCAGCTTTGGTCGAATGCGTTTTTGCCGGGCCAGCACCAGGGAACATCGGTCGACACCAACGACCTGGCCGTCGACAAGTTGGTCGCCAACCTCCGCCATCCACGGCTCACCCGCGACCAGCAGCGAAAGCAGCTCGACCTGCTGGCCCGGCTCAACCGGCTGCACAGCCAGCAGCGCGAGAACGACGGCCTGCTCGAGTCGCAGATCAAGGCGATGGAGTTGGCGTTCAACATGCAGCGAACCGCCTCGGAGGCCTTCGACGTCAGCCGCGAGCCGGACCACGTCCGCGACGAATACGGACGCAGCACCTTCGGGCAAAGCTGCCTCTTGGCTCGGCGGCTGGCCGAGCACGGGGTGCGCTTCGTCCAGGTCTACTACATCAGCAGTAAGGACAAGCAGCCCTGGGACACACACCAGCAGAATAATAAGGGGCATGAAAAGCTGTGTGCGGACAGCGACCAGGCCACCGCCGCGCTGTTGAAGGACCTCAAGGCGCGGGGCATGCTCGACGACACGCTGGTTGTCTGGGGCGGCGAATTCGGCCGCACGCCCTACGCCGAAAACGACAAGAGCAAGGATCCAGACATCTCCAAGGCCGGCCGCGACCATCACCACACCGGTTTCACCATGCTGATGGCCGGCGGCGGCATCAGGGGCGGGCTCACCTACGGCGCTACCGACGAGTTCGGCTTGCACGCCGTCGAGAATCGAGTCCACGTCCACGATCTGCACGCCACGATCCTGCACCTGTTGGGCATCGACCACGAGCGGCTTACCTACCGCTACAGCGGCCGCGACTTCCGCCTGACCGACGTCCACGGCAAGGTCGTGCGAGATATCTTCGCATGATAAGGTAGCACCGCCCGAAGCTACGGTGGCACAGCGGTACGACTCACTGCGGTAAACCGTCTCTCGGCTACGATCAGAGGCCGTGGAGCGGCCGGACTCGTGCCGCGGGAGATTGCCCGAGGTGTCTGTGGATCCGCATCGTGATGCGCCGACGGTTACCGGTGTGGAGAACGCGAGACTAAATACTCGCCCGGAGGCCCTACGGCCGTCGCGGGCAATAATTGGCTTGCGCCGGCGAATCAGCCTCTATGAACGGCGCAGGTTCATTGCGCCACGCCAACCGCCACGTCCTGGGTAAATCATGATCCGAGGTTGGAAAAAACGCCACGTATTCGCCGCGCTCGGCATCGCGATGGTCGGTTTCGCGGCCTTAATGGTGGGGCTTGTGATCTGGAGCGAATCGCGGGTACAGGCGCGGCTCAACGCGCTGCGGGCGGCCGGAGAGCCGACGTCGGTTGACGAATTGGAACAGTTGGCCAGCGTGCCAGAGGGGCAGACCGATCTGACACAAGCCTGGCTGGCGGCCATCGCACCCTTTGACAGCAAAATATTGCCGATCCCCCAGGATATGAATATCGATAGTGGCACCCCACCGCCGGGAGAAGATTGGCCGCAGTTGGCAAAGGCCGAAGAGCTGCTCACCGCCAATGCAGCGAAGCTGGAAGCATTGCACCTCGCGGCGGAGCAGTCCGGCGGGGTGTATTACCCCGGCCTCAGACAGTTCATGGATATTCAGCAGAGATTGGGACACTGGAATCAGGCGCGACATGCCGCGAGGTGGTTGCAACTGGAAGCTCGTGTCCGCGCGCACCGCGGCGATCCGTCCGGCGCAATCGATTCGGTCGAGGCGATGCTGGCGGCGGCGGAGTCGATGGACCGGGAGCCGCTGATCGCTGGCTTTCTGGTGCGCGTGGCGATCCTTGGGATGACGATGGAAGAACTTCAAACCCTATTGGAGTCCGGGACACTTCCGGCGGAAAACCTGCGAGAATTTCAGCAGGAACTTCGCAAGGTCGATCTGCAGGGCGGTCTGACGTTGGCCACTCAGGGGGAACGGGTGGCTGGATTGCATTGGTATGAGCATCCGCCGACCGGCGGCGGGGCGATCGGGCGATTTGCGTGGCAGGTGCAAAACGGTTCGCTGTCGGACTACCTCGACGGCATGACCCCTATCGTGGATGCGACCGAATTGGACTGGCCGGAAGGGCTGACAAAACTCGAAACACTCGCCGCCGCCGCGGCGAATCAAACCAACATCGCCCTATGGTTGCAGCCAATCAGCGCCGTCCAGAGCATGACGCAGGCGGCCGCTATAATCACCGCAAAGGTTCGCGCGGCCGACGCGGCCATCGCGGTCGTGCTTTACTATCAAAAACACGGCCAACTGCCGGAGCGGTTGGACGAACTGGTACCAGAGTTTTTGCCGGAAGTGCCAGCCGATCCGTTCCACGATGCGCCGTTGAACTATCGCGTGGAGAACGGCGAAGTCGTCATCTACAGCGTCGGACTGGACCGAGTCGACGATGGCGGCCGCGACGTGAGCACGGACGACGCCAGCCGCAGCGGCGACTTCGGGTTCCGGCTGCCGCTGCCGGACGGCTCGGCCGAGTGAGGAAGTCAACGACCGCCCAATCCCACCTCACGGCCACTGGTGGTGTTTGCGGAACTGCTCGGCCATCTGGCGGCGCTGCTCTTCGCGCAACGCCGGAGTAAGCACCGAACCGTGATCCGCGCCGGGTACGATCTCAATCTCGGCGTCGCTGCCCAGTTCGGCCAGGGTCTCTTTCAGTAGCTCCACCGCGCCTTCCAAATAGAAGGTGTCCAGCTCGCCGGTGGTGATGTGCAGCTTGCCGCGGAGCTTCGGACCCAGCTCGGCCCAGTTGTCCTTCAAGTACAGATTGATGTCGTATTTCCGCCAGGCGTCGATTACCGCCGGATCGATGCGGCCGGTCTGGCGATCCCAGGCTCTCCGCGGCAGTCCGTCCTCGCCCCGCGGGCTGAAGACCGCCTCGAAAGAGCGAAGCTGACCGCCGCGGCCGAGGCAGTCGTCCATATGCGCGAAGCGGTCGAACCAGAGCACCGGCTGGCGGGCCAACGGGCGGCGCTGGCCGGTCGGATCGAAGTAGAGACTCAAAGGCGGCTCGGCGTACAAGTCGACCTGCTGGAAGTCGCGGAAGTCGACCGGGTCGGGCGAGGTGCTCCAAACACCGCCGAACGTGTCAGGATAGGCCACTTGCAGCCACAGCGACGACCAGCCGCCGGAACTGTGCCCGCCCACGAGCCGCGCGGTCGGCGCGGCGATCGTACGGAACTGCTCGTCGATGTGCGGGATCATCTCGTCGACGAGTGCATCGCCGCGTGGGCCATTGGTGGCGCTGTTGGCGTAGACGTGATGCCCCCACTTGCACTGGCCGTCGAGCAGCACGCGGAGCCACTCGACGTCGCCTTCCTCGGCAGGCGCCGGACCGTCGGCGTAGCGGGCGGCCATGCGGTCGACCGTGCCGCCGAAGCCGGAGACCACGTACAGCACGGGGTAACGCTGCTGCGGGCGGTCGTAGTAGCTGGCCGGCACGACCACCGCCGCGCGATCGACGACTTCGCGGCCATGAAAGTCCGAGAGCAGGCGGCTAGTGATTTCGACTTCCCGCACCCAGCGCGAATCGGGAAAGGCCGCCGGCGGTATGGTCTGGGTGAGCGTAAGCTTTGTCTCGCCGGTATCGGAGCCGAGTCGCATTTCAACGACCTCGCTGTAAAGGTTGCCTTCGCCCAGGGCGTGGTTGGCGGAATAGAAGTTGTGATCGAGCAGCGCCTGCACGCGATATTCGCCCGGCGGCAGCTCGGAGAACTTGCTGGGGAAGCAATCGGCCGAGTCGTCTAGGGCGCGCGACTCGCCGGGGGCGAAGTCGGTGACGTCCAATCCGGCGAACGGCTCCGGCTCGAACCAGTTCGGGCCGAACATCGGCGGTCGGCCGTCGCGCTGCGAGAGTAAAACGTACAGCCGCCCTGTGATGGGGCGATCGGTCACGGACGCCGGCAGTTCGACGCGGAAGCTTTGCGCCTGGGCCAGTGCCGCGGGGCACGTCGCCAGCAACGCGACGGTGGCGAAGAGCGACCAGGGTGCGATGCGATGTCTCGGTTTGAGAGCGATCGGGCGGCGAGCACGTGCCGGGGAGTCGAAAGTGGCGCTTAACATTGGCAGGTGTTCGGGCATGATTGAAATGAGAACGTTGAAGTATCGTGCCGAAGTGGACGACAAACTCCCTCTCTCTTTGGGGGTGGGCCGTGGAGAGGGGCTACACACCGCGATGGAAAGTTGCTGGTTGAACTGAGATTCGTCAGAGGTGCACGCTCTAATCGCCGATTGTTGATGTTGCCGTTCTTTACCCCCCTCCCTGCCCTCTCCCGGAGGGGAGAGGAATCTTCAAGAAGCACAGACAGGAATGTCTGTGCCACCTGTGGTAGTCGAACTCGTGAAAGTTCAGCCGGTCCCGCGGTGCATCTAATTTCCCACGAAATCAGCTACTGCTACCGGAGTGCCTGTGCCAACAGCAGACATGTGCTGTGAAACCGCTAAGTATACCAACTAAGGTGCCGCAGGGCGCGAGCGGGGTCGCTGGGTGGCCAGCCGCGGAGCGGGCGCGTTATCATTTCCGGCATGTTGCAACGCGAGCAGCACAAGCTGCAGCGGGGACAGTTCAACACGCAACGGGCGTCCGCCGCCCCATGACGAATCCCTCGAGGTATGCCATGCACCAACCGTTCGATCCCGCCGCGTATGGGCCGGTGTTCGCCGAGTTGCTCGCGGGCGATCGCTGCCGCGCGCTGGGGCCGGGCCAACCGGACCGCGGTGCCCGCGATGCGCTGGCCGGATTCAACTCGCAGCAGGCCTTCGGCGGCCAGTCGATTGCCGAGGAGGACATGGCGCGGCTATGCGAGTCGGGACTGTGGCTACTGTACGACTATCTCGACGAGTCGCACACCATCAGCCAGGGCGTGCACAACACCAGCGGCAGCTACTGGCACGCGATCATGCACCGCCGTGAGCCGGACGAGTCGAATTCGAAATACTGGTTCCGCCGCGTGGGCGACCACCCGGTGTACGTGCCGCTCGCCCTGGCTGCCCGGGAGTCGGCCGAGCGGATCGGCATCAGCGACGCATCGGCCTACTTGACCAGTGGCAGCGGCTGGGACCCGTTCGCGTTCGTTGACCTTTGCTCCGCCGCTCGCCGTGGCCATGCGCCGGTCGAGCCACTCTGCCGGGAGATCCAGCAGCGGGAGTGCGAGCTGCTATGGGACTACTGTTATCGCCAGGCGGTGGGCCAGTAGAGACACCGACGCGGCTCGCGAGTGGCCCGGTGTGGCACGGCGCGGCCGCAATCGCATGGTCGGATAAGCACGCCGTGGCACGCTTTGCGGGGTAATGCCGGCCGTAGTACACCTTGCTCGACAGGTTCCTCTCCGCCCCGGGCCCTTGAAAAGGACCGTCAAAAGGGGATACTTTCGTTCACGCCACCCAATCAGAATACACCACCAGGTATCTAGAAAGCAGGATCGATCATGTCACGTTCCGGAGCCGTCACATTCAAGGGAACGCCGCTCACCTTGGCGGGCCAGCCCGTCCAGCCCGGCCAGCCGGCGCCCGACTTCACGGTGCACTATTTTGAAGGCGGACTGAAGACGATTTCGCTGTCCGACCTGAAGGGCAAGCCAACGATCATCAGCGTCGTGCCGTCGCTCGATACGCCGGTGTGCCAGACGCAGACCAAGACGTTCAACAAATCGCTAAGCGAACTGGGTGATCGGGTGAACGCCCTGACGGTGAGTCTCGATCTGCCGTTCGCAATGAACCGTTTCTGTGGGGCCGAGGACATCAAGAACCTTCGCGTGGGCAGCGACTATCAAGATCGCAACTTCGGCAATAGCTGGGGCATGCTCATCGAGGAGTTGAAGATTCTTGCCCGGGGCGTGTTCGTGCTGGATGCCGACGGCAACGTCGTCTATGCCGAGACGGTGAAGGAAGTGGCCGAGGAGCCAAATTATGAGGCCGCCCTGGACGCACTGAAGAAGCAAGTTTCATAAGTCGCAAGCAACCTGGATAAGTTGGGGCAATCGTCGTAGCAAGGGCTGGCTGGTCCTTGCGCAGCGCGGGTCAATCGACTTTCTAGCAACCCCAGCGGGAAAGCTATGAATCTAGCACGAGCGTCTCTGGCGGAGTTTCTGGGCACATTCTATCTCTGCTTTGCCGGTATCGCGGCCATCGTGTCGACCGCGTCGCCGCTGAACAGCGGCGTCGGCCTTGTCGGCATTGCGCTGGCGCACGGGCTGGCACTGTCGATCGCCGTGGCCGTGTTCGGCGGAATCTCTGGAGCGCATATCAATCCGGCGGTCACCTGCGGCATGCTGGCCACGGGCCGCATCTCCCTGCCGGGGGCGATCAGCTACATCATCGCGCAGTGCCTGGGCGCGACGGTGGCGGCGCTCGTCGGCCTGGCGGCCTTTCCGCAAGAAGCCGTCGATGCAACACGGCTGGGGATTCCGCTGCCTGGAGGGGAATGGGTCACGGTGCCGATTCTCATCCTGGTCGAGACGGTGTGTACCTTTCTGCTGGTGACCAGCGTCTTCGGCGCCGCGGTCGACACTCGCGGACCGGGTGTGAAGATCGGCGGCTTCGCCATCGGACTGACGGTCACTTTTAACATCCTGGCCGCGGGTGCTGTCACCGGCGCGTCGATGAATCCGGCGCGGTCATTCGGCCCGGCGCTGGTGTACGGCGATTGGCAATTGCACCATTGGTACTGGGTGGCCCCGATCGCCGGCGGGGTGCTCGCGGCGCTGGTCTATCATCACCTGCTTCTCAAAACGCCTGAGAAGTCTTAGGATTTAGGACATGGCCGGACCTCGCGGCGTGGCGGCTTGCCCGAGATGATCGGGCTCGATCGGCTGTGACTGCTGGCCTCCCAGCAGGTCGCCGTGCCGGGGCGGTATTGTCCCGCGGAACGCGCAAGTTGTCGCGTCCGATTGCCGGCCGGGCAGGTTCCCGCCTCCGCTACGCAATGAATTCACCGTGGCGACCGGGCCGGACTGTTGCCGGTCCCGTTGGAAACTGAACGTGCTACGCTTGGAGAAGACTCCGGCCCGCGCACGTTCGGATATCCCTGCAAAAGAACGACCCCCCAACCGACTGAGGATACTGATGCGTACGTTGCACTCGATGTGTTTGCTGATTGCGGCGGCGGTTCTTCCCGTCTTGACTGGCTGCGGCGACTCGACCGGTTCGGACGAAAGACCGGCGAACCCCGATACGACCACGGTGGCGGCGGCGGCGGCCGCCAATGCCGATGATCAGTCGAACTCGATCGAAACGGCCGACTCCCCCGACGAAGGCAGTGCCGCGGGCGGTGATGCGCAGCCCCAGGAGGCTTCCGCGGCACCCGCCACCGAGACGGTGATGCTGGGCTCGCCCGATTTGACTGCCGGCATTCCCGGCGAGGGGCCGCTCACGATCGAGCAGATTCGCGAGTGGCTGGATGATCCGACCATTCACGTCGAGTTGCAGGTGGAGCTTCCGCTAGGCCTGGCGGCCGGCAAGAGCATGATCAAGGGGTTGGAGGAAAACCTGCTGACCCGGGCGAAAATAGAGCTGGGTCGCCAGCTCTATTTCGAACCGCGGCTCTCCTCGGACAGCTCCGTGAGCTGCGCGACCTGCCACGATCCGGCCGAAGGCTACACGACGCACACGCAGTTCGGCGTCGGCATCGGTGGATTGACCGGCGGCCGCAACTCGCCGGTTGCCTACAACCGCATCCTGAGCGATCTGCAGTTTTGGGACGGCCGCTCCGAATCGCTGGAAGAACAAGCCAAGGGGCCGATCGCCAACCCCATTGAAATGGGCAACACGCACGAGGCCTGCGAGGCGTGCGTCAACGGGATCGAAGCCTACCGCATCCAGTTCGAGAAGATCTTTCCCGACGAAGGCGTGAACATGGACACGGTCGCCAAGGCGATCGCCTCGTTCGAGCGGGCGATCGTCACCGGGCCGTCGCCGTTCGATTACTACGAGCGGCTGCGGACATTTACCGATGCCTTTGGAGGCTCGACCGAGAACATCGAAGTGCTCAAAGAGGATGACCCGCAGCTTTACGAGCAGTATCAAACGCTGCTGGCAGACAGCGAGGCGCATCCGATTTCTGACAGCGCCAAGCGGGGTCGGAACTTGTTCTTCAGCGACCGCGCGGGTTGCACGGCCTGCCACGTCGGCGCGAACCTGACCGACGAGAAATATCACAACCTGGGCGTCGGCATGGACAAGGAGAGTCCGGACCTGGGCCGCTACGAGTTGACCAAGAACGAAGCCGACCGCGGTGCGTTTAAGACGCCGACGATCCGCAACGTGACGCTCTCGGCGCCCTACATGCACGACGGCAGCCAGGCGACGCTCGAGGACGTGGTCGAGTGGTATGACCAGGGCGGCCACCCAAATCCGAATTTGAGCGACAAGATCAAGAAGCTCGATCTGACCGACCAGGAGAAGCAGGACCTGGTGGCTTTCATGCAGGCCTGCGAAGGCCCCTTCCCGGAGGTCGAGACCGGCCGACTGCCGGAGTAGCGCGGCTTGGGGTCGGATTGAAGTGCGTCCTTGCTCCTTCTCCCACTGGGAGGGGACCTGCCGAGAGGGTGCGTCATTAGCAAGCAGGCCGCTTGACTTCGGCGTGCAATCGACGCACCTCGTCGGTTACGTAAAGCGAGTTGACGTCGGGCGTATCGCGTGCGGGCATTGCCGGGGCAGACTTTTCCTCGTTGAGTTTCAATCGCCGTAGAATCTGTCGCGGGTGTGCTGCTGGATGACCGCGTGCAGCCGCGTACGAATGGCCTCTTGTTCGGGCGTCAGTTCGTCCACCCGTAGCGGATGCTGTTCATAAAAGTCGTCTTGGACGTCATAGAATCCGCCGTTCAGATAGAGCTTGTAGCGGTGCGTGCGGGCCGACTCGCCCGCCGTGTGGCCCGGGCCGCCGCCGACAGGCTTGCCGTCGCGAAAGTACCAGCAGTAGATCCACTCCCGTGGATTGCCGGCTTTGCCTTTTAACTGCGGATAGAAACTCCGCCCGTCGATGGAGTGTTCTTCGGGCAGCTTCGCACCGGCCGCTGCGGCGAGCGTCGGCAGCACGTCGGAGAAATCGATCAGGTCGCTGTTGACCTGCTGTGCGGGAATCTTGCCCTGCCAATTCGCGATCAGCCCCACTCGCGTGCCGCTATCCGTCATGCGGCCCTTGCCGCCGATCCAGTCTCGGCCGTTGAACCGCGACGTGATGCCGCGCGTCGTTCCGTTGTCGCCCGTGAACAAAACCAGCGTGTTCTCTCGCAGGTCATGCTCCTCCAGCTTGGCGACGACCTTGCCGACGATCTTGTCGACGTACCGGACCATGTCGTCGAAGAACTGCTGATCGTCCGGTCCGTTGCCGCTTTCGGCCGTGTCGCCTCGCCGGGCGGCCGGATCCCACTCGGGTGAGTCGGGCGTCGGCTCGAACGGCGAGTGTGGCAGGATCATCGGGTAGTACAGAAAGAACGGCCGATCACCGCCGGCATGGCGCTCGATAAACTCGCATGCATATTCGCTGACTACGTCCGGCCCGTACTCGCCGCTGGTGAAATCGACGCGACGGCCGTTGATCTCCAGTCCCGGGTTGGGATAGCGATTCGGTCGCCGGTTGAGTTGCCAGAGGCAATACTCGTCGAAACCGAATCGGTTCGGAGCCCCTAGCCCTCCCCGAAGTTGCCACTTGCCAACCACACACGTGGCAAAGCCTGCGTCGTGGAGCAAGTTCCCGAACGTGTACGAGCCGGGCTCGAGCAGGCCGAACTGGATGTAGTTGCGGCTGTTGTACATTCCGGTCATCAGTTGCACGCGCGACGGCGTGCAGAGCGGCTGCGAATAGCAGTGCTCGAAACGCATACCGGTGGCCGCTAGCTTGTCGAGGTTCGGTGTTGTATACGACTGGCCACTGTTGGCCGCGATGCACTCGTAGCCCATATCATCGGCCATGATCAGGACAATGTTGGGCCGAGCTTCGGCGGCTCGTGCCGACGAAGCCGCCATCACAGAAAGCAGCATCGCAATAACGTACCAATACTTCATGAGGACCTCCCCCGAATCGCGAGTCGCAATGCGTAGCGATCTGGCCGTGTACGCCGGCAGCGGACCGTTCAACCGCCGTTTGAGCAAGTGCCGACCTCGTGGGCGACCTGCGGCCCGGATCTGGCGGGCGCGGCATCCCTCGTCGTCCAAAAGCAACACTGCGGCCATCTCGCCGGCAACGCCTTATAGTAATCGAACCAGCCGCCGGGCAAAACAACTTGCTCCGGCGGCGGCCGGGGCATGAAACCTTGACCGCCCAGACGGGGTAATGCTGTGGATCGGATATAATGCCGTGGTCGGCGGGTTACCTCTTCAATTCACGTTTTGGATCGAAACATGAATCGTCCCACCGCTTTCCTTTGCGCGGCCACGCTGTTTGCGGCGATGCTCGCCGCGCCGGTCGCCGCGGCAGAAAAGACCGCCCCCGAATTGTTGCCGCAGACCACGGTCTTCTATGCGGAGCTAACCCAGCCGAACGAATTTCTCGGGCTCGTCCTGGAGCATCCGTTGCGAGAGCGAGTCGAAGGGATCGACGGCGTGCAGAACGCGTTGAAGGGAAACGAGTATCTGCAACTGAAAGCCGCCGTCGCCATTGCCGAAGCGCAGTTGGGGATGACGTGGCGCGAGGCGGCCGAGAAGCTCGTCGCGGGCGGAATCTATTTCGGGCTCGATAGCGAGACGCAGGGGGTGGCAGTGCTCGTGCAGTCGAGCGACGCAGACGCGCTGAATAATATTCTTGACACGCTGCTGCGGATGGCCCGCGCGGACGCCCAGAACAAGAGCCTTGAAGATCCCATACGGTCGACCGATCACCGCGGCATCACGGCGCACCACGTCGGTCAATTGCACTTTGCCGCCGTAGGAGAGTGGCTCGTGCTAACGAACCACGAGTCGTTGGGCACACAAATCCTCGACGCCTATCTCGACGGCAACGAACAGGCGCTGAATTCCGCCGCTTACTACCAAGCGGCGCGGGCAGGATCCTCCGGAGACGAAACCGCCTGGTCGGTCGTGAACCTGGAGGCACTCCGCAAGGCGGGCGCCGCGCAAGAGCTTTTCAAAGGGCAGGCCGATAACGTCGCCGGCGAGGTGCTCGTCGGCGGGCTGCTGGACAACCTTGAGGAGGCTCCCTTCGCCACCGCTTCCCTGCGACTGACTGAGCGGCAGGTGCACCTTACGCTGTCGATGCCTTATGAAAATGGCTGGATCGGAGAGGCGAGAGAATACTACTTCGGACCCGGCGGCACCGGCGATGCGCCCGAGTTGATCGCCGTCCCGTCGTTGCTGTTTTCGCTCAGCACCTACCGCGATATGTCGCAGATGTGGCTGCGAGCGGGCGATCTGCTCGATGAGCAAGCGAACGACGAGTTAGCGAAGGCCGACAGCAATCTTTCCACATTTTTCGCGGGAAAGGACTTCGGTGAGGAGATTCTCGGCGCGTTCCGGCCGGAGATTCAGGTCGTCGCAACGCGGCAGTCGTTTCAGGACGTGCTGCCCCAACCGGCCATCAAGCTGCCGGCGTTCGCGCTGATCTTCCGGCTCCACGAACCGGAGCGAATGCAGCCGGAGTTGAGACGCACGTTTGAGAGCCTCATAGGGTTTCTGAATGTCGTCGGCGCTATGAACGGGCAACCCCAATTCGACCTGGACAGGGAAAGTGAAAACGAGCATCAGATCATCACGGCCACGTACGTGCCGGAAGCAACCGAGAAGGATTCGCAGCGAGCGAAGATCCATTTTAATTTCTCGCCATCGGTCGCGTTTGCGCGAGACTGCTTCGTCGTCTCCAGCACGAAGGAGCTGGCGAGACAGCTCGCCGACAGGGCCGGACTTGCAGACGCCGCCGGCGGGGCCACGATGGTCGTTAATACTGCCATGAACCTGCAAATCCCGGTCCTTCGTGAGATCCTGGGCGACAACCGGGAGCAACTGATCGCACGGAACATGCTCGAAGATGGCAACAGCCGGCAACAGGCGGAGCAGCAGATCGAGGCGCTGCTGGCCGTCTCCCAGTGGATTCGCGATCTGACTTTCAAGCTGAGCGTGAATGATAAGGCATTGGAGTTGGACGCCCGGCTCGGTTTGTCGGAATTGGAATGACCGCCTGATGGCAAGTAATCCGACCAGCATGACCCTCGACGAAGTCGATCCCGGCTGGGCCTGGGCGCCCTATGTGCCAGGAGCCGAACAGCCGTGGAGTCGGTCTTTGGCGGCCCATCTTTATCGGCGGGCGGGTTTCGCGGCCAGCTCGGCACAATTGGATGAGGCGGTCCGCTGCGGACCCTCGGAAGCCGTGCGGTTGCTACTTCCGGGCGGCGCAGAATCGGAAACGTTCCGCCAAGAGATCGACACGCTCGTCCAGACGATTCTGGCGACGGGCGATTCGCGGCATCTTGCGGCGGTGTGGGTCTACCGGCTGCTCAACACGCCGGAGCAACTGCTGGAAAAGACTACGCTGTTTTGGCACGGTCACTTCGCGACCAGCGCCGAAAAGGTGCAGGACGCGGAGCTGATGCTCGATCAGAACAAACTGTTTCGGCGGCATGCCCTGGGCGATTTCGCGCAGTTGGTCCACGAGATGGCCCGCGACCCGGCAATGCTGATCTACCTGGATTCGGCGACCAACCGCAAGGCACACCCCAACGAAAACTTCGCCCGCGAGTTGCTGGAGCTATTCTGCCTGGGGGAAGGCAACTACACGGAAACGGACGTTCAGGAGCTCGCCCGGTGCTTTACCGGCTGGGAGGTTCAGCGAGGGAGCTATCGCTTCAATCGTTACCAGCACGACACTGGCGAGAAGTCGATTCTGGGGCAAACGGGCTCGTTCGGCGGCGACGAGGGTGTGCGGGTTGTCCTCGACCAGGAGGCGATGCCACGGTATATCGTGGGCAAACTGATCCGGTACTTCGTATTCGACGAACCCGAACCACCTCCGAGACTGGTCGAGCCGTTGGTGATCGCCTTCCGCGAGGGAGGACTTCAGATCCGACCGGTCGTCGAGCGAATACTGAACAGCCGATTGTTCTTCTCGATGCACGCGATCGGGCGGAAGGTGCGTTCGCCCATCGAACTGGCGATCGGATTGCTGCGGGTCGTGGAGGGCACCGCCAATGCAGTTCTGTTGGCCGCCGAACTAACCCAGCTCGGGCACGGGCTCTTTTATCCGCCGAGCGTAAAGGGCTGGGACGGCGGCCGCGCCTGGATTAACTCCTCGACGCTGTTGGGCCGGGCGAATCTTGTGCGGAAGCTGCTGGAGGATGAGAATACACGTTTCAGCGACGGCAGCCTTGGGACGTTCCTTGTAAGCCACGGCATCCAGCAGCCGGAGGAATTGGTCGACTGGCTGCAGACGCTGCTGATTGCCATCCCCCTTTCCGGCGCCGTGCGCCAGCGACTGCTCCAGGTGTACGAAGACACAACTGGTGACACCAGCGCCAAAGCCGCTGCGCTGATCCACGCGGCCAGTACGCTGCCGGAATGCCAAATCGCATGAAGGCCGTTATCGCGGGCAGCGGCGATTGTTGAGGCAACTAACAGGAAATAACCGATGAAGCCGACGCGTCGAGAGTTTTTGAAGGCAACGGTCGGTTCGTCGGCGATAATCTCGCTCGGCCGAGCCGCGCCAAGTTTTTTGTTGCACGCCGCCGAAATCGCGCGCCTGTCGGGCGGTGAGACCGTCCTGGTGGTCGTCCAGCTCACCGGCGGAAATGACGGGCTGAACACGGTCGTGCCCTTCCGTGACGAAGCCTACCGACAGGCGCGGCCGAAGCTGGCGATTCCTCAGAGCGACGTGCTGAAGGTTGACGCTGACTGCGGCTTTCATCCCTCCATGCGCGGATTTGCAGACCTGTTGGAGACGGGCAAGCTCGCCGTCGTTCACGGCGTTGGCTATCCAAACCCAAACCGTTCCCACTTCGAGTCGATGGACATCTGGCACACCTGTTACCATCAAACCAACCGGCGATCCGACGGCTGGCTGGGGCGCTACTTGGACGCCACGCATGAGCAGGCCGGTAGCGACGTGCCGGCGCTGCACCTGGGTGGCGAGCAGCAACCGCTGGCATTGGCCGCCGGGAACGTCCGCGTGCCGTCGATCCATTCGCTCGAAGGCTTCCGACTGCGCGGCGGAGAGAACGGAGACTTGCCCTCGACCATCAAACAATTGGCGGAAGCGAAACGGGCATCGACAAATCATCTGCTGGATTTTGTACAGACCAGCACGTCCGCCGCGCTCACCGCCAGCCAGCGAGTGGAAGAGGCCACCTTAGACTATAAGTCCGATACCGTGTACCCAACCACCGGGTTGGCCTCGAAGCTGCGTACGGTGGCCCAGTTAATCGACGCCGGTTTGAGCACGCAGATTTATTATGTTGAATTGGACGGATTCGACACACACTCCCGTCAGGCGGCCGCGCACTCCGCCCTGCTGAGCGAATTCAGTGACGCAGTGTCCGCGTTCATTAGCGACATCGCGCAGCATGGCCACGGGCAGCGAGTGCTCGTCATGAGCTTCAGCGAATTCGGGCGCCGTGTCAAAGAAAACGCCAGCGAAGGCACCGACCACGGTGCGGCGGCGCCGATGTTCGTCGCCGGCGGGCGCGTCCAGGCCGGGCTGGTCGGCCGGCAACCCAGCCTGACTGAACTGGACGACGGCGACGTGAAGTCGCACACGGATTTCCGCCAGGTCTATGCCACCGTGCTGGAAGACTGGCTGGCCTGGCAGAGCGCTCCCATCTTGGGCGACCAATACGAAAAGCTGCCACTGTTTGTGGCCTAGCCGGACTTCACGGGGTTCCGCAGCGGCGCGCAGCCGGCTGCTTCGCTGCCCGTGAATTAGTCGGACAGTGCCGCCCCCTTTTCGTCGTCAGTGGGCTCGGCGAATTCTTCCGAATGCAATCGCTCGCCCAGCATTCGCGTGTAGACGTGCGTGAACTCCGCGCCATACAGGCATATCAGTGCGGAGTAATACACCCAAATCAAGAACACGACCAGCGAACCCGCCGCGCCGTACGAGCTACCATAAGATGCGTGGCCCAGGTACACACCGATTACGAACTTGCCCAAGCTAAACAGCAGCGAAGTGACCACCGCGCCCACGACCACGTTCTTCCACGGGATCTGCACGTCGGGCAGGAATTTGTAGATCATCGCGAACAGCACGGCGATCAGAAAGATCCAGATCACCAGGTGCAAGCTGCTCCACAGCCAGGCTCCAGCCGGCAGCGAGGCTTCCAGGCGGTTCTGCACGATTTGCAGCAGAGTGCTCAGTACTAGCGAAACCACTAGCAGCAGCCCCACCGTCAGCGCGATCCCGAAGGAGCGCAGCCGGTCGATGAAGAACTTCCGGACCAGACCGGCGTGAGGCTTGACCTTGACGCCCCAAATCTCGTTCAGCGCCGATTGCAGCTCGATGAACACCATCGTCGAGCCCACGAGGATCGTGATCGCGGTGGCAAGGATCGCCTGCAGCGTGGGCGCGGAGCTCCCGGCCGACTCCAGAACCTGATCGATGGCCTTGCCTCCTTCTTCGCCCACCAACTTGCCCAGCTCGGCCGCCAGATCGGTGCGGACGCTGTAGTCGACCTCGTCCAGCAGGAGGTCGCCGATTGCCACCGCGACCACCAGCACGGGTGCGAGTGAAAAGATCGTATAGAACGCGATCGCCGCGGCCATGCGGAACGTGTTGTCTTCCCACCATTCCTTGGAGGTCTGCTTGAGCATTCTCCATAATAAGCGAGCGTTCATATCAAGTAATCATGCTCGAGCGAGGTCGTGCTTTGCCGTGAATTCATTTCGCGAGGCGCATTATTTGTCTCACCGCACCCGGTGGTGCTATGAGCCTCAACGTGCGGACCGGAGCTTGATCTTATCGAATGCTGCGGCGATCGCAGCCGACTCTCATGGTACTGCGGCTGGAATCGCCTCTTTGGCGAGCGTCAGTATCTTGCGGGCAATTTCTTCGTTCAATTCCTCGTCCCGCCAATAGCGCATGTGCGAGGTGACGCTGGAACCGACATAGTTTCGCTCCTCGTCCTGAACGGCGTCAAAGTCGCCGCCAAGTGGGCGCAGGGGCCACCCGAGCAAGTCGTCTCGGTCGTAGAAGTTGATCCACTGGAAGTTTTCGCCCGGCTGAAAGAACCGCTGCTCCGCCGATGGCCGGGGCGATTCATAAAAAGGGATCGTGCACCCGGTGGTGATCAAAAGTCGTAGGCCGGCAAGTTTGTGAAACTCGCTTGCGTCTTTTTCGCCTTGCCAAATGCCGGTGCTGGTTTGGGCGTCGCGGACATAGTCGATGATCACGCGGCAGCCGAGTGAATGAGCGACGACGGCCACCGGGCAAGCACCGCCGAGTTCCGCCTCCATCTCGCCGATCGCGTTGCGCACTTGCTTGTGCACATCGCGATAGAAACTGCTTTCGTCGTTGGGATTGTTGCCGTAGGCCAGGGCGTCGCCCAGGCTGGTCAGCATCAGGCGGCGGACGAGTTTGTGGTCGAGCGAGCTAGCGTCGTCATTCTCCATCCGGTCGAACTGGTTCCACAGCTCTGACTGGCGTCGGCGGGAGTCTCCGTGGTAGTAGATCGACTTGATGACGATCGTCGCCTTTCCGCCGGCCTCTTTCCGCAGCGCTTGACGAAGCTCCTGGTCAAACGCGGAACCCGGCCAATGGCTGCCCACTCCGTGGAGCGTCAACACGCCGATCTTCGGCTCGGCGGAAGTGCGCGAAGCAGACGAAATAGTACAAGCTAACGCGATGAATAGCGCCATTATACGGGTGGCGATTCTCATTGCGATCCTCCTGAATTCGCGTTCGAGCCTTAAGGTCCGAGGGTGATGCGCTGGTTGGCGGGGATATTGCTGCGGAGCCGCTGCGGTTGCAACAATACGCGCGGTAGCGCGTCGCCGGTGTGAAAGGAGCCGACGTACAGGTCGGGCCAGCCATTGCCGTCGGCGTCGCCCCAGCCAGCCGCGTGCCCCTTCAAGCCCGCCACGTGCGGCAGCAGGCCCGCTTCTTCGGTAACGTCGCGAAACGCAAATGCTGAGCGAGTCGTGTTCGTAGCGTCGCTTGAGCCAAGCGTGCCATCTGCGGATCGCTCTGATTCGGGAATGTGAATGACCGTCATCGCGCACACGTCCCACTCGTCGTCGGCCCCGTGGCGGTACCCATTCCACGTAACGTAGAGCTTGCTGCCGTCTTCACTCACCGCGGAGCCGAAGGTGCCGATCGGCGTATAGCCTACCGCGTCGGCCAGCGGCGAAGCGAGAAAGCAGATAACCTTGCGGGTGTTGGTCTTCACATCGTACTGGACGACCGGTGTGCCGTCCTGTTCGGCCTGGCCATGGGCGCCCGGGACATAGTAGAGATATCTCCCGCTGGGATCCGCATCGATTGTCGTCACGTACTCGGCCGATGCAACGGCGCCATCGCCGAGCGGTTCGACCTGTTCCGATCGAACGTTGAAGCGCCAGAGGTCGGCGGAGCGGTCCGACGTGCCGTAGACGTAGCCGCGGGGCGTCTCCTGCGTGGCCGCGCGCACGTCCGGAACCTGCGGCGCATCAGTGATCTCGTTCGTCCGTGGATCGTATCGTTTGCCTTCCCAGTACAGCCTCCCTGTCGACTCGGCCAGGATAGCATATCGCTTGGGGCCATCGGGAGCGGATTTCAGCAGCCGCCGGTCACGCACGTCATAGGCAAAGAACCACACGCCCTGGCGCGGAGCGTCTTCGCCCGCGGTCGTGCCGCCGTAGAAGATCATGCGCGTCGGGTCGAGGACGCTCATCGGAATGACGTGCTTTTCCACCTGATAGCTGGCAACGATCTCCGTCTCACCGGTTTCGGGATGCGTTCTGAAGATGCGTTCTCCCCGAAAGCCGTGGGCGTCGTCGGTGGTGCGCGTCGAGCCGCGGTGACCGGCGTAATAGAGCCAGCCGTCCTCGCCCAGGTCGAGCCGCGTGTGGATCTTGCCAGACGTGTAGTTCTCGTCCGCCGCGAGAACGCCGGACTCTTCGAGAAACTTTCGCAGATCCACCAGCAGGCGGAGATGTTTGGTTTTGGGATCGTACTGGTACACCTGCGCCGTTCCGCGAGGCTTCTCGTGATCTCCGATCGCCGAATAGTACTTGCCGCCGGCGGCGAGGCTGTCTCCCCAATTCGACCACGGCCGGCCGGGATGGTCTTGCCCGGGATAGTACAGGACCTCCACCCTGGGAGGGGTCTGGGCGACTGTCACGCCCGGCCGCAGCTCGGCGGTAGGCTCGAGCAGCTTCGGCGAGGCAATCGTCACGACCGACTGCCCATTAGGGAGGTTCGGGGGCAAGGCCAACTCTTGCGCCCAGGCGGGAGTGGGTTGAAAACCCTCCTCCCAGCCCCCGAGACAGTAACCGCCAACGAAAACCAGTACGAGCAGGCGTCTTGCAGTACATCCCATCGGAGAAGTCCCGCGGCCGAGTGAAACGTTGCCCAGGTTGGATCGCATCACTGTCTCTCCCGCTGGAAAGGGCCCGAGGTGTGATGCCAACCGACGCCGCACGGCCGCAAACCTCTGCCGGCACTGCATGCACCGTTGTTACTCGACACTTCCCCAGATTTCAACCAATAGGTCGTGCATTTGCGAATCGTGACGCTGCAGCTCCGCACGAACGAACGGATAAAAGTCGTTACGATAGAAGTAAGCCTCGGTCGCTTCCGCGAAATACTCCTTGTGATTCGTGGTGGCGTAATGGCGCACGACTTTGCCGGTGTACAACAGCACCTCGGCGTAACTGCCGGCGTCCATGGCCTGCCGGTACGCGTCCACGATTCGCACATCGTCAAAGCCCAGCACCTGATCATGGTACGCGTGCGCCAGCTCGTGCAAAATCACGGCCGGATGCTTTGTCATCTGCTGTCGCGAGAACAGCTCCGCCGCGTGCGTGACGTGGATCTTCTTGGCCAGCCGGCTGTCGTACCCGTGCTCCTCCAGCCAGCGGGCGCTGGGATGATATTGCATGGCGCCCAGCTCCGGATGGGCATGCTCGATCCAGAACTCGGCCTGTTGTAGCTTTTGAAGCGGACCCTCCGGCACGAGGATGGTGATCCTCTGCAGGTGATTGCCGAGCATCTTCAGCGCCAGCGCCCCCTCCTGGGCGTGATCACCGTCCAACAAGGACGGTTCGACGTGAACGGTCCAGCCCTCGATATCTTTCGCTACTGGATCGAAGCGAACGGCAGCGGCTTTGTAGCGCGACGACGATGGTGCCTCTGTTTCGCCCGCCGCTACGGCATTAGCCCAAGCAATCGCGCAGCAGATCAGGGTGAAGCGACCAATTGAAATAGGGGAGTGGTTATAACTCATAAATGAGAAACCCAACTGCAAGGAATGCTTCGGGGCATTGGTAGACGTTAGTTGCCGTAGGATCTGCCGATCCGCCTAGCGCCTCCCGGTGCGCCTCCAGTCCACGAAATGTTGAAGTCTATCTTACCAGGGAGCGACCGCCGTGGTATGAGTGAATCCAGAACTGAACCTGTTCCATCTCGGAGAACGCCCGATGCTTCGCATCCGCAGAGCGCACGAGCGGGGGCACGCCGATCACGGGTGGCTCAAAACATTTCACACGTTTTCGTTCGCGGATTACTCCGAACCTGACCATACGCAGTTTCGCGCCCTGCGGGTGATGAACGAGGATCGCGTGCAGCCGGGCAGTGGCTTCGGCACGCATGCGCACCGCGACATGGAAATCGTCACTTACATGCTGGAGGGTGCCCTGGAGCACAAGGACTCCATGGGAAATGGCGAAGTGCTGCGGCCCGGCGAGTTCCAACGCATGTCCGCCGGCACCGGAATTCAACACAGCGAGTTTAACCCATCCAACAGCGAGCCGGCCCACTTGTACCAGATATGGCTGCTGCCGGACCAAGCTGGGCACGAGCCAAGCTACGAGCAGAAGCGGTTCGAGGATGAAGGCCGCCACAATCGGCTGCAATGCGTCGCCTCGCCCGACGGGCGTGACGGCTCGCTGACGATTCATCAAGATGCCTGCGTTTACCTGGCACTTCTCGACCCGGGAATGTCAATCGAGCATGAATCGGCGCCGAGCCGGCACGCCTGGTTGCAAGTGCTGCGCGGTTCCGTCAATCTCAATGGCGTGCAGCTCGACACGAGCGACGGCGCGGCGGTGAGCGACGAGCCGCGGCTACAGATCCAAGCCGTGCGGCCGGCCCATATTATGCTGTTCGACCTGGCGTGATGACGGCAGATGGACTTCCAGCGCGGGTGGGCCGCGCGATCATGCGGCGGGGCGTATGGGGTTGGCATCGCGTACGGTTACATGATAGTGCGCCCGGC
The DNA here is from genome assembly GCA_040880125.1 of Pirellulales bacterium. GTDB lineage: Bacteria > Planctomycetota > Planctomycetia > Pirellulales > JBBDJB01 > JBBDJB01. Next base: position 217,329 of record JBBDJB010000056.1, on the reverse strand, counting down.
ACCGGCAGCGCGCGAAATGCTGGAATTCCCAACCGTCATGCTTGCACCGCGTCGAGCGTGGCCTGCACCGCGACGTCGAAGGCGCCCGCGAGCCGCTCGGCCATAGCGCGCTTCTCGGCGAGAATCGTGTCGCAGAGTTGCTCCGTTTCCGCATCGCCGTTGCGCAGTGCGGTGCGCTTCAGCAGTTCGTATCCGCCGATCTCCAAGTGCAGGAAGGCGTAGACGAAAGCCGCTAACTTGGCCGGTGTGTCCTGTTGCGCCTGGAAGAATAGCCCCCAGTTCAAGCCGCCCAGTCCCATCGCCGCATCCATCACGCCCGAAGCGTCCGAGGAAAGCGTGTCGAGGCGCTGCTCAACCAGCCGGGCGTGCACCTGCATCCTTTCGGCATGCTCGCTATAGATCGCTTCCAGCGATGGGTCGCCGGCGATGTTCTCGCTCTTCTTCAAGAGCTGCATGCCCTGGCTCTCGAAAGCGTGCACTTCGGCCAGGTGCTTCGCGACGTGCTCCTTCAACTCGTGGGGCGGCGTTTCCACGTGGGCGGCCTGTTCCGCGGCGTTGAATCCACGTGCCAAACGCTCCATCATCTCCCGCTCCTGCGCGCCGATCGCCCTGGCGGTCTCGACTGTCTGATTGTCTCCGACACGCTCGGCAAACCGGCGGAGCATTTCATACCCGGCCCATTCCATGGCCTCGTAGGAATAGGCGTGCACCACCAAGCGGCCGGGCGTTTCCGGCTGGATTTGGGCAAACAGCAGAAAGCCCTTGCCGCCGAGCTTCATCACCGCATCTTTGATCGCCGAAGGCGAACCGCCGCACGCTTCAAGCCGCTCCCGCACGCGCTGTGCCTGATGCTCGGTCTCGGCATGATGTTGGCGAAAATCACCCGCCAGCGTCGGCTCTTTGGCGATGTCGGGAGCGGAGACAAGCTGCGCCAGGGCCTGTTGCTCGACCGAGTACATGTCGCTGAGAAAGTGAACGAGTTGGTCTTGTGGACTTCGGCTCATCGCAGGCCTCGCCTTTCTCAGGAGCGGCACGTCCTATAGCGCAGGGTTACGGAAATCGGCTGCGGACGGATACTACCGGACAGGCTTCTCCAGCAACAACCATACCAAGGCGATGGGACATGCAAGCGGTCAGGCGTCTTCAGCCGAGCCGGCGCAGCGGCCGACTGCGCTTGCCGGGCGTTACTGCACGCCGGGCGACTCACAGGGAAGATCGCGGCTGTACACGCGGCGAATCATGTTCACCAAGTCCTTTGTGGGGGCGTTTTTGCTGATGTAAGCGTCGGCACCGGCCTCGGAAATGGCGTGCGCGACGCTCTCCTCGTCGTGCAGCGAGAGTCCGACCACAATCGTCTCGACTTGCCGCTGCTTGATCCGCCGCGTGGCTTCGATTCCATCCATAACCGGCATGTTGACGTCCATAATGATGACATCCGGGCGCAGCGCATCGGCCTGCTCGACGGCTTGCTTCCCGTCAACGGCCTGCCCGACAACCTCGAAATCCTTCTCGCTGTTGAGCAGTCCGACGAAGCCCTCGCGAACCACGGCGTGGTCATCGACCACCAACAGTCGGATCGGCCGCCCCTCTGTCCGGCGCCGGATGGTACGGCCGCGAGGCGCTCGAGCGGGATGCGCGGCAGGCGGCGCGGCGGCGTCCTGGCCCATCGGCACCGTAATTCCGAAACAGGCCCCACCACTCGAACTGCGATTGATTTCCAGGCAGCCACCCAATGACTCCAGCCGCTCATGGATGTTGAACAAACCGAAGCTCTCCGGCTGCCGAAGTTGAATCTCAACCGCATCCGGATCGAAACCTTCACCCTGGTCTTCGACTTGTACCGTCAGACGTCGGTCCTGGAGGGACACTACCACCCGCGCTTCCATCTTCCCGGAGTGCTTCACCACGTTGAAGAGCAACTCGCGGATGGCATGGTACAGAAACACACGGAGATGTTCCGGCGCGGGGACCGTTTCGCCGGTAGCCGCGGTGACCACTCGCAATCCATGCTTTTCGCCGAACCATTGGCCGAGCCACTGGATCACCTCGGTCAGGGTGCCGTGTTGCAGGACGGGAGGGCTGAGCTCCTTCGTAAGGCTGCGCGAGGTATTCAGACAATCCCGCAGCAACTCGTCGATTTTTACGACCCGTTGCCGCAATTCATCGAGCGGTGCGTCGACCATGCCGGTCACTAGGATTCTCGCCCCCACCAGCAACTGCTGAAGCTCGTCGTGCAGGAGCTTTGCCAATCGTTTACGTTCGCGGTGCTCGGCTTGGCTCAATTCCGCAGCCGAGCGCCGCAGGGCCCGGGCGCGGCCTTCGGCAACAGCCGTACGTTCGGCGACGCGCTGCTCCAACTGCTCATTGACGGTGCGCAGTACCTCTTCGCCGCGGCGCCGCTGAAGTAATTCCTCGCGCACCTGGTACTGCCGGGCCCGGGACTGGAGTGCCACTCGGACGGAGCTAACTAGCGTCGCCTTGCGGAGGGGCCGCTGGAGCAGGATGGCGTGTTCCGAACCGCCCGCTTTGTTAAGCCTCGTCCAGCCCAGGTCGCGCTGGTCGCCGGAGGCGGCCATCACGATCAGAGGGAAGTCGGACCACTCCGGCTGATAGGAAAGCGTTTCGGCGAGCAACTCGCGAGTGCGGGCGGTGAAGACTTCCTCAGCCACGATGGCCGCGGCCGCGCCCCGTTCGATTTGGCGGCAGAGCTCATCCAAATCCGAACAGACCTTCGCCGCGATGCCCGCATCGTCCAGCAGGCGACACAGGACCTGGGCATCTTGGCCGGTGGGCGCCGTCACCAGCACCCGCTGCTCCAGGTCGCCGTCCGCTCGCTTAGGGTTCAGCGGCTGGCTGGTTGCCATCGAGTACGTCTCCGGTGTAATGCGGCGTCCCGGTGAGGATACCATGGAACTGTCGAAGCGGCTCACCCACCCGGATGCCGTCAGGACCGATCTGCAACTCCCGGATGGTCGCTTCATGCGGCCCGCTGCGCATCTTATAGACCGAGATGGCCTTGCGCACCTCGCCCCTGAACTCGAAGTGCCGAAACAGCATCACGGTATCCGCAATATAACTGACGTCGAACGGCTGTTGGATTGAACTGGGCACCACGCCGTGTTGCGTCATGGTAAAGACGGGCGTCACGGCCTGCTGACTCAGGTAGCTGAACAACTCGTGCAGGTGAAGACTGAGCAATCGCTCATCCGGCATAGCGTAGGCATACCCGTTGAGGCTGTCGATCACCATCATCCGGATACCGTCCTGCTCGACCGACCGCTTGACCGCGCTGCTGAACTCGCCCGTCGTCCACTCCGTCGGGTCGATCTGCCGGACCTCGATCAGCCCTTCCTCGACATACCGCTCCAACGGAAGCCCCACACCGTGGGAACGCTGAAACAGCGTCTGTACGCGTTCGTCGAACACGTACATCACGGACTTTTCCCCCCGCTGGGCCGCCGCGACGACCAGGTGCGAAGCCATGAGCGACTTGGCCGTTCCGCTTGTTCCCAACAGCAGCGTACTGTTCCCGCGCATCAGTCCGCCTTTGAGCAGCGCGTCCAAAGCCGGTAACCCCGTGCCGGCCCTTTCCTCAACATGACGTCGCCGGTGTTTGGCAGCGACCAGTCGTGGGAAGGCTTCGATCCCGCCTCGGCAAATCTTGTAGTCGTGATGGCCGGTGGAAAACTCCTGTCCCCGGATCTTGACGACCCGCAGCCGTCGCCGGTCCGGTCCGTACAGCGGGACCGTCTGTTCCAATTCGATCACGCCGCTGACGATGCTGTTGAGCGTCGATTGATTCGACGGAATGTCCAGTAGCAGAACCGTACAGCGGCTATCCGCGAAGTGATGCTTGAGCGTCATCAACTGCCGGCGATACCACAGCTCGTTCTGCGAAAGCACGCGGATTTCCGTCAATGAGTCGATCACTAACCGCGACGGCTTAACCTCCTCGGCGACCGACAGCATTGTCTCGATGGTTTGCGGCAGTTCCATATCGGCTGGGTGCAACACCGTTTGCTCGCCGCCGGGTGGGGGCGGGACATGGTGATGCAGCGTAACGCCGTCTAGCGACCAGCCGTGAGAATCGGCAATGCGGCGAATTTCGTGCTCGGTTTCGGAAGTGCCCAGGTACAGCACATTTTCGCCGTTGCGAGCGCCTTCGATCAGGTATTGCAGAGAGAGTGTAGTCTTGCCCGCGCCGCTGGCTCCGTGGATCAGGTAGGTATGTCCGCGTGGGAATCCCCCGCCCAAGACTTCGTCTAATCCGCTGATCCCACTGCCGGCGTAAATCTCAGACGATGGCATTGCGACTCCTGGCTGATTCAGTGCGTTGGTTGCCGAACCTGTCATTTTTCAACGAAGGGCACCTTTCCGCCATCCCAGGGTAATTGCCCCCATCCGCGACCTGGGGATTAACACCAGAGGCAGTTTCACGGACGACATACCGGGGAGTGATTGCGCGGCACGGGTTGTGCTTCACGATTGCCAGCGAAGCGTGGCGTTTGTCCAGCAAGTCGTTCCGGTGCACGCGTACAGGCATTTTTGATAGAAGGAGCAAGCGATGAGCCGAGCCGCAGAAATGTTGAAAAGTCATCCCGCCGACTCGAAACTGGATACCGCCGCATTGGTAGGATGCATCGAGGCTTGTTTGGAGTGCGAGCAGGCCTGCACGAGTTGTGCCGATGCGTGCATGAACGAACAGCAAGTTCAGAAACTACTGCGGTGTATCCGTACGGACCTCGACTGTGCCGACATATGCGCCGCAACGGTGCGCATATTGTCGCGTCTGAGCGATCCGGACATGCAAATTGTTCGCGCGCAACTGGAGTCGCTGGAAACGGCCTGCCGTAGTTGTGCGGACGAGTGCGACAAGCACGCATCGATGCATGACCACTGCCGCATCTGCGCGGAAGCCTGCCGCGAGTGCGCCCAAACCTGCCGAAACCTGGTGGAAACGGCCCAGCCGGAGTTGGGTGAGCACGTGCGCTGAGCACCCTCTTCACCGGCCAACTTCACCGGCCAAACTGCCGCCCCCGCGGTGCGGCCCCCCGCATCTTGTGAACCCACCGGGGGGCTGGTACCTTGACGCGGCAAATGGACCCTGGCCGGCGAACCCGCGACGCGCGAGCCGGCCGTAGATCCCTGCCCGTAAGGGGGCCGCCGTGTGACCGTACCGCTGCTTCAATTCTTTGTTACCGCGGCAGTTGTCATCGTCGCCGGCACCTTTCTCACCCGGGCGACCGACCGGCTGGCCGAACATCTGGGCATCGGTCGCACACTGGCCGGGATGATTTTGCTGGCCATGGCCACATCGCTGCCGGAACTGGCCATCGGCTGCAACGCCGCCTTGCAAGGACTGCCCAACCTGACGGTGGGCGATCTGCTCGGCAGCAGTTTGATGAATCTGCTGCTGCTGGCCATTCTTGATTTGAGCTTCTACTCGCGAGGGCAGATGCTCTCCAAATCGGCGGCCGCCAACACACTCACCGCCGGCGCCGCGGTCATCATGACCGCCATCGTGCTGCTGTTCATTCTGCTGCGGCCGGAGTGGAGCATCGCGGGCCGCATCGGGATCGGCTCGATTGCGCTGGTGATCGCCTACGGATTTGCCCTGCGGCTGATCTATCTGCAGCAGCGCTTTCTGCAGCGAACGCTCAGCCCGGCGGCGCTACACGCCGAAGAGAAGATGGCCGAGGGCTACACCCTCCGCGGTGATTTGGCCAAGTACGTGCTGGGCGCAGCGGTGATCTTCGGCGTGGTTCCGTTTCTGGTCGGCTCGGCCGAGACGCTCGCCGCACGTAGCGGCCTGGGTCAGACCTTTGTCGGCACCACCATGGTCGCGCTGAGCACCTCCCTGCCGGAGGTCGTCACCACCCTGGCAGCGGTGCGGCTGCGCGCCTTCGACATGGCCGTCGGCAATGTCTTCGGCAGCAACGTCTTCAACATGATCATCCTGGTGCCGGTCGATCTGCTTTACGACCAGCCGTTGTACGCGAACATCTCACCGCATCATGCGATCACCGCCGCCTGGGTGATCCTGGTGACGATGGTCGCCGTACTTGGCCTGCTCTACCAGGAAGAAAAGCGTTACTGGATGATCGAACCCGACGCCGCCCTGGTCATCGTGTTGGTGATCGCCGCGCTGACGTCGCTCTACTTCGTCGGCGCGATGTAAGATCCGCTGCGCGGATTGCACGCCGAAAGGCGGTCCGCCGGGTGCCACGGCGAGCTTGTCCCGCCGCGCTCTTTCGACCCTTGCAAACAAGTAGGTCCGCTGCGACGGCGATTTCAAGGCCGAAAGTTTGTCCGGACACAGAGTGTGAATAAATTGGCCGACCAACCATATTTTGATCAAAAGGAAACTATACGGCGTGCTGGCGTCGAAGTACTCGCACAACAGATAGCGGCCGCAAGCATTGCTGTCCCCACCTTTGATTGAAAAATTCACACTCTGACAGCGGACCCTAGTTGTTCTGCAAGCCCGCCTCCCGCAGATACGCCCGGCGCCAATTCGCCCCCGCAATCCCGCAGGCGTACGCATAACTGGCCGTCGCGAGGATCACTACGCCGCACCACATGGCGATCCGCCCGCCGGCCGTCTGCCGCAGGTCGCTCAGATCGAGCGGCAGCGTCGCACCCGGCGGCGCCCACAGCGCCACCGCCATACCGGCCGCGTAAAGCGCGGCGATCGCACCGCTGACCCACACCAGCACCCGAACGCTCGCCCAATGGGGCAACAGCGCCAACCACAGTCCGTACGCCAGTTGCAGAAGGGCGACTCCGATCACCAGTTGCGACCATGCCGGCGCACCGCCGGCCGCCACGCGGGGTAGCGCCGGCGCGGAGGTAACCACCGCCAGCAGCGCGGCCACTCCGGCCAGCAGATACGCCGTCTGTCGCCACTGCGGCTCAATCCGGTACGGCGCATCAGCTCCCTCTCCCTCCCAGAGCGGGGACTGGGGAGAGGGTTCTTCGATTTCGGTTACGTCCGCCACGCGGTTGCCGTCCGGTTCGTCGGGAACCTCGAAGTCGAAGTCCGGCAGCATCTCCGCATCGCCAGCCCGCTCCCACCGCCGCCGTTTGGCGGCCCGCACCGGATCATCCTCCGGCGGAGGTTCACTTGACGTCTGCCGCGGCTTCTCGCGATCCGCCGAGGCCGCAGCGGATGTGACATCGCCCTCGCCGAGATTGGGTAACCGCACCAGCGCCCGACACGTTGGACAGCGAAGCAACTGCCCGGCCATGGAACTGGGGCCGCGGACCAGGTGACCATCGGGACAGTGAGCCGAGACAGGCATGGCAGATGCAGGAGGAGGAAATGGCCCCAGGACCACTGAAGTGTCGCTGCTCCGGGTGCCACCGGTCAACCGAGGGGCGTGCTGCGCCGGCAGGGCGGTCTGGGCGGCGTCCTATTGGACATCATGGAGCCCCCCAGCAAACGCGTCCTTATCGACAGCCAACCAAGGGGGGCCACCTGGGGTGACCGCACTCCCGGGCCCCGCGGCGACTGCCCGTGACGGGCTCGCCGCCAGCCGGATAGGATATACGTATGCCCACCTCCCTGTTTCATCCGCTGATCGAGTCCTGGTTCGAGTCGCGGTTCGGCCGGCCGACCGAACCGCAGCGGTTGGGCTGGCCGCAGATTGCCGCCGGCCGCAACACGCTCATCGCCGCCCCGACCGGCTCCGGCAAGACGCTGGCCGCCTTTCTGGTCTGCATCGACCGGCTGTTCCGCAACTGGCTGGCCGGCCGGCTCCGCGATCAGATCGAAGTCGTCTACGTCTCGCCGCTGAAGGCCCTCAGCAACGACATCCGCCGCAACCTTGAAGATCCCCTCGAGGAGATCTCGCAGGTCGCCATGTCGGCCGGCTTTCTGCCGCCGCCGATCCGCACGATGGTTCGCACGGGCGACACGCCAGCCGCCGAGCGGCAGGCCATGTTGCGCCGCCCGCCGCACATTCTGGTAACAACGCCCGAGTCGCTGTACCTGCTGCTCACTTCGGAGAAGGCCCGGCGCCGGCTGAGTTCCGTGCATACGGTGATCGTCGACGAGATCCACGCGTTGGCCCGCGATAAGCGCGGCTCGCACCTGACGCTCAGCTTGGAGCGGCTCGACGCGCTGTGCGAGCGACGTCCCGTGCGGATCGGCCTGTCTGCCACGCAGCGGCCGATCGAGCGGATCGCCCAGTTCCTCGTCGGCGCGTCGCAGGTCGACGAGGACGGCCAGGCGGATTGCGCCGTGATCGACAGCGGCCACGTCCGTACGCTGGACATAGACGTCGACGTTCCACCCAGCGAACTGTCGGCCGTTTGCTCACACGAGCAGTGGGGCGAGGTGTACGACCGGCTGACCGAGCTGATCCAGTCGCACCGCAGCACGCTCATCTTCGTCAACACGCGGCGTCTGGCGGAGCGCGTGGCTCTTCACCTGGCCGAGACGCTTGGTCCGGACGCGGTGGCCAGCCATCACGGCAGCCTCTCCCGCCAAGTCCGTCAGCGTGCGGAGTTGCGGCTCAAGAGCGGCGAGCTGAAGGCGATCGTGGCCACCGCCTCGCTGGAGATGGGCATCGACATCGGCTACATCGACCTCGTCTGCCAGATCGGCTCACCGCGTTCGATCGCCACGTTCCTGCAGCGCGTCGGACGATCGGGGCACTCGCTCGGCGTGGTGCCCAAGGGCCGGCTGTTTCCGCTCACGCGCGATGAGCTGCTGGAGTGTCTGGCCCTGATCCGCGCGGTGCGCAGCGGCGAATTGGATCAGATCGAGATTCCCGAAGCACCGCTGGACATCCTCGCGCAGCAGATCGTGGCGGCGGTCGCCTGCGAGGCGTGGGACGAGCGTGAGTTGTTCGACCTGTTCCGCCGCGCGTGGCCCTTCCGCGAGCTGTCGTGGGAGGACTACCAGGAAGTGGTCGGCATGCTCAGCTATGGCATGTCGCCCGGCTTGCGGCGCGGGGCCTATCTGCATCGCGATGCGATCGGCGGAAAGCTACAAGCCCGGCGCGGCGCGCGGATCGCCGCCATCACTTCCGGCGGCGCAATTCCGGAAATGGGCGACTACCGCGTCATGGCCGAGCCGGAGCACGTGTTTGTCGGCACGGTTAATGAGGATTTTGCTTTGGAGAGCCTGGCCGGCGACGTGTTCGTGTTGGGGAACACCTCCTGGCGAATCCGCTACGTCCGCGGCGGCGAAGTCGTGGTCCGCGACGCCGAAGGTGCGCCGCCGACGATTCCGTTCTGGATCGGCGAAGCCCCGGGCCGCACTTGGGAACTGTCTGAGGAGATTTCGCTGCTCCGCGCCGAGATCGCCGACCGACTCGTCTCCGCCGAGCGCGACCTGGTCCGCGGCACCAATAACTCCCTCTCCCTCCCAGGGAGAGGGCCGGGGAGAGGGTCTACAAGAAATGACACAGACTTAACCAGCGACAACCCTAGAGACATTTCCACCACACCGGTTCTTGAACGCACAGACAGGAATGTCTGTGCCACCGGTGATAATGTCTGTGCCACCAGTGATTTTCAAAGTCCATCGTCTGCCGACACCCGCCAGCGGCATATCGAAGCCGCCACCGCCGCGTGGCTCGCCGAAGCTTGCCAGGTCGCACCCTGGGCGGCCGAGCAGGCCGCACACTACATCGCGGCCCAGCAGGCGGCCCTCGGTCTGGTGCCGACGTCCAAGCAAATCGTCTTCGAGCGCTTCTTCGACGAGTCCGGCGGCATGCAGTTGGTCATCCATGCACCGCTCGGCGCGCGGATCAACCGCGCCTGGGGGCTTTCCTTGCGCAAGCGCTTCTGCCGCAGCTTCGACTTCGAACTACAAGCCAGCGCCGATGACGACGGTATCGTGCTGTCGCTCGGCCCGCAGCACAGCTTCCCGGTGCACGACCTGTTCGGCATGCTGACCTCGCAAAATGGCGAGGCGCTGCTCAAGCAGGCCCTGCTCGTCGCGCCGCTCTTTCAAACTCGCTGGCGGTGGAACGTCAGCCGGGCGCTGGCCGTGCTGCGGCATCAAGGCGGCAAGCGCGTGCCGCCCCACTTGCAGCGTTTCAAGGCCGAAGACCTGCTCGCCTCGGTCTTCCCCGAGACGGTCGGCTGCCTGGAAAATCACTCGGGCGACGTACCCATCCCCGATCATCCGATGGTCCGCCAGACGGTACACGACTGCCTGCACGAGGCGATGGACGTCCGCCGCTGGTTGGCCGTGCTGGACCGCATTGCCGCGGGCGAAGTGGAGCTGGTCGCCCGCGACACGCGCGAGCCGTCGCCCTTTTGTTACGAACTGCTCAACGCCAACCCGTATGCGTTTCTCGATCAAGCCCCGCTGGAAGAGCGCCGCACGCGGGCCGTATCGTCTCGCCGCTCGTTTGCAGCTTCGGACGTTCGCGATCTGGCGCGACTCGATCCGGACGCGATCGCCCAGGTGCGGCAACAGGCCTGGCCGGTGGTCCGCGACGCCGAAGAACTGCACGATGCCCTGATGGGATTAGTGACCGTCACGGCCGCGGAGACCAAGGTTTGGGAGCGCTGGCTGGAACAGCTCGCCGCCGCCGGCCGCGTGGCGCGGGCCGCGCGCAGCGACGGACAACAGATCGTCTTTGCCGCCGAGCAGTGGCCGATCATCCGCGCAGCTTACGACGGCATTGAAGCAACTCCGCCGGTGCAGTTGCCCGAGCAACTCGAACGCCAGCTTGAGCGATCCGAAGCTTGGGTGGAACTGGTCCGCGGGCGCATCCACTACGCCGGCCCGGTAACGGCGAGGCACCTGGCCCGCCAGTTGGCGCTGGAGACGTCGCAGGTCGAGGCATCCCTGGAATCGCTCGAAGGGCTGGGCGTGGTATTGCGCGGCCGCTTCACCGATGCCGCGCGAAGTGCGACCAATGGCAAGCCGGCCGAAGCCGATCAGTGGTGCGATCGCCGTCTGCTGGCCCGCATTCATCGACTGACGCTCGACGGGCTGCGGCGGCAGATTCAACCGGTCGAGCCGGAGGTGTTTTTGCGCTTCCTGGTCCGGCATCATCGGCTCACTCCGCCGCGGCGATTGCGCGGACCAGCGGGTCTACGTTTAGTCATCGAGCAATTGCAGGGCTTTCAATGCTCGGCCGGCGCCTGGGAGTCGCAGGTGCTCACCGGCCGACTGGAGCTTTACGATCCGCAGTGGCTCGACGGGCTCGCCATGTCCGGCGAAGTCACGTGGGGCCGCTTGCGCCGCCCGACGCGCGACGCGCAGGCTCGCCCCAGCGGCGCGCCGCTCACTCGCAACGCCCCCATCGCGCTGGTACTGCGAGAGAATCTACCCTGGCTGATCCATCGCTCGTCCGACGGAGAAGTTTCCACCCGCGGCCCGGCGGAAGCCGTGCTGGAAGCGCTGCAGCAGCGGGGCGCGCTGTTCTTTCAGGAGTTGGTCGCCGCCAGCGGGCTACTCGCCAGCCAGGCCGAAGATGCACTGCGGGAACTGGCGGCGCTGGGGCTGGTGACGTGCGACGGATTTGCTTCTGTGCGGGCGGTGGTGGCGGGACGTCATGGTCGTCCAACCCGGCGCAACGGTCGCGGCGGGTCACGAAAAGAGATCTCTGCCGGAGCGGGCCGCTGGTCGCTATTTCCCGGTGCTCTCGCGCCTGCCGAAGACGAGCAAGCCGCAGAAGCATGGTGCTGGCAATTGCTCAAGCGCTACGGCGTGGTGTTTCGCGACCTGGTCGCCCGGGAAGCGGCCGCGCCGCCGTGGGGCGATCTGGCCCGGGTGTATCGCCGGCTCGAACTGCGCGGCGAGGTGCGCGGAGGGCGGTTTGTCGCCAAAGTGGCCGGCGAGCAGTTTGCCTCCGAAGAGGCCGTCGCCCAACTGCGGCAGGTTCGCGACGATCCGCCAGGCGACGAACCCTGGGTGGTGATCTCCGCAGCCGATCCGCTCAACCTGGCCGGCATCATCACGCCGGGCCAAAAGGTGCCGGCGTCGCACACCGCGGCGCTCGTCTTGTGGCAAGGTCGCTGGATCGCCGCACGGTCCGGCGGCCGCACCGAGTTTTTCGAAGAGGTGCCGCTCGCGCTGCACGCCGACATGAGCCGCGCACTGCAGCGGGGAGCGGGATGCGGGATGCGGGATGCGGGAGGAGAGAACGATGATGGTGCAGTGCATAAATCACTTGGGCATCGCTCGGGGAACAAAGATGGAAGTTCAGACCCATCTGCTGCTGGCAGATCGGATCGAACTTATGAAGGAATTGGGTTTGAATCGATTGATGCACGTCTGCGAGAGGATCAGCCGAATGATCTCCCGGCATCGTCAGCTCTCAGAAAACGCCTCTGACTCGGACCCCGGTTCCCGCCCCCCGCATTACTTCCCGCCATCGTCGCGATGGAAGAACTTCTTCACCAAGTGTGCCGGAGGTGGAGCCGTCGACAGGCTGACCACCACGCCGGCGATGGCCGAAGCCGCAAAGCCCCAGATCAGCGGATGCAGCGAGAGCGGCTCCAGCGGATCGGTGCGGCCATAATAGACAAAGCCGCCGATGTAGAGCCCAATGTAGGTGACGATGCCCAGCACCATCGAACTGAGGGCGCCCTTCAAGTTGAATCGCGGCCAATACAGGGCCAGTGCCATGGGAAACAAAAAGCCTGCGGCCAGTCCGCCGCCGGTGAATACGATCAGGATCTGCAAGAAGCGCGGAGGATTGATGGCTCCAAACATGGCCGCCAGCCCCACGACCAGCGTGCAGATGTAGCTGAGCACCTTGATGGTTCGCTCGGACGCCCCGGGATTGATGTTTCGCTGATAGACGTCCCGCACCACGGCCGAAGAGATCATCAGCATGAAGCTGTCGACGGTGGACATGGCGGCGGCGAACGGCGCGGCCACCAGCAGCCCGGCCAGCCACGGCATGTCCGCGGCGGCCGACAGCGAAAACGCCATCACCGGCATAATGCGGTCGGGCGTCTGGTCCAAGCCCGGCGAAAGCACCCGAGCACAGCAGAAAATGATCACCAGCGGAAAGTAGATCAGCCCGAAGTAGATCGACAGCATGCCGATCGACCGGCGCAGCGTGCGCGAGGTATCGAACGCCATCAGGCGGACCATGTTGCCAGGCTGTCCGGTTCCGGAAAGGGCCCAAAAGAAGAAGAACGACACCGCCAGCCCCAGCGGCAGAAAGCCGCCATCGCTCGACGGCGACGGTCCCGGCCCGGAGACATACACGCCAGGCTGATCCGCTCCGTACCGGTAGTTCTGGTGGTCGACAATCTCGACCGTGACTGGGTCGGCCCAGGGAAAGCCGGTCGGCACGTCATACTGCTGTATGATGCGATCGACTTCCTCGGGCGTAGTAATGCGAACCGCCTTGACCTCGCCGGAGACCGTCTGGCCGGGCGGAATCACGCCGACCTCGTTCGTCCGGTACAGTCGCGGACGCAGGCCGTCGCTGCCCATCGTAAACCAGACGTCGTCGGCAATGCGGTACCCCGCGGTCGGCGCGGGCTGCGAGGAACGATACTCCAGCGTGATGAGTTCCGGCGGAGTCATCGCCGAGAGCTTTTCGGTGGCGCGGCTCAATCCGCCGACCTGCGAGAGCGCCAAGACGAGCATCGCCACCACGCCGAAGAGCATCACGAAACCTTGCAACACGTCGGTCCACACCACCGCGCGAAAGCCGCCGAAAGTCGTATACACGATTGTCAGCGCCGCGAAGCAGCCCAGGCAGATCAGATACTCCGGATCGACGCCATGCAAAAAGGGAACGCCGTCGGTCCACGCCGCCACAACCACCGCCGCGCGGTGCAGCAGGCCCACGTCGGCCAGCAGGGCCTTGAGAATCAGCCCCGCCGCCTTGAACTGCGGTATCAAGTACACCGACAGCATGAGGATGATCAGCATTGTCGAAAGGATCGCGATGCTGCGGCTTTCGAACCGTTCGCGCAGCACGTCCGGGATGGTGATCGAGCCGGTCTTCCGCGCCACCTGATTGAGCCGCTTGCCGAACAGGCCCATGCCGCACAAGGGCACAATCATATAGCTGGCGATCCACAGCGCCAGGATCCAACCGTGGGCGTAGATCAGTGCGGGAAAGCCGGCGAAGGATCCGGCCGAGGCGCTGGTGGCCCCGTACGTGAGGGTTAGCGCCAGAACGCCCAGTCCGCGGCTGCCCAGGAAGTACTCGCTCATGAAGCGCCGCTTCGCGAGCACCTGGTGCGAAAACCAGGCGAGCAGAAACACCGCCAGCGTGTAGCCGAAAAACGTCAACAGCGCCGAGTTGGCGGTGCCGCGGGTTTGGCCGAGAAGCGCGAAAGAGTTGGCCGGCGAGAGAATCGCCAACTGCATCGTGTGGCAAACCGGCGAGAAGCTCATGGCGAGCCGCCTTTCTCCGGCCGGTCTCGCGCGGTGGCAGCCGCTTCGTTGACGTCCGCCTCGTCAACGTCTGCCCCGTCGACGCCCACATCGTCCAGCGCTTCGCCCAGGTCGTCGTCCGCCATAAAGCCGAGACTAAAGACCAGGCTGAACACGGTGGCCGCGACCCACGGCACCAGAACTCCCCAGAACACCCAGTGGGGGATGCCCCAGATCGTCTCTACCGCACCGGTCGGCGCGCCGTATCCCAGGGCGTACGAGGTGCCGACCGTCCAAATCAGGCACGTCGCCCAAACGGCAAGGATGACGACGGCCTCGCGACGGCCGTGAACGTACACGGGATCGCGCTGCGACGGCGGGATTCGATCAGAACGAGGCGGCGACACGTGGGGCGGTGACCTGCGCGAGGGGCTTGCGGACCATGCACCGAGCCGCCATTGTAGCGGCCCGCCGTGGCGTTTCCACTCGATTTGCAAGACACCGCGTCAGTGGCGGTATGCTGTGCGCGAGCCGCTACTCGATCGGTATGCTATAGCTGATCGCCCCGATGGCGGCGCCCGGCTTGGCGTCCTCGTAATGGGCGTGGCACATGATGCACTTCTCCATCACGACCGGCACCGGCGTTAACGCCCGCAGGTGAGGCTTCCCGTCACGCTGCTCGACCTGCTCGTAGTAGTCCTTGCCGGCCTGGAGCTGCTTGACGCCCGCCTTTTCGAACTCGTCGCGAGCGACGTTCTTCGGGTCGTACGGCTGGCCCGTGACGTCGATCAGCCGCACCTGGTGCCATCCCTTTTTGCTGATGGCGTCGAATAGCGCAACCGCGGCGCTGCCGGCGGGAAAGTCGTCTTCATCGTGGACGTACTTGTCGGTGATCAATACGACGGTCTGCTTGTAGACGTCGTCCAGCATGCGCACCGTCTTCCGCGCCCGGCCGATGGCCGCGTCTTCCGGCTTGCCGGCTTCTTCTTGGGCGGCCGCCTCCTCTTGGGCGGTTGCCGGAAGTGTGACAAAGTGCAGCGCCGCCCCAGTGGCAACGACGGCGAGAACGGCAAACCAGATCGTGTTGCGCTTCATGACAGGCTCCTGTCGAAGTGGGAGAGGCGGGGTGTTTTGTCAGGGTGGGAGTCGATCGCGAAAACGGGATGCCGTTCAGGCGAGAACCACTCGCTGCATCTCGCGCGGCCGCGGGACCACATCCTGCAGCGAGACGCTGTACAGGTACGTTCGCTGCACTTGTTCGGCTTCGGCCAGCACGCTGCGCAGCTTGCAGAACGGTTGGATGCGGCAGACGTTTTCCGTATCGACGCAGTCCAGCAGATGCATGCTGCCCTCGAACGCCTCGATCACCGCGCCGACGTTAATTTCGCCGGGCGACCGGCCGAGTTCGATTCCGCCGCCCAGGCCGCGGATGCTGCGGACCAGGCGAAGCTTGACCAGCCGATGGACCACCTTGGAAACATGGTGGGCGGAGATACCGTAAAACGCGGCGACTTCCGCCGCCGTACTGCGCTCGGCCGCGCAGGCCAGGTACATCAACGTGCGAAGTGCGTAGTCGGTATGGAGGGAAAGGCGCACGGCAGGTCCTTAATACGCATAATACGAACGTCGGATGCGTATTTTAGGCCGCCACGCCGCGCGTGTCAAGCATCTGCTCGGGAAGAATCGAAGATTCCGCACTACGGAGCGGCGCCCGGGCCCGATGCGAAATGAACGAGCTGTTCCAACAGAGACGGCCGCATCCCAGTGCGCCAGACGAGGCATACCGGCTTGGGCGAGCGTTCGTAGCCGGGTTGCGACCACGCATCGTCGGTCGTGTACCGGGGCGGCTGCCCATCGGAAGCAAGGTACTCAAAGAGCGGCACCAGCGCCGGCGAAATAGCCTCCGCCCCCGGCGGCATCGCATAAAACGCGACGTCGTCCGAGCTCGCCTCGACCTGCGCGGCATCGACGCACCGCAGCCGGCCGGCCTCGGGACCGTCGGCGGTCATCACCACCGGCTGCGCTCCTTGCCCCGGCTGATCGAGCGCGAAGAAATCGATCTCCCGCTCGGCCGCGTCGCCCGGCAGCATGGCGCGCGTGGCGTAGTGGCCGGGCGATTGCTCGCGAGTGTAGCGATAAACTGGCACCGGCAGAACCATCCGCGGATCGGTCAAATCGAGCCGGTACATCGTCTGGTTGTAATCGTAAAGCGGCGTTTGAACGGGATTGCCGGAGAATGAATGGGTGTAAGTGCCTTCGAAGTAGATCAACCGGCCGCCGTCCTGATCGAATTCCGGATGCTGCTTGGGATTGTAAAAGCTGTACTGGTCGTGGGTGACCACCTTCCGTGCATAGGCCCAAGGCCCCACCGGCGTATCGGCCTCGGCATACCAGATCTCGCCCAATTGCGACGTGCCGCCGAGCTCGCAGACGATCATCACCCAGCGGTTGCGGAATTCATTGAAGTACACCGATCCGGCGTGACCGTAGATCGGCTTGTCCGTTTCGACGTCGCGCAATTGCAGCAGCAGTTCGTCCGGCTGGGCGAGCCCGCGCTCGACCAGGTCATTCTGCTC
Organism: Pirellulales bacterium; assembly: GCA_040880125.1. GTDB lineage: Bacteria > Planctomycetota > Planctomycetia > Pirellulales > JBBDJB01 > JBBDJB01. The sequence goes on along the minus strand of JBBDJB010000056.1, from coordinate 200,439 downwards.
CTTCGGGCCCACCGGCGGAGTGTTCCGCTTCCAGTCGTAGCGCAGGCGGCCGTCTTCGTGGCGGTCCAACTGCACATCGCGGATGTCACTGCCGGGCTGCAGACAGGTGAAGGTTTCATAGCTGCCCGGATCGATAAGTTGCTCGGCGTGAGCGGGCGCCCGCACGAGCGGAAACGGCCAGCCGAAATAGATATAGTCCTTCCCATCACTGCGGTACCGAAACGTATGCCCCTGCGTATGCCCGCGCGAGCCGTCCTCGAAGTCGGCGACGTGGCGGAAGCTCTGCTCGGCGTCGTCGAAACGGGCGACGCCGCGCCGATAGACCTGCAAAGGATTTCGAATCTTCACGTAGCCGGCCAGCAGTTGCTCCTGGCCCTCGTCATCGGTCACCGCCGCCAGCCAAGTGATCCACGTCGGTCCCTCGCCCTCCATGCGGCAGGTCTCTTTGGCGAAGCCATCTTCGCCGACGAAATAGGAAAGCTCGACGCCTTCGGCCGGATCCAGTCCACCGCGGGAGGGCAGTTGCGACGTCGCCCCCGGCACGTGGAAATTGCCCAGCGGATATGCCGGCCGATTGGTGTCGCCCCAGAACCAATACAGCTTGCCGCGGTAAACTGCAGTCATGACGCTGTCGGATCCGGTGACCTTCGCGTTGAGCAGCGGATTGGCCAGCGGCGTCGGGTGCCCCAACAGTACGCTGTCGCGGTAAATGCCGGCCCCGGTCACGCGGTACAGCCGCTGGGCGATGTTCAAACGCTCGACCTGGAGCGCAGCCGTTCCGCCGGGCTTGACGTCCAGTGCCCGGCCGCGGATCCCGAAACCGTCCTTGGGAAACGTATAGCCGTGGCTGCGGACTTGGAAGAACACCCGCTGGTTCATCAAGCCCGGTTCGTGAAACGCCACCCGTCCCGCACTGTCGGTGTAAAAGCGGCGTTGATCGACCGTAGTCAGTTCCACCAGCGGAACGCCGCGGCCGGTTTCCGAATCGACGAGTTGGATCTCGAAAGGTTCGGCGGCGGGCGTATCTTCAGCCCGAGCGGTCGACAACGACAAGAGAAGCGGCGCCAACGTGGCGAAGGTCAGCAGCGTAGGGAAATGCATGTTCGGCTTTTGCAATTGTGGAAGCAATTCCATGAACGTGGCGGGAAATCGTGCGAAACCCCGACACCCTCACTTCAATGCGTGGAGATCCTCCGCCGATTATAAACGGCCCTGCCATGCGACGTCAGTTGCGATCCGCGGTCGCACATTCCTCTCGGTATGCTGCCGCCTCCCGCGCGCACGAGCGCCATTCGATCCTTGCCAGAAGTCGTGCCATGGCCTACGATTGCGCGAAGTGGGCGGTCGTCGCCGAAAGCGGCTTTTCCAGACAGCGTCGGGTCGTCCATCGGTTTCGTCGCCCGTCACCCCCCTGACCGGTTCACGCTTCCATGCAAGAGCATTCCGATACTGCGTCCACCGGCCCTTCGCCTTCGCCAAACGATGCGGATGCGCGCCTTCGCGGCTGGTGGTTTTTTCCTCTGGGTGTGCTGGCGGTGGCCGGCGTGCTGATCGCGGCCGCCATGCTCAGCCGCGCCACGCCTGACTACAAGGCAGTGTTCAGCATCATCCTCGTCGTGGTGAGCTATCTTCTGCTGATCGGCTGGGTCGGGCTATACGCGCCGATGTCGCGCGCCAAGCGGTGGTCGGCCGCGGCGGCGATGGTGCTGCTGGCGGCGGCTCCCTTCGCGGCGTACCGGCCGGAGTTCGACGGCGATATGGCGCTGATGCGGTTCATGCCGCGTTGGTCCGCGCCGGCGGATGCCGCCCTCGATACGGCACGGCAGCAAGGGACGGCCGATCTGTCCGCCACCACGGCCTGGGACTACACTCAGTTTCTCGGTCCCGATCGACACCCGGTCGTCGAGGGCGTGCGGCTGGCGACCGATTGGGAGAGCAATCCTCCCGAATTGCTGTGGCGGCAGCCGATTGGAGCGGGGTCGTCGGGCTTCGCCGTGGTGGGCCGATTCGCCGTCACGCAGGAGCAGCGCGGCGACAACGAGATGGTCATTTGCTACGAAGTGCCGACAGGCAAGGTTGTGTGGACGCGCTCCGATTCGGGCCGATTCATTTCCGTCATGGGTGGCGACGGGCCGCGGGCCACGCCGACGATCGACGACGGAAAGGTCTACACTCTCGGTGCCACGGGCGTGCTGAACTGTCTCGACGGCGCAACCGGAAAGCTGATTTGGCAGCACGACATCCTGGAGGAAAACGGGGCGGCGAATTTGGAATGGGGCATCAGCGGTTCGCCGCTGGTCGTGGAGGGTCTGGTCATCGTCAGCGCCGGTGCGCCGGACGGCAAATCACTTCTTGCTTATGAGAAGGAATCCGGCGAGCTTGCATGGAGCGGCGGTTCCGACGTCGCCAGCTACGCCTCGCCAGCGCTCGCAACTTTGGGCGGTGAGCGGCAAGTGCTGATGGTGAATCAAGATTACGTCGTGGGACATCGCCTGACCGACGGCGAAGTGCTCTGGCGACACGCGTGGCCGGGCAAGAGCAACGCCAACGCCTCCGCTTCGCAGCCGGTTGTGGTGCCGGGCGATCGCGTCCTGCTCTCGAAAGGCTACGGCATCGGCTGCACGCTGCTGAAGATCGAGCACGGCGCCTTGGGCGAGTGGCAGGCCACTGCCGTTTGGGATCCCCCCGTCTTGCGGCACCTGAAGACGAAGCTGACCAACGTAGCAGTGCGCGACGGGCTCGTCTTCGGGCTCGATGGCGGCATCCTGCAGTGCGTCGAACTGGATTCCGGCAAGTCGCTTTGGAAGGGCGGCCGATACGGCCACGGGCAGATCATTCTGGTGGGCGAGGTGCTGCTGGTCACCGCCGAGTCGGGCGAAGTAGCTTTGGTTGAAGCATCCGGGGAGCAGTATCGTGAACTCACCCGCTTCCAGGCGATTGAGGGCCGCACGTGGAATAACCCGGCCCTGAGCGGCGCGCACCTGTTGGTCCGCAATCACTTAGAGGCGGCCTGTTACGTGCTGCCGCTCAAGGATCAGGCGACGCTGGCGGGCCGATAAGTGCTGTTGTGGAGATTCTTAGTAGCACAGAGATTCCTGCCTGTGCTTCTACTGCTGGCACAGACATGCCTGTCCGTGCTGGCAATCTGTTTTAGCTACGCCCTCTCCACCGGCCCACTCCCAAAGGGAGAGAGAAAAAACGCCGCTACTTCGGCGCGTGCTCCAACAGCCAGTCTTCCAGCACGATGTGCTGGATATTCGGGGCGCGCAGCAGCGAGGTGCGCGACGGCAACAGCGACCCGAGCCACGGCCGGCGAACCATACGCGAGACGGCCCTCAATCCCAGGCTGCCCAGCGAACGGCCGGACACCTGTTGCAGCACGTTTTCGCTCAACCGCTTGAACGTGGCGGGAATCAGGTTCGGCTCGGGGCCGACGTGTACCACGACCTGGACATTCGAAGCCAGCGCCGCGCACACCGCGTCCCACAGCCGCTGCGGATGATCGACCCATTGGTGCAGAATGTACCGCGCGTTGTAGTCGTTGTAGCTCGCCTTGCCCGTCACCAGCGAGAGGACTGGCGGCAGCGGCGCCGTCGCGCCGCCGGGGAGCGACTGCATCATGTGCGCGGAGCGGTTGGGAATGTTCCGCTGCCACATGATGGGCGAATGCAGCGGCGGCCAGTGGTGCGGATTTACCCGCAGGTTCACGCTGTGCGGAAACACTTCAGGCATCAGCTTCTTGAACCGCTTGATCGTGTTGCCTTGCCCCAACAGCAGCATCGTGTTGGGGGAGAGGATCGCGGAGATTCCTATTGCGCCCTGGTTCTCCGCGTTCAGCCGCAGACAGAGCCGCATGACGTTCTCTTCCAACAGCGCGGTGCCGCGGGAGAAGAGGACGCCCATGGTCACGCCCTGGGCCAGCTCCGCACAGTCCTGCGCCATCGAAAGCGGGACCAAGAGCACGTCCTCCAGCGCGAACGTGCCGCCGCAGGCGACCGCGGTCAGTTCGCCCAGGCTGTAGCCGAAGGCCATGCGGGCGCGTCGGTACTCAGTCGAATGGAATTCCTCCATCAACCGGATGTGCGCCATCTCCATGGCGACGATCAGCGCGATCGCCTCCGGATAATTTTCCAAAGATGCTTCGCGACGGCGACGGACCCGAGCTGCCAGATCGACCCGCTTTCCCGTCACGTCCGAGCAGATGCGGCTGGCCCGATCGAGGAACTCCTCGACCGTCGGCCCGTACGCCGGATGGGCCAGCAGTTCGTGGCTTCGCCCCAGGTTCGTGACGTTATAGCCGCGAAAGGCAAACGCGACGCTTTCAATACTGGATTTTAACTCTTTTGCCATAGGCGCGACGTGTCCCGGAAGCAGTTGGGCGGCGAAGTTCCGTGCGACGAAATAGCCCACGCCCTACAAGTATTATCGGCACCCTGCAGGACTTGGGCTACTGGCCGTTCCGCCTGTACTGCCGGCGCAAGAATTGCATTTTTTCGCCGGGCGCGTCCAACCTAACACATGGCCGATCGTATCAAGACGCGCTGGCGGACCCATTCGCCCCATTGAACTCGCCAAGATCGCGAGAGATGATGGCGAATTGCCTTACAGGTGCATTGCATCGAGAAAGTGGCAAATCCGCGCCAACCGGTGCAATGTGCACCGCGGATTTGACGAGTGGCGGTAAGGGGAAAGAATCTCGCTAGAACTCCATTGCTCGAACGGAAGCAAGCATGATTGCCAATGTGACATTGCTGGCGGCACTCCCGTCCTTGATGATGCGGGCGCTGCATAAGAGGCAGAACTCGTCCTGGGGACGGTTTATGGACCGCCTCGCCCGCGGAGGCTATCGCCAGGCACGGCGGATAGTCATCGCGGTGGTGGGGACGACCGTGCTTTTGGTGGGCGTGGCGATGATGCTGCTGCCCGGTCCGGCGATCGTGGTCATCCCGCTGGGGTTGGCGATTCTGGCGGTCGAGTTCGCCTGGGCCCGGCGATGGTTACGTCACGTCAAGCACACGGCGGGCAGCATGCGCGACCGCATGGTCGGGCGAGCGCGTTCGACGTCGAAAGAGAACGACCAACCGGCCCGATGAGCCGTCGCAACGGGGCCTGACTCTCTCAACCGGCACGGCTGGAAGTGTCAACAGCGGCTCCATCAGCCCTCTTGCATAGGCGGGGCGTGAGCCCCGCGCTGCCGCCTTACCCCCTTGTGGTGAAGCGTGACGTTGGGCGCAGCTCTTGTCCGTACAGGCACAATGAGCGCTCGCTGCCGTCGAACTTTCGCCCCAGATGCTGCGTATTTCAGCGTACCGGAGAGCGTCCGCGCGCCATTGACCGGCAAAATCGGGTCCTGGTACGATAAGGCCCGACTGGAAAACGACTTATAATCACGCATAGTGGATGGCAGGTTCGCATGGTGTCGCTTCCAATCCGCCGGCTGATCGCAGCCGTGGCGCTTCTTTGCACATTCGGCCTGGCGTCCGTCGCCATGTCGCAGACGGGTGTCGACCAGTCGGCCCCGCTGCCGATCCAGCCGCTGCCACCGATTGACACGCTCACGGGGGCACCGGAACCGCAGATATCGGACACGCCTGTCGAGGTCCAATCGCATTTCACCGCCCCCGACGGCGACCGGCCGGCGATGCTCTACGTCACGGCCAAGATCGCGGACGGCTATCACATCTACTCGATAACTCAGGCGCCGGGCGGGCCGATCGCCACGACCATAAGCCTCGAGCCGGCACCGCAGTATTCCCTCGCCGGCGAGTTCACCTCGCAGCAACCGCCCACCACGCACATCGAACCGGAGATTTGGCCCGGCCTGCCGCTGGAGGAGCACTACGGCACCGTCACTTGGTCCGCACCGATTGAGTTCGCGCTGGGGTTTGAACCGAGCGACGTCACCATCGAGGGCGGGCTCGGCGTCCAGGTCTGTTACGAGACGAACTGCCTGCCGCCGGAGACGCTGCCGTTTGAAGCTCAACTGGCGAGCGACGCCGACGCCGCGATCGAAGGCGAATACCGGGCGGAAGACTCCGCGGTGGCGATTCGCGCTTACCTGGAACCGCGAGTTGTGCAGCCCGGCGGCACGGCCAAGCTGCTGATCACCGCGGTTCCCGATCCTCGCTGGCACATTTACACACGGCAGGACAGCGATCCCAAGGCGATCGGGCAAGGCAAGCCGACGCTGATCGCCGTTGACGCTCCCGAAGGATTCACCGTCTATCAGCCGGAAACGAACGACCCGATCGTGGAGAAAGAATCGGCCATCCCGGGCGGTGGAGTCGAACGCTACCACGAGGGCGACGTCACCTGGTCGGCTACGATTAAAGTGCCTCAGGATGTTGAGCCTGGCGATTATCCGATCCAGGGCAACGTCGGCTATCAGGTCTGCCTGGCCGACGGAGCCTGCCAGATCCCGCAGGGGGCAAGGTTCGAAGGTGTGCTGACCGTCGGCACCGAAAAGCTGCTCGGCTCGAAGCCGCTGAATTTATCGGCCGCCAGCTATACCGAAGCCGCGCAGCAGGCCAAGGCGCTTCCGACCAGACCGGGTGCCAGCGCGGGCGAAGATCGTCCGTTGCTGACGATATTAGCCTTCGCCGTGTTGGGGGGGCTGATTCTCAACCTGATGCCCTGCGTGCTGCCGGTGATCGGCTTAAAGGTGCTGGCGTTTGTGCAACAGGGGGGCGAGAGTCGGGCCCGCGTGTTCGCACTGAACCTCTGGTATACCGCCGGACTGATAGCCGTGTTTCTTGTGTTGGCCAGCCTGGCGGCGTTCGCCAACCTCGGTTGGGGTGAACAGTTCAGCTACCTGTGGTTCAAGGTCGCGCTGACTGGGCTCGTGTTCGCCATGGCGCTAAGCTTTCTGGGCGTGTGGGAGATTCCCATCCCCGGCTTCGCAACCTCCGGCAAAGCAACCGAGATGGCCGCCCGGGAGGGCGCCAGCGGCGCGTTCTACAAAGGCGTATTCACGACGATACTGGCCACCCCGTGCAGTGCGCAATTTCTTGGTCCGGCGCTCGGATTTACTTTGGGCAAACCGCCGTATGTGATTTATCTGATCTTCGGGGCGGCGGGGCTGGGCATGGCGCTGCCGTATCTGGTCATCGGCGCATTTCCCCGGCTGATCCGGTTTCTGCCCAAGCCCGGCGCCTGGATGGAAACGTTCAAGCAGTTGATGGGCTTTCTACTGCTGGGAACGGTGGTCTATTTGTTTTCCACGTTTTCCGAGGCGTACTTCATTCCGACGCTGGCCCTGCTGGTCGGGCTGTGGTTCGCCTGCTGGTGGATCGGCCGCACGCCAGTGACGGCGACGGTCGAGCGCAAGGTCACCGCATGGGTCGGCGGTGCGGCAACCGCGGCGGCGATCGGCTTCGCGGCCTTTACGCTGCTGGCGCCTGGCGAAACGCTGCCCTGGCGAAGCTATTCTCCGACGGAACTTGCGAGCGCCTCCGCGCAGGGCAAAACGGTGCTGGTCGACTTCACGGCCGACTGGTGCCCCAACTGCAAAGTGAACCTGAAGTTCGCGATCAACACCGACGAGGTGCGCGAGCTTGTCGACGAGTACGACGTCGTCCCGCTGCTGGCGGACTGGACGGACCGATCCGAGACGATCAAGCAGGCCCTGGCGGAACTTCAGAGCATCAGCATTCCGGTCCTGGCTATCTATCCCGCCGGCCGGCCCGAAGAAGTGATTGTCTTGCGAGACCTCGTCTCACAAAAGCAGGTGATCGAGGCGCTCAAGCAAGCCGGCCCTTCGCAGCCGACCGGCGACGGACAGACCGGCGCCTCCGCCACGGCGATGAATGCACCGTAGCGTTTCGCGGAAGTGCTAATCAGACGCAGTTGGCGAAGGTGGTGGCACAGACCTTCTTATCTGTGCATGCCCTTGCCCTAATGCACGGCCTGGGCGAGCCTACCGCGGCCACCAGCAGCAAGGCAAGCGGGCGTTAGGCCGCGCGGCGGACGCCCAACAGCCGCTGCAGCTCCTCCGGAACTGTGACGGTCGCCAGTAGTGGGTCTTCCCGCAGCGCTTCGGCGACCTGATCGAGTTGCTCTGGGCAGTCGTGGGCTAGGTCGAGAAAAATCCATCTCTGGCCGCCGATGCAGCAGGCACCGCCACTGGCACCATCGAGCCACTCGTGGCGGATTTTGTACCCCAGCGAGACGGCCGTTGCCAGCGCTTGCTCCAACAGCTCTACCGTGTGCATCCCAGCTTCTCCAGACTAACGGCTTCCGTACGTTGTCCCCTCGGCCGGCAGTGGATCGGCGGATTATATCGGCTCGTGTTGCAGTTGCCCAGGCAGCTTCGACGATATCCCCTTCATGCACTAAATGTTTTCGTGGTAGAGAGTTAAGACTTGCCAGTCCGGCAAGCCAGCGAGAACAAGACCAACCAGATAAGGTAGGCGTTCTGGATTCGTCGTCGCTCAGCTTGCGGCCAATCTAGAAGGCAAGGGAGTGGTTCATGGAGTCCGGTTCCAAGTCCGACCCAATTAGTCTTCAAGAGCAAGTCGCAATCCTCAAGCAGCAGCTTCAGCAGGCGCAGAAGCTCACTGCGCTGGGCGAGTTGGTCAGCACGACCACGCACGAATTCAACAACGTGCTGATGACGATCATCAACTACGCCAAGATTGGGCTGCGCAACAAGGATGAGGCCACTCGGGAAAAGGCATTCGAGAAGATCCTGGCGGCCGGCAACAGGGCGTCGAAGATCACCAACGGGGTGCTGGGTTTCGCCCGCAACCGCTCCGACGGTTTTGAGCCGACAGACCTGACGCGACTGGTTGATGACTCGCTCGTGCTGCTGGAGCGTGAGATGACCAAATACCGCATAGCGGTGAATCGGCAAATTGAAGACACGCCGCAGGTAATGGTCAACGGCAATCAGATCCAGCAGGTACTGCTCAATTTGTTGATCAACGCCCGACAAGCGATGCCGCGCGGGGGGCAGATTCTGCTGCGCGCGGTGCACGACGAGTCGGCCGGAATGGTCGACCTGACGGTGCGTGACTCGGGCTGCGGCATTCCGCCAGAGAAGCTGCGGCGGATCTTCGACCGCTTCTTCACGACCAAAAGCGGCCCGGACGAAAGCGGCAAGGGCGGCACCGGGTTGGGGCTCTCGATGTGCCGCGATATTATCGAAGCGCACCGGGGGCGCATCCGAGTGGAAAGCGCACCCGGAAAAGGCACGGCTTTTACGCTACGGCTGCCGGTGGCCCGCCGTGAATCGAAGCCAGCGGGAGGTAGTGTCGCTCCCAGTCTGGGAGTGCCGCAGAGCGGCGCTTCAAGCGGCGCGGAGGCCCGTGGCTGAAAGCGTGCCCTGGCACAGACAGGAATGTTTGTGCCAGGGCACGGCGGGACAAGCCCGCCGTGGCACCCGGCTGACGCACAGACAGGAATGGCTGTGCCGCGACGTTGCTAGTGTCCCGGCCCTGGAAACGGCACGGGGACGGAACCGCCCAGCCGCGCCGCGATTTCGGCAAGTATCTGCTGCTCCAGCGCCAGGTCCCGGCCCTGCGGAATCCACTGCTGGAAGTCCACGAGCTGGTCGTCCAGCTCTTCCTGCGGATCATCGACGGAATTGATGCTGCGGAAGGTGGCTGCGCCCGCGGTCGCATGTTCGGGCAGCGGTACATTTTCCAGTTGCTTCTCGACGATGACCTCGACCATCAGCCCACCGTCCGCCGGCGTTGCGCGTAGCGTGGCGATTCGGCGGATCGACTGCAGCGTGCTCTCCAGCCGGTTGTAGCGGCCGATCGAGTCGAGGCGATGCGGCTCGAGATAGGTCGCTCCACCCTGAGGGAACGATTCCAGCCGGCCATCGGTCCAGATGCTGCCGACCGGCTGCACGCGCTGCTCGGTGTCGATGCGGAAGTAATCGTCGACCACGTCCACGAGTTGATCCCAGGCGAAGTCATAATTTCCCACCGGCACGAACAGCGGGTTGGATGCGATCACTGGCGCGGCAGTAAACGGTGCGGTAACAGGTGGTCCAATGGCAACTGGCGCAGTTGCAAGCGGTGCAGTTGCGAACGGCGCAGTCGCGGCGACCGGCGGCAGCGGCATCACTTCAGCCGTGCCGTACCACGGCTCGGGCGGCGCCAGTGCGCACCCGGCCGGCAGCGTCGCCAACAGGATTGCAATTGCGCGAACGGACATAGGCGGCACTACCTCGCAAATCGAAAACCGCATGCCACCGCAGATGGACGGATGGAGCGGGGCAGAAGTGTGCCGAAAACTGCCAGCAGATGCAAGATCGGATCACCGGCGACCGCTTCAGGCGGGAGAGACTTATGCCGGGACGCGCGGTTCGAATGAGTTGGCGTCGAGAAAGTCGTCTACGCCGCGTGCTTGCAGTGACGCGACTACGGAGCTTCGGACTGGTCGTGCGAGCCGTTGGCGGCGCCGTTTTCACCCGGTCGAGAATGTGGGCCGTCTGCGTCGAGTTGTGAAACCAGCCGCGTCATCGTGTTGGGATGAACGCCCAACAGCTTCGCCGCCCGGGCCTTATGGCCGCGGGTGCGCTCCAGCGCCTGGCGCACTGCCGTCTCTCGCAACCGCGTCAGATCGAAAAAGGGCAAGTTATCGTTGGCCTGGCCGTCGTCGCGACGAACCGGCAGCATGGGCGTGCAGTTCAACACGTACGCCTGCTCAATGATGTGCGACAACTGCCGGATATTGCCCGGCCAGCGATAGCTGCAGAACTCATGCAGGTCGTCTGGCGTTGGCTTCCAGACCTCGGCACCGTAGCGGGAGGCGAAGCGCCGCGAGAAGAAGTCGACGAACGTGGGGATGTCGTCGGGCCGCTCACGCAGCGGCGGAACCTTCAACTCGACCATATTGAGGCGGTAGAAAAGATCCTCGCGGAAGTTGCCGGCGGCGACTTCCTGCTCCAGGTCGCGATTGGTGGCAGCGATCACCTGAACGTCGACGATCACCGGACGCGAAGCACCGACGGGCGTGACTTCGCGCTGTTGCAGCACGCGTAGCAACTTGGGCTGAAGACTGGGCGGCATTTCGCCCACCTCATCGAGAAAGACGATACCGCCCTCGGCCGCGCGGAACACACCGAGCGAGCGGCCGGCGGCGCCGGTGAATGCGCCCTTCTCATGACCGAACAACTGGCTTTCGGCCAGCGTGGCCGTCAAGGCGGCGCAATTGACGGGAACGAACGGTCCCCGAGAACGGGGCCCAATCTTGTGAAGAACACGGGCCCAGACTTCTTTACCGGTGCCCGTTTCACCAGAAACCAATACGGTGCATTCCACCTCCGCGGCACGCTCGACGTGGCGAGCGATCCGGCGGACGTGGGCATTGCTGCCCAGCACCCAGCTTTCGGCCTGTTCCGGCCGCGCTGTCAACAGCGATCCGATCGAGGGAGCGACACTCGAATCAACCATGCCTGTCTCTATTCGTAAGGCGAGTTACGGCACGATCTCGACGTGAAACGTCCCGCACTCGTCTTGTGTCGCTACAGACCTTGGGCGCGAAAATACATATTGCGCGAAGTCCGTAGCTATGCCTTCATTAGCGGACCGTCCAAAGTTCTTTTGCCGGTCAGGGCCATAGGCCCAAACCACTTCTTCTGAGAAACCCGCATATCTGGCATTCTAATGACGATATCCGGCGGTTGCAACGAAATCGCCTCCGGGGGCGGCATTTCTTGAAAGTCTCCGTTTGCGAATCCATGGAGACCAATCGTCTCCCGAGGCCAGGATCGGAAATCGCAGTTGGATTGCAAATCCTTTTAGGAGAGGGGTTTGCGCGGATTTCCTGGCCCGGAATCCCTGCCGCTTGGTGCGGCTACCCCGGAAAGCCCCGCTGGGGCTCAGTCGGCACCGGCGTGAATCGCCCAGGGATTCTCGCTTGCCGAAGTGGGCGCAATCAGCGGTTTTCGCCGGCGTCGGCCGTGGATTCGCTCGGCGCGTCGTCTCGCTGAAAGAACATCACGTGCTGCCACGGAAGGTCATCGTACTGATCGGCAAGCTTGAAACCATTGGGCGGAAACTCCTTCATGATCTGCTCTTTGCTCATCTTGTGCAGCGGCTTGATCGGCACTTCCGGGTCTTCCGCGCGGAATTCGACCAGCGCAACGCGGCCGCTGGGCTTGAGACTACGGCGAATGGCCCCGAGCATGTGCTCGGGATGCGAAAACTCGTGATAGACGTCGACCAATAGCACCAGATCGACAGACTCTTCCGGCAGCCTTGGATCGACGAGCGTGCCCAGCACGGGCTGAATGTTTTGCAGTCGCTCGGCGCCGGCCCGCTGCCGCAAAAACTCCAGCATCTGCGGCTGTATGTCCACGGCGAGGACCTTGCCCTGCGGTCCGACGAGCCGGGCAAGCTTGAGCGAGTAGAAGCCGTTGCCGCACCCCAAATCGCAGACCGTTTGTCCCGGCTTCACGTCGAGAACTTTCATCAAGGTGGCGCTGTCCTCTTCGCGTTGTCGGGATTCCCGCGTCAGCCACGGCGCGCCGGTGTAGTGCATGGTCTGCGCGATCCGCCGGCCCTTGTACGTCTCCAGCGGAGCAGGAATCGCATCGTCTTGCGCCGTAGCACGTGGGAGCGCAATGCTGAAGGCGATCAGGCAGGCGGCGATTTGCTTGATGTTGTGAAAGCGAGACATGGCGTCCCTCTCGTTACGAGTAAGAGTTCGCGCGGCCGACGCGTTGCCGCATCGCGGCACCACGACTTAATCCTCGCGACTATGTTGCGACGCGTCGACCGGCGCGGCGATATCCACGATGATCGGCTTATGGTCGGAGCCGGCTCCCCTTCCCTCGCAAACCCGCACGCATGCTAATTCCGGGGCGAACATCGCATGGTCAATGCGTATCGGAGGGATCAACGTCTGGCCGTTGGGCCAGCTCGTGGCAAAGCCGCGGCCGCGCTGCTGGTGCGCGCTGACGAGCCCGTCGGCCAGCAACTGCCCGTAAGCGTGCGAGTATACAGTGGCGTTGAAGTCTCCAACCACGATGACTGGATGCGGCAGGCCTTTCAACTCCGCACGTAACACTTCCCAAAACGCGGTGGACTGCCGTAGTTGAGCACTGCGCTTGGGCGGCGGCGGGTGGATGCCGAAGATCTCGACGTCGCGCCCGCCGAGCCGAACCCTCGCCCGAGCTACCGGCAGTCCTTCAATGGTCCAGATGCGGGCGTCTGTCAGCGGCACCTTGGAGAACATGGCGATGCCGAAGGCATCCGCTCGGGGCGACTCGATGCGATGCGGAAAGCGTTTGAACATTGACTGGCCGCGCAGTGCCTCTCTCCACGGGTGAGCGTATTCAATCAGCACGAAAACATCCGGCTCATGCCGATCGATTTCCGCGATCAACGCTTCGTGTTGGTCGTTGCTGAACAAGACATTTGCCGAGACGATTCGGATCGTCGGCGCGTCGGCCAGATGTGGCGGAAGCGAACCGGCCGGGAGGAAACCCGGCCCGACCCAGGCGAGATGGCACGCGACGATGCCGGCCGCCACAACAGCCAGGCGTTTACGTCGCAACACCAGTGCGCACAGCAGCACAGCATACGCCGGCAGGTAGACATACAAAGTGAAGGAGTTCACCCAAACCAGCAGTAGCGTGGCGTCGTGCGCCACGATCCGAAGCAGAGCCAGAATCGCCAGCACGGCGGTGACCCGCCACAAGGCGCCGGGCGTCACCAGCTTCGCCGACAGAGTCTGGCCGAGGCTGCGTTTGGCGCCCGGTGATACTCCATCGTTACTCGATGACCGAGACGACTGGCGAGTAACCGCGCGTGCCGGCGTCAGCATGTCGGGGCCAGCTTGGGCTGCCGCTTCCGGCGGGGATATGGCGTTGGAGTCGGGGGGTGAAGTCATCGGTGGTGCGCCATCGTCGCTGAGTCTATCCGGAAATGGATCCGTGCTTTGCACCAGACAGTTTGCCTTCCTGCGTTGGCTCGCAGGTTTCCCTTGCATGTTCTCGGGTTAGGGCTGGCGATGCAGCACGTGGGCCTGTGTTCGGGCTCCGCATCCGCCGTTGGAAAACTGGCACAGGCGCGCCGCATCAGCGGACCTGCCCGTCGCCGTAAATCCCGTGCTCAGAGCCGGGTCCACTTTCAACATCTTACCGTGTACGAGTCCCGTGGTTGATCGGACCTCCTCCCGGCGCCGGCTTTTCGCAACGCGCCTTTAAGGGGGGGCCCCATGTTCGTTGAAAAAGTCAGCGTCCCTAGGCCGCGCCGGTCGGGGCGGGGTGACGTTTTCCTCAGGTTTTTGCAACACCCTGTTTCGAGAAGTGTTGAAAAAGGCCCCCTCTCTTGAGAAGTTGGGGGGATGGTCGTTTCGGCTCCGTTCAATTGGAGGCGATATCTAGTGTGTTTAAACTACTTTATTTTCAAAGATTTCCGGATGAACGGCAATCGCAGAGTTCGACACAGTTCGCATGTAGTGCTGGAAACGCATTCCACATAATACACTCTTTGATTTTTAAAAGCAAGGTCTTATAATTTAAAAATGAACATATTTTTCGCTGTCAGCTTCGGGTCCGGGGGGACGAACGGTCGCTTATCCCGATACCGGATCGTTCCGCACAGCGGGACCTTGCTTTTCCTGTCCAGCCCGCTCCTTCAGCCAGACGACGACGCCCTCGGCTGTGGACCGGTTGGTGGCCAGCGGCACGGCGTGAACGTCGCACACCCGCATCAGGGCCGAAACGTCCGGCTCGTGGGGCTGGGCGGTCAGCGGATCACGGAAAAACAGGATCGCGTCGATTTCGCCCAGCGCAACGCGGCCGCCGATGATCAAATCGCCCCCTTGCGGCCCGTGTGCCACGCGTTCGATTGGCAGGTTCAGGCGATCGGAGAGCATCTTTCCGGTCTGGCCGGTGGCCACCAGCGAGCAGCCGGCGAAGAACTCGCGATGCTGCCCCACGAACGCCAGCATATCGTCCTTCTTTTCATCGTGAGCGATCAGGGCGACGTTCATGGGCGGCCTTTCTCACCGGATGGAATTCGTCTTAGCACATCCCGCCGGCATAGCCGCGGCCGCCGGCATCTGACGCACAAGAGCGGCTTTGCGACGTGCCTGCCCCCTTTTTTTGCCGCGCTTGCACGTTGGAAATGGGACAGGCATCTTATCGCCGCTGCGGCCCGCTCGAGGTACTTCCCGCGATTTTGCGATAAGCAGCCAGTCCCATTTCCCTCGAATGTGTAACACAAGCAGCCTTGAGACTCGGAATTCTCGGCCGCCGTCAGTTAACCGCGCGGCAGATGCTCGCGGAAGTATCGCAGCCAGTTGCCGTGGAAAATGGCATCCATGTCGGATTGGCTGTAACCGCGATCAAGAAGGATCGGGGCCAGGTTCTGCAAGTCGGCGATCGATCGCACATCCTCGGGCGTTTGCTCGGTTCCGAATCCGCCGTCCAGATCGCTGCCCAGCGCGGCATGGCGGCAGTTGCCGGCAAGCTGGCAGACGTGGTCGACGTGGTCCGCGACCGCCGCCAGCGTGAGCCCCTCCGGCCTCGACTTTCCTCGCTTCCAGCCGGGCCGCAGCATCCACGCGTCCAGCACCGCGCCGATGACGGCGCCGCGCTCGATCAGGAGGTGGATCTGCTCATCGGAGAATTGCCGATCGCCCGGCACCAATGCGCGGCAATTCGTGTGGCTGGCCATCACCGGTCCGCTGAAATGGTCCAGCGCCTGGAAGAAGCTCTCGTCGCACAGGTGGGTGACGTCGAGGATCATCCCGAGCTGCTGGAACTCGCGCAAGAGCTCAATCCCGCGCGGAGAAACCGGGCCGCTCTCGCCGGTGCCGACGGCGTAGTGGCTCGTGCCGTAGTGTGCGAGCATCACGCTCCGCAGACCGTCGTCCCACCAGTCGGCCGCCTGGGCCGGGTCGATGATCGGGTCGGCCCCTTCCATAGCGAGGATGTACCCCAGCGGCGTGTCCTCCGCGCCGTCCGAGTCGACCCAGGCGCGCCAATGCTGTTCAAGGTCGTCGGCGGTGCCGATCATCCGCATCAGCCCCCGGCGCTCCATCGCCCGGTAGTAGGCAAGCTGCCCCTGCCCGATGCCGTAGGCGATTTCCTGCGTGCCATAGTCGAGGTCGGTGCGGGCGTGTCCGGCGGCGGGCTGCACGTGACGTTTCGCCCGGCAGAGGATCGTCGCCAGGCAGACGCCGATGGCGCCGCGGCGCATTTCGGGAAGACACGTGGTTGCCCGGCCGCGCGCGGGCAGATCGTCCATCGGCGCTTCGCGCTCGTTGAGCGTCGAAAGCGGCTCGGTCTGGTCGCGATTGAAGGAGAGCGCGTTCCACGCCAGGTCGAGGTGCGAGTCGATGATCGGCCTGGCGGTGTTGCGGTTCACGAGAGCATCCCCCGGGCGTCGACGACCATCTCCGCGGAGCGACCCTCGGCTTCCTGCCACCAGACCGCCGTCTGCAGATTGACGCACGGGCAGATGTGATTGGGAATGATGCTGACACGCTCGCCGAGTTTGGGAGGTTGCGGACAGGCGGTCACGTCGACCTGCCCGTGCTCCTCACTTAGCTTCGTAATGACCGCCTGCGGATATTCAGTAATGTAGCCGAAGCCGGCATCCGGAGCGGGCACGCAGCGGTCCGAGGTGAGCGTCTTGCTGCCGGCGTCGATCACCACCTGACCCGGCACGGCGTTGCTGACCACCGTGGCGATCAATCGGACGGCACAGTCGTCCAGCGTGCAATATCCGCCGCGGACGGTGTTCATGTCGTTGTAGACGTACGTACCGGGGCGAATTTCAGTCAGCTCGGGAATGTGGTGCGACTGGTACGCGGTGGGCGTCGATCCGCCGGAGACGATGCCGGCTTCCAGCCCATGGTCCGACCAGAGCACCAGTGTGGCGTGCAACAGGTCGGAGATCTGCTGCAGGGCCGGTTCCTGTTGGTCGGCGGGCATCCAGACGTGTCCGGGGTAGCACATCAGCCCGTCGAGACGCAGCCCCGCTGCGCTGTCGACATGGGCGGCCAACCGCAGCGCTGCGCTGGCGGTTTGCACCCCGGTGCGATGAAAGCCGACGTCCTGCTCGATCAGGATGCCGATCGTGCCGCGGGTGGCCCGTGCCGCGGCACCCAGTGCGTCGGCTGCTTCCATGCTGTCGATAGCCACGCGGACCGTCTTGTGCAGCGCGAGCTGGGCCAGGCGCTTCGTGCGGGCCTTGTCGAGCGCAGGAAAGGCGAGAAGCAGATCATCACCGACCTGGGACATCACTTCCGCCTCGCCCACTTTGGCCACCGTCAGGCCAATGGAGTCCTCGTGCAATTGCATCTCGGCAACGTGCTTGGACTTGTGCGTCTTCGTGTGGGGCCGAATCAGCAGCCCGTACTCGGCGGCGTAATCGACCAGTCGGCGCAGGTTGCGGCGCACCACCTCGGCGTCGATCTGCATCAGCGGCGTTGCGAGGGGGTCGCGCATGGGCCGATTATCCGGCTGGCCCGAGCGGGCGTCAACGGCCCGGCCCTCGACCGTTGAATCGCCGCAGGCGGCGTGCTATCGTGGCACAGCCCCCTTTTGGGCCCGCAATGCTGCCGACTTCTTGCGAAGCGCGCGAAGTCGTCCGGGCACGACCCGCGGTGGCTGTTTCTTTCAATCAATCCGTCGAGGCGATCCACATGAGCAACTTGTGCAACCGTCGGCAACTGCTCGGGAAAGCCGGATTGGCGGCCGGAGCCGCAATGTCCGCCGGCGCGACCTTGACCCTGGCGGACGAGTCGCAGTCGCCGGCAGGGGCGCCGTTTCGATATTGCCTGAATACCAGCACCATCCGCGGCCAGTCGCTCTCGCTGGTGGAGGAGATCGAGATCGCCGCCAAGGCGGGCTACGACGGCATCGAGCCGTGGATGCGCGAAGTCGATGCGTACGTCGACGGCGGTGGTTCGTTGGCCGACCTGCGCAAGCGGCTGGATGACCGGGGATTGACGGTCGAAAGCGCGATCGGCTTCGCGGAGTGGATCGTGGACGACGACGCGCAGCGCGCCCGCGGGTTGGAAGCGGCCAAGCGCGATATGGACCGGCTTCGCCAGATTGGCGGCCTGCGCATCGCCGCGCCGCCGGCCGGCGCACAACGGCAGGGCGGCCTCGATCTGTTCTCGATTGCACAGCGCTACCGTGTGCTGCTGGAGCTGGGCCAGACGATGGACGTGGTGCCGCAGGTCGAGGTGTGGGGCTTTTCGCAGACGCTCGGGCGGTTGGGCGAGGTGGTGTTCGTGGCGGTCGAGAGCGGCCACGATCAAGCTTGTGTGCTGCCGGACGTGTATCACATCTACAAAGGCGGCAGCGACTTCACGGGCTTGAAACTGCTCGGTGGAGCGGCCATGCACGTGTTCCACGTGAACGACTACCCTGCCGCGCCAGCCCGCGAGGCACTGAACGACGGGCACCGCGTTTACCCCGGCGACGGCGTGGCGCCGCTGCCGTCGATCCTCCGCAACCTGCGCGACAGCGGCTTTCGCGGGGCGCTCTCGCTGGAGCTTTTCAACCAGGACTACTGGAGCCAGGACGCACTGGCCGTGGCGCGAACCGGACTGGAGAAGACGAAGGCGGCCGTGGCGATGAGCCTGGAGGGGTAGGTTCGGCGATTACCGCCCTAGAGTCTGGGGGTCCCCGCGCCCAGCGAGTGCGGACGGATGCCGGCCTTCGAGTCGTCGGCTTCGATCCGCCACTCGATCTGCTCGGTTTCCGGATCGATCCGGCGGGATGCAAAGACGCGGGCGAAGAACGTGGTCCGCTGTCCGCGATCCTCATACGTGACGGTGTAGATTTGCACCACGTACTCTTTGCCGCGATGATCGACGATGGATTCCATTTCCCAGTGGCGCACGGTCGCCTTATCGGCCAATTCCAAGAGAGCGTGGACGAGCGGCTGGCTCACAAAGGCGCGCAGTTCGCCGGCCTCCGCGGGCGTGCGGCGGTAGTAGGTCCACAGCATGTCGTCCAGCGGCACGCGCTCGGACGGATACTTCGTGAGCTGGTGGGCCATCTGCGGCTGACCGTCGAGCAAGAAGTCGATCCAGGCCCGGGAGAGTTCCCGCGACTGTTGATCGATCCAGAACGTGCGGGAAAGCGCCTGGCTAATGGCCGCCGAGCCGAACAGCAGCGACAGCGCGAGGCCCAGCACGGCGGCACCGCGTCCGGCGATCCGGCCTTCGCCCGTGGCGATCTGCCGCAGCGCGAGGATCGCCACGATCACTCCCAGCAGCGGCACGGTCCGCAATACCGGCCCCATCAGGGCCAGCGGCGATGCCAGGCCCAGCAGTAGAGCTAGAATCGCCCAAGGACTGAGCGCGCGGTAGGCGTCGTGCTCGCCGGCGGCACCGGGAGTCGAGGCATCGGTCTGGGCAATTCCTTCGTCAGCCATATCACTCGTCAGACTATCACTCGTTGGGCGGCCGAGGCTAACCACCCGCACTGAACGCGGGGTTGTTCTCCAGATTCGATCGGCGTTCTGCGTACTTGAGAATAAAGTCGCCTTCCGGATCGAACGTGTTGACGCCCGATCCGCCGGGCCCGGTCGCCGAAAGGGAATTATTCGACAGGCTCTGGACCAGCCCCAGCCATTTTTGGTCCGGCGCCAACCCGAAGAACATCCGCGCGTCGGGCGTCGGCTGAAAGTTTCCCGCGAGATAGTTGCGAGCCAGCGGTGCCGTGTGCAGCGTCATCGTCGCAAAGCAGACCAGCACCCAGCCCACGGCGCCGGCCATCACACCGCCACCGATCAGCTCGACGGGCATTTTGAATCGCACGCGAATTCGCGAGAGCAGGTCGGTGATCGCCCGGAGGATCACGAACGACACGATGAAGATCCCCCACAGCGAGATGAAATCCCAGAAGTAGGTGTAGTCCGGCATGTGCTCGTCGAGAAAGGTGGCCAATAACTCCCAAGTGCTGGTGGAGATCAATCCTGCCGTAACGGTGTTGAACAGCGTGATGGTGTTGCTCCAGAATCCTTCGCGGATGAGCATTGCCACCGAGGCGCCGAGGATGGCCAGCAGAATCAGGTTGAGATACATGGCTGTGGGTTGGCTGAGTTAAAGGAAAACGAGTGGTCGTGCAGTTCCCGTGCCGCTGGGCATGACGGCGGCTTACTGTTTCAAAACGCGGGTCACTTCCTGCAGCGAGGTCACGCCTTTGGCCACCAGCAAGATGCCCTCTTCCTGGAGTGTACGCATGCCGGCCTTGCGGGAGGCCTTGTTCACCACGTCCGGCTTGGGTTCATTGACCAGCGTCTGGCGCACCGTTTCGTCCACCATCAAAAACTGGTAAAGCGCGGTCCGCCCGAAGTATCCGATGCCCTGGCACAGTTCACAGACCTTTTCGCGTTCCTCCGGTTTGGGCTCGCGATAGAGGGCTTCCACGCGGCCGGCGGGGATCCCCAGTTTCTTGAGCATCTCGGGCGTCGGCTCAAATCCCACTTTACACTGCGGGCAAAGCTTGCGCAGTAAACGCTGATTCAACACGCAGCTTATCACTTGGGCGAATTCCTCCGGCGGCACCTTCAGCGCGAGCACCCGCAACATCGCCTCGGGCGCACTTTTCGCCCGCACGCTGGTAAAGATCAACCGCCTTTCCTGAACCTGCCGGCACAGGATTTCCGCGGTGGCCTGGTCGGCCAAGTCGCGAACCACAATGACGTCGGGATAGGTGCGGATCAACTTCGGCAGCACGGTGGCGGGCGATTCTCCCGACGAGCGGTTGAATGTCGTCACTTCGACGTTCTCAATGTAGCGCTCCCGATCCGAGTGCTCCTCGACCGAGACGAAGTTGCGCAGCAGCCGGTCCGTCTCCTCCAAGGCAACGTCGATCGTCGTGGTCAGCCCGCCACTGGGCGGAGAAGAAAAGAGCACGAAGCCCTGATCGCCGCCGAGCATCTCCAGCAGCGGATCGATCTGCTTTTCGCGCATGCCGAGCTCTTTAAAGCTGTGAAACTTGCGCGACTCATCGTCGAACTTGAGACTAGTGCGTTCGCCGGTTTGCGTGCCCTGGCTCACCAGCCGGCAGGTGAGCTTCACCTTATTGTAGACTGCGCGAAATTTGCCGGATTGAAGCTTGCGGCGCTCTTCGGCGTTCAGTGCTGCGAGGGTTTTCATCGCCGCCAGGATCATGTCGCCGGACTCGCGATCGAGCGGATCGTCGTTGTGCCAGACGCCGTCGATCTGAACGCGGACGGCCGCCGATTCTTCGGTGAAGTCCAGCAGCAAAGCGTCGGCCCGCTTGTCGACCGTGCCGGAGATCAAATCCTTGAGCATCACGTAGCCGGGCGACTGCCGGGCGAGCACCAGGTTGGCATTATCTGCGCGGTCGTCGGCGCCGCCCTTGGCCGACAGCTCGACCGGCGCCCCTTTCTCATAGGCGGCCTTCTTGGTGGCGTCGATCTTCATCCCGAACTGGTGTCCGGCGTTAGCTATCACGTACCGCAAATGTTCGGGAGTGAGCACCCGCTGTTGCTGCTCGACCGAACCGTTCCGTACGACAATGTACACGATCAGCGGCACCAGCCACGCCAGTACCATCAGGACGTACGCCACTGCGAACATCGGAAGCAACCGCAGGCCTATGGCACCGATCAGCAGGAAGGGGAAAAACGCCACCGAATTCCACAGCGCATAATTCTGCCGTACCCGCTGACAGTCCTGGTTCACCCAGTCGGTCGTCTTCACCCAAACCATCAACAGCAGCCAGCAGGCGGCCAGCTTTATCGGGCTGATATAGAGACCCGGCCCACGCTCGAGCGTTTGTCCCCCAGCCGGCCCACGCTGCAATTCGTAGTCGGGCCAGGCGACGTCTTGCGCCAACGCCGAGGGGACGGCCGCGCCGAGAAACAGTAGCACCACCGGCGTGGCGAAGAGGATCAGCAGTCGTGGCATGTCAGGCGTTCGGGTTCGGTCGGTGGGGGTTCGTCGGATGAGGCGCCGGTCCGTGGTCGGCCGGCTCGCGAGCGTGCGGCCTGGTAGCGTCAAATGATGCCCGGTTGCGAAACTTCAATGCCTTTGAGCGCCATCTTCAAGGCCTCCTTGTTGGGCGCGACTTCCATGGCGACGGCCCGATCGATCAAGTCGGCATCCACAAGCTTTTTCAGGCTCAGGGTAAAGTCCTGCATGCCGTCCTCCTTGCCGATGCGGATTGCGTCACCGAGCTTGTCGTCCTGCTCCTCCAGCACAAGCTTGCGGATCATGGGCGAGAACGTCATGACCTCGACGGTCGGCACCCGCCCGACGCCCTCTTTGATCGACGGCAGCAGTTTTTGGGCCACGATCGCCTTCATGTTCATGGCGATGGCGCTTCGCAACGCCCGGTGCATGCTCTGGGGAAACAGGTCGAGAATACGCCCGATAGTCGAGGCGGCACTCGAGGCGTGGATCGTGCCGAACACCAGGTGGCCGGTCTCGGCCGCATGGATGGCGGTCATGAACGTCTCGTGATCTCGCATTTCGCCGACGAGCATCACGTCGGGATCTTCACGCACGGCGTGCTTCATGCCGATCTCGAAGTTCACCACGTCCAGTCCGATTTCGCGCTGATTGATCAGGCATTTCTGCTCGGTGAAGACGAACTCGATCGGGTCCTCGAGCGTGAGGATGTGCTTACGGTAGTTGGCGTTGATCCAGTTGAGCATCGACGCAATCGTCGTGCTCTTCCCCGAGCCGGTAACGCCGGCCAGCAGGATCATTCCCTGGTCGAACTTGCAGAGATGCTCCATTGAGGGAGGCAGATTGAGCTGTTCAAAGTCGGGGATCCAACTGTTGACGCGCCGGGCGACCATGCCGACGTGGCCGAGCTGCTGCAGCAGGTTGACACGAAACCGCCACATGGTGTCGTCGACGTCGAGCATGTAGGCGAAGTCCGCGCCGCCGTCGCGCTGAAAAATTGCGCGGTTGCGATCGTCCATCATGGGGATGCACAGCCGCACCATCTCGTCGTCGTCGATCGGCCCGCGGTTCATCGGGCGGAGCGTTCCATTGATGCGGATGTACGGCGGCTTGCCGACCTTCAGGTGGAGGTCGCTGCCTTCCAGCGCCACACAGGCACGAAACAGTTTGTCGATCTCCAGCGAGCGCACTTCGCCGGCATATCGCTCCTTAAAATCGTCAATGGTGGGAACCGCAGCGGGCCCGGCATCCACGTTACCCGTTGTGCTGGCCATGCTCTTCTTCTCCGGCCGTGTCGAATGGGAGGATGTCTGTCTTGCAAAAGTCAACAACGCAAACGTGCGTCAAGCGCACTGCCGTACGGGAATTCCCCGGGCGGCCATAACCTGCTTGGTTTCGGCAATCGTGTGTTTTCCGAAGTGAAAAATGCTGGCTGCCAGGGCCGCGTCGGCCTTGCCGGTCTGCACAGCGTCGGCCAAGTGATCGGGGCAGCCGGCGCCGCCGCTGGCCACCACCGGGATCGTCACCGCCTCGCTGACCGCGGCGGTGATTTCCAGATCGTAGCCGTCCTGCGTACCGTCGGCATCCATGCTGGTCAGCACGATCTCGCCTGCCCCCAGTTGCTCGACCTGCCGCGCCCAGGCCACGGCCTCCAGTCCGGTGCCGATGCGCCCGCCATTGATGTGCACGTCGAACACGACGCGCCCGTCGCGGCGGACCCGCTTGGGGTCGATATTCACCACGATGCACTGGCTGCCGAATCGACGGGCGGCGTCGCGCACCAGTTGCGGGTTGCGGACGGCCGCCGAATTGATCGAGACCTTGTCGCTGCCGGCCAAGAGCAGCGCCCGGATGTCCTCCAGCGTGCGGATGCCGCCGCCGACGGTCAGCGGCATGAAAACCTGTTCGGCGGTGCGTCGGACGACGTCGAGCATGATCTGCCGCTGCTGGTGGCTGGCGGTAATGTCCAAAAAGACTAGTTCATCGGCCCCCTCGCGCTCGTAGCGCGCCGCGACTTCGACCGGATCGCCTGCGTCGCGCAGGTTGACGAAGTTCGTGCCCTTGACGACACGCCCTTGGTCAACGTCCAGGCAGGGTATGACACGTTTAGCAAGCATGGCGGGTTCCGTAGCGCCAGATGGCAGCCGTTGCGATCAATCGCGGGCGCGAAAAGTGCCGAGGCGGAGGGAACGCACCCGACTAAACCCTTTAATGTAAATGGGCTTAAGCGCGTGGTCAACCGACCGGCGGCGGGATGGATCGCCGCTCGGCGCCGCGAAATTTTGTGCCGAGTCGGTTAACCATCGGTGGCGGCGCCGGCCTCGACCGATTCCTCGACCCGCCGGCAGTCGGGCAGCGACTCTAAAAACGTCCGCCCATAGGGGCGGCTTGTCACGCGGGGATCGAGGATCACGACAATCCCTCGATCTCGCCGGCTGCGGATCAAGCGGCCGAAGCCCTGCTTGAACTTCAAGACCGCCTCGGGAAGTTGATAGTCCCGAAAGGGATTGCCGCCCGCCAGTCGGATGGCCTCGAGACGCGCCTCCAATAGGGGAAGATCCGGCACGCTGAAGGGGAGCTTCGTGATGATCACGTTCTGCAGGGCGTCGCCACGGACGTCCACGCCTTGCCAGAAGCTGTCGGTACCGAACAACACGCCGCGGGGGTTCTCCTTGAATCGCCGCAGCATCTGCGTGCGTGGTTCGCCGTCGGCCTGGCAGTACAGGGCGAAGTTGTTGCGCGTCAGCCAAGAATTCAAGAGCGTTGCCACGCGCTTCATCGAGTGATAGCTGGTAAAGAGGACAAACGCCCGGCCGTCGGTGCGCGTGACGTAGCGCTGAATCATCTCGGCGCACTTGCGGTCGTAGAGATCCTTTTCCGCCACCGGGTCGGGCATGCCACGCAGCGTGATCAGCTCGACCTGCCGCTGGTAGTCGAAGGGACTGCCCAACCGCAGCGTTTCCGATTGCGTAAGCCCCAGCCGCGTCTTCAGGAAGTCGAATTCCTGGCGCTTGCCGACCGACAGGGTGGCGCTGGTCAGGATGACGCTGTGCAGCGGGTCGAAAAAGTGCTCGCGCAGCTCCGGGCCGACGTTCAGCGGCGCCGCTCCCAATGAAGTGCGCCGGTATCCGCCGCGCCCGATGTGCGAATCGACCCAATACACCGTCTCTTCGATGGACTGCCGCAGCCACTGGTCCAGCTCTCCGGCCAGTGCCATGAGTCGGTCGCGCGCGGAGAGGAAGTCTTGACGCTCGGTCTCCTCCTCGAACGTCTCCCCGGCCTGGTGGACGCGGCGTGCCAGGTCGGTCAGGGCGGGACTCAATGTGTTGGTCAGTTGGAGTGGGTCGGCCACGCGGCCGTTGCTGGGGCCGCGCTCGTCGAGCCACCGCTCGATGCCGCCAAATTGCCGGTCGACGTGATCCCGGCAGCGCTGCACCTCCTGTTGAAGATCCGGCCGGCGGTGATGCACGAGCAGGCCCTTGTTGGTCCGGTCGTTGTACAGCCGGTTGAGGGTGAACTCGACTTGGCCCGAGGTGACCCGCAGCCCCAGGTGATCGCCGGCCACGCGTTCCAGCACGTGGGCTTCGTCGCAGATGGCCACATCGTAGTCCGGCAGCAGGCTGACGCCGGATCGCCGCAAGGCGATGTCGCTCATCAGCAGGGCATGGTTCACGATCAACACTTGCGCCCCCTGCATGCGACGGCGGGCCTGGTAATAAAAGCAGGCCTTATAGTGGGGGCAATTCCGGCCCATGCAGTTGCTCGTGTCGCTGGCCACTTCGTCCCACACCGCCGGCAGCGGCACCACCGGCAAGTCGCTGAGCGATCCATCGTTCGTGTCGGTCGCCCAGGCGCCGATCTGCTGGAGCTGGGCCAGCTCGCGCGGGTCGTGCAGCAGGTTTCCACTCCGCTGCTGGGCACTGTGCAGGCGGCGAAGGCTGATGTAGTTCCGGCGGCCTTTGCCCAGCACGGTGGTGAACTCGCGCGGGATGACACTATTGAGCAGCGGGATGTCCTGCTGGATGAGCTGCTCCTGCAGGCTGATGGTGTGCGTGGAGACGACAATCCGCGTCGGCGCCGCCTTCTCTTTGCGCGCGGGATCGGTGACCGCGAGAATGGCCGGCACCAGATAGGCGAAGCTCTTGCCGACGCCGGTGCCCGCCTCGACCACCAGGTGTTGCCCCCCGGCGATGGCCGACTGCACGGCCTGGGCCATGGCGAGCTGTTCCGGGCGGCTCTCGTAGTCGGTCAGGCGCGCGGCGATGCGGCCTTCGGGCCCGAGGATGTGGTGAGGCGTCAATTCCATGTTCGCGCCTGGCATGGGGCGAGGGCCGGCGACGCCCGGGAGTTTGCGAAGTTACGTCTTTTTGACAGGTGTCTCGCCCCGGATTCGATCGCAGAAGTTCAGCCTAACACTTGTGCTGGTTTGACGATAGGTGCTGTTCCTGGCGGGTGGCGCGGGCCATCGGGCGAAGCCAAGATTTCTGATATTCTGCCGAATACCCACCCGAGGGTCCCGACATCGCTCCACCAATCGAGGCCGGCACTGATGCCGATTGAATTCCGCTGTACAAGCTGCGGCAAGCTGCTGCGCGTCGCCGACGAATCTGCCGGAGCCGACGCCCGCTGTCCCGAGTGCGATACAATTGTGCGCGTTCCGGGCCAGTGGCAGGAGCCAGCGGCGACCGCTTCGACCCCGCCATCGGACGTAACGGCCGAAGACAGCCCCTACCGATCACCGCAGGCGGATCCGGGCGGAACGGCTACCGCTCGCGATCGCGTCAGCGGCGCGGCCACGGGCTTGATGGTCGCCGGCACGGTGGGCGTGGTTTTGAATCTGGCTTCGGTGGTCGCTTTTACGGTCTTTGGCGGGCTGAACTTCAACTTCCTCAACGTCGGCGGGTGGTTTTTCAATCCCCTCGCACATTTCATGTCGGCGGTTGTAGGGCTGTTTGTTTGCGGCATCATGATCTTCGGCGGCATGAAGATGCGTGAGCTGGAGAATTATCCGCTCGCGCTCACCGCGGCGATCCTGGCGATGGTGCCCTGCATCGGCGCCTGTTGCCTGCTGGAGGTGCCCTTTGGCATTTGGGCGCTGATCGTGCTGAGCGACAAAG
This sequence comes from Pirellulales bacterium, assembly GCA_040880125.1. GTDB lineage: Bacteria > Planctomycetota > Planctomycetia > Pirellulales > JBBDJB01 > JBBDJB01. The sequence goes on along the minus strand of JBBDJB010000056.1, from coordinate 173,455 downwards.
AAGTCTCGCAGGCGTTTCGGTAGTGAGCGCCTGCGCGGGCGGCCGGCCAATAGTGCCGCCGTCAGCGCGGATCAGGTGAGGATGTCGCGCACGACGTGCGACTCTTCTACACCGGTCAGGCGCATGTCGAGCCCTTGATGCTTGACGCTGAAGCGGCGGTGGTCGATGCCCAACATGTGCAGCATCGTGGCGTGCAGGTCCCGGACGTGTACGACATTCTCGACGGCGTTGTAGCCGAGCTCGTCCGTAGCGCCGTAGGTGGTCCCGCTGCGGATGCCGCCACCGGCGAGCCACATCGAGAAGCCCTTGATGTGATGGTCGCGTCCGACGCCGCCCTTGCCCTGAAACATGGGAGTTCGGCCGAATTCTCCGCCCCAGATGATCAGCGTGTCGTCCAGCATGCCGCGCTGCTTCAAGTCGGTCAGCAGCGCCCAGGTCGGCTTGTCGGTCAGCCCGCAGCAGATGTTCATGTAGCGGACCAGGTCGCCGTGGTGATCCCAGCCGCGGTGGTAAAGGTGAATGAAGCGCACCCCGCGTTCCGCCAGCCGCCGGGCGAGCAGGCAATTGGAGGCGTACGAGCCGTCGCCCGGCGTCGCGCCGTACATGTCGAGCGTCTGTTGCGGTTCATCGGAGAAGTCCATCAGCTCCGGTACCGACGCCTGCATGCGAAACGCCATCTCGTACGCAGCGATCCGCGTGGCGATCTCGGGATTGGCGACCTGCTCGTTGCGGTGTTGATTGAGCTTTTGGATCGTGTCGATCAACTGCCGCTGCTGCGAGCGGTCGATCCCGGCGGGATTGCGGACGTACAGCACCGGATCGCCGCTGGCGTTAAACTCGACGCCCTGGAAGCGGCTGGGAAGAAAGCCGGCCGACCACTGACGCGAGGCGATTGGCTGCGGGTTGCGGCCGCCGACACTGGTCAACACGACGAAGCCCGGCAGGTTTTCGCTGGGGCTTCCCAGGCCGTAGTTGATCCACGAGCCCATCGATGGCCGGCCGCTGATGGCGGTGCCGGTGTTCATGAACGTGTGGGCCGGGTCGTGGTTGATCTGCTCGGTCACCATCGAGCGGATGACGCAGATGTCGTCCGCCATCTTCTGGTGCCAGGGCAGGAAGTCGCTGATCTCTTGGCCGCTCTGCCCGTAACGGGCGAACTTCGCCAGCGGCTCCTGGCACTTGAGTTCCTGCCCTTGCAATTGTGCAATCGGTTGGCCCGCGGTGTACGACTCCGGCATCGGCTGATCGTGCAGCTCTTGCAGCTTCGGCTTGTAGTCGAACGTCTCCAGGTGCGACGGCCCGCCGGCCATGCACAGGAAGATCACCCGCTTGACCTTCGGCGGATGGTGCGGCAGCCCCGCCAGCCCCCGATAGTGCTCCTGGTCCTGCGCGGCCAGCAGGTCACGCCCGAGCATGGCGGTAAGCGCCGTTGCCCCCAGGCCGACGCCTGCCCGGGAGAGGAACGTGCGGCGATGGCACTGCGTCGCGAATTGTTCGCTAAAGTTGCCGAAGTTCATGCTGCCGGTCCTCATTCGCACCGCTTAGCGGTTGGCCGCTAGTTGCGGGTGATGGTCTCATTCATGTTCAGGATCGCTCGGGCGATGCAGGTCCAGGCGGCGGCCTCGGCCACGTCCAGCTCTTCCGCCGGCGGAGCTTCGCCGATGGCGAGCAGCTCCTGGGCGGCCTCGGTGTCGGCGGCGTAGCGATCCCGGCTGGCGTCGAGCAGTTCGAGCATTGTCTGCCGCTCGAAGTCGTCGGGCGGTCGCGAGACTGCCTGGCGGAAGGCGTAATCGAGCCGGGCGTCGTCGCTCTCGCCGCCTTCCGTCAGCACCCTGGAGGCGAACACCCGGGCGGCCTCCACAAAGGTCGGATCGTTCAGCAGCACCAGCGCCGCCAGCGGCGTATTGGACCGATAGCGCTGTGAGGTGCATTCCTCGCGGCTGGGGGCGTCGAAAGCCTTGAGCATCGGGTGCAGATACTGCCGCTGCCAGTGAACGTATACCCCGCGCCGCCACTGCCGCTGGTCGCCGTGGTGGCGGTAGTTGCGCTTAGGAAAGTTCAAGTGCCGGAAGTAATCCTCCGGCTGGTACGGCTTCACGCTCGCGCCGCCGTAGTCCAGGACGAGCAGCCCGCCGATCGCCAGGGCGTTGTCGCGGATCATTTCGGCCGCAAGCCGGTAGCGTGACTGCCGGGCGTAGAGCCGGTTGTTCAGATCGCGCGAGGCCAGCTCGGGCGTGATTCGCGACGACTGCCGGTAAGTGCTGCTCATCACGATCTGTTTGATCAGCCGCTTAACGTCCCAGCCGCCTTCGTAGAATTCGACCGCCAGTTGGTCGAGAAGCTCGGGATGCACCGGCGGCTCGCCCTGTCCGCCGAAGTCGTCGAGCGAGTCGGAAATGCCGGCGCCCAGTAGCAGATACCAGAAGCGATTGGCGAACACTCGCGCGGTGAGGCCGCCGACGCCGCTTTCCGCATCGGTCAGCCAGTTGGCCAGGTCGAGCCGCGTTGCCCGGCGGTCGCCGACCTCAAGGTCGCCGAACATCTCCGGCACGGCCGGCTGCACGACGAGGCCGCTGTCGTCCAGCCAGTTGCCGCGCGGCAGGATGCGGATCGTGCGCGGCTCGATCGATTGGGTGACCATCGTCATGCGGGCGCCGTCGCGGATCTCTTCGATCTGCTTCTCGATCTCCTTCACTAATTCCTCGTCGAGGTCGCCGCTGGCTAAACGTGCTTCCAATTCGGCGATCCGCTCGCGCTCGCGCTTGCTGAGCACTTCGATTTCCGGCGGGCGCCGCGTAGGCACGGTGTCACCCCCCCGGGTGAAGTGCTGCGCTTCGTCGACGTCGGCGAAGAACGCCTGCATCGAATAGAAATCCTTCGCCGTGTAGGGGTCGTACTTGTGGTCGTGACATTGGGCGCAGCCCACGGTGGCGCCCATCCACACCGCGGAGAGATTCCGCACGCGGTCGGCGGCATAGATCGCCAAGTACTCCTTCGGCTGAACGCCGCCTTCGTGCGACGTCTGCAGCAGCCGGTTGTACCCGGTGGCGATGCGTTGATCGATCGTCGGCACAGGCAGCAGGTCGCCGGCGAGTTGCTCGCGCGTGAAGCGATCCAGCGGCAGGTTGTCGTTGAAGGCGTCGATTACGTAGTCGCGATAGGGCGAGATATGATGGTCCTGATCGCCGTGGTAGCCGACCGTGTCCGCAAAGCGGACCAGGTCCAGCCAGTAGACAGCCATGCGTTCGCCGTAGCGATCTGAGGACAGCAGACGATCGACCAGCCGCTCATACGCCTGGGGATCGCGGTCGGCTAGGAAGGCGTCGACTTCTTCCGGCGAAGGCGGCAAGCCGGTCAAATCGAAGGCCAAGCGGCGAATGAGCGTCACGCGGTCGGCCTCGGGTGAAGGCGAGAGGCCCTCGGCCTCCAACCGTGCGAGGATGAAACGGTCGATCCAGTTGCTTACCCAGTCTTCGTTGTTGACGTCCGGCAGCGGTTGACGCTGCGGCGGGACGTATGCCCAATGCCGCTGGTACGGGGCACCTTTGGCAATCCAGCGCTGGATCATGTCGATCTGCTGGGGCGTGAGCGATTTGCCGGATTCGGCCGGCGGCATGCGGACTTCCGGATCTTCGCTGGTGATCCGCAGCACGACTTCGCTGACTCCCGGTTCGCCCGGCACCACGGCGTACTCTTTGGCGGACTCCTCAAGATCGAGCCGCAGGTCGGCCTGACGCGCTTCGGCATCGGGCCCGTGACAGGCGAAGCAGTTGTCTGAGAGGATCGGGCGGATGTCGCGGTTGTACTCCACCTTGTCCGCGGCGCGGGCGCTCGCCGTCAGTAGCGATACAAGCGCAAGACTAGCCGCCGCACGGAACACAGCCGGTGAAAGGGGCGTACGCATGGGGTTCCTTACGCTCCACAGATGGGCAAGTCGAGGCCCGCTTCGTATCCGCAGCAGGACGGCAGGAGAGAAATGGTGAAGGCGCGCCGGCCCTTTACCAGCATAAGAAGTCTGCCGTCCCGTTTCAAACTTGCCGTGAGGGCTCGAGGCTTGCCCCCGAACGGCGCGAGCGACTGGGGCGGCATGAGCGGCCAGGCCAGACCGCCATTAGCGCTACGGGACCAGACGCTTCACATAGATGAGCTTGTGGTCGCCGGGGGCGTAAAAGTGCGGCAGTTCGGCCGCCAACTGATAGCCGCTGCGCAGGTAGAAGGAGCGGGCCGGCTCGTAGCAGGGGCGGCTGGACGTCTCAATGTAGATCGCCTCGCCACCGGACTGGGCGATCCGGCGCTCGCTCTCCTGCAGCAACCGCCGCGCCACGTGGCGCCCTTGATGGCCCGTGTCGACGGCGATCCAGTAGAGATCGTATCGAGCGATCGTCAACGGGATCGGACCGTAGCATGCATAGCCGATCGCCGTATCTCCCAGGGTGGCGAATATGAACTCATAAGTGGAAGCGGCGCCTTTGCTGAGCCGTTCATCGACTAGCTCGATGGCGACCTCGATCTCCGCCGGGGCGAAGACAACGGTCGACTCCAGGATCGAGCGCACGGCGGCACGGTCGGCCGGGATCACCTCGAACCGCAGTTCCACGGCGGGCGTTGTACTGGATGGCTCGATTGTCATGGTCCTAGTGCTCCGGCGACCAGTCCCTGAAAAAACGCCCGCGCGTTGATGCCCAATGTTCGCGTGCGGTAGCCGCCTTCCTGCACGACGAGCGTGGGCAGCTTCAATTGCCCGATCATGCGGCCGTTCATCTCGAAGTCCTTTGCACCAAGCATCCACGTTCCGGTGGGATCGCCTTTGGCCGGATCGAGGCCCAGCGCGACGATGAGAAACGTCGGTCGGAATTCACTCACGGCACGCAGCGCCTTTTGCAGCGTCTTGCGGTACTTTTCGCCGTCCTGCACTTCCGGCAGCGGATAGTTGAGGTTGTAGCCTTCGCCGGCGCCGCTGCCGCGCTCGTCGGCAAAGCCCGCGAAATAGGGGTACGCGAAGTCCGGATCGCCGTGAATCGATAGCGTCAGCACGTCGGCCCGCTCGTAAAAAATTGATTGTTGCCCGTTGCCGTGATGGTAATCGACATCGAGGATGGCGACCTTGCCGTGCGGGATGAGGTACTCCGCAGCCACGCCGCAGTTGTTGAAGTAGCAGAAGCCGCCGAAGGCGCGCCGCTCCGCATGATGCCCCGGCGGCCGGATTAATGCGTAGACGAGCCGACGACCGCTGAGGATCTCATCGGCGGCGGTCAGCGCGCAGTCGACCGCGCGGCGGGCCGCCGGAAAGGCGTTGGCATTGATCGGGGTAAAGGTGTCCATGCAGTAGTAGCCGGCACGCACGGAAAGCTCCTTGGGCGGCCGGGCGCCGTTGCGGATCGGGAACACGTAGGGGTAAACCGAACGCCCGGCGGGTACGCTGGCGGCGGCGCGCCGCAGGTATTCCACGAAGTCCCGATCGTGCACGGCCAGGATGTGTTTGAGCGGGTAGTTTTTGGGAGCGATCTGCTCGACCAGCCCAGCGGCCAGCAGCTCCTTGCGAATGGCCGGAATGCGGACCGGCGACTCGACGTAGCCGCGCTCGCGGATGTGGTGGATGTCGTGCTTGTCGTTGACGATCATAACCACGCGCTCCGGCCGCTCCGTGCCGGCTCGCTTGTGCTCCGGGATCTTCTTGACGTAGCGGAAGTCGCGCAGCCACACCGGATCGTCTCGGACCGACTGGGCCACTTTGCGGATGTACTCCGGCGGGCACACCTCGCCGTATTTGCGCTCCAGAATGGCGGCGATCACCTGGCGAACGAAGGCGGCCCGAAGCGGAGCGCTGCCGTCCAGCCCGTCGTACACCAGGTGCGGAAGGTTGTCGTCCTCTCCGTCGGGGACGGGCGTCTCGTAGGCGGTATTGATGATTGGACGCGCTCCGTAGGTTTCGTAGAATCGCAGCCGGGCGGCATTCTCCTTGCGGATCGCTTCGCTTGAGCATCGGTCCGGTTCATCGGGCAGACACTCGAAGAAGACGGCCTTTGTGCCCAGTACGATGGCTTCGTCCCGCACGCGTTCGTACAGGGCGGCCCCCACGCCGCGGCCTTTGACGCCCTCGGCCGTGGCAAGAAACTCCAGGAAGAAAAACCCGATCGTCGGATCGTGCAGCACTAGCGCAAAGCCCAGCACGCGGCCCGGCGTCTTCTCCGCCACGTACAGCACCGGTCGGAAGCCCTGCTTGACCGGGCTGCGCAGCTTTTCCGGCAGCTTGGCGATCTCTTCTTGGCGCAAGCCCGAGAAGCGATCGCGGAGAATCTGTTGCACGTCCGCGATGGCGGCCTGATTCACAGGTAAGGCGTCGTCATAAATCCGCCGGATGCGGAACATCGGGTGGCTCCCTATTTCCGCTCGCCAGTGGCGGACAAAGCCGGTTCGACGGCCGGTCGGAGGATCGAGCCCCGGACGCTGCAACCCGCCGCTGGCGACTGCATCGCGTCCTCAACAATGCGGGCCATCGCCACGTCGAATGTCCAGCCCGCCCGCTCGACGGCGGCGGCAAAGCCGGCATCCTGCGACAGGCAGGGGTTGGCGTTCGCCTCGAGGATCCACGGAGTGCCGGACGGGTCGACGCGAAAGTCGACCCGGGCGTAGCCCCGCAGCTTGAAAAGATGCCAAGTCTCGATCGCCCGGGCAGACACTTGATGCAGCATCTTTTGATCGGAAGGTGCGAATTCGAACCGCCGCGGCGTCTGCGTGTATTCGAACGAGTCGTCCAGCCATTTGGCGGCGTAGCCGACGATCTGCGGCTTGTCAGGCGGAAATCCGGAAAAGTCGATCTCCGCGATCGGCAGCACGCGCGGGTTGCCATGGTCGGCGAACAGCGAGGCATTCAATTCGCGTCCGGCAATGAACTGCTCGGCAAAGAGCGGCCGCGCGACCGATTGCTCTCGCCGTCGCAGCGCCGACCGCAAGCCGGCAAGATCGGCAGCCTCGACAACCGCGTCATCTTCGATGCTCAGTGATGCATGCTCAAAGATGGGCTTGAGAATGAAGCGACCAGGAAAGGCCGGTTCGCCCAAGACTTCGTCCGCCGTAGCCGCGGGCGGCGTGGCGAGACCGGTTTCGATCAGCAGCCGCTTGGCCCGGACCTTATCGGAACTGGCTCCGATGGCGTCGGCCGGCGAGCCGGTAAAGGGCAACCCAAGCGTCTCCAACATTTGTGCCGCCAGGTGCATGTTCCGATCGGTGCCGCCCAGCGACTCGACCAGGTTGAAAACCAGGTCGGGGCGGATATGTTCCAACTCAGCACGGGCCGCGGCCAGGTCGATTGTGCAGCCGCACGGAATCGGCTCATGCCCCAAGTGTCCCAGCGCCGCCGCGACTGCCTCCACCTGCACCTGCACGTCCGCCGCATCGGCGGTGGCATCTGGTGGCACTTCATTAAAAAGGACGGCGACGCGCATGCGCTGAAGTTTTCCGGGCGATGAGTGAGTACAGGCGACGCTGATCGACAACGCGAGAGAGACATCCACGCAGAGCAGTTAGTGCTTTGCCCCCACGGTCGCCGCCTCAAAAAGGTGCGGCCGCTGTGTCGGGCGGATCCGTTCCCGCGCCGAAGTCACGATACGGTCGATCAATTCGACGTATTCTACACGACGGGCGGTGCAGAGCATCGGCAGGTCGGAGTGCGTCGGATGCAGCCCGGCGATCGGATTCACTTCCAAGAACTGAGGTTGGCACTTCGCATCCGAGCGAAGGTCTACCCGGCCGGCGTCGCGGCAGTCCAGCGCCCGCCAGGCGGCCAGCGCCAAGGCTTCCGCCCGGGCAACTTCCGCATCTTTCGCCGATTCAACGAGCCGGTACTCGACCAAGTCCTCGCAGCGTTCCTTGTTGACGTACGAGTAGACGTCCGGCTCGGCGCCGGAGCACAGCACGATCTCGAGCGTTCCCAAGACTTCACTTCGCTCGCCGGTGCCGACCAGGCCGACAGTGAACTCGCGGCCCGGCAGGTACTCTTCCACCAGCACGGGCTGATCGTGCTCGGCGATCAGTCGGGCGGTCTCTCGCGCGAGTTGCTCTTCATCCCAGATGACCGACGCAGGGCTGATGCCCTTGCCCGTGCCTTCGGCGACTGGCTTGACGAACAGCGGAAAGGCCAGATCCACCGCGCCGGCATCGGTTGCCGCGGCTAGCGTGACAAAGCGAGGCGTCGGCACGCCCGCGTCGCGCACGACCGACTTGGTCAGCCCCTTGTGCAATGAGAGCGCCATCACCAGCGGATCCGAGAACGTATAGGGAATCTGGTAGATGTCCAGCACGGCCGGAACCTGCGCTTCTCGGGCGATGCCGCGCAGACCTTCGCAAATGTTGAACACCAGTTCCCAACGGTCGCCGGCCGCTAGCCGCTCGACGAGCCGCGGAGCGCTGCCGATCCGGTCGGTCGTGTGGCCCAGCTCGCGCAGCGCGCTTTCGATCGCGTCGATCGTTTCCTCGCGGTCGAACTCTGCGGTTTCCAGCTCGCTGTAGCCGGCGGCCAGATATTCGGAGCGCAAATCAAATGTCAGTCCAATTCGCATTGAGTCCTGAATTACCTCATCAAACGGTGTTACTTGGTTCACTTGGTTGCGGTCGGCCAAACCGGTGCGCAGGGCCTTCTTCACGGATCTCTTCGTACAACTGCCGGTGCCAGCGGGCGGCATCCCTCCACCGCATGTCCAACGCTTCGATCAGCCCCTGTCCGGCCGGGAGCAGCTCCAGCGGACAGCCGGCGGCCAGCTCGTCTTGGAGTCCCTCTTCCGTGTAGTCGTACGGATAGATCCGGCAGACCAGGGGACGCACCTCGGTCGGCAGCACGCAGCCGGCGCTGCCCAAGAACTGGCAGTCGCCGCCCGCCCGACGCCTCAAGACGCGGCGCGTGCCGTCCGCCCGAAAGACGTGATCCCGCCAGGCGGGATCACCGTCTTGATCAAGGTACGAGGGATCGTCTGGAACGCGGTGGACGTAAATGTGACGGCGTCCCGAATACTCCGCGATCCGCTCCACGTCGCCCGGGGTGACGTAGATCTCCCGAGTCTGGCAGCAGGTTTTCATGTGGCGCGCACACCGGGCGCACAAGGGTTCGGCGTTGGACATCGCTTAGCGCTCGCTGGCGCCGGCGACCACGGCCGCTGCCGTTGCGGCCTCCGGCTCAATCGGGTCGGGATAGCGGTAGGTGTGACCCTCGAAGTTCCGGAGCAAGAGCCAATCGCCGTCGCGTCCCACCACGTAGTCCGGTTGGAGCGGAATCTTTCCGCCGCCGCCGGGGGCGTCGATCACAAGCGTGGGCACGCCGTAGCCCGTGGTGTGGCCCCGCAGACCCTGGATGATCTCGAGGCCCTTGGAGACCGGCGTGCGAAAGTGGGCTGAGCCCAGGATCGGATCGCACTGGTACAAGTAATACGGGCGAACCCGCATCATGAGCAGCTTGTGCATGAGCTGCTTCATCGTCTCCACGTCGTCGTTGACACCCTTTAGAAGCACCGTCTGGCATCCCAGGGGAATGCCGGCGTCCGCCAGGCGACCGCATGCCTTGGCCGCCTCGGGCGTGCATTCGTCTGGATGGAGAAAGTGGATGCTCATCCAGAAGGGGTGAAACTTCTTCAGGACGCGGCAAAGCTGCGGCGTGATCCGCTGCGGCAAGACCGCCGGCATCTTCGTTCCCAGCCGAATGAACTCGACGTGGTGGATCGCCCGCAGCCGAGAGAGCAGCCACTCCAGACGGTCTTCGCCGAGCGCCAACGGATCGCCGCCGGAGATCAGCACGTCACGGATCGCCGGCGTGCGGCGGATGTAGTCCAGCGCCGCCTCCAGCCGGGCCTCGTTGGGCTGAATCTCGCCGTGGCCGACCACGCGCGAACGCGTGCAGTAGCGGCAATACGTCGAGCAAAAGTCGAGCGCCAACAGCAGCACGCGATCGGGATAGCGGTGCACGAGCCCCGGCGTGGGACTGTGCCCGTCCTCGCCCAGCGGATCGGCCGCTTCTCCGACCGTGCGGGCGAACTCCGCCGTGACTGGAACGACCGTTCTCCGCAGCGGTTGGTTCGGGTCGTCGCGATCGAGCAAGCTCATGTAGTAGGGAGTGATCCCCAGCGGGAGCATCGAGCCGCCGTCCTGGATCGCCCGCCGCTCGTCCTCCGAGAGGTGGAGCATCCGCTCCAATTGGGCGGCCGTCCGAATGCGGTGCCGTGATTGCCACCGCCAGTCGTCCCACTGCTGGTCCGTGGCCTCGGGAAAGAACTCGCGCCGGTAGGCGAGCGTCTGGGGGGTTGTGCCGCGGCGGGAAGTGGAACGCCGCGGAGGGTTGGAGGGTGGGGCGGGCGGGTGATGGCCGCCGGTTCGGCCGTTTCCGTTACTGCCGACAAGCGGCAAAAGAGGCGAAAGAGGAACACTCCACCGATTGAGCACTAATGGCTGGGGAGGTTCGTCGTCGTCGCAATGTGCGTACGACGCGTCCTCCGATCCGCTGCTTTTCATCATCTACCCCTTTGGAGCGTTTTCGAATAGGGGGCGAGCTGCTCCCGGTTTCGCCCTCGTCTCGGCCGCCTACAACGACGACCTGTACCACTTGCGCGAATTAGATACTCCGCCTATTAATTGTCAAGCACCCGAGGCGGAGAACTTAAGCAATTCCTTCAATTCGATGTAGCGGAACTCGGCAAGCATAGTGCAGACACCTACCACCGCTGGTGCGCGAAGTCATCGGGTATGGGAGAATCCACCGCGAGGGCACGGGCGGCGAGGCCACTTCATTCTTCGGCGCGTTCAGAAGGCTCTCACTCCGAAAGCGGGGCGGCTCGCTGCACCGTGTAAGGCGGCGCAAACGACACAGTGTCCGTCCGGTTGCTTGCCAGATGGCCGTCCACCTCCACGTAGTCGCCCGGTGCGAAGGACTCCAGTACGTCGGGATTGGCGATGATGACGCTGCCGCCGTAATCATCGGTTTCGCCGTCGACCGGGATATAACGCAGCTTCCACTGGTCGCGGCTTTTGAGGTGTTCCAGACGGCCCCGCAGCCGAGTGTAGTCGGTCGTGTACCCATACCGCTCGGACCGCCCGATCATCCGCTGCGTGCTCGGCTCGGTCGCCTGCTGAGCGCTACTGGGTGCCGCGGTAGCCTCGACTCGCGCAGGACCAGTTGCTTGACGTCGGACCGGCGCTAGTTCGGTGATCTCCACCGGCTCGGTCGGCTGCTGCACATGGGGCTGTCGTGTCGGACTCGCAGCAGGCGCGTCAGTCTCGTTGGACAACTGGCGTATCAAGGTATCGGCAGGAGTGGCCGAATACTTCGGCTCAATGATTTCGATGGCTGGCTCAGTGGCGCGAGCCACCTGGTGCGGGCTGATGTCTTGCAATCGCCGGTTGCCCGACGGCAACTGTAAGCGATTGGGCACGGCGCTGGCGATGCTCTCATCGGGAGAGGCCTGCAGTGGATCGTCGGCGGTGCCGGACGCCTGACGCACGGCGAAGCGATTGTCCCCGGCGTCAGCGGCCGAGGCAGTCTGCACTTGCGAATCCAGATGAACCACGCCATCGGCGGCCTGAATGACCGGCGTTCGCCGAGCGATCGCGGTATCGCCGGCCATGTACTCGTGCTCGCCCGGCTGCACCGCCTTGGGATGCGTCGCGGAGCTTTGCGGCACGCCATAGGCCCCGCCGGGCACCGTGGCGCCGGTCGGACCGGGCGAGGGCATGACGTTGGGTGTTTGACCTGCTGGTGGTGCCCCCTGGTAATACGGCTGCGCCGCGCCCGGGGGTGGCACGGTGCCGGTATACGGCGGCGGCACTCGCTGGCGGCCCAGGAACGGATCGGTCGCATACTGCGGCGACTGGCAACCGGCCATCGCCAGCAGGCAGATCTGCATCCATGGCGTCCGCGTCATCGGCAGACTCCTTCCCACCGTCGATCCATGGCTCCGCAAGGCGATCCGCGGATACGCCTCGCGTTGGAACCGGATGTCGGCCGGCCGCTCGCCGGCCGCACGATCGCGGTGAACAAATCGCTTGTTGGTAAGAGAAGATCCCGCCCCCGCGCATCCCACTCGATACTGGGCGGAGTAACTTAGCGATTTCGAACAGCCTGTCCAGGCCGATTTTAAAAGTGCCAGCACTACCGGGCCGATCGTCGCGGGAGGACGTATCAGGCCCGGCGCATATCCAGCACGGCCAGCTCGGGCATCCATGCCCTTGTCTGGTGTCCGTTGCGAGAGCGCCAGCGATGCCGGCAACTACCGCGCGGCAGCCGCTTCGGCCAGCGGTGCCGAAGATTCGACGTACGGGTTGAAGACCACCAGCGGCTCCGGCTTGCGCGTCGACTCGGTCGACCGGTCCGTCGCTTCTTCCTCCGGCTGAGCCGGCTGCGGAAGGAACGTGTTCTCCACGGTCAGCGGTTCGGGCTCGACTTCCGGCGTCATAACAGTGGGCGGATACGCGAACGGGCTATAGCCGTAGGTTCGCGGCACCGGGTAGCTGTAATACACCGGAGGGTGCAGGGCGAAGTACGGAATTTGGCGGTTGCTCTGGTAGAAGCGGTTGACGCCAAATCCGTAGCCGTAATAGGCACCACCACAGCAGGGGTCTTGCGCTTGTGCCGAACTTCCTCCGACGACCGCCAGCGCTGCGGCCAGGAGCAACATGGTACCGAGTGTGCGATTCATCGCGGCTTCCTCATGTGCAAGTAGGGAATCAAAGTAGCCAGCCACGCTTCCTAGGCTAAATAGCCGCCCAGCCGACAGCAAGCAGCAGGGGCAGATTTGACGCCGCAATCGATCGCCGGTTGGAGCAAAACCTCGGAGGGAGGGAAAATCCCGCGGAAATTCCGGCTCCGCGAGCGCATCAGTCCGTCTGGCGGCCGCGCTGTCCGCCCCCAAGTCGACAGCTCCCGGCGATGGCTTCTTCGCGGCGTTCGGCCTCCCTTGGTCCGCTGACGCGCCCCCCATACAAGCCAGCACGCGTTTGCTACAATGCGACGTTTTCCAGCGCGTCCGCAGCGACTTGCCGCGTGGAGATACAAAATGGGACAGGCACTTCGCGATGCGAGTTTTTGCGGGGCAAAGTCCTTACTCGCTCGGAGCCAGTCCCATTTTTTTCAACGACCTGCCTAGGTGTCCCGTCTATTGGCACGCATGAAACCGCTGAATCGAGTGGCGATCGTCGGAGTCGGGCTGATCGGGGGATCGATCGGACTGGCCGTGCGACGCGCGGGCCTGGCTCGCGAGATCGTCGGCGTCGGGCGGCGCGAGACCAGCTTGGCGATTGCCAAACAGCGCGGCGCGGTTGACCGTGTCACGACCGAACTGGCCGACGGAGTTCGGCAGGCGGAACTGGTGATCGTCTGCACTCCCGTTGATCTGGTCGCCGGGCACGTCGCGCTTGCCGCGGCTGCCTGTCAGCCGGAGACGTTGATTACCGACGCCGGCAGCACGAAGGTTCAGATTGTCCGTGACGTGGAAGAGGCAGCCCAGCGGGAGAACTGGCCCGCGGGTGTTCGCTATCTCGGCAGCCATCCGTTGGCCGGCGATCATAACTCCGGCCCGGAAGCGGCCCGCGGAGACCTCTTCGACGAACGGCTGGTCGTGGTGACCCCGACGGCACAAACGCCGGATGTCGATTTGCACCGGCTGCGGCGCTTCTGGCTCGCGCTGGGGGCGAGCGTTGTCACCATGTCGGCCGACGAGCACGATCGCGCGATCGCGGCCACCAGCCATGTGCCGCACCTGGTGGCTGCGGTGCTGGCCGCTTCAACTCTCAAGTCCGATCTCGCTCTGGCCGCCAGCGGGTGGAAGGACACGACGCGCGTGGCCGCCGGCGACCCACAGCTTTGGCGGCAAATCGTCCTGGCGAACCGCGACAACGTGCTGGCGGCGCTGGGGACCGTCGAGCGAAACATCGCCGAGCTGCGGGCGGCACTGGAACACGAAGACGGCGACAAACTTGAATCTCTACTCCGCGAGGCCAAACAGAACCGAGATGCTGTGGGAAGTTGATATTTATCCGCGGCCGGATCAGCCCGACCGCCAGGCGGAGTTCATCCGCGCGACGGCCGCCGAGCTGGGACTTGTGGACGACCTGGTGGTGACCGCCGCCCGGGGCTACCTGGTGCAGGGCGAGTCGCTGGACGCGGGTCGCATCGACCGGCTCGCCCGCGAGTTGTTGGCCGATCCGGTGGTTGAACGCACCGTCGTGGCGGCAGTCGGCGATCCGCGGCTGTCCGAGCCGCCCGAGCCGGACCGGCTGCTCGTGCACGTGCTGAACAAGCCGGGCGTGATGGACCCGGTCGCGCAGAGCACTGTCGCGGCCATTGCCGACTTTGGCTTCGAGGTCGACGCGGTGCGGACGCTGCGCAAGTACTGGATAGCTCCGCCGCCAGAGGACGTCCTACAGGCGATTTGTTCGCGCATCCTGGCCAATGACGCGATCGAACAGGTGCTCGTCGGGCCGCTCCCGTTCAAGCGGCTGGAGTCGGGCGGCGCGTATGAGTTTCAGCCGGTGAGCGTGCCGATCCTGGATCTGGACGACGCGGCCCTGATGCGGCTCAGTCGAGAGGGCCAGCTCTATCTGCAGCTCGAAGAGATGCGGACCATTCAGGGTCACTTCCGCAGCCTGGGCCGCGAGCCGTCCGACATCGAGCTGGAGACGCTGGCCCAGACGTGGAGCGAGCATTGCAGCCATAAGACGCTCGCCGGGCGGATCGCCTATCGCGACGAGCGATCCGAGCGGCACTTCGAGAACATGCTCAAGGAGACGATCTTCGCCGCCACCCAGCAGATCCGCGCCGAGCTGGGGGCGGACGACTGGTGCGTGAGCGTGTTCAAGGACAACGCGGGCATCGTGCGGTTCGACGACGCGCTGAACGTGGCGTTCAAGGTCGAGACGCACAACCACCCCTCGGCCTTGGAACCCTACGGCGGGGCAAACACCGGCGTGGGCGGGGTCATTCGCGACACGCTGGGCACCGGCCTGGGGGCCAAGCCGATCTGCAATACCGACGTGTTCTGCTTCGCACCGCCCGACACACCGACCGAATCGCTGCCGCCGGGCGTGCTCCACCCGCGGCGCGTGATCCAGGGCGTGGTGGCAGGCGTCCGCGACTACGGCAACCGCATGGGCATTCCCACGGTCAACGGGGCCATCTATTTCGATCCGCGCTACCTGGGCAATCCGCTGGTCTATTGCGGCAACGTGGGCCTCATTCCGCGAGACAAGTCGCACAAACAGACGCGGCCGGGCGATTACGTGGTGGCCGTCGGCGGACGGACCGGCCGCGACGGCATCCACGGTGCCACCTTCAGCAGCGCCGAGCTGACCAGCCAGAGCGAGGAGCTATCCGGCGGGGCCGTACAGATCGGCAACGCCATCACCGAGAAGATGCTCATGGACGTGCTGCTGCAGGCACGCGACCGCGGTCTCTACTCATCGGTCACCGATTGCGGAGCCGGCGGTTTCAGTAGCGCCGTCGGCGAGATGGGCGCCGACATCGGCGCCGAGGTGTGGCTCGATCGCGTGCCGCTCAAGTACGCCGGGCTCTCCTACACCGAGATCTGGATCTCCGAGGCGCAAGAGCGGATGGTGCTCTCGGTGCCGCCAGACTCTTGGGATGAGCTGTCGCGGCTGTGCGCGGCCGAGGGTGTTGAAGCGACCATCATCGGCGAGTTCGTTCCCAGCGGGCGGCTCGTGCTCAAGTACAACGAGGCGGTCGTCGGCGAGCTGGACATGGAGTTCCTGCACGACGGGCGGCCGCCGGTCGTACGACGCGCGGAGTACAAGCCGGAGATTGAACAACCCTTCGACCTGGCAGCCGTGGCGAAGATCGATTGCGGGGAGCTGCTGGAGAAGATTCTCGGATCGTTGAACGTCGCCAGCAAGGCCTGGGTGATCCGTCAGTACGATCACGAGGTGCAGGGCGGGAGCGTCATCAAACCACTGGTCGGGGCGCACGAAGATGGTCCGAGCGACGCGGCCGTGATTCGGCCGGTGCTCGACTCCCAGCGCGGCGTGGTCGTCGCCTGCGGGATGAATCCCCGCTTCGGCGACTTCGACACATACCACATGGCGGCCAGCGCCATCGACGAGGCGGTCCGCAATTGCGTGGCGGTCGGTGCGGACCCCGCGCGGATCGCCCTGCTCGATAACTTTTGTTGGGGCGACTGTGAGCAGCCCGGCACGCTCGGCTCGCTGGTCCGGGCGGCGCTGGCCTGTCACGATTTGGCCGTCGCTTGGCGCACCCCGTTCATCAGCGGCAAGGACAGCCTGAACAATGAATTTCACTACACCGATGCCGGCGGCATGAAGCACACGCTGGCAATTCCACCGTCACTGCTGATCAGTGCCCTGGGGCAAGTGGACGACGTCGCCGGCTGCGTAACAATGGATATGAAGGCCGCAGGCAGTCGCCTTTACTTGGTCGGCACGACGCACAACGAGCTCGGCGGATCGCACCTGGGCTTGGTGGGTGGCCAGCAGGGTGGCCGGGTGCCGCGAGTTGATCCAACTGCGGCCATGCAGGTGTTTCAGGCGGTGCACGCGGCCATTCACGGCGGTTACGTCCGGGCGTGTCACGACTTGAGCGAGGGCGGCCTGGCGGTGGCGGCCGCCGAAATGGCTTTCGCCGGGGATCTTGGCGCGGAATTGTTCCTTCGCCAGGCGGTGGTGGACGATGCAATTCGCGATCTCGGTCCGGCCGACGCGGCCGCGGCGGTTCTGTTCTCGGAGTCTAACACCCGCTTTTTAGTCGAGGTGCCCGAGCAGTCGGCCGAGGCGTTCGAGCGGGCAATGTCCGGCGTGTCGTGTGGCTGGATCGGCCGCGTCACCTCCGAGCGAAGCTTGAGGGTCTACGATGCCGTGCTTGCCGACGATGCGGCTGCGAAAGCCGCGCCGCTGGTCGATGCCCCGGTGGCCCAATTAAAAGAAGCGTGGCAGCGCCCACTGGATTGGTAGGCGGCCGGCGGCCGCATCACAAGGGAATCGCTGATGACCAAACCGCGTGTCGTAATTCTTCGATCGCCCGGCGCGAACTGCGACGTCGAGACGGCCTTCGCCTTTGAGCTGGCCGGTGGCGATGCGGAGCGCATCCACGTCAACCGCGTGCTGGAGCAGCCGGCGGTGCTAGCGGACTTTCAGATCCTCTGCGTGCCGGGCGGATTTTCGTACGGTGACGACATCGCCGCCGGCCGCATCCTCGGCAACCAGGTGCGCCACCATCTGGCCGAGACTCTGCAAGAGTTTCATGCTGCCGGCAAGCTGGTGCTGGGTATTTGCAACGGCTTCCAAGTTCTGCTGAAGACCGGCATGTTGCTCGAAGAGGACCAGCAGGGGCCGCGAGCAACGCTCACGTGGAATGATGCCGGCCGCTTCGAAGATCGCTGGGTGACACTGGCGACCGAGCCGGGGAGTTGCGTTTTTCTGCAAGGCGTCGAGTCGCTCGAACTGCCCATCGCCCACGCCGAAGGCAAGTTCGTTACGCGCGACACGGCCGTGCTCGATGAGCTGGGCCGTGCCGGGCAGCTCGTGCTGCGCTATGCTCGTCGTGATGCGCCGGCGCTCACATCGGATGTGGTGCCTTATCCGGACAACCCGAATGCGTCGGTGGCCAACGTGGCCGGAGTGGCCGACCGCTCGGGACGAGTGCTCGGGCTGATGCCGCACCCGGAGCGGTTCATCCATCGCACGCAGCACCCCCGTTGGACGCGGGAAGATCTCGGCCCGACCGGGCAGGGAATAAGGGTTTTCGAGAATGCGGTGCGCTTTTTCCGATAGAGCGTGCACCGAACAGCGACCGCCCTGGCGGCAATGCGGATCAGTCTTGCATGGCGCAGAACGCGCCGGGACGCTGTCGGAGGTAGCGGATCGACTGCTCGAAGTGCGACTGCAGCCGCAGGAACTGCTGCTTATTGCCGCCCAGGTCCGGATGGAGCCGCTTCACACGCTGGCGATACGCCTGGAGTATGTCCTCCTCGGTGCATGGAAGTGACAGCCCCAGCGCAGCAATGCACCGCGGAGTTTCCGCCCGTACCCAGCCGGGCATGCCGGGAAAGAAAGCGGCCGCTTTCACGAGCACGCGGCTGAGCGACCGCAGATACGCCCGGAAGTCGACGTACATCGACGCGTAACCGAGTGCCGGCAGCCCCAACACCAGCGCAACAAAACCGGAAAGCGCCAGGAAATCGACACCGTCCGGCCAAGCTCCGCGCTGGAACAGTTCGCTCATGGCAGTGGTGTCGCCGTAGTGCGGCGGCTGAGACTGTTGGCTTTGCCCAATTCGTGACCGCCGGCGAGGGTCACCTGCCGATCGCGCGGCGGAAGTGCTAGTTTAGCAGAAATCTTGGAAATCGAGGATATCCCGCCGGCAGGGATTTGTTCTTGCAGTGCAAAACCGGGGCCGCCCAGGCGGAAAGCGCCGGTCATTCGGGGCGCAGCAGCCAAGCCACCGCGGCCGCCAGCGGCAGCAGCACCAAGGCAATTGCACCGCCAGGCCTGACCTACCCTGGAACCGGGCCAGCGGCCCGTAGACACACAGCCAAAGGGCCAGCGGCATCGCCGGCACGGCCAGCAGTTCGTAATGTGGCGTGAACAGTTCCAGGTGCCCGGCCAGCGCCAGTCCACCGGTGGCGATCGTGTAGGCAGGCAGTATTGCCCGGGCAAGTGGTACCCCCTTCCTGCCCAACGATCCGAGCGTGCATCCCAGCAGGGCGGCCGCCACGACGACGCCAAGCTGCCCGAACTTCAGGCTGACCTGAGCGGCCAGTACCACAGCGCCCGCGGTGGCGACAATCGTCAGCAGCGTGAGCAGCCGCCGCCCCTGGAGCCGCTCCGGCAGGGCGTCGAGCAGAACCGAGAGCAAGCCGGCCCCGAGGGTGAAGATGGCAATCCAGGTGCCGCGCGCAGGATCGAGGTCTTCCCAGGTTGGCACGAGTAACAGCGCCGCAAGCAATGCTGCCAGGATGTGCAGCAGCCATCGCTCGATGCGGTACACGCCCGCCGCCAGAGCGAGCGAACCGGCGACCAGTCCCGCCGCGCTGCCCAGATAGATCGGCCACTGCCAATGGCGCGTCGGCACCAGCGGCGCCCAAGCCGGCAACAGCACGTAGCCGGTCATTGCCGCCGCCGCAAACGCGAGCGGCGCGGCATACCGCCGGGCAAGCTCCTCCGGCAACAGCCGCAGCACGGCGACCATCACCACGGCCGCCACCGCCGCCGGAACGACACCGGAGTACAGCAATACGTCGATCGCCAGTTTCCTCTTAGTGCTGCGTGACTAGCTCACGACTACTACGACGGCTCACCGACCGTTACGGTGATGCTCACTTCCTCCACCACGCGACCGGGATCGTAGTTGATGTTGTAGTCGGTGCGGTCGATGGAAAACTCGCTCTTCAAGTTCGCTTGGCCATTTTCGAAGGTGGCCGTAGCCGGAAATGTGACCTCCTTCTCCACGCCGTGGAGGTTGAGGTTGCCCTTGACCGTGTATTGATCGGTCTCGCCATCGCGGGTGATCTCGGTTGATTCGAATGTGGCCTTGGGATATTCACGCACTTCCAAAAAGTCGGCGCTCTTCACGTGGTTCGTCAGCCGCTCAATGCCCACATCGATCGACTCGGTGTCGATTTCCACCGAGATGCCGGTCAGCGCACCGCTTTCCGAATCGTGAACCAGTTTGCCGCTGAATTGTCCGAAGTTGCCGGTCCGCGGACGCGGATCGTCCCCGGTGTGCAGACCCACGAACTGGATTTCCGTGTTCTCCGGAGTGAGGGTGAACTCCAACGCCTGGTTGGATTCGGGCGATGCACTTGCTTCCGGGGCCGCGTCGGAGTTCGGCTCGGCGGCCTCGCCATCCGGCGGGGGTGGTGGCGAACTGATCGAATCACCAGCAGGCTCAGCCGCGGCCGTGTCTTCTGCCGGCGTCTGCTCGGCCGTGGCATACTCGTCGGCGCCAGTCGCGTCCGTGGCATTTGCATCGCTGGACCGCTCGCCGGAACCTTCGGAGGTTCCCGCCTCGCTCGTGGCAGGCTCGTACTCGGCACAAGCGGCAAACAATAAGCAAAACATCAACAGGAAACTAACGGCAGCTTTCATACAAAGCTCCTGCTTTTTCGGTAAATCCGTGAGTGGAAGAAAGGTTCGCTTGTAGTGCGAAGGAGCACGAAGTCTAATGAGCGAATCGAGGATATGCAACTATCGGCACGATGCCGAGCAAGCAGGACTCACACACGGTGACGCTCCTCGCGGAACTCGCTATCGTTGCGGGTGTTGAATAACGGGGATTTTTACCTGGTGTTCATGCTAAGCGAGGTCCGCCTGTCGACCACCACCATTTTGTGGTTATGAGAGACAGGCATTGGCGTAGGTCCGCGATCGCGCGGAAGCACGAAAGGAGCCAGCGGTGAGTGACGATCGTTTCTTCCAGCATCGGCGGGGGTTCATGCAGTCGATGGCGTTTGGAGCCGCCATGTTCACGGTGCCGGGGGCCTTCGCGGAGGAGCTGATGCGGACGCCGCGGCAGACCGAGGGGCCGTTCTATCCCAACAAGCTGCCGCTGGATACCGATAACGACCTGTTGATCATCAACGAGAACATTACTCCCGCCGTCGGCGAAGTCACGCACCTGGGCGGGAAGCTTCTCGAGCCCAGCGGCAAGCCGCTGCGAAACGTCGTAATCGAGATCTGGCAGGTCGACAACAACGCGGTCTACATTCACACGGATAGCGCGAATCAAGGAAACGAAGACACCAACTTCCAGGGCTACGGCCGCTTCTTGACCGGTTCGACTGGCGAGTATTACTTCCGCACAATCAAGCCGGTGCCCTACCCCGGCCGCACGCCGCACATTCACGTGGCGATCAACCAGGGCGGCAAGCGGCTATTGACGACTCAGCTTTACATCAAGGGCGAACCGCAGAACGAGCGCGACGGCCTCTACCAGAGCGTCCGCGATCCGAAAGCCAAGGAGTCGATCACGGTCGACTTCAAGCCCCTGCCCGAGTCGACCACCGGCGAGTTGGTGGCGAACTTCGACATCGTGCTCGGCCTGACGCCCGAGGAATCCGAAGGTCCGCAGGGCAGTCCCGGCGGACGCGGCCGAGGGCGTACCGGCTAAGTGCGCACCGGTCCGTTGCTGACGCGCTACTTGCAGTGAATTCCAACCCGTGATGCTTTCGGCTACAAGAGTGCCGCGATCCGCAATCGCGCTGATGGCGATCTGTGCCACATCGCTCGCCGCCGTCGCACGCGCCGAAGACTTCGCCGAGCGGCGCTTGCACAACTGGCATCAGTGGCGCGGGCCGTCCGCCGACGGTGTAGCGCCGCATGCCGATCCGCCGATCGAATGGGACGAGCAGTCCGGTGTTCGCTGGAAGCTTGAGCTGCCCGGCCGCGGCAATTCCACGCCGATCGTCTGGGAGGACACCATCTTCCTGACGGCCGCCGTGCCGACCGAACGCATGGCGACCGAAGCGGAGGCCGCCGCGCTGCGCGAGGCCAACCAGGGCCAGTTGACACTGCCGGCGCTGGTGCATCACCGATTCGAACTGCTCGCCGTCGACCGACACTCCGGCGAGATCCGCTGGCAGCGCACCGCAGTCGAGGCGCTGCCGCACGAGAGGCATCATCCTAACGGCAGCTACGCCTCCGCGTCGCCGGTGACCGACGGCCGCCGCATTTACGTCTCGTTCGGCTCCTACGGTCTGTTCTGTTACGATTTCGCCGGCACACTGCTCTGGCAGCGCGACCTGGGCCAGATGCGCACCCGCAATGGTTGGGGCGAAGGCGCCTCGCCCGCGCTGTGGGGCGATACGCTGGTGGTGAACTGGGACCATGAGCAGGATTCGTTCCTAGTGGCGTTGGACGCGGCCACCGGCCAGACCCGCTGGAAAGTCGAGCGCGAGGAGCCGACGAGCTGGTCCACGCCGCTGATCGTCGACAGCCCGGACGGGCCGCAGGTGATCGTGAGCGCCACCAATCGAGTCCGCGGCTATGCTCTCTCCTCGGGTGAGTTGCTCTGGGAGTGCGGCGGGTTGACGACGAATGTCATTCCGTCGCCGGTGGCCGACGAGCGGGCCGTCTACTGCATGAGCTGGTACGGCGAGTCGGCCGTGCTGGCGATTCCGCTGGATGCTAGCGGCGACTTGACCGGCAGCGAGCGGCTGCTTTGGTCGTATGACGCGCTGGCACCGTATTCGCCATCGCCGGTGCTCTATCAGGGGGCTCTGTACTTCGCCCGGGCGAATTCGCCGATTGTCACCAGTTTGGATGTGCAGTCGGGCGAGACGGAGCTCGCGCCTGTGCGGCTGCCGCAGGTGCGCAGCGACATGTACGCTTCGCCGGTTGCCGCGGCGGGTCGAGTGTATTTTCTCGCCGGGGATGGCACGACCATCGTCGCGCGGCACGGCTCGCAGCTCGACGTGCTGGCAGTCAGTCGGCTAGACGATTTGTTCGAAGCCTCGCCGGCCATTGTCGAGAATCAAATGTTTTTGCGGGGCCACCGCTTTCTTTATTGCCTGGAACGCACGCGTGAACAGTGATACATGCGGCTGTTGAGCATCGCGTCGCATTGACGTACCCTGCCGCGCCGGGCTTCCAGCACGAATGTGCGGAAAATAGTTGCGAGCCAAGCGGCAGGCGTGATAATGACAGGCGCGAACTCTTGGACTCCACCGTGTTCATCCGAAAGGAACATCTCATGTTGATCAGGTCGATTGTCGCGATGCTGGCCGTTGCGATTCTGCCGGCGGCCGTACAGGCCGACGCCACCGAGGGCTTGACGAAAGGTTCGGTCGAGTTGACCTCCGCCGGACCGATTGCCTTCGCCCCCGACGGCGTGCTGTTGATTAGTGATCCGATGGCGGCCACTATCTACGCGGTTGCCACCGGCGACACCGAGGGTGATACGTCGTCGATGAAGCCCAGCGTCGATGATCTGCGCGGCAAAGTCGCCGCCATGCTCGGCAGCGAGCCGCAAGACGTGCAGATCAATGATCTGGCCGTGAATCCGCAAAGTGGAAACGTGTATCTTTCGGTGGCTCGTGGAAGCGGACCCGACGCGGCGGCTTTGATCCTGCGGGTGAACCAACAAGGTGAGATCGCCGAGCTTCCGCTGAAAGATGTCCCCACCGCGAAGGCGACGCTGCCCAACGCGCCCGAGAGCGCCGAGGGCCGCCGTGGCAATCCGCGCATGATGACGGTAACGGACCTGGCATACGTCGACGGCCGGGTGTTCATCGCGGGCTTGTCGAATGAAGAGTTCGCCTCGAAGCTGCGAGCCGTTGCCTACCCGTTCGAAAACGTCAACGAAGGCGCCAGCGTCGAGATCTACCACGGCGCCCACGGGGCGATCGAAACCCGGTCGCCGATCATGACTTTCGCTCCCTACCAGGTAGGGTCGGAACAGCACGTGCTGGCGGCCTACACCTGCACGCCGCTGGTGAAGTTCCGTGTTTCGGATCTGAAGCCGGGCGAGAAGGTCCGCGGCGACACGGTGGCCGAACTGGGCAACCGCAACCGGCCGCTGGACATGTTTGTCTACGAGAAGGATGGCAAGAGCTACATCCTGATGGCCAACAGCAGCCGCGGCGTGATGAAGATCACCGCCGACAACGTTGGCCAAGCCGATACGATCTCCGAGCCGGTGGAGGGTGGCGGCACCGCCGGGCTGTCTTACGAGACGGTCGAATCGCTCTCCGGCGTGTTGCAGTTGGATCGGCTGAACGACTCCAGTGCGGTCGCGCTGGTGCAGGCCGAGGACGGCAAGGAGAACTTGCGCACGATCGACCTGCCGTAGTCGCGAAAATGCCATGAAGCTCCTTCGCATCATTGCCGATGAAATGCCGACGAGCCGCGCCTCCGTAATCGGGGGCGCGGCTTTCGCCGGCGGTACGTCATGGTTGCGGCGGAGCATGGTGCTATCGGGGTTCTTCATCGCGCTGATGGTGAGTGGCTCGCGCGCCAGTGCCGTTGAAGTCGAGTTCCGGCAGGACGCTGGGAAATACTTTGTGGAGGCCAGCGGGCTTTCGCCGGAGACGCTCGAGCAGTTGCAGGCCGACGAGGAGCTTAAGGCTGCCGCCGGCCTGCTTCAGGTGTTCACCGGCGCCGAAGGCGCGCCGGACCAACCGCCGCTGCTGGGCACCTACCGTTTGGACGGCCAGACGCTGGTGTTCGAACCGCGGTTTCCGCTGCGGCCGGGACGTGTGTATCGCGCTGTCGCTTCGGTCGCCTCGGAAGCCGAAGCGACGACCGAGGTGGATCCCTCGAAGCTCGGGCTGGTTACCATCTTTGAAGTCCCTCGCGGCGAACAGTCCGCGCCGACGAAGGTCGAGGCGATCTTTCCCAGCGGCGACGTGCTGCCGGAGAACCAGTTGAAGTTCTACGTCCACTTCTCCGCGCCGATGGCCCGGGGCGAAGTGTACGAGCACGTGCAGCTTCTGAACGAGCAGGGCCAACCGATCGACTACCCGTTCGTCAACGTAGGCCAGGAGCTGTGGGACCGCTCCGGCACCCGGGTGACGCTGTTGCTCGATCCGGGCCGCATTAAGCGGGGGCTGAAGCCGCGCGAAGAGCTGGGGCCGATTCTTGAAGAGGGCCACTCCTACACGCTGGTGGTGCAAGAATCCTGGCGCGACGCCGCCGGCCATCCGCTCACCGAAGCGAAACGCAAGTCATTCAAAGTCACCGCGCCGGATGACACGCAGCCCGACCCGGCCAAGTGGCGGATCAACCGGCCGCCTGCCGACGGGCGACAGCCGCTTGCCATGTACTTCGAGGAGCCGCTGGATCACGCGATGCTGATGCGCGTGCTCAATGTGGTCGACGGCCAGGGCAAGCCCGTGCCCGGCGACGTGCAAGTCGGCGACCAGGAGCAGCGGTGGTCGTTCGCGCCGCGCCAGCCGTGGCAGCCGGGCGAATACCACATCGTCATTGCCACGACGCTGGAGGACCGGGCCGGCAACAGCATCGAGCGGCCGTTCGAGGTCGACGTCTTCGAGCGCATCGAAGCGAAGGTGACGACCGAGACGGTGGAACTACCCTTTCGTGTGCGGTAACGCTGCCGCACGCCGAGCGCGGGTGCCATGGCGTGGCACAGACATTCCTGTCTGTGCGTCACGAGCACAGTAGGCTCCGCTGTGTGGACCACCGAGTGCTCTACTCTCTACTTTTAACTCTCGACCCTCTAGCAGCACTCCCCTCTCCCCGGCCCTCTCTCCCCGCGGGGAGAGGGAGCTATTGACGTGTCACCTTGCTCTTTGGCTCGGTCAACACCAGCGCCAGGGTAGCCCAGGCACTGGTGGAAATGCGATGGGCGTAGCTTTGCGCGCCGGCGGGCCGCGTCGTCTCGTCCCAACCGCCGTCCTCCAGTTGCGTGTCGACTAAGTACGCGCGACCGCGCTGGATCATTTGCCGCACTTCTGGCTGCTCCGCGTAGGCGGCCAGGCTCACCAGCACGATGGCCGAGTCGAACGCTTCGGGGCGGCGGTCGGCAAAGGGCCCCCAGCCGCCATTTTGGTTCTGGCCGGCGGCGATCTTTTCGAATGCTCGCCGCCGTTGCGCACCGGCCGACTGATCCGTCGCCTCGCGCAGAGCTAATAATGTGCCGGCCAGATCGGGCATCGAGTGCAGCTCTGCCGAGCGGAGCCACCGTTCGGTGGCGGCGATCTCGACCGCATACATCCCGCGGTCCGCTGCAACGAGCACCCGCCGCGCCGCGGACGTGGCCAACGCGGTTCCATAAGTGATCGGCGAACCGGCCAGGCCGCTGCCGTCGATCCGCCAGGCACCGTCCTCGTCTTGAAACGATGCGATGGAGCGCGCCGCCTGCATTAGCGCCGGCTCGTGCGGAACGATACCAAGTTCAATTGCTTCCAGCAGCGCTGAGCCGAACTGGATGGCCGCCAGTTCCTTGTCCTTAAAGGTCTCATCACCGGTGTCCTCTTCCCAGCGAGCCGGATCGGCGAGCCAGGCGGTCGTCGGCGCGAGTGCCTCGATATCGACATCATGCCCCAACCGCCGGGCGACGTACAGCACGCGAACGGCGTCGCCGTTGTTGTGGCACGAGAAGCAGTGCTTGTCGGCGGTCCACGCCTGAACCTCGCGGGCGAGAAACGCAATCGCCCGGTCGACTGGAGCGGCGGCCGGTTGCGACTCGCTCTCTTGCGATGTGGCAATTGCCGGCGCGAGTAGCCATACCAGAACGGCGCTGACCGCGAGTCGGCCGCTGCGCGGAATGATCGGCAAAACGGCCGCGTCTTTTGGTTGCGTGTTCGGAACCAGTCCCATTTTTCACCGGCCCTTACGCGAAGACATCCATCGCGGGCCGCCCGTGGCCGTCTTGAGTCACGTAGAACGGCCGCTTCTCGACCAGCAGCGACGTGCGGGGGCTGACGCCCATCGCGGTGAGAATCGTCGCGTGCAGGTCGGTGATGGAGACCGGGTTTTCGATCGCCACGCAGGGACGCTCCGGCGCGGTCTTGCCGTAGAGGAAGCCACGCTTCACGCCGCCGCCGAACATCGCCACCGACGTGCCGCCGGTGAAGTGACGATGCAGTCCGTAATGAATCATCTCCTGCAGGTGGTCGGTCTTCGCCCGCGACTGGTCCTTGGCGTTGCTGCCGGGCACGCCCTCGATGATCATGTCGCGGCTGAATTCGCTGGCGATCACCACCAACGTGCGATCGAGCAGGCCGCGTTTTTCCAGATCGAGAACCAACTGCGCGATGGGCCGATCGATTTCCTGTTTCATCCGCTCGGCGGTGGTGTGGCCGTTTTCGTGCGTGTCCCAGTGCAGGAAGGGGACATACTCGGTGGTGACTTCGATGAAGCGGGCGCCCGCCTCGACCAGCCGCCGGGCCAACAGGCAACCGCGCCCGAAGCGGCCGGTGTTGTAGCGGTCGTAGTTTTCCTTCGGTTCCAGCGAGAGGTCGAAGGCGTCCTTGTGTTCGGACCGCAGTAGCCGGTAGGCGCTGTCCATTGCGCGGACCATCGACTCCTGCTGGTAGTCGCTGGCGTAGCGGCCTTGGGGGCTCTGCTGGACCAGCCGGCGGTACAACTGGTGGCGGTTTTCGAACCGGCCCGGCTCCATTCCCTGGGGCGGACGCACGGCCCGAGCGGCGTCTTCCGGATACGGCAGATTGAACGGCCCGTACTCGCTGCCAAGAAAGCCGGCGGTGGTGAATGCCTTCACCTCTTCCGATTCGCCGACGCCTTCGAGCCGCTGCCCGATGTTGATGAAGGCGGGGATCACGGGGTTGCGCGGGCCGAGCACGCGGGCCATCCATGCGCCGAGATGCGGCGCGGCGACGGTCTGCGGCGGCACGTAGCCGGTGTGCCAGTGGTACTGATGACGCGAGTGGAGGATGTGGCCCAGGTCCTCCTGGACGTGCGAGCGGATCAGCGTGGCGCGGTCCATCACGCCGGCGATGTTCTCCAGCCCTTGGCTGATCTTGATGTCGTCCACAGCCGTATCGATGGCCGGGAAGGTGCTGATGATCTTCTCGACCGGCGTGCCGACCTCGAAGGGGACGTAGCGCTTGGGGTCGAACGTTTCGGGGGCCGCCATTCCGCCGGCCATCCACAGGAGGATGCAGGTGTCGGCCTTGGCCGCCGGATGCGCGGCATCGGTGAGCTCGTCACCCAGCACAAGCTGCGGCTCGCCGGTCATCAGGGCCGCGGCCGAGGAGGCGGCGAGCGCTTGGAGAAATCGGCGGCGGGTGGTCTGCGGCGCTTCGTTATTGATGGTGTCGCTCGCAGACTGGTGATCGGGCGCGGCGTTTGCTCCCTCTCCCTCTGGGAGAGGGCCGGGGAGAGGGTTTTGGTGCTTGGTGTTCATGGTTTTTCCTCTCACTCACACTCGCCTTGAAGTGAAGCTTGCTTCGCACTCGCCGGTCTTGATTGGGCGCTACGCCGTGATGTATGGCTGAATGTTTTCTTTACCCCCTCTCCCGACCTCTCCCCGGAGGGGAGAGGAGTTTGAGGGAAGCCTCCCATCTTTGTCTTTAAAGCACAGACAGGAATGTCTGTGCCACCGGGGCCTACGCCCTCTCCCTCTGGGAAAGGGCCGGGGACAGGTTTTGCCACCGTGTTTTCTCGTCTCCTTCTTACCGAATGATCTGAAACTCCGGCAGCATGACGATGGCCCAAAGCAGGTCCTCCACGCCGGCGACCATCGGCTGCGCGCCGCCGACGAGTTGAATGGCGATCTCGCGCTCCTGATCCGTCGGCCGGCGGGACAGGCCGTGCCAGTAGAGCCGCTCGACCAGCTTCGCTGATTCGCCCGGCTGCTGTTCTATGATTCGCGTCGCGCCTTCAGCAAGCGTGCCGGCGAGAATCTCGCCGTTGGAAAGATCGATCGCCTGCAATGTGGTGAGCGTATCGGGCCGCGTGGTCACCACCTGCTCGCGGTTGGGACGACCCAGCGAACGCATGAGCAGGTCGGACTTCACCAGCGACGCGCGGACCGGCAGTTGTTCATCCGAGTCGGATGACGCGGGCGGCCACTCGACGGGGGCCTCGGCTTTCGTCGGACCCGCGTCCGTGATTTGCCACACGGAGTCCATGAACTGCTCGGCCGTCATCCGCTTGGCGACCGGGCCGGTGTAAACGTACGTGCCGGGGGCCGGCTCTTCGTCCAGCACGACCGTCTGCGACTGGTACGCCTGGGAGGTGGCGATCAGCTCCAGCGCCCGCTTCAGATCGTAGTCGTGCTCGGCCAGGTACGTGCCCAAATAATCGAGCAGGTCGGCGCTGTAGGGTTCGGTCTGCATCGCGTCGACCGGGTGGACGATGCCGCGGCCCATCAGGCGATGCCACAGGCGGTTCACGATGGTGCGGGTGACGCGGCCGTTTTCCGGATCGGTCATCAGACGGGCGAGTTGGGCGAGCCGCTCGGATTGCGGGGCGTCGACGTCAATCTGACCCAGCTCGGGAAACAGCCACGCGGCGGTGGCGGACTGCCCGGTCGGCTTATCGCAGCGGTGCAGCTCCAGCGGCCGCTCGGAGTAGACCGCCGCTAAGCTGTAGGTCTCCTCAAGAGTCCAGCGGTCGATGAAGCTGTCGTGGCACGAGGCGCACTTCAAATTGATGCCGAGAAACACCTGGCCGAGGTTCTGCGCAAACTGAATCTCCGGCTGCTGACTGGAGTTGACATTGCCTCGCCACTTGATGCCGTGGATGAAGCCCTCCGACTCGGGCGAGGGGGCAACCAGCTCGCGCACGAACTGGTCGTACGGCTTGTTCGCGAGCAGCGATTCGACCAACCAGGCGGTGATCTGTTTGCGGCCGCCGTCGATGTAGCCGGTGCCGGCGTAGTCGTTGCGCAATAGATCATTCCAGAAGGTGAGCCAGTGGGCGGTGTACGCCCGACGGTCTTGAAGCAGGTTTTGCACGAGCCGTGCCCGCTTATCGGACGATGGATCGTCGAGAAACGCCTGCAGCACATCCGGATCGGGCAGCAGGCCGACCAGGTCGAGATACACCCGGCGGATGAACGTGGCGTCGTCGATCGCCGCAGGCCGCGGCAGACTGTGCTCGGCGAGATAGGCGTCGAGAATGCGATCGATCGGGTTTTCTCGCCCGTCAACCGGCGGCGGCAGTTCGACCTGGCGCGGCCGCAGCGGCGGCTCGTAAGTTCGGGGAGCAAAGGTAAAGCCTTCTTCCCAGGCGAGCCCCTGGTCGATCCAGCGGCGGAGCACGTCGACCTGGTCGCCTGCGAGCCGCGGGCGGTCCTTCGGCGGCATCTGATCTTCTGGATCGCGGGAGGTGACCAGTTCGATCAGCCGCGAGTCGGCCGCTTCGCCGGGCAATACGACGGCCGCATCGAGCAGCAGCTCGCGGGAGTCCATGGACACGGCGCCCTCAGGCTCGACGCCACTATGGCACTCGACGCAGTGAGACTTGAGGATCGGTACCACGTCATGGGCGAAATCGATCGGCGGCTCTTGGGCGGCCACTGGAGAGACCAGCCCGAGATGCAGCACGATTGCGGCGCAACACACAATCGAACTCGAGATCGCGGTTCGTGCCTTTCCGGCTCTTTCCCACGTGAGCGGTTCCTCTTCTCTGCCCGACGTTCCGGCGGAGATCGGGGTATGTGCATTTATCGCACTTTCCGATCGGCCATTCACGCTGTCCAATTGGACAGCGTTTTTGGAACGGGCCCCATGATCGTCCATTTGGACACAACTCATGCTTGGTTTCTCGATAGAAACAAGGGCCAGTTGGACGCCTCTTTTTCGCTGTCCAACTAGGAGCCCTCGGGAAGTATACTGAGTTAATGGCGGAGCGCGCTCCGGGTTCGGCTGAATTCTCACGAATCCAGCTACCACATGGGCTGAATTCTTGCGAATCCAACTAGGGTCGGATGGGCGATCCTTGCGATTTCGGCCACCAAGCGGTTCGCACAGCGGACCCTACAGGGATCGGATTCAGCTACAGCGTTACGCCTCCGGCTTGTAACCTTCGCGCGATTTGCGGCTCGTCAGGGCACTTGCCTGCTCGTCGCCGACGAACTGCTCCTGCTTCGGATCCCAGGTCAAGTCGCGGCCGAGCATCAACGCAATATTGCACAAGTGACACGAGGTCATCGTGCGGTGGTGCGTCGCCACGTCCGATATCGGCTGCTGGCGATCCTCGATGCACTGGAAGAAGTTCCGCATGTGATTGCCGGGATCCTTCCCCTTGTAAAGTTTGACGATCAGCTTATCGAGCTCGGAGTTGTCCGCCTCGGTCAGCTCGTCGACGGGCGTGCCGGAGAGCCGGCCGCGGTTGACGAAGATGCGGCCCTTGTCGCCTTCGAGCAAAATGCCATTGCCGAAGCTGGTTTCGTCGTCGCGGTGGTAGTGGTGGTTCACATTGATGCGGCTGCCGTTCTCGAACGCCAGATCGATGCTGAACTCGGTCGCCGTGTGGTAGCCCGGCGGCAGCGAAGCGTCGCCGTTCAGATACGCGTTCCAGTTGAAGTCGTCCGGCACTAGCGGCGTGAACTTGCCGGTGCCGCTCACTTTCACCGGGCCGGAGTGATCTTGCCCCAGGGCCCACTGCGCGATGTCGATGTGGTGCGCGCCCCAGTCGGTCATCTTGCCGCCGGAGTAGTCGTAGAACCAGCGGAACTCCTTGCGGCGCATGGGGGCGTAGTCGGCCTTCGGCGCGGGGCCGACCCACATGTCCCAGTCCAGATCGTCCGGGGCGGTCTCGGCCGCGAACGGTCCGCCGACCGGACCGCCGCCGATCGCCACGAAGGCGTTGACGTTGTCGCCCAACCGCCCGCTTTGCACCATGGCGATGGCCTTGAGAAAGCGGAGATCGTCCTGGCTCCGCTGCTGGGTGCCGACCTGGAAAACCTTGCCGGTCTCTTCGACCACCTTGCGAATCTCTTTGCCTTCGTCGATGGTCAGCGTGAGCGGCTTTTCACAGTAGACGTCGCAGCCGGCCCGCAGGGCGGCGATGGAGATCGGCACGTGCCAGTGGTCCGGCGTGCCGATGGTGACGATGTCGGGCTTTTCGTTTTCGAACAGCTTGCGGTAATCGCGATACGTCTTCAGTTTACCGTCGAAGCTGCGGTTGAACTCGGCGGTGTGGCGGTCGTCGACGTCGCAGACGGCGATCATCTGACCGTAGCGCGACGCGGCGCGGGCGATGCCGCCGCCTTGGTTGTAGGCGCCGCGACTTCCCCCCACGCCAATGGCGGCGATCGCCGGTTTGCTGTTTGCATCTTGTGCGCTGGCGTAGCTGCTCGTCCACACGTAGGGGGCCGAGACGATCGCGCCGGCGGCGGCCGTGCGCTTGAGGAATTCACGTCGCGTGGTGGTCATGCTAGGGCTCCTGGAGAGTGGGGGCGATTTGTGCCGTGCGGCTGGGACCGGGACAAAGCCCGGGGATAGCACGTAGAAAAAATGGGACAGGCACCTCGCAGAACCGAAATCGCCGGAGTGACTCTTCCTGTGCTCGGAGCCAGTCCCATTTTTTCAAGGGCGTGTCCGGGTGGGTAAACCTCTATTATGCCGTTGGGGGGCGCGGGGTTTTCAAACCCGCCGCGGACGAGTGCGACGACGGCTTGCAGTTACTGCGGCGCCGCTTCGGCCGGCTGCTGCTCGTAGAACCGCCAACTGGTCGTGAAATCGCGCGAGAGTGGCTGCTCGGTGAGGATCGCCCGGACCATCTCGACGGGGATGCTGTTCTCGCGGAGCACCGCGTCGTGGAACTGGCGGTCGGTCATCTGGCCGGAGCCGACCAGCGAGCGGTGCAGCTCGCGGAACTGCAGGCCGCCCAGCATGTAGGCCGCCTGGTAAAGCGGTATGTAGCTGCCCTCGAAGGAGCGGCGCACCTCGGCCTCGGCGTTGTAGCGCTCGAAGCCGACGCGGTCGACCAGGTAGTCGACACACTCCTGCGGCGACATCTGGCCCAGGTGGAAGCCGAGCGAGAAGGCAATCCGCGCGCAGCGGTGCGACCGCCAGACGAGAAAGCCGATGCGGTCCTCCGGCGTCTGCGGGAAGCCCCGCTCGTACAGCAGCATCTCCCAGTAAAGCGCCCAGCCTTCGCCCCAGAACGGCGTGGAGAACAGCCGGCGGTGCGTCTGGTAGCGGCCGGTCATGTAGCCTTGCAGGTGATGGCCGGGGATCAACTCATGGTGGACCGTTGCCCGGGCGAAGGGAACGTTGTTGCCGAGCATGCTCTGCAGCTTCGCATCGTGCGACATCGAATCGGTCGGGAACGAGACGCTGATCACCTCGCCGCCGGTGAAAAATGGATTGACCAACTGCCGCTGCGGCGACATCATCCGCATCCGCCACGTCTCGTCCGCCACCGGCGGAACGCTGATCAGGTCGTGCTCTTTGAGGTAGTCGACGGCCTCCTGGGCGAGCTCGCGGATCAGTGCCGGCTGTTTGCCGGGCTCGACGTGCATGCGTTTGACCTTCTCGACCGCGGCGCGCCAGTCGTCGCCCAGCCCCATCTCGCGGGAGGCCTTGAGCAGTTCGGCCCGGCACCAGGCGTATTCTTGCTCGGCGATCTCGATCAGTTCCTCGGGCGTGTAGGGGATCATCTCGTGCCGCAATTCGGTGATCAGGGCTTCGCGCCCGATCGGCCGACCGCGGATGCCGCTTTCGTCCTGCACGGTGCCGCGCTGCCCTCGCCCGGAAGGTTGATTGGCCAGCCGCAGACGCTGCAACTCAAGATGATTCTTGAAGAGCAGGTAGTCCACCCGATCGCTCTGGTCGAAGCTGTCGAAGTCGAGCTTCTCCAGCGCGGCGAGCCAGGCGTTAAGTCGCTCGGCGCGGCGCTCGCGCGAGTTTTCACTGTTCTCGTTATTCTCGGACTGTTGCGAGCGGCGCCCACGGCGATTGCCGCGCATCCGCCGCTGCTCGGCCGAGTACTCGGCGATGACTGCCGGCATCACGCCGCGCGGCTGTGCCAACAGGCGGCGGACGTCCGGGACGTCGCCCTCGGGTGCGGCGTCGTTTTCATCACTCGACGCGCCAGAAGCACTGGACGAGGCCGCTTCCGAATCGTCCTGTTCGTCCACTTCCTCGTCGGTCTTCGACTGCTCCTCTAGCAGGGCGACATACTCTTCCAGTTCTTTGTCGGCCGCTTCGTACGGCGTGCGCACCCACCAGGTGAACAGCGGGTCGTAGCCGTTGTAAAAGTCGTACCATTCCTTGAGCACCGAGCGCATGCTGATGGAGGTCTCCGTCGCCCGCGCCAGTTGCTCCTGGCTCCAGCCGCTTTCGGACATCTCGCCCGACTCGACCTTCGCCTCCACGTCCTCGCGCAGGCGGGCGATATGATCGGAAAGCTCGTGCAGCGAGCCGGCCACCTCGCGCGGCTCGCACGGCTCGATCTTTTGCCGCGCCTCGGAAAGCTGGACGATTGCCGGAGCGAAGGTGACCAGGTCGCTGATCTGCGCTTGCGCCTCGGCTGTCCGGCGGATCGAATCGAGCCGGCCGTAGAGGTCCTCCTTGAGTTCGACTAGTTCGCTACGCGCGTCGTCGCTCAGATTCTCCTCGTCGATCGTCGCTAGTTCGGACAGCCAGTCGTCGTAGAACTTGCGCATCCGAACCTGTCGCGTGGGCGACTCCGGGATGTTGTAAAACCGCTCTAGGCTCTCGCGATCGGTGGCGTACCGGCGGGCGATCACGTCCACTTCGGTGGTGGAATCGTCAATCGACGTCAAGTCGATCGGGCGCGTGGCGACGTCGCGCTGGTCATCGGAAGTTTCGGCGTCATCCTCTTCGGCGTCGTTCTCTTCTGTATCTTCTGTCTCCTCTTCGTCGGTTCCGTCCGCGGCGGCCAGTGTGCGAGTATCCGGTGCGTTGCGGTTCGGGGGTTCTTCGCCAAGTAGGTGCAGCACGAAGAAGTCTTCCATCCGCCGCTGACCGTACGATCCGCCCATGCCGTGACCGGCGCCCGGCACGTACACAAGATCGAAGTCCTTGCCGGCGTCGATCAGGGCGTCGGCCAGGCGGATGGTCGATTCCGGCGGGACGTTCGAATCCATCTCGCCGACGATCAGCATCAGATCGCCTTGCAGGCGGTGGGCGTTGTCGATGTTCGAGCACTCCGCGTAATGCGGCCCGACGGGGTAGCCCATCCACTGCTCGTTCCACGAGGCCTTGTCCATGCGGTTGTCGTGGCAGCCGCAGGCGGAGACCGCCGCCTTGTAAAACTCCGGATGGAACAGCACCGCGCCGGTGGAGTTCTGCCCACCGGCCGACGTGCCGTAGATGCCGACGCGCTCCAGGTCGTAATACGGGTACTGCTCGGCGATCGCCTGGTGCCAGAGGATGCGGTCCGGCAGGCCGGCATCCTTGAGGTCTTGCCAGCAAACGTCGTGAAACGCCTTGGAGCGGTTGGCCGTGCCCATGCCGTCACACTGCACGACGATGAAGCCCAGGTCGGTCAGTGAGGAGAACCTGCGCGTGGCGCTGAACGTCTTGGGCACGTACGAGCCCTGCGGCCCGGCGTAGATGTATTCGATTACCGGATACTTCTGGTTCGGGTCGAGCTCGCGCGGGCGCGCTATGATGCCCCAGATGTCGGTCTGGCCGTCGCGTCCCTTGGCGGTGAACACCTCCGGCGCTTCCCAGCCGGATTCTTCCAGCTCGGTGATATCGGCCTTTTCCAGTTCATAGACGAGACTGCCGTCGGAGGCGCGGCGCAGCTCGTGTACCGGTGGCATGTCCACGCGGGAGTACGTGTCGACGATGTATCGGCGGTCGGGCGAATAGTCGATGGTGTGCTGCCCGTTGCCTTCGGTCAGCGCGACCAGATCGTTGCCGTCGAAGTTGATGCGGTAATAGTGAATCAGATACGGGTCTTGGTCGGCGCTGCGGCCGCTGGCCCGGAACCAAATCTGGCGGTTTTCCTCGTCAATGCGGTCGATGCCGCGGACTACCCAGTCGCCCTGGGTGATCTGGTGTTTGATGCCGCCTTCGTTCGCGTCGACCAGGTAAAGATGCCGCCAGCCGTCACGCTCCGAGACGTAGGCGATCTCGTCCGATTCTTCGAGCCAGTTGACCATGTCCAACTCGACGTTTTCGGTATGGGCCGTCCAGATGAACGTCTCGGTCCGCTCATCG
Organism: Pirellulales bacterium; assembly: GCA_040880125.1. Lineage (GTDB taxonomy): Bacteria > Planctomycetota > Planctomycetia > Pirellulales > JBBDJB01 > JBBDJB01. The sequence continues at coordinate 137,888 of JBBDJB010000056.1, read as the reverse complement.
ATGAGGTTACGCGCCTCGCCCGAGGCGGCGTCGACCTCAATCAGACGAAAGCGCTGATGCCCGCGGTCGACCTTTTCATAGGTGAAGGCGTCGCCCTCGTCGTTCCAGCGGATGCGCGGCCGGCCGAAGTCGATCCGCTCCACGTCGGGCTTGATTAGCTGGCGGTCGTCAATGCGGAACAGGTTCAGCTCGTAGGAACTGAACTTGTCGCCCGGCAGCGCGTAGGGGCGCGAACGCAATTGCGCCCGGCCGCCTTCCTCGGGCGACGACTCGATCAGGTGCACTTCGTGTCGGTCGCCGGGCTCGACGCGAAATACAACCAGCGTTTTCGAGTCGGGCGACCACTGAAGCATCTCGTAAGACAACCCTTCCTCGCCGTCCTCCCTCAGCTCAAATACTTCGCCCCCTTCCTCGGTGGCGCGGATGGTGACACTGTCGCCTTGCACCTCGGCGGTCCACTGGCCGTCCGGCGAAGTACCACGGGACCCGCGCTGACCACGCTGGCCGCGCGCACCGCGGCGTGCCCCGCGGCGGCTTTGCGGACGCTGGCCCGGCTCGCCGGTGATGGTGGCTACGGCGTCGCCTTCTTCGGCCTCGAAAAAGGCCAGCGTGCGGCCATCGCCGTTGCGGACTTCCCAGGCGTGGCCGGCATAGGTGTGCTGCTCGCGCCGCTGACCCGGCGCAACCTGACCGTAGCTCTGCCGCTCGCCACTCGTATCGAGCCAGAAGATTTCCACCGGGCCGTCGGTGCGGTTTTCAAACGTGAGATTCGTCTCCGCGCCCGTGCGACTACTGGCGCGGGGCACATCACTGAGCAACGTGGACGGTTGATCGTCGCCGTTGTCAGCAGGCTCTTCGATGGCCGACAGCTCGTACGACTCCAACTTGCACTGCCAGCGCTTATCGCCGGCGGCGAAGGTGAGCGTGCCTTCCGAAAGGTCGAACGCCAGATCATCGATCGGCAGCCGCTCCGCCTGAGCGTCTTCGACGTCCTGCTCGCGCAGCGCCGCGGCCAGCCGCTCGTGGTCGAACGCCTTTTCTCGTGAACCTTCCTCCGGCCGGACGAGAATGAACTCCCGCCCGCCTTCGCGCAGATCGTTGCGATACCAGAAGTGCGAGCTATCCTCGGCCCATTGCGGCGCGATACGGGCCTTATAAACGCCGCCCCCCCCTCGGCCACCGCGCCGCTGATACGGCGCCTGCTCGGTGTGATCTGCGGTGTCTTGCGGCGTCGCCGCCTTACTCCCTCTCCCTGCTAGGGAGAGGCCGCCCTCACTACTCCCTCTCCCTTCCAGGGAGAGGGCCGGGGAGAGGGTCTTTTGAATCACTTGCGAGGGTACTTCTCGCAATCCACCCCCCACCGGTGGTTCGGCCCGGCTGGCCGCACCGATCCAAAGCATCGCCCCGATCACGGCCGCTGGGACGGCCCAGGCCACTGCGGTTGGAAGCTGCCTGCTGCGCATCGATTCGTCCTCGTGTATTTCGCCTGTTTTGCGTGGCCGGCGGTTGCGGATCGCCCGAGTTTTCGTGCCTATCAGTATCCTTGCTGGGCCGCCCGCGGGAAAGCCGCGCACGTGAGATAAACCCTGCTGGATGCGTCGGGTGCCGCGAGAGAAGCCCATTTGCGGCACTTCGCACAGGGTTAACGTCGATGTTTAACCGGCCGGCGCGCCAAAAGCAAGCAAAGGCGCCTTGGGGGCGGGTAGCACCGGTTGTCTTCAACCGGTACCGCGCAGCGGCAAGAGGCCTCGGCACCGGCTGCGAATCACCCGGACGCTTGCAATTCACTCGTCGCTGAGCGACCCTGCCCGGCATGACGACTCGCCGAATCTTCGATAACCGGCTCTACGCCCCTTTCGTGACGTTCTCGTGCCAACGGCGGAGGCGCCTGCTCGACTTGGATCACCCGAAGCGAATCGTCTTGGGAGTCCTGAGCCAAGAACTCCACCGCGTCTCCGGAAAGTGCATTGGATTTGGGGGAGTGCACATCGGGTGGTTGGAGCGACTCGTCAGGCGACGCCTCTTGCCGCTGCGCGACACCGGTTGGGACAACCGGTGCTACCCGGTAAGTGCATTTGGATTTGGGGGGAGTGCACATTGGATGGGTGGAGTGACGCGTCAGGCGACGCCTCTTGCCGCTGTGCGGCACCGGTTGGGACAACCGGTGCTACCCGCTTACTCGGTTTCTTCCTCCGGCGTCTCCGGCGGGGCGTCGGCAATGTCCATCGTGTTGACTTCGATGCGAAAGTCCTCGGCCGTCCAGCCGGCGACCTGTCCGATCTTCACTTCATCCAGCGGCGGCTCGGGCGGGCCCGGCCAGTGGACGAGGACGTCGACAAAGGAGAAGGGTGGAACGTCGATGGTTGGTTCGAGCTGGAGAAGACCGGGCAGCGTCTCCGTCCCTCCCATTCCCAATCCGCCCAGGCCCATGCCGCCAAAGCCGCCCATGCCCATTCCGCCCACGCGTCCAAGGCCGCTTCTGACTGGCGATTGTGGAAGACGTGTGATTCCTCCAGCAAACAAAACAATATAATGGGCTTCAGGTACGACCGCGTTGAAAACGTTGTCGTCGCCATAGGGCCAGCCATAGTGCCCAACAAGCACCCCGTTTGGTTGGGGTAATGCAGGACCGTTAAAATGAGCGGCCATTTGCCGTGCTTTGTCTGACGGATATGAAAGAGACGCCGTAATGCTGAACTGAGGCAATTCTGTTGGCCCGACAGTGCCTGTCTTCGGCTCACGAGGCGGTAACTGCGGCGACCATTGGATACGAACCCGGCTGGTCAATTGAAGGACGTTCAAGTCGAGATGTTCTGCGCTTCCGCTTTCGTAGAGCTCTTGCACATCAGACACGAAGCAATATTCTCCGTGGTGCTCACCCTGGGCGTCCGTGGGTGCAAACAGCACACGGTAAAGCCCTGGCTCCAGTGGCCCGCTGTCGTAGTGGCCCTGCCCATCCGTGGTCACGACCCTGTGGAATAGCGGCATTTGCGGCACCTGATACCTCGAAAAGGTGAGCTGGCCGTCGGGCTCAACTTCCGGGTCCGGTAATCGCCTGTCGTTGTTCGCGACGATCATCACTTCCAGGTTTGCCACCGGTTTATCCGGCGTTCCTAAGTATGCCCGGCCCGAAATCGAGACGGTGTTTGACATCGTGCGAGATTGCAGCTCCAGCAGTTTCTGCTGCGACTCGTTCAGCGAGACGAGCTGATCGCTGACGTAGTTGAGGCGCGTCGCCAGCGTCTGGCGGCTTTGCCAACCGACAATGGCGAGCACCACCACGGCGGCGGTCAGGGCCGTGAGCAGCACGGCCGAGAGTGTCTTTTGCATGATGCGATCTCCCCATTGAATCCAGAAGCAGTGGACGAGTGCCCGGGTCGGCGAGCCAAAGCGAGTCAATGCTTCCTGCTCGGCTTCATTTGCATCGCGGCCGGCACGCGCGGCATCCTCGGCGGACAGCCGCAGATGGTCGGCCATCTCGTCGACCGTGTCGGCGTACCACTGCCGGTGTTCGGCCGAATGTGAACGATCAGAATCGGGTCGCGCCCGTTCGTCAGGCATAGTGGAAGGTGAGCCCCAGGATTTGATTGACGCTGGCGGCGAATTCCTGCCACTGGGTGCGCAGTGCGGCCAATCGTTTGCGGCCGGTGGCGGTCAGCGTGTAGTGCTTGCGGCGGCGGCCCTCGGCCGATTGCTTCCACTTGGCCGAGAGCAAGCCCTGTTTTTCCAGCCGGTGCAGGGCGGGGTAGAGCGTCCCCTCTTGAGCCAGCAGCTTTCCGTCGCTGGCCTCGTGGACCGCCCGGGCGATTTCATAGCCGTAGCTGGCCCCGCCGGCGATCGTTTCCAGCAGGACCGGCTCCAAGGCCGCACGGAGAAAGTCGGGATTCACGGGGGCTTCCTTGGATGAAGAACGAGCATGATACCTTGGCTGCCAAGGCATACTATACCTGGTGTGGCGAGGTATGCAAGCGGAAAGTGGGAAGTTTGGTGCCGGATCTAAAGAAACCCTCTCCCCGGCCCTCTCCCAGAGGGAGAGGGCGTAAGAGGTGGCACAGACACTCCTGTCGGTGCGCAGTTTGATCATCGATCCGCCTTACCCGATAATCACCCCCGGCGGCAGGCACACTCGGGCGGCTGCCGCGCTACGGACGCATTTCCATCAAGGAGTTCCCTCGTGAATCGCTTCGCCCTGTTGCTAATCCTGTCGGTTGCCACCGTCGCCGCGCCGATCCGCGCCGACGAGCTGCGTGTGGGCACGTTCGACGTCGATGCCTCGCCGCCGGTGGGCAGCCCGTTGGCGTACGATCCGACCAATGCCGTGCAGTCGCCGCTGAGTTTTCGAGGCGTGGTGATCGCGGGGGCGGGCAAGCCGATCGTGCTGGGCGCGATCGATTGGATCGGCATCAGCAGCGGCGGGCAGACTGCGTTTTGCGAGCGGCTGGCCAGCGCGGCGGGCACCGACCCGGATCGAGTAGTCGTGCACGCGCTGCACCAGCACGACGCGCCGCGGTGCGACTTCGCGGCCGAAGAGCTGTTGCAGCCGCATGGCATTCCGGGGGCGGGCTTTGATCCGGTGCACGCGCGCGACGTACTCGTACGGGCGGCAGCGGCCGTCGAGAAGGCGGTGGCCAATGCCAAACCGGTGACGCATCTGGGGCTGGGCAGCGGCGTGATCGAGAAGGTCGCCTCGAACCGACGGATTCTCGGCCCCGACGGAAAGGTGCTGCACACGCGATATACGGCCACGGCGGATCCGGAGATCCGCGCCTTCCCGGCCGGCACGATCGACCCGGAGCTGAAGCTGGTGGGCTTCTACAACGGCGACGAGCCGGTCGCCGTGATGACGTACTACGCGACGCACCCTCAGAGCTATTACCGCACCGGACTGGCGAACCCTGACTTTCCCGGCATGGCCCGTAATGCCAGAGAGAAGGAGACCGGCGTGCCCCATGTTCATTTCAACGGAGCCGGCGGGAACATCGGGGCCGGCAAGTGGAACGACGGCGCGCCGGAGAACCGGCAGGTACTGGCCGACCGCGTGGCGGCCGGCATGCGAAAGGCGTGGGAGAGCGTGAAGCGGCAGCCGCTCACCGCGGATGACATTCGCTGGACGGTCGAGCCGGTCGCGCTGCCGGTGGCCGAGCATCTGGATGAAGAGGCCTTGATGAAGACGCTGGCGGACGAGTCAACGAGTCCGTCCGAACGCTACTCGGCTGCCAAGCACCTGGTGTGGCTGCGGCGCTGCCGGGCGGGCGACACGATCGACATCGCGTGCCTGGCGATGAACAGCGCCCGGGTGCTGCACATGCCGGGCGAGTTGTTCGTCGAATATCAGCTTGCCGCGCAGAAGATGCGGCCCGATCTGTTCGTGGCGATGGCGGCGTATGGCGACTACGCACCGGGCTACATCGGCACCGAGATCGCCTACAGCCAGGGCGGTTACGAGACGAGCGACCTGGCGTCGCGCGTAGCGCCGCAAGTGGAAGGCGTGCTGATGGCGGCGATGGAGAAGCTGCTGAGCGAATAAGGCGAACCGTGGGGACAGGGCGAGCAGTGGCCAGGATGGCCAGCGGCCGCCAGCCCCCGTTGCTCATCCCGCTACGCCGTCGGGCGGCGAGGGAACTGGGCTTTGCCAAAAAGGCAGCAACTATGGGGATGGCACCCCCTTCGGGGTTGACCTAAACCTTGCATTCAGCGTGGTTTCAAGTAGACTCGCAGGAACGTCCCTCCTTCCGGAACACCCTCCTTCACGCCGTTTCAGCAGGCGCTAATGCCGCGACCAAATCTGCATAACCCATTGCTTCCGTAGAATCTTGCACCTTGGTCTCGGAGTTTTTCCATGCGCTACCGTTTTTGCGCCGCTGCGGCGCTTTTGCTTGTATTTACCGTATTCCCCACATCGGTTGCCCACGCCGACCTGCTGGTCACCAACTTCTTCTTCGGGACGGTCGACCGTTACGATGAAAACACCGGTGCACTGCTGCAACCGGGATTCATGGCGCCGCCGATAGACGATCCACTGGTGCCACTTGGGCTGGCGGACATTGTGGTGAACCCGGCGAATCAGCAGGTCTTTGTCAGCGGTCGCTTTTCGGACCGCGTCTATGTCTTTAACGGCCTTACCGGCGAACCCATTCCCGGGGCTCAAACGCCCAGCGGCATTGATGGCGTGTTTCTGCAACTGACCAGTGGACAGCAGCCGGCGGGGCTGGAGGTCGATTCGTCCGGGAAACTGTACGTCGCCAACAACGGCGGCACGACGATTGACATCTTCGACGCGGTCAGCGGCGCATCCATGGGCACGATTAGCGATCCCTCGATCGCGCTGCCCAGCGGGTTGACGTTCGATGCGGCGGGCGATCTTTTCATCACCACGCTGGGCGGCGCCGGCACTCTGCGGTGGGACGGCACCGACGTCACCTCGTTCGCTGCGCCCACGGTGGTGGGGCCGTTTGCGCCCAACAGCGTCCTGGTGGACGCGGCGGGGCAGGTCTACGTGGCCGACGTGTTTGGCGACGGCATTTACAAGTACATGGCCGACGGGACGGAGATCCCCGGAGCGAGCGGCCCGTTTATCAACATTGACCCGTTCATGCCCGATCCGTCGGTTACGCCTTCGTTCGACGTCAATGCTCCGTCGGGACTGCTGTTCGACCAGGACGGCAACATCCTGGTCGCCGTGCTGGGGGCCACCAACCCCGGCGAAGGAGACCTGAACGGAGCATTGTTGCGGTTCGCGCCGGACGGTACGTTTATCGAAGCGCTTGGTACCAAGCTACCACCGCTTAGTTCGCTGGTATCTGCCCCGGTGCCGGAGCCCAGCAGCGTGGCGCTCTTGATGACCGGTGGAGCCGTAGGGCTGTTCGCGCTGCTGCGGAAGCGGCGACGCAAGGCGAGAAGCATTTAGGAGGAAGCGCGAATTCTCAATGGAGATTTGCGCCGGCTGATTCGGGAGAGGAGTTGGGTCCATGATTTGCCAGTCGCGCGACAAAGGCGTGGGCGCCGCCGGGCGGCTGCGAGTGCGGGGCGGCCTCACGCTCGTGGAGCTGTTGGTGGTCATTGCGATCATCGGCATGCTGCTGGGGCTGCTGCTGCCGGCGGTGCAATCGGCGAGGGAGTCGGCCCGGCGGGCATCGTGCGGTTCGAATATGCGGCAGTTGGGGCAGGCTGCCACGGCACATCATACAGCGAAGGGACGCTTCCCCAGCGGCTCGGTGGCCAAGGAGTTGCCTGGTTCGCCCGGCACTCCGTGGAACTTTTATCGCTGGTCGGCGCTGGCTATGCTCTCGCCGTACCTGGAGAACAAGCAGGCGTATCGGGCGCTCGATCTTTCCGTGCCGCTGTACAACGCCAGCTTGGTGGTGTCGCCAGAAAACCGCGACGGCGCCGCCGTGTTTGTCTCCATATTCTTGTGCCCCAGCGATCTGGAGCAACGGGTGCATCCGGACTTCGGCCCGACGAACTACGCCGCATGCGCGGGCACGGGAATCGACGGCGGATCGCCGTTCGACACCGATGGCATCTTCTATGTGAACTCGCGCACCACGATCATCGACCTGGCCGCGGGGACTTCGAACACGGCGCTGATGTCCGAGAGCGTGCTGGGCGTGGGCGGGAGTGCGCATCGCGATCCGCAAACGGCATATCGCTTCCACCTCCTCACACCGCTGACCGAGGCAGCGTGCGAGGGGGCGATTCTCTGGAACTACCGGGATCCCCGCGGCTTTGCCTGGGTAAACGGCGAATACCGCTGCGCGCTCTATAACCACTATCTGTCGCCGAACTCGCCGACGCCGGACTGCATCAGTTCGGCAACCGGAGGTCCGATCGAAACGCGCTATGCCGCGTACGGCTGGCGCGGAGCGCGAAGCTGGCACAAGGCCGGCGTGAACGTGGTATTCGCGGACGGCTCGGTCCGCTTTATCAACGACGACGTCGAGATGCCCGTCTGGCAAAAGATGGCGACGCGGTAGGGCGCTTTGGCCCGTGTAGCTGGACTCGTGAGAGTCCAGCGAAGCGTGGGGCGGCTGAATTGTCACCAATTCAGCTACGACTCTGAATGGTTACTAATTCAGCTACGGCAAGCCGCCGCGCATTCGCTCTAGGCCCCGGCGGCGCTTCGTGCGACAATAAGGCGCCTGGCGCGAGGGAGCGAAGGAGGAGCTGCAGGTGAGCAGGGATGCGAAGCGCGGGAAATGGTTCGACTGGCCGGCCTATGTGGCCCTGCGTGTGGTGATTTGCTTGCTACAGGCGATGTCGCTGCGGCAGTGCCAGCGGCTGGCGCGGGGGTTGGCTCTGCTAACGGTCGACGTGCTGAAGATCCGCGGCCGGGTGGTGGACGAGAATCTGCAGTATGCATTTCCTAAGTGTTCTGCGGCACAGCGGCGGCGACTGGCGCTGGCGATGTGGGAACACCTGCTGCTGATGGTGGCCGAGATCGCCCACGTCCGCCGAAAAATTCACATCACCAACTGGCACCGGTACATCCGCTTCCATCGCGACGATGAAATGGTTCGCTACCTGCTGGAGGACCGCCCGGTGGTGCTCGTTTCGGGGCACTTCGGCAATTTCGAGTTGGCCAGTTATATGTTGGGCATGTTCGGGTTCGCCACGTATGCGGTGGCGCGCCCCCTGGATAACCGCTACGTCGATCGGTTCCTCCACAGCTTTCGCGGCGCCACCGGGCAGTACATGTTGCCCAAGGACGACGTGGCAACTACGATTTCTCGGCTGCTCTCCGAGGGGGCGTCGCTGGGGGTGCTCGGCGATCAACATGCCAGCGGCAAGCTGGGGTGCTGGGTCGACTTCTTCGGCCGGCCAGCCGCGACGCACAAGGCGATCGCATTGTTCTCGCTCAGTCATGGGGCGCCGCTGATCGTCTCGTACGCACGCCGCATTGGCCCCCCCTTATGCTATGAGTCCGGCCTGTGGGACGCGGTCGATCCGGCGGACGCGGACTTTTCGCTGGGAAGCGTGCCGGAGTTGACGCAGTGGTACACGCACCGGCTGGAAGACCTGATCCGCCAGGCGCCCGGCCAGTATTGGTGGCTGCACCGCCGCTGGAAGGGGAAACCTCCGGCGCGTCAGCGGCGTGCGGCATAGGCGTGAGCAAGCCGCGCGCGCAGGCAAGAACGATTTGCCACTGGGTAGCTGGACTTGTGAAAGGCTTGTGAGAGTTCAGCCGATCCAGCGGCAGACTGAATTCACACGAATTCAGCTACGGGAGCCTAACCAGCCGAGTTGACAATGGCCGATTGGATCGCCGTGGCACAATTGACGGACTGCCCGCCGGGGGCGGCGCTGGAAGTGGTTGCCAGCGATCGGATCGTGGCGCTGCTGAACGTCGAGGGGACGATCTACGCGCTGGACGGGGTCTGCCCACACCAAGGTGGCCCGTTGGGACGCGGCAAGCTGGTCGGCTGTGCCCTGACTTGTCCGTGGCACGGATGGCAGTTCGACGCCCGCACGGGGCAGCACCAACTTTCCGCCACACTGGTGCAGCCAAGCTTTCCGGTTCGCGTCGTGGGGATTACGATTGAAGTGGACATCGGTCAACCGGAGTGAATTCTCCCCGGGGCTGAATTTGAACTCGAATACCGCAGCCGTGTACGACTTTCGCCCATTTCACAATACTGATCCTCCTCACCTGGCGGAGATCTGGCGTCAGCAGCCGCGGCAGCGCGGTCAGATCGAGTACGTTTCGGTGGCTCTGCTGGAGCAGCAGATCTTTTCCAGGCCGATCTTCGATCCCGACGGCTTCATCGTCGCGACCAAAGCCGAACGGCCGGTCGGCTTTGTGCACGCCGGTTTTGGCCCCAGCGACGACGAGTGCCGGCTGTCGACCGATCTGGGCGTTGTGTGCATGCTCATGGTGCGGCCTGACCTGCAGGAATCGTCGCTGTCTGAGCAACTCCTGGATCAAAGCGAGGCGTACCTGCGCGCGCGGGGAGCGCGGGTTTTGTACGCGGGAGGCATCTGGCCATTGAATCCCTTTTACCAGGGCCTCTACGGCGGCAGCGAACTGCCCGGCGTGCTCGCTTCCGACGCAATGCGGAAGAGTCTTTATCAGCAGCACGGCTATCAGGTCATCGACCACGTGCGCGTGATGCAGCGTCGCCTGACCGACTTCCGCCCGCGGATCGATCGCTGTCAGATCCAACTCCGCCGCTGCATGCAGATGAACGTCTGCTACGATCCGCCGACGGGTTCCTGGTGGGAAGCCTGTACCATGGGCAATTTTGATCGCACCCGATTCGAACTGGTGCCGCGGCAGGGCGGACCAGCGGTGGCCTCGGCAACGTTCTGGGACGTCGAACCGCTGGCATCCAGTTGGGGCGTCCGCACCGCGGGTATGCTTGACCTGCAGGTGGACCCGAGCGAGCGTCGCCGCGGTCACGCGACTTTCCTGTTGGGCGAGGCCTTTGCCCAGTTACATCGCGAGGGCGTGCAGATGGTCGAGGTGCAGGCCATGGCCGCCAACGAGGCCGCCCTGGCGCTCTACGGCACACTCGGCTTTGTCGAGGTAGACGAAGGCATGGTGATGCGCAATTCCAACGGGCGTTAGAGCGGAGAATGTAGCCACCGCTCTCAGCGCACGCTCGCCTTGTGGCGGCCGGCCCTTCTTGCTAAAGTCCCGCCCCGGCCGTGCCCGCTAGCACGCGGCAATTGCCGAGCGGGCGCCTTCGTCACCGACTCGCTGCACTCGCGCGTCCTTGCATCTTCGAGAGGCCCTGCATGCAAGCCGAGCAGTTCCGGCTCTTTGCCCAGATTGAGATGGACCACTGGTGGTTCGTGGCCCGGCGGTCGATCCTGCGCGGGCTTGTCGAGCAGGTCGTTCCGCCGCACACCGGAGCGACCATCGTCGACGTCGGCTGCGGCACGGGGGGCAATATGGCCTCGTTGGCCGATGCTTACCGCTGCGTGGGCATCGACCCGGCGGCTGACGCGATTCGCTGGGCACAACAGCGCTTCCCGGAGGTTCGCTTCATTTGCGGCCGGGCGCCGCACGACCTGGGCAGCGCATCGCACGATGCACAGCTTTACCTGATCGCGGACGTGTTGGAGCATGTTGCCGATGACTTTCAGCTTCTCTCCAGCCTGTTGGAGCATGCCGCTCCTGGTGCGCATATGCTGGTGACCGTGCCGGCCGATCTGTCTTTATGGAGCCGACACGACGAAACCAACGGGCATTATCGGCGCTACGATCCGGCACGCCTGCAGCGGCTGTGGCGAGATCTGCCGGTCGACGAGCTGCTCGTGTCGCACTTCAATGCCCGGCTGGAACCGGTCATTCGCGCGGTGCGTTGGATGAATCGCCGCCGCGGCCGCGCCAGCGGTGAGGCCGGGCTCGACGCTCGCATGCCGGCCGGGTGGACGAACTCTGTGTTGCGGAGGATTTTCACCGGCGAGCGCCGCCGGCTGGTGGACGCACTGGGCGGGCAGCGACCCGGTTACCGCAGCGGCGTGAGTCTTGTCGCTCTGGTGCGGAAGCGGGACGAGGCGGTTCGCACGATCACCAGCCCGCCGGACGTCGAGCCGGACTTCTTCGATCCCACCACAGGCCGCTATCTGCGATCTGCCGCTTGATCCCTTGTGGCGAGTGATCCCGGCCGGCGTGCTTGGATCGGCTGACCTCCCCCGATACAATGCCTCCGGACCGGTGCAGCGCCCTTTTTGTCGGGCAACGGCCAGGGGCGCGCCGGTAGGTTTTCGATTTGCCGCTTTTTCGCATCTCTTCCATGGGCAAAGCCACGGACTTATTGAGCGAACTGGTTGTCGATCAGGAGGCCGACTTCTTCGCCTTGCTGACCGAAAAGCAACAGCTTACGACGCGCGACGGAAAGCCGTACTTCCGCGTGACGTTTCGGGACGCGTTGCGCGAGGTGAGCTTTCCCATCTGGAACGATTCGCCCTGGGCTGTCGAATGCCGCGACTCTTGGTCGCCGGGCGGTTTTTACAAGCTACGCGCCGTCTATCGCGAGTCGAACTACGGCCCGCAACTCGAGATTCGCCGTATCCGCATCGTCTGCGACGACGACCGCGCCGACGGCTTCGATCCGGCGATGTGTCTGCCGCGCTCGCGATTCAACCCGGAGGAGATGTTCGCCGAGCTGGTGTCCATCGCGCGGGAAAAGATCGACAACGCGGCGCTGTCGGCCCTGACGGTCGATCTGTTGGAGTCGAACCGAGAGGTGCTGCTGGCGCTGCCGGCGGCGAAGCGTAATCATCATGCGATGGTGGGCGGGTACCTGGAACACGTGCTGAGCGTCACGCGGACGTGCGTGTACCTGGCCCAGAAGTACGCCGACTATTACAACGAAATGCAGCCGCCGCTACGGCACGACCTGGTAATCGCCGGGGCGATTCTCCACGACATCGGCAAGCTGCGTGAGCTGAGCCATCAGCCGACCGGCGCGGATTACACCGCCGAGGGTCACCTGATCGGGCACATTCTGCAAGGCCGCGACATGGTGCGCGAGATCAGCGTCAAGCATTCGCTGGACGCGGAGACGCTGCTTCGCCTGGAGCACGTGATCGTGGCCCATCAGCGGCTGCCCGAGTGGGGCGCCCCCAAGCCGCCCATGACGCCCGAGGCGTTGATCGTGCACTATGCCGACGATCTGGACGCGAAGCTCCACATGATGATCCATGCCCTGCAGGACGACTCGAGCGAGGGGCCGGTCACCTCGACTCGGAATCCTCTCTATCAGCGACTGTATCGCGGCGAGCGGTGATATCGAGCGGCCGGGCGCCGACTGCCGCGTCACGACGGGTACTATCGCTACGACCTGACCGTGCCGGCGTAGTCCTGCATACAACCTACACTGGTGATGCAGGCAGTCCTTATTCCGCTGCGCGGTCGTTGCATGCGCGGACGATAGTCCAGTCAGTGCATACCGATAGCGGGTGCGACGCGGCATCATGAAACTCCGGATCGCACTTCGGCCATGTGGCTGATCTTGTCTATCGCCGTCGTGAATCTCGCCCTGGGGTTTGCGATAGCGGTATGTCTGTCGGGGCAGGCTCCGGTGCGGTCGAAGCCACGGCCCGTGGCACCGCCACGCCCGACGCCGCCCCAGCCGGTCGCGACTCCGCCGCAGGACGCCCAGACGCCCCCCGAGCAGAAGCCTTGCCAGGACCAGACCCCGAGCAGCGAGGGCGAATCGGAAGATGAGCCGAAAGTCGATCAGGCTTGCGAAGAAGAGCAAGTCGAAGATGTCGATCCCCCGCTGGTCGAGCAAATTCCCGCGGACTGGATCGCGCTGCTCGACGAGCTGAAGATCGAGCCCAACAGCTTTCTGGAAGCCTCGATCCACGTGCTGCGGCTGGAGGTGGGGGACTATCGCGATCGGCTCGTCCGCGCCGACCGGAAGTTCCGGTCCTGCCGCAACCAGGGCGATGCCGCACGGCTGCGGACGATCGTCGATGAGCTCAACGAAGCGAACGCACAGTGGCTCGCGCAACAGGCCATCGCCGCGGAGCATCTCCGCAAGTACTCGGGCCGGATGGGCGCACTAGAAGCCCTCGGAAATCGGCTGCAAGTCGTTCTAAAATCGCAAACGGAGCAGATTCAGGTCGCCACTGAGCGGTTTGGGGAAATCGATATCGAGTCGGACTTGGCCGTCGGCTGCCAGGGTCTGCTCAAGGAGCTGCGTCCGCTGCTCGATCTGTCCCACAGCTTGCGCGACGAGATGCTGGCCTCGTTCGTGGCCGTCGTGCAGAGCGAAAACCGGCTGATGTCCATCCAACAGAGGCTTCAGTTTGACCCGCTCACGCAGGTTTACAACCGCATGGGCTTTGAAAAACTGCTGTACGACCTGCAACGGAACGATCTTCAAAAAAACCGCCTGGTCAGCATCGCGATGATCGACATCGACGGCTTCGGCGAACTTTTGCTGCGGTACGGGGCGGCGGCCACCGACCGGCTGCTGACCGCGTTTGCTGCGCTGCTGACCGAGCTGGTCCGCAAAAACCGCGGTTTGGACGTGATCGCCCGCTTCCAGGGGCAGCGGTTCGTGGCGGTGTTGGCCGATACCGGCCCACGGCGCGCGACCAGCGCCATGGAGCGAATACGGCAGTCGATTGCGAAGACCACGTTTGAACTGGGCAAGGTTTCAATCGAGCTGCGCGTGAGCAGCGGCGTGACGGAGATGCACGTGGGCGAGTCGTCGGACGTGGTGTGCGAGCGGCTTTGCGCCGCAGTGCAGGCGGCACAGCAGGCCGGCCGGAACCGCACGATGCTCGACGAAGGCGCCGGCCCGAGCGCCGTCGATCCGCCCCGTTACGACGTAAAGGCACGCGTCATTCGCATTGATGAGTAGTTGGGGGTAGCTGTAAAGCCGCCCGTGCCCCGCCGCTGTTATCAGAAGTGCCGCGGTGCACTGCGGCCGGCATGTGTGGAGCATTCCGGCCGATCGTCAGCATTCCGGCAGGCGGGAAAGCCGTCCGCCGAGCTGCGAGATCTTTTCCACCAGGCGCTCGTACCCACGGTCGACGTGGTGGAAGCCGGCAATCGTCGATTCGCCGTCTGCGGCCAGTGCCGCCAGTAGCAGTGCCGCGCCGCCGCGGAGGTCGAGCGCCTCGACGTGGCCGCCAATCAGACGGCGGCGACCATAAACCCGCACATCGGCGCCAGTTCGGCTGAACGCGGCCCCGAATCGCGCGAGCGCAGCCAGATGCCCCCAACGCTCCGGGAAGATACCGTCACGCAAGCGGCTGGTGCCTAGCGCCAGGGCCGCCAGCGTCGTCCACTGCGGCTGCACGTCCGTCGGTACGCCGGGAAAGGCAGAGGTTGCCAAGTCCATTCCATTCAGCCTGCGCGAAGCGGTCGCCGTGATGCGATCTCGGTCAATTGTCAGCCGCGCCCCGGCGGCTTGCAGCTTCCCGAGGACGGCGGTCAGATGCTCGGGCCGAGCACCGCAAACTTGCACGTCGCCGCCGGTCACCAGTCCCGCCACCAGCAGAGTCGCCGCTTCGATGCGGTCGGACACGACTCGGTATCGCACCGCGTGAAGCTCCCGCACGCCGCGGACGAGGATGGTGCCGGTGCCGAGGCCGTCGATGTCCGCGCCGGCACTCTGCAGGAAGCGTCCCAGGTCGACGATCTCCGGTTCCCGCGCGGCACCGCGGATGACAGTTGTGCCTTCGGCCAGCACGGCGGCGCTGAGCAGATTGGCAGTGCCCGTCACACTCGTTCCCCGCGGTCCGCACAGATCGACAGTCGCCCCGCGCAAACGGCTTGCGGTGGCGACGACGCGGCCGGCTTCGATGCGGAGCTTCGCACCCAGGGCCGTCAGCCCCCGCAGGTGAAGGTCCACCGGCCGCGGCCCGATCCGGCATCCGCCGGGCAGCGGCACAACCGCCCTGCCCCGCCGCGCCAGCAGCGGTCCGAGAACGCAGAAGCTGGCCCGCATCCGCTCGACGAGAGAGCGATCGGCTTCGTGCGGCTGAGTATTAACGACTTTCGCGTGCAGTGCGCCGTCGGCATCACTATCGATCTGGACGCCTAGCCCACGTAGCACGTCGGCCAGAATTTGGACGTCACCGACGTGTGGAACATTTTCCAGTGCGACCTGATCCTCAAAAAGCAAGCTCGCCGCCAGTATGGGCAAGGCGGCGTTTTTCGCTCCGCTGACTGCGACCTCACCTCGCAAGGGCGTGCCGCCGAGAACTTGGACGCAATCCCCGGCCGGCGGTGCAAAGAGCCGTTGCGCGGATCGTCGGTTTTCCGCCGGCGGCGAAAGCGCCGCCTCCGCCCGTACCGCTGGCAGGCCTTCCTGGCACGTGATGGGCATCGCGGCTTCCTTGCGCTGAAGGGGAATCGTTCAAACGGCCCGGTCACACCGACAGGAATGTCTGTGCCACCGTATCGTATCGCTTACACACAGAGGTATATCTGTGCTACGTGCAGCATGAAATGTGCAGCACGAGACCAACAGCTTAACGGCGCGACGGTCAACTCACCAATCCCTTGGTCACCATCATGAACACGTCCTCCAGCGTCGGCTCCTTCTCGGAGAACGAGACCAGCCGGACCTGCTGGGCGACAAGTTGGGCGAGCAGCGCCGCCACGTCCTGGTCGCCGCCGGCGATCTCTACCGTGCAGGCATGGTCCTCCACCAGCACGTCGCGGGTCGCCGGGGCGCTGCGGATGATTGACAAGCCGATCTCCATCTTGTCGAGGAAGCGGATCTTAATCATGCGATTGCCACGGATCTGACGGTAGACCTCACTGATCGGCCCGTGCATCAAGAGCTGCCCGCGCTCGATGATTCCGATGGACGTGCAGCAGTCGGCCAGTTCGGTCAGGATGTGGCTGGAGATGAGGATCGTCTTACCCATCTGGCGCAGCTCCTTGAGCAGCGCCTTCACTTCGAGCCGCGCCCGGGGGTCCAGCCCGCTGGCCGGCTCGTCGAGGATCAACACCGGCGGGTCGTGCACCAGCGTCTTCGCCAAACAGAGCCGCTGTTTCATCCCGCGCGACAGGCTGTTGACGTAGTCGTCTCTTTTGTGGGTCAGGTCCAGCAGGTCGAGGACGTCGCCGATTACCTGCTTGCGGCTTTTGCGCGGGATGCGATAGGCGACGGCGAAGAAATCCAGAAACTCCCACACCCTCATGCCGTCGTACACGCCGAAGCTATCCGGCATATAGCCGACGCTGCGCCGGACTTCGATCGGCTGCTCAGTGACGCTGTAGCCGTTGACAATCCCTTCGCCGCAGGTGGCCTGCAGCAGAGTCGTCAGAAAGCGGATGGTCGTGCTCTTGCCGGCGCCGTTGGGACCGATGAAGCCGAACAACTCGCCCGCCTCGATCTTCAGATTGAGGTTCTCCACGGCGGTGAAATCGCCGTAGTTCTTGCTGAAGTTGATCAGCTCGATCATGGTCGGGCGGCCGCCTCCGGATCGGGGGCGTCGCCCAAAGGAACCTCCTCGGGCAGCGGGGTCAGATCCTCGAAGCTCTTGAAGGCCTCCGCCACCGCGGCCCGGGTGTTCACGTCCGGCCTCGGGGTAGGCAGCCGGCCGAAGTCCAGGTGCGCGACCACCAGCGTGGCCGACGTTTTTTGCGAGGCATCCGGCTCGATCGTCTGACCCGGCAGACGCACCTCGATGCGGCCGGTCAGCCGCACTTCGCCCTGCTCCAGGAAGTTCGGTTTCTCCGCCAACGCGTAAAGCGGCGCCAGGTCGAGCCGCGGCGCTTCTTCGCTGCCTGGAGACTGGCCCGACTGCGTGCGCTGGTCGGCAAACGCCGGCTCGTCCCTCTCGGCTGAAGTGAACACCAGCGGCACGGTCGCGCCAGCTGCCATCGAGCCGATCCAGCACTTTTCGAATCGCACGTTTCCGCTGGCGCCCTGGCGCTTTCGGACCACGCCCACTTCGACCAGGTTCAGCGCTGTGCTATTGGTCACCTGCAGCGGTCCGCTTTCTCCACCGGAGAGCGCCAGCGCCCCGCTCAATTTTACCATCTGCTCGCTATGCAGCATGCCGGTGGAATTCGACGAGACGCGGATTCCGCTCAACCGCGTGTCCTGGTATCGGCTGTAGGTGGCGAGCCTGCGGGTTTGGCCGGTCAGGATCTCGTATTGCGAGTCGATCGGCAAGGGAAGTGCGACAGCGCCGGGCTTGTCGAACGTGAGCTCGTAATCCGTGGAAAGCGACGAGTACAGGGCCGTGTACCGGGTGAGATGCCCCCGCGGATGACCTCCGTAAACCTCCAGCACGCCGACCTGCGTATCGGCCCGCACGAAGCCGATATCGACCTGCGCCATCTTCACCACGGCAAAGCCGCTGGCCAGGGCGATGATCGGGGCTGCGGCCCAGGCCCATTCGACGCGGCCCAGCGCTCGAAACACCAGCCAATTGGCCGGCACCAGCACCACCAGGTACACCGCCAGCGCCACCACGACGAAGTCCGCCCGGGGTATGGTTATTCCCGCCGCTTCGCGGAGCGCACTGCGGGCCCCGTCGGCCACAGCGCCGAGGTTGTCCCACGCCGCCACGCCTCCGGAGAGTTCCAGGGGGAAGGCCGGCTCGGCGGTGACAACCATGCCCAGTTCATCGCGGTCGAACGCACCGGTACGAGGCTCGTTGGGGAACGTGCGACCGGTGTCACGGGCGAAGTAGCGCAGGTTCGAGATGCGCTGAGGATCGAAGCGGCGCTCGGGTTGATCTGCCCAGGTAAGGATCACGCCGCTGCGTTCAAAATACTTCCGCGGCGGGCGGCCCAGCAGGCAGGCGTTCACCAGGCCGTCATACCCTGGCCAGTTCAACAGATCGCGCTCGGTCAGCCGCACGGCGGACACCGCCACGCGTCCGCGCCCGACGCGGCGGTCGGCCAGAAGTTCTCCCGTCGTGGGAACAAAGCGTCCGCCTTCCCGCAATTGCAGATCGATGCCCGACCAGGGAGTGACCGCCACCAGCGGCCGGCCCGGCGTCGATTCGGTAGGAGTCGTTTGGGTTGGGACCGTCCACGTGGAGTTCAGTACTTCCAGGAAATCGTTGTCATATTGCCTAGTTCCCGACGATTCGGCCGGAAGGTACGCTGCGAGAAAGCTGCCGCGCAGCGAGTCGAGCGAGTCGGGGCCGTCGATGATGATCTGCCCTCCCCAATGGAGCCAGTCGACCAGCGCCGTCTGTTGCGGCTCGCTGAGGGCTTCTGGGTCGACGTCGTCCCATAGCAGATAGGCCACCGATGTCCAGGCCAGCGGATCGTCCGGCAACAGCACTTCCGTTTCGACGGCCGGCGCGACGACGCGGTAGTAGAGCACGTCTCTGGCGGTGCCGAATGCTTCGCGCCACGGGGCACGTACCGAATCGAGCACCTTCAGGTAACCGTACTGATTCGGCTGCCGGGAGAGCACCACGAAGTGATATTGGTACGGCGGCATCGGACTGAACAGATCGGCTGCGCCGCGCCACACCTCCGCCCCGCTACGGCTCTGTAGTGCGTTGGAGAACCGCACCGCCGACTGTTGCGGCGGCACGAAGAACAACGACTCGATCAGCTTCGGCTCGCCCTTGGGGAGCACCGCGGGCCGGGTCGTCGTCAGGAGATACGGAGTGTGAGCCAGTGCGCTGGGACGCCCTTGCCGATCGGTCACGGCGGCTTTTAGCGTGCCGACGAAATCCCCATCATTCGACTTGATCTGCTTGACGGCACTGGTCCAGTGGCCCGGCTTGATAACGAGCGACGGCCCCTGGCCGTCTACCGGCTGCACGGCCGCCGGCTCGACTTCGAACGGAGCCTCCTTCTCGCGTTCCCGGCGTGCTTTCTCCTTGTCCTTTTCCGCCTGCTTCTGCTGCGCGGTGCTGCTCGACCGGCAGCCTCCGCAGCCGGGCGTGTACACGAGCAACAGAAGCAGTAGCAGCACAGTTGGCCACCCAAGGGGCATTGCCCGGGTGCCACGGCCTGCGGACTGCCACGGTGCGATCGTGCTGCAAACGAACTGGTTGGGCAAGCGATCAACCCCTGGAGCGAACGCCGAATGACTTGAGCCGGAAGAGCGCTGGCGCTATTGTAGCGTAGGGCCGCGGAAAATCCGACCGGTGGAGGGCCTTACGGTAACGGTCCTGCCAAGTGGCCGGCGGCCGAGCTACCTTCGACAAGCGAGCGCACGATGAACCGAGACGACGCTTGGGCCCTGGTCTGCGAGTATACGCAAAGCGACAGCCTCCGCCGCCACATGCTTGCGGTGGAAGCGGCCACGCGGAGTTACGCCCGCAAATTTGGCGAGGACGAAGAGAAGTGGGGCATCGTCGGCTTGCTGCACGACTTCGACTACGAGCGGTGGCCGAACGCGCCCGATCATCCGCTGCAGGGCTCCAAGATCCTCGCCGAGCGCGGCTACGCGGACGACGTCATCTACGCGATTAAGTCGCACGCGGACTATCTGCCGGACTGCCCACGCGTCTCGCGGCTGGACAAGACGCTCTACGCGTGCGATGAACTGGCCGGCTTCTGCAGCGCCGTGGCGGTCGTCCGGCCCGAGGGCATTCACGGCATGACGGCCAAGAGCGTGAAAAAGAAAATGAAGCAGAAGAGCTTCGCGGCGGCGGTCAATCGCGACGACATCATCCGCGGCGCCGAAGACCTGGGCGTCGACCTCACCGAACACATCCAGACCGTCATCGACGCCATGGCCACGGTCAGCACCGAGCTTGGCCTGGACGGCAACAAAAGCCCGCCGCCGGCCGACGACGGCCGTTAGTTGCACGTCCGGTACAATGTTCTGTTTCGGCGGGCTCGGCAGCCGCGACGGTATGGCTGGACATTTCCGCCGTGGCAGCCGTTGGTGACAAATTTGAATGGGCTAATCCAGTGAATGCACGACCCGCGGAGTGCTGAACTCGGAGATCAGCCCGGTGGTGGAATAGAGCCGCACGCGCTTCAGGACGAGCGAGGCGACGCGATCGGACGCTTCGCCCGCGCCGGAATTGATGACGGAGTGTTCTGGATCGTAGCCATTGAGGTTTTCAATTGCCGTGCCAACCATTACCGACAGCGTGCCGTCGGAAGCGAAGTCGCCCCAGGCTTCGGACCGGCCGGCGACCTTGAACGTCAACAGCCCGGCATCCACGGTGGTAGTTTGTGTCCAGCGAATCGTCTCGCCCGGCTCACGCAGCAAGCGATCGGAAAACGCCGTGCGGTAGGCGAGCGGTTGACGGTCGCCCCAAACCTGTAGTTGCAATCCACCGGCACCGGCTTCCGGCAATGTGCGGTGATTGAGCGTGAGCTTCGCGCATAGGGCATCGCTCTGGGCGACGGGCGAAAACGTGCAGGTGATCTGCGGCGAGGGGCCGGTGGCGATCCGTTCGGCCAGCACCAGTTCCCAGTCCTCTTCGACGCGCACAACATCCGCCACAGGCGTCTCCGCGCGAAGCGGTGTCTGCAAGAGGGTGACCAGACCCAAAAGGCCTGCCAACAGCATCGGGCCAACCGAAGTTCCTACGCCACGGAAGTTCAAAGCTGCAATACTCACGGTGATGCTCCGCCAGATGAGGTCGCCGCAGGTCCTGCCAAGAACTTGGCCCCAAGACGGCGATTGACATCGCCGAACCGGGCCGTTGAACGCAGGGTGTTGCGGACCAATGCCAAGGAATAGACGAGACGCGATTGCGAATGGCACGAGAACTCATGCCATCCAAAGCTAGGTCAGCATTAAGCGGAGTCAAATCGGGCGGGAAACGGCCCCGTGCCCCCGGCATACAGAGCCGGAAATCGCCAGAAAGTCTGTGAAAGACGCCTTCCCGCTTGTTGGCGGCCGATGGTGACGGTTCGCCCCGCGAGTGCCCTTTTTTACCCGCTCGCCTGGCTGGCGAATCGCTCGCTGAAGGCCAGCAGATTCTCGGTGCCCTTGCGGTGGCAGAAGTCGCCGAGCGTCTCCTCTGGCAGCCGGTCCTGCTTGAAGTAAACGAAGATCGGCAGCAGTGTATCGCTCACCTCTTCCGCCGGGACGAGATCCTTATAGAGGACGTTCATCCGATCGCCCAGCAGGCGTCCGCCGAGAAAGACCGTGTATTTGCCGAGCGTCTTGCCGACCAGTCCAATGTCCGAATTGTAAGGCCTGGCGCAGCCGTTAGGGCAGCCGGTCATGCGGATCGTGAACGGTTCGGAGGAGAGCCCCAGCCTGGCCAATTCGACCTCGATCTGGTCGATCATGCCAGGTAGCGCCCGTTCGCTCTCGGTAACCGCCAGTCCGCACGTCGGCAAGGCCACGCAGGCCATCGACCAGCGGCGGACCGTCGAGATTTCCTCGGAGAGCTGCACGCCGTGGTCGCGGAGCGTCGCTTCCAACTTCGGGCGATCGTTTTCCGCGATGTCGGTGAACAGGATGCTCTGATGGGCCGTCAGCCGGAGGCCGGGCTTGATCGTCGTGCAGATCTGGCGGAGCGCCTGCTTCAATTGCACGGTCTCGTCGTCACGCAGGCGGCCGTTCTCGATGTTGAGCCCGTAGAACCAGCGACCATCGCCCTGCTCATGCCAGCCCATGTGATCGTCGAAGCCCCGCACGTCGTCCTCGCGCGGCTCCTCCAGCGGACCGCCGTAGTACTCCTCGACCTTCGACTTGAAGCGCTCCAGCCCCCAATTGGCGATGAGGTATTTCATCCGCGCGACCTTGCGATCGGAGCGATTGCCGAAGTCGCGCTGCACCTTAACCACGGCGGTCGCCACGTCGATGACCCGATCGGCGGGCACGTAGCACATCCGCTTGGCCAGGGCCGGAAACGTCTTCTTCGCACTAGGCGTGACGCCCATACCGCCGCCGACCAGCACGTTGTATCCGACGATCTTGAAATCCTCGCAGATGGCCATCAGGCCCAGGTCGTTGGCGTACAGATCGACGCAGTTGTCGCCCGGCAGGCCTATGGCGGTCTTGAACTTGCGCGGCAGGTAGTGCTGGCCGTAGATCGGCTCGACTTCGTGGCCGTTCGAACCGCCGCCGACCAGCTCCTTCTCGCCCGTCTCGTTGTCGGTCAACCACAACTCGTGGTAGGCCGAAGTGCGCGGGCAGAGATGTTCCGCCACGCGATCGGCCAGCGCTTGCAATTGGTCGTGGACCGGGTCGTGATGGTGCGGCGCCGGGCAGCACATGACGTTGCGCTCGACGTCGCCGCAGGCGGCCAGCGTCGAAAGTTGTACCTCGTTGATGCGGGCAATGGCCCGCTTTAGGTTGGACTTCAGCACGCCGTGCAATTGCAGCCCCTGGCGGCTGGTAATCCGCAGCGTGGTGTCGCCGATTTCGTCGCTCAGATCCAGCTCGGCCAGCAACTGCTCGCTGGTGAGCTTTCCGCCGGGGATCTTCGTGCGGACCATGAATATGTACGACTTTTCGGACTTGTTTCCGCCGCCCTTGCTGCCGCGCTCGTCGCGGTCGTCCTGCTGGTAGGTACCGTGATGCTTCAGGAGCTGGATGCTCTCCTTGCCGAAGATGGGATTGCCGTCGACCATTTCCTCGGCGATGTCGCCGCGGAGATAGTTGCTAGCCGCTTTGATCTTTTCGGCGCCGCTGGGCTTTTGGTCTGCACTCATGGCTCTACTGGATAGGGCAGGGAGTTTGGATGGGCACAAAGACCGGCTTGCGCGCGCGCCGATCCCGCGACTGCCCGGCTATTTATCACTAAGGTACTCACCATTCTAATGATTCACCGCCGCCGGTCAAGTGGATGATAGCGACAAGCGGTAAAGCGAGCCATGCGGATTGGAAGTCCGGGCGGCGATTCGATCCCTCGCTTCCAAAGCGTGCCGACTTGTTCTAAGTGATTATCGGCGTTAGCATTACGCCCATGGAAGACCCCGCTGCATCGGCGCCGGATGCTCCGCTCGCTCCCTGGGACTGGTCGGTCTGGCTGGCTAGCGGTCTGGGTGTGGGCTGGATTCCTTACGCGCCGGGCACTTTCGGCACGCTGGCGGGCCTGCCGCTGATCTGGCTGGTACACCTGCTCCCCTTGTGGGGACAGGGCCTGATGGTGCTGGGCGTCTTCGTAGTCGGGGTTCCGATTTGCACCCGAGCGGTCCGCTGCACCGGCGGTGCGAAGGACCCCGGCTGGGTGGTGCTGGATGAAATGATCAGCCTGCCAATTACGTTTGTCGCCGTGCCGCTGGTGGGCGTGAGCGGCTACACCGTGTTGATCGCGCTAATCGGCTTCGTGCTGCACCGAGTGTTTGACATCCTCAAACCGCCTCCGGCCATGCAGTTGGAACGGTTGCCTGAGGGGCTGGGCATCATGGCCGACGACGTGGCGGCCGGCATTTATTCGTGTATCACGTTGCACCTGTTGTTGATGGTCATTCCGCTGCTGGGGCCGGGCGGCTGACAGGTTGCACTCGATCGATACAATGAGGACCCGACGCCACACGTGCGGGCGTTGCGCTTGCCCACTCGATCTCCACGCCTCAGCGAGCCCCACAGGATGCCGGCCACCATTCTCGACGGAAAAGCGATCGCACTGCAGATCCAAGACGAGATCCGCGAGCAGGTCGTCGACTTCATACACAACAACGGCGCCGTGCCGTGCCTGGCCGCCGTGCTGGTGGGCGAGAACGCGGCCAGCGAGGTGTACGTCCGCAACAAGCGCCGGGCCTGCGAACGCGTGGGCATCGAAAGCCAGATGCATCGGCTGCCGGTGAGCGCCTCAACCGACGATCTGCTCAAGCTGATCGCCAAGCTGAACAAGGACGCGCAGGTTCACGGGATACTTGTGCAGTTGCCGCTGCCGGAGCAGATTCCGCCGCAGCGGATTCTGCACGCGGTCAGCCCGGCCAAGGACGTGGACGCTTTCCATCCCGAGAACGTCGGCCGGCTCGTGCAGGGGCAGCCGCGATTTCTGCCGTGTACGCCGCACGGTGTGCAGCAGCTTCTGGTGCGCAGCGGCATTTCCATCCCGGGCAAACACGTGGTCGTCGTGGGCCGTAGCGACATTGTGGGCAAGCCGCTGGCGATCATGCTTGTGCAGCGCGGCGATCGTGCCGATGCGACGGTGACAATCTGCCACAGCCGCACGCCGGACCTGGCCAGCTTTACGCGCCAGGCCGACATACTGGTGGCGGCGGTGGGCCGGGCGAAGTTGATCACCGCCGAGATGGTCAAGCCGGGGGCGGCGGTGGTCGACGTCGGCATGAATCGCACGGAAGAGGGTCTGGTCGGCGACGTCGATTTCGCCGCGGTGCGCGAAGTGGCCGGGCACATCACGCCGGTACCCGGCGGCGTCGGGCCTCTCACCGTCACCATGCTGCTGAACAATACGCTGGCCGCCGCCGCGGCATTGGAAGCGTAAGCGGCAACTGAACGGTTCTTCAATCGCGATCCGGCATCGACTTCGCCAGCCGCTGCATGCCCTCGTCGGTCGATACGGCCGGAGCATAGCCGAAGTCCTCTCGCGCGCGGGTGATGTCGAAATAGTGGCACGTGCCGAGTTGAGCCGCCAGAAAGCGCGTCATCGGCGGCTCGCTTCGCAGCCGCAGCGCCGCGTAGGCGGCTTCCATCGCGGCCCCTACGCGCCACGCGGTACGCAGCGAGATCGACTTTTGCACCGGTGGAAGATCGGAGATCGCCAAGATCCGATCGACCCACTGCCAGAGATTGACAGGCTCGCCTTGGCTGATGAAATAGGCGCGGCCGGCCACATCGGAGTCCGCATGCAGCGTGTCGGCCGCCTGAAGATGTGCGGCGGCGGCATTCTCTACGTACACCATGTCGATTAGGTTGGCTCCATCGCCGACGCGCCGCAACCGCCCGCGCCGGGCACGGTCGAGCAGGCGCGGAATCAGATGCTGATCGCCAGGTCCCCAGATCAGATGCGGCCGCAGCGCGCAGGTGAGTAAGCCGTTTTGCCCATTGGCGGCCAGCACTTCCTGCTCCGCTAAAGCCTTTGTGTGAGGGTAATAGCAGAGCCAGCGCGACGGATACGGCGCGGACTCATTGACACCCCGCTGAGGGCTGCCGTCGAACGTGACGCTGGGACTGCTGGTATAGACCAGCCGGCGGGCGCCGTGCCGCTGGCAGCCGGCGATCACGTTCCGCGTCCCGATCGTGTTGATGCCGTAATAGTGCTTCCACGGTCCCCAGATGCCGGCCACGCCCGCGACGTGATAGACGACCTCGGCCCCACGGCATGCGCCGGCGACCGCCTCCGCGTCACGAAGATCGCCCTGCAGGCAGCGGATCCCGAGCGATTCCAGTTCCGGGTAGGCGCCGCGTGAAAACGCGGTGACGTGGTCGCCGCGTTCGACCAGTTGCCAGCCGACATACCGCCCGAGAAATCCGCCCGCGCCGGTTACCAGGACATTCACAGTGCGGCGCTCCCAATGCGCCGCGCTGCCCAGGGGGCGAGCCGCTCGCGAAAGATCTTGGCGTTGTGCCGGATGTCCACCGGCAGCGACCGCCGCAGCAGGAAGTGCTCGATGGGGCGCGTATGATCGTGATGTTGCGCCAGCGCACTGAGTTCCGACAGCAGCCGCTCTCGGATTGCTTTATCGCGCGGCCAGTGCTCGGCATGTGGTTCGGCGACGATCACGGGCGTCTGCCGATCCGCGGGCCCCACTCCGACCAGCGCAGTGCGATAGATGCGCGGGTGCATATTGAAAACCGCCTCGCAGGGGATCGTGTACATCGTGCCGTGCGCCGCGCGAACGCGGTGTGCTTTGCGGCCGCAGAACCAGAACCGGCCGTCGTCATCGAAGTAGCCCAGGTCGCCCATCCGGTGCCACACGTCGGTGCCATCGCGGATTTTCGAAAGCGGATTTGCATCGGTCCGCGTCACGTACTCGCGAGTTACGACGGGTCCGCGCACGATCAGTTCTCCAACCGTGCCGACCGGCTCTTCGACGATGCCTGTGATGTCCGCGATCGGCCGGTCGTCGGTGCGGATGACCTTCCACTCGATTCCGCCGAAGCGGCGACCGACGCAGACTCCGGCGCCGCGGTTGGTTTGATTGCGAGTTTCGCCGAGAATCTCCGTGCCGGAGATCGATGCGACCGGCAGCGCCTCGGTCGCTCCGTAAGGCGTGTGCACGTCGCCATCGGGGGCGATGCACTGTTTCATGCGATCGACGACGTCAGCAGGCACCGGCGCACCGGCGGAAAGCACCCGGCGCAGCGACGGCAAGCGGATGGAACGGTCCTGGCAATAGCGGCCGACGCGGTTCCAGATCGCCGGCGAGCCAAAGGCCTGGCTGGCCTGCCAATCAACGACGGCCTGAACAATTTTCGCCGGATCGACCCGAGCCGGGCGTGAGGCGTACATTTGCGGGATGATCGTCGTAACGCCCATCGCGCTGTTGAATAATGCGAAGAGTGGAAAGCCCGACAGATCGACTTCGCCCGGCTGAATATCGTAGAAGTCGCGAATCTGATCGACCTGGGCGTCGAAGTTACTGTGCCGATAGTGGACGCCCTTGGGCGGGCCGGTGCTGCCGGTGGTGAAGATGATGGCCGCCGATTGGTCTGCCGCCGTGCGTGGAAGTTTGACGCTACTTTTCGCTCCGGTTTGGCAAAGCTTAGCGAGTGTCGTGTCGCCCCAGGCCCAACGCCGTCCGACGGTGACGTTGTAGCGGGCGTCCGGAAAGCGGCGCCGCAATAGACTGCGGATCGCATGGGCGACGGGAATGGCGACCAACCCGTCCGGCCGTGCCGCAGCTAGACAGGAGACGAGATTGCGCCGGCCCATGCCCGGGTCGATCAGCACCGTCACCGCTCCGGCGCGGAAGATCCCGAACACCACCGCGATGAACTCGATGCCCGGCCGCACCAGTGTCGCCAGCCGCATGCCGGGCTGTACGCCCAGCTCTACCAACCCGCGGGCAACCCGGTCTGCCGCGGCGTCCAACTGGCGGAACGTGATCGTGGAATAGCGGCGGGAGATAGCGTCAACGCTTTGGTCGTGCTCTCCGAGCAGCGTTGCCACCGGAGAACCCTGCCGGGGACAGGCGACCGCGACCGCCTCTGGCATCTGGGCCGTCGTCTGCCGCAGACGGTCGGCAATGTTCAGAGCAGGCGACGTCGCGGGAGACGTGCTCAAAGGGGAACCCACGGGAGAATTCAACTTCAGGATCGAGGTGCGGCGGCGACGATCGGTGACTCGATCGCGATAGCAGCCAAAGGAAAGATTCGCCCGCCTATTATGCCGGAATCGGCCGGTGGATAACACCCGATGCGAAGTCGAGCACCATGGCGGCCACGTCCTGCTCGACGACGCGCGAAAGTGCCTTCCAGCCGGGGACGGCGTTCACCTCGATGGCGTACAGCGTGCCGTCGCGGGCCGGCAATAGATCGACGCCCGCCAGCGTAGCGCCGACACACGCGGCGGCGCGATGCGCCAGCTCGGCCAGTTCCGCGGTGACTTCTAGCGGCCCTGCCCGGGCGCCGCGGCTGATGTTGGTTCGCCAGTCGTTGTCATTACAGCGATTCATGCCCAGCACGCGTTCGCCGATAACCAGCAGGCGGTAGTCGCAGTTCCGGTGCTCGATGAACTCCTGCACGTAGATCACCGCACCAAGGCCAGAGAGCATCTTGAACGCCCGCAGGGCCAGGGCGTCGTCGCAGAGCCTCGCGATGCCGCGGCCTTCGGAACCGAACAGCGGCTTGACGACAACGTCCTCGCCCAGAGCGGCAAAGGCCTCCATCGCTTGGTCGACGCTTTGGCAGACGATCGTCTTGGGCACTGCCAAGCCGGCCGCCTCCAGCTTGGCGGTGGCGAGATACTTGTCGACAGCGGCCTCGATCGCCCGGGCCGGGTTGATCACGGTCGTGCCGGCCGCTTCCAGCCGCCCCAGGGCGTCCATGCGGAAGACGACCTGTTCCAGCGAGCCAGGCGGCATCGTCCGCACTAGGACGCAGTCGAACGCGTCCAGAGGCACCTCGCCGCTCGCCACTTGGAGCTGCCCGGTCTGTACGGACGACGCGAGATTATGAAAGCCCACCGTTGTCACTTCGTGCTGCCCGGCCGCCGCGCGTGCCAGGTCGCGAGCGTACCAGCTATCAGGTGAGGCCAAGAGGGCGATGCGCATGAGCTCGTAGGATCCGCGCACAGACAGGAATGTCTGTGCCACCATTTGCAATTCACCCGATACCGAACGATTCGTGGATCAGTCGCGGCACCAGGTGTCCAAACTGAAAGGCGTTGCCGGTATCGATATTATTTAGCACCACCTGCGCCGGGCTGAACAGGTGCGGATCGATGCGGTAGAAGTCGCGCTCGTTCTTCTCGAACAGTTGGGCGAACGGCAGCCCGTGGTCGTCCGAAGCGGAGCTGGGGATCGACGGCCCGACGGCCCGCAGGCTGTCGTCGTCTCCGCGAACGTACAGCGTGACCTGCCCGCCGTAGAGGATGGCGTCGTTCGTGCGGCCAATGCCGGTGATCGTGTCGCTGCTGACCGGTGGCAAGGGGGCGACGCCGTACCCGCTGACAACCCGCGACAGATCGAATCCCAGTTCGAAGAGCTTGTGCATCGCGGTCTCGACCGATCGGGCGACAACCTGCACCGTGCCGGCCAGGCTGGTCACCGGCGCGACCAGCAGCGTGAGGCTGGCGAGAGAAACGTGACAGCGGTCCGCGGTCTGCTGGCAGACGGAATCGGGCGGCAGCCGGTCGGACTCCAGCACACCGATGGCAATGTCCGACGACTCGACTTGCTCGATCGACTCGAACAGCGGCTCACGTCGGGCGAGCGCCCGCATGGGGCCGGACCCCATGGCGAAGTAGCCGTCGCCCTTCACTTCCCAGCCGGCGTACTGCGACGCCATGCAGGCCAGCAGCGGATGATCGGTCATCACTTGCACCGCGGGGCAGGGGGCCAACTCCGGCAGCGGCGAACCGAAGCTGACGCGGCCCAGCCCGGCCAGACATAGCTCCGCCATCAGGCGACCGGCCTCCAATCCGCCGGGGACGTGGACGCCGCAGTCGACCACCTGCGCGCGTCCGCCCGTGAAGTCGGCCAGCACGCGCAGCCGATCTGCGGACAAGACGATCTGCTGGCAGATTTCAGCGGCACCCTGATGAAGATTCACGGCCAGATGTCCTGTCGGTGAAGCATAGGAAGCCGCACTATAGGCGGCGGCAAGCGGCTGTCAAACCCCCGGGGGTGCCGGCGGTGAGGCACTTGCCACTTCACGCCGCGCGGGTTGACCACCCGCACGACGAGGCGGCTTTGCCGCGCGCACGGCGGCAACTACAATCGCCTTGCCGGAGGTGGGGCACGTCTCACGCCGACGCAACCGCCGTATCAAGAGGACAGTCTGTTGGTAAGCCTCACCGTTGAGAACTACGTCAAGGCGATCTACTTGATCTGTGCCCGTTCCGGCGGACAGCCGGCAGCCACCGGTCAGGTCGCGGCGGCGCTGGACGTCTCGCCCGGCACGGTCACCAGCATGCTGAAGACACTGGCCGAGAGCAACCTGGTCACCTATACGCCGTACGAAGGCGTGCGATTGACCGGCGCCGGCCGGGCGCTCGCCCTGCGGATCTTGCGACGGCATCGGCTGATTGAGCTGTTCCTTTCCAAAACGCTGCAACTGAGTTGGGACGAAGTCCACGACGAAGCCGAGCACATGGAACACGCGGTGAGCGATCTGCTCATCGATCGGATCGACGCCTATCTCGACTATCCGGAGTCCGACCCGCACGGTGACCCGATCCCCAAGGCGGACGGCACCGTTCGCGCATCCACCACGCGGACGCTCGCGGATTGCCAGTCCGGGCAACGCTTTCGGCTGACGCGGGTGCTGGACCAGTCGCCGGATTTTCTGCGTTACCTGAGCGAGACGGGGCTAGAATTGGGCACCGAGGGCGAATTGCTTTCCAATCGCCCGGAGGCAGGCGTCATTGCGGTGCGTGTCGGACACACGGAGGCCACGCTGGGCCGCGAGGCCGCCGCCAAGCTGCTCGTGGAGTAGCAGCCTTAACCGTCTTTGGAAAAATGGGACTGGCTGCTTATCGCTATATCGCGGCGAAAACACTCGCATTTGCCGTCCGCGTCGATAAGATGCCTGTCCCATTTCCAGCGTGCGTGTGAGCGTGCCGTCGGAGAAGGGGGACAGGCACGACGCCCAGCCGTTTTCGCCCAGCGAATGCCTTTTGACAGCATCGAGCCAGTCCCCGTTTCCGACTCCCGAATCAGCACTATAGAGTTAACCCACACCTCACGCGTTTTGTTTGCGGCCAAATGTCGCGAGCGCCGGCGGTGAGGACTTTGTCCCATCGCGCCCCGATTCGGAAATCAGATTGTCGGGCAGCCTACTTTGCCGAGCGTGGCGGTGTTGAACCTTTGCTAGCGTGGCCGCGAAGGGGAAACGACCGTAAGTGCCTTCCCGTCCAAGACCGGCCCTTTGACTGGGGCCGAGCAAGACCGTACAAATGGCAGTACAGTCGGTCTCCGGTGAGGGGCCCCTGCAATGGGGACCTTGCGAACCTGGTCAGGGCGGAAACGCAGCAGCCATAAGCTCGGCGCCCTTTGTGCAGTGGGCCTCTCACCAGGGACCGATTTCAAGTCACCGAGAAGCTTCTTGGTGACGCGTCCGGGCTGCGGTGCCGTCATCGCCTGGCCTGCCGCTTTCCGGCGTAGGTCCTCCGTGGGCGACACCTGGCAAATCGCTGTGGAGCCGCGGCCCTGGCTTGGGCTGACGACGCGAGACGGACAATGAACGGCGACCAATCTCCTCCGAATCCCGACACGATCGCCACCGCGGGCGAATACATCGTCGTCGCCCGCCGCTATCGGCCGCAGCAGTTCGACGACCTGGTGGGCCAGGAGCACGTCGCTCGGGCATTGGCCAACGCCATCACCAGCTCGCGCGTCGGTCATGCCTATCTGTTCACCGGCGCACGCGGCGTGGGGAAGACTTCTGCGGCCCGCATCCTCGCCAAGGCTCTCAATTGCCAGTCCGGTCCGACGGCCGTGCCCTGCAATCGGTGCGACATCTGTCTCGGCATCGGCACGGGCGACGATGTCGACGTGTTGGAGATCGACGGCGCCAGCAATCGCGGCATCGACGAGATTCGGCAGCTTCGGCAGAACGTCAACGTGCGGCCGAGCCGAGCCCGCTACAAGATCTATATCATCGACGAAGTCCACATGCTCACGAAGGAGGCCTTCAACGCGCTTCTTAAAACGCTTGAGGAGCCGCCCGAGCATGTGAAGTTCTTCTTCGCCACGACGGAGCCGGAAAAGATCCCTATTACGATCCGCTCGCGCTGCCAGCGGTTCGACTTCGCCGGCATCGACTCGCGAGCCATTGCCGAGCGGCTGGGGCAGATCGTGGCCAAAGAGGGCATTCAAGCCGAGCCGGCGGCACTGGCGATTTTGGCCCGACGCGCCGAGGGTTCGATGCGCGACGGGCAGTCGCTGCTGGAACAATTGCTGGCGGTCAGCGGCGGCCAAATCAGCGTATCGGAAGTTAATGCCTTGCTCGGGATCGCCTCCGGCACGCGGTTGAGCAGTCTCATCGAGTGCATCGCCGCGCGTGACGCAGGCGCGGCTTTGCGAGAGCTCGATGCCGGCCTGGCCGAAGGTGTGGACCCGGGCCAGTACATGGAACAACTACTCGGACATTTGCGCGACATGATGGCCGCGGCCGTGGGCTGCGGCGCGGACCAATTCCGCTATGCGACGCCCGACCAGTTCGATGGCATAGTTTCGGCCAGCAAGCAAATTGGCCTGGAGACGCTGCTGGCGGCGGTGCAGATTGTCGAACAGACGCTGGCGCGGATGCGGTTGAGCGTGTACGCCCGTACTTTGGCCGAGGTCGCCATAGTCCGGTTGTGTACGCTGGAGGACCTCGATTCGCTGCCGGCGCTGATCGACCAGTTGCACGGCCGCACTCCGCCCGCTCCTGCCGTCCGGAGACCAGCCGGTCCCGCTGCGGCGCCGGCGACTTCTTCGTCTTCTGCCGCATCGCCGCCTTCAGGTCCACGGGGAGCGTCGACCCAGCCGCCTACTCGGCGAAGCGAGACCGCGGAGGCAAGCGGTGAGACCATGACCGCCAGCGAAGCGGCAAACGGTGACGAATCGGCTACCGCTGTGGACACACCGCCGCCGGCGCTTGAGACGATCTCTCTCTCGGAATCGACCGCACGACCGCTCTGGGAGCAGGCAGTGCGGTTACTGAATGAACAGAATGAACTGGTTGCCGTGCAGGCGAATCTTTTCGTAGATGTAGCAACTTCTGCGCCGAACAACCTAGTCGTCAGTTTCGCCGAGAAGTATACTGCGTGTAAGGCATTTTGCGAGAAGCCCGAGCAGCGTGCCAAGCTCGAACAGGCGCTCACGCGATTGGCCGGCCAGCCGTTGCGACTGCGGTTTACGTTGGTACCGGATGCGGCGCCAGAAGCCGCAACTTCGGCGGCGCCGCGCCCCAAATCGCGCCGGCAGTTGGAGGCCGACGTGGCCGGCCGACCATTCGTGCAACGAGCGATGGAGATATTCGACGCCACCGGATTGCGGGCTGACCGGCCTGACTAGGTCTGCCGCCCGCGGGCCGCCGTCATTGCGAACTATAAGCTCCGCCGGGAAGTCGTGGCCACGCGCGGTCGCGGCTGACGGAGAACGAGATCGGAGGCAAAATTGTTCAAGGGACTGGGGAATCTCGGGGCGCTGATCAAGCAGGCCCAGCAGTTCGGCAGCAAGCTCGAGGGCGTCAACGAACAACTCAAGACCAAACGCGCCACCGGCACCGCCGGCGGTGGCCTGGTCGAGGTGGAAGTGAACGGCTTAGGCGAAGTCCTGCACGTGCGCATCGATCAGGCGCTGTTTGATCGCGCCGACCGGGAGATGGTGGAGGATTTACTGCCCGCGGCATTCAATCAAGCGTCCGCGAAGGCGAAGCAGATGAGTGCCGAAGCCATGCAGTCGATGGCCGAGGGGATGGACATGCCCGGCCTGGGGGAAGCGCTGGAGAAGTTCTCCGGCGGCAGCAAGGACGTCTAGAGTCGGCGGGAGAAGCGGGAGGGCCGCCTCGGCGAAGCGGAAAGTTCCGCGCGAGTCCGACCGGCTTTTTCCGGTTCATCAACTGTAGTCGACGGCTCCCCGTGTGTAAGTAGACGACCGGCGGCGGCTGCGCGGTTAGGCGCGGCCCGGCGGTCGAGGAAATGACGGCACCGCAGCATGATCTCAGATTCCGTTACTCGCCTGGTCGATGAGTTTGCAAAACTGCCGGGAATCGGCAGGAAATCGGCCGAGCGCCTGGCGTACCACATTCTGCGGATACACCAGCAGGAGGCGTTCGCGCTGGCCGATGCCATTCGCCACGTCAAGGAGAACGTTCGGTACTGTAAGGCATGCTACAATTTAGCCGAGAGCGAAACCTGCGCGATCTGCCAGGATCCGAAGCGCGACAGGTCGCTGCTGTGCGTCGTTGAACAACCGCGCGACCTGATGGCGCTGGAGCAATCGGGCAGCTATCCCGGGTTGTACCACGTGCTGCTCGGCCGCATCGCCCCGCTGGAAGGGATCGGTCCCGATCAGCTTACGATCGAGCCGCTGGTCGAGCGCGTTCGGGAGGGAACAGTCCGCGAAGTGATCATGGCGACCAATCCAACGCTGGAAGGCGACGGAACAGCGCTGTATATCTCGAATCGAATGGCCGAACTGCCCGTAACGATCACGCGGCTCGCCCGGGGAATTACGTCTGGAAGCGTGCTGGAATTTGCGAACAAGGAGATCCTGTCCGACGCCATTACGGGCCGGCAAAGATTTTAATGGGCCGACGGCGTGCATGAGCTGCGCGTCGTATCCCCCCGGTCGTACTAGAGTTGGACGGAGACGTGGAGCGGGTGCCGGCAATCTCCGGCGCAAATGCACGGAGTCGACCCTCTTCCCATCGCTCCGACAAAGCTAAAATACATGAAAAGCTAACGTGCAACGTAATAGCGCCGCGACGGCGCCGAGCGGTTGCTGGAAGGATTTTATCCGATGCGACTTTCACTTGGCCAACATCTGCAGCAAACGCAGAAGCAGATCCTCGCTCCGAGGATGATCCAGTCGATGGAGATTCTGCAACTGCCGATCTTAGCGCTCCAGGAGCGGATCGAGCAGGAGATGGAGGAGAATCCTGTTCTCGATCAGGGCGAAGCAGGGGAGGACGTCGCCGAAGACGAATCGTCCTCCGAAAACGCGGATGAGACGGCCGACGGCGAGAAGGAACTGGTCGTCGACGAAGCAAACAACAACGAGGACGACTTCGAGCGGCTGCTCAATATGGACGAAGAGTGGCCGGACCATTTCGAAGAGCGGAGCCGGCCCTCGCGAGACCGCATTGCCGAGGAGGGCGAGCGCAAGCATGACGCCATGGCGAACATGGTCGCCCGCTCGCAGTCGCTGCTCGACTACCTGCACGACCAACTCGCCTGGTTCGATCTTGATCCGGAATTGCGCCAGATGGCGGATCGGATCATCTACAGCCTCGATCCCAACGGGCGGCTGAAGTTTCCGCTGGTCGAGCTATTCGACGCGGCCGACGATCCTGAGCGCTTGGCAAAGGCGGAAGCCGCCCTGGCGGTCGTGCAGAAGTTGGACCCTCCCGGAGTTGGCGCTCGCGATCTGCGGGAATGTCTTCTCCTGCAATTGATCCCGGGCATGGCCTATTACGAGGAGCTGCGGACGCTTGTCAGCAGTCACCTGGAGGATCTGGAGAACAATCGTCTGCCGGTGATTGAGCGTCGCACGGGCTACTCGATCGAACTGATCCACAAGGTGTGGGACGAGCTGCGAAAGCTTAACCCGAAGCCGGGCGCGGACTTCGGAGACAATTACGTCCCGAACGTCACTCCCGATGTTTTTATCGATCCGGTCGAAGGGGGTGGCTACAAAGTCCGCCTGGAGGACGATCGGATCCCGAGCTTATACATCAGCCCGTACTACCGGAAGCTGTTCCGCTCGGCGGAGACGAACGCCGAGACGCGGGAGTACATCAAGCGGAAGATCAACTCCGCCCAGTGGCTGATCGAATCAATTGAGCAGCGGCGCAACACTCTGACGCGCGTGGCCCAGGCGATCGTCGACCACCAGGTCGAGTTTCTGGATAAGGGACCGGAGTCGATCGAACCCCTGAAAATGCAGGATATCGCGAACAAGGTGCACGTCCACGTCACCACGGTCAGCCGGGCGGTCGACGACAAATGGATCCAAACTCCGCGCGGCATCTTTCCGCTCAAGCGCTTCTTCGTGGGCGGTACGATCAGTGCCGACGGCGAGAAAGTCGCCTGGGATACGGTCCGACTGAAGCTGCAGGAAGTGATCGATCACGAGGACAAGCAGAAGCCATTCAGTGATGATGATCTGGTCAAAGAACTCGCCAAGCACGGGCTGACGGTCGCCCGGCGCACGGTGACCAAGTACCGCAAGAGCATGAGCATCCCCAGCTCGCGCCAGCGGCGCGACTGGACGAAGGTTGCCCCATCGAGTGACGGCAAGGCGGAGCAGAATGGTTCGTCACAGGACAAGTCGGAGTAGTCCACGACCACTTCTGTAACGTCCTGTGCGGATCACCGGTGACTGCCAAGGCTCAACCACCGCACCCGGGGCATTCTCACACGGTCTCGATGTGCAGCCCCCGGCGTCGACGCTCTTCGCGCCGGACCTCGTCCATGATCGTGGCGATGTTTTTTACGTCGTCGATCCCGCGCAAGATTATCTCCGGGTGCGTGCGGTCGCTGGAAGTGACCTTAATCGTCCCGATTCCGAGCAGCCGCTCGATTGGTCCTTGCTCGTAGGTGATGTCGTCCATGTCGATCACCTCGATTCGGTCGGTAACCCGGCGCAGAATGCCGGACTCGTGGATGAATCGCTGCGTAGTCAGCCGATAGCGAATGCTCACCCGCACGTAAAGGTAGCGCAAGTAAATCGCCAGCCACAATAGCACGTTGGCGGCGAGCAACACCAGGATGGTCGTGAGATCGGGAAAGAACACGGCAGCCACTACCGAGCCGGCGGCCACCAGCCCTGCCAGGATGAAGGGCCCGACCATGGTTTGCGGGGAATAGCTCCCTTCCCACAGTGTCTCCTCGTGATCACTGTCGCCGCCGCGGCGGGAAGCGGCCCGCATTCGCTCGCCAGGAGACGCATCACTTGGGGGCGGCGGCGCTGAACTGCCGTGGCTGTTCTTTTCCACCCCGGCGCCACATTGGGGACAAAACTGCGCGTCGCTGGGAACTGCCGTGCCACAAACCGGACATGCCATTGCTATCGCATCCTCGCCATCGCGTGCTTGGAATCGCCCAACCGACGCTGGGCATTATATCGCCTAACGCTCCTTCGCCCAACGACGGGTGAACCTCGCCGGTTGCGCTATGCGGCCCGCTATTTAGTGGTGGGGCTCCTTTCGCTCCATCTTATCTTGTGTGTATAGTGAGGCAGTGGCTATCGAGCCAGTGACCTGCCAACCCCCCGCTGAGTCTTTGCGACCATGCGCTGCCCCTACTGCCGACTCGACAACGACCGGGTGATCGACTCCCGTGCCAGCCACGAAGGTTTTGCGATTCGCCGGCGGCGGGAGTGTCTGGCGTGCAAGCGGCGGTATACCACCTACGAGCGGCTGGAAGAGACCGCGATGAAGGTGATCAAGAAGGACGGCGGCCGCGTGCCGTTCCAAAGGGAAAAGATTCGCCGGGGACTGGAGAAGGCCTGCTGGAAGCGGCCCATCAGTGCTCCGCAAATCGAGGACGTCGTCACCGCGGTTGAGACGCAAATCCACTCGGGTTATGACTCGGAGGTCGAAAGCCGGCAAGTGGGGGAGTTGGTCATGCAGCACTTGCGCAAGCTCGACCAGGTGGCGTATGTCCGGTTCGCGAGCGTGTACCGCGAATTCAAGGACGCCCGCGACTTCGTCGACGAGCTCCAGCCGATGCTGGCCGAGAGCGAATCGAAAGGTTAGACCGCTGGGCCAGGTGCACAGACCGGAATGGCTGTGCCGCGAACAGACGGAGCTGGAAAGGGGACTGGCTCCGAGCCGGCACCCTTTCCTTCCCCACTTCACGCGCATCGTGAGCCAGTCCCCTATTCGGCGGCAACGTCGGGTGCCACGGCGGGTTTGCCTCGCCGTGCCCAGTGCACTGACAAGAGTGTCTGTGCAACGTGAAAGCGCCGCCTTACAGCTCGCGTGCCACCACAAAGTGCGTCAACCGGTCGAGCGTTTCTCGGGCCAGGCTGTCCGGCAAGACGGTGAGCCGGTCGCGAGCGGCCCGGGCATGCTGAAGCGCCTTATCCCGGGCATAATCGATGGCACCGGACTGGGCCAGCCGCTGCGCGAGTGCCTGCCGCGAAGACTCGCCGTCGCCGAGCAATGCACTCACCTCGCCTCGTGAATCGCCGGGTACTTGGGACAGCAACCGGATCAGTGGGAGCGTCGGCTTACACTTCTCCAGGTCGGTCCCCAGTGACTTGCCGACGGTGACCTCGTCGCCCACCAGGTCGAGCAGATCGTCAGCGATCTGAAAGGCGATGCCCAACTGGCGGCCGTAATCCGCCAGAGCCGTCTCCACCTCCGAGGAAGCTCCGGCGTAGTGCGCTCCCAACTGGCAGCAGCACGCGCACAGTTCCGCCGTCTTGGCGTCGATGATGCGAAAGTATTCGTCTTCGCCAATGGTTAGGTCGCCGCTCGCGCGGGTCTGGCGGAGCTCTCCCTCGCAGACGATATTCGTGGTGCGGCCGATCGTGCGGCAGGCGAAGGTGCTGCCAAGGGTGCTGGCGAGATAGAAAGAATGGGTGAAGAGGTAGTCGCCCAGCAGTACGCTGACTTCGTTATCCCAGCGGGCGTTGGCGGTCGGCTCGTAGCGGCGCAGCTCCGCCTCATCCAGCACGTCGTCGTGAATCAAGGTCGCCGTGTGAATCATTTCGACGACGGTCGATAGCACGATGTGCGAACGGTTCACCTCTCCCACGGCTTTCGCGGCAAGAAGCACAAGCGCCGGCCGCAGCCGCTTGCCGCCCATGCGAAAGGCGTGGCGTACCAGATCATCGATGCGAGAGTACTCGCTGCGCAGTTCTCTGCGGAGTCGCCGCTCCACGCGGACAAGCTCCTTCTCGATCGGAGAGAACAGCCGCGCCAACTGCTGGCGGGCCGGATTCGCATCGGGGGCAACCTGGCTCATCGATTCCTTTCAGCGGCGGAACCCGGCTCGGGACGAAGGTAGTGACCGCTGCGACCTCCGGACTTCTCGTCGAGGCGGACCTCGTGGATCGACATGCCGCGGTCGACGGCCTTGCACATGTCGTAAATAGTCAGGGCGGCCACGCTCACGGCGGTGAGCGCTTCCATCTCGACGCCCGTCCGGGCGGTGACCGCAGCCCGCACCTCGATCGTAATGGTCTGGTCGTCGGGAAACGCGTAGGCGATCTCCACACTGTCCAGGGGCAACGGGTGGCACAGGGGAATCAAATCGCTGGTCCGCTTGGCGGCCATGATTCCCGCCAGGCGAGCCACTTCCAGCACGTCGCCCTTGGAGAGCTTGCGATCGCGGATCATGTCGAGCGTCTGCGGCGCCATCCGCACGCGGCCGCTCGCCCGCGCAATCCGAGGTGTCGGCTGCTTCTCCGACACGTCGACCATGCGACTGGCCCCGTGCTCGTCGAAATGGCTGAGTGGGTTCATGTCTGGGACGCAGTGCAAGTGGAAATGGGGAATGCTCGCCCGGTGCAAGACGGGTCTATTCTAGCGCTGAAGTCGCAAGTTCGTCGAGGGGCCGCGCAAGCCGCGCCAGCAAGCGTCGATCTCCGCAATCCGGCCGACATGGGTGCTTCCGGCGGGCGTGGATGCCGCCGTTAGCGCGCTGCGCTTGCGGAGCGTAACGCCTCTGAAAAGCACAACCGCAGCAGGGCGGGCAGCATTAACTGCCGCGTCGTCGCTGAAGTCGCAGGCGGCCTGCGACACGATGGCGGCCTGCCGAAGCGCGGAGCCGAGGGAACTAGGGCTGCGGAGAAGGATCAGCGCCGGGAAGCGGACGAGACGGAAGCGGCGCGAGAGAAGTCGGGACAGGACGCTGGGCCCGGGAGAGCCCAGCCGCCCTTGGCAGTTGACTCATTCAACTGTCCCGGATTTTACAAGATGCTCGATTTTGCCGGCTCCACGCGATGGGAGCCGGCGCAGTTCATGCGGGATCGCCGAGTTCATCCGATCCGTTTATCGCGAACCGTCGCGGGGGTCTGCCGCGACGGGCTGTTCACTTCGCCGGCGAATGGAGAGCCATCCTGTCGGAAACGCTCCCCTTATACCAGTTCCTTCTTCGCGCCGATCAACGTGCGGAGTCGCTCGGCCAACAGGGCGGCGTCGAACGGCTTCTTAAACGTTTCGTTGATGGCGGAGCGGTCGAAGCTAGCCGTGTTGCCGTCGTCCGGCAGCAGGGCAATCAGAATCGTATCGGCGAAGTCGGGATTTCGCCGCAGGTTCTGACAAATTTGCACGGCTTCCAGTTGGCCGATCGAAAAGTCCACGATGATGCAGTCGGGGTGAAAGCTCTCCGACTGAATCCCAGCCTCGAAGCCGCTCGCGGCCGTCGAAGTTTTAAAGGACCGTTCGATAGGAAGTTCGCGCTTCAGGTTCTCGATCAGGACCTGATCCTGAGCCACGATCAGCACTTTCGCCATGGCCTCGTCTTCCAAGTCACCAAGGGGCATCCCGTGCTCCTTGAGGAACTTGATCAGGTATTCCCGCGGAATCCGTCGGTCTTGTGAACCGGGGATGCGGTAACCTTTGAGCCGGCCTGAGTCGAACCATTTGCTGACAGTGCGCGGTGCCACTTTACAGATCTTTGCGACCTGACCAGTTGTGAAGACCTTCATCACGGGCTCTCCATTACTCTCGCTAGGTGTCTGGTTGAGCTCCGCATCGGTCATTTGCCGTTGCGGGATGTCAACGCCCCTTGATCTGCCACCCTTGCGCGTCCAATTTTCCGGTCCGTCCAGCCGGCTGTGGGAGAGGACGCTCTTGGGACAAATGCTCTGGGTCGGGGCCTTCCGTTATCGCTTCTTGCGGCTCTGGCTCAGTTCCCTCTGATCCGCGCCTCCGATGGATCAATCGGCAAGCTAGCTAGTCGGAATTTGGTTAAAATTCGTAAAATGGGACGATTGCCTCGCAACCGCTCCAACCAAACCCTTCTTAGCCAAACCAGCCGTTCGGCGAACTTCCGCATGGAACTGGGAGAGTTGTGCAGAAAGTCTTGCCACCGCCGCTTTCGCGGTGTGCGCACGACTTAATGAGGCATGTCCTCAAGGCAGGTTCCCCCCCACCGGATCGTTCCGTCCAATCCGAAAACCAGGTCTGGCCCCGGGCCGGGCGGATCGATCCTTCCGAGAGTTAGTTTCGAATCATTCGGGGGTGCGACTTTAGAAAGTTTCGCTAGTCGTATGGGCCGAACCGATCGCGATGCCGGTATCGAACCTGCCGAAGCCTCTGTTTTGGAAGCCGGTCACGATTGGCAAAACTGAGCACGCCGCGCCGTGGCTTCCGGTCGTGCCGGTTGTGCGGGTGATAACTTCGTGAGGGGTGACATGGGGGCGTGACGCTTGGCGCCTCCAGCCCTGGCCACCTGGTGACACGGCGCACTTGCCCGCCGTGCGGATAGGCACAGACAGAGATGTCTGTGCCACCGGGAAGTGCACAGGCAGGATTGTCTGTGCCACGTTGCGGATCAGGCGGCCTGCGTCTCGTCGTCCTCGACTGAGTCGGACGTGGCGCTCGCCTCTTGACGGTTGGCTTCGATGGCCGACTCGCTGATGTGCCCGTCTTCGCTGACGTCCTCGAACCGAACCGACACCCGCTTGGAGATGCCCGACTCCTGCATCGTTATGCCGTAGAGCGTGTCCGCGGCGGTCATCGTTTTCTTCTTATGCGTGACGACCACGAATTGCGTCGACGAAAGGAATTCAGTGATCACTCCGATGAATCGCTCGGTATTGGCTTCGTCCAGGGCGGCGTCCACCTCGTCCAACACACAGAAGGGGCTAGGCCGGCTGCGAAAGATTGACAGCAGCAGCGCCACGCAAGTCAGCGTCTTTTCTCCGCCGGAGAGCAGCGAGATGCTGCTGGGCTCCTTGCCGGGCGGCCGGGCCACGATCTCGATGCCGCTTTCCAGAATGTCGACGTCCGCGCCTTCATCCAACACGATGTCCGCCTGGCCGCCGCCGAACAGTTTGCGGAACAGCGACTGAAAATGTCCTCGCACCGTCTCGAGCGTTTCTGCGAACAGCCTCCGGCTGTCAGCATTGATCTTGCCAATGATCTGGTCGAGCGACGACTTCGCCCTGGTGAGATCCTCGTGCTGCGCCGAGAGCAGTGCGTGCCTGCTTTCCAAGTCCTGAAGCTCGTCCAAAGCTTCCAGGTTGACCCCGCCGATATTCTGAATTTTGCGGCGCAGGTCGCCGATTTCCTGCTCGACCTGCTCGCGCTGCCGGAGCTCTTCGGCGGTTTCCGCCTCATGCACCTGCCCGATCTCGATCCCGTAATCCTCGCGCAGCCGGTCCGACAACGTGGTTCGATCGTGGTCGAGTTGGCTGCGGTCCATCTCCTTCTCGTGAACTTGATTCTCCACTGCCCGCAGCTTCTGGCGGATGTCGCGCAATTGGCTGTCAATGTCGTTTCGCTGCGTGCGGCAAAACTCCCGCTGGTTCACCCGTTCGACGGTGGCCGCCGCTAGATTCTCTTTTTGGAGGTACAGCTCGGCGACTTCCGACTCCGCGGACAGCGTATTTCGTTGGGACTGCTCCAACCGAGTAAGGCAACTAGCAAGTTGCGTACGATGCTCGGCAAGGACGTGGCTCCGCTCCTGTTGATCGTGCTGGAGTTGGCGAAGTTGGTCGCGCAGCCCGTCCAACCGCTGCTCGCTCTTGGCCACAGCGACATGGTGGCCGGTCGAGTTCTGCTGCAGGGCGGCACGGCGCTTTCCCAGGGCATCGAGCTCGGCACGATCGTCGTCGAGCTGCTTCTCCAGGGAAACTCGCTGCGTCTCGTTCTGCTCGTGCTGGTCGCGGACGGCGGCAAGCTGCCGCGTCGCCGATTCCTGCTGTGAATTGGCCGCTAAGTGTTCCTGGCTCAGCGTAGCGTGTTGCCGGTCGAGCTGCTCCAGGCGCTCCTCTGACGCGGCGGTTTTAAGCCGCTGATCGGATAGCGCGCCGGCGTGCCGCTCGTGCTCCTCGCCGAGCTGCTGCACCTGCCCGTCCTGACGGGCGATCTGTGATTCGAGGTCGGCTACAGTGGTCTCGCTCTGATGGATTGCCTTGGCCAGTTCCGAGATCTGCTCCTGCAGGGCTCGCAGTTCGCTACGGCGCGAGATGATACCGGTGGAGACCTTTCGTGGCCCCAGCGAGATCGTGCCATCGGCGGCGAGCAGTTCTGCGGCAAGCGTGACGAAGTTCGCGCCGCGTCCCGGCCCCTCCGCCAGCGCAAGTGCGCGATCGAGATGATCGACCAGCCAAGTCCGCCCCAGCAGGCGGCGCACCAACGAGGCCAGTTCGGCCGGCGCCTGGACGAAGCTGTCGGCTCTTCCCAGCACGCCGGTCCGGCCCGTCAAGTCGGCACGATCAGCAGCGTCGGCCGGCGCCTCGCCTTCCAGCGGCAAAAAGCTGACGCGTCCGGAAAACTGCACCGGCTGCTGTTGGAGCTGTTGTATCAGTTGTCCCGCATCGGCCACCACCAATGCCTGGGCGCGATCCCCCAGGGCGACTTCAATCACCCGGGCGGTTTCGACATGGACGTGGACGAGGTCCGCCACCATACCGCGGACGTGGCGGTAGATACCCTGTGGATTTTGCCGCGCCTCGACGAGGACCTGCTTGACGCCGGCGCCCATGCCCTCTTGCCGCCGCTCCAGCTCGGCCAGCAGATCGGCCCGCTCCTTCGCACCGGTATAGCGGCCTTGAAGCTGAGCCAGCTCTTTGTTTGCGCGACTGAGCTGCCGGCGCGCGTCGGCCAATGTGGACTGGGCTTCGCGCAGCTCGCGTCCGCACGACTCGGCCTTGGCGGCCAACTCCTGCTGGGTGGCCTGATGGGCCTCAAACTCATCCTGGAGGCGCTGCCGAGTGGACTCCAACTCGGCGATCTGCGTTGCGCACCGCTCGGCGGCCTGCTGAGCGGCCTCCGCCTGAGACTCCAGGGCGCTGATGCGATTGCCGAATTCAGCAGCGCGGCGCAAGTACTCCATGTGCCGCGAATGCCGCGCGTCTGCCTCCCGGCGGGCTTGGTCCCACTGCTGGGTCAACTCTGCCAGTGCTTGGTCGTCCTGCCGCAGCGACTGCCGCACCTGCTCGTACTGCGACTCGGCCTCTTCTACCGCCTGGCGCGTGTCGTGAAGCTGCTGTTGGAGATTGCCGGCGCGGTGCCGCATGGCCGCCAGTTGCCGGCGATGGCGATGCACCTCATCCTCGAGGTCGCGCGAACGCGTGCGCTCGTGCTCGATCGTCGACTCGTGCGAGGCGATTCGCTCCCGGTTCTGGGCAATGAGCGCCTCGCTTTCGCGAATCGCCGTCTCCTCGTCTGCGATCTTCGTCTCCAGCGACAGCGCTTCGGACTCCATCGCTTCGATTTGGGTGCCGTGGCGATCGCGCTCGGAGCACAGCCCCGTGAGGGACTCGTCCAAGGCGTCAATCTTGGTCGACAGTGCCCGCCAGTCGGCCAGGCCGACCTGGGTTCGCAGATCCTGTAGGCGATCGGTGTACTCCTGAAACCGCTGCGCCTTGGTGGCCTGCATGCGAACGCTGCGCAAGCGGCTGTCGACCTCATCGACGATGTCCGACAGCCGCAGCAGATTTTGCTCGACGCGCTCCAGCCGTCG
Source organism: Pirellulales bacterium (assembly GCA_040880125.1). GTDB lineage: Bacteria > Planctomycetota > Planctomycetia > Pirellulales > JBBDJB01 > JBBDJB01. Next base: position 93,641 of record JBBDJB010000056.1, on the reverse strand, counting down.
GGTCGCTTCCAGCTTCTTGGCCTTGAAGCGGCTGATGCCGGCGGCCTCTTCGAAAATGACCCGGCGGTCGCGGGGCGAAGACTGGAGCATCACGTCCACCTTGCCCTGCTCGATGATGCTGTAGGCTTCGGTGGCGATGCCGGTGCCGGCAAACAAATCGCGAATGTCCCGCAGCCGGCAGGGCTGCCGATTGATCAGGTACTCGCCTTCGCCGCTGCGGTAGACCCGCCGCGTGACGGAGACTTCCGCCTGGTCGACCGCCAGGATCCGCTTCGAGTTGTCGAAGGTGAGCGTCGCCTCGGCCGTGTTCATCGGACGGCGGGCCGGCGATCCGTTGAAGATCACATCCGCCATTTCCCGGCCGCGCAGGCTTTTGACGCTCTGCGCGCCGAGAACCCACTTGATCGCGTCCACGACGTTCGACTTGCCCGAGCCGTTCGGGCCGACCACGACCGTCACGCCCGGAGGAAACTCGAAGCGCGTCTTGTCGACAAAGCTCTTAAAGCCGATCAGTTCGAGCGCTTTGAGCATGGGGCGATTGACGGGGCTCGACAGGAGATTGCGGCCGAGGCAGTGGGTTTGTGCAGATGGACCGCCTTGCCGTCAGCCGCCGCGGTCCAGTGCCAACACGAAATGCGGTCGCGGCGACCCCGGCCCGGCCTTCATCGGGAAATCTGCAGGAAGAGACTGCTGCCACACGCGCCGGCGGCGTGGCCTTAGCAGTCCCTTCCGATTGCAACGGGGCCGGCAGGCTTCACGTCCCGTATTTTACCAGACGAGACTATCCGAGGCTGTAGGCTCCGCGGGGCAATTGCGGCATTTCCGTCGGGGATTTCCGGATGCCGATTGCCGGCACCGTCCGAGTCTTTCCGCTGAAACATCTCGGGCAGCGGATTGGCGACTTCGAAGCTGCGCGACGGTTGTGGCGGACCGGACAGTTCGCGGTCGACCTCGCGTCCTGTCGCGGGCAGCGCGTCCACCCGGAAGCGGCCCGACAGCGAGCCGGCCGCGTGCGCTTGCTGAAGGGCCTGCACAACATCCGGATAGGTGCCGCCTAGTTCCACGATCGCCCGAATGACCTCATCCACCTGATTGGAGACGATCCGCTTCTGGTCCGGTTGTCCCGGTGCGAAGCGGCTGACCGTGACCTGGCTATCGGACACGCTGGAGTTGACCATGATGTACTTCCCGGCGTCCAACACCAGCGGCGGCCGCAGCACCTGCTCCATTCCGAACATCACGATTTCCGGGCGATGGCTGCGCGTAACGTGGATCATCGGCGGCCCACCGACGTCCAGCATGTGATAGCTGAACTGCCCGCCCAAATTCTCGCCGCGAGTGATCCCCTCGTAGTGATCCATGGCGCACAGGGCGCGAAATGCGCCGTAGCGTGTTTCGGCACTGCTGGAGTCCAGCAGCGTGCACAGAGTGTCGTAAGCGATCGCGTCCTGCATGGAACTCAGCGCGGCCAGTGCATAGACGCGGAAGGCGGGTTCGTCCCGGGCGGCACGCGCCAGCGGCTCCACGGCATCGGTCTCGTCCAGGTACGCCAGCGCTTCGGCGGAGTAAAACCGTACTTCCGGGTCCTTGGCTTCGATACCCTGTTTGAGTATGGGCACCGCTTCGCTGCCAATCGCCTCTAAGCGCAACGCCGCGGTCGCCGTGGTCACCGGATCCAGAAGCTGCTGCGCCAGCAGATCGAGCCGGCTTTGATGTTGCAGCGGCGTTTCCTTGTACGGCATGTTTGCCACTACCCGCATGTACCGGGCGACGTTTTCCTTGTAGCGCGGATGCAGAACGATCTCGACGAACTGCTCGGTTTTCGGCGTGGCCACGCCCCGCTTCTGGCCCTGGATGTAGGTGAAGAACCGCGCGTTGATGGCGCGGCCGATCTGCTGGCTGACCGGCAACTTGGCGTACTGGCTGTCCATGATCAGGCCCAGCGAGCGGGATTCGAGCGCCTCGCCGCCGCCCAGCACGCGTCCCTGAGTGAGCAATGCCCGGTCGTCTTCACCCGCGGCAGCCGGGTCGACCAGCACCGGCCCAACGGCCGAGGCCAGCAGATGTCCTTTACGGATGTTGTTGCCCAACACGGCCAACTGCGTCATGCGCGTGGGCATCAGCCACCCGTTACGCAGGCTCGACGTCTCGCTTCGGCTGGCCGTGCGAACTTCCACGTCGAACCGATCGCCCTTCTGGATTCCGGGCCGCATCCAGCCCCGCACGACGACCAGGGAGGTGTCTCTGGAAGCGAGCAGCTTCGTTGGCTCGGCGACATGGCGTCGCTGCATTTCGCCCAACAGCGAAGCCCGCTGTGGCGACGGTCCTGGATCGCCGCCTGTGCCTTCCAGGCCGGTGACCATCGAAACCGCCTCGACCTGAACGTAGTCGGTCCCGTAACTGCCGGTCATTTCGCCCAGCAGCATGACCCCGGTATCGGACAAATCTTGCGTTTCCGGGCTTTGCGGCCGTATCACTGGTCCGCTGCAACCCAGCGACGTCAACATGCAGATCGTAACGGCGGTACACCATCTCATGCCGGTGTGCGCTCCATCCATGGCGCGCCGACGCCTGCCTACGAGTGCAGCCGAAGCGCTGCCTCTATGCAGCCGCTGTGACGCGACGGTGTTCCAACGAGAGTCGAGAGAAGAGTAGTAAGAGGCCGCAGAGATTACTGGTTTGGTTTTGGTCGGTCAAGCGAGGTTATTCGCCAGCGTAGCGCGGACGTTTCGGTCTGTGCAGGCAGGAGATCGGCTGTATGTGACCTGCATTTGCGATGCGACGGTGACAGCTTCGCCTACGGCGGATCATATCCCCCGGCGTGAAACGGATGGCATCGGCAGATTCTCCAGATTCCCCGCAGCGCCCCGGAGGCCGCGCCGTATTTCCGCACCGCCTGGATGAAGTAGCTGCTGCACGTCGGGTAGTACCGGCATTGGTTGCCAATGAAGGGGCTGAGCGTTACCTGATAGCACCGCACGCCCGCGATCAGCAGCCACGAGGGGAGGCCTACGACGGTCGCCCAGAGGAACTTCATGATGCCTGCCTGCCCAATTTGGCCGCCGCGCGAATGGCCAGGTAAAGCAGCGACCTGGCGATGTCGCCCGACGTGGGTTCGCCCCCGCCTTGCGGTGAAACGACCATGTCGATGCCCTGAGGCAAGTTCTTCTTCTGCTGGCGGAATGCCTCGCGAATAAGCCGCTTCCACCGATTCCGCTGCACGGCCTTTCCGACCTTGCGAGACACGCTCAGCCCCAACCGACTTTTCTGAAGCCCATTCTCACTTGCGTGCATCAACAGCATCTCGTCGCGAACGCGGCACCGCCGCCGGTACACTCGCTGAAACTGGCCGCCCTGCAACAGGCGGTCCTCCTTGAGGAGTCGCTGGTTAGTCATCGGATGAGTCGCCTTCGGCGGTGTCGCTCTCCGGCGGATGACCGCCGCCGCGGGGCTCGGACCAGGGGCGAGGGTCCCAGTCGCTGGGGCCGACTCGACCGCTGGGGCCCTGGTGGCGCTGTTGGCGTACCAGCCTTCTCGTGTGGCGGCCGACCAACAGGACGACCACCAATAACAGCGCGCTAAGCAGAACAAGCGACAAGACAGCGGTCATGCCGGCGAGACGAGGTGCCAGATCGGGTGCCCCGGCGGCATCCGTCTGCGTGGCCGGCAGCATGAGGACGCTCACCATGGCGAACTGACAAGCCGATAATGTGTGTTGGCGGAGATGCCGGAACATGTGCGCACTTACCAGCGAAGATTCGCGCGGGGGTCCTGCGGGTGCTTGCTGCCGATTTTCTCGATGGCGGCTCGATCCTCCTCGTCAAGATGCGACGGCAGAACGATCTGTACCTCGGCCACCAGATCGCCCGGCGGACGCCCTGCCGCGGCCACTCCCTGCCCTTTTACGCGCAACTTCTTGCCGCTGGAAGTTCCCGGCGGTACAGTCAGCCGGATTGTGCCGCGGGGCGTGGAAAGATCGATCTTCGCCCCCAGCGCAGCTTCGGCCAACGTCACCGGCAGCACGACCTCCAGACGATTGCCGCGCCGCGTGTAATAGGGATGCTCGCTGACGCGGACCGTGATGAGGATATCTCCGGCCGGCCGACCCGCGGTGCCGGGCTCGCCCTGCCCTCGGAGGCGAATCTTCTGCCCGTCCTCGATGCCGGCCGGGATCTTGACGTTGATCGTCTCGACCTTGCCGCTTTGGCGCCGCACGGAAACCTGCGCCTCACCGCCGGAGACTGCGGACGCGAAGGGAACTGGCAGTTCGTGCTCGATATCCGCACCCTTGGGCGCGATGTGGGTTTGAGGACCCGCACCCCCACCGGCGCGGCGGAATTGGCGAAAAAAATCCCCGAACCCGCCCGCCCCCTCGCCGGCATTTCGCTCGCCGAACACGTCGGAGAAGTCGAACTCCTGCGGGCCGCCGCCCCGCGGTGTCCATGAATAAGGTCCGCCTCCCTGCGGTCCGCCCTGCCCCATTGACTCGAACTCGGGCCCGAATCGGTCGTACTTCTCGCGTTTCTGCGGGTCGTTCAGGACATCGAACGCCGCCTGAATGTCCTGGAACTTCTTCTTCGCCTCTTTGTCGGTGGGATTAAGGTCCGGGTGGTGTTTGCGGGCCAAGGTGCGATACGCCTTCTGAATCTCCTCTTTAGTCGCGGTGCGGCTGACTCCCAGCGTTTTGTAATGGTCCTTAGCCATGCGGGGCGACCTGCTCTTCGGCTCGTCGTGACTTATGGGTGCTGTTCTTGGGCTTGAAGTATTCTAGGGCGGCCATCGACCGAACTTCAAGCGGCGGGCAAGTCAGCCATGCCGCCGCAAGAGACCTCCCGCAGGCCAGCTTCTGTGGGGTAAATCGACCAGTTTCGCGGTATGGTAGACTTGCCGAAAGGGCCGCGGCTTGCCTGTGCGGATAGCCTCTCCGCGAAAAACGCGTCCACGCGCAGCGTCGGCAGATCCGCAGCGCGCTGATCGTGCATGACTGTCGATGCGACTTCGTCCGATGCACTCAACCGGGAGCGACGATTGATGATCTTCCGCCGGCGGCTTGTCCTAATCGTAGAGAGGCGCGGGCGTAGCGGGATGGCCCTATTGCTCGCGCTTTGCGTAGCAGCAGCCACGCCGGCCGCCGGGCAGTCCAGCCGTGGCGAACTGCGCCTGCGCGTTGTGGATGCCGAGACGAAGCAACCGATCGCCGCTCGCATGCACCTGCTCGATTCGCGGAATCGATCCGTACAGCCGCCCGGCACCGTTTTCTGGCGAGACCACTTCTGCATCGACGGCGAACTGACGCTCAAGGTGCGGCCCGGCACGTACCGCTTCGAGATGGAACGCGGGCCGGAATACACAACGATGTCCGGCCATTTCCAGATCGACCGTACTTCCAGTGGGGAGCAGACGATCGAACTGCCGCGCTACGTCGACATGAGCAAATCGGGCTGGTGGTCGGGCGAACTGCACGTGCATCGCGATCCTGAACAGATCGAGCTGTTGATGCGCGCGGACGACCTGCACGTGGCCCCGGTGATCACCTGGTGGAACGCCAACGGCAACAACAGATCCTCGCCCCGGCGCTCCGCCGAAGTGGTCCGGTTCGACGGCGACCGTTTCTACCGTGCGATGGCCGGTGAAGACGAACGGGCCGGCGGCGCCCTGCTCTACTTCAATCTCGACCAGCCGCTCGATTTGAGTACCGCCGGTCGCAATTACCCCTCAGCCTTGCACTTTCTCCAGCTCGCGCGGCAGCAAGCGGACGTGCACGTCGACGTCGAAAAGCCGTTCTGGTGGGACGTGCCGGTGTGGCTGGCCAGCGGGCAGGTCGACTCGATCGGCCTGGTGAACAACCACATGTGGCGCAGCGAGATGCTCGACAACGAGGCCTGGGGCCGCCCTCGCGATAAGGAGGCCTACCCTTCGCCGCACGGCAACGGCCGCTGGTCGCAGGACATCTACTACCACGTGCTCGACTGCGGCCTGCGGATTCCCCCGTCTGCCGGCAGTGCCTCCGGCGTGCATCCCAACCCGGTCGGTTACAACCGCGTGTACGTGTACTGCGGCGAGCAGCTCGACTACCAACAGTGGTGGGAGGGGCTGCGGGCGGGACGCGTGGTCGTGACCAACGGACCATTGCTGGTGCCGCAGGTCGAGGGCCATCCGCCGGGGCATGTCTTCCAGGCCCGATCCGGAGAGCAACTGGAGCTGCAAGTGGGGCTCTCGCTGCATACGCGGGAAAAGATCGCCTATCTCGAAATCGTCAAAAACGGCCGCGTGGCGGCGGAAGTGCGCCTCGACCAGTTCGCCGCTTCCGGCGGACGCCTGCCGCCGGTGACGTTCGACGAAAGCGGTTGGTTCCTGGTGCGGGCCGTGACGGAAAACGAAAAGACGTATCGGCTCGCTTCCACGGGTCCGTACTACGTCGAGTTCGACGGTAAGCCTCGCGTCAGCCGCACCTCGGCGCAGTTCTTTGTCGACTGGATCGACCAGCGCATCGCGTCGATTGAATTGGATGAATTGGACGATCCGGCGCAGAAGGAAGCCCTGGTCGCCGAGCAGCGACGCGCCCGAGAGTTCTGGCAGCAGCTTGCTTCGACGGCCAATGCCCAGTGACGTGCATAGTTACACAGGTGGCACAGAAAGGAATGTCTGTGCCACCATCTTGTCGAACGTGCTACAATGCCGCTTTTGTTGGCATCGCACGGCTGGAGTTAGCACGGTGGCACGAGACGGACATGCCTGATCCGCGAGACTGGCGATCGCTGTTCTCCTTCGCCTCCAGTGAGATGGAGATCAACGGGCATCGGCTGCACTATGTCGACGAGCGGCCCCGGGCGGATGCCGCCGCGCCGGAGACGCTACTGTTCGTCCACGGCAACCCGACGTGGTCGTTTCACTGGCGAGAGCCGCTTCGCGCCTGGCGGGGGAAGCATCGGCTGGTTGCGCCCGATCATCTCGGCTGTGGAATGAGCGACCGTCCCACCGGGTGGCCGTATCGACTTCAAGATCACATTGACAATCTCGCCCGACTGGTCGAGCGGCTCGATCTGCGTCAGGTGACGCTGGTGGCCCAGGATTGGGGCGGCGCTATCGGGCTGGGCGCAGCGCTCGCATCACCGGACCGGTACGCCAGAGTGGTGCTGCTGAACACAGGTGCGTTTCGTCCTTGGTATATCCCCTGGCGGATACGCGTCTGCCGGACACCTTTGCTGGGCCGACTGGTCGTGCAGGGGATGAACTTGTTTCTGCGTGCCGCCTTTCATATGGCCGTCGCCGATCGTCGCTCTCTTTCTCCGTCGGTCCGTGCGGGTTATCTCGCTGGGTACGGAAGCTGGAAGCGCCGCGAGGCCATCTATCGCTTCGTCGAGGACATTCCCGCTTCGCCCGCTCATCCGACCTATCAGACGCTGGCCCGCATCGAATCTGAACTGCCATCTTTGGGCGATCGCCCGTGGCAGCTAATCTGGGGCATGCGCGACTGGTGCTTCACGCCGGCATGTCTGGACAAGTTCCGCGAGTTGATCCCGCAGGCACGCGTACACCGGTTTGGAGATGCCGGCCACTGGGTGCTCGAAGAAGTGCCCGAGCAGATCATTAAGCTGGTCGAGGACTTTCTGGCGGATACGCCTTTGAATGAAACGAGCCGGCTTGACCGAGTGAGCGCTACGCGCAATGTCCGCTAACGCCCCCAAGTGGTCGATAGGTACGTGCGCGACGCTGGCGTGCATCTTCGAAGCGACCGCTCCCAAGCCGGGAAACGTCTACCGCGGTGCGGATTTCGACGACCTGCGCTACCCTGACCTGCTTGCCAGCGCAGCGGTGATCGGCCCGGTCATGGAGAAGGCTCGCATGCGCTCGTTGGGCGAGACCGTCCTGGATGCCATCCTCGCCACGCGGCAAGCCGTCTCGACGAACACCAACCTCGGCACGGTGCTCTTGCTGGCGCCGCTGGCGGCGGTGCCGCGCGATGTCGATCTGCACTTTGGCGTCGAAGCCATTCTCTGTGCGGCGGACAGCTCAGACGTGGAGCTTGTTTACGAAGCCATCCGCGTCGCGCGTCCCGGCGGCCTGGGAGAAGTGGCCCAGGGTGATGTGTCGCGGCCGCCCGAGTTGTCATTGGCCGAGGCGATGCAGTTGGCCGCCCAGCGCGATGCAGTGGCGCGGCAGTACGTCTCCGGCTTCACGGACGTGCTGGACCGCGTGGTGCCGTGGTTGGACGAAGCGAGTCGCGTTGGCTGTGAACTCGGCGAGGCGATCGTTCACGTGCAATTGCGGCTGATGAGTGAAATGCCCGACAGCCTGATCGCCCGCAAGTGCGGCCCCGAAGTGGCCCAAGAGTCAGCCGACCGCGCGGCGACTGTTCTGGCGAGCGGCCGTCCCGGCGATTCGAAGTACTTGCAGGCGCTTGGCGACTTGGACTTCTGGCTGCGCGCCGACGGCCATCGCCGCAATCCCGGCACGACCGCCGACTTCATTGCCGCCGGTCTGTTCGTGGCACTCCGCAGGCGGATGCTGCAGCCGCCATTCCGATTCGAACTGGGATCGTCGCCCGACCGCGGCGCGGTACAATGAGCCCTTTGTAACGCTGCCCGCGCGCTTCCCCGGGCCGGCTGTGGCAATCAGAACCTTCCTTCGCGTTTTCGCCCCGCACAGTGGCAGCGATTCCCCTTTTTCGCCGAGGCCGTTTCCGTGGCTGAATCGTACCGCGTTCGCATCAGCAAAGATTACCTGGTCTTCAGTGCCGCACACTTCATTACCTTTGATGGCGACATCTGCGAGCGGCTGCACGGGCACAACTATCGCGTGGCGGCCGAGGTCTTCGGCGAGCTTGATGAAAACCATTACGTGGTCGACTACATCGTGCTGCGAGACACGCTCAAGACAATCGTCGACGAGTTGGACCACCACATGCTGCTGCCGACCGATCACCCCAAGATCAAGGTCACGCCGGGCCAGCGCGAAGTGGAGGTGACGTTCGAGGATCGCCGCTGGGTCTTTCCCCGCAACGACTGCATCCTGTTGCCGGTCCCCAACACGACCAGCGAAATGCTGGCTCGCTTCATCGGCCGCCGACTGCTGGTCGACCTGGAAGACCGCACCGGTGCCCGTCCCGCCCAAATCGAAGTCGAAGTCGATGACTGCTTCGGCCAGGTCGCCGTCGTCGAAATGCACGACGAATAATGAGCCAATGGAGGCACAGACATTCTTCTCTGTGCTGAGCCGGCTTTGCTCGGCTGAGTTGGTGTACCCCCTTCTCGCCGACCTTTTTCTCGGCGGGAGAGGGAGTCGGCAAAACTGCCCGGGCCGCGTCTTTCCCAATTCCTCTCAAGTCCACCGGCAGTGGTTGACGATACCGGGCCAGCCAGAGAAGCTGTGCGGCTGCTGCGTGCTAGCAGCCGTGACCATGTCAGGAGCTACTGCGTGTCCAGTACCGCCGAAGTTCGCAAGGCCGCCGTTTTGCTGATGAGCCTTCCTCAAGAGGAGGCCGTGCAACTGTTGGCCAAGCTTACGCCCAAGCAGGTGGAACTGGTTTCAATCGAGATCGCCAAGATCAATTCGATCAGCGCCGATGAGCAAACCAGTGTCATCCATGAATTCGCCGACGCCAACCCGGCGACAATGGGCGGCTCCGGCGGACTCGACCTGGCCCGCAGCCTGGTCGAAAAGGTGTTGGGCAAGAATGCTTCCGGTACGCTCGACACGGTGCGCCAGTCCATCGAAGCGCTCCCCTTCGGCTTTCTGCAGAAGGTCGACTGCCAGAACATTCTGACGTTCATCATCGACGAGCATCCGCAGACGATCGCACTGATCCTCTCGCACTTGCCGCCGTCCTTCGGAGCTGAGATCCTCAGCGGTCTGCCGCCGGAGCGCCAACTGGCGGTAGTGCGCCGCGTCGCGACGATGGGCCAAACCAATCCCGAGATCATTCAAGAGGTCGAAATGGGCCTGGAACACCGCATGTCCAGCGTGATGAGCCAGAGCTTCGAAAATGCGGGCGGCGTCGCCGCGGTGGCCGAAGTACTCAATGTCACTGATCGCGCCACTGAGCGCCTCCTGCTGGAGAACCTCGCCCAGGAGAGTCCGGAGTTGGTCGAGGAGATCCGCCGGCTGATGTTCGTCTTCGACGATATCGCCAAGCTTTCCGACAAGGACATCCAGAACGTCCTGAAGAACGTTGAGAGCTCGCAATGGGCCATGGCGCTCAAAGGGGCCAGCGAAGAGCTTAAGGAGCGCATCCTCGGCAATATGTCGAAGCGCGCCGGCGACCTGCTGCGCGAGGAAATGGAGTATCTCGGGCCGGTTAAGCTCTCGTCGGTCGAGCAGACGCAACAGCAGATCGTCGACATCGTCCGGCGCCTGGAAGACGCGGATGAAATCTCGCTACACGCCTCCGACGCCGACGAGGAATTCGTCGAGTGACGCTCGGCCGCGGCGGCTTTCTCGAGCCGCTGCCTGCCTGCTGGAGGGGCCGGCAGTGACACGCAAAACTCAGACTTCCGCTCCGCTACGGCGAGAAGGAGTAGCTGAGTCAGCTTTGCAGTGGCGATACCGCCGTCAGTTCCACCACCAGCGGTCGGCCGCGTTCTCGGCCTGCTTGCGGTCTTCAAGAACGGCATCGTCTTCGTGCAACTCGTCGGCCATCTGCCAGGGGGCGAACTTCACACCGCCCGAGGCGCTGATGATCCAGTTGCGGCCCTTCTTGACGAAGCTCGCCTTGCTGGCAACGCGTCGCGGAGCAGTGAACTGCACGACCTGCTGTTCGTGCATCAGAGCGGGAATCTCCAGATTGGCGAACTCGACGAGGCCCTCCTTCTGCAGCAGCGCCCCGACCACGGCCAGGTCCATGATGCTGCGAAGCTGCCCGAAGGCCGAGTCTTCTTGAGCCAACTCGTCGTATTTTTCGGTCATCAACTCCGCCCAGCGCTGGGCCATGGCATTCTTCCGCCCGGTCGCTTGCCGCGAGCCGTCCGCGGCCACGGCGTCATCTTCGGTGAGACACTCCACGCGTGTCTCGGTGAAGCGAAACGCCAAGCCGTCGCCGTCAGTCACGATCGGGTCGTACTTGGCCGCCAGCCACCAGCGCGGCATGACGTTCTGCCCGCCGCGCGGCGCCGCGTCGATCATCTCCAGGAAGCTGGGCAGCCCGCGGATCGGCGCGGGTTCGAAGTCCATCGCCAGCCGCTTCATACGGAAGTCCGCCCCGACCAGCACCCGTGCGAAGTGCGTCGTCGCGGGAACGCCCGTCACGGTTACATTTTGCGGGCCGAGGGCTTCTTCGATCCGCTGCATCGTCACCGCCGGATTGCCGATCGTCTGAAGCTGGCTCATCAGCCCGCGCAGCCGCTGCACGCCCTCGTCCGTCGGATCGATCGAACAGGTGATGCCGGTTCCGTTGGTGGTCCGCGCGGTCCGCAGCGCCACCATCAGATCGTCCAGGGCCAGCACCGGCCGCTGCGTCGTGACTCCGACCAGGTTCCCTAACTCGTCGACCTGCCAGCCTTCGGCCGGCCCGGCGATGACAATATCGCGCTGCTCGGGATAGACGAACACATACTCGATCCGCTGAAGCCCGGCCAGGTAGATGATCTCCTGCGGCAACGGGAAGGGCTGCGTGCGGCTGTGCTTGCGAATCGCTTCATCAAGCCGCCGCAAAGAGACCTTGCGCAGCGGCGTGTACTGGTTCAAGTCGCCGGGGATCTCCTCCAAGGCCGTCTCGCGAAAGGTGAGCAACTGCTGTTGATCGGCGACCAGCGGGTTGGAGACCACGCCGCTGCCGTCGATGCTGATGCCTCCGACCGCGGGCGCCTGAACAAACCCGGCCCACAGTGTTCCGCCGGCCAGGGTCGCGACCGCGAGCATCGCCACCAGGACGAGGCGCGTTCCCAAACGACAGGCTGCCCAATTGGGGCTCCGCATAGCAGTTTCTCCTTGAGTCGAGCGGCCGCATCGACATGGACGAGGCCGTCGGAAAGCCAGATAAGCGATCGGCCGGAGGTGGCTCTTCTCTAGTTTAGCACCCGGCGCTAAAAGCACCGACTTTTCCAGCATAATTACTAGACTGCCCATCTTCAACAATTCTTCATAGCGACTCCTTAGGCTGTGTTCCCCTGAAAACGGGCGAGCGGAAAGGACACGGACAAGGCCAACAGAGCCTAAGACGAGCCGAAGCTGAATCGGTATTCGTGGAATGGGGGCGAGCTTATTCCGCGGCTTGTCCGGAGCCCCCGACCAGTTCCTACTCACCACAATTTCCCTGGAAACAGGCCACCGACCGCCGCCAGGCAGCGATGTACATTTGCCCCCCGAGGGAATAAGGTGGAAGATTAGAGCGAAGGCTCGCTCCTCAGCGGGCAAAGCCTTTTGGGGCCGGCTCCGGCCTGCGCGCTGCGTTTCATCCCGGATCTCTGGTCGTCGGGAGGTCGTTTCTGACCAATGGTTGCGTATCTGGTCATCCGTGAAGGCTCGAAGTGGACGGACGTTTATCGCCTGGTGCCTGGCGAGGCGGTCACCGTCGGGCGGGCTCCGACCAACCAGATCGTCATCAAGGACGAACGCTGCAGCCGGAATCACGCGGAGATCTTCCATTCGCAGGATCATTGGATGCTTCGCGACCTGGAAAGCCGCAACGGCACGATGATCGACGGCGACCGCATCACCACCGATCACACGCTCGAGCCGGGCGACATCATCAGCATCGGCAATTCGATGCTGGCCTTCGTGAACGACCTGTCCAAGGCCTTCCCCGACGCCAGCGGAGCGCTTCGCAAGGACGACGGCTCCGGCGCTCCGCCCTCAGATAGCGCCAACGTGCTGGAGCTGTACGAGCCGACCACGATCACGCACCGCCGCGTACAAAGCCGCCTGCTCGGTCCGGCCGACGAACCCGAGGACGAGCAGGTCGCCATCCCGAAGATAGGCCGCGCTGCGGCCAAGCTGTGCCGCCTGGCGTTCGAGCTCGCCAAATCGACCGACGTCGTTTCGCTGGCGAACCTGGCACTGGGGGGACTGTTCGAAAGCACACAGATCGACGCCGGAGGACTTTTGCTGGTCCCGCGCGATCGGGTCGCCGGTGAAGCGAACGAGGAATCGCTCGAGATCATCGCCTCGCGGTCGGACACCGAGCACACGTATCACCGCGTCTCGCCGTTCGTCGCGCGGACCGTGCTCCGCGACGGCCAGGCAGTGCTGGCTCGCAACGTGATGGACGACAGCACGCTGGGCAGCCGTGACAGCAAGGGCGAGATCCACGCCACCAGCGTCATGTGCGCCCCAATTCGCCATGCCGGCAAAGTGATCGGGCTGATTCATCTCTACTCAACCGACGCCGGCCGCGCGCTCGACCCGGACGATTTGGAGTTCACCCTGGCGGTCGCCGACACGGTGGCCGTAGCGGTGGCCAACCTCAGCCGGCGCCAGGAACTTGCGGAGAACCTGAACCAGATTCGCGATGAGAACCTGCAGCTTCGCGAGCGGCTGGGCGTGCAGAGCGATATCATCGGCGGTAGCGCGATCATGAAGAGCGTCGCGCAGGAGATCGCCCGCGCCGCTCCCAGCCGCGCCACGGTGCTCATCCGTGGCGAGAGCGGAGTCGGCAAGGAACTGGTCGCCCGCGCGGTGCACTACTCCAGCCCGCGCCGCAAGCGGCCGTTTGTGTGCCTGAATTGCGCCGCCTTGTCCGAAACACTGCTGGAAAGCGAGCTGTTCGGGCATGAGCGGGGCGCTTTTACCGGCGCCACCGATCGCAAGATCGGCAAGTTCGAAGCGGCTCACCAGGGCACGTTGATGCTCGATGAAATCGGCGAGATGAGCCCCACCATACAGGCGAAGTTTCTCCGCGTGCTGGAAGGCCATCCGTTCGAGCGCGTCGGCGGGAGCGAGGCCATCAAGGTCGACGTGCGGGTGATCGCCGCCACCAACCGCGATCTGGAGAAGGACGTCGCCGAGGGGCGCTTCCGCCGCGACCTTTACTTCCGCCTGCGCGTGCTGGAGATCATCGTGCCGGCGCTCCGTAAGCGGACCGAGGACATACCGGAATTGGCCGAGTACTTCCTGCAGCGATTCAATGCCGAGACGGGCCGCAAGATCCAGGGATTCACGCCGCGAGCCGTCGAGGAGATGATCCGCTACCGCTGGCCGGGCAACGTGCGGGAGATGAAGAACGTCATCGAGCGCGCGGTCGTGCTGGCTCAGGGCGGGTATATCGATCACGACGATCTCGCCCTCACCACGCTCAACACCGCCGGTGACACGGGCGAAGTGGCCGGCTATAGCGCGCGTGGCTACGAGCCGCTCTCGCTGGCCGATCTGGAATCGCGCCACATTCTCGCCACGCTCAAGTCGACCGGCTGGAACAAGAGCCAGACGGCCGGCATTCTGGGCATCGAGCGATCCACGCTGGACCGCAAGATCCGCCGCTACGGCCTGGCCGAAGAGCGCACCCACCGCGTGTAGAGTCTGCTGTGCGAACCGTGGCGTGGGGCAGCGAAGGTGTGTGGCAGCGAGGTACACACGTCCGTGCCACGATCTGTAGCTGGACTCGCAAGAGTTCAGCCGAGCCTGGGGCAGGTCTGAATTCTCACGATTTCAGCTACGGCCAAGGCTCCCTCTCCCCCGCGGGGAGAGGGCTGGGGAGAGGGGGTGCACAATCAACACGGCGTCTACGCACAGACAGGAATGTCTGTGCCACCGAGCACAATTGGTCCGCACAGCGGACCCTACGTAAGTGTTCAGCCGAGCCTGGGGCAGTCTGAATTCTCGCGAATTCAGTCACGGCCAAGGCTCCCTCTCCCCCGCGGGGAGAGGGCCGGGGAGAGGGGGGGGCACAACTACCGGCGGCTACGCACAGACAGGAATGTCCGTGTAACGGTGCAGGTTTGGTCTGCACACCGCCCTACTACTTGCCCGCAGCCGTCTCGGCCGAGGGCTCTCCACCGATGCACACCAGCGACGAGTACGTCCGCAGGTACATGCGGCCCAGCGCGATGCTCGGCGTCGCCCGGCTGTAATCGCCCAGCGAATTGCGGGCGAGGACCTTGAACTCCGGCTCCGCTGCCAGCACGATCACTTCGCCGTCGTCGTTGATGCAAAAGATGCGACTGCCCACCCGCACGGGCGAACCGGAGTACCCGCCCGGCACGCGGTTCTTGTAATGCACCTTGCCGTCGGCAATGTCGATACACGTCACCGCGCCTTTGTCCCACCAGAGAAATGCCCGCTCGCCCGCCACCACCGACGTCGGCACATACGGCGCCGACTCGGCGACGCGATAGGCGATCTTCGCCGCGGTGCCTGACTTGTCCCCCGGCCGTACCGCGACGACGTAGTTCCCGCCGGCCCCGGAGCCACAGCTTCCAAAGATCAAATCACCAGCGAGCACGGGCGAACTGACGGAGCGCATCTCGAAGACCTCGATGTTCCAGTTGATTGCGCCGGTGGCTGGATCGACGCCCGCAATTCCCGCCGCGCCACTGTTAAAGATCAGTTCTTCACTGCCATCGGGCGTGGTCCGCACACACGGCGTGGAATAGGCGGCTTCGCGGCTGGGCCGGGGTGTCTTCCAGCGGGTCTCGCCCGTCTTGCGGTCGACCGCTAACAGGAAGCTCTCGCCGCCCTCGCGTTGATCGTTGCTGATGATGAGCATCTCGCCGTAGACGATCGGCGAGGTGCCGAAGCCGTGCTGGCTGACGAACGGCCCCAGGTCGCGCTGCCAGACCTCTTCGCCCTCGTGGCTCATCGCCATCAGCTTGTAACTGTCCGGCGTGGCCCAGGCGAGATAGAGCCGCTGGTCGTCAACCGCCGGCGTGCCCGAGGCGAAGCTGTTGCGCTCGTGCAGGTGGTGCGGTTCCGATGGCACGGTACGCGTCCAGATGTTGCGGCCGGTGATCGCGTCGATACACATCACGTACTGGTCACCACCAGCCGGATCGCCGCTGGTGAGGAACAGCTTCTCGCCCCACAGCACGGGCGAGGAATGCCCGATGCCCGGCAGTTCGATCCGCCAGGTGTTATCCGTGGCGGAGAATTCGGTGGGGATGCCGGCCGAGTCGCTTTGACCAGCCCCGTTGGGTCCGCGGAAGCGGGTCCACTCTTGCGCGTGTGCCGAGTTTGATAGTGCGGCCGCGATCGCCAACAGCAAGAGCAGGCACAATCGGTGCAACATCGTCTCGGTCCTCGTGGTGGGAGATGCGTTTGGGCGAACTCGGCCGGCCGCGCTCCATGTGGTCGCAGTGCCGGCGAGGGCAGGTTCAGTATGGGGGATGCGTCACTATCTTAGCCGCGCGCCGGCACGCTTGCCAATCACCCGGCGAATCGGCTGCCTCGCCTGCTTTTCTACAGCACGCGGCCCAGCCGCAGCGGGCATTACCACTGCAAAATCACCTTCGCCGCCTGGCCGTCCCGCATGGTAGCGAAGGCCTCTTCGTACTGGTCGATGCCCATCCGGTGCGTGATCACCGGGGTGATGTCCAGGCCGCTCTGCAACATGCTGGTCATCTTGTACCAGGTCTCGAACATCTCTCGCCCGTAGATGCCCTTGAGCACCAGCCCCTTGAAAATGACCTGGTCCCAGGAGATGGCCACCTCGTGCGGGAAGATCCCCAGCAGCGCCACGCACCCGCCGTGGTTCATCACTTCCAGCATGGAAGCAAACGCCCGCGGGCTGCCGGACATCTCCATCCCGACGTCGAAGCCCTCGGTCATGCCGAGCTTGCGCATCGCCTCCTGCAACGGCGTCTGCTGCGGGTGGATCGCCAGCGTGGCGCCCATCGAGCGGGCGATTTTGAGGCGATACTCGTTCAAGTCGGTGACGACGATGTGCCGCGCGCCAACGTGCCGGGCGATCGCACAGGCCATGATCCCGATCGGCCCTGCACCGGTGACCAGCACGTCTTCACCCACCAGATCGAACGACAGTGCCGTGTGAGTGGCGTTTCCCAGCGGATCGAAGATCGAGCCCAGTTCATCGCCGATGTCGTCCGGCAGTCGGAAGACATTCGACGCCGGCAGCACCATCTTCTCCGCAAAGCAGCCGGGGCGGTTCACACCAATGCCCTGCGTATTGCGGCACAAGTGACGGCGGCCCGCGCGACAGTTCCGGCAGTAGCCGCAGGTGATGTGCCCCTCGCCGGTGACGCGGTCGCCCGGCTTGTATTTCACGACCTCCGAGCCGACCTGTTCGATCACGCCCATGAACTCGTGTCCGGTGACCATCGGCACCGGCACGGTATGCTGCGACCACTCGTCCCAGTTGTAGATGTGCACGTCGGTGCCGCAGATGGCGGTCTTGTGCATGCGGATGAGCACGTCGTTGGGGCCCGGCTCCGGCTCGGGCACGTCGTCCATCCACAGCCCGGGGCGTTTGTGTTTTTTGACCAGTGCCTTCATGCGATTCTCAAATGAGCAAACGTTATTCGATGACGCCCAGTTCGCGGCCGACCTTGGCGAACGCCGCCACAGCGTGTTCCAAATCTTCGCGGCTGTGCGCGGCGGACATCTGTGTGCGGATGCGAGCCTGCCCCTCGGGCACGACGGGGAAGGAAAAGCCGATGACATAGACGCCTTCGTCGAGCAAAGTCTCGGCCATCCGCTGTGCGAGGACCGCATCGCCCAGCATCACGGGTATGATCGGGTGCTCGCCGGGCACCAGGTTGAAGCCGAGCCCTGTCATCTCGTCGCGGAAGTGCCGGCTGTTTACACTTAGCTTGCAGCGAAGCTCGTCGGTTTCCGAAAGCATCTCCAGCACGTGGATGCTCGTGGCCGCAATGACCGGCGCGAGCGAATTGGAGAATAGATACGGCCGCGACCGCTGCCGCAGCCACTCGACGATCTCCCTGCGTCCGGCCGTGTAACCGCCCGAGGCGCCGCCCAGTGCCTTCCCCAACGTGCCGGTCAGGATATCGACCCGGTCCATGACGCCGGCTCGCTCGTGCGTGCCGCGGCCCCCTTTGCCGACAAAGCCCACGGCATGCGAGTCGTCGACCATCACCATCGCGCGGTAGCGCTCCGCCAGATCGCAGATGCCCTGCAAGTTGGCGAACGTCCCGTCCATCGAGAACACGCCATCGGTCGCGATCAGCCGGAAGCGGCAGTCCTGCGCCGCGGCCAGTTGGCGTTCCAGGTCGGCCATGTCGCTGTTGGCGTAGCGGAGCCGCCGCGCTTTGCATAGCCGGATGCCGTCGATGATGCTGGCGTGGTTCAGCGCGTCGCTGATGACTGCGTCGTCGGGCCCCAGCAGCGTTTCGAACAGCCCGGTGTTCGCGTCGAAGCACGAGGAATAGAGGATCGTATCCTCGGTGCCGAGGAACTCGGACAGCTTGGCTTCCAGTTCCTTGTGGACCGTTTGCGTGCCGCAGATGAAGCGGACCGACGACATGCCGAACCCGTAACGGGTAAGCGCCTCGCGGGCCTTCTCGACCAGTTCCGGATGGTTGGACAAGCCCAGGTAGTTATTCGCGCAGAGATTAATCACCCGCCGCCCGGCGGTTTCAACGCGCGCCTGCTGCGGCGAGGTCATCACCCGCTCTTCTTTGTAGAGCCCGGCTTCGTGCAGCGCGGCAGTCTCGTTGCGGAGATGTTCAAGAAAGGCCGAATCCATCAGAGTCCTTTGCAGAACGACCGCGTTGGCTCACGGGAAAGGGGACAGGCACGGTGACACGACGATTGACCCGAGGTGAAGGATCTTCGATTGCACGGAGCCAGTCCCCTTTCCGCGCCCGCGAGATCTCACCGCGGAATATCGTACTGCTCAATTTTCCGGTAGAGCGTGGCCCGGCCGATACCCAGCAGCTTGGCGGCTTCCGGCACGTTGCCGCTGGAGCGCTGCAGCGCTTCAGTCACCAACTTGCGCTCCCAATCCTCGATCCGCAAGGTGTCCAGATCTTCGCTCCCCACGCTGCGGAGGCCCAAATCGCCCGGCTGGATCTGCTCGCCGTCGGCCAGCACCACCGCGCTGTCGATCACATTGCGAAGCTGGCGTACGTTGCCCGGCCAGTGGTACGCCTGCAGCTTCTGCCGCGCGGCCTTGGAAAGCTCCAAGCCCGGCCGGCCATGCTGGTGACGGAACTTGTCGAGGAAGTAGTCGACCAGAATGTCGATGTCGCCGTCGCGCTCGCGCAGCGGCGGCGCGTGCAGTTCGAATACGCTCAGGCGGTAGTACAGATCCTCGCGGAAGCGCTTCTCCCGCACGTACATCTGCAAATCCTGATTCGTGGCCGCGATGATCCGCACGTCCACGCTGACCGTTTGCGTGCCGCCCACCGGCAGGAAAGGATGCCCTTCGAGAATGCGCAGCAGCTTCGCCTGACCGGCCAGCGTCATCTCGCCGACCTCGTCCAGAAATAGCGTCCCCAGATCGGCCTGCTGGAAATAGCCGACGTGGTCGCGATCGGCCCCGGTGAATGCGCCGGTCTTGTGGCCAAACAGGTGGCTCTCCATCAGCTCGGCCGGAATGGCGGCGCAGTTGACCGCCACCATCGGACGATCGGCGCGCGGGCTGTTGCGGTGAATGGCCCGGGCGACCAGTTCCTTGCCGGACCCGCTCTTGCCCCGCACCAGCACGCAACCACTGGCTCCCGCCACGCGGGCGATCTTCGACTTCAGCTCCAGCATCGGGTCGCTTTCGCCGATCAGTTCGTCGTAGCCGGGCGAGGTCTCCACCAACCGCCGGTGCTCGGTGCGCAGACTGGTCTGCTCCCGTGCGCGGACCAGGGCCACCGCCACGATGTTGGCCACCGCGATGATGAAATCGAAGTCCGATTGCCGGAATCGCCCCTGATCGAGATAGACGTGCACCGCCCCCAGCACGGAGCTATTGTGAACGAGCGGCGCGCAAACCGCGTCGGCGAACCGTTTGAGGCTCTTCTCGGTGCTGCTGCCCGACTGGTTGGCGATCCAAACCGCGTGCCCCTGCTGGCAGACCAGCTCAGTGAGCGATTCGCTCAAGGTTACCTGGTCGGCTGCCGTGGGAGGAATGACCAGCTTCGGCTTGAGACTGCCGTCATCGCTCCGCCACAGGAACCCCACCACGGCGGCGTTTGTCCGCTCTCGCAGCAGGTCGAGCGCCACCTGCACGACCATGTCGGGATCCTCGCAGCCCAACAGGCGGATGCTCAACTGATACAGTAGGAGCAGCTCCTGCACCTGCTCGTCGCTCCGCAGGGCCTCCAGCGCCAGGCCCGTGTCGCCGCCGCCGCTGACCGGCAGGTCCTTGATAATCGTCTGGGTGACCTTCTCGTCGGCCTCGCCGATGGCCGTGGGCGGCTGATCGGTGCAATGAAACAGGAACTCGGTCCCGCCGATGCGGATGGTGTGCCCGTCGGCCAGGGTCGCCTCGTCGATTTTCTGGCTGTTGACGTGCGTGCCGTTGCGGCTCTGGGCGTCACGCAGCCGCCAGGTGCCGTCGTCCTTCCAGAGCACCGCGTGCACGCGTGAGGCGAGCGGATCGAGCAGCACAATGGCACACTCGGCCCCGCGGCCAAGCTCCCACTCGTTTCCTTCTCGCAGGGGATACGTGGCACCGGCATGGTGCCCTCGGGTCATCGTCAGGTACGCGTGCACAGGCGAGTCGCAAGTAGAAGAGGGGGCGCCCCAGATCGTCCGCCTGAATTACTATACCAGGCGACGATAGTGTCGGCACGAGGGCGGAATCGCCCGGCCCGTCCCCCGAAATCGCCGCTTTTACCAAAAAGTTACCAACCGATGCCGTCCGCCCGCGTAGAATAATCGTCGCCGCGCCGTCTGCCGCAGCCGGCTGATGAGTCAACTGGCGCTTGAGTCCGCCCGGATTTGGCCCGCCGGCCGAAGATTCAGGGGCGAAACGATCACTCCGGAGCGCATGGACGACGGAATGTACGTAAGCGATAGCACGAATGAGGAAGCGCTGCTGCTGGTCGGCCACGGGACCCGCGACGCCCGCGGTCTGCGGCAATTCCGCCAGATCGCACGGCGGGTGGCCGAGCGCTGGCACGCCGGTCCGGTGCAGGCGTGTTTCCTGGAGCTGGCTTCGCCCAGCATCGGCGAGGCGGTCGACGTGTTGGTCGAGCAGCAGGTGCGGCGGATCGTGGTCGCTCCGCTGTTGCTGTTCGCCGCCGGACATGCAAAAAAAGACATTCCACGGCAGGTTCAGGCGGCAGTTGAGCGATACTCCGAGCTGGAGTTAGAAGTCCGATACGCCTCGCCCTTGGGCTGCCACCGGCGAGTGCTGGAGCTATCCGCCGCACGGTACGCCGAAGCGATCGGCGGCGCCGACGCCGCACAGAACGGAACGTCCGTTCTCCCTCTCCCCTTGGGAGAGGGCCGGGGAGAGGGTGTAGCTGAACTCGCGAGAGCCCAGCCGAACCGCGGCGACTCTGAATTCGTTCCAGTTCAGCTACACGCACAGACAGGAATGTCTGTGCCACCTGAGGGGTCTACAATCGGCGGCAATCCCGACCACTCGGACGCCCAAAACACGCTATTGGTGTTCGTCGGCCGGGGCAGCAGCGATTCCGAAGCGATCGCCGAAATGCACCGCTTCGTCCGCCTGCGCCGCGAGCTGACGCCCGTGGAGGGCGTCGTTACGTGTTTCTGCGCCGCGGCCAGTCCGTCGCTCGACGAGGGTTTACAATCCGCCCTATCGTCGACTGCGGAACGGATTGTCGTCCAGCCGCATCTACTCTTTGAGGGAGTGGTGATGGACAGCATTCGCCAGCGGGTGGCGGCGGTCGTACCGGCCAATTGCAGGCGTCGCTGGAGCGTCGCCGACTGCTTGGGCCCCTCGGCCGCGCTGGCCGAAGTGGTTGTCGAGTCGGCCCGATCCAAAGTCGCTGCAGAGGTCTAACCAATTGCCAAGAAACAGTTTAGGCTGCAGCGGCCGCGGAAGAACGACCTTGCCTTGTCGGCCGCTTCGCGTTACGATCAATTTAAGTTGTTCCGCAACTAGCATTTAGGGGCATTCGCCCCACAGCCCGTTTTTCGAAGGAACCGCTATGTCAGGCATCCCATCGCTCCTCCGCCGCCGGAGCCGTTCGCAAGTACGACTGGTCGCCACGCTCTTGACCGCGGCCACGGTGGGGACGTTGGTACTGTTCGCTCGGGGCACGTCCGCCGGGTTGAATGGTCCGTCTCCGGCCGATCGTCAGATCACCGTGGCAGTGGCCACACTCATGCAACGGCAACACCTGACCGGCCACGAGCTGGACGATGAGATCGCCGGTCGCTGCCTGAAGGCGTATCTGGAAAGCCTCGATCCGATGAAGCTGTACTTCTATCAGGACGATATCGACGAGTTTGCCGAGAAGGAAGGCGAAATCGACGACCTGGTCAAGAAGGGCGACATCACGCTGGCTCATACCATCTTCACGCGCTACCTGGAACGCCTCAACGAGCGCGTGGCGCAAATCAATCAGTTGCTCGACGCTGGCTTCGACTTCACGGCCGACGAAGAGATGATCATCGACCGCGATGCCCGCACGTTCGCGAGCAGTCCGGACGAAGCCAAGGAAATGTGGCGGAAGCGCATCAAGTACGACATGCTCGTCCAGATGTCCGACGGCCTTTCGAACGAAGAGGCGGTCAAAAAGCTGCGTCGCCGCTATGAGAGCCTCTCCAAGCGGATGCACCAGACCGACGACGACGAACTGTTGGAGATCTTCCTGACTTCGCTGACCGGTGGATTCGATCCGCACAGCAGTTACATGTCGGCCAGTACGCTGGAGAACTTCGAGATTCAGATGCGGCTGGAGCTGGACGGCATTGGCGCTTCGCTCCAGTTCGAGGACGGCTATACGGTCGTGAAGAAGATCATCCCCGGCGGCGCGGCCGACAAGGACGCCCGGCTTAAAATCGAGGACAAGATCATCGGTGTCGGCGAGGGTTCCGACGGCGAAATCACCGATACGGTCGACATGAAGCTCAACGACGTGGTGAAGCTGATCCGCGGCAAGCGGGGAACTCTCGTCAAGCTGCACGTGCTCCCCTTCGGCGAGACTGAGCCAAAGGTTTACGACATCACTCGGGCGCAAATCAAGCTGACCGACAGCGAAGCCCGCAGCGAGATCATCCGCGACGTCAAGAAGCCGGACGGCACGGAGATGACCGTGGGCGTGATCGACCTGCCCAGCTTCTACATGGACATGGACGGCGCCCGCAACGGGCTGGAAAACTACAAGAGCACCACCCGCGACGTGCGGCTGCTGTTGGAGGACTTTAAGGCCAAGGGTGTGGAAGCAGTGGTTCTCGATCTGCGGCACAACGGCGGCGGATCGCTCACCGAGGCGGTAAACCTCACCGGCTTGTTCATCGACGAGGGGCCGGTCGTTCAGGTCAAGGGCCCCGATGGCCGCGTGCAACCGTACGACGACCGAGACGAGGGCATGTCCTGGGACGGCCCACTGGTCGTGCTTACCAGCAAGTTCAGCGCGAGCGCCAGCGAAATTTTCGCCGGCGCGATTCAGGACTATAACCGCGGCTTGATCGTCGGCGACAAGGCCACCCTGGGCAAGGGAACCGTGCAGCAGTTGTTCGACCTGGGCAGCGCGCTATTCCGCATTGCCGAGGCCCCCAAGCTCGGCGCTTTGAAGCTGACGATTCAGCAGTTCTACCGCCCCGGCGGCGACAGCACGCAAAGCCGCGGCGTGATCGCCGACATCGAACTGCCGTGGCTGACCACGCACCTGGACATCGGCGAATCGGACCAGGATTACGCCCTGGACTTCGATAAGGTCGACGCATTGCAGCACGATAAGTACGAATGGGTGAATGCGTCGCTGCTGGCCCTTTTGAAGCACCGGTCGCGCGATCGAATCGAGGGCTCAGAGGATTTCCAGAAGGTGCAGGACGACATCGAGCGTTTCATCGCCCAAAAGGAGCGTGAGGCGGTCAGCCTCAACCAGGAGAAGTTCCTCGCCGAACGGGCGGAGCTGAATGCCGAGAAGGAAGAGGAGAAGCAGTTCGAGGCCTTGGCAAATCCTGGCGAGTCCGTGGTCAACCGCGACCACTACTTCGACGAAATCCTCGCGATCACGGGCGACTACCTTGTCGAACTGGAAAAGAACAAGGTCGCCGGGACCAACTGATGGCCCGTTGGTGACCTGAATCGCAAAGCCTCAAGCGACACGGCTGGACCTTCTTGCCGTGTCGCTTTTTTGCGCGCTTTGGCAACGGGTGCATCGATACTCCCTCTCCCCCGCCGGGCGCCGGGTGCCGGGCGCCACTGCTGGCTTGTCCAGCAGTGTCGTTTGTAAGCCCTCGCATCTGAGCTAAAGCCTTGTTTTCACATCGCGCTTGCACGCCCTTGTAGAGCGTGTTCAACAGCCTCAACTTCAGAGCTTGGTCACGTCTCCCAGACGAGAGATCGAAGTTGCCGCGACTGTCAAGAGAAGCAAACGTGCCGCCAAGCTCACCTAGCCGCACTGCCGTCTCCTACGTCAGCGGCACTCGCAGCCCGTCATGCGCCAAGTCCATGCCCTCAGGTAGCCGGGCACACGTAGCCACGTGCTCCAGGTCGTGCGACATGTGCGTAAAGAGCGTGCGTTTCGGCCGCAGCCGCCGGGCGATCTGGACCGCTTCGTCCAGGCTGAAGTGCGTGACGTGCGGCCGGTCGCGCAGCGCGTCGAGAATCAGCACGTCCAGACCTTCCAGCCGCTGCATGCTGTCCTCCGGGATGTGATTCACGTCCGTGCAATAGGCCACGTTGCCGAAGCGGAAGCCGAGCACTTCAAAGTTCGGGCCGTGCAGCAGGCGCACCGGTTGCACGACAGCGCCGAGCACCTCGAACGGCTCGGTGCCGATCCGGTGAAACTTGAGCTGCGGCACTCCGCCGGCGTGCATGTTGGCCGGCGCCGCGAAGGCATAGTCGAACGACTTACGGATCCGTCGCTCGACCGGCTCCTCGCAATAGAGCGGCACAGGTCCGCCTAGGTAAAACGGAAACAGCCGCAGGTCGTCCAGACCAAACAGATGATCGGCGTGTTCGTGGGTGAATAGCACTGCGTGCGCGATGCCGACCCCTTCCCGCAAAAGCTGGCTGCGCAGGTCCGGGGGCGTGTCGACCAGCAGATTCCCCTGGGGCAAGCCCAGCACCAAACCGCAGCGGGTGCGGTGATTTTTCGCGTTGTCGCTCCGGCAGACGTCACAGTCGCAGCCCAGCACGGGGACCCCTACGGAGGTCCCCGTTCCCAGGAAAAGGAGTTGATCGCGGATGTCCGCTGAATGAGGAGTTTTGCGCAACACTT
Organism: Pirellulales bacterium; assembly: GCA_040880125.1. Classification (GTDB taxonomy): domain Bacteria; phylum Planctomycetota; class Planctomycetia; order Pirellulales; family JBBDJB01; genus JBBDJB01. Next base: position 68,436 of record JBBDJB010000056.1, on the reverse strand, counting down.
CTCACCGCAAGTGTGCGGGACATAAGAGTTTTGGCCGAAAGAGCTTCCACCGCGACGGAGGCTCGCGCGTTGGGCCGCAAGTCGTTCGGCCCACAAGCCGTTCGGCGCAGCGTAGCGCAGTGTAGCAGCCGCGCACGAAGGCGGAAACGGCCGCGGCGGCCAAGCGTTGACGAAGCCACCTGCAGCCGCCACGTATTAGTGGTTGGATTCGTGAGAATTCAGCCGAATCCGGAGCAGATCTGGATCTCACGAATTCAGTGACCGTACGTGCGAAGTAGCTTTCCCAAATCGCCCTTCTCCCTGCGGGGAGATGGCCGCGGAGAGGGGGTAAAAGTCACCCGCACAGAGCGGAATGTCTGTGCCACCGAGCTTCCCGTCCGTGTGAGTTGAAGCCACTCGAGACATCGGATTCTTGCGAATTCAGTTACCGCAGGTGCGAATTCAGGCACCAGGCGAATTGCCGGAAACGCGGCCCATGGTAGCCTTTACGACGCCGACCCGGTGAACAAGCCAGGAGACAGGTTCGTACAATCGCATGCAGCGTGGAGGTTCAACCCGTCGGTCTCGTGCCACACCGTGCCGCAACCGCTGTTGACCGGCCGCGCCCATCGTTATAAATTTCGATACTGGCTTATGTTGCGCCATTCTCTCACCTTATCGGGCGTCGATTTTCGCGACTGGTCCGCGCCGGGTTTTCCGGCGCGCCATGGCGGGCGCCTTCTACGCATGCACCGGGCGGCTTGATTGCGATGGAAGCTCTGCAACGAATTTGGGAAATCCTCGCTGCACTCGGCAACGGTGTGCTGAAGGGGTTCGAGCGCCTGATCACGTCGGTGTTCGGCTCGGCGAACGCCCGCTATTTGAAGCGGCTGCAACCTCGCGTCGACGCCATCAACCGCCTTGAGGCGAAGTACCAGGGGATGACCGACGAGCAGCTCACGGCCCAGACGGCCGAGTTCCGCAAGCGGCTGGCCGCCGGCGAGACGCTCGACGACCTGCTCGTGGAGGCGTTCGCCGTCTGCCGCGAGGCGGGGCGGCGCTTCCTCGGTATGCGCCACTACGACGTCCAACTCATGGGCGGAATGATTCTCCACGAGGGGAACATCGCCGAGATGGTCACCGGCGAAGGCAAGACGCTGGTGGCCACGCTGCCGGCCTACATGAACGCCCTGTTCGGGGAAGGCGTTCACGTCGTCACGGTGAACGACTATTTGGCCCGGCGCGACATGGAATGGATGGGCCCGCTGTACGTCAATCTGGGGCTGACCGTCGGCGCGATTCAAAGCGGCATGACGTCGGCCGATCGCCAGGCGGCCTACGACTGCGATATCACCTACGGCACGAACAACGAGTTCGGCTTCGACTACCTGCGCGACAACATGCGCATCGCCGCGCGGGGCGACGACCGCTACCCCAAGCGGGATCAGCAGGCCCAGGGCAACTTGAGCTTCGCCATTGTCGACGAGGTCGACAACATCCTGATCGACGAGGCCCGGACGCCGCTGATCATCTCCGGCCCGGCCGAGGACGACGTCACCAAGTACAGCAAGGCCGACGCGATTGCCCGTCAACTCAAGCGGGACCTTCATTTCGAAGTCAAGGAGAAAGAGCATACCGCCACGTTGACCGACGACGGCGTACGCGAGGCGGAGCGGCTCGCCGGCGTCGAGAGCTTCTACACCGCCGGCAACATGCAGTGGCCGCACCTGATCGATAACTCGCTGAAAGCCCACCACCTGTACAAGTGCGACGTCAACTACGTCGTACAGGACGACGAGGTAGTGATCGTCGACGAGTTCACGGGCCGTTTGATGCCGGGCCGCCACTGGAGCGACGGTCTGCACCAGGCGGTCGAGGCCAAGGAAGGAGTCCGCATCAAAAAGGAGAGCCAGACTCTCGCCACCATCACGCTGCAGAACTTCTTCAAGCTCTACAAGAAGATCGCGGGCATGACCGGCACGGCCATGACCGAGGCCGGCGAGTTCTGGAAGATCTACAAGCTGGACGTCATCGCGGTGCCGACCAATCGTCCCATGCGCCGCCTGGAATATCCGGACGTCATCTACCGCACCGAGCGCGAAAAGTTCGTGGCCATCGCCGACGAGATCGAGCGTCTGCACAAGTGGGACTGCCTCGAGCTGCAGGACGGGACCGAAAAGACCGGCACCGTCCGGCGCGAAGACGACCACTTCATCGAGCTGCAGGTTTCCGACGCTAAGAAGGTCGAGAAGATCGAGCGCTCGAAGGTCGTGGAAATCGAGCGGCACGGCCGGCCCGTGCTGGTGGGCACCGTGTCGATCGAAAAGAGCGAGCGGCTAGCGTCCCTCTTGGAAAAGCGGGGCATTCCGCACCAGGTGCTCAACGCCAAGCACCACAAACGCGAAGCCGAAATTGTGGCCCAGGCGGGGCGGTTCGGCGGCGTGACGATCGCCACGAACATGGCCGGCCGCGGTACGGACATCATCCTGGGCGGCAACGCCGAGACCATGGCCTGGGCCCTGCTCCAGGAAAAATATCCTACGCGGCTGGACGTTCCGGATGAAGAGTGGGACGCCATGGTCAAGGAGATTGAAACCCGCGAGGCCATGCGGGAAGAGGGCCAGCGCGTCAAGGACCTCGGCGGCCTGCACATCATCGGCACCGAGCGGCACGAAGCCCGGCGCATCGACTTGCAATTGCGCGGCCGCTGCGGCCGGCAGGGCGACCCGGGCAGCAGCCGCTTCTACCTGTCGCTCGAAGACGACCTGATGCGCATCTTCGCCGGCGAATGGGTGAAGAACATTCTCACCCGGCTCGGCATGCAGGAGGGCGAGGCCATCGAAAGCCGGATGGTCAGCCGCCGCATCGAAGCCGCCCAGAAGAAGGTCGAAGAGCGAAACTTCGAAACCCGCAAAAGCCTGCTCGAATATGACGAGGTAATGGACGAGCAGCGCAAGCGGGTGTACGGATATCGGCAGCGCATTCTGGGCGGCGTCAATTGCCGCGATCTGATCGTCGAGATGATCGAGACCCAGATCCGCATGCGCATGCGGATTCATCTGGACAGCAATTACGGTGCGGAGTGTTTCGCCGCCGAGGCCGGTAGCCGGCTGGGCCTCCAACTGGCCGCCAAGGACGTTATCGGCATCGACTTCGAAGAGGCTCAGCAACTCGCACGCGACGAAGCGCAGCGGGCGGCCGAGCTGCAACTGTTCGAGGCCATCGAAGAAAACCTGCCGGAAGACGCCGAACAATCCGAGTGGAGTTGGGAGGCGCTTGCCAAGCTGGTCAACACCCGCTGGAACGTGAACTTCCGCGACCGCGATTTGAAGCGGATCGGCCGCGACGCGCTCCCCGACGAGTTGGTCCCGCAGATTCACGACTACTTGGACAAGATCGACGTGTCCGACTGCCGCGGCCTGCTCGATCCGAGGTTCGGCACGCTCACCGCCTGTCACTGGCTGCGGCACAAGTTCGGAATTGAGCTGAACCCCGACGAGATGGCCGAGTTGGAGCCCGCGCAGTTCATCGACATCGCCCTGGAGAAGGCGGGCGAGGCGTACGACGCCCGCGAGGCTGAGTACCCGGTCATGGCGGGCTTGTATCACTTCACTACGCGGGATGCCTCCGGCCAGAAGCGCTACGACCGCGAGCAGCTCGTTAGATGGGCCCGCGAGCGGTTCCACGTCGAGCTGTCCGTCGACGACTTGCGCAACAAGCAGCGCGAAGAGATTCGCGATCTACTGCTCGAACACAGCCGGGCGAACTGCCAGCAGGCCAAGCAGGTAATCTCCGAGGGCCAGCAGTGGGTCGAAAAGGTCTTCGGCCAGAATCATCACCCCGGCGCCACGGCCGAACGGGTGACCGGCGGCAATGGCGCGCTGGTCTCGCTCACCGATTGGCTCCGGCAGACCGTCGACAGCGAGCTAAAAGCGGACGAGCTGGGCAAGCTCGACCGCGAAGCGATGGAGAAGCGGCTGGCCCAGGAGATCGAGGACCGCTTCCGCCCCGAAATGCGGCGGATGGAGCGGGCACTGGTGCTGCAGATCCTCGACTCGGCCTGGAAGGAACACCTGCTGGTGATGGATCACCTCAACAGCAGCGTACGCCTGCGCGGCTACGCCCAGGTCGATCCGAAGGTCGAATACAAGCGGGAGGGCATGCGGCAATTCGAAACGATGTGGTCCTCCGTGGCCGATCACGTCACCGATCTGATCTTCCGCATGGAACAGCTCGACGAGCGGTTTGTGGGCTCGACGTGGGTTGAAACGGCGGCCATCCACGAGGAAGCTCCCTCCGTGGCAGAAGCCGCGCCAGACGCAGCCGGCGACGGCGAGGCGGCCGATCGCAAGCTGGAACCGATCCGCAACCGCGATGAGCGCGTCGGCCGCAACGCTCCCTGCCCTTGCGGCAGCGGCAAGAAGTACAAACAGTGTTGCATGCGCAAGTCGCAGGTCATCTGAGACCGACGCAGAAGATGCAACTATGCCACTGCCGGCTCGTCCAGCAGTGCGAAGCTGACCAGGCTCGACCTCGGGAAAGGAATCCCGCGATGAGATATCTGCTCAACGCTCTCTACGTGGTCGTGTTAATCGCGCTTCTGCCTCGGCTGGTGTGGGCCGGCATGCGCAAGGGCAAATACCGCGAAGGCTACGCAGCCAAGCTGTGGGGGCAAGTTCCGCGGCGCGGGGGTAGTGCGCACTGTGTGTGGCTGCACGCGGTCAGCGTCGGCGAAGTCAATCTGCTGGCGCCGCTCATCCAGCAGATTCGCGCGTGTCATCCCGATTGGGATTGCGTCATCACCACCACCACCATGACCGGCTTTGCCTTGGCCCGCACGCGCTACGCGGATTTGGTGGTCTGCTACTGCCCGCTGGATTTCAGTTGGGCGGTAAATCATGCGATGGAGCGATTACGTCCGGATCTTCTGGTGCTGGCGGAGTTGGAGCTGTGGCCGAACCTGATCAGCGCCGCCCGGCGCCGCGGCGCGAAGGTGGCCGTCGTCAACGGCCGCTTGAGCGAGCGCAGCTTCCGCGGCTATCGGCGGTTTTCGCTCGTGTATCGCCGCGTGCTGTCGCAGCTCAACTTGGTGGCTGCCCAAAACGAACAGTACGCCGAGCGCTTCCGGGCGCTGGGCGCACGTTCCGCAGCGGTCCATGTTACCGGCTCGATCAAGTTTGACGGCGCCCAGACCGACCGCGGCAATCCGGCCACCGCCCGGCTTCGGCAATTGGCCGGCATCACGTCCGACGACATCGTCTGGCTGGCCGGCAGCACGCAGCCGATCGAAGAGGAGCTCGTGCTGCGGACGTACCTTGCGCTTCGCGAAGAGTTTCCCCGCCTGCGGCTCATCCTGGTGCCGCGTCATCCGGAACACTTCGCCATAACGAGGCGCATGCTGGACGCCGCCGGTGTCGCCTGGCAGCGCCGAACGGAGTTGGATCGCAGCGGCAGCTTCCCCGCAGCGAGAGTTTTGCTGGTGAACGTGGTCGGTGAGCTCGGCGCCTGGTGGGGAACGGCCGACGTGGCCTTCGTCGGCGGCAGCCTCACCGACCGCGGCGGGCAGAACATGATCGAGCCGGCCGCCTACGGCGCGGCGGTCTCGTTCGGGCCGAACACCTGGAACTTTCGCGACGTGGTTGAGGCCATGCTGGCGGCCGATGCCGCCGTGGTAGTCCGTGACGGCGACCAGATGGCCGCGTTCGTGCGGCGAGCGCTCACCGATCCCCGCTGGGCGGCAGCGATGGGGCAGCGCGCGCAACTTCTTGTGCGGGGCCAACTCGGGGCCACCCAGCGAACGTTCGACCTGCTGGAAACGCTGCTGCCGGCTGAGGCGCCGGCGACGGCAGCGGCAGCCTAGCCCGGCGCCTAGCCCCCCCCGTATAGCGCCCTCTTGCGGGGACAGGGGAGGAACGCGAGTAGCACCGGTTGCCCCAACCGGTGCCGCGCAGCGGCAGGAGGCCCTTCGGGACACGGCGGCTCGCCGAATTTTCGATGACCAGCTTTACACCCGGTTCGTAACGTTCTCGTGTCACCGGCGGCGACGCCTTCTCGACTTGGATCATCCGAAGCGGATCGTCTTAGGAGTCCTTAGCCAACGACTCCGGCGCATCTCTGTATCTCGAGCGAAGAAGCGTAAGGGTGCGCATCGAGTGAGTGGAGTGACCCGTCGGGACACGCCTCCTGCCGCTGCGCGGCACCGGTTGGGGCAACCGGTGCTACCCACTGGGGTTGCCGACGGGGAACAGCCCCAAACTATCTGCTTGAAATTATCGGCGCGATTGTCTATAATTGTGATCGAGTCCCGGTAACGATGCGGCCAGAATCCCGCAAAAAACCTTAGAAAAGTATAGTCTGTACTAAAATAGGCGAGTCGCATCGTGCCTGGTCGCAATCAAAGATCGTGATGTATTTACACCAAAAAGTCTGGTTCAGATTCCAACGCGAATCAAAGAGGAGGTGTGGCGTCTGACGCAGACGGATTGACTTTATCAACACTGCTCGAAACAGGCTGTTGCAAAAGTAGTGGTAGAATTCGCGTCGCGCTCGAGCGCGACGCACCGGAGACTCTGCCTTTTGCAACAAACATGGGGCCCCCCCTATAGAGCGCGTTGAAAAATCGTGACGGAAACGGTGCCCGACACCATTTTCCACCGCACCATTTTCCACCCAACCGTCTTTTCTGGATGTCGCCGACTGAATCGCTCATAATCAGGAGCCTCCCGGTCCGCAAGTGACACAACCCGACGTGCTGACCGCCGCCTCGGAGATCAATTTCATGCAGCTCTTGCGCCCCGCCATTCTCACCGCCCTGGTGCTAATCTCGGCTAGGCCGCTTTCCGCCGGCGATTGGCCGACCCATCGGGCCGACGCGGCGCGGAGTGGATATACGGCCGAGTCGCTGCCGGAGACGCTCTCACTCACTTGGCAGTACCAGATGCCGCACCCGCCGCAGCCGGCTTGGCCGCGCTCCGACCGACTGACATTCGATCGGGCCGAGGAACCGATTGTCGCCGGCGGCCGCGTCTTCATCGGCAGCTCAGTGGACGGTCAGCTTCGCGCGCTCGACGCCGCCACCGGCCGCGAATTTTGGTCCCGCTTCACCGGCGGCCCCATCCGCTTAGCGCCGGTCGCCTGGCAGGATCACGTCCTGGTGGCCAGCGACGACGGGCATCTGTACTGCTTCGCCGCATCCGACGGCGAATTGCTGTGGCGGCACCGCGGCGGTCCGGATCACTCGCGCCGGTTGGGCAACGAGCGGATGATTTCGAAGTGGCCGGCCCGGGGTGGGCCGGTCGTGTTGGACGGTGTCGTCTACTACGCCGCCGGCATCTGGCCCAGCGACGGGATTTTTATCCATGCCCTCGATGCAGCCTCCGGCGAGGTCCGCTGGTCGAACAACGAATCCGGCAGCATTTACATGCCCCAGCCGCACGGCGGCGCCGACGCCAACAGCGGCGTCTCCGCGCAGGGCTACCTGGTCACGCTTGGCGAGCAACTGTTCGTCCCCACCGGCCGCGCGGTGCCTGCGGCGTTCGACCGTACGACCGGACGATTTCAATACTTCCATTTGCAGCAGAACCGCGCGGCAGGCGGCAGCTTCGTCATGGCCGCGGAACGCTTCTTCTACAACAGCGGTGTTGTCTTCGATGCGCCTTCCGGCAAGGCAGCCGGCCAGGTCGGAGCGGGACCGATTGCGGCGCTTCCCGACGGCATTATCCGCGCCGCCGGCGGAAAGCTCGGCATCTACCGCTGGGCTGCGGTCAAAACGGATGGCGAGAACGTTTCCGCACGAGCGCTCGCGCGCGACACCACGATTGACGGCGTCGCCACGGATGCCGCGCTGATTGTCGCCGGCAATCACGCGATCTCCGGCGGCGACGGACAGGTCGATCGGGTCGATCTCGATCAGCAGAAGGTCGTCTGGTCGGGCAAGGTGGATGGCAACGCCTACGGCCTGGCCGTGGCCGACGGCCGGCTGTACGTCAGCACCGACCGGGGGCAACTGTATTGCTTCGACGACGAGCCGTCTGAGCCGCGGGTCATCGCACAGACACCGGACGATCAGCCGTACGAGGATAACACGGTCTTCGCAGCCGCCGCCGATCAAATCATCGATCAGGCCGGCGTTCAGGAAGGCTACTGCCTCGACTTGGGCTGCGGCGACGGCCGGCTAGCATACGAGTTGGCCAAGCGTACTGACCTGCACATCATTGCCGTCGAATCGGACGCGGAACAGGTAGAACAAGCGCGGCGCAAGCTCGCCCGTGCCGGTCTTTACGGCTCGCGGGTGACCGTGCTGCACGCGCCGCTGGAGTCGTCGGGCCTGGCCAGTTACTTCGCCGATCTGGTGGTTTCCGCCCGCAGCGTGGCCGGCAATGCGCCGCTTCCGCCAGATGCGGAGTTTCGCCGCATGCAGCGGCCCTACGGGGGCACGCTCTGCCTCGGTGCAGCCGGCACGTTGACGGTCGACATCCGCGGCGAACTGGAAGGGGCGGGCAATTGGACGCACCAGTACGCCGATCCCGGCAACACGGTCAGTTCGGAGGACCGGCTCGTCAGTGGCGAACTTGGCGTGCTCTGGTTTCGGGATGTCGATCTGGAACTGCCGCAGCGTCACGGCCGCGGCCCCGCTCCGCTTTTCGACGAGGGCCGCATCTTCTACGAAGGCCTCAACGAGATTCGCTGCGTCGACGCCTACAACGGACGCGACCTGTGGAGCTATGAACTTCCCGGCGTGCTGGAGGCCTTCGACGGCGACCATCTGATGGGCACTTCCGGCACCGGCAGCAACTACTGCGTTGCCGATGGCAGCCTCTACGTCCGCCGAGAGAACCACTGTCTGCGGATCGACGCCGCCACGGGTGCATTGCAAAACAAGTTCACCATGCCGGAGACTGACGACGGCCGCGACGGCCCGTGGGGATACATCGCTTGCACGGGTGGCATTCTTTACGGAACCCGCGCGAACCCCGAGCACGTCGTCACATATCGCTATCAGCCGGGTGGCGATCTGTCGCAACAGCTCACTGAATCGGATTGGCTGTTCGCGCTGGATGCCAAAAGCGGCCAGCCGCTGTGGGAGTACCGCGCGACCGATTCGATCCGCCACAACGCGGTCGCCATCGGCGGAAAGCACGTATACCTGATCGACCGGCCGATGGCCCAGTTCGATCGCACGCGCGACCCGCGCGGTTCTCAGGATCGCCACCCGACAGGGGCGCTGGTGGCGCTCGACCGCATCACCGGCGAAGTGGCCTGGCGAAACGACGAGGACATCTACGGCACGACGCTGGCCGTCAGCGATGAGCTCGGCGTGCTGATCATGGCGTACCAGGACACGCGGTTCAAATTGGCTTCGGAGGTTGGCGGCCGCATCACCGCCTTCCGTGCCGAGGAAGGCTACAAGATTTGGGATGTCGAGGCTCAGTACAAGTCTCGGCTGACGCTCACCGGGCGCACGATCTACGCCGACGGCGGCGCCTGGGACGTGATGACCGGCCAAGCTCGCCCGTTTCACTTGCAGCGCTCCTACGGCTGCGGCGTGCTGTCGGCCAGCGCGAACTTGCTCTTCTTCCGCTCCGCCACGCTGGGGTATTTCGACCTGGAGACCAACACGGACCTGGCGAATTTCGGCGGCATGCGGCCCGGCTGCTGGATCAACGCCATCCCCGCCGGCGGCTTGGTGCTGGTGCCGGACGCTTCGGCCGGCTGCTCGTGCAGCTATCTGAATCGCGCCTGGATTGCGCTGGCGCCGGCCGAGCAACCTTAGATATCGCCGGTGGCACAGGCATCCTGTCTGTGCCCGCCGAACTGTGTCCGCCGTGCGGACCAATCACGCGACAACCCAACGGTCCGCCCAGCGGACCCTATCCGCGGGCCAACCGTGAGTGAATGCGATAACGTCTAGGCGTGCTAGCAGAGTCGTTCCGGCAACTGGCCGCAATTGGGGTAGGGCGAATCGGCCGCGTGTCGTTATCCTCTTGCCGATTTTCGAGGGACCGCACCACGGCTAGCATCGATTCGCAACCAGTTGGACACGGAGAACGGCGCAGTGAAAGTCTGTCTGATCAGCAATCAAATTGCCGCCTGGGGAAAGATCGGCGGTTTCGGAACGGCCACCCGGGCGATCGGGGGTGGCCTGGTTCGTCGCGGAATCGAGGTGGCGGCTGTCGTTCCGCGCCGTGCCAAAGCAGGGCAACGGCCGGTCGAGTCGCTGGACGGCATGACCGTCTACGGCACGGACGCCTGGGCCACCATGACCTCCGGCGCGGTGTTTCGCGAAATCGGCGCGGACGTCTATCACTCGCAAGAGCCGACGATCGCCAGCTTCCTTGCCCAGCGGAGCGTGCCGGAGGCGGTCCACGTCGTTACGTGCCGCGACCCCCGCTCTCTCGCCGATCACATGATTGAGCTGCGACACACAAATTGGTATCGGCGCGCAATCTTTCCGATCACCTGGTACTACGAAAGCAGTCCGCTGATCAAGGCCGCCGTGCGGCGGGCGTCGGCGGTTTTCTGTCCCGCACCGTGCCTGATTCCGCGGATCCACCGACTCTACGGCCAGCAGATTTCTCCACAGTTCGTCCCCAGCCCTGTCGATCTGCCGCCGCGGCCGCCAGAGAAGTCGACCACTCCGCTTGCACTGTTTGTTGGCCGCTGGGATCGGCGGAAGCGGATCGAGCGTTTCTTCGAGCTGGCCCGGCGGTTTCCCGAGGTGCAGTTCGTCGCGGTGGGACGCGCGCATGATCCGCGGTACGACAGCGTTTTGCGGCAGACGTATGGTCATTTGCCAAATCTTGAGATGCCGGGCTTCGTCTCCCGCTTCGAGAAAGGCAACCTGTACGACCTTTACGCGAAGGCCTGGGTGCTCGTGAACACTTCGGCTCGCGAAGGACTTCCCTACACGTTCGTCGAAGGGGCCGGTTGGGGCTGCGCGATTCTCTCGTGCTTGAACCCGGACGGCTTCGCCGAGCGATTCGGCCGCCACGTCATCGATGACGACTTCGCGCGCGGGCTTCGCTGGCTCTTGGAACACGACCGATGGCGACTGCTCGGCGGCGCCGGCGCACGCTACATACAGGACGTCTTCAGCGAAGAGGCCAGCCTGCGTGCCCACGTCGAGCACTACCAGCATCTTCTCGAACAGCATGGCACGGTTCGACGCCACGCGGCTTGATGACCAGGACCAGATCATGACCGAGAGCACCAATTGCCGCCGCCCGCACATTTGCCTGACTGGTGGCTGGTTCAGCAGTTCCAACATCGGTGATCAGGCAGTTTTGCTGGGCGTCACCGATGCCTTCTCGAGCCTGGGCGATCCTCGCTTCAGCGTCATTACGGCCAACCCGGCCAAGGTCCGCGCGGAGCACAATCTGCCGGCGTTCGCGCCGAAGAAGTCGCCGCTGGCGTTGCTGAACAACCTGGCCGGCGCCGATGCCCTGGTGTTCACCGGCGGAACGCCGTTTTACGACGCGAAGCCGCACATGAGCTACTACACCGCATTGGCGGCCCTGGCGCACGCGCGGGGAATCCCGGTGGTGGTGTTCGGCATCAGCCTGAGAACGCTCAACAGCCGCTACTGCCGGTTGCTCATGCAGCGCGTCGCCGGTTGGGCCGACTTCCTAGGCGCACGCGAGGACCGGACGCTACAGCGATTCAGCCAACTGGCCGAGCCGGCGAAGGTGCATCTGGTGCCGGACGTCGCCGTGCAACTTGTCCCGTCCACCGTCGAGCGGGCGGAGGAGTTGCTGCAGTCGGCCGGCGTCGATCCCGGTGCTCGCCGAGTGTCGATCTGCCTGCGCGACTTCCGCGCCGATCGGCGCTTTCAGCGACACCACTACAGTCGGGCATACGAGCCGGCATCGCTCGTCCGGTATCACGACACGGTGCGGCAGATCATCGAGCACGCCGTGCGACGTCACGACTGCCAGATCGTGCTCTGTCCGATGCACACGATTGCCCCCGACGACGATCGCCGCCTGGCCGAGGAGATACGCAACTCAGTGGCCGACGCTGGGATTCGCCGCCGAATCGTACCGCTGGTTCAACAGCACGGCCCGCGGGACATGAAGGCGATGCTGGGGCGGATGGACGCCAACGTCGGCGTCCGATTCCACTCGCTGGTGCTGGCCACCTCGATGCACGTGCCGTCGATCGCCCTGGCCTACGCGCACAAGAACCACGCCTGGATGAACTACATCGGCATGCCCACTTACGCGCACGACCTGGCGACGCTTTCCGCTTCGCCGCTGTGCGACCAGCTCGACGCGACCCTGGCCGAGCGCGAAGCCCTCCAGGCGCAACTTCAAGCCCGCTACGCGCAGATTCACCAGCATTTCCGTCACCAACTCGATGCGGCCTGGCGGATTATCTGGCCGTCCGGTGCGTCATCGGCGCCATGCGATGCGGCGTCGCCCTCGGGCGAGCAGCGGCAAGCAAGTGGCCGAGCCGCTTGAATGACGCTCGTAGCAACTTCACTCAGCCGTGTCTTCCGGTGCTGCGCTCCCTCGCCACCCGGCCCAGGCCAGCAGCAACATCGCGACGGCAGCGTAACCCGCGGCCAAATAGACCGGCGTCTGCCCGAGTGCGGCCTGCGGCACGTTCTCCGGCAGCGACCAGGGCAGCACCAGCGCCGCACCCGCTACCGGGGAATGAATCAAACCGAACAGGCTGCACGCCGCGGCCGTGCCGGCGTAGGCGGCGGCCATCACCAGGCGGCGGTCGATCAGCGCCGCCAGCCACGACGCCCAAAGCAAGCTCGTCACGATAAAGCCGTTGGACACCACGCGCAGCGACTGGATCTCCGCGGCCAGCGGCGGAGCAAGGTCGTCGATCGACAGCCCTGCGGCGCCCAGCAGCTTGTCCGAATAGATTACCACCAGCGCGGCCATCGCCGGCGTACAAGCCAGCGCCACCGCCGCGTAGTGTTTGCGTGGCGTGGCATGGAAGCTCTGCGCAGTGATCTCCAGCCCGATGAAGATCAGGATCGGGTAGATGGCCGGCTTCGGGATGAACTCGTAGAAGTACGCGAAGTAGCCGCACACGCCTGCGCTGCCGACAAACAGCGCCGTGGCGATCGTGTAGGCCGCGCGGCCGCCCATCGCCTTGTAGGCCGGATGGCCGATGTACGGCGTCGTCTGGATCACTCCGCCGCACAGTGCCGCCAGCAGCGTGGCCGCCCCTTCCACGGCGACGATCCGCCCCGTATCGTACTCGTCGCCCGCCGCTGCGGCGCTCTCGGTGCAGTCGATCCCGCCGACGACCGTGGCCAAGGCAAACGGCAGCACGATCGGCAGGTACCGCAGCGTGTCGTCCATGGCGCTGAGCCACTCGAAGCGGAACACTTCGAGCCACGCCACCGGCCACAGCGCGTCGGCCGGATTGAGGGCAGCAACTTCGACCTCGCCCAGCGGGAGATTCAGCCACCGCATCAGGTAGAACATAGCGGTTCCCACCAGCAGCGCCCCGAGCGCTCCCGGCACGCGGGCCGGCAGTTCGACTCGGGCGACCAGCGTCGTCAGGATCACCGCCAGCGCCACCAGCCCGACCAGCGGCGATCGCATGATCTCCAGCAGCGGCAGGAAGCTGATCAGCACCAGCGCAATCGCGGCCAGCGAGCCCAACAGCCCTGCCCGCGGGATCACCCGGCGTATCCAGTTCGAACCCAGCGCACAGAGCAGCTTGAACAGCCCGCTGACGAAGATCGCGCAGATGCCGATGTGCCAGGTGTGCCGGGCGGCCTCCTCGGGCGAGAGGCCTGCCGCTTTGGCAGCCAGAAAGGCAGGGCCGAGCACAAAGAAGGCCATTCCGAACGTGCTGGGGGTGTCGAGCCCCAAGGGCATGGCCGTCACGTCTTGCCGCCCGGTCCGGCGGGCCAGCCGGAAGGCCATAGCGGAGAAGACCAGGTCGCCCACCAGCACTCCAATGGCAGTGCCGGGGATCATGTAATGGAAGGCAAAAGTGGCAGGAAATTCAAAGAAACCTGCCAACAGGCTAACCGTGAGGAAGAGGTCGGCGATGTTGTCTAACATCAAGCCGAAGAAGGCATTTACGTCGCCGGCGGTGGCCCACCTATAGCGCTTCACGAAGGACTCGGCATGCCAATTGCGGAATTGCCTTTTGTAGCGGTGGTGAGTGTAGGGGGCCCGGTGACCGGTGTCAAACCGCCGGCTTTTAATTTGTGCGCTAACGGTTACAATACACTTCCGCTTGCATGTCGTTGCCCAATCGGCGGAAAGAATGGCGTTTTTCCGCCTTTGCCGAACCCTTGGGCCGAAGGTCCGTATGAAATGAATAAGCACTCCACGGATGCACACATCAAGACTGCACTGGTCTCGACGCTCGCCGGCATGACCGATGAAGAGTTGCTGCTCGAATACAGGTCCACTGGCGACGAGCGAGTGTTCTCGCAGTTGGTCAGTCGCTACGAAAAGGAACTGTACAGTTACTTGCGGCGCTTTTTGGGCGACGCCACGTTGGCTGAGGACGCTTTCCAGGCAACCTTCCTGCAGGTCCACCTTAAGTGCGACCAGTTCGAAGAGGGCCGTAAGCTCCGCCCTTGGCTCTACACCGTCGCCACGAATCAGGCCATCGACGCGCAGCGCCGCAATCGCCGCCACCGGCTGGTGAGCCTCAACCAGACGCACCGTTCGGGCGACGACGACTTAGGCACCTTGATGCAGTTGCTGGTCAACCAGGAACAACTTCCTACGGAACAATTGGAAGAGGAGGAGCGGCGTAATTGGGTGCAACAGGCCGTGAGCCGCTTGCCGGAACAGTTGCGCAGCACCGTGATCCTCGTGTATTTTCAAGGACTCAAATATCGTGAGGCGGCCGAAGCGCTCTCGATTCCGGTCGGCACCGTCAAAAGCCGGCTGCACTCGGCCATCCTGAAACTTAACGAAGCCTGGAATCAAGATCGTCACGCCGGAGCGGATTAGCACCATGCGCGAGCAACTGTTGGGCTACCTGCTGGAAGCCCTTGACCCAGACGAACGTCGCCAAGTCGAACAGGCCTTGCGCCGCGATCCGCAATTGCAGCAGGACTTGGCTTTATTGCAAAACAGCCTGCAACCGCTCGCCGGAGTTTCTCTCGACTACGATCCGCCCGCCGGTCTGGCGGATCGCACCTGCCAATACGTATCGCTGCAAGCGGCCACGCGCGCGGCCGCTGCGCCGGTGACTCCCTCAACGTACGCCGAGCCGATGCCCCAGGCCAGCAGTTGGTCGATGGCCGATCTGGCGGTGGCGGCCGGCATCTTCGTGGCGGCCGGGATGTTGCTCTTTCCCGCGGTGCAGCACAGCCGAGCCACCGCTCGCCGAGCCGTTTGTCAGAACAATCTGCGCGAATTGAATGTGGCGATGCAGGGCTACTCGATGGATCACGAGGGCTACTTCCCGCCGATCGACGCGGAAGGTAATGCCGCCGCGGCAGGCGTTTACTCGGTCGAACTGACCGATGGCGGCTACTGGGCGCACAAAGACGCACCGCTGTGTCCGTCGTCCGAATTGGCCCGGCGGAACCAGCGAGTGCCCGTCCCCACGCGTGAACTCCTTGAACAGGCCCAAGGAGATAAGTTACGCGAAATGCAGCAGACTATGGGCGGGAGCTACGGATACAACCTCGGCTACGTGAAGGGCGATCGCTACCACACACCGAAGAACGACGGCAGTCCTTACCTGCCCGTCCTGGCCGATGCTCCTAGTCAGCATCTGGAAGGGCGCAAGAGTGCCAATCATGGAGGCTGTGGGCAGAACGTGTTGTATGCGGACGGACATGTGGCCTTTCGTAAGCAATGCGCCCACGGCGACTCTGGCGACAACATTTTTGTCAACGACCGCGGCTTGGTCGCCGCCGGCACTTCGCCTCTCGACGTTGTGCTGGGCGAAAGTGGCGCACACTGGGCCCTACCGCCGATCCAGCCAGTCCGTTATTTGGGCCGATAGGCCGACGGCCAAAGGCTGTGCATTCCACCCAATCGTTGCAACTTGGCCCCTTCGAATATGGCGGCGGATGTCGTCACTCGGCGACTTCTCCCTCCTCGACGTTGCCCGGTGGCAACAATGTCTCTCGCTGGACGGCTTTCCGTCAACAGCGGCCGCTCACCTTAACCCGGTTCGTCGCGAGAGTTTGCGGACCAGCAGCCCATCAATGCCGGGTCCTCAGCCGCTGACGGCACCCGGTTTGCCCTCTTCGCCCGCACGTCTCTCTTCAAGTCACACGGCCAGCGGTCAGCACCCTCTGGTGCCTCGCTCCCGGCGACGGTCACCTCCTCACAGAGCAGCAGCAAGGTTCGGATGCACGCCTACGAACTTATCGAAATTGCGGGACTCGCGGCACTGCACGGCCCGGCGCTCGTGGACGGCGAAACTCCGCTTCCGGCCGATGCGGTGGCCGACTATTGGCAAGCCTCTCGCTTGCGCCTGAACCGGTGGCATTCGGCCCTCGATCATTTCCGCCAGGCTGCCGTCGGGAACTTGGCTCCGACTAGGCACGAGAACTGGCTGGCCGTCGAACCGGTCGCACGAGAAATCCTGACCAGCGAAATCCTGACGCGCGTTTGGGCCGCGCTGGCCACGGCCCGCGATCGAGCCGCCGGGCGTCGCGACGTGGCCCCGGTCGCCCGCACCATCTTCGCCGGCCACGCCCAGGCCCGGCTCGCCGCACTGCGACTGATCCTGGGCAGCCCCGCCGTGCCGTGCAGCGCGGCGAATTACGTTAACCGCCTCCGCGTTCGCTGCGAGCGCTGGACCGATCTGCTGATCGGCTGCATCGCGCGAGCCGGGATTGCCGCGCCATTCTCCTTCCAGCCGAGACAACACCAACTGCCGGGATACCTCCTTTCCCACCATAGCGACGGCGACGCTCCGGATCGCCTCACCGAGCAGCTGTTTTCCGCGATCGAACAGAGCTTTGGTGACGAGTCTGATCGTCCCGCCACAGCGAACGCCGATTTGAATGCTCGAATTGGCGCAAGCCTTTTGGCCTGTCTGCTGCCGGAGATGTGCCGGCGGCCGCGCCGCGCGGCATTGGACTGCGAGCGTCGGTTGAGCTTCACCGCACGTGAAGCCGAGGCGATGCTCGATCAGCTCCTGGCCATCGACGGCGATGCCACTTCGCAGCAGCTCGATGCCGCCGGTTGACGCACCGCCCGCGGAGAGTGCGTTGGCAACGTCCGAGTCACTGGCGGATAAATCCTACAGCGCAGGCGATACGGAAATCGGACCGGCTGCTTAGCGCCCAATTGCAGCGAAACCTGTCGGGTACGGGCGGGGCGATAATATGCCTGTCCCATCTCCAACATCCGGCCGTGCCGTCGAAAAAGGGAGACAGGCACGATGCAAAGCCGCTTTCGGCAATAGAGGCACCCGGCCAGCACCGAGCCAGTCCCCTTTTGCGACTCCGACGCTTCGCTGTACGACTTAAGGCCGTTCACACCAACTGCGACCGCGCCATTCCTTCGGCGATGATGCGGCTGATCTGCTGCGTATCGCCCGAGGTATTCTCCAGTTCCTGTTCGACCGCATGGCAGCGGACTTTGTGCCCGTCCAGGTCGAGCTCGCGAGGAGGCTCCCGCCGGCAAACGTCCATCGCCAGCGGACAGCGCGGATGAAAGCGGCAGCCCGCCGGCGGATTGCTGGGGCTGGGCACGTCACCCGGCAGCACGATACGTTCCCGCTTGCTGGCCGGATCGAGAGACGGCACCGACGAGAGCAAAGCGTGCGTGTACGGATGTAGCGGATTGCGGTACAGCGCCTCGCTGTCGGCCTGCTCGACGATCTCTCCCAGGTACATCACCGCTACCCGGTCCGAGATGAACTCCACCACCGACAGATCATGCGAAATGAACAGGTAGGTCAGCTCGAACTCGCGCTTCAAATCGATCAGCAGATTGATGATCTGCGATTGAATGGAAACGTCCAGCGCCGAGATCGGCTCGTCCAGCACCAAAAACTGCGGATTGAGCGCCAGCGCCCGGGCGATGCAGATGCGCTGCCGCTGGCCGCCGGAAAACTCGTGCGGGTAGCGGTCCGCGTGCGATGGATCGAGTCCTACCTGCCGCAGCACTTCGTGGACCTTCTCGCGGCGCTGGCTCCGTTTCCCGATCCGGTGGATGACGAGGCCTTCTGCGACGATGCTGTGGACCGTCATGCGGGGGTTCAGGGAACCGAACGGATCTTGAAAAACGATCTGCATGTTCCGCCGCAGGCGGCGCAGCTCGTTGCCGCTCGTATTCAGCACGTCGCGGCCGTCAAACCGCACGCTTCCTTCGGTCGGTTCGATCAACCGCAACAGTGAGCGGCCCGTGGTGGTTTTGCCGCAGCCCGACTCGCCCACCAGTCCTAGCGTCTCTCCTCGGGCAATCGAGAACGACACGCCATCGACGGCGCGCACGTGCCCCACGACGCGAGAAAGTATCCCTCGCCGGATCGGAAAGTACGTCTTTAGGTCGGCAACTTCCAGCAGCGGTTCAGTCAAAATCGAGCTCTCCGGCGAAGTGGCATCTGGCCCAGTGTCCGGGGCGGATCTCGCGCAGTTCCGGCTCGGTCTGCCGGCATTCCTCCTGCGCATAGGGACAGCGCGTGCGGAAGCTGCAACCGCTGGGGATGTGTAGCGGATCAGGCACGTTCCCCTCGATCGTCGCCAGCTTTTCGGTGCGCGACGCCCCGGGACGCGGGATCGCCTTGAACAGGCCGTGCGTGTACGGGTGCAGCGGAGAAGCGAACAATTTCTTTACCGGCGCCCGCTCGACGATCTTCGAGGCATACATCACCGCCACGTCGTCGGCCACTTCGGCGACGATGCCCAAATCGTGCGTGATGATCATCATCGACATGCCCGTCTCCTGCTGTAGCTTCTGCAGCAACTCCAGGATTTGCGCCTGAATCGTCACGTCCAGTGCGGTGGTCGGCTCGTCGGCGATCAGAAGCTTCGGGTTGCAGGAGAGTGCCATGGCGATCATCGCCCGCTGCCGCATTCCGCCGGAGAACTGGTGTGGATACTCGCGAATGCGGCGGTCCGGTTCGGAGATATTCACCTTTTGCAGCGATTCGATCGCCCGCAGCCGGGCTTCCGCCTTGTTCACCTTCTGGTGCAGGCGCACCGCTTCGCCGATTTGCGAGCCGATCGTGAATACTGGATTGAGTGAGGTCATCGGCTCTTGAAAGATCATTGCGATCCTCGAGCCGCGTACCTTGCGCATCTCCGACTCGGCCAGCCGCGTCAATTCCTGCGGCTTGCCATCGTGAAGCGTCACCTTGCCGTCGACGATACGCCCCGGTGGTGAAATCAGCCGCATGATCGACATCGCCGTGACCGATTTGCCGCAACCCGACTCGCCCACCACGCCCAGCGTGCGTCCGCGGCCAATCGAAAAGGATACATCGTCCACCGCGCGGACCACGCCCTCTTCGGTGTAGAAATACGTCTTGAGGTGCTCCACTTCGAGCAGCGGATCGGTCATTTGCCTACCTGTCGGAGCCGCCTACCTGCCGGAGTCGTGGATCGGTGGCTTCCTGCAAGCCCTCGCCGACCAAATTGTACGCAAGCACAGTGGCAAAGATCGCGATTCCCGGAAACACCACCAGCCACCACATCTGCAGATTGCTGCGCCCGGCGCTGAGCAGCGTTCCCCAACTTGGATTGGGGGGCGGCGCGCCGAACCCCAAAAAGCTCAGGCCGCTCTCGATCAAGATTGCCGTGGCGATGCCGAAAGTGATCGGCACCAGCACCGGCGCCAGTGCATTTCGCATCAGGTGGCGATACATGATCCGGGGACCGCTGGCCCCCAATGCCCGGGCGGCCGTGGTAAACTCCATCTGCTTAAGCTTCATAAATTCGGCGCGCGTCAGCCGGGCGATGCTCGTCCAACTGGTGATCCCTAGCACGATCATCATGTCCCAGATGGTGGGCCGCTGGACGATTGCCAGCAGCGCCAGGATGAGCACCAGCGCGGGAATGCACATCACCAGTTCGATCAACCGGCTGAGCAGCATGTCGACCCAGCCGCCCAGGTAGCCGGCCAGCGCACCGGCCGTGATGCCAATCACGCTGGCGATGCCCATCGAGACGAACCCGACCAACAGCGCAATCCGCGTGCCGTGAATCATTTGCGCGAAGACGTCAACGCCCCGCTGATCGGTGCCGAACCAGTTCATCGCACTCGGCTCACCCTCGATGCCAATCGGGTTGCCGGGACGGTCGTGCCATTCGCCTTCCCGCACCCGGCGATACGGGTCCTGGTAAACCAGCGGCCAGATGGCCCAACTATCGGGATCCTTCTCCTGAAGGTTGCCGGCGTAGATGCGGCGAAAACGATCGCGATAAAAGATCGGATGCTCCCAGGCTCGGTTCAAATAACCTAGCGCCGGAAAGTAGATCGCGCCCTTATATTTGCAGACGATCGGCTTGGTCCCCGCGATGGCCGGCGCCAGCAGCGCCACCAGGGCCATGAAGACCACGAAGGCCAGCGCAGCCATTGCCAGCTTTCGGCGGCGGAAGTGGCGCCACGTCTCGGCCCAGAACCCGCGCGACTTCTTCGCGGGCGCGGTGGTTTGTTGCGGTTCGGGCTGGCTCGTGGACATGTTGCTTTCGTGTGATCGCGGCGAACAGAACGAGCGGTCAAGAGTAGGTCACACGCGGATCGACCACCGCGTATAGCAGGTCCGCCAGCAGTTGACCGATCAAAGTTAGCACGGAGAACATCAGCGTCAGTCCCATCAACGTTGGGTAGTCGCGCTCGCTGATGGCCTCGAAGAACAGGCTGCCCATGCCAGGCCAGGAGAAGATCCGCTCCAGAATGATCGCGCCGCTGAGCAGCGTCGGCAGCGTCAGGCCGATCATCGTTACCAGCGGGATCAGCGTGTTGCGAAACGCATGGTGGACGATCACGTCGCGCGGGTGCACGCCTTTGGCCCGGGCCGTGCGGATGTAGTCCTGGCGGATGACTTCTTCCATGTTCGATTTGATGAACCGGGTGTAGTACGCGAGGCTGATGTACGTGAAGCACGCCACCGGCATCAGCGAATGCAAGAAGACGTCGGTGACCTTGCCCAGCAGCGAGAGCTGCTCATAATTGTCGCTGGTCATTCCGGTCAGCGGCAGCAGATCGAGCCGCACCGCCAGCACGACTTGCAGAAACAAGGCCGCCACGAACGATGGCAGCGAATAGAGCATGTACAGCACTGTGCTGAGCGTGCGTTCGCGGGCTTGGCCGCGATGAACGGTCGACCACAGTCCCATCGGGATCGACAGCAGATACGCCAGAAACAGCGACGAGACCGACAGCAGCAGCGTGGCGAAGATCCGCTCGCGAATCAGCCGCACGACCGGCACCTTGCGGGAAATCGACTGCCCCAGATCGAGCCGCACGAGGTTGCGGATCCACACCAGGTACGCCTGCGGCCACGGCTTATCGAGCCCGTAGAGCTTTTCCAGCCGCTCCAGATCGGCCTCGCTCATCTCCCGGCTGGGGTCGACCTCCGCGAAGGCGACCGTCAGCGGAGTTCCCGGCATGTTGCGGATCAAGCCGAAGATCACGAAGGTGATCATCAGCAGGGTCAGTGCGCCAATCAGCAGTCGCCGAACGAGATAGTTCAACATTGCGGTCGCTCGCTACGGCGCTCATCGTAGCTGAACTCGTGAGAGTTCAGATCAATCGGTTCCGGGCGCCGGCTGAATTCTCACGAATCCAGCTACTAGGTGCGAGGCGCCGACAATTGTGGACGCGCGGCGACGGCACTACTGGGCAGGCACCCAAATGCTGCGAAAGCCCGGCTCCACGCCGTACGGACCGCGAGGACTGAAGCTGTACCCACGCAGATCCTTGTTGAACCCGTAGAACGAGCTGCGGAAGAACAGCCACGTGTAAGGCTGATCCTCGTACAAGATCTCGTGGATGCGGGCGTAGACGGCGTTGCGTTCTTCTTCGTCGAACTCCCGCTCGCCTTCGTCAAACAACCGGTCGATCTCGGGATTGGAATACTGCCCGTAGTTGCGCCCCTCGCCGGTGCCGAAGATGTTGCGTAGTGTGGAGGGATCGGTGCCGGTTCCCCACCCGTTCATTGTGGCATGGAACTTGTGGTCGCGGTTGTACTGCATCAACACGGTGAATTCGGTCGGGCGCACGTGGCAGATGATCCCGATCTGGTCGAGATTCTGCTTCAGCAATGTACACACACGCTGGGCGTTGGGCGTCTGCGGGCAGAGGATACTGAACTCGAACCGCACGAGGCGACCATTGATCTCCTTGTCGCGGACGCCGTCGTAATCGCTATCGACCCAGCCGGCCGCATCGAGCAGATCCTCCGCCTTGTTCAGATCCTGCTGGTACGGCTTCGGCTCGGAAGAGGCGAACCTTGCAGTGTGGTGAAACACGCCGTTACAGGGCTCGTACAGCCCGTGAAACTGGTTCTCGAGCATCTCCTCGTAATCGAGTGCATGGGACATCGCCTGGCGAACGCGGACGTCTGAAAAGAATGGCGTCTCGATATTCCAGCAGAAGTGGAACTCGACCCACTCCAGGCCGCTGGCCTTGGTATTGTTATTGTAGAAGTCATCGCCACTGGATTGCGTCACCCACTGGTCGGCATTGATCATGGCCTCATCAATGTCGCCCTTCTTCAAAGCGAGCAGCGTGGTGTTGGGGTCCTCGATCACCTTGACGCGAATCTGCCGGACGTAGGGCTTTTCGCGCACCTGCTCGCCATCGTGCATGAACCAACTCTCGCGTCGGCCCAGCACGATCTCCTGCGCACGAACTCGCTCGGTGATCTCGTACGGGCCGCACGTCACTGGCGACTGCTCGTACTTCACGTGGTACGGGCTCGATACCAGTGTCGGATCGTCGTCGACTGAATCTTCATAGATGTGCTTCGGGATGATCGGAAAGGCAAGGTTCTCCCTCCAGGCGGCGGATGGCTCCTTGTGAAAGATGACAATCGTGCGATCGTCATAGGCTTCAACCCAGCGGAGCTTCTCGGTGCCGGTCTTCACCGCCGGTACAACAACTTTCGGGTGCATGATCGTTTGGAAGGAGAACACGAAATCGTGCGCGGTGACCGGCGTGCCGTCCGACCAGGTCAAATCGTCGCGCAGCACGAACTTGTCGACCATGTGGTCGCGGCTGGTCTGCCACGACTCGAACGCCCAACTGGGGGCGTAGGGGCGGAACTCCCAGTCCCAATTCAAGAGCTGCAGCCCCGTGAGCGACAGCACCTCCATCTCGATGACTGAACTGATCATCAGCGGATTGGTGCTCTTCAGGTCCATCCCGCTGTGGCGGTCGACCGTCGCCTCGTAATCGACCTGCGACTCGTCCTCGGAAGGACGGCCCAGGGCGCTGAGAATTTTGTTGTTCGCCTCGGGCGAATCGTTGCGAAGCTGCAGGGCCTCCTCGACGCTGGCCAGTTGCGGCTCTGTGGCCTGTTTCTCCTGGAACTCGGCCAGAGCGTCGCGCATCGGGTTGTCGACCCACTCGACACTCGCTTCCAGTTCCTCCAGCGGCGGGGCGTCGTAAGGCTCCAGTTCGACCGCCGGGGCTTCCTCGTCCGAAGCCACTGCGCTGGACGAATCGCCCGCTCCAGAAACCGCCGAGTCGCGACCGGTGGGCGCCTCGCTAGATGGCGAGCAGCCGAACGACGCGACGCAGTAAATCAACGCCAGGACCAGGACCGAGTGGATTCGTTGCGGCATGCGGTGGACTCCCTCGCCGGCCGCCGTGCTGTCGCCGGGCGAGCGTGAATAGTGGGTGATGTACAGGAGGACCGGGAGGCGTATTTTCCCGTTTCAGGGTGCCTCGCGGGCGCGAGCCGATATGCAACAAGTCAATGCTATACAATGAGTTGCGGTCGGTCAATGAGACCTCGGCGGGGCGCGCGTTGATGTGTGCCACGGCTAGGCTTTTCGACCTCGTGCGTGCCACGGCCTGCCTTTGCCCAGTCGTGCATTCGATGTCGGATTCGATTCCCGTTGTGAAGCGACGATGACGGGCGGTGCTCGGATGCCCTTGGGGAGATCGAGTTGGCATAGCGTGTTTGCCCCGCGTTTAGCGTGAACCGGTTACCTATTCCCACGGCGTGCAACAGGTTTTTTGACCGCGCCCCTGAGCCGGGAATCCATTTACCCTCCAAAAAAGGCAGGCCAAAAGGCCTCGCGACTGCGGCGCGGCGCTGTTTTTGGCAATGTTTGTTGAACCACCCCTGTTTTGCGAAGTGTTTAGAAAGTCCGCCTCCGTTGACTCGGGTGGCGACTGGATTCACTCCAGCTATAGCGGGGACACCTCGTTCCAGTCTCATCCAGTCGCTCAGCCTTCTGTGTCGGCGAGAGCCCTGGGATGTAAGAAAAATGATTAATCTAGGGTCTTTGAGGAGCTGTAATGGGGTCGAATACTCCACCTCAATGGCCGATAAATCTAATATAACGGTGCAATCGAACAAGGCAATTTATATTCAGTCAGGACTGAAAAGTCAACGGTTATGAAAATAAAAAGTCCATAAATTATGGTCGTCCGCGGCGAATGGGAGAACCGCCACCCGCGATCGGCCGCTCCAGGCGACTGGTGGCCTGGGCGGTACACGCGCTGCTCGGCCAGGGCCGGCAAGGCCTGCGAGGAGACCCGGCCGCCGGCCGGAACCTCTGTTGCCCAAAGCATGACGTCTCGCTAAGGTACCGCCGATTTTGTACCAGACGGATGCGGAGCGATTCCCGGCGGCAACAGGACGTGTGCCCGGGTTCGCAACCACTCACAATCTTTCACGCTTCGCAACTCGCCCGCGATTGGGACGGCCATGAAGGCTCCTTATGCGCTCAGTTTTCGTGCAGCGGCCGCGCTGCTGCTTGGCATTGCTTGGCTCGTGCCTTGCGCCGGGGTAGGCGCCGCGGAGACCGCCGATGATGCCCAATGGGTCTGGTCGCCGGCGCACCCGAAGGAACAAGTTCCCCAGGGTGATTGCTACTTCCGCCGCACGTTTCAGGTTGCCGATCCCCAAGAGGGGCAAATCCAAATCACCGCCGACGACGCTTATGAGTTGTACGTTAACGGCCGGCAAGTCGGGACGGGCGAGAACTGGAAGACGCTTGACGTGTACGATATTTCTCCGCTGCTGGTCTCCGGCAGCAATTTGATCGCCGTCAAGTCGACCAATGGTAGCGGATCGACCGGCGCAATGGTCGCGCGCGTGGTCGTCAAGGCCGCCGGCGGCACGTACGTGCCGTTTTCGAGCGACACGAAGTGGAAGACGTCGCTCCGCGAATTCCCCCACTGGAACAAAGCCACCTACAACGACAGCGAATGGATCGCCGCCCAGAGCTTCGGGCAGTTCGGGAACACACTGCCCTGGGGCAATGAAGTGCAAGTCGCCGGCGAGTTCGGCCGTTTCAAAGTGCCGCCGGAGTTTTCCGTAGAATGGGTGATCGCCCCGGAGGATTCTGGATCACTGATCGCCATGACCTTCAACGAAGCCGGCCATATCATCGCCTCGCGCGAAAACGGGCCGCTGCTGCTGGTCCGCGACACGGATAGCGACGGCATCCACGACGACGTCTCGGTCTATTGCGATCAGTTGAAAAACTGCCAGGGAATGCTGGCGCTGAACAACAAGCTGCTCGTTGTAGGCGACGGTCCGGACGGAGCAGCGCTGTACCGCGTGTCCGATGCCGAGGGTGACGGAAAGGCGGAACAGGTGGAGTCGCTGCTGCGGTTTCAAGGGCCGATGGGCGAGCACGGCGCGCACGCAGTTCGCTTGGGGCCGGACGGGCTGATCTACATCGTGGTGGGCAATCACACCTCGACCGTCACTCCGCCAAGCGTCTCCAGCCCTTTCGCAAATCCGTACGAAGGCGATCTGGTCCAACCTCGGTACGAAGACCCGGGCGGACACGCGGCAGGCATCAAGGCTCCAGGCGGCACAATCGTCCGCACCGATATCGACGGCAGCTTTGTCGAGCTGTTCGCCGGCGGGCTCCGCAATCCTTACGACGTGGCGTTTGATGCCCAGGGTGAAATGTTCACCTTCGATGCCGATATGGAATGGGACCAGGGCACCACCTGGTATCGACCGACGCGCATCAATCACCTGGTGCCCGGTGGCGAGTATGGTTGGCGCAGTGGTTGGGCCAAATGGCCCGAGTATTATCTCGATAGTCTGCCTGCCACGCTGAACATGGGCACCGGCTCGCCCACGGGCGTCGCCTTCTACGATCACGTCATGTACCCGGTGCGATATCAACAGGGGCTGCTTGTCGGCGATTGGGCCGAGGGGCGCATCCATCTGGTGCGATTCACTCCGACAGGTGCGACGTACACCGCCACCGCCAGCACGTTTGTCGAAGGACGGCCGCTGAACGTGACTGACTTGGCGGTCGGGCCGGACGGATGGCTCTACTTCTGCACCGGCGGACGCGATACCGCGGGCGGAATTTACCGCGTGGTGTGGAACGGCCAGGTGCCACCGCAGATCCTCGACCGCGGCGAAGGCATCCAACAGGCCCTGCGGCAGACTCAGCTCCACAGCGCGTGGGGGCGACGCAAGATCGCCGAAGTGAAGAGCCGCATGGGCGAGACGTGGGATCCGCAACTGGAGCAGGTCGCCAGAGACACTCAGGCGAAAGCCGAGCAGCGCGTGCGGGCGCTGGAGATCATGCAGTTGTTCGGGCCATTTCCCTCGCCGGAGTTACTCGTGGCGCTGTCGCAGGACCGCTCACCGATGGTCCGCGGCAAGGTTGCCTTCCTGATGGGACTGCACGCCAGCGACGCCAGCTTCGAGCGGCTCGTCTCACTGCTGGAGGACCCGGACGCCGCCGTGCGCCGCAAAGCCTGCGAGGCCATCAGCCGCAGCGGCTACGAAGCGCCGGTTTCGCGGCTGGTCGCCATGTTGGCCGACCCGGACCACTACGTAGCCTTCGCGGCACGGCGCTCGCTGGAACGTTTACCGGCACAGCGTTGGCAGGACGAAATCCTGGCGAGCAAACAGCATCGCGTCTTCCTTTACGGATCGGCCGGACTGCTTATCGCGCACCCGGACGCCGAACGCGCTAAGACGATCCTCAACCGATGCATGAAGATCATGCAGGGCCAGACGCACGATCCCGGCTACCCGCCGGGGTTCATCAGCGACCACGACTTTCTGCACATGCTCCGCGTGATGCAGTTGGCCCTGCACCGGACGCCGTTGAACAGCGAGCAAGTCCCCGGCCTGAGCCAGCAGATCGCGCGGGAGTATCCCTCGCAGAATCCGATCATCAACCGCGAACTGATCCGGCTGCTTGCCTATCTGGATGAGCCACTGGTCGTCGGCCGCATGATCCAGCAGCTCCAAAGTTCGATCGACGACGCGGAGAAGGTGCACGTCGCTATGTTCGCGCCGCACTTTACCGGCGGCTGGACGACCGACCAGAAGGTTCAGCTACTGCGGTTCTACGAGAGTGCCCGCACGCTACCGGGTGGACATAGTCTGGCCGGCTATATCGACCGCGCGTCGCGCGACTTTTTTGACGATCTAACTCCCGCGCAGCGACGTCTGGTGCTTCGCGACGGGGCGAAGTATCCCAGTTCCACGCTGGCACTGCTGGCCGGGCTGCCGCGTGATCCCGGGGCCGAGACGCTCTCGCAGATCCAGCAGATCGATCGAGAGCTTCTGGTCGTGGAGGGAGAAGCGGCCGACAAGCTTCGCGTGGGCGTCGTGGCCGTGCTTGCCCGCAGCGGCGACCCCGGGGCAATGGCCTACCTTCGCAAGGTTTACGACCGCGATCCGGAGCGGCGATCCGTCGTGGCAATGGGACTGGCACAGGAACCCGGAGGCGAGAACTGGCCTTACCTGATCCGGTCGCTGCCGATTCTCGAGGGACCGGCCGGGGCCGAAGTGCTGCGTAAGCTGGCCGAGGTCGACCGCATCCCCGACGATCCCGATGCCGTCCGGCAGTTGATTCTCGCCGGCCTGCGATTGAAAGAGCAGGGCGCATCGCAGGCCGTGGCGCTGCTCACCAAATGGACGGGCCAGTCGGTCTCGACGCCGAACGATTCGTGGGAAACCGCCCTGGCCTCCTGGCAGGCGTGGTTTGCGCAAGAGTATTCGGCGCAGCCGGCGGCGACGTTGCCGGCCGACTCGCAGCAAAGCCGCTGGACGTATTCGGAGCTGCTCAGCTTCATCGAAAGCCCTGGGGGACTGCAGGGCGATCCGCAACGAGGGCTGGCGACTTTTCAGAAGGCCCAGTGCATCAAGTGCCACCGCTACGGCACGCACGGCGAGTCGATCGGACCGGATCTGACGACGGTTAGCCAGCGATTTCAAAAGAAGGAAATCCTGCAGTCGATCCTGTTCCCCTCGCACGTCATCTCCGACCAGTACGCCAGCAAGACCGTGGCGACGACCGACGGCCGCGTGGTGACGGGTATCGTCGCACCGGGCGCGGATGGCAACATCGTGGTCCTCACGCCCAGCGGCGAAAAGCTTGAACTGTCGCGAGAACAGATCGAGCAGATCGGCGAGAGCCGCGAGTCGGCGATGCCGGACAATCTGCTCAACGATCTGTCGCTGGAAGAGATCGCGGACCTGTTCGCGTTGTTTGGCCAACTGCCGGCGTCGTCGGTGACCACCCGTCGCGGCAGTCCTACGGTGCGGTAGCCGGTGGCGCGCTAGGCGGGGCGGGAGTGGCTGAAATTAAATCTCCAGCCAGTCTTGCTGTAGGAGAATCTGTCAACCTTCAGCCGTGACACGGACATGCCTGTCTGTGCTGAATGACTGAATTAGCCCCCCGCGGGGAGAGGGAGTTGCAAGCGCAGATGGGAAAGTCTCGGCCAGGACGATCACTGCGTCATGACTCGCCGAGGGTGGACTTGCGGCGCAGGATGTGGTGATAGTGCTGGGCGAAGCGATGAGCTTCGTCGCGCACATATTGCAGCAGACGCAGCGCGAAGGCGTGCCGACTCAACCGCAGCGGCTCGTCCGCGTCCATTACGAACAGTTCTTCTTCGCGCTTGGCCAGCGAAAGGACGACCGGCGGGTTGATGCCCAACTCGTGAAAGGCGGCCAGGCCGGCGCGGAGCTGCCCCTTGCCGCCGTCGATCAGCAGAATGTCCGGCATCGGCTGGTCGATTTCCCGCAGCCGGTGATAACGCCGCGAGACGACTTCGTGAATGCTGGCGTAGTCGTCGATGCCCTCGACGCCGCGGATTCGGTAGCGGCGGTAGCTGGGCTTGAACGGCAGCCCATCGATGAACTGCACGAGACTGGCGACCGTCTCGTCGCCGCCCAGGTGCGCGATATCCACGCCTTCGATGGAGCGCGGTGTCTCGGGCAGCTTGAGAATCTTCTGCAAGCCGGCCAGGCCCTTCTTCGGATCGACGTAGAACACCTCCGGCTGCTGGTGCGTCTCCAAGTCGCCGCGGTCGTCGAGCGTCTCCAGCATGTGAATCTCGTCGCGCAGCCGGGCGGCTTCCTCGAATTTCAGCGCTTCGGCCGCCTGCTGCATTTCCGTTTTCATGTGCCGCAGCAATGAAACCCGCTTCCCATCCAGAAACATTCGCAGTCGATTGATATCGCGGCGATAGTCTTCCTTTGAAATCCGCAGGTTACATGGGGCCGTGCACTGTTCGATCGAGGCCAACAGGCAGGGGCGAAACCATTGCCAGCGGCGGTCGCCTTCGTCGATGTCCAGGCTGCACGTGCGGAACTTGAAGATCCTTTGCAGGACTTGCAACGCTCCGCGCAGGCTGCTGACGTTGGCGAACGGGCCGTACAGCTTCACGCCCCGCGTGCGGGGCTCGCGGGTGATCTCCACGCGCGGAAAGTCTTCGTGAGTGGTGATCTGGAGATACGGGAAGCTCTTGTCGTCCTTCATTTCCTTGTTGTAGCGAGGCTGCACGTCCTTGATCAGCCGGGCTTCCATAAGCACTGCGTCGACTTCGCTCTCCGCTTCCAGGTAGTCGACGTCGCGCAGGTCGCGGACCAGGGGCGCGGTCCGCTGGTCCTCGGCGGCCGCCTTGAGGAAGTAGCTGCCGGCGCGGGCGCGGAGGTTCTTGGCCTTGCCGACGTAGATCACGCGGCCGGCATCGTCCTTCATCAGGTAGACGCCTGGCGTCTGCGGAAACTGGCGCACCTTTTCAAGGACCCGGGCTCGCCACTGGTCGGGCGTCTTGGGCGTCTCGCTTACCGGGTGTGGGTCGTTTTCGGCCATCGTCACGCCTCGGCATACGCCGTCAGGTCGCGCTCCATCCCGGAGAGCCGCTGGCGCAGTTCCGCTTTGGCGTCTTCCAGATTGGCCAATGCCTCAGGCGGCTGATAGGCGAACAGGTAGAACTTCACCTTCGGCTCGGTGCCACTGGGCCGGACGGCAACGTATGTGCCTTCGGACTCCAAGTCGAGCATCACCAGGTCGCCCTTGGGGCCCGCGAGCGGCTGCGCCGGGCCGCCGACTTCCAGGCGGCGACCGCTGCCGTAGTCGCGCACGTAGCGGACCGGAATTCCGGCCAGTTCCCGGGGCGGGATTTCGCGGACGCGGCTCATCAGCGACTTGATCCGGACCATGCCTTCGGCGCCGGGCATGGTTGTCGAGACAGTCCGTTCGGCGTGCGCTCCGTACTGCCAGAACAGCGAATCGAGCTTCGTGTGCAGCGTCTCGCCCTGGGTCTTAAGCTGCGCCGCCAACTCCGCCAGGTACATGGCGGCCACCGAAGCGTCCTTGTCCCGGGCGTACTGGCCGACCAGATAACCGTGCGACTCTTCGACGCCCAGGACGAATCGCTCGGGCCCCTTCTCGTCCATCACGCCGCCGATCCACTTGAAGCCGACCAGCAGATCGCCATAAGTGCGCACTCCGTAGGCGTCGCCAATGCGGCGGACCATGTCCGTGGTGACCAACGTCTTGACAAGATAATGGTCCGCCGAGAGCGTGCCGGCCCGGCGGCGGGTGTCGAGCACGTACTCGGTTAACAGCGCCCCGATCTGATTGCCGGTGAACGTGCGCCACTCGCTGTCGCGGGACAGCGTGAGCGGTGCCGCGCAGCCGATGCGGTCGCAGTCCGGATCGCTGGCCATGACAATCTCCGCGCCGGATGTTCGGGCGTGTTCAATGATCGAGTCGAAGACCGCCGGGTTTTCCGGATTGGAGACGTGCTCGGGCACATTGGGGAAGTCGCCGTCGGGCTCGGCGTGGGGGCCGAAGATCTCGACGTCGTTAAACCCGGCGGCCTTCAGCACAGGATAGACGGCCGTGGCTCCGACTCCATGCAGCGGCGAGTAGAGGATCTTCAAGTCGCGCGGGCCTTCGAACGCCTGCTCAACGACCGCGGCGACGAACGCCCGATCGACCTCGTCCTGGCACATCACGATCTGGCCCTCGGCCAGCGCCTCGTCAAACGGTTTGCGGCGGACGTCCTGCACGTTCATCACTTTGTCGATGACCGCCTTGTCGTGCGGCGGCAACAGTTGGCCGCCGGTGGACCAGTAGACCTTGACGGCGTTGTCGCTGGGCGGATTGTGGCTGGCGGTGACCATAATCCCGCACGAGCACGACTTCATCCGCACGGCGAAAGAAAGTTCCGGCGTGCTGCGATGCCCGTCGAGGAAATAAACGGTGAAGCCGGCCGCGGTCATGATTTCGGCACACAACTGGGCGAAATGCCGCGAACGGTGGCGGGTGTCGTAGGCGATTGCGCAGGAGAGCTTCGCGCTGCCGCCATGGACCTCTTGAACGTATTCCGCCAGCCCCTGCGCGCTTTCGCCGATCGTGCGGTCGTTGACCGCGTTGGTGCCGATCGGGTACATCGTCCCCCGTCGTCCGCCGGTGCCGAAGGGGATGATCGTCCAGAAGGCATCATCAAGCTCCTTCCACTTCCCCTGCTCGATGTGCTCGGCGACCTGCGGTGCATACTGCGCGTATCGCGGCTCTTCGAGCCAGATACGGACATGGCGTGCGGCGCTGTCGGAGATCTTGTTTTCCCCGGTAGCGCGGGTCACCTCCGCTAGCAGTGCGTCGTGATCCATGTCGGGGCCTCGGTCGCGAGTCGGTGGAAGTGGCAGGAAGCGGCAATGGGGAGATGACCTTATTTTACGGGTACACGCGATACAACCAAGGGTCTCGGCATGAAGCATCGAAGCCTACCAGATGCTGCGCCGCGACAGTCATCTCGCCGCTGTCCGGCCAAATTCGGGCGCGGTACAATGGAGGATTGCAGCCTCTCGCGTTTGAGGCTTGCCTGTTCCCGACGGCTCGTTGGCCCTGCCGCAGCAGCATTCCGTTATGTCGCGACCGCTTATTTACATGGACAATCACGCCACCACGCGGGTCGATCCGCGCGTGGTGGAGGCGATGTTGCCTTATTTCAGCGAGAAATACGGCAACCCGGGCAGCGTCGGGCATGCCTTCGGCTCCGATGCAAAGGACGCGGTGGACGCGGCCCGCGGGTCGATTGCGGCGGCGGTCGGCGCCCAGGCGAAGGAGATTGTCTTCACCAGCGGGGCGACTGAGAGCAATAACCTGGCCATACGCGGCATCGCCGAGCGTCCCCGCCGGCGGGGCGATCACCTCGTAAGCGTCACCACGGAACACCGGGCCGTGCTGGATCCGATCGCCCGGCTGCAGCGCCGCGGGTATGAGGCGACGTTGTTGGAGGTGACACCGGCCGGCAGTCCGCGAGCTGGGCTGCTCGATCCGCAGCAGGTGGCCGACGCGATCCGCGACGACACGGTGCTCGTATCGGTGATGCTGGCCAACAACGAGATCGGGGCGATTCAGCCGATCGCCGAGATCGGCGCCATCTGCCGCGAGCGCGGCGTGCCGCTGCACTGCGACGCGACGCAGGCGGTCGGCAAGCTGCCCGTCGACGTGGCGAGCCTGAACGTCGACTTAATGAGCTTCACCGCCCACAAAATCTACGGGCCAAAAGGGGTCGGTGCGCTATATGTCCGCCGGCGCTCCCCCGCCGTGCGGCTGGAGGCCCAGATCACGGGCGGGGGGCACGAGCGCGGTCTGCGCAGCGGTACGCTGAACGTGCCGGGCATCGTGGGATTCGCCCGGGCGATTGAACTTTGTCTGGACGAACTCCCGGCAGAGACCCAGCGGCTGCGGGCGCTGCGGGGGCGGCTGATGGACGGGCTTGCCGGCCGGCTGGCCGACGTCACGCTCAACGGGCCGGCACTCGACCAGCCGGCATGGCGACTGCCGGGCAACCTTAACGTGAGCTTCGGCTACGTCGACGGCGAAGCGCTGCTGATGAGCATGGGCAACCTGGCCGTCAGCAGCGGCGCGGCTTGCACGTCGGCCGATCCGGAGCCGAGCCACGTACTGCGGGCGCTGGGCCTGAACGACGGGCTGACGCGCAGCAGCTTGCGCTTCGGGCTGGGGCGATTTAACACCGATCAGGACGTCGATTTCGCAATCGAGGCAGTGTCCGAGGCGGTCGGCCGGCTGCGGCGGATGAGCAGTCTGGCGCCGTAAGGTCCCGCCGGACTTGCAGCTAGCGGCTGCACGGCGGGCAGAACGGCACCTGAATGGGGTAATTTGCCGAAAAATCGCCCGGCTGATCGGAACAAACTCTTCACTCCCAGCGGCCGATTGTATAATTTAGTAACTGCTTGCTGCGAAAAACCGGCAGACACATCGCGAACCAAAGAAATTCCGTCCTTCATTCGTGGGGAACATCAGCACTATGGCGATCAAGCTCACTGAAAAGGCCGCCCAGGAAGTCAAGCGAATCATCGAGGATCAAAAGCTGGAAGAGGGCACCTTGCTCCGCGTCGGCGTGTCCGGAGGCGGCTGCAGCGGCTTTTCCTATTCGCTGGGGTTCGACAAGGCCTATGACGACAAGTCCGACTCCTCCTACGAGCAGCATGGCGTCAAGGTGGTTGTCGACAAGCAGAGCGCCCTCTATCTGGACGGCGCGGTCGTCGACTTTTACGACGGCGTGGAGAAGCGGGGCTTCACCTTCGAGAATCCCAACGCGGTGAAGACCTGCGGCTGCGGCAGTTCGTTTCAGGCTTGAGCGGAGGGCGACGGGGACAGCAAAAGAACCGGCACGACCGTCATCTTCGGGAGTGCCGCTTCAACAATCCACAACCGCCCACGCCGCGCATGGGTACGCGCGGTGTGGGCTTTTTGCTGCGCGCGAGGGATGTGCGGCCGCTTCGCGCCTACGACCACGGGGGCATCGGCCAACGTCCTGGGGCGGGATTTGCTTCGGCCAAAAGCGTGGCATAGATTTGGAGTGGCGACTGCCTCACGGGATGCTCCCCGTTGCCGCGCGTCGCTGTGCCCCACCTAATTCGCCATCGATGCCACGAGAAGATCATGAAAATGCTACTGCGACTGTTTACGGAAGAGGATGGCCCAACCGCCGTTGAATACGCCGTCATGCTGGCGCTGATCATCATGGTCTGCATCTCGGCCGTGATGCTGGTCGGACAATCGACCTCGAACAGCTTCGGCAATTCATCCAATCAATTGCAGACGGTGATCAGCTCGTAACGGACTCGCGGGCTGCATCCGATCAGCAGGCGGGCAGGCTTCGGCCGCGCTCGCCTTTCTGTTGCGCTTCGCCTCCCAGCACGGAAAAGCTCACGGCGCCCGGGCGTACGGAAATTTTGGTATATTCGAGCGAACCTAAAGTCTAGAATTATTGTGGCCGATCAATGGTAGCAACGAGCGGCCCGTGCAGGCTGACGCTATGTTCGCTGCACCGGCGATGATCGGAACGACGCCGGCCGCTTGGCTCTTTTAGCCGTCGCAATCTCACATGTGCGGCTCTCCTCGATTTCACGGGATTACCTGCCCCAGTCCCGCTGAGGAGAGCCGCCATTTTTTGCGCCGATGAAGCGGCCATGGCGAGGTGTCCATTCCCGATGACCCTTGTCGCAGCGCACTGACGGTGCAATTTCGCTGGCCTGCCTATACGCTATAATCGCAATCGCGTGCAGCGGCACGCGCAGACGTTACGTCTGTGGCACTGGAACCTCGCCGCCTCGGCGATATTCGCCGAATTGGGGGCGATTGGCCGGACACGGGAGCATCAAGTGTCGACGCACCAAATTGCACACCTCGCACCGTTTCTCACATTGCTGTTGGTCACCGCGGGCACGCTACAGGCACAGGATCGCCGTACCCAGGTCTTCAACGATCGGGAGAAGTTCCTCGACTCGCAGCATTGGATCTACAACGACCTCGAGGCGGGCATTCGCGAGGCCAAGCGGCAGGATCGGCCGCTGCTGGTGGTCTTTCGCTGCATCCCCTGCGAGGCCTGCCACGAGTTCGACGAGCAGGTCGCCGAGCGCGATCCGATCGTGCGGAGCGTGATGGCGCAATACGTGTGCGTCCGCATCCCGATGGCCAACGCCATGGACCTAACGCAGTTTCAGTTCGACTTCGATCAGTCGTTCGCCGCCTTCCTGATGCACCACGACGGGACGCTGCTGGGTCGCTTCGGAACCCGATCGGGCCGCGACAACGAGCAAGAGGATATCTCGCTGGACGGGCTGCGCAAGGCGCTGGAGGCAGGGTTAGCCTTTTATGCTCAATACGACAAGGTAAAGCCGTCCCTGGCTGGAAAGCAAGTAAAACAAACTCGATACGAGCGGCCGCAGGATTATCCCAGCCTGGCTGGTCGCTATCAGGACACGCTCGACTACGAGGGACAGGTCGTGCAAAGTTGCCTGCACTGCCACCAGATCGGCGAAGCGCAGCGGCTGGTGTTCCGCAACCAGCGGCAAGCGATTCCCGCGGACGTGCTATACCCCTACCCACATCCAAAGGTGCTGGGGCTGACGATGGATCCGGCCGAGATGGCGACGGTCAGCGAGGTGGCCGAAGGATCGGTCGCAAATAAGGCGGGCATCCAGACCGGCGATCGGATCGCGTCGCTCGAAGGACAGCCGGTGTTGTCGATCGCCGACGTGCAATGGGTGCTTCATCATGCGCCGTCAAGTGGTGAGTTGCAGGCGAGCATCGAGCGCGGCGGCGAGCGGCGAGACATCTCCTTGCAGCTAGCCGCCGGCTGGCGGAAGGGCGACATCTCCTGGCGGTCCACCACCTGGGACTTGCGAAAGATGGCTCTGGGCGGGCTGTCGCTGGAGGATTTGCCGAGCGAGCGCCGCGGAGAACTCGGGCTCGACGACGACAAGCTCGCCCTGCACGTGTGGCACCTGGGGATGTACAACGATCACGCCGCAGCGCTGCGGGCCGGCTTTCGCAAAGGCGACATCCTCGTCGGGTTCGACGGCCGCGGCGATCGCATGACCGAGTCGCAATTGATCGAGCATTCGATCAACAACCATTTCGCGGGCGAGCGAGTGCCGGTGACTGTACTCCGCGATGGAAACAAGATCGACCTGGTACTGCCAATTCAATGACTACGCCAATTACCAACAGGGGCTTACACGGTATGGAACCCACACCTTATCGCGTGCGGTGGAACCGGGTGGCCTTGCTGCTGGTGTCGTTGGCGGTGGTCGGGTGCGATGCCGGGCTATCGACGTCGCCGTACCAGCCGCTGGAAGTCGGGCAGGCTGCACCGCCCATTCAGGCCGAAGGATGGATGCAGTGGCAGCCGACCGGCGGATGGGTTGAACATCCCAAGCCGAGCGACGAGCAGCTTTCCGGCGTAGTAGTCATCGACGTCTGGGCGTATTGGTGCGGTCCGTGCCGGGCGTCGATTCCTGAGTTGAAGCGAGTATACGAGCGCTATCGCGACGAAGGCGTCACCTTCATCGGCCTGACCGCTGAAGGAGGCGATGCGCTGAACCAGAGCCAGGACTTCCTGCGCGATCTGGAAGTTCCGTGGCCCAACGCCTACGGAGCCGAAGTGACGATCAATGCGCTGGAGGTGGTGGCGATCCCGACGGTGTTCGTCGTCGGCCGCGACGGCAAAATCTTCTGGAACAGCTTTCAGCCTGGTGAGCTGGAAGACGCGCTGCGAAAGGCGCTCGCCCAGGGCAGCACGTAGAGGTGCCGACTTGGTCTGCGCTTGATCTCCGCGGCACAGACGTTCTGTCTGTGCGTAGCTAAAGTGGCGGGAATGCTGTCTGAGGCTGGCTACAAGCGGGTATCCCCGCGGGGGAGTGGCAGTCAGTGCGTGCGGCATCAGCAAGCGGCAATGTCGACCTCAGCCGGCGCGCCGCCGCGCGACAAAGGCCTCGTAGTCCTCGGCCGTGTCGATGCCGCAGGTCGGCTGGTCGATCCGCCCGACCAAGATGATCTCGCCGCGGTGGAGCACACGAAGCTGCTCCAGGCTTTCGGCCTTTTCCAGCGGGCAGCGGGGCATCTGCGCCAGGTTCAGCAGAAACTGCCGTCGGTAGGCGTACAGCCCGATGTGCTGGTAGAACAGCGGCGGGGCAGCGGTGAGCAGCGCGTCGTCCCACTCGCGGACGTGCGGAATCGGGCTGCGGCTGAAGTATAGGGCCTGGCCCTGGGAGTCGAAGACCACCTTCACGCAGTTCGGGTTGTCGAGTTGCTCGCGCGAGCGGAGCGGCGCCGCCAGGGTGGCCATCGCCGCACCGGGGTTCTCTTCGAGCAGTGAAACGGCTAGATCGATCGCCTCGCCGGTGATATCCGGCTCGTCGGCCTGGACGTTCACGATCACATCGGCGCCGCTGAGTTGATGGGCGACTTCGGCTACGCGGTCGGTGCCGCTGGCGCAGTGCGAGCTGGTCATCACGGCGACCCCGCCGAACCGCTCGACCTCGGCAGAGATTTTGTCGCTGTCGGTTGCGACGCGGATGCCCAGCGGTTTGCGGGCGTCGCGGGCTGCCTGATACGTATGCTCCAGGACGGATTTGCCCGTCTCGCGCAAGAGCAATTTCTCCGGCAGACGCGTAGAATTGAGTCGGGCAGGGATGACGATAAAGCTGCGGCAGCAGAGCCGCAGGCGTGGTGATTTGCTTTTCATGGTCTTGTGTCCTCCTTGACTGACCCCGGCGGCGAAAAAGCGTCGCCAGTGATACCCGATTCTTCCCTGGGGCGATAGATCGGTTGTCCGGCGATAGCACGCGCCAGCGGCTGGGCCGGTCGGGCCGCAGCCAGTCGCGTTCGGTCTGGGGACGTTTCTGCCCGTTTGATAGGATACGCCGGCCGCAATGGCAGCCGGACTGCATTCAGCGCGCGAACTGGATCGCGCGGCCTGCGCAAGTCTCATTGGGAGTAGTGATCTATGTGCGGAATCGTAGGGTACATCGGGCCGCGTCAAGCGACGGAAGTACTCGTCGAGGGGCTACGTCGGCTCGAGTACCGCGGCTACGACAGCGCCGGCGTGGCCACCATCACCCCACATCGCAAGCTGGCGGTCGCCAAGACGGCGGGCCGCATCGACGAACTGGTGGCCGAGTTGGAGGAATCCCCCTGTCCCGGACAGGTCGGCATCGGCCATACCCGCTGGGCGACGCACGGCCCGGCGACCGACGAAAACGCCCATCCGCACGTCGGCGGCAATAGTGTACTGGCGGTGGTGCACAATGGGGTCATTGAGAACTTTCGCACTCTCAAACAGGCGCTGATTGAAGAGGGGTATACCTTTCAGTCGGCGACCGATACCGAAATTATCGCCCAACTGATCGCCCGGGAATTGGAGGCCGCGCAGGACAACGTCGGCCCCGGACTCGGCGATCCGTTTCAGCCGCTGGTCGACGCGGTGCAGGCGGCCGTGGCACAGTTACAGGGGACGTACGGACTGGCGGTCCTGTTTCGCGACTGGCCTGAAACGATCATCGCCGCCCGGCTCGGCAGTCCGCTGGTGGTCGGCGTGGGCCGCGGCGAGCACTTCCTGGCCAGTGACGGTTCACCGCTAGTAGGGCACACTGACAAGATCGTCTACCTGGCCGATCACGAGATCGCGGTCCTCACGGCGGACTCGCTGCGGGTGGTTCATCGCGACAACGGCGACGTGAAACACCACGTGCACGTGCTCGAATTGGACGCCCGCTCGGTCGAGCTGGATGGCTACCCTCACTACATGCTCAAGGAGATCTTCGAGCAGCCCGAGACGATCCGCAACGCCTTGCGGGGGCGACTCAATCGCCAGGAAGCGACGGCTGTGTTCGGCGGACTGAACCTGGCTTCGCAGCAGCTTCGCTCGGTCGAGCGGTGCATGTTAACGGCCTGCGGCACGAGTTGGCACGCGGCCCTGGTCGGGGAATACCTGTTCGAAGCGCTGGCCCGAATTCCCGTCGAGGTTGAGTACGCCAGCGAGCTGCGGTATCGCAACCCGCCAATCGATCGCAATACGCTGTTGTTCGCTATCACGCAAAGCGGCGAGACGGCCGACACTCTGGCCGCGATGCTGGAGATGAAGCGCAAGGGGCATCCCACGCTGGCGATCTGCAACGTGGTGGGCAGCTCCATTGCGCAGCACGCCGACGGCGGCGTCTATCTGCACGCCGGTCCGGAGATCGGAGTGGCGTCGACCAAGGCCTTTACCTCGCAATGCGTCGTGCTGACGCTGCTAGCGCTGTACTTCGGACGGCTGCGGCATTTGAGCTACGAGCAGGGCGCGCAACTCATCGACGAATTGGAGTCGCTGCCGGAAATGGTGGCCACGGCACTGGAGACTAACGATGAGGTGCAGCGGATCGCGGCCAAGTACGCCGAGTGCAACAATTTCTTGTACCTGGGGCGGCAGTACAATTTTCCCACCGCGCTCGAAGGGGCGCTGAAGCTCAAAGAGATCAGCTATATCCACGCCGAGGGATACCCGGCGGCCGAAATGAAGCATGGGCCGATTGCGTTGGTCGACGAGCGCACGCCCAGTGTATTTATCGTGCCGCACGGGGCGGTGTACGACAAGGTGATGTCGAACTTGGAAGAGATCAAGGCCCGCGGCGGACCGGTGATCGCCGTCGTGGCCGAAGGCGACATGCAGGTCGGCGAGTTGGCCGACGACGTGATTCGCGTACCCTCGGTGCCGGACTACCTGCAACCGGTGGTGACGATCGTACCGCTGCAGTTATTGGCCTATCACATCGCGGTGCTGCGCGGATGCGACGTCGACAAGCCGCGGAATCTGGCCAAGAGCGTGACGGTGGAGTAGCGCGGGTGAGCCTTCCCGTGGTTGAACTGATGAAAGCCGCGTGCGCGGTGGCACAGGCATTCCTGTCTGTGCTGAAGCCTAAGAGGAGATTGCCTCACGGGTGCCACTGCTGGCTTGCCCTGGCTTGCCCAGCAGTGCCTTGGCGTTGCCCTTGCAATTGGGGTTGTGCATGCATAGGGGCGGCGTGCTCTTGCATGCCCTTGCGAAGAAACGTCGCATCACGCTGCGCGCCCCACGAGTAGGTCCAATGCATGAACTCTGAACATCACCGGCGGGGCACGCGTCCCTATGGAGAGTTGCTCTATACTTCTCGGAGTTTTCCAAGTGGTGAGCCGCGACTGCTGACGTGAAGGGTGCGCAAGAGCATCCAAGGATACGCCCGCACCTACGTTGACTAAAAGCCAAGCGTAAGCAACGGGCACTGCTGGACAAGCCAGCAGTGGCACCCCGCAACGGGACTTCTTCCCGCAGGCTTCATCGCACGACCTGCATCGACGTGCCGCCGTCGACCACGATCGTCTCGCCGGTCATGAACTCGCTGGTCACCAGCAGCCGCACGGCTTCGGCCACGTCGTACGGCGTGCCTTCGCGATGCAGCGGTATCCGCACAGCCAGGTTGTGCGCCTTTTGCTCTAGCGTCATTTTCTCGTGGAAGCGAGTGCGGATGACGCCCGGCGCCACGCAGTTGACGCGGATGTTGTCGTCCGCCAAGTCCCGGGCGAGCATCCGCGTGAATTGCAAGATGGCCCCCTTGGCGGTCCCGTAGGCGATCGCCCCGGGGCACCCTCGCAGGCCGGCTACCGACGAGACCAGGATGATCACGCCTTCACTGTTGCGGCGCAAGATCGGCAGCGCGTGCCGGCAGAGGTGATACGCTGCGTTGACGTGGACGGCGAATGTATAGTTCCAATCGTCGGGCGTGATTTCCTCGATCTTGCCGAAGCACGAGCCGCCGGCGTTATGGATGAGGATGTCCAGCCCACCCAGCGCATCGGCCGCACGGCGGACGCAGGCCTCGACTTCGTCGGGTGACGCCATGTCTGCCTGGATGAAGGCACATCGCCGGCCCGCCGCCTCGATCTGCCCGCGTACTTCGGCGACTGTGTTATCTTCGTTGCGGGCATTGATCGCGATGTCGGCCCCTTGCTGGGCAAGATCGACGGCGATGGCCGCGCCGATGCCCTTGGTGCCGCCGGTGATCAATGCGCATTTTCCCTCCAGTTTCATCGCGTCGGCTCCTCGTGTTTGCGTTCCATGAGGGGATACTGCTGTGTTCCAGGTAGTACCGTACGGCACAAGGCGCGAAGGGGCAAGGAGCGGCCGTGGACCGGTGGAGGCATGTCAACTGGCGGGCGAGACTAATGCGCATCCGCCGCGTAGCAATTCGCCGGACGACCGACTGGGCAATATATTTGCCGGTGGTCGTGTGCCACATTATAACCGCAGTGGTTACGCGTTCTACTCTGCTCGTCGATTGCGTGTCCACGCAAACAAAAAGGACCACCTCATGGCTCCCGATCACCGGCCGGGTTTCGCACGCGCGCGTTTGTACATCGCTCACCACGTGGAACTGCTGGGAAGCGGGCTGCTCACGCTACTTTTAGCGACAGCGTCCGCACACGCCGACGAGTGGCCGTCTTTTCGCGGACCACAGGGCACTGGCGTTTCCAACGACGCATCGATTCCGCTGACGTGGAACGCAAAAGAAAACGTCGCCTGGCGCGTGCCGCTACCGGATCGGGGCAACGCCACGCCGGCCGTGTGGGGCGATCGCGTGTTCGTGACCCAGGCGATCGATTCAGAAAAGCGCCGCACGCTGATGTGCTTTCGCCGCTCGGACGGAGAACTGCTTTGGCAGTCCGGGGTGGTCTATGACAAAGCCGATCCGACCAACGCACAGAATCCGCACGGCTCCGCTTCACCGGCGACCGACGGCAAGCACGTCATCGCTTCTTTCGGGTCGGCAGGATTGTTCGCTTTCGATTTCGATGGGAACGAGCTGTGGCGGCGCGACTTTGGCGATGTCGACTCGTGGCACGGCAGCGGTTCATCGCCGATCATCCACGGCGGCTTGTGCTTTCTTAACTTCGGTCCCGGTACCAAGTCCGCGCTGGTCGCCTGCCGAGTCGACACCGGCGAGGTGGTTTGGAAGGCGTCGCCCCAAGCAGCGGGCAGGGGATTCGGGCAGTTGCTTGGGTCTTTCGCTTCACGTCTCGGAGGCGGCGGCCCCGCCGATGCCGGCCGGAATCCGGACGGCTCGTTTGCCTTCGAACGCGCGGCAAACACGGCCGACACCAGCGGCGCCGGAGGCTTCAACGGCTCGTGGAGCACGCCGGTTGTGGTACAAGCGGGCGATCGGGAAGAGCTTGTCGTTGTGCACGGCGGCCACGTGACTGGTTACGAACCGGCCACCGGGCGCGAACTTTGGACGTGCAGCGGGTTGCCGCCGCAGGTATTCACTTCGCCCGCCGTCGGTGACGGGATCCTCGTGGCCACTGGTCACGCGATCCCCTCGGGGACGCAACTGCTCGCCGTGCGGTTGGGCGGCAGCGGCGACGTCACCGGCACACACCGGCTTTGGCAAGCGAACCTGCCAAAGGACTGCATCGGTTCTGGCGTCATCGCCGCGGATTCACTTTTCCTGATGGCCGAGAATGGCATTGCGATCTGCCTTGATCTGGACACCGGCGAGAAGCGTTGGGAAAAGCGCCTGCGAGGCCAAGGCCGCAGCGGCGGGGCGTGGTCGTCGCTGGTGCTGGTCGGCGACAAGATCTTGGTCACGAATCACTCCAGCGAAACGTTCGTGATTCGGGCCTCGCCAGAATTTGAACTCCTGCACACCAACCCGACTGAAGAGGAGACGACCTGCGCATCGCTGGCGATCTCCGACGGTCAACTCTTCCTGCGGACTTACGAGTCGCTGTGGTGCATCGGGCAAGGAGAAGAATAGCAGGACCCCGCCGGCCGACGCGATTCCTCACCCCAGCATCGCCGGCAGCAGCACACGAGGAAGGCCGAACAGCGAGGGCGACTCGTACAGCGCCAGCACGCCCCGGGCCAGCGGAGCAGCGCGGCCGTGCGTCGGAAACCATAGCGGCTTCGGGAAGACCATCAGCGGGCCTTCGAAAACGGATTTCTCCACGTCCGGCAGCATGCGGACGTTGTGCACCCAGCCGATGCCGCTTTGCGGATCGGCCAGCGTGGCACCGGGATAACCGCCCCAGGGGCTGCCCATCATCGCAAACGCCAGGCCCGACCACTGGTTGATCGCTACCGTGCCGTACCGCAAGCGGTCGACGCACCGCCATAGCCGCGCTTCGCCACCAGCCTTCTGGCGGAAGTCGTGCGGCACGGTGATGCTCGCGCCGAGCGTACCCCACAACTGATCGTTGGCGAAGTCGGCCACGCGGTCGACAAATGTCTCCGCGTCGGGCGCGTCCA
Organism: Pirellulales bacterium; assembly: GCA_040880125.1. Lineage (GTDB taxonomy): Bacteria > Planctomycetota > Planctomycetia > Pirellulales > JBBDJB01 > JBBDJB01. Next base: position 25,009 of record JBBDJB010000056.1, on the reverse strand, counting down.
GCGCCGTCTCCGCGGTGACGCAGACGAACGACTCCTCGCGGAACAGGTGCGGATCGCGCTGCGGGTCGGCATCTCGCAGCAGCGTCCAGGGGAGCGCATCGGAGTCGGCGGGAGCCGTCCGCTGGGCAAATCGCTCGAACCGCTCCCGCGCACCGGGATAGTAGGCCGCGCGCGGCCGAACGACGCGCAACAGGTCTTCGATCCGGCCGAAAAACTCCTCACGCTGCGGCCACTGCCGGTGCGTGATGATCATTTTTGTGGCAACGCAGTTGAACGAGGCGTTATTTACGATCGAGGCCACGATGTTCTGGGCCTGGAAATCAAGCTGCTTGGCCGAGTAGCGGCCGGGCACGACGATCCAAGGCGTGACGTTGCCCAACTCACTGGTGATTGGCTTGTCCAGCCGCGGCTCGTCCTTTTGCTTGCGCTCGGCCCGCTCTTCGGGCGACGGGCCCCACACGATCGCGTCGTGCGCGGCGAGCGAACCAGTGATGTGTACTTCGTCCACGTCGCGGTGTTCGATCAGGTAGCCTCCGACATCTGCGCCGCCGTAGACGATCTGCAAGGCCCCTTCGGCCACCAGCGGCGCGAAGGCCCGCTCGAAGATGGGGCCGAGATGATCGTTCACCGGGTTCAATTTCAGCACAACCGCACGGCCGTGCAGAAAGAGCTTGGTGAACACGTCAGTCGGGGCGATGCTTGAGACGTTACCCGCCCCCAGCACCAGGCAGACGGCGGACTCTTGCTCGGCGATGCGTTCCGGCGAGAATCGCTTCGAAAGCGGGCCCGGATGCGGGGCCTGCCGCTGGAGCCAAGCATGGCAGCGAAAGCCGCGAAACAGCAGTTCGTCGTACAAACCGGCCCGGGTTGGAAAGACGGTCGCAATCGTGTGGCCAACCGGGCCTGTTTTTAACGGCTCGTCCCATGTGGCACCGGCTCGCTGGCATTCCACGAACGTGAGCTGCAGCAGCCGGAGAAAACGGATCGTCGCCATCGGACCGGCGGTGATCTCTTCGGCGCCGGCAGGACCATGTGGAACGACGGCCTTGGCCTGACAGGCGGCTTCAATCCAACCACTCGCGTTGGCGGCCAAGCCGTCGAGGCACGCCTGGACCAGTTCGCTGCGCTGCTGGAGCGTAAATCCGCCGCCGGCGTTCCAGTGGTCTCGCGTAGCCGCAAGCCGCGCCAGGTCACGGTCGATCTCGGACTCGGGTGTGGGCGGCTGCGGCATGGGCGTCCTTTCGATTGGCCGAGGGAGCGGCCTGGAGACGTGGGTCAGTGCGGCGTTGCGGCGATCGCATCCCGAGCATTGCGCACGAATTCGCGCATCCGCTGGGGCGACTTTTGCCCGGGGCTTTGTTCGACACCGCTGGCCGTGTCGACGGCGGCGGGAGAAACCTGGCCAATCGCCTGCTGGATGTTCTCCGGCGTGAGGCCACCGGCCAGAATCAGTGGCAGATCGCTCAGCCCGTCGCGCGGCGGCGCAAGAGCTTCCCACGGGGCACGCTGTCCGGTCCCGCCGTACTGGCCCGGACGGTAGGCGTCGACCAGCACCGCGTCGGGAAGCCGTGAATCGCGCCGGCAGTCCGCGAGATATCGGACGATCGGAGCGATATCCGCGGCGGCCAGCCGGAACGCCTTGATCAGCTTGACCTCCCCAAGGTGAGCCAGCGACTCGGCCGGCTCATCACCGTGGAGTTGCACCCAGTCGAGTGCCACCTGCCGCACGGTCGCGAGAATCTGCTCCACTGGGGCGTCGACGAACACGCCCACCTTGGCGACGGAGTCCGGCAGGGCGCCCACAATCTGGCGAGCCTGCTCCGTGTCGACGAATCGTACGCTGCCCGGGTAGAAGTTCAGCCCGACCGCATCGGCGCCGGCTTCGGCCGCGCCGATCGCATCCGCTACGCTGGTGACTCCGCAAATCTTGATGGTGAACATCGCGCCCGGGCCGCTGTTGGATAGTCCTTTTATCGATTAACCCATTATAGGGTATGGCCATCGGTTTGCGGTCGTGGCGAGTGCTTTTTGATCGACGCCGGGGGGCTTCGCAGGCTGTTAGCCGTCCTCCTCCTCGAACGCCGCGTCGATGGCGTCAAGGTAATCATCAATGTCGCCGATCAGTTGATACATGCGGAAGTTGCCCTGCTGTCCCAGCAGGCGGATGTGATCGCCATCGCTCAGGCTGATATCGCCCTCGGCGACTTCGTCGTCGTCGTTGACGATCTCCAGGTTGAGTGACTGCTGATTGCTGGAGAGCGTCCCTTCGACCGACACGACGTTGTCCCAGCCGTCCCGCAGCGCGAACCACGAGGCTCCGGTGGAGACGTTCGTCACCAGGTAGACGCCGTTATCGTGGGACGGCGGCGCCAGCAGTTGCCGCAGGTCCAACAGCGACGTGTCCAGGCCGCGTTCGCCGAAGTTGAGATTCGCCGCGTCGGTATCGTCCGCCAGGACGATTCGGAAGCGATCGTTGGCATCGACGGTGCCGCCAGTAACGTTGATCGAGTCGATCCCGTCCATCATGAAGGCCGGCTGGGTCTCGGTCACCGTATAGGTGCCGGGGGCGAGATCCCCGAACGAATAGGAGCCGTCCGCGGCGGTCACCTGGGTGACATTCACGCTGGACACGCCGCCGGTGCCCTGCAGGCGGACGGTCACGCCGCCCAGCGGCATTTCGTCGGATTGACGAACGCCATCGTTGTTGCGGTCGACGAAGACGAAGCCAGAGATCGAGCTGGGCTCGAAGTCCGTCACCGTCACGGTCACCGTCGCCATGTCGGTGCCGCCGTTGCCGTCGGAGATCGTATAGGTGAAGGTCTCCGTGCCGGTGAAGCCGGACGCCGGCGTGTAGCTCAGGCTGCCGCCGCCGCTGGCGATGGTAACCATGCCGCCTTGGCTGGGTGTGCCGACGGACAGGATCGTCAGCGTTTCGCCGGTGTCCGGCGCGAAGCTGTCGTTCGACAGCACATTGAACGTCTGCGTCCCGTCGTTGGCGTTCACGGCGAACGTGTCGTCGGTCGCGGTGGGCGGATCGTTCACCGACTGCACGTTGACCGTGACGGTGGCCGTATCGGTGCCGCCGTGTCCGTCGGAGATGGTGTAGGTGAATGTCTCGGTACCGGTGAAGTTAGCACCGGGCGTATAAGTCAGGCTGCCGCCGCCGCTGGCGATGGTGACCGTGCCACTCTGGCTGGGCATACCGACGGAGGTGATCGTCAGCGTCTCGCCAGTATCGGGGTCGGCCGTGTCATTGACCAGCACATTCAGCGTATTGTTCGTGCTGTCTTCTTGGATGTTGTTGAAGGTATCGTTGACGGCGTTGGGTGGGTCGTTCACCGCCGTTACTTCGACGGTGACGGTGGCGGTGTCGGTGCCGCCGTTGCCGTCGCTGATCGTGTAAGTGAACGTCTCGGTGCCGGCGAAGTTGGCCGCGGGAGTGTAGACCAACGTATCGTCTTCGATCGTGACCGTTCCGCCCTGACTCGGAGTGCCGACGGCGGTGATCTCCAGCGTCTCGCCGGTGTCCGGCGCGAAGGTGTCGTTATCGAGCACGTCCAGGACGTGGCCGCTGGTGTCCTCCAGGATGTCGTCGTCGTCCCCGAACGTGTCGTCGGTGGCGACCGGCGGATCGTTCACTGAGGTGACAGTGATGGTGGCAGTGGCCGTGGCAGGCTCGCCGACGCCATCGTTGATCGTATAAGTAAATGTTTCAGTGCCGTGGAAATTAGCGGCCGGCGTGTACAATATCGTGTTGTCCGAAGCGACGACGACGGTGCCGCCCTGGCTGGGCGTACCGAGCGAGGTGACGACCACTTCGCCGCTGGGATTGATCAAGTCGTTGGCCAGCACATCGATGACGGTATCGAGGCTGTCCTCGTCGACCGTAGCCGCATCATCCTCCGCCTGCGGAAGCGGCTCGGACGTGATGGTCATCGTAACGGTGGCTGTGTCGGTGCCACCGTTGCCGTCGCTGATCGTATAGGTGAAGGTTTCCGATCCGGTGAAACCTGCGGCCGGCGTATAGAGGATGTTGTCGCCACCTACTTCGATGGCCACTGTGCCGCCCTGATTGCCCTGCGTGATCTCCGTGATGGTGAGCGTCTCGGCGGAATCGGGATCCGAGGTGTCGTTCTGCAGGACATTCACCACCGTTTCGCCGGCGTCTGGCTCCAGCCCGAACGAATCGTCATTGGCGGTCGGGTCGTCGTTGACGTTGTCGACCGTGACGGTCACCGTGGCCGTGTCGTTGCTGCCCTCGTTGCCGTCGTTGATCGTGTAAGTGAACGTCTCGGTGCCGAAGAAGTTGGCCGCCGGCGTGTAGAGCAGGCTCTGTCCGTCGCCGGCGATGGTGACGGAACCGCCATTGCTGGTCTCGCCGACGCTGACGATCGTTAGCGTACCGTTTGGATCCGGCGCAAGTGAGTCGTTGTCCAGCACGTCGAGCGTGTTGCCGCTGCTGTCTTCGTCGATGTCATCAAACGCATCGTCGTTTGCCGTGGGCGGGTCGTTCACTTGCGACACAAAGACTGTGACATTGGCTGTATCCATTCCGCCGTTGCCGTCGCTGATCGTGTAGGTGAAGTGCCCAAATCCGAAGAAGTTGGCGGCCGGCGTGTAGAGCACACTCATTCCATCCGGGGCGATGGTGACCGTGCCGCCGTTGTCCGGTGTGCCTACCGCGGTCACGGTGAGCGTCTCGCCCGTGTCGGGGGCAATGGTGTCATTGGCGAGCACGTCCAGATCGACCTCGACATCGTCCTCGTCGACGGAATCGGAAAATACATCGCTGTTCGCCGTCGGCGGACTGTTGGGAGGATTGACGGTGATCGTAACGGTCGCGGTCGCGTCGCTGTCGGGCGTGCCGTCGTTAATGGTATACGTGAAGGTCTCCGTCCCGGTGAAGTCGGTCTCAGGCGTGTAGATGAGCCCCTGGCCGCCTTCGGCGATCGTGACAGTGCCGCCCTGACTTGGCGTGCCGACCTCGATGATTGTGAGCGTCTCGCCGGTGTCTGGCGCGTCCGAGTCGTTGGCCAACACGTCCAGGGCGACGTCCATCGAGTTGAACGGGGTACTGAAAGTGTCGTCCTCGGCGGTCGGCGGATCATTCAGCGCACCGACGGTCACGGTGACGGTCGCGGTCGAGTCGCTACCGGTCGTGCCGTCGTTGATCGTGTAGGTGAAGGTCTCGGTGCCGTTGAAGTCATCCGCAGGCGTGTAGAGGAGCGTCTGCCCGTCGCCGGCGATGGTGACGGTGCCTCCTTGGTCGGGCGTGCCGACCTCGACGATCGTAAGCGTCTCACCCTCGTCCGGTTCGAAGGTATCGTTGGCCAGGACGTCCAGCACGTTGTCGGAGCTATCTTCGTCAACGCCTTCGGTGAAGGTATCGTCCACCGCCGTCGGCAGATCGTTGACCGGTGTGACGGTAACCGTGACGGTTGCTTCAGCCGTTTCGCCGCCGTTTATTTCAACGGTGTAGGTGAACGTTTCGGTGCCGAAGAAGTCGTCTGCCGGCGTATACAGAACGGCTTGTCCGTCCGGGGAGACCGTCACTGTGCCGCCCTGGTCGGGCGTTCCCACGGCCGTAATCATAGCCGACTCGTCGACACCGTCGTTCGCCAGGACGTCCAGGCTCGTTTCGTCGGCATCCTCGTCGACTGTAAATTCATCGTCTTGGATTTCCCCGACCGTGATCGTCACCGTGGCGGTGGCGTTGCTATCGGTGGTGCCGTCGTTGATGGTATACGTAAAGGTTTCGGTGCCAACGAAGTCGGTGTCGGGCGTGTAAATCAGCCCCAGACCTCCTTCGGCGATCGTCACGGTGCCGCCCTGGCTGGGCGTGCCGACCTCGATGACGGTGAGCACCTCGCCCGAGTCCGGCGCGTCGGAATCGTTGGTCAGCACGTCCAGCGCAAATTCTGCCGAATTAACGAGAACGGCGAACTCATCGTCCTCCGCAGTGGGCAGATCGTTCAGCGGCGTGACCGTGATCGACACGGTCGCCGTGTCGTTGCTGCCTTCGGTGCCGTCCTCGATCGTGTACGTGAAGGTTTCGGTGCCGTTGAAATTCGCCGCGGGCGTGTAAAGCAGCGTCTCACCGTCGCCGGCGATCGTGACCGTTCCTCCCTGGTCGGGCGTGCCGACAGAGACGATCGTGACCGTTCCAGTCGCGTCAGGGTCGTTCGTGTCGTTGTCCAGCACTTCGAGGACCGCATCGACACTGTCTTCAGCGACGTCGAACGTGTCATCGACCGCGGTCGGGGGATCATTGGTCGGCGCGACCGTGACGGAGACGGTCGCCGTGTCGTTGCTGCCTTCAGTCTCGTCGTTGATCGTATAGGTGAAGGTCTCCGTGCCGAAGAAGTTGGTCCCGGGTGTATATAGGAGCGTCTGCCCGTCGCTGGCGATCGTGACGGTGCCGCCCTGACTTGGCGTACCGACCGAGACGATCATCAGCTCTTCGGCCACGTCTGGGGCGATGCTGTCGTTATCCAGCACGTCGAGAACTTCATCGGTGCTGTCTTCGTCAACGGTGAAGGTGTCATCCACCGCGGTCGGCAGGTCGTTGGTCGGCGTGACGGCCAGGGTTACCGTTGCCTGGCCGATTTCGCCTTCGTCCGATTCTACGGTGTACGTGAACGTCTCCAGCCCGAAGAAGTCCGGCTCCGGCGTGTACAGCAGCGACTGACCATCGGTGGCAATCGTGACGGTGCCGCCTTGGCTGGGCGTGCCGACGGCCGTGATGGTGAGCATCTCCTCGTCTTCACCGTCGTTGGCCAGCACGTCGAGCATCGTCTCGCCCGAGTCTTCCGCAACGGTGAAGGTGTCATTTGCTGCGAGTACCGTGATTTGAATCGTCGCCGTGCCGTAGTCGACGTGATCGGGCGGAACTTCGTCACTGGGTTGATCGAAAAACAGGATTTCGTGCGTAGGCAGCACGTCGGCCGGATCGCCCGTGAAGGTCAACGTACCTTCGGCATCGGCCGTGACGTCGATCTGGAAGAGCAAGAATTCATCGCCACCGAGTTCCGTGGAGCCTGCCGTAGCGCCGACCTCGTCGATGATGCCCGGCGTGGTGGCATCGCCTAACTGGAAGTTGGGATAGCTAGGCCCGTGGGTGAGCGTGGCGTCGTCCGCCGTGGCCAGAGCGCTGTCGTAGGTTACGTCGAGGAACGCAGCGAACACGCCGTGGGGCTCGTCCCGAATATCCTGCACGTACACCCGAAGTTGGAAGGTCTCGCCGACGCGAGCGCTTGTGATCGGTTCGCCAGCGACGTTAGTCGTCTCCATCCGGAACTGCATTTCCGTCTCGCCGTGCAGGTCGGCGAACACCAGCAGGACATCTCGCGGCGTGAGCAGATTGTTGCCGTCGACGTCGACCATCGTGTCGGAGGTCAAGCTGGCGGCCAGCGGACCGCTGCCTGTGTCGGCGAGGCCGGCGGTCAGATCGGCATTGTCGCCCCGCGCGTTCAGGGCATTGATCACGAGCAGAGCGTCGCTTGGCGTGACGTAGCCGTCCATATTGACGTCGGTCGGCATGGCGACGTTGTGGAACGGCACGTCGGCCGCCAGCATGGCGCGCGACTCCAGGCGCTCGCACATCGGGTGCGCCCCCCGCCGGACTGCCGAACCTTGTTTGCTTGCACCGCGACGGCGAAAAAGTCGTGTCAACGATCTCATGGTTGGCAATCCACCTCAAGCGCTAGAAAAGAAGTCCCAGCCGAAGACGAGAGGCCGAGCGCCCCGGTATCGAAGCGACCCCTTGCGAAAAGCGGGTCGCAACGCCGATCCATCGCTGGCGTGCCTCGTCCGTTTGTCCGTTCCTGGCGGTTCACGGCTCCAAGAGTCGGTCGGGCCTCGAGGCAGGCAAAGCGTGCCCCGCGGCCCACCGCGATAGACTCGCGGCAGTGTGCCAAAGCCACGGCGAACAAGAAGAGAAGGAACGCCGCTTCGGCAATCCGCAAACGAGCCGTTACGTGAACTGCTGAAGGTTCATTGTGATTGTGACTATCAAATAAAACAAGAAGTTTGTGCCCGAGCTTGACGCCTGCACAAGGGTTGCGGGAGCGAAAACGCCGATAAAACCGGTCGTGCGGCGTCGGCCAGGGCGCGAGGCTGGAATGATCACCGGCGGATGCGGCCGAGCTGCGCGGCACCATTTGGGGCCAGCGATTCAGATAGCTCTGAAGTGCGAAAGGCGACGAGGTTGGGCACCGCGCCTCAGCCGCGGCGCCAATTCAGCACAGACAGGAAGTCCGTGCCACCGATCGGCTCGCCGGAGCTAGGTGGGGGCCACGGGGCGCCTTAGGCATTCCCCTCTTTCTTGAAGGAAGAGGGTGTGCGGTGCGGCAAAAGCAGAGCACGACAGGACAAGGTACGGCGTGTAAGATCGGAGCAGGGCAAATCGCGGCGGCAGCTAGAAAACGCCACCGCCACCCGCGCCGCCGCCGGGGAAACCGCCGACCCCACCGGCTCCGCCGCCGCCGCCACCGCCGCCCGGTGCCGCCTGCGCTTCGCCGGCGAACGTGAAGGTCGTCACGTCGCCGATCGTGGAGAACAGCGGCAACGCCGTGATCCGCACATAGCGGCGGTCGGCCGACACCACGCCGGTCACCGTGAGGCTGGTGCCTTCGGGCAGAACTTCGATCACCGGCTGAAAGCCGACGGCTCCGCGTCCGCCCAACAGCCGCGCGGCCAGCCGGCGGCGCTCCGCCAGGTCCGCACTGGGAAGTGCGCGGGGATCGGCAATCGACGAGAGTTGCTGGGCCAGGATCGCGCGCCCGACGGCAACCTGGTCGACCGCGGCCTTGGCAAGCTGCTGGCCCCGCAGCGGATCGCGCCGGCGGCCATCGGACAGCTCGAATACAACGCCCGCGTTGCCGTCGGCCAGCGAAATCTGCTGCCGCTCGTGCTTGGCCTGCGAGGTACCGTAATTCGTATATACGTCGACGGTGACCTTTTGCGCGGTCACTTCTCCCCAAACACGCCGTAGCAGGATGCGATACCGGCCATTGAATCCACTTGGACAGACGTAGATCTCGCTGTAGCGATCCGCCTTTTCGCTCACGCCCGAGTAGGCATCGTCCAGCATGACGCCGCCGGCGGGCGTGCGGGGATTGCGCAGCGAGCAGACCGTGCCGGAGGGCTCCTCGACGAGCAAGTCGATGTCGGCCTCACCGGTCCAACTCACCTCAATGATGCAGTCGCGGATCAGGGCCTCGGAAAGCTGCTTCTCGAACGCGGCCGCCTCGGCCGTGCGCTCCTCTTCACGCAGCCGCTCGACGGTGGCCACGGCGGTGCGATACGCCGACTGCCAGACGTCCGCCTGGTTCCGCGGCCATGCCTGGCTCAGCACCCCGCAGGTTGCCCACTGGAGGGCGTCGATGTCGTTCAGTCGCTTGGCGAGGTGGAGGCCCAGCATATACGGCTCTTGCTGCAGTGGGGCGACCTTGGAGACCTGGCGGTAAAGCTGCAGTGCTCGCTCCTCCAGACCCATCCGCTGAAGATACTGGGCGACATACATCAGATGCTGGGGGCTGTCGCTGAAATCGGCGGCGGACATCAACGCCCGTTCGATGTCGGCATCCGAGCGGCCGTCGACCTTCATCGCTAGCCCCATCGCTTCATACATCCACGGTTGAGGCTGGCCGTGCCGCAGGGCCGACTGGATCAAGACGATGACCTGCTTCATCTGACGGTCTCGGGAGAGCTGCCGCACCGTTTCGCGAACCGCCGCCGCGTCGGCCTGCTGGCCGGAGAAGTAGTCGTCCCAGAACTTCTCCGCAGCAACCGACGCGTCAATGACGATCGCCGTGGCCGGCTTGCGCTCTTTGGACTCGCTCGGCTGGACGGTCTCATCGGTTCGGGCTTGGTCGCTGGTGGGCGGTGCGGCCCCGTCGGCCGGCGTTTGGCCGGTTGGGGCACTGGCGGCGCGGCGGGTGAGGGTCAAGTCGCCGGGGGTTGGCTCAGGCGGAACGCTGAACATTCCTCCACCCATTCCCATGCCACCCATTCCACCGCCCATTCCACCCATCCCCATGCCTCCCATGCCACCACCCATGCCACCACCCATGCCACCACCCATCCCCATTCCTCCACCCATTCCACCCATCATTCCCATTCCACCCATCATTCCCATGCCACCGCCGCCTAGCGCGCCCATACCGACCGGCAGTACCAGATCGGCCACGGGATAGACCTTCGTCGTCAGGTTTTCTTCGGCCACCTCGGGCGTGGTGATCAGCAGCACCTCGTTGTCGATCATGTAAGTCAGGTCGAGATCATTGAGCATGAGCCGCAGGGCCGAGCGCAGCGTAATGCCGCTGACGGCACGCGTGACCGGCGTGTCCGGCGGAATGGCAATTTGCTCCAGCGCCCGCGTGTCGATCTCGATATCAATCTTGTGTTGCTGCTCCAAGAATGCCACCGCCTCGCTCAGTGGCGTCTCGAAGAACTCGACGATGGTCGGTTCATCGAGCGCTTGGCGAATTGCAGACTCCGCGTCGCCGGCCTGGCTCAGATCGACCGACGCATATCGCTCAGTGCGGCGGATCGTCATGTCACGCCACCAGTCCGCGTCCGGATATACGATCGGCGGATCGTCCGGGAAGGGAACCGAAGAAAGCTCCACCATGTGCAGCGTGTCGAGATACGCCTTATGCCGCGCGAGCCGAACTTCCTCCGCGATGGTGACATTTCGCTCCAACTGCACATTCACCAATGCGGCGCGGGAAATGACCCCCCGCGGGTCGAGCTCCACAATTTCCGGGCCCAGTCCATCTTCGGCATCCAGGAAACGGCCCTCGTCCATTAGCGAGGAAAATCGCTCCATGAGCTGCTCGAGCGTCTGCTGCTGACGAATGATTCGGTCGGCGAGAAGCTGCTGTTCACGGGCAATGGCCTGTTGCTCCAGCGCCATGCGCCGCCGTTCTTCCAACTCGATCTGCAACCGCTCGGCTTCGCGAAGCGCCAGCTCGATCTGGCCGATCAGCCGTGCGCGAACGTTCGGGTCGAGTTCCGGCGCCTGACGCACCGATTCGAGCGTGAGCTTCAACTCCTGGATTACCGGACCCGGCTGCGTCGTCATTTGACCGCGGGCCTCGCGGAGCTCCGCTTGTACCTGAGTCTGAATCATGTCGCTGATAACGGCGCCCTGGGCTTCGAACTGGCCCAGCAGACCTTCGTCCAGCGGTGCCTCGTCGCGGAGCGGACCGACACCGGAGGGCGGAAGCGGGGGTTCTTCCGCCTGTGCCACGCGAACCAATTGCAAGTCGGCGCCACCGCTCTGCTCGTCGGCCGCGTCCTGGCGGTGGGCCACGTTGCGAATGGCTTGCGCCTCGGGGTTGGCCGGATCGCGCCGCAGGGCCTCGTCGGCCAGCAGGGCGGCATTCGCGGCATTGCCTGTCGCCAGTGCATGTTGCGCCAGGCCGGTGAGGCCTTGGGAACCGTCGTCGATCAGCCGCTTCGTCTCCCGCAGTCCCGCGCTGCCGATGGTCGGCAGAGTCAGCCCTTGGTCCGCGCGGGCCAAGTCAACCAACTGGGCCAGGTAAGCGTTGTCGTCACTCGGGGCCGCTGGCTGGACTTGCCACTGCAGTGTGCGCTGCTCGCCGGCCACTTCCACGGTCATGGCGACGTTGATCGCTTCATCGAGTGTTCCGGTACCAATCAGCACGCTATCGCGGTCAGTTCGCAGGGGAGGCGTGCTCACGGGGTACGCCTTTCCCATCGCCTCGGGCAGGTCCGTCTCCACCGGCCACAGCACCGGCGAGCGTACCGCCTGGGCCAATTGCATGCCGTACTCTGCCGCCAGGCCGCGATCTTCCTGCGACGCGTTGGCACCCGAATCGCCTTCGGTCAACGGGCGTGCGACGGCCATAACTCCGCCGGTTTGATTGGCGACGACCGCCAGAAGCTGAGAATCGATCCGCGGTCCCACGGCATAGCTGCTCACCGAAACCCGGGCGTTGCGGAGCGAGTCGATGGTTTGTTGAAATTGCGGAGTGTCGAGCAGATTGGCGGCGCTGATGCCGTCGCCGATGTACAGCGCCGAGCGGCTGGCACCAGCCCGGGCGCTGGCAGCGTTACCGGCGGCCGCCGCAAGGGCCGCGGCCATGTCGGTCGAGCCCAGCGGAACGCGCTGCCGCAGCTTGTCCATGGCCGCCCGCATCGCATCGCTGTGGGGCGATACATAGCCGGAGGTAAGCGGGATGGCGTCCAGATCGACTGCCACCAACTGCACGCGGTCGTCGGCACCCAGTCCGGCCAGCACCGCGTCCAGGTTCGCCATCGCCTTATCGCGATAAGCACCGGCCTGGCTGGCCGAGGTGTCGAACAAGATCACCAGATCGTGGGCCGCCATGCGCGGCACGGCGGCATCGGCCGAAAGGCGCAGCGCGTAGTACGATGTCCCGTCGGGCTTGGTGTAGGTGTCGAGTTTTGAGGCGTCACCATCGGCTGCCGACGCGAGGTCGGCCGAGGAAAACAGCGCCAACGCCAGGGCACTGGCGACGCACCAAGTCATGCCGTTGCGGGAAAAAAAGGCAGCAAGAAAAGACATGTCGGGCACTCCAAACGTGATTCCGTCTGCGTGGCAGCCACCGTGTTCCGAATGCAATAGCTTCCCCTGCGCCAGTCGTCGAAGACTACCGGACCGTTGGCCGCAGATCGAGAGATGGCCGAATACCCCTATTTTATTCCGGGTACTACAGTTACGCTACAAGAAAAAGGCAAATTCAAGCGCCGCAACAACAACTGCATAGCAGTTTCGCGCCGGCCGAGCCGAATTATTCCCTCAACCCGCGCCGACCGGTGCGAACGCCCCACCCGGGAAGCGTGATCCTGACCTCAGGTAGCGAGCGTGCGAAACATCGGCCCCGCCACGGTTCCGCGGACCGCACGGACCCGCGGATTTCATGCACAAATGGCCACGCATCTGCGATCCTGACCGGCCGCCATGCAATCACTCTCACTCGACGGCTGGATCTCCCTACTGGTCACGCTGGCCATCCTCATCGGCTTGCAGCGGCGCCGGGATATGCCGGTCGATCTTCTGTTCCTGGGCGGATTGGTTGCCGTCACTGTGCTGGGGGTGATTACCCCTGCGCAGGCCTTGTCCGGCTTTGCCAGTACGGCCGTGATCACGATCGCCGCGCTGTTCGCCGCCGCGGCGGCCCTGCGGAGCACCGGAGTGCTTGACTGGATCGGTCAGCGGCTGTTAGGAAACGTGCACAGCGAGGGCCGCGCCTTGTGGCGATTGGTCGTAACGGTTGTGCCGGTTTCTGCGTTTCTGCTCAATACGCCGCTGGTGGCAATGCTCGCCCCCGTGGTGGTCGACTGGTGCCGCAAGCACTCCATCTCTCCCTCGCGGCTGTTGATGCCGCTAAGTTACCTGACGATTCTCGGTGGCGTCTGCACGTTGATCGGCACCAGTACAACGCTGGTTATCAACGACCTTTTGCTTAAACTCGCCACCGACGGCACGACCACCACGTCGGTCTTCGGCACCCCTATCGAAGGCATCGGCTTTTTTGAGATCACCCGCGCCGGCGTGCCTTGCGCCGTCGTCGGCGCGGCGTACATCCTGCTGGTCGGACGGCGGCTGCTTCCCAACCGCACCGAGCTGATCGAGCAGCTCGGCGACAAGCGGCGGGAGTACCTCGTCGAAATGCTCGTGCAGCCTGGTTGCCCCCTGGTGGGCAAGTCGGTCGAAGCCGCCGGACTGCGGCACCTGCCTGGGCTGTTCTTGATCGAGATCGACCGCGACGGAAACGTCGTCACGCCCGTCACGCCGCGAGACGTGATCGAGGCCAACGACCGGCTGGTGTTCACCGGTGTGGTGACGACCATCGCCGACTTGGAAAAGATCCCCGGCCTGGTGCCGGCGGTCGACATGACCTACGAGGTCGATCCGCGGATGCGCCAGCAACGTCACCTGACCGAGGCCGTGCTGTCGCGCACATCGCCGCTGGTCGGGCACACGGTGCGTGAAGCGAACTTCCGCGAGCGCTACAACGCGGCGATCGTGGCCGTGCATCGAAACGGCGTCCGGTTGACTAATAAGATCGGCAACATCCGCCTGGAGCCGGGCGACACGTTGCTCTTGCAAACGCGATCCGACTTTGTTGCCACGCATCGCCACAATCGCGACTTCTACCTGGTCAGCGGCGTAGGCAGTTCCCTAGCCCGCCGGCACGACCGGGCCTTGCTTGCCGGCGGCCTGTTCGTCTTACTCATTATATGGCTAGCTGCCTGCAACTGGATGCGCTCGGCTGGGATGCCTGGGGGCATTTCCTCGCATGCCATCGCGGCGCTGACGATCGCCGGCGCAATGATCATTGCCCGCTGCGTTACTATCTCCGAAGCGCGTGCGGCCGTCGACCTGCAGGTGTTGATCACCATCGCCTGCGCGCTGGGATTGGGCACGGCACTGCAACAGAGCGAAGCGGCGGAGTTCATTGCTTACCGCTTGGTCGACGGAGTCGGATACGTGATTACGTCACCGCAGGCCACTCCCTACGTGCTTTTGGCGGTGATTTATCTAGTCGCGATGTTCTTCACCGAGATGATCACCAACGTGGCCGTGGCCACCATGCTGATCCCGGTCGCCATCGGCGTGGCGGACGCCGCCGACTACAGCACGCGGCCGTTCATCATGGCGATCGCCCTGGCCGCCTCGCTGAGCTTCGTCACGCCCATCGGTTATCAGACGAACCTGATGGTCATGGGGCCCGGCGGCTACCAACCACGCGACTATCTGCGGGTTGGCCTGCCGCTTGCATTACTGACCGCGCTGACAGCGCTGCTGGTGATTCCGCGGGCATGGCCGTTTTAGCGCGTTGTCGACCGCACCGGTTAAGTCGACCGCGGGAGGGCTGTTCCCAATTCCCCGGCACTGTTTCATTGGCGGAGAGGGAATTCTCTTGAGCTACTCTCTCTACGGCCCGGAGCGATGGCTACTCGTGCCGCAGTGCTTCGATCGGATCCATGTATGCGGCGCGGCGGGCGGGATAGAGGCCGAAGATGATGCCCACCGCAACTGAAATCCCGAAGGCGGCGATCACCGACCAGGGCGCGATCAAAGGCTCCAGTGTCTGGATATTACGAGGGAGCGTGTCCATCTGTGCCGGGAAGAAGTAGATTGCCGCAGTACGGACGCCGCTGACGACCGGCCCGCAGAGAAATCCGCCTAGCACGCCGAGTAAGCCGCCAGTGCCCGAGAGCACGACCGTCTCAGTGAGGAACTGCTGGATGATGTCGCGCCGCTTCGCCCCCAGCGCACGCCGGACACCGATCTCGCGCGTACGCTCGGTCACTGTGGCCAGCATGATGTTCATGATGCCGATGCCGCCGACCAGCAGCGAGATGCCGGCGATCAGCACCAGCAGCACATTGAACAACGTGCGGAGCATCTCCGCCTGACGCAGCAGTTCCTTGGGAACGACCACGGCGTAATCCGACGTACCGTGGTATCGCTCCAACAGCGTGGAGATCACGTCGGCCGTACCGTCGACTTCGGAGAGATCACCCACGCCGACGGTAATCTGGCTCAACTGGACGATCTCGCCCTCGCGGCTGCCGGAACGTGCGGTCAGCACCATGTCGCCAATGCGCCAGCGAAGCGTGGTGAGCGGGATATAGACGTCCTGGTTGTAGTCGCGGGCTTCCAGGCTGCCGCCAATTGCAGCGGAGGCCGTCCGCGCGGCAGTTTGCCCGACGATGACGTAGAAATCCTCTCCGATCTGCACCGTCCGCCCGATCGGATCCTGGTACGGGAAGAGCATCTGGGCCGTCGTGTCCCCCAGCACCGCCACGTTGTCGGCCGTTTCCAGGTCGCGATCGGAAAGAAACCGGCCACGGGACACTGCCAGATGGTTCAACTGCAAATACTCGGGCGTGCAGCCGACGAGCTTGACGTTGGCCGTACGGTCGGAGTGCCGCACCTCGCGAGCGATTTCGCGCATCGGCACCGCGGCGGTGACGGTGGGGATGTTCGAGACAATTCGGTCGTAGTCGTCGCGCAGCAGTCCATATTCGATGAAGAAGCTGCCGCCCCCCTCGGCTGAGGACTCCTGCGGCGGCTTGACGCTGCGGACGATGATGTTGGTGGCGCCGAGGTCCTTGATCTGCTGCTGGGCCTCGTGGCTGACGCCCTCACCCATCGCCACCAGCCAGATCACGGCCGTGACCCCGATGAGGATGCCCAGCACGGCCAGCGCAGAGCGCAGCTTGTGCAACAGCAGGCTGCTGAAGCCGAGCCGGAGGGTTTGAAGGAACTTATGGGGCATCGTGTCGCGACGGCTGGGAAGCCGGAACTTCAGTTCGAAACGAATTGACAGCGGGCGCAAAGTGGGCCGTGGTACCCGACGCTAAGGCACGGCGGGACAAGCCCGCCGTGGCACACGAGTCACAACAAGGACTACGGCCCGGCGTCGCCGGGCGGGGGTGGACCGCCACCGGCCGGCCCGTCTGGAGCGCCATCGGGTGGTCTTTCAGGTCCGCCACGTCCGCGCGTGGCGGTGAGCTCTTGCTGGTCGAGTTGACCGTCGCCGTTGGCATCGATGCGGTCGAACACACGCTGCATCGGCTCGGGGGCTTCGCTACGGCTGATCATGCCGTCACCGTCGGTGTCGAGCGAGAGCGGATTGAATCCGGCGGGCGGGCCTCCGCCACCGGGCCCAGCTTCACCGGGAGGCCCTGCTCCGGGTGAAGTTGCTTCGGCGGGACGCGCTTCGCGGGGTGGACCGCCGGGAGGTCCTCCGCGACCGGATGAGCCAGGCACGCTGGGGCCGCCGGGCGGCATGTCGGCCGGAGCCGAACCGAACGAGTTCTCGACGTTGGTGGAACCGGAACCACGAGGCTCGCTGCGGGCGTCGGCGACGACCGCCCGTGGGTTAAGAATCACTGTCTCGCCCTCAGAGACGCCGTCGGTGATGGCGATGTACCGGTCGTTGCTGGGGCCTAGCACCAGCGGGCGGCGCTCGTAAGACTCGCCCTTGTGCACCCAGGCGAAAAAGCCGCTGCGCTGCTCGACCACGGCGGCCACCGGCAGAATGACTTCGTCCTGGAGGTGCTCGACGAGGATCTCGACCTCAGCAGTCATGCCGGGCTTAAGCTCCTCGGGCGTGCCGTTGATCTGCACGATTGTGGCGTACTCCTTCACGTTTGCACCGAAGAAGCTGCCGGCCTCCGGCTGGTTCGCGATCGAGGTGACGGTGCCCTTGAACTCCTTCTCCTGAATCCGAATGAGCGCCCGCAGGCCGGGGCGAAGCTGCTTAATCTTTGTCTCGTGCACGGCGACCTTGACTTGCATCTCGTTCAAGTCGGGAAGCCGCAGCAGGGTCTGCTGTTCGCGAACCTGCGCGCCTTCTTCGACCATCGCGCTTTGCTGATTGCCGAACCGCCGTCCACGATCGTTGGCATATACGGCCATGCCGTCGGCCGGGGCGACGATAACGCACTTGGAAAGCTGCGACTCCAGCCGCTTCAGCCGGGCTTCCTCCAGCTCGAAGGCGGCCTTGTCGGAGAGCATCTTCGCGTGGGCCGTGTCTCGCTGGCTCTCCAAGTCCTCCACGGTTTTGGCCTTCGTAAAGCGCTCCAGCACGTCAACCGCCGTGCGGGCGGAGGCGAGCTCCAGTTCGGCACGCTGTACGGCAAACTCCTGGCTCTCGCGCTCCAGGTCGCTCACGTAGCCCTTGCGGAACATCTTCTGGGTAAACTCCAGCGAGTTCTGAGCGCTGCGGAGGTTTTCCAGGGCGATCGTGACCTGAGCGTTCATATCCTGAAGCTGCTGCTGATACGTGCCTTCGAGATACTCGCGCACGGAAATCTCCGCCACCGAGTGCTCCTTCTCGGACTGGATCATCGTGGCTCGGGCCTTTTCATAGTTGATACGCTGGGTATTGATCGAGTCCTCCAGCGCGGACGCGTCGAGCTCGACGAGCCGATCGCCCTTATTGACCAGTTCGCCGTCGGGGATGATCCACAGGATGGTGCTGCCGCCGGCGACTTCGCACTTGATGTCGACGTTCGTGGCGCTTTCGACTTCGCCCTGTTCAGTGACGGTCACCAGCAGTTCGCCGCGCCCGGCGGTATGCGTAATGACCGAATCGGTGCCGGAGGCCGCGCCTTCTTCCAAGAGTTGTGCCGAAGCGACCGCGATGATCGCCGCAACGACGGCGACTCCCAGGAGGGCCAGCATCCAGCCGGTCTTTACGCCCGCATGGGGCCGGCGCGGCGTCGGCTGCGGATTCTCGTGAGACGCCCGAGAGTGGGCAGGCTCCAACGTGGATTGCGGGCGCGAGGTCGTCGCCATCGGCTCATCTCCGCAGTCAGAAATAGCGAAAAGATCAGTGCCGGGAGGCCAAGGGGAAGCATCCCGGGGCTGGTCGAATTGTATCAGACCATGGTGCAGGGGCCAGTTACGCGCGCACCGGCACCGCTATAGGTACGCACAGGCCGCTACCAATGTTTACGGGGAACCGACGTCGGAGTCTACTTTTCCGGCGGTGTACTGGCACACGGTTTATTTCGTCGGCGGAAGTCGCTGCAGGGACGCGGGGCCCGGGTGAACCGCTTCAACCACGGGCTGTGCCGGTCCGCCGAATCCAAGCTTCGGGAGCTCGTGCGGTTCCTCGGCCGACGACTCCTCATCCGCAGCGGGTGGTCCTTCATCTCCGCCCAACGCTTGCATCAAACGATCGCCCACCGCCGTGAAAGCGGTTCGAACGACTCCCTGATCGACCGATGCGGCTTTCGTGCGACTGGCCGAATGGTCCGGCGGACTTGCCTCGGTCGGCTGCTGCTCGTAATCGATCACCGGACACGGATTCTCCGCCTGGATCGCTTCAAGCTGGTCGGCGGCCTTCCACCAGTCCGGCGGTATGGGTGGCGGTGTGAGCACTTCTTCGGCCGGAGGGACGACGATCTCCACCAGCGGGCGATCGGTCCACATGCCCCGCGCGTCGATCTCCATCACCCCTAGATCGCGCATCAACCGCATTCGCTCTGCATGATAATTCAGCCAGACGCTCATCAGGTTGTCCTGCGAACTGCGCAGGTCGGACAGCGCCGTGAGCAGGTTCAGCGCGGCGGTGGGGCCAAGCTGCGCCGCCGGCTGGCCTGGCTCGACCGGCGGTGCCGGCTGATAGAGTATTTCGCGCGTTTGATCCACGCGACGAATGGCGATAGCCACTGCCCGCCGCTGAATCTCCAGGTTCACTCGCAACTGCTCCAGATTTCGCAGCCGCTGTCGAAGCTGCTGATGCACTGTGTCCTCGTACTGGATCAATTGTCTCCGCGCTTGCTGATAGTCGATCAGCGCCTGCCGGTAATTGTTGCGCTCCAGGAGCCGAGTGAACGGGGCGTCGAACTCAACGCTGGCGCGGAGCGTGCCGGTTTGGCCGCGGAAGTCCAACGGGTTCTTGCCCACGGTGCTCACGTCGCCGCTGAAGACGACGTCCAGGTCCGACTGCAGAGCGTCGGCATTGAACTGAATCAACCGCCATGAGTCGACCAGGGCCGCGCGGTTGTTCATCCAGTCGAGCCGTGCTGCCCGGGCGATCGCCAGCGCCGCTTCCGAAGTCAGTTCGATCGGCTCCATTTGAATAGACTCCACCCGGGATCGGGCCTGCACTAGCGCCAGTTCTTCGACGATCAGCGACAGGTCAGTCGTCAGCTCGACGATCTGGTCCGCGATGACGGCCAGATTCTCCGGGGTGAGCTGCGCCCGCAGCGCTTCGAGCCGCGGTCCGATGGCATCCAGCCGCATCAGCAGATTCTGATAGATGTTGTCCAGCCGCTCGCGGTCGCTTTGGAGCGTCTGCCGATCTCCCGCTTCCATCGTCGGCAGGCGCTCCTCCGAACGCTCGTAGAAGTAAGCGAGGTCCTCGCGTACCACGTCAAACTGCGCCTCGGCCAGTTGTTGGTATTCGGCGATTCGGTCGAGCGCCTGCCGCAGTACGTCTTCCGGCGGCACGAG
Organism: Pirellulales bacterium; assembly: GCA_040880125.1. GTDB lineage: Bacteria > Planctomycetota > Planctomycetia > Pirellulales > JBBDJB01 > JBBDJB01. The sequence continues at coordinate 5,034 of JBBDJB010000056.1, read as the reverse complement.
CGGCAGTTCTCCAAACTCGTTGAGGAAATCCGCCAGCGCCGCCTGAATCTCGCTTATCGGGGGACTGATGAACTGAAACTGCTCGATCAGTTCGTCGTTCAGCGTCATGGGTAGATCGGGCGGAAGGCCGAGCGTGCCGGTGCGGTAGGTATCGAGAGCATTCTGCAGGGCGTTTTGCGCCTGCAGCAGGTTGGCCCGCTCGGTCTCGATATTCTGCCGGAACTGATCCACCTGCGTCAGGTCGATGGTGCCGGCTTCCAGGTTCGCCTCCAACAGCCGCAGAGTGCGTTGCTGCGCGCCAAGGCTTTCTTGCGTGTTGCGGATCTGTTGAAGCTGCTGCAACAGACCGATAAAGCCGCCGACAGTGCCGGCACCGCCTCCTGCGAAACCCGCTCCAGCGCCACCGGCGCCTGCGCCACCGGCGCCGAAGCCACCGAAGCCGAATCCGGTGGCAGCTCCGACGCCCCCCAGACCTCCGGAGCCGGTGCCTGTAAAGCCGGTGATGCCCGTCCCGCCGAAGAAACCGCCGCGGCGCTGCGGACCGGCAACGCCCGATTCACCGACAGCAACCTGGGTAAAGAATCCTTGTCGATAGCGCTGAAACGCCCGCAGATTGGCCAGCAGGCCGCGCTCGGCGATGTTGAGCTGTTCCAGTGCGATGTCGCGCCCCGCCCCTCGCAGCAGCGGCTGGATGAGATTGAAGTTGAGGATCGACATTGTGGAGTTGGTATTGGGTCCGGCAAATTGCCACACGAACGAGTTGGCGAACCCAACCAGCAGCTCACCGGCGGTGGCGAACTGCCGCTGCACGAGAAAGTCCGTGTCGGTCGTGAGAACGTTGGTTTCGCCGGCGGGGCCACTCAATTCGCCGTTGTGCTCAAATGCCGTCAGATTACCGCCGAAGAACTGCGTGTCGAAGCGGAATCGCTCTGCACTGACGTCCAGGGCCGACAGGTAGAGCGTTTCGAGCTGTTCTTGGTAGTCGGGCGAGTGCACGTAAGCCAGCGTGACGGCTGATTCGAGCGACAGGAAGACCTCGCCGTCGGCAGTCACCGGAACGTACTCGTCCAGCGTCTCGCGCCAGTACGGGTTGGCCAGTTCATTGCGAAAGCCGTAATCTTCCCAGTGGGGCCAGCCGCGCTTGCCATCGATGTAGTGCATGTAGCGATGCGCGGCCGGGTCGTCTGGCGGCATTGGCGGCCTGTCGATGCTGTAGACGTCGTAATAGCGGCTACGCGGGTCCTGGGCGATTGTGAAGCCCGGCAGGGCCCAACGCGGATCATCCGACTTTTGGGCGATCAGGCGATTGACGTCGGCGTCGGCCTGGCGGCGGTAATACGTGCGGCTGCAACCCCCCAGCCCCAATAGCACCGCTAGCGCAAGCACGAGCGCAGCGCAAGCCTTCTTCCGGCGGCGTACCACAACGGAGTCCCCTAAGTGGCCGATGGCTCGAAGATGCCGGGCCGTCACGGCGCCGGTGGGCGCGGGGTCTGGGCTCGGACACGACATCTGCGGGTGTTCAGACAAAAGCCGCAGCCGTGGACTGAAAGCCGGCGAAAAGCTCTCTCGATACACCGCACGCGGCCGCGTCGTTTCCATTGCTTCGACGTGTCCCGTGGAGGGGCTTTAATGATTCTGCCGGTCGTGGCGAATGTAGCGGAGGTGCGGGGAATGGCGGAAATGCCGCTGCTGCGGTCGCATTCGAACGCGAGCGGGTGAGTTGGCTGCGGATCGAATGTGAGCGACGACGCAAAGCGCAATGACGGCTATGCCGCATGGCACTTGCGACGGAGCTGGTGACGTAACAGCGGCAATCCGAGCACAATGGCGATCGTTCCCAACAGCCAACTGGGCGGCTCCGGAACCGCGACTGCGGAGACGGGCAGAGAGGTGAACGGTTGCGACTGGGGCGCGGGAGCGGAGATCAATCTCAACGCACTGAGAAAGGACGTACCGTTGTGACGGGCCAGAAGCTGATCGGTAGTCTCGACTAGACCATCGCGATTGAAGTCCCAAGCGTCGTCGACGGCAGCTTCTGTGGTGAATCCGTGAAGATTGTTTCTGGCGCCGAGCTCGTCGGAAGGGTCGACTTGAGCAAGGCCGTTGACGCCGCCCGTCCCCTCGGCGATCGCGTTTCCGAAATAGAAGACGTCGTCCGCGATAAGTTGCGTAACGTCGTTGGCCAGCATTTTCACTTCCAGCCACTGGTTCGCGATCGCGCCGTCGACCCAGGTGATGATGATGCGGTCGGCACCCAGCGGCCCGGCGCCGGGCAGCACGGCGAAGCTTTCCGGTTCCGGTGCGAGGTCCCATGAGTCGAAGTCTTCCCTGCTGCCCACGCGAAACTCGAACTCCGCCAGCGTCGGCGCTTCAGGTAGATCGATTGCATCGATCATGATCCCGTTGATGCCTCGCGAGTAGCTCGTGTAGTTCTCGAACGTGGCGGTTTCCCCGGGCAGCAGCGGGAGCTTGTCGATGGCGATCGCATCGGAATCCAGCAGACCGTCTGGCCCATCGAATCTGGAGTTATCGTAGAAGATGTGACGCCCCACCACCGTCGCGGGAGTGGGACCGACCGCTGCGAGAATCTCGTCGCGATAAAAAGAAAGGTCGGCCATTAGCGTCAGATTGCCGTACACGGCAGTCAGTGACGGCTGATCACGATGCGTGCTAATGACGTTGATACTGCCGGCCAGCTCCCATTTTTCAGTCTCGGGGTTGTTGTAGAAGACACCGCCGCCGGAATCGCCGCTGATCGCCTGGGCCTCGTACGGTGTGGCGGCGCTCTCGTCGAACTGCGTTATCAGGCCCGCGACATGGCCGAATCCGGCGCTGTAAACGAGATGGTGGTCGGCATCCCCTTCGCCGAAGTGGGGCTCGTCGTCTTCGATGAGATTCGTGCCCCACCGCATCGGCTGGCTGCTGGTCGTTTTAAAGCCACGATAGTCGCCGGGCGGAGGCGTTTCGGTCCACGTCCAGTCGTTGCCCTCGACATTCACATCCCAAGCCGTTTCGCTCACCGCACGGTTGCGGCCGCGGCCGATCAGTACCACCTCCGCGTCGATCGGCGGCGGTACGGCGGAGACGGGCATCGCCGGCAGCCCCGGGTTTTGCGTCACGCGGAAGATCTCCAGGTCGGTGTGCGTCGAGAGACCGCTGCCGCTGGGGTTCTGTAGTCGCATTGCGCTGCCTGGTTCCAGGGAATAAGTGCCGCTGGGAAGGGTGACCGATCCGCTGCCGATATGATCCGCAGTGAGGAACGTGCGGTTTCCCAAGTAGACGGCAGTGGCAGCGCCTCGGCGGCCGACATACTGCCAAATCAGGCCGTCCGGCGGCGCGGAGGTGTTTCCTAAGGTGGTGGAGACGGCAACGGCTCCTGCGGGCGTAGTTTGCGCGACCAGGAGCAAGACGACCACTGCTACGGCACAGAGTGTAGTCTGCCCAATCGCGACAAAAGCAGGCGTCACAAGGCGACTATGTGCGTCAGAAAAGGCAAACGGCAGGCGCGGGGAATGGCTCATTGAGTTTTCCAGCGGGAACAAGCGAAATCGAAAAGGTTCGAGCAAATGGCCGGCCGGTCCGAGCTTGCAAACGATTCGCTCGTCCGGCGACTTCGGCAGATAAGGCGTCGCACCGGCGACTGGTGCAAATGCATTGGCCGCGGTGACGAACTACAGACTAGCACGGCCTGCCGATCGAGAAAATATTTCCTCAAAGACTCGAACCATGGCTAACGGGTTGGCGTAAGTAGGGACGGCCCGTGAAAGCCCGCCGAAATTGGCGGCCGGAACAGGTGCCGCCGGCCTCCGAAATGGCGAGAGCTGTAGCATACGCGGCGGCCCATAGCCAAGGCGCTGATGAAGCGTGAAGTTCGTTCGGGCAGGGGCCTTTCCAGGCCTTTTCCAAAGCGCTATAATTTGAAGATGTCGTCGAGATGTTCGGCGGCGAGAGTATCTCTCGTCCGCAAGCCACTGGGGAGGTAGTTGCTGGGATAGACGGGCCAAACGACCGACAGAAGGCGCCGTAAAATCTTTCCGACACACCCTTTGACAGGCTTTCGACCGAGCGATATACTCGCTCTTTCCCACTCAGGGCGGCAGTCTTCGGTGGGAGGCGACAAGAGACGCAAGTGGCCCCGCTGGGGTGGTTTGCGTCACTCGAACGGACGGCTCCGTGAGCCGCGATACAGTGCCGCCGGCAGGCTCGCTGTGTCGAACGGATCTTTGACAATTTGGTTTGTGCAAGAGTGGCATCTTCGTGAAGTTCCGCTGGCCGTCCTGTACGGTTGGCGGTGCGACACGATTAACTTTTGGTGTCCTTAGATTGAATGTGCGCTCGGCGTCGGACCGCGAGGCTAGTTTCCTCGTCGGTGTGAAGTCGGGCGTATGCTCGGATCAAATTCGTTACGAGGCCGAATCTGCCGTCGGGAACCCTGCGGGGTTGTCTGCGGAAGATCGGTCGGTAGCTCATGTGATTCGACGCGATCGGCGGGCCTTTTCGGCGGGCGTTTTTTCGTCTGGCGAGGAGGTGCTTTGCAAGAGCGTTGGATTTATGTGGTCAAGCTACTAAGGGCGCATGGGGGATGTCTTGGCATCAGGAGGCGATGAAGGGCGTGGAAGACTGCGAAAAGCTCGGGGGAGTTGTCAAACAAGCGATGATCCCGAGATCCCTGAATTAGCACGTGCTGAATTCATAGGCACGTGTGGCAAACGCGGTGAACTGAAACATCTCAGTAACCGCTGGAAGAGAAAGAAATCTCGATTTCCTCAGTAGCGGCGAGCGAACGGGAAACAGCCCAAACCGCGAAGGTTTTCCTTTGCGGGGTTGTAGGGCCTCTCACATGGGAGTAAGAAAATCGTCAGCTAGCAGAACGGTTTGGAAAGGCCGGCCATAGCGGGTGACAGCCCCGTACGCGAAAGCAGACGATCTCCCGAGAGGTACCTGAGTAGGTCGGGTCACGTGGAACCCCGACTGAATCTACGGGGACCATCCCGTAAGGCTAAATACTCCCTGATGACCGATAGTGAACTCAGT
>JBBDJB010000055.1:0-63981 GCA_040880125.1 Pirellulales bacterium | reverse complement strand
GTAAAAACCCATCAACCCTTGACGGATCCCTACATAGCTGAAACCGCGCGCGGCGCGGCGACAGCGCTTTTGACAAGCGGGAGGGTATCGAAGGCTACGTTGTGTTGAAGTGCTGGGGCGCATGAGTAGTGCGCGCGCATCGAGAGCGGCTGAGCCGTACTCCGCGCGCAGCGAAAGCGCGGAGAAAGCATCGGACGGCCTCGGACGCTACAATTAGCGTTCCTTGCGCGGAATAAAGACACCGCCTGCGCAGCCCGCGTCCCTCGCAGCAAGCTACATACCCAGCGTTGGTAGGTCTTCTGACTCCCGAGCTCGGATGACCGGCCTTCTCATCGACGCCTGGCCTGAGGGTTTCTCAGGCGGGCCGTCGACAATGGCAAAGGAGTGGTCGTCCTTTCGTCGCTCGGTTACAGCGGCGGGGCCGTCCCGGATTTGCACCGGAGTTCCCTGTTCGTCGGCCGTTTTCAGCGGAAAACGCCGACCACCAACGCACGCTCGTAGGTGAGCGAATCTACCAGCGGCGCCAGGGCGTGTCAAACAGATTGATATAAGTCGCCGAAGGCGCGGGTGTTGCGCCGATCGATGATGTGTGCAGGAGCGATCTCAGACGGTGACGACCGAGCGGAATCGGTGCGCGCACAAAAAAACCGGCTTGCCCCTGCGGTTCGAAGGAGCAAGCCGGTGTGTGTAGTTGAGGAAGCGGAAATCCCTCTCCCCGGCCCTCTCCCAGAGGGAGAGGGAGTTTGACGAGCGGCCTCTCCCATAAGCGACGAGCGGCCGCTTCATTTCTTCATTAACGTCAGTCCAAGAATCCCATCAGCTCGGCGCTGCGGCTGGGCTGCTGGAGCTTGCGCACGGCCTTGGCTTCGATCTGGCGGATACGCTCGCGCGTTACCTTGAAGATGTGGCCGACTTCTTCGAGCGTATAGCTGTAACCGTCGCCCAGTCCGTAACGCAGCTTGATGATCTCGCGCTCGCGGTAACTCAGCGTCTTGAGGACCTTGATGATCCGCATGCGGAGCATTTCCTGGGCGGCGCCGGTGGCGGGGTTCTCCGCGCCGCCGTCTGGCAGCAGGTCGCCGAAGTGGCTGTCCTCGCTGTTGCCCACCGGGCGATCGAGACTAATCGGATACCGGCTCATCGCGAGCACGCGACGCGCCTCGTCGACCGCACACTCCGCGGCTCGGGCCGTCTCTTCGATCGTCGGTTCGCGCCCCAGTTCCTGGAGCAGTTGACGCGAGACATTCCGCACCCGCGACATGGTCTCGACCATGTGCACCGGAATGCGAATCGTGCGGCTCTGGTCGGCGACCGCGCGGGTGATCGCTTGACGAATCCACCACGTGGCGTAGGTGCAGAACTTGAATCCGCGGCGATACTCGAACTTGTCGACCGCGCGCATCAAGCCGGCATTGCCTTCCTGGATCAGGTCCAAGAAACTCAAGCCTCGGTTGCGGTACTTTTTGGCGATCGACACCACCAGCCGCAGGTTGCCCTCGGACAGACCACGTTTGGCCTGCTGATAGTTGGAGTAGACCGACTTCAGGTACCTCACTCGGCTGCGCAGACTGGTGGGCGTCTCCTGGGTCGCCCGCAGCAGATTGCGGAACTCGATCACCAGCGGCTTGCGCTCGGACATCGGGCGACGATCTTTCTTCATCTGCTCGCTCTTCGCTTTCAGCTCGTCTATGTGGCGGCTGAAGTCTTCGAGCGTCTTGATCATCGGCTCGATGCGCTGGGTGCGCAGGCCGAGTTCCTCGACGAGCATGACCGCCCTGCGTCGACGCCGGCCCAATCGTTGCCATGCGCTGCGGCGTTCGGCCATCCGCTGCTTCTTGCTGGTCGCGATGTTATAGTCGTGCTCGTTGCGGGCGATCAGGATCTCGAGCGTGCGCAGATTGTGCGGCATGCGCCCCAGAATCTGCTCCTTCTCGAGCCGGTCGGTAACCGAGACCTGTACGGTCCGGTCGAAGGGCAGATCTCCGTTGTGCACGCGCGTGAGCACCTTGACGGCCGCGCGGATGACGTAGTCGCACTCGAGCAACTTACGGCGGAAGGCGGCCCGCGTGGTTTCGATGCGCGTGGCGAGACTGATCTCTTCCTTGCGCGTCAACAGCGGGATTTCGCCCATCTGCGTCAAGTACATTCGCACCGGATCGTCCGACCACGATTCGCTGTCGGCGATTTCCAGCAGCGAATCTTCGTCCTTCAGATCGTCTTCCGAATCGGCAACGTCGTCGTCGGATTCGACTTCCGACTCGTCCAGATCGGTGTCCTCGTCGCTGGAGTCCGAGTCGATGGCTTTCTCGTTCAGATCGCGGCCGATTTCACGATGCGGTGCCGCGTCGTCTTCCAGATCGTTCAACAGTGCGTCGTACAAACCATTACTCCTGGTAAAACGTAAGGATTTGGATTGGCGGCTTACTCAGGTGCGTGGCGCGACCGCCTCGAAGGTGCCGCGGCCGCGCTGAATTTGGCCCCTGGTGCGTGTGAAACTTATGCGAAGTGGCTAACGCGGCTAGTGAAACAAGCATTGAGCAACGCACGCCGGCCTCCTGCCCTACCTCGCCCGCTGACGTGAAGCGCGCGGCGGGCTGAAGTTCGCTTCGATGCGAGATCGGAAGCACGCTGCCCGTGCGGAATTTGCAGCCATCCCCGTGGAAAACTGCCGCTCGTCAGCAGTTCTCTCTAAAACCAGTGGCCGAATTGCTCACCCCCAATGGCAGCGGATTCAGTGCCAACGAATTCTACCACTCACTTGCCGAAAGTCTTGCAGCCGCAGGCATTTGGTAAAGGATTACTCTGGCGGCAATAACTCCGGCGAGCAACTTTCTCTCGTCGACGCGATCCGACTTGCGAATCGCCCCGCCGACACACTGTACCGGGGATGTACAAGCAAACGACCACCATCAGTTGGCGCTGGCAACTACACGAACACACGATGTCGCGCGGCAGCAAAGCGCGACGACTCCCGGAGAGGGAAAGTGCATGGCGAGCGCGTCGGAAGGTAGGTGGCTTCGCGGTTTCTCACCCCGTCACCGTGCAGGTTTCGAAGCCGATAGGTACTACTACGGCCTTTCAATTCTAACCAGCCTCGGGCGGCGGTCCAGAGCCTATTTTCCGAAAAATCGGCACTTTGTGCACCGCGCCGCCGTGCTTGCCGTGTCGCCCAGCGAGCGGTAGCATGGCGTCACAACCCCCGATTGCAGCACACTTTGCAGGAGATTGCCGCCATGACCGATCTGTCCGGTCAAGTCGCCCTGGTCACCGGCGCCAGCCGGGGCATTGGTCGGGCCACCGCCATCGCATTGGCAGAGGCCGGGGCCGACGTGGCCATAAACTATCGCTCCCATCCCGAAGAGGCTCAGCAAGTGGCCGACGCCTGTGCCGCCCACGGCCACCGAATTCAACTGGTGCAGGCCGACGTGGCCGATCAGCAGGCCGTCGAGCAGATGGTGGACCAGACGGTTCGTGAGCTGGGTAAGCTCGATATCGCGGTGAGCAATGCCGCATTCAGCGAGCGGGACACTTTCTACTCCGCCGACATGGACGGCTTCACCCGCACCGTGGACGTCACCATGTGGGGGGCCTTCTACCTACTACGAGCAGCCGCCCGTACGATGGTCGACCGCGGCGCGGGCGGCTCTATCGTGATGATCAGTTCACCGCACGCTTACACGCCGGTACCCAAGGCGATGGCCTACAACATGTCTAAGGCGGCTGTCGATCACATGGCCAAGACGGCCGCCACGGAGCTGTACGAGCACCGTGTGCGCGTCAACATCCTCTATCCCGGTTGGATCGACACGCCCGGCGAGCGTAAGTTCCTCAGCGATGAGCAGTTGAGCGAGCAGGGGCGGCAACTCCCTTGGGGACGACTGGGAAGGCCCGGGGAGATTGCCCGCGGCGTCGTCTACCTTTGCGATCCGGAAAGCGATTACGTCACCGGCAGCAGCCTGCTGATCGATGGCGGCATCAGCCTGCCGTGGTGGGCCAAGGCCGGCTTTCGCACCGAGTAGTCTGCGCGGTACGTATAATCGGGCAAGCGGATCGGGCACTCCGCGCCGTCCATCGCTTAGGTAGCGGTCATCGTCCTCGCACTCTACTCCACGGAAACCGGATGGCGACGCACTACCTTCTCTCTTGCAGTTGCGGCCAGAACGTAGCCGTGCAGGCGCATCAAGCCGGCGGCACAGTTCGCTGCCAATGCGGCAGCGAAATGCCTGTTCCCAGCCTGCGCGAGATCCGCACGCTGCCCACCGTTGAACATGAAGCCGCGCCGCAGCGCGCCGCCTGGAGTCGCAAGCAGGGAATCGTCCTGCTGCTAGGCGCCGTGGCGCTGGCGGGCGGGGTCGTTGGCGCCGTTTTGTGGCTGACCGCGCCCGAGGTGATCTATCGCAGTCCGGACGCACTGCGAGTGCATGTGAAGGAATATGTCCAAGGGCTGACGCCAGCCGAAAGCTACCACGATTGGGTTGACAACGTCCGCGATCAGGGGCTGACCGACGAAAAGTCCCTAACGGAGCTTTATTTGCTCGATCGAAGGGCGACACTGCACCGCCTGGCATACACCTCCTGGGTCATTGCGGCCGTGGCGGCGGTGATTGCCGCGGTCGTTGCGCTGGCCGTGCCGAGCCGCTCAGGAAATCGCTCCAACCCGCCGAAGCGAATATGAAGAGCACACAGGCTATTTTCGACTCCCGACGCTGCGCGCGTTGGGCTAGTCCAGTATCTCCTTCCACTGCGGTTCCGGCACGGGCACCCAATCGTTGAGCAGGCGGTGTCGCCGTGCCAGGTGCCGCACTTCCAGCGACTGCTTGTCGATGACCGCCAACAGTTGCCGGATCCATCCGCCCGCGCACAGGACGTAAGCCGTGGCGGTTTCGGAGAGCTTCCAGGTGCGATAGGAATCCAGCCCGGGATGCTCGCCCAGCACGCGGGCAATCCGCGGGTCGTCCTTGCTCACTTCGGCCATTTCGCGACACGCCTGGCAGACTCCGTCGGTGAGCACCTTCGGTGCGACCTGCTGCGCGCAGCCGTTGCAGGATGCGACTGCGTCACGCACCACCGGCTCCCCGGTAACCGAGCAGATCTCGGTGCACTCCGGCAAAACGCGCTGGCCGGTGGCGGCGCAGGTCACTAATTCACCGTGCAGAACCCGCTTACCTGTGATCTCGCAGGCGGCAATTTGGATGGCTACGGTGATTCGGCCGTCATCGGTGGCGGCGACCTGAAACGATCTGGCCCCGGTCAAGGGACAGACAAACGGCGGCGCTTCGAGCGTCTGCGCCCAGCCGGAGAACGGCAACTGTACGCGGCTGCCGCCGATCGTGAAGCACAGCCGCCCCTGAGCATACTTGCACCACAGCACCGTCCTGCACAGCGGAGGGGAGGCGGCATGTCGCTCGCCCAACTCCGCAGCACGTCGGCGGCCGAGTTCGAGCAGCCTCGCGCGCCGCGGTCCGGATAGCCGCGGCTGATGCACCTTGCATGGTACAATTTCGTCCAGTTGCAAGGCCGCGATCTCCTTCGCAGTGAGAAGCTGCCCGTCTTCGCCGATCAGCACGTGTTCGATTCGTTGCCCTTCGCGGAGATACGTCAGCCGCAGGATCGGCACATCTTCGATTGTGCAACCGCTGAGGTGGACGCTGCCGCCGTCGACGTGGTACGCGGGGAACAGCCGGCTTGATATGTCATGCACGCCGTCGGGCTGCACGCGGGGACGCGCGTCGGGCGGCGGATCGTAGCGATGCAAGCGCTCGACGAGCCACTCGAACAGCGGTTCGCCGGGCGCCAGAGCTTGCAGCGGCTCGGCGGCCGCTTCGTCGCCGGGCGGACTCGACCCCATCTGAAAGAATACCTGCTCGCGGCCATCGAAGCCGTCGCGATACTCCTCCGGCAGATCGATACAGTACCGATCACCGTCGCGGAGGCACTTGAGTCCGAGCTGCGCAATCGCCCAGAGTGAGAATCGCTCAAGCTGGTCGTCTTGTGAGACGGTGGTGCTCACATCAACTCCAGACGCAGGAAATGACGGCGATCGCCCCTGTGCGACAAGAAGCCCCGGCTCGCGGCGCTGCCGCTGCCTGGCTCCGGGGGCAGCTTACACCTTCCGAAGTACATATACCACATCCTCCGTCTCCGGAGCGACTTTAATCGGGCAATTTACGTCATAGCTGAAGTCATAAGTCGCTGCGACTTCCATCTTCTCCAACTGCGCAAAGAGTGCGGCCATCTGCCGGGCGGTGTACGTGCGAAACTCCAGGCGATCGGTGAGCCGAAACTGCCGCCGCGGTGTGTAGACGTCCATCGCCATGCCGAATGTTTCACGACGCTTGGTCAGATCCACGTCTTCGCTCCACAGGTGCGAAACGACTGCCAGATTCCCGCGCCGGGCCGACCAACTCTCCCGCTTCGTCGGCTCGCCAACCAGGGGCGTCAGATGCAGGCCCAGCACATAGACTCCGCCGCGTGCCAGTGCATCGGCCACGCATTGCAAGTGCTGGCGCGCTTGGCGCTGGCTGGTGAGGTGGCGGAAGCTGTTGATCATATTGAACGCCGCGTCAACGCGGCGAGGCAAGCGAAAATCGGCCATGTCGCCGACCTTCACGGTGGGAGCGAAGCCACGGCGCGCGAGCCGTGCGTTGCAGAATGCGACCGCCCGCGCGTTCAAATCGTTGCCGGAGACTTCGAAGCTGGCCGCGGCCAGCTTGTCGAGCAAGCGCCCGGTGCCGCACGCCGGTTCGAACACGCGGCGCACCTCGCGCTTCGCATGCCGGGCAAAGACCTCGCGCAGAAAGTCGAATTCCGCCTTCCAGTCCGATCCGTACACCAGGTCATAGTACTTCGGATAGTCGTAAAGGTTCGCTTGCGATTCCTGCATGGTGCTATTTCGTAGGGTCCGCTGTGCGGACCGTCTTTGAATCGTAAAGTTACCCGCGAGCGTGTGGTCCGGATTACCGATTATGGTCCGCACAGCGGACCCTACGAGCTTTGAAGCACAGCTGTGCCACATTTCGATTGGCTACGACTTGCCAGCGTAGGGGTTCACTCGGATCCGGGTTTTGATTTCGTCTTTCAGTCGCTTGAGCACGGACTCCTTATCGGTGGCGTCGAGGATCCGCGTCACGACGGTCTTGGGCGCCTCGCGTCCCCAGGAGGCGCCGTGCTCGAAGTAGTATCTGGCCGCCTGGCCAACGATGTACGAGCCATACCCGGCCGCCGCGCCCTGCGGCAAGGCGGTCAGCACGGTGCCGTACCCGAGCGTAAGCCCTTTGAAGATCGACGCCGATATGCTGACCACCGCCTCGCCCAGCATCACCCAGCCGGCGGCTTCGAGGATAGACGTGATCAATTCCCGCGCGCCTTTGGTGTTGAGTTGAATGCCGTACACTCTGGCCAGGGTGACGACCATCGTGACGTCTACGGCGCTGCCGCCGATCAGGTCGAACGCCAGCACCGGATTCACCGCTACGGCCACCGCTTTGGTGGCGGCGTACCGCCAGATGATCGAATTGGCCCGATCCTGTCGCATCCGCACGCGCAGCGCCGCCACGCGGTCGCTCTTGTCGGCGGCATACATGGCGGCATTGAGCGCGACCAGTGCCTTGCCCTCGGCCTGCAGCACTTCCAGGATGCGCACCCGAAGCGCTTCGACGTCCGGCGATGGCCGCCGCCACTCGGTGCGGGTGGCGCCGCTGGCCGTTTCCAGGACGTACTCGACCGGCTTGGGATCGGCTGCGGTCGTGACGATGTCGCGAGGCTCGACCAGCCCTTGCAGCCGCCGGGTGAGCGTTTCGCGCAGCTTGGCCAAGTCCTCCGGCGGATAAAGGTCCCGCTTGTTGAGCACGCAGAGGATCGGCTTGTGCGAGGCGGCCAGCTCGACCAGGGCCGTGTACTCGGTCTCGTTCAGGTCCGAGTCGGTGACGATCAGGATCAGGTCGGCACGCCCGGCCGCCTCGCGGGCAACGACCGTCCGCTCGGAGCCGTCGACTTCGTTGAGCCCCGGCGTGTCGACCAGCACGACTTCGGAGTCCGCGAAGCCGGGCACGCGGTAGCCGCTCCCTTGCCAGCCGAGCTGCCACACCTCGCGGGTCCAGCCGCCTTCCACCGAGACGTCGGCCACGGCATTGCCGATCAGGGCGTTGATCAGGGCCGACTTGCCGGTGCTGATTTCGCCGAAGACGACGATCTCGACGCGGCCCGACTCGAGCTTGGTAGACATCGCGTGGAGTTGGTCCAGGTCCCGCTCGAGTGCCTGCCGCTCGTCGGGCGAACATCCCTCGAAGCGCGAGATGGCATGGCGGAGCGCTCCCAGAGCGGACTCGAAGTTCGCGTCGGTGTTTCGCGGGGGATCGCTCATGCCTGGGTTACTCGGCGGAGATTATGGGAGTCATGCGTCCAATTGAACGCGCATTCCGGAGGCCCCATCATTGTCCAATTGGACAGTTCTCACTCCTCGACGTCCAGCCGCTCACGGCCGGCACGGACCAGCTTGCGAAGCTCCTCGGGTCGGGTAATCTCCTCCCATTTCTCCCGGGCAAGTTCCGCCAATCCACCCGGTGGACGCTTCATCTCATTGCGGAAATATTCGCAGAACACCTTGCCGATCCACCGCGTGACCAGCGCTTGGACGATCCCCTGCAGAAAGCCGCCGGCGATCGTCCCGATGCCCGGCACCGTCTTGAGCATGGAGGCCACGACGGCGGCGGCCGCGGGCGTAGCGGCGGTGGCGCCCAGCATCGCAATCAAGTTCTTGCCCAATTGCCCCAGCAGCGTGACGACCGTATCGACGTCCACTTCCTGGCGATAAACCCGGGCCAGGTCGAGCACCATCTTTACGCTGATCGCGCTGCCGCCGGCCAGGTCGACCAGCGGGATCGGGTTGATCGCCGCGGCGCTCCCGGCCGCCCACATGTAGCGGCGGATGATCTCATCGGCGCGCTTGTCGAGCGACTGCTGCACGCTGCGCTTGGCTTCCTCGACCAGCCCGCGCGACTTGAGCAGCAAATTGGCCAAGAGCAGATCGCGGCCGTCGCGCTGGACGATCGCCATCATCCGCTCGGCCAGCGGACGGATGTCCGGCTCGACGGCCACTAACTCTTCCGATTCCGACCCGTCGGGCAGGACGCGCACGCGGCGGCGCTTCACCGGGCGCGAACGTACGGCGACCACGTCGCGCCGGTCCACCCACCGGGCTACTTGCGAGCCGATCTGCGCCATCAGCCGATCGCGTTCTTCCTGCCCGTACCAGTCCTCCTTGTTCAGGCACACCACCACGCGTTTGCTCATTTCACCGAGCGAACGCAGCAAATCCACTTCATAGTTTTTGAGCGGCCCGTCGACGACGAACAGCACCAAATCAGCATCTCGGGCGGCTTTGGCGGCCAGGCCGGCGCGGTCCTCGCCGCGGACTTCCGCCAGGCCGGGCGTATCGACCAGTTCCACGCGATCGGCCCCCGGCCAGGGAATCTCGCTGCGGCTGAGCGTGGTGCCGCCGGTGACTTCCGTGCGGAAGACGTCGCGCCCGGCCAGCGCATTCAGCAGCGACGACTTGCCGCTGGAGATCGTGCCGAAGGCGACGATCTGGAGCGTCTGGCTTTCCTGCCGCGACGCCACGGTGCGCACGTTTTCTTCAATGGCCTCGCGGACCTCGGGCGAGACGGCGCGGTCCTCGGCCATGGCGCGGCTCTCGGCCAGGTTCTCTTCGAGTTCCCGCTCTTGATCGTCGCGGCTTAGTTGGCCGGGGTCCCGCTCGCGGCGCTCGCGCCGGCGGCGCTTACGGCGGGTGTTTCGCCACAACACGATGCCGATCCAGGCGGCGGCGCCGATCATGAGAGTGAGCCCCACCGCCACGGCCGCCAAGTACGCGTATCCCCACGCGGGCCCCAGTTCCGCGGCACGGCGATACATGTCGATAATCCGCGGCGGCAGCGAGATGAGCAGATAGCCCGCCACCGCGGCGAGGATGACCAACAGTAGGCCGGAAAGACTTCGTTTGTTCATCGGCCAGCGGGGTTTGCGGTGGAGGGGATTAACTGTAGCTGGACTCGTGAGAGTTCAGCCCAGCCCCAGAAGCCAACTGAATTCTCACGAATTCAGCTACGGAGCATCTCTGCCATGCCCATTATAGCCCCGGGGGTATTCGCTTCTGCCCCGGAAATCTTGGCCCGCTGAAGCGGCGCGGCTCGGGGCGGTTGCGGGCCTGGCAACGAAAATCGCATAATCGACGGCAGTCCTCGGTTCGTCGAACATCACCCGCAGACGCCCTGGAAGTGAGACACCATGAAAGCCGCCTATATCGAGAAGCCGGGGCCCGCCGAGAGCATCATCTACGGCGATCTGCCTCAGCCGGAGCCGACTGGCTCACAGGTGCGGGTCAAAGTCGCCGCGGTGGCGGTCAACCCGGTAGATACCTACATCCGCGCCGGGGCCATCGAAATGCCGCTGCCGTTGCCGTTTGTGGTCGGCTGCGACTTGGCCGGCACGGTCGAGGCGGTCGGGCCGGAGGTCTCGCGATACAAAAAGGGCCAGCGAGTGTGGGGAACGAACCAGGGCCTGCTCGGCCGCCAGGGGACGTTCTCCGAGTACGCAGCGGTCGACGAGTGCTGGCTGTACGAGACGCCCGATGACGTGGCGGATGAAGACGTGGCCGCGATATCGCTGGTCGGCATCACGGCGCATCTGGGCCTGGTGCGCGACGCGCAAGTGAAGCCGGGCGAGCTGCTGTTCGTCAACGGCGGAACCGGCGGGGTCGGATCTACTGTGATCCAGATGTGCCGGGCGCTGGGGGCGCGGGTGATTACCACCGCCGGCAGCGACGAGAAGGTGGCCGCGTGTCTCGACCTGGGGGCCGAGGTGGCGATCAACTACCGCACTGAAGACGTGGCCCAGCGGATTCGCCAGGTGGCGCCCGAGGGCGTGAACGTCTGGTGGGAAACGTTGCGCGAACCGGATTTCAATCAGACGGTCGATCTATTGGCCCAGCGGGGGCGGATGATCTTGATGGCGGGGCGCGAGGCGCGGCCGGAGTTTCCCGTCGGGCCGTTTTACGTGAAGGGTTGCACGCTCAAGGGCTTCGTGATGTTCATGGCCACCCCAGAGGAACAGCGGACCGCGGCCGAGGATATCAACGGCTGGCTGATCGATAAGAAACTCAAGCCGCGAATCGACCGCCGAATGAAGCTTTCCGAAACGGCTGAGGCACACAAGTTGCAAGAAGACGCCACCGTGAACAAATCCGGCAACTTGGCCGGCAAGATCGTGCTGACGCCGTAGGCGGTGAGCAGGTTGCGAGAAAGGGGGACTGGCTTATCACAAGGTCCGGGGCGAAATCCTCGATCGAGCGGCGACGATAAAGTTGCGTTTCCCATTTCCGATGCGGGAGTGCCGCGTCAAATGAGGGCCGTGGAAAAAGGGGGACAGGCACGATGCGGCGCGGTTCTCCTCGATGGGTAACATCGATCGGCATCGAGTCAGTCCCCCTTTTCGACTCCCGACGGTGATATCACGGGTGCAACCATGAAGTTCAAGTGCAAAGCCGAGCATCGCACTGACGGCACGTGGCACATCCGTCACGACAGTCCGGACCTGGGGCAGGTGCAGGCCACGGCGGGCTCGCGCGAGGCTGCCCTGGAGAAGATGCGGGGCGAACTGCGCTACCGCCTGGAGCTTTGCCCTTGCACGGGCGAGAGCTACCAGCATCTGGAGATTGAATTGGTGGAGTGAGGCGGCGGTGGCTGCGGTAGCTGATTTGTGAGAATTCAAACAGGCCGCGCTGCCAAATCCCTCTCCCCTGCCCTCTCGCAGAGGGAGAGGGAGAAATAGGAGAAACCTCTCCCAGAGGGAGAGGGCGGATGAGGACTCGCTTCGCGAGTTGGATTACCACCGGCCGCTAATCCAGCCAGTCGCCTTCGGCGAGCCGCTCGGGGACGTAGACGTCGGTCACGTAGCTGACGTTCTTGCTGATCAGGGCTTCGACCTCCAGCTTGAAGTCGTTGCGGAGCATCTGCTGGATCTCTTTCTGCCAGGCCTTCTTCTGCTCGAACCAGGGATAGCTGGCGATCTGCCGGGCGCGCTTGCGGTCGTTTTCATTGAGGTTGATCTTTACGCTGGGGGTCAGCTCGCAGCGCTCGTAGTCGCTGCTGCGCAGGCCGATGAACTTGGCCTCCGGCACGGCCATGCGGGCCGACTCGTAGGCGAGGTTGATCGAGCCCTGCTTGATCACGCTGTAGATGTAGTACCCCCAGGGGTCGTTATCCAGCAGGCAGTAGATCGGCAGCTTGAGTTCGTTGTGCAGACGGTTGAGCAGTCGGCGCACGCCGCGGGGAGGCTGGCCGTTGCCGTGCGTGAGCAGGCAGTTGTGCTTCTTCCAGAACTTGTCCTCGACGAAACGCTGCCAGACGGTACCCTTTTCGACGTGCAGGACGAACTTGGCGTCGCACTTTTTGAACTCGACCACATTGGGCTCGACGATCGACGGGATGCCGTACCCGCCGGAGCCCATCCGGGCGCAGTCGATTTCATCGCCGCTGTCGACCAGCACGATGTCGCCGACGAGGTCGCCCTTCTTTTGAGCGTACAGGTGCAGCTCCTCGCGGAGACTGTCCAGCAGCACCTCGACGTCCTCGATGACCGGATCGCACTCGGCCTGTTCCGAAAAGGTTTCTTCCTTGGTGCCTTCGATCGAGTGCTTGAGCAGGTAGTAGAGACCTCGGATGCTGGTGCTCTTGTTCTGCTCGATGAGTTGCGAACAGCCGCTGGCGACGAGCATCGTCTGCATGTAGCTTTTGGCCTGCGAGAGATTGAAGAGCTGGCGGCGGTTGGTGTTGTTGCCCATCTCGATGAAGCGTTTGCTCTTGTTATAGCGGACGTTCGAGAGAGAGCGGGCGCGGATGTCCAGGTGCGGATCGCGGCGCTTTTCAGCGGCGGTGACTACTTGGTCGGCCAGGCCGACGAGCTTGCCCTGCGTGCGGTGGTCGCGCTCACTGAGCTTGACCGTGGGGGTAGATCCATTACCTGAGGCGGCGGCTTTGCGTTTTTTCTTTTTTGCCATGGGGTATTCGCTGAGGTTGCCGGTCGGGTGCCACGGCTGGCTTGTCCAGCCGTGCTGTTGTGATCTTTGTGAGGTCACAGATAGGAATGTCTGTGCCACCGGATTGTAGCTGGACTCGCAAAAGTTCAGCCGATCCCGGGCGCATCTGAATTCTCACGAATTCAGCTACGACAGGACGGTCTGTGCCACGTTCAACGGTGCTTGTGGCGTTTCTTTTTGGGGCGAGTCGCTTTCGCGGGTGCTTCCGCGTCAGCGTCGACGTCGCCGCTCGACGCTTCGTCGTTGGAACTGTCTGCGTCAGACGTCTCGGGGCGGTTAATCCTCTGTGCCGCCGCTTCGGCCGGGTCGACGATCAGCACACCATCGCCGAAGTCGGTTTGGTCCTCGTCGATCGGGCGGCCGCGTGCGTCGAGTTTGACATCGGCGTCGGAGGTCTTTTTCTTCGCTACGGCCAACAGCCGCTCGTACAGGTCATCTCGCTCGGCATTGTTGATGCGGCTGACGGCGGTAGCGACTTCGCGCAGGTAACGCATGAAGACATTTCGCCGGTCCGACTCCTGCCGAACCCGCAGCCGCCGGCGGAGATACATGCCGAGCTTGCGACCGGCCGACTGCAATGCCAGGCGGAGCTCCTTCTGGATCTCTGGATAGGCGGCCACCGCCTCCTTCGATTCACTGGTGAAGGGGACCCAAACGCTGGCCACGTGGACCATGACGGTAATCGGTCCGCGCGGCAGCGAGCCCCGCGACTGGCTCAGCCCATAGCTTCGCCAGTTGGTGCCGAGGATCGTTTGGGTGATCGCACAGGCGGCGTGCTGAAACTGCAGCGGCACGCGGTTGGCGTAGCGCAGCACGTTCATCGATTGGTCTTCGCTGATGTTGATCGAGTGCATTGCCTCGAACAGCCGCTCTCGCTCCTTCGGCGTGAGCTTCGCCGGCGACTGCCGCGTGCCGAGCGAGGCTCGCTTGATGATGCGGTCGGCGCCGTCGCCGCCCAGGCCTTGAAAGGTGCTCACCAGAAACTGCCGCACGGTGCGGGCGTCGCTCTCTTCGAGCAGCTCGAGAAGCAGTTCCCGCGGTACGGCTTGCGTGGTCGACTGGCCACCGTAGACCAGGCCGACTTCCACCTGGAACGGATTGCCGCGATAGACCGAAGGCGGACGCGTTGCCGCCGCGTAGAACTCACCCGGCACCACCTGGTGCAGTCCCTTGAGGATCAGGTCCTCGCCGATCGGCGAGATGCAATCGGTGGCCGGCGCCGAGATCTTCGTCTGTTGGATCCCCTGGTAAAGCGCCTCGGCCTGTTGCTGCCGCATCCGCTTGACCGGCGTGCGGGTGCTCAAATCTGCGGTCTGGCAAATCCGCCGCGCCACGCCGGAGCTGACGCGGGAGAAGCTGCTGGTGAGAAAGTTCGACAGCGTGGCTCCGTCGCTTTCGGAGAGCATCGCCGCCAGCCGGCCCAGTTCCACGCCATAAGGGTGCGGTTTGATCTCGGTCGGCTCTTCCGGCAGCACGCCGGTCGAGCGGTTGTAGTCGCGCTGCGTATCCTCGGGATCGACGTAGTGCAGTGACACGTGTGGATTGGCGATGGCCGTCTGTTCGAGATACTCATCGACGCTGCCGCGGCCGCGCTGGTAACGGGCTTCCAGTTCGATGGTCACCCGGGTGCCATGATCGCTTTCGGCCCATTCGATGCCGTGCTGCTCGATGTAGGCGCGGCCGCGATCGCCGGGCGGGATGTCGACGCCGTCGCCGCGGCCGTTGAGAATCTGTGGCTTGTTAAGCTTCGTGTCGATCTGGATCTCGTAGTAGTGCGCCGGTTTGCGCTTGGAAACCTTCGAGAGGATCTTCACCGGCTTGCCGGTGGTCTGCACGCCGTACATGCCGGCGGCGCTGATGCCGATGCCTTGCTGCCCGCGGCTTTGGCGCAACCGATGGAACTTCGAGCCGTACAGCAGCTTGCCGAAGATCAGCGGAATTTGCTTTTTGAGGATGCCGGGCCCGTTGTCCTGGATGCCGACCTGAAAGCGATTGGTGCCGGTCTGGCGGATGTGCACCCAGACCTCCGGGAGGATGCCGGCCTCCTCGCAGGCGTCGAGCGAGTTGTCCACCGCTTCCTTTACCGTGGTGAGCAGGGCCTTGCGCGGGTTGTCAAAGCCCAGCAGGTGGCGGTTCTTGGCGAAGAATTCGCTGACGGAGATGTCGCGCTGGCTGGCGGCCATCGACTTGGCGGTAGCGCGGCGGCGAGTGCCGCCGGTCGGGCTATGTCCGTTCGTGGAGGCTGCCGGATCGGCCACGCCATTGGTCGAGGCAGCGGCGGCCGGCGCGTGTGAGTCGTCCGGGGTCGAGCTTCGTTTGCGTTTTTTGGTCGTCTTGGAAGCCAAGGACAAAGCTCCCTCCATCCGGGGGGAAGGTTAACAGGATCAGCACTCGCGGGGGATCGCTTCGGCGCGTCTTGCCGGTGCTTTTGGAGCGTAGGATTCGTCGCCCGCTGCCCGAACTATGGGAGGCCACCCTGGAAATCGGCCGTCCGCCACCGACGCGGGCGGCCGAGCGTGTGTTGAAAGCACGGGATTATATCGACTTTGCGGCCGGGGGCGAAGGTAGATTCGCGCCAGATACGCCGCTACAACGCCTGCAAGCCTGACATCTGGTACCTGCGGCACATAAAGACTCACCCTCCGCGCTGGCCGTTGCCGAGAATGTCTGTAGGCCTGGGAGCTTGCGGTTTTTACGAATTCGCTCCGGCCACCTGCCTCACATCCCACCTGCGTTGACCCACCGTTACCGTGCGGCGACCGCCGCGCAAGTTGAGCCCACGTTTCGTTCCATTCGCTGGCGGCCCCGCGCCCGGACAATCGCCTGCTGCGCCGCGGCCGTTTTCGCCGACTTCTCCTGCACCGCGAGGCCAATCTCATGCGCAGTTTCATCACGCGATCCGTACTGTTGATGGCGCTGGCCGCAACGGCCTTTGGGGCGCTTACTGCCGCTGGCCGACCGGCCGCGGCCGAGGGTTTCCACCGCGTCCGCGCCGCGGGCGATCTGTTTTACAACTACTACGTCGGACCGACGCCGCTGGTGGGCGGCATTCCGGCGCAGCTCTATCCGGCGCCAGTGCCAACGCCGCCGTTCGTCGGCCACACCTACATCACCTATCCGGCCCTGATGCCGCACGAGTTGCTCTACCGGCACCACCGCCACTACTACCGCCACAACCCGGGCGGCGGCTGGAACCACACGAAGGTCAGCATCCGGTAGTTGAAGGACACCGACAGGAATGTCTGTGCCACGACCGGGTTACCCTTTCTACTCCCTCTCCCCCACGGGGAGAGGGCCGGGGAGAGGGGTACGAAAATCGCACAGACACCAATCGTCTGTGCTACGCAATCGACTCCCGTAACGAGGAACGCAACCATGATGCGAACCACCCTCTTGGCCGTTGCCATTGCTGGCGCGATGCTGGCCGGCGCGAGCCACGCCGTCGAGCCGTGGGGAGGGCACCACGCGAAGCCGCCGGTGCGGATGAACCCCTGGCATGGCGGATACTATCACACTGCCTGGGGGCAGCCGGTCGCGCTGGTTGTGCCTCCGTACGCCAGTATGCACACGGACTGGGCCTGGGGGATGGCCGCCACACGCGTGTCGCCGAACTGGCACCAGTTCCAGCGGCCGTTTCCCGGCCAGGTCGGATTCGGCCGCGGCTTTTTGCCGACGCCGCGCTGGCCCAGTGACACGCAACAGTTCGGCGTGTACTACGTCCGCGGGCCCTGGTAGCGCGCCGGATGCGACCGCGCACGAGAGCGTCTGACTAGGCCTAACTCGCCACGATACACCACGCACAGTGGGCTCGGGGCAGCTCGACGTTCATGTCCCCGCGTCGAGCTGCCCCTCTTCTTTGCGCGAAAGCGGTTTGTTCGAGCCATCGGTGCCACCCAAGCATGTTTCAACTCGGCCGCTCGGCGCTCACCAGGAAACGGGCCGCCACCTACTGGCACCGGGCCAGCAGCGCTTCGAAACGCGGTTTCATCTCCGGGCCGCCCAACTCCGGATGCAGCACCTGGGTGAGCCGAATCAGCTTGGCCGCTTCCGGCTTCTCGCCTAAGCGGCAGAGTGCATCCGCCTGCATCAGCCGGGCACGGAACCAACGCGCACTGCGCGGCTCGCTCTTCTGCTCGACCTGCCGCGCCAGACTCACCGCCCGCCGTAGCGAAGCCGAATCCTCGGCACTCGCCAGCAGGTTCAATAGCGATTCGTGCAGTCCGCCATCGGCCGGATAGTGCTCGATCGCCTGTTCGTAGGCGCGGATCGCCTGATCCATATCGCCTGCGGCCGCCAGCGCCGCCGCGCGACCGCGGAGGAACATCCGGCGGTCCCGCTCGGTAAGCTCATCCTGCCGGGGCTCGATCCTCGACACCGCCGCCAAGGCCACTTCGCCCACCTGACGCTCGGCCGCCTGTGACGGGCCGGCGGGAAGCTGCAGCAAGGCGTCAAGCATGGCCACCTGTTGCGATAGCGACGTGCCGGCTGCCCCGTCCATCAGCCGGGCGGCTTCGTCCGTGCGACCCAGCGCGGCCAGGGCCACCACCAACAGAGAACTGGCTTCGGCAACCGCTTCCGGCGGAGCGCCGGGCCCGGCTGCGGAAAGCGATGCCGATAATATCTGCTGTGCGCGGCCGTAGCCATCAGGCATAGCCATCGCGAACTCCGCCGCTGCCGTGGCGGATTGTAAACGCAGCGCCGCCGCGTCTTCGCCGGCAAGCTGCCCGGCAACATTCGAAACCTGCTCGAACCAGACGATCGCCTCCTGGGCGACGCGCTCAATCGGCATGCCTGATGCCCGCAATTCCTCGAGCCGCTGCCGATAACTGCCTCGCAGTGTCTGCACCGCATCCCCAAAACGCTGGTGCTCGACCGGGACTTCACGATAGGCGGAGATCGCTTCGACCCAATTGCGCTGCGACTCGTTCAGCCGGCCCAGCCACCAGCGGACATCACCGGCGGAGTGCGCCTGGGGCCAGTGCTGGAGATGTTCTTTCAGAAGTGCCGCGTACTGGGCGAGCTGCGCGTCGTGCTGGTCGGCGGAAGCGTTTCGCGCCTGCTCGGCTGCGGCGACGATCGCCAACAGATGCGCTTGGGCCGCCATTGGTTCTGCGGAATAGCTCACCGCGGCGCTGCGGTAGCGGCCGGCGGCTTCCATGAGCTGGCCCTGCTCGTGCACGATCGCGGCGGCGGTCATGGCCAGTTCCAGGGCACGATCCGTAGCGCCGACTGACTCGGCTTCCTCGACAGCTCGCTGGTAAGCCGCAAGTGCCTCGGCGAGTTGGCCGCCGCGGTAAAGTCCCACCGCCGCGCGGGCGAGCGCCTCCAAGTCATTGCCAGGCACTCCGGACGCCCTGGCCAGCGCGACTTCGGCACGACGCAGCCAGTACGCGCTGCCGGAGGCATCGATGCGCCGCAGTATCTCGGCGGCCTGCTGGGCGAAACTCCCTGCCCGCTGCGTGTCACCGGACTGGCGGGCCGCTTCGGCCGCGGCCAGGTGGGCCTCCAGCCGGACGAACTCGAGCTCGGCGGAATCACGTCCGGAATTTTCGGGAGCGGGTGCGGCTAGTTGCATCGCCTCGTCGAGCTGTCCAATGTCGAGCCGCAGCCGGATCGATTCGGCCTTCGCCAGCGTGGCCACCCAGCTCGGGCAGTCCTCCATCGCCACGATGTCGCGAAGCATCTGGTCGCCCTGCTGATGAGTGTTCTTGAGCCGCAGGCAGGCGGCGATCTCGAGCCGGCAGTTCCACACCAGATCGTCCGCCCTGGGTAATCGAGCGACCGGCGAAAGTTGCTCGATGGCCTGATCGAGCGAGTTGATGCGGTCGAGGCTTTCCGGCGGATAGCAGAGCGCCTGGCTGCGGAATACGCGGCCAAGCTGATAGGCGGCATTGCGCTGAAGCGCCGCCAGCTCCGGCTCGGTAAGCGCGTCGTCGTCGACCCGTTGCGAGAGCCGCACTTGCCGGAGCTGCGTTTCGAGCTGCGACTGCACGCGGTCGAGCGTGCGGGCCGCGCGGCGCAGCGCCTCGGTGGCCCGATCGATCGCCTGGGGATCGCCGCCCGGGCGGGCCTCTTCGCGGGCGACCTCTCCCTGGGCCAGCCAAGTGAGGCTCTCTTGCAGCGTCACGAGCACCACGCGGCTGTGGTCGGCGAACTCGCGCTCCGCCTGGGCTGCCACCTGATGGGCCTCTTCCCAAAGCGCCGGCCGTGCGGCGGGAGGCGACGCCAGCGCGTGGTCGGCACACGTCCGAGCAAGCTCCACGGCCAGGCGGATGCGATACTCAGGCGCGAGCTTGCTGTCCTGCCAGCGCCGCCGGCAGTACGATTCGGCCAGCTCAAACAGGCCGCGGACGCGCAGCTCGGCCACGAACCGCTCGTCCGGTGTGGCGATCGCCATCGCCGGTATCGCCGCCAGCAACACCAGGGTGGTGGCAAGCCAGGCGCGGAGCGACCGCCGGCCCGCCGCCGACGGCGGCGGAGGCAGAGAAAACTCGATTTGGTAACTGCGGTGCTTCATTCGACGCTTTGGCTGCTACTCCCCTGCCCCGGTCGGAACCGACGCCGCGAATTGCACCGTCGAGAAACCGGCCACCCGGCACAGGTCGTAGACATTGATCATCTCGCCCACCGGTACGCTGCCGCCGATGTCGAGCACCACCGGCAGCGCCGGGTCGATCTCCGCCAGGGCGACCAACACCGCCTGAACCTCGACTAGCGAGCCGTACGGCCGGTCGTTGACGAGCCATGCCGGCTCGCCCCCGGCATGCCGCAGGCGGATGACGATTCGCTCCAGCGGTTGCTCCAGCGGCGGAACGATCTCGGTCGCCACGCTGCCTGCCGCCAGCAGGTTGCTCGGCAAGACCTGCTCGGCGACCTGAAAGCTGGCCGTGCACACAAAGAAAATCAACAGCAGGAACACGACGTCGATCATCGGCGTCATCAGGACGTCGTCGCTACCGGAGCGTTCAAAGCGGTGGGCGACTCGCATGGCTATCTTGCTTGCTCCACGACGGCGAACGTGACGTTCCACACGCCGGCCCGGGCGCAGGCGAGCAGGATCGGCTCCACGTATTGATACGGCACGGTGCGGTCGCTACGGATTCGCACCTCCAAGTCACGCTCCACTCGGGCAGCTTCGTGCTGCAGGCGGCGCTGCAGTTCGCTCGGCGCTACGGGCGCCCCGGCCAGGAGAATCTCCCCCCGGGGCAGCACGTTGATCGTCACGCGGGGGCGGTTCTCCTCCTCTTGGTCGGCGCCGCTAGCGGCGGCCGGCAGATCGAGATCGAGCTGCACCTCTTGTTTCGCCAGATGACTGGAGACGAGAAAGAAGATGATCAGCAGGAACACGACGTCGATCATCGGCGTCATGTTGAAGCTGGCGCCGCTGGTTCGCTTTCGCGTCGGCAGTCGCATCAGTGTGTTCCTTCCACCGGCGGCGGAGCACCGGCAGCAGTGCGGCGGCGCATCACCCGCGCACGCTTCAGCGGAGCCACCACCTGCTGCGCTACGTAGACCGTTTCGGCCACCAGATGATCGACCCGATTGCGGAAGATGGCAAAACCGGCCAGCGAGGGAATCGCCACCAGCAGCCCACCTACGGTGGTAACCAATGCCTGGTAGATGCCTTCGGCGAGCTGCGCGGCCCGGGCGGCTCCCTGCGTGTTGGCGACCTCTTGAAAGGCGAAGATCATCCCAGTGACGGTGCCCAGCAGGCCCACCATGGGTGCGATGTTGCCGATGACCGACAGGTACTCGATCTTGCGGAACAGCCGGGCGGCCTGCTCGGCGGTGGCATCCTCCATGCCCTTCTCGACAGCGTTCCAGCCGCCATCGGCTTCGGCCAATCCCGCACTGAGGACGAAGCCCAAGAAGCTCGGCCGCTCGCGGCAGGCGCGATCCGCGCCTGCCAGATCGCCGCTAGCCAGTAAACCGCGGACTTCATCGGCCAGCCCCGGGGGCATCAGGACGCTCTCACGAATCGTGGTCAGGTGCTCCGCGGCCAGCGCGACTGCCGCGATCGACAGCCCGACGAGAAACAGCATGATGAAAAAACCGGTCCACCCTCCGGCCAGCACGATCTGCCAGAACGTCTGCGGTGACTCGTCAGCGGCGGTCGCTTGATCGGCGGCCGAGCCCGTCTGTTGCGCGAGCGTGGTAGCAGAAGCGGCGTCGCCCGCGGCTTGCGCCACCGCTTCCGGCGCAGCGCTTGCTGTAATCAGCACCGCTGTAATCAACAGGCTCCATGCACGCTGCCACACGATGATCTGTCCTGACAAGTTTTGCTCCGTCGTACTTGCGTTTGCACCGCCCTCGGGCGGCGAATTTCTTCTAGGGCGAGATTTGCGACTGCGACCGCTCGAGCCAAGCGGTGGCTTGGCGGCCGGCGTCGAGATTCGCATATCGGGCTGCAGCGTCGCGGAACACCCGCTCCGCCTCATCGCGCCGCTGAAGTTGCATCAGGGCTTCGCCTGCCGCCACGAGTGCTTCGGCCGCCAACTGTGTCTGACCGCTGTTGAGGATCTCCGCGCGGAGAAATGCCTGGGACGCTTGCTCCCAACGCTTTTGCTGCACCAGTGCCTGGGCCAGCGTGACGTAGGGGCCGGCTCGCAGGTCCTCAGGCATTTGGTCGATCCGCCGCTCCCAGGCGCCGACGGTTGGTTCATCGGCCGTTGCGATTCGCGCCCGCCAGAGCTGGGCCTCGGCCAGCGGTGCCACCTGAGAGTCCTTGAGCAGTGCCAACCGCTCCAGTGCCGAGATCGCTTCGCCGCGCTGGTCGGTCGACATCAGGTGACTCGCTCCCAACAACAGGGCGGCCGGCAGATCGCTGCGGGCGAGCCACTGATGGGCCTTCGCCTTGGCAACGTCTTCACCAGGCATCCAGCCGAGCGGGATCGTGTGGAAGTAGGGCGTCGCCGGATCGCTCTCGGCCAGCACGAGAAACGCATCGCCCGCCTGCTCGACCTGGCCGGCTTGCTGATACGCCTGCACCAGTTCAGCGATGATCATCCGCCGCACCCAAAGCCGCGATTCCTGCCGATTGGCGTCCAGCAGCAAACGTACGGCCTGGGCGAAGTCGTGACGGGCGATGGCATCGCGGGCCTGCTGATGGGACGGCTGATAGGTCGATTCAATTCGCTCGACGCGTCTGGCAGGTACGGTCCGCTCCACGCCCGAGAGCAACTTCATCCGGAGTCCGTCGCCCGTATAGTCAACGATCTCGCCGGAGACGGTCTGGGCGGCTTCGCCCGGCTCGGGCCGCAGGCGGACGACGTCTTCTGCCGGAGCGGCCGTGGCTGCCATTACGATCGGTAGCCCGACCAGCACTGCGGCGAGCCTCGCACTCCGGGCGGCACTGCTGGGCAAGCCAGCAGTGGCACCCCGCCCGGGCAATAGTCCCTGGCGGTCGAAGCTAGGTTGAATGGTGGCCAATTTCGGACTCCACGCTGCTCGGCACGACGGGGGACTACGCGATCACAGCCGCGAGGTATCGACGTAGACATATTGGCCGCCGTTTTCGTGGGCCAGCCGCATCAGAAAATTGCCGTCCTGCGGCGAAGGCCCAAAGCCGAAATCGATCGTGTTGATCGAGGCCACGCCGCCGTTGCGTACCCGCACGCGGTCCAGGTCGCGGGCGGTCATCGGATCGTCCGTGTCGGTGAGAAAGAAGATCACGTCCGGCCGCATGTTCACAGCCGCCAGTAGCGCCGCCAGGCGGTTGGTGTTGCCGGAGGCCGTCACGCCGCCGACATAGTTTTCGGCGAGCTTCTTGGTACGGTCATCGGCGAAAGGGATTCGCCGCTGGCCGCCGGAGATGTCGAACACCTGCGGCTCGTGATTGAAGAAGATGATCTGAAACTGGTGCGTGCTGTCGAGCGACACCAGGCTGTCGATCAATTCTCGCTTGGCCGCCGCAAGTCGAGCGCCGGTCATGCTGACCGAGCGGTCGAAGACATACGCGAACTTGGTCCCTTCCCCTTCCACGCCGAACACCCGGACGCGGGCCTTCTTTCCGCCGACGGTACGGGGCTGGCCGCCTCCACCACGGGTGAGATCGCCCGATCCGCCGGTGCTCCCCTGCTCCAGCGCGCCGGGTCCGATGATCGCTTCTTCCGACGGCAGCGCCGCCGACGGATCGACGCCGGCGTTCTGCTGGGTAGGCAAAGCTTCGTTGAGCGTGGACGCGGGATTATTGGCGGCCGTGGCGGTAGATTCCGACGGCGAATCGACGTCCTCCGGCCCCTCGAAGCGCTCGCCGGAGTCCGAGACGTGGCGGAGGACGATGCCGGCGGTTCGGCCGGGCTCCTCGGCGGCCCCGCGGGGCGTCTGCCGCAGCAGCAGCCCCAACAACAGCACCAGCATCGCGTGGAAGCCGACAGAAATCAGCCAGGCCGGCAGCGGGGGGCCCTGGCGAAAGAGCGAGCTATCCTGGGCGCGGGACATGCCGCGAGGCTCCACAACACTATGCCACAGAAAAACTTACGACGAGCACAACTTCGATTCTAAAACGCCCGGGGAAACGCGTCAACGTGAGTCCGCAGCCCGCGCGTGCCGCGGCCCTTCGGAGATGCGAGATCTCCAGCGTTATTTTACGGTGCCGCATCGCGGGGCGGCGATTTGCAGCCGACTGGGCATGGCGCCGCTATGACATTTGCCGTGAAGGCATTCACCCTTCGCCAGTAAGCGGCACGTTCCTATAATCCATTGCGAACCCCCTCCGTCTCTTTATTCCCCGTTGCTGTATTCCCCCTCGCTGTCGCAGCCGACGTGGCCAAGCGGCCGATACTATTGTCGTCAAATGCCAGCCCGCATGGGCATTCCCTTATCCAACTCCGCCGATCGGAACTCCGAAAGCTCCATGGCCTTGCAGAAAACGCTCCAGATCATTCACTATCCGCATCCCACGCTGCGGCATCGCTCCAAGCCGCTCAAGAAGGTGGACAGCCAACTCCGCGTGATCGTCCGCGAGATGTTCGATCTGATGTACGAGCACCAGGGCGTCGGCCTGGCCGCCAACCAGGTGGACCTCCCCTATCGGCTGTTCGTCGCGAATCTCGAAGCCGATCCCGAGTCGAAGGAGACCGAACAGGTCTTCATCAATCCCGTGCTCAGCGGCGCCAAGGGAAGCGAAGAGGGTGAGGAAGGCTGCCTGAGCATCCCCACGGTCTACAGCCCGGTGCGGCGGGCGGCGCGAATCAAGATTCAGGCTTATGACCTGTCGGGCGAAGAAATCACGGCGGAGCTGGAAGGGCTGGCGGCCCGCGTCGTGCAGCACGAGACGGACCATCTGGACGGAGTGCTGTTCATCGATCGGGTGGCGCCGACCGTGCAGAGGGAACTGCGCGACAAGCTGCAAGAGTTCGAGATCGACTTCGAAAGCAAACGTCAGCGGAAAGAACTGCCGGACGACGTCGAGATCGCCGACCGGCTGGCGGAGTTGGAGAAGCTGCGGACATGATGTAGGTAAATTCGTAGGAATTCAGATGCCTCCCGTAGCTGAATTCGTGAGAGTTCAGTGACACCAGCAGATGGCTGAACCTAGCGTGAAAATGCCAAAAGGTAGACACAGACCGGAATATCTCTGCCACCTTGCGTTGAGAACCTTCCTCCCGATCAGCCTGCCATGCGACTTGTGATGATGGGAACCGGCGCATTTGCGGTCCCGACGATTTCCGCACTGATCGAGTCGCCGCACGAAGTGGTGGTGCTGGTGACGCGTCCGCCGCACGGACGGCGGCCGCCGCCCAACCCGATGCGCGAGTTGGCCGCGTCGCGGGCCGTGCCGGTGTGGATGCCTGAGACGGTGGGCGCACCGGAGGCCGCGCAGCGGCTGAGGGAGCTTGCCGCCGATCTGTTGGTGGTGTGCGACTACGGCGAAATCCTCTCGCCTGAGGTGCTGCAGACGACGCGGCTGGGCGGAATCAACCTCCACGCATCACAACTGCCGAAGTACCGCGGCGCCGCGCCGATCAACTGGGCCATCCTGCGGGGCGAGAAGGAGACCGGCAATACCGTGTTCCGCCTGACCCCGGGTCTCGACGCCGGGCCAACGATTGCCCAGTCGCGGCTGGCGATCGGGCCAGAAGAGACCGCCGCCGAGCTGAAGGATCGGCTCGCGCAGGATGGAGCGGTCCTCGTACGGCAGGCAGTCGACGATCTGGCGTCCGGCAACATTCGGGAAGTGAAGCAAGACCGCACACTGGTCACGCGGGCGCCGCGTCTGCAAAAGTCGCAGGGCCAGGTCGACTGGTCGCGATCGGCGGCCGAGATCAAGAACCAGGTGCGAGCGCTGCAGCCCTGGCCGACGACCTACACCTTCTGGCACCGGCCCGGGCACGAGCCGCTGCGGCTGATTTTGGAGCAGGTTCTGGCGCTGCCCGATGCCGCGGAGGCGGAGCCTGGCACCGTCGTCGAGACTGAGAGGCGGCTGGTAGTCACCACCGGTGAGGGGCTCCTTGAACTGTGCCGCGTGCGCCCGGCCGGGAAGCGGGTAATGCAGGCGAACGAGTTTCTGCGGGGGCATCCCGTTCTGGTCGGGCAGCAGCTCGGGCCGCTTCAGAATGCTGACAATCCCAGCGAGAACGAGTGAACGGCCGCGCCGCGGGGGGCTTTCCCTCTCGCCCGCTCAGCGTCGGCTGGGTTAAGATACAAGTCCGTTGGAAACGCCCCGGCGTAAACTCCGAGCGTAAGGATACCTCGGCATGGATGGCATCGACCGCTGGGACGTGGTGCTGCTGGCAATTGCCGGCTATGTGGCCATTACTGCGCTGGCGCGAATGATGGTCCGCCGCCGCGACCAGATGCAGTCGCAGTTGCGCGACGAGGCCCGCCGGCAGGGACGAAAGAAGAGCAGTAGCCCGGAGCAGACGTCCAAACAAGAAGAAGCGGCGTAAGCGTCGCCAGTAGGGTCCGCTGTACGGACCATCCTCACTATTGAGCGATGCGTAAGTAATACGACAGGCCGACCAACGGGAAGGCCGGAAAAGGCTTTCGTCAATGTAAACCTCCCTGCGCAGCCATCAATAAACTCGCAATCAATGCCCTACTTGCGTTCTAACGATGCCTCAGAAGCTTTACATCGAAACGGTCGGCTGCCAGATGAACATGCTCGATAGCGAGCTGGTGGTGGCCAGTCTGCGCAAGGAAGGCTACGAACTGACCGACGATAAGCGCCAGGCCGACACAATTCTCTTCAACACCTGCAGCGTTCGCCAGCACGCGGAAGACAAGATCTATAGCGCGCTGGGCCGCCTGAAGCATGCCAAGACGCACAATCCGGATAAGATCATCGGCGTGTTGGGCTGCATGGCACAAAAGGACCAGGCGTTGATCTTTCGCCGCGCGCCGTATGTCGATCTGATCGTGGGGCCGGGGCAATTGCACCAGGTGCCGCAGTTGATCCGCGAGATTCGCGCCGGCAGCGGTCCGCGGATGGAGGTGAGTCTCGACCGCAAGGCAGGCTCGCGCGATCAGATCGCCCGCAGCCATGAGAGCTTCGACCCGCTGCGCGAGCCGGCGCTGCGGCCCAGTGCGCACCAGGCGTATGTGCGGATCATGATCGGCTGCGATAAATTCTGCACGTACTGCATTGTCCCCAGCGTGCGCGGCCCCGAGCAGAGCCGGCCGCCGGGCGAGATCGTCGCCGAGGCCCGGCAGCTTGCCGACGAAGGATGCCGGGAGATCACGCTCTTGGGGCAGACGGTCAACAGCTATCGCGTTCGCGAGGGCGGTCGCACGACACGGCTGTCGGACCTGTTGCAATCGCTGCACGAGATCGGCGGCATCTCGCGGCTCAAGTTCGTGACGAACTATCCCAAGGACATGACGGACGATCTCTTGGCCGCGGTGCGCGATCTGCCGAAGTGCTCGTCCTACCTGCACGTGCCGGCGCAAAGCGGATCGAATCGCCAGCTCGCCCTGATGAAGCGGGGCTACACGGTAGAACAGTATCGAGAGATGCTCGCCCGGGTGCGCGAAACCGTACCGGACGCGGCGGTGACGAGCGACTTCATCGTGGGCTTTTCAGGAGAGTCGGAAGGGGACTTCCAGGCGACGTGCGAGTTGATGCGGGAATCTCGATTCAAGAACAGCTTCATTTTCAAATACAGCGAGCGGCCGAGCACCAAGGCCGCCCAGCGCCTGCCGGACGACGTGCCGGACGCGGTGAAGAAGCGCCGCAACAATGAGCTGCTGGCAATTCAAAACGCGATCAGTGAAGAGGACAACCAGCCGTTTATCGGCCGCACGGTAGAAGTGCTGGTCGAAGGGCCGAGCAAGGCGAGCCTAAAACAAGAAGACACCGGGCCGCAGCTCCAATTGACCGGCCGCACGCATTGCGATCGGATCGTCGTTTTCGAGGGCAACCGGCGGCAGATTGGGGAGCTGTTGCCGGTGGTGGTGTATGACGCCAATGCATTTACGCTGTTCGGCGAGGTGGTGACCGAGCACGTTGGACCGGAGCTGTTCGGGTTGAGCGTGTAAGGCGGCTGAAGTGGTGGCACAGACATCCCTGTCTGTGCGACAATCGCATGGCGGCTCTGGGTCTTGTGAGAAAAAAAGCGACTCTCCCCTCCGGGCAAATGTTGGGAGAGAGTTTCAGAAATACCGGGCCGATGATCGAGACCGCACACGCATTGGCAGGACAAACTCCCCTCTCCCCGGCCCTCTCCCAAAGGGAGAGGGAGTAAAAGAAGCGGCCCTCTCGCGGCTAGTACCCACGGCAACATGGACATCACTCTGCTGCGCCGCTATCTCGCTGAGTCTGACCAGGCCGCGCCGTGGCTGCGCTCGCTGGGGCTGGACGATACCAAGCGCGGTCATGCCAACCTGCTCCGCCTGGCCGAAGAAGGTGTTCCGGACGATCTCTTGGCCGTGATTTGCGCACAGCTCGAAGCCAGCCTGCCCAAGCTGCCCGATCCGGACATGGCGCTGAATAACCTGGAGCGGTTCTTTGCGGCCGCCCGCAGCCCGCTCTCCACCGCGGCGCTGTTCGAGCGCGATACCGAAGCGCTGGGCACGCTGTTGCAGATTTTCTCGACGAGCCAGTACTTGAGCGATCTGCTCATCTCCGACCCCGGCAGCTACGAGCTGTTGCGCATGACCGAGGGCCAGCCGGTCGCCCGGAACGACCTGGTGGCGGAACTGGTCAGCGAAGTCGACGCGATGTCCGACGATTCCGCCGTGCTGGCGGCACTGCGCCGCTTCAAGCGTCGCGAAACGCTGCGGATCAGCTACGGCGACATCATCCGAGGCCAACCGCTGGAGACCGTCGCGCGGCAGATCTCGTACCTCGCCGATGCGATCCTGGAAGCGGCCGTTCGGTTCGCGCGACGCCGTCTGATCGAGAAGCGCGGCACTCCGCGCCGCCCGGACGGGCAGCCGTCGCGGTTCGTCGTGCTGGCGCTGGGAAAGCTTGGCGGCGAGGAGTTGAATTACTCCAGCGACGTCGATCTGATCTTGCTGCACGAGTCCGAAGGCCGCACGGACGGACCTCGCCCGCAGAGCAATGCCGAATTCTTTGAGCGCCTGGCCCGCGACGTGGTGGGCTTGTTGACCGAACGTACGTCGCTGGGAACGACCTACCGTGTCGATTTGCGGCTGCGTCCGGAAGGGTCCCGCGGGCCGATCACGATCAACCTCGACGCGGCGCTGCAGTATTACGACGTCAAGGGCCGCACCTGGGAGCGGCAGGCGTACATCAAGGCCCGGCCCGCGGCGGGCGACTTGGACTTGGGCGAAGAATTTCTCCGCCGCCTGGAGCCCTGGATCTATCGCCGCTACCTGAGCCTGGACGACATCACCGGCATCAAAGCGCTCAAGCGCCGCATCGAACAGCAAAGCCGCCGCGACGGCGGCGACCGGCACGACGTGAAGACCGGGCACGGCGGCCTGCGCGACATTGAGTTCACCATCCAATTTCTGCAACTGATCAACGCCGGCGATTTGCCGGAACTGCGCACCGGCACCACGCTGCAGGCGATCATTCAGCTTGAACAGTGCGGCTGCCTGACGTTTCAGGAGCGGTCGATCCTGGAAGAGAACTACCGCTTTTTGCGAAAGCTGGAACACCGCCTGCAGATCCTGTTCGATCTGCAAACGCATCTGGTACCGAACTCGGCCGAAGAGCGGCGAAAAATCGCCCTGCGGATGGGCTACACCGATCAGCCGAAGCAAACGGCCCTGGCCGCCTTCGAGACGGATCTGGAGAGCAAGACCGCCGAAAACCGAAAGATCCTCGACCATCTGCTGCACGACGCCTTTGGCGAAGACGCCGACACGGAGCCGGAAGTCGACCTGGTCAACGACCCCAGCCCTTCTACTGAGCGGATCGAGGAAGTGCTGGGCCGATATCCCTTCCGCGACGTTCCGGCGGCGTACCGGAATCTGATGGCGCTGGCCACCGAGCGGATTCGCTTCCTCTCCCCGCGGCGCTGCCGGCACTTTCTGGCGTCGATTGCACCGCGACTATTGCGCGCGATCGCCGCCACGCCCGACCCGGACTCGACGCTGGTTAATCTCAGCACGGTGAGCGATTCGCTCGGCGGCAAGGGCGTGCTGTGGGAACTGCTCAGCGTCAATCGGCCTTCGCTGGAACTGTACGTCAAGCTGTGCGCCGCGTGCCCGTACCTGGCCGGCATTCTCACCAGCAACCCCGGGATGATCGACGAGCTGACCGACAGCCTGCTGATGGAGAAGCTACCGACGCTCGATATGCTCCAGCAGACGCTGGCCGATCTCTGCCGCGGGGCGGAAGATATCACGCCCATCCTGCACAGCTTCAAGGACTCACAGCACCTGCGGGTGGGCGTGCGGGACATCGTCGGCAAGGACGACATCCAGTCGAACTGCGCCACGCTCAGCGACATTGCCGAAACGTGCCTGCGGCAGATCGCCACTTCGGAGTTCGAGAAGCTGGTCGAGAAGTTCGGCCGGCCGACCATCGGCGGTGGCAAGCGAAGCGGCCAGCCCTGCGAACTGGTCATCCTGGCGATGGGAAAGCTCGGCGGCCGCGAGCCGAACTATCACAGCGACTTGGACATCATCTTCCTCTATGACGCCGAGGGCACGACGGAAGCGTCGCGCCGCGCCGAGCGCGTGGAGACGACCACCAATCAGCACTTCTTCGGCGAGCTGGGGCAGCGAATCATCAAGACCACCAGCCGCATCAGCCCCTATGGCCGATTGTACGAGGTCGATCCGCGCCTTCGTCCCACCGGCCGTAGCGGCGCGCTGGCAGTGCCTCTGGCGGAGCTGAACCGCTACTTCGCCTCCGGCACCGGACAGCTTTGGGAGCGGCAGGCGCTGTGCAAGGCGCGCGTGATCTACGGTTCCCCGGAGGCCACCGAGCTGACGATGCGCATCGTACACCGGGCGGCTTTCGGCCCGAAGTGGAGCCCGGCCAGCGCGGCGGAGATCCGGCACATGCGGGCGCGGCTGGAGGAGACCGCCTCGCCGCGAAACCTGAAGCGCGGACGCGGCGGCACTGTCGACGTGGACTTCCTGGTGCAGATGCTGCAACTGAAGCACGGCGGCCGGAATCCGCAGGTCCGGGTTCCCGGCACGCTGGCGGCACTGGCGGCGCTGTGCAATGCCGGCTACCTGGCGACCGAGGACTTCGATCACTTTGCGTACGGCTACCGCTTCCAGAGGAGCGTCGAAGCCAGGATCCGCCTGATGGCCGCTGCCGGCCGGCACGAACTGCCCACCGATACGATGGAGCTTCGCAAGCTGGCCTACTTGCTCGACTATCCGGACGCGGGCCAACTTGTGCGGGAGGCCGACCACGTGTTTGAGGAGAACCGCCGCCGCTTCGAGCGGGTTTTCGAGCGGGAGATGAAGTAGCGAATCCCGTACCCGTCGGGGACGTACCGAGTGCTGGCGGACTGGCAGGTGACCGCCTGATACGATACAATTCCCAACTTGTCGCTGGTGGGAAACGGCGTTGGTCTTGGGCGGCTGATTCGTCCATTTTTTCTGTGATGTGGAGATGCTGGGAATGGCTCAAGGTTTGGAATCCGACTTGAAGCAAGTGATCGTTTCGTCAAGTGCGTTCGGCCCGCAGGAAATCAAACAACTGACCGACGCCATTTCCGAGGATTACGGAAACTACCGGTTGCTGCGCGAGGGCATCGACGAACTGGAAGCTCGGGGTGAGCAGACACCGGCGAGCGCGGTCCGCCTGGGCGTGTGCTACTTCTTGTTGGGGCGTTTCGCCAAGGCGATCGACGTGCTGCGGTCGGCCGACGGCGGAGCACTGGCGCACTTTTACCTCGCAAAGGCTGCCCTGGCGCAAGAGGACTTCCGGACGGCGCTGGAGCACTTCGATAAGGCCGTCAAGGCAGGCTACAATGCCGACGAGTGCGCCCTGGGACGAGCCGAGGCCCAGCGCGGAGCCGGCGAAGTGAAAGCTGCCCTGACCACGCTCGACAATCTCTCCGGACCGGTCGAGCAGACTGCCGAGTATCTCTATCAGCGCGGGGCGACCGTCTCCGCCTTGGGCGGAAACCCGACGGAAGTCATTGCGTTGCTGGAGCGGGCGGTCGAAGTCGACGGCAAGCACCCCGGGGCGCTGTTCGGATTGGCGATGGAAAACGACCGCCGCGGCAACGACTCCACGGCGCTGGGCCTGTACGAGCGGGCGGCCTCGCGGTTTCCCGCCCACGTCGGATCGCTGGTCAATCTTGGCCTGCTGTACGAGGACATGCAGCAATACGAACGGGCGCGGCAGTGCTTTCAGCGCGTCCTGAACGCTTATCCATCGCACGAAAGGGCGCGGCTGTTTTTGAAAGACGCCGAGGCCTCGCGCGACATGTTCTACGACGAAGAAGCGCAGCGGAAACGCGACCGGCTCGGCCAGGTGCTCAACGTGCCGGTGACCGATTTCGAATTGTCGGTCCGCAGCCGGAACTGCCTGCAGAAGATGGGCATTGAAACGCTCGGCGATCTGACCCGCACCAGCGAGCAGGAACTGCTGGCCAGCAAGAACTTCGGGGAGACCTCGCTGGTCGAGATTCGTGAGATGCTGCACTCCAAGGGGCTGGATTTGGGGCAGTTCGCCCACGAGCGGCTTGAGGAGGAGCCTACTTTCGATGCGGACGCACTTTCGCCCGACGAGAAGGCCCTGCTCGATCGGCCGATCGCCGAATTGAACCTGTCGGTTCGCGCGCGCAAGTGCATGGTGCGGCTGGGGCTCTCGACTGTCGGGGAACTGGTGCGTCGCACGGGCGACGATCTGCTGGAGTGCAAGAACTTCGGCGTAACCAGCCTGAACGAAGTGCGAGAGAAGCTCACCGCGCACGGTTTGAGGCTCCGCGGCGACTGAGGGCTATTTCCAAGCCCGAGCTCGCACAGACAG
The DNA here is from genome assembly GCA_040880125.1 of Pirellulales bacterium. Taxonomy (GTDB): domain Bacteria; phylum Planctomycetota; class Planctomycetia; order Pirellulales; family JBBDJB01; genus JBBDJB01. Next base: position 31,537 of record JBBDJB010000055.1, on the reverse strand, counting down.
GAATGTCTGTGCTACGCGCTGACCGCTGACGGCCCTTGCTGGTTCTTCGGAAAAGCACGAACGTCTACCCCATCCAACCGATTCGAGAATCTTTCCCGGTGTGCCGGATTGCAGCGTGAGCCGTTGGACCCTGATAGCGTTGGCGACGGCAGCGATCGCAGGCGTTGCGGCCATCCAGCTTCTGTCAGTATCGCCAGAGTCGATAGCCCCATCGGGCCAGGCGGAATTCGTACCGAGCAGCGGCCTGCCGTCGGTTCGCGTCTTGCTGGGGGACGTCTCGCGCGAGCGCTTCTCCTTGCGGATTGACGGGCCGTATCGCGTGCTGGGCGAGGATCAGTGGTCGATCGTCGCCCAAGGGCATAAGCTCGGCGAAACTTCCGTCGAGGCCGAGCCGGAGGGCATCCGCATCGGTGAGCGCGACTTCCCCGCGCCGCGGCTCTCGATCGAGGTTCAGCGCGACGGCGACCTGTGGGTGGACGACCGCCGCTACCGGGGCTCGCTGCAGTTGATCCGCCGCGACGACGGCCCCCTTTCGGTTGTCAACGTCGTGCCGGTCGAGGATTACGTGGCCAGCGTGCTGCCCAGCGAGATGCCGGCCGATTTCCCTTTGGCGGCCCAGCAAGCGCAGGCGATTGTCGCCCGCTCGTTCGTGCTCTACCAAATGAAGACCACCGGCGAGAACCGCGATTACGACGTATTCGACTCGCAGCGAAGTCAGGCGTACGGCGGCATGCAGTACGTTGCGGATTCCGGCCGGGCACTGGCCGTCGAGTCGGCCGCCAGCCGCCGTGTGATCGACCAGACGCGCGGCATGGTGCTCGTCTACGGCGACCGGCTGTTTTGCACGTACTACGCGGCTGTGTGCGGCGACCACACGCTCCGTGGGTCCGACGTGTTCGGCGATGCCGCCCCGCCGCTGGTGGGCGTGGCTTGCGTCGACTGCAGCGATGCGCCGAGATATCGCTGGCGACAGGAGTTATTGCGAGAACAGTTCGAGCCGAAGCTGCGCGACTACCTCGTGAGGATCGGTGAAGACGTCGGCCAAATCCGCTCGATCCACTCCGCCGTGGACGATCCCGCACGGCTGCCGCAGGTGATCGTGCGTGGAAACCAGGCAGAGGCCCAGGTGTCGTCCGTCAACTTTCGCCTGTACGTGCTGGGGGCAGCAGACGCCGCTAGCGCGAGATACGAATTAAAGCTCGATGGCGATCGGCTCGATGTCCACGGTCGCGGCTGGGGGCATTCAGTCGGGCTGTGCCAGTGGGGTGCACGCGGCCGTGCCGAGCGCGGCCACGACTGCCACCAGATTCTCGGCCACTACTATCCCGGCAGTGAGTTGCGAGTCCTCGAATAATACCAGCGGCACCGCGCCGCCAGTGATCGCCATGGCCAAAGCAGGCTTTTCCTTCGAACTGCACCACGTGTCGGCCGACTGCGCTGCCCGGCGCGGCACGCTCACTACGCCGCACGGCCAGGTGCAATTGCCTGCCTTCATGCCGGTCGGCACACAGGGGACCGTGAAGGGACTCGATGTCGCGGCAATCCGCGCCACCGGCGCCCAAATGGTGCTAGCCAACACCTATCACCTCGCATTGCGGCCCGGCGAAACGGCGGTGGCAGCGCTAGGAGGGCTGCACGCGCTGATGGGCTGGGACGGACCGATCCTCACCGACAGCGGCGGTTTTCAACTGTTCAGCCTCGCGCAGATGACTTCGATCGGCGAACAAGGGGCCGTGTTCCGCTCTCACATCGACGGCTCTCGCATGGAATTGACTCCCGAACGGGCGGTCGAGATCCAGGAACAGTTCGGCAGCGACATCGCCATGGTGCTCGACCACGTGGTGGCGTTGCCGAACGACGATAAGACGGTTCGCGAGGCGACTGAGCGGAGCGTCCGCTGGGCCCGTCGCTGTCGCGACGCCTCAACCCGGCCGGACCAGGAGCAGTTCGCCATCGTGCAGGGCGGGTTGGATGTCGAATTGCGACGTACCTGCGCCGAGCAACTCGTAGAGCTGGACTTTTTCGGCTATGCAGTCGGAGGACTGAGCGTCGGCGAGCCGCCCGAGGAGATGTACCGCGTGCTGGACGGTGTGTGCCCCGCACTGCCGTCCGCGGCGCCGCGCTATCTGATGGGCGTCGGCCGGCCGGAAGATTTGCTGGAAGCGATTCGCAAGGGGATCGACCTGTTCGACTGCGTGATGCCCACCCGGAATGGGCGGAACGCTCTGGCGTTCACCGATGCCGGGCCGCTGCGGCTCCGCAACGAGTCGCACCGGCTCGATCGCCGCCCATTGGAGGAGGACTGCCCCTGTGCCGCTTGCCGTCACAGCCGGGGTTACCTGCGACATCTGTTCATGGCCCGAGAGATGCTCGGGCCGATCCTCTTGTCGATCCACAATTTGACCTATTACCAGCGCATGCTGGCGGCCACCCGGGCTGCGATCGAGCAGGATCGCTTCGCAGCGTTCCGCGAGGCGAAGCGCCGCGGCTGGGGCGTGTGAAATCCGCCGAAACTCGGCGCCGGGTGCCACGGCGGGCTTGTCCCGCCGTGCCGCTTCCAGTGTAGCGACTCCTCTCAGCGACGGAGCCGGGCAGCGCCGTCCGGTACAGGCGGTCGCCTCGGCCGTCGAGCTTCCTAAGCACGGCTGGACGAGCCAGCCGTGGCACCCCCAAGGGCGCCGGCCGAGGCTCACGTTACCGCCGCCGAGGTGCCCTTGCTCGTTGCGGCGCATCGCTTTATGATTACGAGCGATGCCTTTGGCCCCTGGCCCGGCGCGAATTGGTGCCGGGCCGTTTCTGTTCCCACCGCGTCGACGCGATGTTCATCGATCTGCCGACATTCGTGCTGTTTGCTCAGGAGGCGGCCGAAGGTCCCGGGTTTACCTCGATGCTTCCCGCGCTGGCGATCATCTTCGTGTTGTTTTACCTGTTGATCATCCGGCCCGAACGCAACAAGCAAAAGGCCCACCAGAACCTGCTCACCTCGCTGAAGAAAAATGATCGGGTCGTGACAGTGGGCGGTATCTACGGTGTGGTCAACAGCGTAAATCGCGAAAAGGACGAAGTCGTCCTGCGCGTCGATGAAAGCAATAACACGCGTCTCGCGGTGACCTACGGCTCGGTGGCGCGCGTGCTTTCCGATGGGGCCAAGAGCGAGAAGTAGCAGCCCTAATTTCACCGAACTGTCCTGCCGCACTGCAACCGCCAGCGTGGAGGATGGATCCTATTCAAGTGCGTGTAACCGATGAATAAGACGCTCCCGATTCTCCGCCGGCCGCTATTGCCTTTGATGTTGCTTGGGTTGTGGTTCGCCGCGTCCAGCGCAACCCGCCTGGAGGCGCAGGACGCCCCGGCCGACAACCCGCCGGCGCCGCAGGCAGAGACCGATTCGGAGACCAAAACGCAGCCGGCGCCCCAGGAGGCCCCGCCTGAGGAGGCGCCGCCCGAGCAATCCACGCCGGAAGAAGCCCCGGCCGAACAGCAATCGCCCGAAGCGCAGCCGGCGGCGGATGCTGGGCCGGACGCAGCCCAACCCACGGAAGAGGCACCGACAACTCCGACCGAATCGCCGACCACACCGGCCGAAACGGACCAACCCGCTGTGCCTGAGCAAACCGATATACAGGTTCCGGAAACCGAAGCGCCTGACGCACAGGCGCCCGATGCTCCGGCCGGATCGGTTGGCGCCGCCGAGACGACGGCGGAACCGGCGGAGGCCGAGGAATCCGCCATCGGTGGGCTGTGGCTGCTGTTAATCGTGCTGGCGGTGCTTGTGGTGCCGTTTCTCTTAGGAGGACACCTCGGCCGGAAGCTGCGGATGCCGGATCACTCGTGGAAGATCGGGCTGGTGCTGTGTACCGTGCTGGCCGCTGCCGTGATCTGCTATTTCGGCTGGCCGCCGAAGCTGGGGCCGGACCTCAGCGGCGGAGTGAAACTGATCTACGAGATCGATCCGGAGGCCAAGGCCGCCGGCGAAGAGATCCAGATGGAGCAGATGATCGCAGCACTTGCCCAGCGAGTGAATCCCGGCGGAGTGAAGGAAGTCATCATCCGTCCCTACGGTCAAGAGCAGGTGGAGATCGTCATCCCAAAGGCGGGCGAGGCCGAGATTCGCCACATCAAGCGCACCATCAGCACCTCCGGGGCATTGGAATTTCGCATCGTCGCCAACCGCAATGACCACGAGCAAATCATCGAGGCGGCCCTGGCCGACCCGGGCTCGCGCGTCGTGGAAATGGACGGCCGTGACGTGGCCCGCTGGGTGATTCTCGATGAGCAGCAGTTCGACCTGGAGCGTGAGACGGGGCTGATCACACGGCCGCGTCCCGATGGCCAGACCGAGGTGCTGGTCATCCTCGACCCGCGGAACGTCACCGGCGATATGCTGGCCCGGGTCAGCGAAGGCGTCGACGAGACGGGCCGCCCCGCGGTGAACTTCCGCTTCAACGCCCGCGGCGCCACCCAGTTCGGCCGCCTGACCGGCGACAACCTGCCGATCCGCGCCACGAACTTCTTTCGGCGGCTGGGCATCGTGCTGGACAACCGGCTGCTCTCCGCGCCGCAGATCCAGTCGATGATCACCGAGCAAGGTCAGATCAGCGGCGACTTCACCAAGCAAGAAATCCAGTTCATCATCAGCATCCTCAGCGCCGGCAGCCTGCCCACCGCGCTGAACAGCGATCCGATCAGCCAGGAGGACGTTAGCGCGACACTGGGGGCCGACACGGTGCGCGCCGGTTCCAGGGCGATGGCCCTGGGAATGATCGTCGTGCCGCTGTTCATGCTGTTCTACTATCGGTTCGCCGGGATCGTCGCCTGCGCCGCGCTGTTTACCAACCTGCTGTTGATTCTGGCGGTGATGGTACTCATCAATGCCGCCTTCACGCTACCCGGCCTGGCGGGGCTAGTTCTGACGATCGGTATGGCGGTCGATGCCAACGTGCTGATTTTCGAGCGCATTCGGGAGGAGTTAAACCGCGGAGCCGCCCTGCGGATGGCGATCCGCAACGGCTTCGATCGGGCGACGACGGCCATCGTCGACTCCAACGTCACCACGCTGATCACCGCGGTGGTGCTATATGCCATCGGTACCGATCAGATCAAAGGCTTCGCGGTGACGCTATTTCTCGGCATCACCATGAGCATGTACACGGCGATCTTCTGCTCGCGGGTCATTTTCGACATCGCGGAGAAGCGGCGTTGGATTACGCAACTCAAGATGGCACAACTACTGGGCAGCACGCGCATCGACTTCTTCCGCAAGTGGCCTGTGGCCGTCGCCGCGTCGCTGGTGTTGATCGTGATCGGCATGGCGGCCCTGGTCTCGCGGGGCAAGGACATCCTCGACATCGATTTTTTGGGCGGCACTTCCATCACCGTGCTGTTTCAAGAGGACGCGGCATTGGACATCGCCTCGGTGCGGCAAGTGGTTTCGCAAAACGAAGCGCTGCCGGATGTTACCGTGATCGGTGTGGGTGAAAATCAACTCCAGTACTCCATCAACACCAGCAACCGCGACATTCAGCAGGTACAGTCGGCGCTGGTCGAGGAATTCGAGGGCCGGCTCCGCACCAATGCCATCGAATTCACGCCCCCGGAGGTCATCCCCGGCGCACCGGGCGATACGACCAATCCCTATGCCGGCGGAGCGCGTACGGAGCTGACGTTCAGCGAGGCGATCGATCAGGAGTCGCTGGCCGCGATGTTGCGGCAGTCGTTCGAGGAGAGTGGTATCGAGGACGCGGCGTTCCGCCTGAGCAATCCGAACTATCAGCCCGGCAGCAATCTACGCTTTCAGACCTGGACGCTGCAAATCGCCGTAGATGCGGAGCCGACGCGCGAGGCGCTGGCCGCCTTCAACGACCAATTGCAGAGCATGCCGGTGTTTCCGTCTGCCAGCAACATCGGCAGCCAGGTGGCCGGCGACATGCAGCGGCAAGCAGCCTACGCCCTGTTCGGCAGCCTGATGATCATCATCGGCTATATCTGGATTCGCTTCGAGCACATTTCGTTCGGGCTGGCGGCGGTGGTGGCCCTGGTCCACGACGTGCTCGTCACCCTGGGTGCCTTGGCGCTATCGGCCTATATCGTGAGCTTTTTGCCCGGTTTGGCCTCAGTGCTGCTGCTCGATCCGTTCAAGATCAGCCTGCCGATCATCGCAGCCTTCCTGACGATCATCGGCTACTCATTGAACGACACGATCGTCATCTTCGACCGCATCCGCGAAGTCCGCGGCAAGAGCCCCGACATCAGCATCGACATGATCAACGTCAGCATCAACCAGACGTTGAGCCGCACGTTGATCACCTCCTTCACCACCTTGCTCGTGGTGGTCATCCTTTACGCCGTCGGTGGGGCGGGGATTCACGGATTCGCGTTTGCAATGGTGGTCGGCGTCGTGGCCGGTGTCTTCAGCACGATTTACATGGCCTGCCCCGTGCTGTACTGGATGACGTCGTCGCCGCCGCCAAAGCCCGCGCAGCAGCCACGCATGCAGCACGCCGCCAAGACGCCCGCGGCGAAATAAGGCTGCCGTCGCTGCAACCATTCGTAGTAGCTACAGGTAACGTGGCACAGACGTTCCTGTCTGTGCCACGAGCCTCACTTTCTCCCACGGGGTCAGGGGAGGGAGTCCGACCGCGGAGTGTTATCCTTGCGGTCTTGGACTCCATATTCCGGCCGCACGTTCTTCGCAGGCCGCACATTCCGCAAGGCCCGCGCCGACAGCCGCGCCAACGCATCCGAATGACGTCAACTCGCCCGGCGGCTCGCGTCGATCCTCAATGAGGAGAGGGCGGCCCTTCGTTCGTGCCGCTTGGGATCGACCGCAGCGGGGTCTTATCGTGCACCTTGGCGTGAAGACGGCCATCGCGATCTGCGTGCTGGCTTCCGGCATCGGACTGGCCATGCTGTTTCGCAAGGCTCCGGATGCCGAAAGCCGGAACGGCGCGACTTCGCAATCCGAGGTGACGTTTCGCGCGGGTGCCGCGAAGACGGAAGACAACTCGCCGCCCGCCGCTCACCCGGCGAACGCTCCGTCCAGCGCTGCCGAGCCCAGCGGCCAGCGGCTCGTGCCGCTCAAGCCCGTGATACCGGCCGAGAGCGATCTGCCGCCGCGGCTGTCGCCGAGTTTCCCTCCGTACGTTCGGGCGCATGAGGCGTCACATTCCGGTCAGCCGGCTGCCGATCGCACAACGCCCGGCGCGCCACAGCGTGAAGCGGTAGGCGAACAACCCAAAGAGGAGCGGACGCACAAGATCGCCGACGGCGATACGCTCCGCAGCGTTGCCACACGATATCTCGACGACGGCGACCGCTACTTGGAGGTCTTTCACGCGAACCGAGCGGTCCTCACCAGTCCGGACTTGCTGCCGATCGGTGGGGAGTTGAAAATTCCGCCGAAGCGCCCCCAGGCGCGTCCCGTCGATCCGCGCCCCAGCCCACCCGCGCCATCCGCTTCGACAATCTCCAACCGCTCTAGTTCCACCAGCTCAAACGGGCCGCCCTCGGTGGTTCAGCCAAGCGATCCGCCGGAAGTCGTTGAGCCGAAGATGGTGCCGGTCCGCAGCCGGCGATAGGCTCTCCCAGACAGGCGAGTGCCGCCTTGCCAAGCACCAGATCATCTCACTGCCGCAAAACCGGCCTTTCGCTCCAGGGAAACTCCTGCTCGGCCACTCGCAGCTTGATGAACTGTACAATCGGCGTGGTCAGATTCAGGTCGGGCGCCGAAAGCATCTGCGTCCCTTGCAGGCTGGTATCTCGCGCCAGAAGGTATAAGTCCTGGTTGGGAGTGTTCTCCCGATCCGGGCGGAAGCGCGCGAGAATGTCGTGAATCCGCTCGGCGTCACGCGCAGCGCCCGTGCCTCGCTGTCCGGCGATTAGCAATACCGAAACCAGCGAGCGCACGCCCGGCTGATCCAGCGCGGCCTTCACCGGGATGCCCTCGTAAGACCACTGCGGAGAGATCAACACCAGCCCCTTCACGTCCTGGCCCTGCTTACCCACTGGCAGCGGCGGCGCGCTCCAATCCATGGCGGCCCAATTCAGCGCGGCCATCGCCCCCATCTCCGCCCCGATCAGGCACAGCATGTTCAAATTAAGCTCGCCTAGATTGTTCCTTTCCAGCAAGAAGCGGCGCAGGGCCTCGATGTCAAACCGCACGATGCGCAGAAAGTCGGCCTTCCGCATGTTGGCCGCTTGCAGTTCGGCCACGGCGCCGGTGATCGGATGGACGAACCTCGTGCTGGAGCCGTGGCCGCGCAAGTCGGGCACCAGCACCGCGTGACCCTGTTCTTGCAGCGCCAAGGCCAACGGTTGAAAGGCAGCTCCACTCGACTTGAAGTCGTGCAGCATCAGGATCGGCACGCTCTTCTCCTGCAGCGTGCCGGGGTAGAACGTCGCCTTGAGCTGCAGCCCATCGCGGGTGCGAATATCGACCAGCTCGGGCTCGGGAATCTGCGGCTCCGCGCCGGGCGCGGCCGGCTGAGCCAGTGCCCGCTCCACGATGCCGTAGCAGGATGCCACGGCAAGAAGTCCGGCGAAAGTCAGAATGCGTAAACGAGCTATCATTCCACGGGCCTCGTCGCTCAAAAGCCTCCCCGCAATCCGCTTGCCCGGCCTTGGTACCGGCAAACTAGCCCCTCGGCGGCTTTTGTATCATCGCCCGCGGGCCGCGCGCCTGCAAGTTTTCTCGTTGACAACGGCTTCATAACCGGCCCCGCCGAGGCGACTTACACTGTTGCAAGCTTTTCCGCCGTGTCGGACAATGAGTATTATTAGGAAAAGGTTCCGCAGGTACTCTTCTGCTCCACACAGGAACCGGCATGCCGCTGCAAAGCGATTCCACGAGCGATTCGGTCATCGGGGCCGAGCCGGTATCGGCCCCCATCACGCAGGCGGACGATTTCGTCCCGGGCGCGGCACCCTCCGATTTGCTGCCGCCGCCAGACGAAACCGTCGCAACAGTTCCCGACTTCTCCGCGTGGTGGCCGTTTCGACGCCCGAACAGGCAAGTATTTCATAACGGCAGCTTGCGCAAAGATGCCGCGGCGTGCGGCGTGAGTATGCTGCTGCACATGGGCCTGCTGCTCCTGCTGGCCCTTGTGACGCTCTCGATACCTCGCGACAACGTGCTCTCGCTGGTGGCCAGCGCGCCGCTCCAGGAGCGGGTGAACGTGCAGCAGTTCCACTTCTCGCCCGAGCCGCAAGAGCAGATCGGCGATCGTGGTCTGGCTAATGCGATGGCCTCGCGTCCTGCGGCGCCGGAGCTGTTCGACCATTCGACGGACCTGCGGCCGGAGACGCTTCGCGAAGTCGGCGAGGTCAGCGTTTCCAAGATCGACGACCTGCCACGGGGGCCGGTACTGAGCGAGACGCTGCTCGTGCACGGCGAGGCGGGCGTCGGCACGACCGGCGCACTGGGAGCGGTCGACCGCATCACGCACGAGATCATGCTCTCGCTCGAACAGCGCAACACGCTGGTCGTGTGGCTGTTCGACCAGTCCGGCAGCCTCGACCGCCAGCGCGAAACCATTCTCGCCCGGTTCGATCGCATCTACGAAGAACTGGGGCTGATCGAGGCCAGCGGAAATCCCGCGTTTCTGCGCAACGGCCAGCCGCCGCTGCTCACTTCGGTAGTGGCCTTCGGCCGTGGCCGCGCATTCATGACGCCCGAGCCTACCGACGATCTGGAAGAGATCAGATCGGCCATAGCGGCGATTCCCCGGGATGACACCGGTGTGGAGAACGTGTTCGCCGCCGTCCACGACGTGGCGATGCGGTTCCGCAAGCAGCGCACCGGATCGTCGATCCGCAACGTGATGCTGGTCGTCTTCACCGACGAGGCCGGCGACGATCCCCAAAACGTCGACGAGGCGATCGGGCTGTGCGGCCGCTACGAGATGCCCGTTTATGTGGTGGGCGTGCCCGCGCCGTTCGGCCGCAGCGAAGCACACGTCAAGTACATCGATCCGGATCCCCGCTTCGACCAGTCGCCGCAGTGGGTGCCGGTGCATCAGGGGCCCGAGTCGCTGCTGCCGGAGCGGATCAAGCTGCACCTGGACGGAGAGCGGGAGGATCGCAGCCCGATCGCCTCGGGCTTTGGTCCCTTTCACCTGACGCGGTTGTGCTACGAGACCGGGGGCATCTATTTCGCCGTGCATCCACAGCACCGACTCGAGCGGGCCGTGCGCGCGGGCGAAGTCGACGAGCTGGCGTCTCATCTCAAGTTCTTCTTCGACCCAGAGGTGATGCGCCGCTACCGGCCGGACTACATTTCGGACAAGGCGTACGAGGACTTGCTGCGGGAGAACAAGGCCCGGGTGGCGCTCGTTCAAGCCGCTCGGCTCTCGTGGGTGACGCCGATGGAATCGATCCGCCTGGAGTTCCCCAAGCCCAGCGAGGCGGAGCTGGTCACGGCGCTCTCCCGCGCGCAGCAGGAGGCCGCCAAGCTGGAGCCGAAGATCGGCCGCATCTACGCCGTGCTGGCCGAAGGCGAAGCGGACCGCAAGCGGCTCACCGGTCCGCGCTGGCAAGCAGGCTACGACTTGGCCATGGGCCGCACGCTGGCCGTAAAGGTGCGCACCGAGTCGTACAACGCGATGCTCGCGCTGGCCAAGGGCACGATGCAGTTCGAAGAAGATCGCAGCGACACCTGGGTGCTCAAGCCGGCAGACACGATCACCGTCGGCAGCGCGCTGGAGAAGCACGGCCAACGGGCGCGCGAGTATCTCGATCGGGTCGTCCGCGAGCACGCCGACACGCCGTGGGCCATGCTGGCCAAGGCGGAGTTGGCACAACCGCTGGGGTGGCGGTGGACGGAGCGCTACGCCGGGCTGGATCGGCAGCGGGAGCAACAACAAGCGATGAACATGCGACCGCAGGGCCGCCCTGACGAGCAAGCCCGCATGCTCCCGCGCCCCAAGCCGCGCCGCCCGTTGCCGGCGCTTTGAGCGCCATTGAATGGCTTTTCGCTTAGGCATTGCTAAGGTCCGTCTGAGGTGGCACAGACATTCCTGTCTGTGCGCTGTTCTTCAACCCCCTCTCCCCGGCCCTCTCCCCAGCGGGGAGAGGGAGTTATTTGCTACTCCACGTCCAAACCGTAATTTGCTACTCCACGTCCAACCCGTTTTTTGCCACTCCACGTCCAACCAGTTGTTTTCCACACCACGTCCAATCAATACGCCCGGTGGCCCGGCTGGGCCTGCCACGCGTCGAACAGGGCCCGGCACTCGGCCGTTAATACGCCCGGCACCAGCCGCACGGTACTGCCGCCCAGGCGAAGCACTTGCTCGGCAGGCACCGCCAACTCGTTAAAGCCCGCGGCCGATGCGTCGGACATCGGCGCGCCGTAATAGACCGTCTCGACGCGGGCCCAGTGCAGCGCTGCCATGCACATCGGGCACGGCTCGCAGGTGGTGGCCACCATGGCCCCATCGAGGAAGATGCTGCCCGCCAGGCTACACGCGGTCCGCAAGGCGTTGATCTCGGCATGGGCCGTGATGTCGGTGGTCGCCAGGACGACGTTGTGCTCGACCGCCAGCACGTCGCCGTCCCGGGCAATCGCGCATGCGAAGGGGCTCTGGCCGATGGCGATCCCCTGCCGGCCCTTGTCGATCGCCAGCCGCATCAGTGCTTCACGCTCGATCATCGTGCGTCAGTTGCCCCTTCTCTCTGCGGACGCCATTCAATTTAAGTGGGCGATGATGTCGAGCATCGCGGACAGATACTCTTCCGCTTCGTCCAGCGGCATCACCAGCGGCGGAGCCACCCGCAACACCTTGCCGGCCAGCGGACCGAGCAGGTGCACGGCCCGGCCGGAGGCATCGCCGCGGTAACAGTCTTCGACAATACGGTTGGCCACGTCACCGGCCGCCTGCGATCCGAGCGGGGCACACTCGATGCCCCACACCGTCCCCTCGCCGCGCACGGCCGCAATCGCCGGCAGCTTGGTCATCCGCAGCAGGTGCCGCTCGATCACCTCGGACAACGTGGCGGCGTGACCGAGCACGTCCTGTTGTTCGAATGCTTCGAGCGTCGCCAGCACGGCGGCGCAGCCGAGCGGATGCCCGCTCCAGGTGTCGGAGCCTTCGCCGTAGTTGAGCGTTCCCAGTACGTCGGCGCGGCCGACGGCCGCGTCGACCGGGATGCCATTCGCCATGCCCTTGCCGAGCACCGCGATGTCCGGCTCGATGCCGTAAGTTGTAAAGGCGTACATCGAACCGGTCCGCCCGAAGTTGGACTGGATCTCGTCGAGGATGAACACCAGGTCGTGCTCGCGGCAGAACCGCTGGAGCAGTTGCAGGTACTCCGGCTGCGGATGGTACGAGCCGCCTCCGCCCAGGTAGGGCTCGGTGATCACGGCGCACAGGCGGTCGCCGTGTTCTTTCAGCGCCGCGGCCAGTTCCTTTTCGTACGGAGCCAGATCGAGCGGCAGCCGGCGGCGCTCCACGCTGCGGCACTCGTCGCAGGGGAAGCTGATAAAGCGTACCCGGGGATCGCGCTCGTGGTCCCTTTCGCTGCCGGTGACCGCGCCGGCCAAGCCCTTTTTGCCGTGAAAGCCAGCCCGAGTGGCGAGAATGACGTCCGCACCGGGGCGGTGGGCCATGGCCGCCCACAGCGATTTTTGGATCGCCTCGCTGCCGCTGGCCGCCCACAGAACGTGCTCCATTCGCCCACCGCCGGGCTGGGCACGGAGACTGGCGACCAGCCGTTCGCTGGCAAGCACTTCCAGTTCGGTGACGGCGTTGTACGTGGTGAGCGGGACGCTGCCCGCATCGGCCGCTCGGTCGAGCTGCATCAGTTCCAGAATGCGCCGCCACCAGGCGGGCGGATTGTGGCCGAGGTTGGCCACCAGCACACCGGAGGTGAAGTCGGCCAGCTTGCGGCCCTCGGGCGTGTAGTGGTAGCAACCTTCGCTGCGAGCGATGACCGCCAACGACGGCGTGTAGGTGCGCAGCCCTCGCGGCTCGACGGCCGCCATGCGGGCGCGGATTGCGTTGGAGCGGTCCTCGCCCTGGTGCTGGACGGCCGCGGGCGGATTGGCGTTCTCGGTTCGTTTGGTGGAAGAAGTTGCCATCAAAGGTATTGCAATCACCTTTATTGCGATGTTTTTGAATTACTCCCTCTCCCCTCGGGGAGAGGGTCGGGGAGAGGGGGGTGAAGAGTTGTTCGGATGTACTCGTAGTACTTATTGTCGCTCTGACGCCATGGACCAAAAGGATGCGCTGCTAAACAAAGTGACAGTGGCACCTCTTGAACGTGGATAGTTGAGTTTCGCGAGATTCGCTACCACGATGGTGCACGGACACACTGCGTCTGCGCGTTTTCTTCTACCCCCTCTCCCCGGCCCTCTCCCCGGCGGGGAGAGGGAGTTTTACTACTACACCTTCGGCTCCCAGCCGGGCCGGTACTCGCGCTTCCACAAGGCGGCCGCTTCCGGGTCGTTCTGGATGTGTCCGTTGCTGGGGTCGGTGGTCAGCACGCGGCCGACGCGATGGGCGATGTTGCCCAGGTGACACAGCAGCGTGCTCTTGTGGCCGTCCTCGATGTCGGCGTTAGGCCGGCGCGAGGTGCGGATCGCATCGAGGAAGTCCTCCATGTGATCCAGGCCGCCACCACCGCCGGAGTAGGTCTCGACCGAGCGGTTCTGCATGTCGAGAATCTCGTAGCCCTCGGTCATGATCATCGTGCCGCCTTCGCCATGGAAGCTCATGCCGAAGCTCGTCTGCTCGTAGCCGCGCGGCGACCAACTCAGGCCTTCCCACATCATCGACTTGTCGCCGAACTCGAACGTCGCCACACAGGTGTCGGGCGTCTGTTGATCATCCTGGTGACGATACTTGCCGCCGAAGCAGGTGACCTTCGTCGGGTAGTCGACGCCCAGGCCCCAGCGGCAGACGTCGATCGAGTGGATACCGTTGTTGCCCAGCTCGCCGTTCCCCCAGTTCCAGAACCAGTGCCAGTTGTAGTGGACGACGTTATCCTGGTACGGCACGTCCGGCGCGGGACCCTGCCACAGTTCGTAGTCGAGCCACTCGGGCACGGCGGCCTGTTTGCCCTGCCCGATCGAACCGCGGCGGTTGTTGTACCAGCTTCGGGCGTACAGCACGTCGCCGATGGCGCCTTCGCGCAGCTTTTGGATGCCTTCGGTGATCGCGCCGCTGCTGCGACGCTGCGTGCCGAGCTGGACGACGCGGTTGTGCTTGCGCGCGGCGGCGACCATCAGCTCGCCCTCGTGCGGATTATGGCTGGCCGGCTTTTCGACGTAGACGTGCTTGCCAGCTTCGCAGGCCAGGATGGTGGCCGGGGCGTGCCAGTGATTCGGCGCGGCGACGACCAGGGCGTCGACATTCGGGTCTTCGAGGATGCGGCGGAAGTCACCGACACCCTGGGTGGCGCGATCCTGCCGCTGGGCAACTTCGCCCTGGCACTTTTCGATGGCGCGGCGGTCGACGTCGCAGATGTATGCGATTTGGGTGTTGCGTTTGGCGGCGAAGCTGCGGGCTAGATCCGTGCCGCGTCCGTTGACGCCCATCACGCCTAAGACGACGGTGTCATTAGCACTGTCCGAGGTGACGGCGCGTACGGTGCGGGTAGCGCCGGCGGCCAAACCTGCGGCGGCGGCCGAGCCCAGGAACGTTCGACGATCGACTGGCGTTTTCATCGGGCAACCTCGCTTTTTGGATGAGATGGTGGGGGGGCCGCTGCGCGGACCATCCGTATTCTGGCTTACAACGTTGTGGAATTGGTAAGTCGTCGCTGAACTGGTGTGAAATCCGACGTGCCCCTCGCTTCGGCTGAACTCTTGCGAGTCCAGCACGGTCCTTTTTGCAACGCGCTCATTAGGGGGGGCCCCATGTTTCGTTGCAAAAAGAAGCGTCTCCGGTGCGTGGCGCTCGAGCGCCACGCAATTTTTCGCCAGATTTTGCAACACCGTGTTTTTCGAAGTGTTGAATAAGCCCCTTCTGCTGGAGTAAATTCGCGAGAGGAAAAACGATTAGATATGGTTTGATTGCCTTAGGATCTGCAGCCGTGCTTCCCCCGGCACCATTGCGAGAAATGCCGAGATAGCCAGAATAAATAGTACACGAACTGAGGATAGCGGTCAAGTTATTTGACCAAAAAACAACAGCTTGAAGCGGCCGCCGCTGAAGCCGCTACACCTGGCCCGGGTAAAGGACTTCCGTCTCCGCACTGCCCGGGGCGGCGAGCACCAGCCCACCGGCGGCGTCATTCACCCGCACGACGCAGCCGGGCTGGCCGTCCGCGTGCCGAGCGAGGATCGCCTCCATCGCCTGCACGGCCGCGACGACCGGGCGGTCCGCCGAAATGTCGTTATACGTCAGCCGACGCGCAGCCTCCAGCCGCTGATCGCGCTGGTCGGCCGGGCCGCCGTGCTCCACCAGGGCCACTTCCCGGGCGAAGCGCTCGATCACTTCGACACCATAACCCCGCTGGCTCCGTTCGCCCCAGGGTTCCAGAAAGCTGGCGTTGTAGTGGTTGTTGATCGAGATCTTCGCCGCGAGCGGCGTGCGGCCTTCGATGGTGCACTCGACGCCCCGGCGGCGGCTGTGCCCGTTCCACTGGCCGTTGTCGAAGCGGAACTGCACCTCTTGCTCGACGTAGCCGGGGAAGTTGTCCGGCATGACCCAGCTCGTGTGGATATCGAACGCCGCCTCGCGCTGATCCTCGTAGCGATACTCCAGCCGCAGTTGCGTCGAGTCCCACGTGTCGCCATTGGCCGGACCGACCAACCCTCGCTGCCCGGTGCAGGAAACCCGCTGTAGCCGTCCGCCGAAGGTGAAGTCGATCAGCTTGATATAGTGGACGGCCACGTACGTGCCGGGGTTGCGGCCG
Source organism: Pirellulales bacterium (assembly GCA_040880125.1). Classification (GTDB taxonomy): domain Bacteria; phylum Planctomycetota; class Planctomycetia; order Pirellulales; family JBBDJB01; genus JBBDJB01. Next base: position 15,682 of record JBBDJB010000055.1, on the reverse strand, counting down.
GCGATCCATTCGGCGAACTGCTGGCCGGAGATGGACTTGGGCTCCAGCAGCGTGCAATAACCGCTGTTGACGTGCGCGAGCTGACCATCGGCGACCAGCGTGCGGAGCTTCTTGTGATCGGGATCGAGCAGCTTGTGGTAGACGACCTTGGCCAGAACGCCGTTTTCCCGCGCCAGCCGGTCGAGCTCGTCGAGCTCGACGAGCGACAGCACCGAGGGCTTTTCGACCAGCAGATGCTTGCCCGCCTGGAGCACGGCCCGGGCGGCCTCGAAATGGCGATCGTCCGGCGTGGCCACGCAGACGAAATCGGGCTCGCTCCTTAAAAGCTGCCCGATGCTGTCCGGTTCGGTGAAGCTGGCGAAGTCGCTGATTCTTCCGGTGGACGCCTGACGATAGGCCTCTGCGCGGCGGCCCGTGCGGCTGGCGACCGCGGCCAGTACCACGCGGCAGGGTCCGAAGGCGGGTTCGAAGATGCCGCGCTGATGGGCCGTCTCGAAAAACGGGCGATAGGTCTCGTCGAAGATCATGCCCATGCCGACCATGCCGGCCCGCAGGCAGGGAGCGCCGGTCACGCTGGCCGGGTTCGTGCTCACTTCGGCTGGTGCTCTTTTCTGGAGAAAAGGCGCGGTGGCCGGCCCGTCGACCGGCCGAACACGGAGGGGTGAGAGATCACCTTACGAGCCTCACTATACCGTGTCAACCAAAGGCTTTTCGTGGCGATGGTGCCCAGCCGATGCGTGATGCGGGGATTCCGATTATGATCATACGTGAAGGCACCACGCACTCAGAATCGGAGACGTACACCATGCCGCGACGTGTCGCCGCTTTCCTCATCGTGTTGTTGCTTGTTGCCGCGTGCCCGCTCGACGCGCAAGAGAAGGAGCGATCCGACCGCGGCAGTCCGCCAGAGCCGAAAAAGAAGGCGGCGTCGAAGGTCGTCCACGAGCCACTTTCGGTAACCAAGCACACCGCCACGATCGAAGGCGAAGAGATTGAATACACCGCTACGGTCGGCCGGATCTACTTGAAGGGCGATAAGGACCAGGACCGCGCCCAGGTGTACTACTTCGCGTACACCCGCGACGGAGTCGAGGACCAGCACGAGCGGCCGATCACGTTTTCGTTCAACGGCGGGCCGGGTTCATCGTCCGTCTGGCTGCATCTCGGTTTGATGGGGCCCAAGCGTGTGCCGGTTCCGGACGATGCCACGCAGTCGGCGCCTCCCTACGAGCTCGTTCCGAACGAGCACTCGCTGCTCGATCTGACGGACATCGTAATGATCGATCCAGTGAGCACGGGCATCAGCCGCCAGGAGGAAGGGACCGAAGCTCGGGAGTTCCACGGCTACGAGGAAGACATCAACTCGGTGGGCGATTTCATCGAGCGCTACATCAGCACCAACGAGCGGTGGGAGTCGCCGAAGTTTCTGCTGGGCGAAAGCTACGGCACCACGCGGGCGGCCGGGCTGGCCGACTACCTGCAGGATACGCACGGCATGTACTTAAACGGCATCGCCATGGTCTCCTCCGTGTTGAACTTCCAGACGCTGCGGTTCGACGTCGGCAACGACTTGCCGTTCGTGCTATTTTTGCCCTCGTACACGGCCACCGCCTGGTACCACGAGCAGCTCGAGGAAGAGCTGCAACGCCAGGCGCTGCCGGACTTGCTGCGGGAGGTGGAGGAGTTTGCCGCCGGCGAGTACAACACGGCCCTGCTTCGCGGCGCGCGGATGAGCGACGAGGAAGAGGACGAGATCGCCGCCAAGCTCGCCCGATACACGGGGCTGTCCAAGGAGTTCGTACTGAGGACGAACCTGCGGATCGAGATGCGGCGGTTTGCGAAGGAGCTGCTGCGCGATCGCCGGCGCACGACCGGGCGGCTGGACAGCCGGTTCTTGGGCATCGACCGCGACGCGGCCGGCGACTCGTACGACTACGACCCCAGCGACGCGGCCATCCTGGGGCCGTTCACGGCGCTGCTCAACGAGTACCTGCGTGACGATTTGGCTTACGAGCCGGGCCGCAAATACAACATCTACGGCTCCGTGCGGCCGTGGAACTATGACGAGTTCACCAACCGCTATCTCGACGCTTCTGAGTCGCTCCGCAAGGCGATGACGCGCAACCCGGCGCTGCAGGTGTTCATCGCCAGCGGGTATTACGACCTGGCGACGCCGTACTTCGCCTCGGACTTCACGTATAACCAGCTTCAGCTCGACCCGACGCTGCGCGACAATTTGCATTGGGGGTATTACGAGGCCGGGCACATGATGTACATCCACACGCCGTCGCTGGAGAAGTTGAAAGAGGATCTGACTGAGTTTTACGAGGCGGCCTCGCCGGAGGAGTAGGCGAGGTGCAACCCAAGGAGCGGGAACACGTGGAGGCTTCCGATCGGCCGGATCAGCCGGATCAAATCGCACTGCTGCGGATCCTCGACGCCGCTGCGAATCGCGCGTCCGAGGGGTTGCGGGTGGTGGAGGACTACGTCCGCTTCTCACTCGACGACGTGCATCTGACCGGCATCTGCAAACAGATGCGCCACGAGCTGGCCGACGCGATTCGCCGGATCGACCCGGCCGCACGGCACGCGGCGCGGGATACGGCCGGCGACGTCGGCACGCGGATCAGCACGCCGCAGGAGCAGAACCGCGCGGATGTCCAAAGCGTCGCGGTGGCCAGTCTGCATCGCCTGGGGCAGTCGCTACGAACGCTGGAGGAGTATGGCAAGGTTCTCGACGCGGAGACCGGCAGTCGCTTCGAGCGGCTGCGCTACGACTCCTACACGCTGCAGCGCGCGATTACCATCACGCAGTCCAGTCTCGCCCGGCTGGCCGACGCCCGCTTGTATGCTCTGATCGACGGCGGAGCGGACCGGGATTCGTTCGCCGGAATGGTTTCGACGCTGTGCGGCGCCGGGGTTCACATCGTACAGCTTCGCGAGAAGTCGCTGACGGATCGGGGACTAATGGATCGTGCGCGGCTGATGCGCGAGATTACCCGCGACGCCGGCGTGCTGATGATCGTCAACGACCGGCCGGACATCGCGCGGCTGAGCCACGCCGACGGCGTACACGTGGGCCAGGAGGAGTTGACGGTAAAAGACGCCCGGGCGGTGATGGGCGCGGCGCCGCTGGTGGGCGTGTCGACGCACAGCATCGAGCAGGCACGCCAGGCGGTGCTGGACGGCGCGAGTTACATCGGCGTCGGGCCGACATTTCCGTCGCGAACCAAAGCGTTCGAGAGCTTCGTCGGCCTGCCGCTGCTGGCGGCGGTGGCGGCCGAGATTCGCCTGCCGGCGTTCGCAATTGGCGGTATCGCGCCGGAGAATCTGCCGCAGGTACTCGAGACCGGCATTCACGGCGTGGTCGTGGGAACGGCGCTGACCAAGGCCGACGATCCGGCTGCGGTTGCGCGGTCGATGCTGGCGATGTTCCAGGCGCGGGGAAGCGAACCGCGAGCTGCGCAAAACGAAAGTGCCAGGGACACATGACGTACGAAGTCGAACAGAAGTATCCGGTGCCGGATCGAGAATCGCTTCTTGACCGGGTGCGGGCATTGGGCACACTGGCCGTGCATCGCATCGAGCAGATCGATATGTACTTCGCCCATCCTTCGCGGGAGTTCGCCCAGACGGACGAAGCGCTGCGGATCCGCCACCAGGATGAAAAGTGTTACCTGACGTACAAGGGGCCGAAGATCGACGCGGAGACGAAATCGCGCCAGGAGATCGAAGTGCCGATCGCCGGCGGCGACGAGGCGGCGCGGCAATTGGCCGAGCTGCTCGCGGCGCTGGGCTTTCGCCGCGTGGCCGACGTCCGCAAGCAAAGGCAGACGTGGCAATTGCCGATCGGCGGCCAGCAGGTAACCGTGGCGGTGGACGACGTGGAGGGATTGGGGACCTTCGTCGAGTTGGAATTGATGGCGGAGGCCGACCAACTCGAGTCCGCTCAAGAAATCCTTCGGCGGCTGGCCTCGCAACTGCAACTGACCGGCGGCGAGCGGCGGAGCTATCTGGAGCTTCTGCTAAAGCGCGACGAGTGACGACGCTGTTCGGCTACATCGGCCGCAATGTATGCGCCGCGCACAGCGTCGCTGCCGCAAGTCATTTACTCCCTCTCCCCCGCGGGTAGAGGGCCGGGGAGAGGGGGCACTAAGACTCGCACCGACAGGAATGTCGGTGCCACGTAGCTGGATTCGTGTGAATGCAGCCGTCGCGCCGGCCGCACGTCGGATTTCACAGACAGGAATGTCTGTGCCACCACGTGCCCTGCCCTGCCCTGCCCTCCCCGCCATGCCTCGTCAGTCTTGCGATCGTTCCCTATAGTGGCGAAATGCGATCTCCGTCTGCCGAAACCCCGCCGACGACTCACCCGGAATCGCCGGAGGCGGCGGCACTGGCCGCGCGCCGCGAGATCGAAGCGAACGAGCCGCGCAACCTGATCGTGCTGGCGCTGCAGCAGATTCTGATCCGCGTGGGCTGGATCTTCAAAACCGAGAGCATCGTCATGCCGGCGTTCATCGACGCCATCGGCGGCACGGCGACCATGCGGGGTTGCCTGCCGATGCTCAACCGGCTCGGGCACAGCGTTCCGCCCGTGCTGTTCGCGCGGCGGCTGAAGCTGCTGCCGAAGAAGCGCCGGGCGCTGACCAGTTGCACATTCGCCATGGCGGGGCCGTTTCTCCTGCTCTCCGTGCTGTGGTTTCTCACCGGCGGCGAGGGGGGCGGCTGGCTGCCCTGGGTGTTTCTCGTGCTGTACGGCATCTTCTTTGCGCTGGTTGGCATGAACCAACTGGCCGCCAACACGCTGCAGGGCAAGCTCATTCGGGCGACCAGCCGCGGACGATTGCTGACGATGTCGACGGCGCTTGGCGCCCCGGCGGCGATCCTGGCCGCGTGGCTGTTGATGGGCCGCTGGTTGGCGCTGCCCGATGGCGGGTTTGGTTACCTGTTCGCCTTCACCGGCGGAATGTTCGCCGTCGCGTCTCTGTGCTCGCTGGCGCTGGTCGAGCCGGAAGACGACTATTGGGAACCGCCGATTCGGCTGCGCACGCACTTCACCTCTGCGTGGCAGGTCCTGCGCGACGACGCCAACTTCCGCCGGCTCACCATCGTGGCCGCGCTGTTCGGTACCGTGCTGATGCTGTTTCCGCATTACCAGGCGCTGGGGCGCGAACGGCTGGGGCTCGATCTCGATCATATGCTGCGCTGGGTAATCGTGCAGAACGCCGGCACCGGGCTGTTCAGCCTGCTCGCCGGGCCGGTCGCCGATCGGCAGGGGAATCGACTCGTGCTGCGCACCGCTATTCTCGCCTGCGCCGCCGTGCCGCTGCTGGCGGTCGGCATCACGATGCTGGATGTGGACGTCGCCCGAGGGCTGTACTGGCTGGTGTTCGTGCCGATCGGACTGACGCCGGTGGCGATTAAAACCATCACGAACTACACGCTGGAGATCTGCGAGCCGCAAGATCATCCGCGCTACGTCAGCACGCTGGGATTCTGCCTGGCGCTGCCAATCGTGCTTTTCTCGCCGCTGGTCGGAGCGCTAATCAGCCTGACCAGTTTTGAACTGGTGTTCTGCGCGGGGGCCGGGCTGATAGCCCTGGGCGGCCTGATGTCGTTCGGGCTGTCCGAACCGCGTCACCACGTGGCCGGATCGCTCGACCCGGCAGGCGTGACGGTCGAGGATTGAGCGTGCTCCCTCTCCCCGCCGGGGAGAGGGGGTTCACGAGACATGAAGCCGACCTTCAACATTGCCATAGGCGGTTAACCGCAAGGGCCCAAAGAGCACTGCTGGACAAGCCAGCGGTGGCACCCTTTGGCTCCTCTCCCCGGCAGGCCCACCGGTTTGGAATCCGGTCGTGCCGGCGTTAAAATGGTTGGTTCGAAGCGAGATATCTGCCCGAGCGCGGTACGCTGGGCCGCCGGCCCCCCGAGGAACCTTCCATGAGTACGCTGCGACTGCTTTTCGCCGAGATTCGCTTTCGCAAAATCAACTTCTTTCTCGCGCTGCTGGCGGTGACCGCCGCGGTGACGTTGCTGGTCGCCGGGCCGGTGCTCGTCGAAGGCTACGGCCGCCAGGCTTCCGAGCGGCTCAACCAGTACCAGCACGAGACCTCGGCCAAGATCGCCCAGATGCAGGACGATGCCGACATCGAACTGGCCGCCATGGAACAGAAGACGACGCGGCTGATGCGCGACATGGGCTTCAACCTGATGATCATGCATCAGGACACCAACATGGCCGACTTCTGGGCGGCCGACTTCACCACCGCCGACATGCCGCAAGACTACGTGCAGAAGCTGGCCGATGAGCCGTCGCTCACGCTGATTACGCACCTGGTGGCCTCGCTGCAAAAGAAGATCGAGTGGAACGACCGCAGCGTGCTCTTGGTGGGTTATCTGCCCGAGACGACCCAGTGGCATCGCGAGCGCAAATCGCCGATGGGCTACAACATCGAGGCGGGAACCGTCTTGCTGGGACATGAACTGGGCATCGGCCGCGAGGTGGGCGAGAAGGTCGACGTGCTCGGCAAGGAACTGACCGTCGCCCGCATCCTCCCGCAGCAGGGCAGCAAGGAAGACATCGTTATCGCCGTGCATCTGGACGACGCTCAGGCGATGCTCGACAAGCAGGGCCGCGTCACGCAGATCCTGGCGCTAGGGTGCCGGTGCTCGGGTGAACGTCTTCCGCAAATCCGCGGTCAATTGTCCAGCGTGCTGCCGGACACGCAGATCATCGAGTTCCGCTCGATCGCCGTTGCCAGGGCGGAACAGCGCGACCTGGTCCGCGACCAGCGTCAGGCGATCATCAATAACATGGCCCGGGAGCGCGTTGAAACCCAGGAGATGATGGCGTCGCAGTTTTCGCAGACTCAGGGCCTGCTGGAGACCCTGGCCTCGGTGGTCAGCCCACTGGTGGTGCTGATCAGTGCGGTCTGGGTCGGGCTGCTGGCGCTCTCGAACGTCCGCGAGCGGCGTCAGGAGATCGGCCTGCTCCGGGCATTGGGCAAAGGCACCTCGCGGATCGCGGGGCTGTTTCTCGGTCGGGCCGTGCTGTTGGGCGTGCTGGGTGCGGTAATCGGCTTTTTTGCCGGCGTCGCGCTGGCCAAGCTGCTCGGCGCGCTGCCGGATTTGGGCGTAACGCCGCAGTATCTCTCCGCGAACTGGCAACTATTTGTCGCGACCTTGATCGGGGCGCCACTGTTGTCGGCTTTGGCCAGTTACCTGCCGACCTTGATGGCGGTGGTGCAGGACCCGGCGGTCGTGCTGCAGGATCACTGATTCCGCGGTCTGGAGCGTACCGGCCGCTCGTTGGCGATCGACAATGGAGCCGCGGCATCCGGGGCCGCCGGTGGGGGGTTGACGAAATCTTGCATTTTCTTGACTTTGGCCATGCGAAATGTCGACAATAACCGCAACCGCCGCCCGTGCGCGGTAAACTTTGCCTAACACGCGAAAGCTCCCCAACTGGCTCGGATCAAACTCATACTCTTCTTTCCGCGAACCGAAAGGCACGAACCATGAAATCACGCCACCTTTTTGCCATCGCTTTACTGGCGGCCGTCGGATTGGCGTCGGCCGGCGCCCTGATCGCTCAGGACGAAGAAGCGGCCTCCGAGGAAATCAAAATCACCGAAGCGATGAAGTGCCCGGTGTCGGGTCAGCCGGTGAAGGCTGAGCACAAGGTCGCCTACAAAGGGAAGGACGTCTTCTTCTGCTGCCCGAACTGCCCGGCTGCGTTCAAGGCGGATACGGAGAAGTTCGCCGCCAAGACGAATCTTCAGTTGGCGCAAACGAAGCAGATCGCGCAAGTGGCCTGCCCGCTGACAGGGCGGGATATTAACCCCGAAGCCACGGTCGAGATCAGCGCCGCGACCATAGCGTTCTGCTGCGAGAACTGCCAGGGCAAGGTGGCGAAGGCCGAACCGCCCGAGCAGATCACGCTCGTGTTCGCCGACATCAGCAAGGGTTACACTCTGCAGACCAAGTGCCCGGTGAGCGGCAAGCCGATCAAGGCCGAGCACGTCGTCTCTCACAACGACAGCAAGGTTTACTTCTGCTGCCCGAACTGCCCGGCCGCCTTCGAGGCCAACCCCGAGAAGTTCGCCGCCAATATCGCGGCCCAAAAGGGCGAGACCGCCGAGCAGAAGCCGGAGGAGTAACACCGACTCTTCAGAAAGCAAATCTGTCAGTATTCGTCGCGAGGGCTCCGGCAACCGGGGCCCTCGCTTTTTTCGTGGGCTCGCCGCGATCGGGTTGCCCAGCGGGTGGTCGCTTGGCATTGCTTGTCCTACGGATGCAAGCAGCCCGGCGGGAATGCTTTCGCGCCGGCGGCGCGGCCGCCCGGAGCCCCCAAACTGCCCTATCTCTGACGTGCGGCTTTTGCCATACTTTTCGCCCGATGTCATCTTTCGCCCGCTGCGTCGCAAGGAAGCCGCGCATGATCCGCTATTCGGTGCTGGTGGTGGGAGTTCAGCCGGCCCAGCGCGCTGTTCACCGCCTGGCGGCTGTCGCGCGACTACCGGGCACACCTGCGCGGCCGAGTGCACCACGCCGAGAGTGAAGCGAGTGGAAGTCTCGCAACTTCGAGTGAATCTGCCCAAGGGTCAGCGCACGCGCATGTGCAGCAGCGCCGAGCAGCGTAGGCAATGCCGTCGACAACAACTGAAGCGAGAACTGAGCGAACCGGCATGAAGATATTCATTTCCGTTGGCGAACCGAGCGGCGACTTGCACGGCGCGAACCTGGTCCGCCACTTGCGCAGGCAGCGGCCGAAGGCGAAGCTGGTCGGTTACGGCGGCACGCGGATGGCCGAGGCGGGCTGCGAGCTGCTCGAGAACACGTCCGACCTGGCAGTGATGTGGTTGTCGCGAGTCATCTTGCGCCTGGGGACGTTTCTGCGGCTGCTGTTGCGCGCCAACCGCTACTTCCGCGATGAGCGGCCCGACGCGGTCGTGCTGATCGATTTTCCTGGCTTCAACTGGTGGATCGCCCGCCGGGCCAAGGCGCACGGCATCCCGGTGTTCTATTACGGCGCTCCGCAGATTTGGGCCTGGGCCCGCTGGCGAGTCGGCAAGATGCGGCGGCTGATAGATCACGTGCTGTGCAAGTTGCCCTTCGAGGAGGACTGGTACCGCCGGCAGGGCTGCAACGCCACGTACGTCGGGCATCCCTACTTCGATGAGCTGCGCGGCCAGCGGCTGGACGAGGACTTCATCGCGCAACATCAGGCCGGCAGCCCTCTGGTGGCGATTTTGCCGGGTTCGCGGACGCAGGAAGTGACCGGCAACTTCCGCTGGCTTCTCCGCGCAGCGGAGCACACGCGCGCGCAGGTGCCCGCGGTACGCTTCGCGGTGGCGTGCTACCGAGAGTCTCACGCCCGGCGGGTCCGCAAGATGCTGGCCGGCAGCGATCTGCCGATCGAGGTGTTTGTGCGCCAGACGCCGGAGTTGATTCACCTGGCGAGTTGCTGCATGGCCGTCTCCGGATCGGTCTCGCTCGAGTTGCTGTACCACGCCAAGCCGACGGTGATCCTCTACTGGGTCAGCCGTCCTGCCTATTTCATCCAGAGATTCTTCCGCAAGGTGAAGTACATCACGCTGGTGAATCTGCTGTCGACCGAAGAGTTGTTCCCGCGCGATCTGCGGCCGTACGATCCGCAGCAACCGGACGCCGCGTCGGTGCTGATGCCGGAGTACCTGACCTGCCAGGATCGCTCGCCCCAGATCGCCCGGCACGTGGTAGAGTGGCTGACCGACCCGGACCAGCGCGACCAGCGGGTGGCGGCGCTGGCCGCACTTCGCGATCGGGTGGGGCACGGCGGAGCGTCGCAGCGGGCGGCCGACTACCTGCTGGGCGCGCTGGATCAGTCGTACACTCAGCGGCACGTGGACGCTGCGGCACCCGATACGGGCAGTTTGCCGCAGCGCCTGGCCGGCTGACGTGCCGTTGCTGATGAATGGGCCGCGGCGGCTCGTTCGGCTCGCCTTGCCGCTGGTGGTGGCGTCGACATTCGGTATCTGTGCTTGAGTCATGTGCGAGCGCACTGCGAACACCGCTGCCGGTACGGGTGCCTCACTGGAGGGCCAGGGCGTACAATTAAGGCCGAGGCGGCAATTGGTCCGCACAGCGGCCCCTACTGCTCTCTCCAAAAGGGACTTTCCTTTGCTGATCGGCGAACCCCAGCGCACGCCAGGCGACCTGTTCTTTTCGATCTTTGGGATTCCGGTGCGCGTGCACCCGTTCTTCTGGCTGGTGGCAGCCGTTTTGGGGCTTAGCGGCGATTCCGAACCGATTGGCGTCTTTATCTGGGTCGGCGTCGTGTTCTTCTCGATCCTGATCCACGAGTTGGGCCATGCCTTTGCAGCCCGGGCCCGCGGCGCGCAGCCGTGGATCACGCTCTACGGCATGGGCGGGCTCACCTCGTTCAGCCGCGTGCGGGAGAGCGTCGGCGGGAATATCGCGGTCACGTTCGCCGGACCGGCGGCCGGTTTTCTAGTGACCGCCCTGGTGCTTGCCAGTTTGCTGCTCTTCGATCAACGAATCTTCTTTGTGCCGAGCCTCTTTCCCTTCCAATACGGCCCCGGCTTCGAGAACCCGTACGCAAACTTCCTCGTGGCCAACCTGCTGTTCGTCAATTTCTTCTGGGGGCTGGTGAACCTGCTTCCGGTCTATCCGCTCGACGGCGGACAGATCGCGCGGGAACTGCTCGTGTGGGCGAAGCCGAGCCGGGGGATCATGTGGTCGCTGGGGCTGTCGATGGCCGCGGCGGTCGGCGTGGCGGTGCTGGCCTTCATGAACGGGCTCTACTTCGCTGCAATTCTTTTTGGGTATCTGGGCTACTCGAGTATGGCCACGATGCAGGCGTACCAGGGCCGCGGCGGGCCGAGGTAGTAGCCGAGGTAGTAATGCGCAATGAGCGGTTTCAAATCCGCACGCCCCGCCGCCGCGCGACGAATCGTGCTGCTGGGCGCGAGCAACTTGACGCGCGGCATCTCCACCGTCGTGGCGACCGCGCAAGGTATCTGGAACCAGCCGCTTCAGGTCGTGGCGGCGCACGGCCATGGGCGCTCGTATGGGATGACATCGTCGGTGCTTGGCCGGCAGTTGCCGGGCATCACGCAGTGCGATCTGTGGCCGGCACTCGATTCGCTTCCTCCGGCGCCGACCAGCGCGCTTTTGACGGATATCGGCAACGACCTGTTGTACGACGCAAGCCCCGAAACGATCACTGCTTGGCTGGCGATCTGCCTTGACCGGCTGGAAGCGGCGGGAGCGAAAACGGTCGTCACGCGGCTGCCGGTTGCTAGTCTGCAAGCCCTTTCGCCACAACGGTTTGGGCTGCTGCGGCGGATCATCTTTCCGGGTAGCCGCCTGCCCCACGGCGAGGCGATCCGCTTGGCGTGCGAACTGGACGAGCGCGTGGTGGAACTGGCGGCCCAGCGCGAGTTGGTATGTGTCAGCCCGGCGCTTCACTGGTACGGCCTCGATCCGATTCACATCCGGCTGCGGCACTGGTCATCGGCTTGGGGAGAGATCCTTGGTCAATGGTCTGGTGAGCCATCGACCGCGCGCGCTTCCGCGTCGATCGCGCGCTGGGTTTATCTGAGAACGCGCATGCCGCATCGACTGCGTTGGATGGGCATCGAGCGCGTCAGTGCGCAACCGTGCGGACGGCTGCGCGACGGCACAACGATCGCATTTTATTGATGCGCTGCGCTCTGCGTTACGCGCAGTTGAAGGATGTGTACCGGCGCGATTGAGTGCGTTTCGTGATCGGTCTCGGCGCAAGATAGGATCGTCACTCGCGCGGTTGGAGAGGCGCTGCGAGAGTCGCGCGGATAAAAATAACGTCAAACCGTGTTGCAAAAAATTTGGGAATCCGTACAGTTACTCTTCAAGGTTTCCATAAACCCGTGTTTTGCTTCGTCATGACGATCTGCAAAACGCAAGGAATGGATGCAGGCTGCTCACGTGAGCAGTGGGTTTTGCTCGAGGTGAGTCTCGCTCGAAACCAACGGGTCACCGAGAAGGAGCTCACCGCAAACCTTTTTAGGAGGAAGTGCTGTGGCCAAGAAGAAGAAGGCCGCCCGAAAGAAGAAGGCGGCGACGAAGAAGAAGGGTACGAAGAAGAAGGTAGCGAAGAAGAAGGGCGCCAAGAAGAAGGGCGCCAAGAAGAAGACAGCGAAGAAGAAGGCCGCGAAGAAGAAGACAGCCAAGCGCAAAAAGCGCTAGCCAGCACCGGATGGCCGACTCAATTCCCGTATTTACGGGGCGGCCGCCGTGCTGACGTACCGACGAGAAAGAGCCGCCTCGAACGCCTGTTCGGGGCGGCTCTAGCTGTTTGCCGGCCATGGAACGCGCGCAGCATCGCCGAACGCGTGAAATGGAGGTGAATTCGCCATGGTGGCACCGGACATTTCTGTCTGTGCGGGCCTTTGTTTAGGCTCTACATGGCCCACTCCCCGTCGGGGAGAAGGAGTCGTGGCCGTAGCTGAATTCGTGAGAATTCAGGCCTGCCCCTGGATTCGGCTGAACTGTCACCAGTCCAGCTACACCGGCTCTGCTCTCACGCGTCGTGGCTACGCGATGCCGCGGCCGGCCTCATAGGCGGCAATCTTCTCTTCGTGTTGTAGCGTCGTGGCAATGTCGTCCAGGCCGCCCAACAGGCACTCCCGCCGAAACGGCTCGACCTCGAATGACAACTCCAAGCCGTGCTCGTCGGTGAGCTTGCAGTTCTCCAAGTCGGCCGTCAGGTGATACGGACAGTGCGCGCCGGTGCGCCGGAAGAGATCCTCCACCTCTTCTGCGCTGAGCCGGATCGGCAGCATGCCGTTCTTGAAGCAGTTGTTGTAAAAGATGTCGGCGAAGCTCGGTGCGATGACGACGCGAAAGCCGTAATCGGCCAGCGCCCAGGGGGCGTGCTCGCGGCTGGAGCCGCAGCCGAAGTTTCGCCGAGCGACCAATACCGACGCATCCCGCGCGTGCGGCTTGTTCAGCTCAAAATCAGCGTTCTCGCTGCCGTCGTCATGAAACCGCCAGTCGAAAAACAGAAACTGGCCGAAGCCGGTCCGCTCGATCCGCTTGAGAAACTGCTTAGGGATGATTTGGTCGGTATCGACGTCCGAGCGATCCAGCGCGGCGACTAGGCCGGTGTGCTTGGTGAATGGTTCCATGGGGTTCACTCGAGGTGGATGAATGTTGGTGGTAGCTGCACTGGTTACAGTTCAGCCGAAATTGGGGGCAGCACTGAATTCTCACGAATTCAGCTACACGCCCATGGTCCCGCCGAATGCCGGCTCAACCTATTCCGACGCGATGCGTGCCCTCATATCCGTGTAGGCGGCCTCGATTAGACGCATGAGTGCCGTCGTGCCGAGGTCACGTTCGGGCCTGAGCTTCACGTGGCGCATAAACTTGCCGGTGCCTTCCAACATGCCGTCCGGGTCGGCAATCTCGGCGCCGCGGAAGAACCCCACGTTGACGTGTGCTTTAAAGGCGTTCACATAGGCGAATGCCGCGTCCCCCACACACGCGACCGGACAACCATCGTGCATTAGTTCTCGTACATCGTCTCCGCAGTCGCGCATAACATCGAACCAGTGCCGCGCGATCGCGCCCAACTCGCTCGAGTGCTCGTACATCCAGGCATCAATCGCGGGGTCGCGCTCGATCGCGCTGGAAAACCGCATGAGTCGATTCACGTTACGCTCTGCTGCCGGGCCGCTACCCTATAACGCCCTCTCCCTCTGGGAGAGGGCCGGGGAGAGGGCTGTTGCCCCTCATCTTCGCGTTCAACACAGACGCCGAATGTCCGCGCCACCGAGCTGAATTCTCACGAATTCAGCTACGTCTTACTTCCCGTTCCCGCCGCGGTAGTCCCACTGGCGGATGTCCACAAAATGCCCGCTGACGGCGGCCGCGGCGGCCATGGCCGGCGAGACCAGGTGCGTGCGTCCGCCTTTGCCCTGGCGGCCTTCGAAGTTGCGGTTGCTGGTCGAGGCGCAGCGTTCGCCCGGCTCGAGCTTGTCGGGATTCATGGCCAGGCACATGCTGCAGCCCGCCTCACGCCAGTCGAAGCCGGCCTCCTTGAAGATGCGATCGAGCCCCTCCTGTTCGGCCTGGGCTTTCACCTGGCCGCTGCCCGGCACCACCATCGCGCCGACGCCGTCCGCCACGCGATAGCCCCGGGCCACGTCGGCCGCGGCCCTCAAGTCTTCGATCCGGGCATTCGTACACGACCCGATGAAGACGCGGTTCACCTTCAACTGCGAGAACGGCGTGCCGGCCGTCAGGCCCATGTACTCCAGTGCCCGGGAGGCCGTGTTTCGCTCGTCGCTGTCCGTGAACGAAGCGGGGTCGGGCACGTTGCCGGTCACCGGGACCACCTGGCCGGGATTGGTCCCCCAGGTCACCTGCGGCGCGACGTCGGCCGCCTGATACACTTCGGTTCGATCGTACGTCGCTCCCGCGTCGGTCGGCAGCTTGCGCCACCGCTCGACGGCGGCCTCGAAATCGGCCGTCGCGAACGGGCGGCCGCGCAGATACTCGTACGTCGTCTCATCCGGCGCGATCATGCCGGCGCGGGCGCCCGCCTCGATCGACATGTTGCAGACCGTCATCCGCTGTTCCATGCTCAGCGCGCGGAAGGCCTCGCCCGTGTATTCGATGCAGTAGCCGGTACCGCCGGCCGTGGTGAGTTGCCCGATCAAGTACAGAATCAGGTCTTTCGCCGTCACGCCGGGCGCCAGGCGGCCGTCGACGCGCAGCTCCATCGTCTTGGCCTTGTCTTGAAGCAACGTCTGCGTGGCCAGCACGTGCTCGACCTCGCTGGTGCCGATACCAAAGGCCAGCGCGCCGAACGCGCCGTGCGTCGAAGTATGACTGTCGCCGCAAACGATGGTCATGCCGGGCTGCGTGAGGCCAAGTTCCGGACCGATGATATGCACCACGCCCTGCCGCGGATCGTGCAGGTCGTACAGCTCGACGCCGAACTCGCGGCAGTTCTCCCGCAGCGTTTCGATCTGCTGCTTGGAGATCGGATCGACGATCGGCAGCGATCGGTCGGTGGTCGGCACGTTGTGATCGACCGTAGCGGTGGTCAGCTCGGGTCGGCGCACCTTGCGGCCGGAGAGGCGCAAGCCCTCGAACGCCTGAGGGCTGGTCACTTCGTGCACCAGGTGCCGGTCGATGTACAGCACGGTCTGTTTGCCCTCTTCGGCGTGGACGACGTGTTCGTCCCAGATCTTTTCAAACAGTGTGCGAGGACGGGTGATTGCATTGCTCATGTTCGTGGTGCGGGCAAGGCCGCGGGCTTGGTTGAACGGTTGGGTTAACCGATTACGTCAGGGAACGATCTGTGCGGATGGCTGTCGAGCGGAGGTCGCCCGTCTGCAGAGACACGACACCGCCCCGGAGGGTACGCCCCCTCAGTAGAGGGATCGCGAGGCTCCGCTTCTTCCGCTGGGGCTTCGGGCCGATGCCGGGGACGCTCATCTGGCCGAAGACGTCAGAGTAACCGACGGCCGCTAGAGGGCCATTGCCTCTGAGCCTTAGCATTCTACTCCACCGCCTGGCCCCGTGACAGGCGGGCCCGCGATGAAGCAGGTAGTGGGTAGCGGGTAGCGGGTAGCACCGGTTGCCCCAACCGGTGCCGCGCAGCGGCAAGAGGCCCCGGCAC
>JBBDJB010000054.1:4718-247635 GCA_040880125.1 Pirellulales bacterium | reverse complement strand
AGCCTGAATCCATTTGGTACCAACACTCACAGAAAATGGAAGATACAAGGGGGTATTGCACAGACAGGAATTTCTGTGCCACCTAGCTGGTGATGTGCGGGTCGAGTCAATCACTCGCCGAACGTCTGCCGGACAAAGCGGCGCAGCAAGGCCTCGGTCTGGGGCGTGTCCTCGCAGCGCTCGCCAAACTCTTCGAACGAGATGCCGGCGATCCGTTCGACGTAGCGGGGATACGCCCGCAGCCGGCCGAGCAGATCGTTGCGGTTGAGCTCCGGATGAAACTGCGTGCAGTAGATCGGCTTTCCCAGCAGCCGGTAGGCCTGATTTTGCACAGCAGCACTGGAGGCGAGCAGGACCGCGCCAGGCGGAATCCGCACGACGTGGTCCTCGTGCCCGGCCTGGCCACGGAACGTGCGCCCCAGCGGCGCGAAGACCGGATCGGCGAGGCCTTCGTCGGTAAGGAACAGCTCAATGGTGCCGAGTTCGGCACGGGGCAGATCGTGGGCGACTTCGCCGCCCAGTGCCCGGGCCATCGCTTGAAAGCCCCAGCAGGAAGCGAACGTCGGCTTGGCGGTCCGCTCCAGCTCGCGGAGTGAATCGAGCGTGCGATCCAGCCAAGAACCTTGGCCGGTGGCCGAGTAGTCACCGCTGCCGCCCAAGAGCACCACGTCGACACGGCGCAATCGATCGGCCGTCGGCGCATCGGTCAACATGTCAACCACTTCAATCTGCCGCGGCGTGCAGTGAAGCGCCCGCGCGAAGGCGTCCACCTCCTGGCGGCGCATCGGATCTTGCGGATTGCGAACTTGCAACAGCAGGTAGGTGAGCTTGTTGACCACGCCCTCAACTATACCCCGAGATCGGCCGTGGCCGCGTCGATACCTCCGGCGACCGCGGCGGTGAGCCGATCGATCTGGTCGGCCGAAATGCACAAGGGCGGCATCATCACCACCACGTTACCCAGCGGCCGAATCCAGACGCCTTGCGATCGGGCGAAATCGCACACGCGGGCCCCCCGCTGCTCCTGCCAAGGGAAGGGCTCGCCCGTGCGGCGATCCTTCACCAGTTCGACCGCGCCGATGAGTCCCCGCTGGCGGACGTCGCCCACGTGCGGATGCTCGGCCATGTCGGCCAAGCGCCGCTCGAGCTGCTCGATCTTGTCTGGCATTCGGGCGAGCGTCTGCTCCTCGTCGAACACATCCAGCGTGGCCAATGCCGCGGCACAGCCGAGCGGATTGCCGCCGTAAGTGTGGCCGTGAAAGAAGGTCTTCGACTCGGCGTACTCACCGAGAAACGCCTGCCACACGGTGTCGGTTGTCAGCGTGGCAGCGACAGGCAGATATCCTCCGGTGAGCCCCTTGCCCAGGCAGAGAAAGTCCGGGGCGACCTGTTCTTGCTGGCAGGCGAACAACGTGCCGGTGCGGCCCATGCCCACCGCCACTTCGTCGGCGATCAGCAGGACATCGTATCGTTGCGTCAGCTCGCGCATGCCGCGCAGGTAGCCGCGGGGGTGCATGACCATGCCGGCGGCGCACTGCACCAGCGGCTCGATCACCAGAGCGGCGATCTCATCGTGCCGCTCGGCGAGCATTTGTTCCGCCTCTGCCAGACATATTTGCAAAGCCGCCTCTTCGTTTGCGCCGCGGCGCCGGTCGGGCTCCGGCAGCCGCAGGACGTCGAACAGCAGCGGCCGGAACATCTCGTGAAAGCGCTCGACCCCGCCCACGCTGACGCTGCCCAGCGTATCACCGTGATAGGCGCCGCCCAGCGCCACGTACTTGGTCTTGCTCGGCCGCGGGTCCTGGCGCTGCTGCCAGTATTGGAAGGCCATCTTCAGGGCGACTTCGACCGCCGACGAGCCGTCGCTGGAAAAGAACACGTGCGAAAGCGGCGACGGAGCCAGCTCGGTGAGCCGCTTGGCTAGCGCGATCGTCGTTGGATTCGAGGCACCCAGCGATGTGACGTGGGCCACTTGGTCGAGCTGCCGGCGGATCGCAGCGTCGATCCGCGGATGGCGATGCCCGTGCACATTGCACCACAGGCTGCTGACGCCGTCCAGATACTGGCGGCCGTTCAGATCGGTAAGCATACAGCCCTGGCCGCCGGTGAAGATCAGCGGCTCATAGCCGGCCATTTGCGTGAAGGCATGCCAGACGATCTCGCGGTCCCAGCGGAGAAGCTCCTCGCGGGAGGGCACAGGCGTCGCATCGGTGGGAAGCATTGATTCGTGCAGTCCGCAAGATTGCCGATCATGAAGTCCGTGTAGCTGAATTGGTGACAATTCAGCCGAAGCAAGGCTCCGTCGTAGCTGAACTGGCGAAGCGCGACCGGTGCGCAACTCACCAGTCGATGGTCACCTTCTCACCGGCGCGCACGCCCAGCATGGCCGAGGCGCTGTCGTTGACGATCGCCAGTTCGAGCTGCCCGGACGAGCCGACCAGCGCGATCAGCGTCATCTCCGGCTGCTCGCCGTAGGTCTTGAAGATCCCCTGCGTTTCGTGCTCGTCACAGCGAACGGAGACCGACTCGTCGGTGGGGACGCCTTCGAGCATGTCGGCGGTGATGTTGGTAACCAGGTTGCCGAATGAGTCGATCGCGACCACCTCGCCTTCGATGCGCTTGGTCAATGCGTTTGCCTCCGGCCATGGGAGCGTGACCAGTTCCGTTTGGAGAGGTCCCAGCGACTCGGGCGGCAAGCCCTGGCTCAGCCGAGCCGCGACCGGCGCCATGATGTCGCGTCCATGAAAGGTCGCGGACACCTCCGGCAGCCAGTACTGGCGGTTGGCGATAGTGAACATTGTAGAGGGTGCTTCGGCGCGGGCCAACCCGGTCAAGAGGCCGTTATCCGGCACGATATACTGTTGGTTGCCGATCCGTGCATAGACGATGAGTCGATCGGTGCCAACGCCAGGGTCGATCACCGCCACGTGGATGGTGCCGCCCGGAAAGAAACGCGTCACCTGCGCCAAGGCCAGTGCGCCTTGGCGAACGTCCTGCGGCGGAATGCTGTGCGTCAGGTCGACCACCGTCGCCCCGGGATGGATCGACAGTATCACGCCCTTCATGGCGGCAACGTAAGGGCTGCCCGTGCCGAAGTCCGTGGTCAGCGTAATGATCGAAGAGGCCATGCCGGATGCGCGAGAAAGGGAGCGGCCGTAGTGGCTGTTGCCGGAAGTGCAGAGGACGGGAGAGACGGAAAGCAGGCGCGACGTGTGCGTAGGTACTTGTAACCCCGCATGCGCTTGCAAGTGCCGCCAGAGGTGCAACTACAACACGTCTCGCTACATCTGGCCGGCCAGTTCGACGCACAGCTCCATTACGCGAGCCGGGTTGACGTTCGGGTTCTGCTTTTTGGCCTGGCCCACCAGCGCGCCGGCCGCCTTCGTCTTACCCTGCTTGATGTCTTCGACAATTTGCGGGTTGGCCGCCAGCAGCTCCCGGCACAAGGCCACTAGCTCGCTTTCATCCACTTGCGCGATGCCGAGCGCGGCGACTGCCTCGTCCATCGACTGCCGCTCGCTGAGCATCTGCGCGAACACGTCCCGGGCGCGGCTGCTGTCGAGCTTTCCCTGCCCGGCGGCACGGATCAACTCGGCCAGAGAATCGGGAGTGATCGGCAACGCGTCGATTGAAACGCTCTGCTCCTTCATCGCCCGCAGCACGTCGCGCTGTACCCAATTGCTGGCCTGCTTGCCGTCGCCCGACCGCTCGGCGACTCGCACGAAATAGTCGACCACTCCCCTGCCCTGGTTCACCAGCACGTCGGCGTCGTAGGGCGTGATGTCGTACTCACGGGCCAGCCGCTCGCGCAGCACAGCGGGCAGTTCGCCCAAAGCGGCTCGCACGCGGTCGACCTCTTCCGGCGAGAAGACAACCGGCACCAGGTCCGGATCGGGAAAGTAACGGTAGTCGCTCGATTCTTCCTTGTGCCGCTGGCCGCGCGTGACCCCGTCCGCATCGTCCCAACCACGGGTCTGCTTGGGGACGTCGCCCAATTTCTGGCCGGTCTCTTGCCACACCTCATATTGCCGCTCGGCTTCGTAGGCCAGCGCCCGCTCGACGGCGCGGAAGCTGTTCATGTTTTTCACTTCAACAATCGGCGTGGCGACCTGGCCGGCATCGGTGTCGATGTGCAGGTTGACGTTCGCATCCACCCGCAGGCTCCCCTCCTGCATGTTGCAGTCGGAAACATTCAGGTACGTCAGCAGCAGCCTCAGCTCCGTGAGGAACGTTTTCGCTTCCAGCGGCGAGCGCAGGTCTGGCTGGCTGACGATCTCCAACAGCGGCGTGCCGGTGCGGTTCAGGTCGATCTGGCTATCCGCCGTGCCGGCCGCTTCATCGTGCATGCTCTTGCCAGCGTCCTCCTCCAGATGGGCACGAATGATGCCGACCCGCTTCGGCTCGAACTCGCCTTTAGGATCCTCGATGGCGAGAAAACCGTCCTGCGACATCGGCAGATCGTACTGGCTGATCTGGTAGCCCTTGGGGAGATCGGGATAGTAGTACTGTTTGCGGTCCCACTTGGTGAACCGCGGGATATCGCAGTTCAGCGCGACGGCCGTCTTCATCGCCAGCTCCAATGCGCGGCGATTCATCACCGGCAGTGCGCCTGGCATGCCGATGCAGACCGGGCAGGTGTGCGTGTTGGGCGGAGCCCCGAACGTCGTGCTGCACCGGCAGAACAGCTTGCTCGCGGTAGCAAGCTGGACGTGCACCTCAAGGCCGATGATCGTGGTGTACGGCTGGCTCATAGCAGGGGCGGCTTTCGCGTATGCCAGTCGGTCTCGTGCTGATACATATGAGCGCCGCGCAACAATCGCTCTTCCTCGAAGTGCGGCGCCTGAAGCTGCAAGCCAATCGGCAGGCCATCGTCGGTCAGTCCGCACGGAAGACTGATCGCCGGAATGCCGGCCAAGTTGGCACTGACCGTATAAAGGTCGAGCAGATACATGGAGAGCGGGTCGTCGACCAGTTCGCCCAGCTTGAAGGCCGGGCTGGGCGTCACCGGGCCGGCGATCAGATCGACCTGCTGGAACGCCTGCTCGTAATCCTGGCGGATCAATCGCCGTACCTTGGCGGCTTTCAAGTAATAGGCGTCGTAATAGCCGGCGCTGAGCGCATACGTGCCCAGCATGATGCGGCGCTTCACCTCGGGGCCGAAGCCTTCAGCCCGGGTGCGCCGGTACATCCGCACCAGCGGTGCGTCGAGCGCATCGGCTGCGGCGGTGTCGCCCGCGGCTTCCAACCCCGCCCGCTCGCGCGAGAGCGCGGCGGTCATCTCCGCCTGGTCGGTGCGGTAGCCGTAGTGCGCGCCGTCGTAGCGGGCCAGGTTACTGGAGGCCTCGCTGGGGGCGATGACGTAGTACGTCGCCACGCCGTAGCGGCCGTGCGGGATGGAGACTTCGCGCACTTCGGCCCCGAGCTTGCGATACACGTCGATCGCAGCTCGCACCGCCTGCTCGACCTGGCCGTCGAGCCCTGGCCCGTAGTGCTCCTTGACGATGCCCAGCCGCAGCCCCGTGAGCGGCCGCTCGACGCTTTGCGAATAGGCGGGCACGGGCCGCTCGATCGAAGTGGAATCGCGCGGGTCGTGGCCGGCCAGAGTCTCCAGCATCAGCGCGGCGTCCGCCACGTCGCGGGTGATCGGCCCGACCTGATCGAAGCTGCTGGCGAACGCGACCAGTCCATAACGGCTCACCCGGCCATAGGTCGGCTTTAA
Source organism: Pirellulales bacterium (assembly GCA_040880125.1). Lineage (GTDB taxonomy): Bacteria > Planctomycetota > Planctomycetia > Pirellulales > JBBDJB01 > JBBDJB01. Next base: position 241,916 of record JBBDJB010000054.1, on the reverse strand, counting down.
ACCAACGACTCCGCACAGGCCGGCCGGCTGGCGGATCGAGCCGCCGGTATCCGTGCCGATCGAAAGCGGCGCCATGCGGGCGGCGATGCAGGTGGCCGCGCCGCCGCTGGAGCCGCCGGGGGTGCGGTCGAGAGCCCATGGATTGCGGGTCGGGCCGAAGGCGGAGTTCTCGGTCGAGCTGCCCATGGCGAACTCGTCCATGTTGGTCTTGCCCAGGATCACCGCATCGGCGGCCAGCAGCCGCTCTACGACACTGGCGTCGTACGGCGACTGGAAGTGCTCCAGCATCCGCGAGCCGCACGTGGTGGGCATGTCGCGCGTGCAGAGCACGTCCTTGACGGCCACGGGCAACCCACCCAGCGCTCCGATTGTCTCGCCCCGCTGGCGGCGGTGATCGACCTGGGCTGCACGTTCGAGCACCTGATCGCGCGGCACGTGCAGAAAGGAACCGACCGATTCGTCGTAGCGCTCGATCTGGTCGAGATAGGCGGTGGTCAACTCGACAGAGGTCAACTCGCCGGCGGTGAGACGGGCCAAATGCTCACGAGCGGTTAGATCCACCAGCGCCATGGTCATTCGCCCAGTACCGGCGGCACAAGATAGTACTCGCCGTCGTGGCGCGGTGCGTTGCGAAGCGCATCTTCTCGCGAAAGGCTCGGCTGAACCTCGTCGGCCGCCAGCACGTTGGACGTATCGAGCGGATGGGCCAGCGGCTCGACCTGATCGGTATCGAGCTCGCCGAGCTGATCGACGTAGTCAACGATCGCGGCGATTTGCGAGGTGAGCTTCTCCGCTTCCTCGGGGCTCAGCTCCAGCCGGGCGAGCAAAGCTACTTTTTCGATCTGGTCCCGCGTGATGCTCATGGGGTTGGACCGGACGTAGCACGAGCGGTAGGAAGATGGTGGATGCCGCCGGGAAACTCGGGAACGCCGCAGGGCCGGCCTTCGAGCCGCTGTCATCCGCGACGAGAAGTCGCAGTCAGGACGGAATAGCCGGCGTTACTTCTTGGCGGCTTCGGCCGGCGGAAGCCGGAAGGGCGCGCTCTTGATCGACTTGGTCACAGCACCGCTGCGAATGCACTGGGTGCAGACGCGCATCGACTTGTTGGTCCCATTGGTGGTCGTCACCCGCACGCGCTGCAGATTCGGTTTGAATTGGCGCCGCGTGATGCCGGTGATCTTGGTACCGACGCCGCCCAGGTATTTGGCCTTACCGCGAGTGGTGACCTGGTTACCGATCTGGGGGCCTTTGCCGCAAATGTCACAGGTCCGGGCCATCCGAATCCTCGCTCGATCAATGAAAGTAGCGGTTGCTTTGAGGGGCGTCGTAACCGCCCACGTGGTCCGGTCGCGACGAAACCTTAAAGTATATCGCCCGCGGGAGTTCCTGCAAGGCACGGTGAACGGCTGGGCGAAGCCGGCACCCGGCGGCGGGAAAAGCGTGAATTCTCACGAATCAGCCACTAGCAAAGTGGCACAAGGTCAGCCGCGGCATACTACGGCGCGGCGGATCACGAAGTGGCGCGGCGGCCGGGTTCCTTCACCACGTCCCAGGCCAGGCCGATCTTCTCCATCAGCAGGATCATCCAGTACGTCACGTCAATTTCCCACCAGCGGTGTCCCTGCTTGGCCATGCGCTGGTGCGCGTGGTGGTTGTTATGCCAGCCCTCGCCGAAGGCCAGGATGCCGACCCACCAGTTGTTGCGGCTGTCGTCGCCGGTCTCGTAGTTGCGGTAGCCCCACAGATGGCTGGCCGAGTTGACAAACCAAGTGACGTGCAGCACGTAGACCATTCGCACCCCCAGCCCCCAGACGAGCAAGGAGATGCCGACATACCAGCCCCACGCCAAATATCCGGTGAGCAGTAGCAGGCCGCCCAGGATGAAATGCGACGGCAGGAACAAATAGTGAATGATCCGCATCACCCGATCCTTATTCAGGTCCGGCGCATACTTCTCGGTCAGATCCTGATGCCAGCGGCGGCCGAAGTTCGGCATAAACCACAACATGTGGCTCCACCATTTGCCGTCTCGCGGAGAATGCGGGTCGCCTTCGCAGTCGCTGAAAGCGTGGTGCTTGCGGTGATTGGCCACCCAGGTCAGCGCCGATCCTTCGCCGGAAAGTCCGCCCAAGAAAGCCAGCAGCCAGCGCACCGGACGGTACGTCGAGAAGCTGCCGTGGGTGAGCAACCGGTGATAACCCATGCAGACGCCCAGACTTCCGGTCATCCACGTCAGCACGAGAAAGGCGACCAATCCCTGCCAACTGAAGAAAAACGGAGCTGCGAGCGCCAGACCGTGTATCACGACGATCCACACGACAACCGGCCAATCGAGCCCCTTCGCCCAAAGTTGCTTGGAGTTGGCCGGAGGCATACTCTCGCTGCCCGACGGCTTCCTTTTCTCAGGGTTCTTGCGCGACGCCGTGGAAGCGCGGCCGCGATGTTTGCCCTTCGAACCGCGGTGTTGGGTGGAAACATCGACCGTGTCCCCGAGCGGTGGCGTACTCGTGGTGAACGTCGTGGAAGAGGTGGGGCCGTTCTGATTGATCACTTATTTCAAAGCCTCATTGCTGAAATCTGTGTGCTAACCCTGGGATTCGCCGGGCTGGGGTGACAGGCCAGCGGCTCAGGCGCCAGTGGCCGGTGCGTATGTTTACAAAGAATCATTAACATACGGGCAAATGTTCAAACCCGCTAGCCCGGGTACCGATCGACAGAGAGAATTCCGACGCGGAACCCTGCAATTTGTTTGCCAATCGCGGAAAGAAAAATGCCTCTGGCTTAGAGAGTACGCCCCCGGCGAGGGGCATTGGCTGGAGGCTATGGGGTGCAGACGCTACTGAGCTTCTTCGATACTACGCGATCTGCAGGCTAGTAGTTCGCCCGCCACGTCTTCATCTTGAGCCTTTCGCCCGCCAGTTCAAATCGAATGGCTCCGCTGGCGGCCGTGTGCAGGATGCGGGCGTGCGCCACTTGCCGGTAGGTGGCTGCGACGGGCGCAATGTCATCCCGAAACCCGCCACTTATCACGACGTACTCCGGGGAGGACCAGGCCGCAAAGCCCGGCGGGTCGCTCCGGCGGCTGCCATGGTGCGGCGCCATCAAAATATCGCAGTCGTAAGGGGCCTCGGCGGTGACGTCCTCCAGGCCCGGCGACTCCAGGTCGCCCGGCAGCAGGATCCTGTGACCGCGATACTCAACCGCCAGGACCAGACTATTGGCATTGTCGCTCCCTAGCACGCCGCGGCGCGGGGGATGCATGACCTGAATGTCGACGTCCGAACCGGTCGCCAGGCGGTCTCCCGCCCAAATCTCGCGTATCTCCGTACCAGCGCCGGACAGCGAATCTCGCAGCGCTACGAGAGCCCGGGGAAGAGGCTCCTCGAACATCATCGGCGAGACGTACGCCACGCGGACAGGAAAACGCACGAGCAGCTCCGGCACCGAGTTGTAATGATCCGCGTCGGCATGCGAAATCACCAAGGCATCGAGGCGGGTGATGCCGCGCGACCAGAGGAACGCCGCCACCGAGCGGGCGCCGCCCTGCGGCGAACCGAGCCGGCCGGCGTCGTAGAGCATGGTCCGGCCGCCGGGAAGTTCGAGCACCGTCGCCGAACCATGCCCCACCGCAAGAAACGTACAGGCGAAGTGGTCGCTTTCAGACTGCCGCATCAGCGGCGGCAGGAAGCCCACGGCCATCCACCCGGCCAGAAGCCCCACGCACCACCGCGGGGGCGGACGAAAGCGCGGCGGCGCCATCACCACCAGCAGCAATGCCGCATAGAAAGCAGCCAGCCACCACTCGGCCGGGCCCGGCACCCAAAAGTGACTGTACGGCACATCGTGCGAAAACTGGACGGCACGTTCCAAGAGCCCTAAGCCTGCGTTGCAACCGGCGCCGAAGAGAGTCCCCGCACTCGGCACCAGCCAGCCCAACAATAGCGTCCCAAAGCCGCACAACAAGCAAAACGCCACCGGTAGCCACAACAACGGGCCGAGCACCAACGCCACGGGCGTCGCCAGATGGAAGCGCGCCATTACCAGCGGTAGCGCCATCAGCCAAATGGCCGCGCCCGCCACAAACAGCCGCGCAAACCACCAGCCGGTTTTCCGCGCCGCACGCACCGGCAGCGGACGGCTCTCGCGAATCAAGCGGTCCAGCGGATCCTCCTCCCCGCCACGCTGAAACCAGCGGAGCGATCCGCACCAGGCGAGCGTCCCCACCGCCAGAAAGCTCAACTGCGGACCCACGCGAAAAAGATCCGCAGGATTGAGCGCCAACACCACCAGCGCCGAAGCAGCGATGGCATTGGCCGCCAGCAATCGCCGGCCACTGTAGGCCGCCAGACTGACCACGCCGATGAACACCGCCGCCCGCACCGTCGGCGGTCGAGCCCCCGTGACCAGCGCATAAATCACCACCAAAAATGCCACCAGCAACAGAGCCGTGCGCCGCGAAAGCCAACCGACGCGTAGCGCCGCGACTAGCCCAGCCGCCAGAAAGCCGATGTGCAAGCCCGACACGACCAGCAGGTGCACCGTGCCCGTGGTGATGTACGTCTCGGTCCGCTGCGTGGTGATTTGCTCGCGCTCGCCGAGCAGGATCGCCGAGGCGAGCCCGACATTCGGCGCCGCCACATGCCGGGCCAATACCTCGTCGCCCTGGCGGCGCAGCGCATCGATCGGCCGCTGCCAGCTCCACCACGAACCGCGCGCCAGCGGCACGACGCAGTCCGGGTAGCCGGCAGCCAGGCTGCACAACTCTCGATCCGCTCGGGCGTAACGGGCGCGGTCGAATTCGCCGGGGTTAGGCGCCGGCATCACTCGGGCGAGTTGGCCGAACACCCGCACGCGATCGCCGGCACCGACGCCCAACACATGACCATCGACCAGTAGCTGTACGTTGCCGCTGGCGGGCCGCCACTGTTTCCCGTCTCGGATGGACGTGGCACGAAGCCGCAACAGACTGCGCTCGCCTTGGGGAATGGTACTAAGCGGATCGTACCCGACGGCAGGCAGAGTTCGCGGCGCACCCTGGGCAATCGCCTCAATGCAGACCGGTTGACTTTCCAGACGGGCGAAGCGGCCCAGTTCGTCCACCGCGTAGAGATGCCACCACATGTGGTGTGCCGTCGCTCCGGTCATCGCCAGTCCGACGAGCAGACACGGCGTTGCCAACCGTTGTTGATTTCGTATCCACAGCACACCCCAGCCGGCGATCGCCACCACGGCGGCGATACAAGTTACCGGCAGCGACGAACGAATGCCGGCCGCATGCAGATCATTTGGCGTCACATAGCGCGACAACACGATGCCCAGGCAAAGCGCCGCCAGCACCACCGCCAGCGGCTGATATCGCTGGGCGACGTCCTCGTCGCCGTGGGCCGCGCCGGCTGCGTCACCGCCCGATGCCCGCAGTGCCGCTGCACGGGCCGCGCTCGCGGTGGATTTGCGTCGAAGCGTGCTCGTCTCACTGGACATACGCGCTGGACCGCGTCGGATGGCTCTTCCGAAGACGTGGACATCTTACCGGATTTTCACCGCCGCCGCTGGCATCTCGCCCGGCAGGCTCATGCAATCCATTCCACGTACACTGCCGTCTGCGCCAGGGCCACAAAGTTATTCACCGCGTGTAGCAGGATTGCCAGCGTGGTCGAGCCGGTTCGCAACCGCACCAGGCCCAGGTAAATGCCGAACACTCCAATTAGCGCCAGGTGGAATAGCTCGTATTGCGCGTGCATCAGGCTCCACAGCACGGCCCCCATGACGATGGCGGCCACGGGGCCGACCGAAGCGGCCATGCCGCGAAAGAAGAAACCGCGAAAGAACAGCTCCTCGCCGATCGGCGCGGCGATCACCAGCGCCAGCGCAAACAGCGGCAGCCACTGGGCAGACAGATAGAACTCGACCATCGAGTCGGGCACGACGTCGTGCCCGGTGAGGTAGGCGGACAGGTCGAAGGCCGCCATCAGCAGAAGCAGTCCCCCGAGCCACCGCAGCGTCTGCCCTCGTTTGGCCGGCTGCAGGGCCAGGTATTTCGGCGGCGGCCATCCGCGCAGCGCCGCCAGGCCGAACAACAGCGCGCTGCATACGACCGTCGAGGCAAATGTCACGGCGGAGAGCACTAGCCCGTCGTTCTTGGTAAGTTCCTTTGCGTCAAACTCAAAGTCCTGCCCGGCCGCCAGGGCGCGCACGACCAAGACCAGCAGCAAGACCGCGACTTGGGTAACCACAAACAGTACAAACCACAAAAGCGACCAGCCGACAGTCGCCCAGAATCCCCACGGCGGCGGCTCGGCGACTTGCGCGACCGGCTGCTCTTCGGAGACGCCCGCCACCTCCGGGGACTTGTAGGGAGACGGTTCACGGGGAGGTGGTTCGTCCAACATCATGATTCGGCCAATCCGTTTAAACCCAAACGCAGACGAGCGCCGTCTCCGCGAGTGGTGGAGACGGCGCTCGCCCGTCACAATCAAAGGTCGCTCGCGGGCGTCCTTGCCCGGAGGGTCCATTTACGAGCAACCCATGCTGTTACCGCAATTGTGGCAAAGGTAGCAGTTGCCGTTTCGCACGGTGATGGCCCCGCAGTTGTCGCACGCCGGAGCATCGACCTGGAAGTGCGCGAACTGCTCGCTGCGCGGCGCCGGACCGCCGTGACCGTTCTTTACGCTCAGGCCGGCCCGTTCTAAGAGAGCGGTGTTCCACTCTCCGGTGCCCGTACCATTTTGCTTGGTCGTCTTCCCTGACGCAGTCTGCCCGCCGGCCTTCTTGGCGGCGGGCCCGCTCTCAGACTCCGCCGACTCGCCCCCTTTCTCGGCCTTGCCGCCTCCCGCATCGGGCTGATCGCCCAGGCTGGCCTCCCGATAGCCAGGAATGAATTCGATCCCCAGCCAGCGGAAGATGTAGTCGATGATGCTCTTGGCGATGCGAATGTCCGGGTTGGTCGTGTGACCCATCGGCTCGAACCGCGTATGCGAGAACTTGTTCACGTACGCCTCGAGCGGTACGCCATATTGCAGGCTCATCGAGACCGCCGTGCCGAAGCAGTCCATGATGCCGCCGATCGTGCTGCCTTCCTTGGCCATGGTGAGGAACACCTCGCCCGGCCGGCCGTCGCCGTACAGCCCGACGGTGATGTACCCTTCGTGACCGGCCACGTTGAACTTGTGCGTGACCGAATGGCGGGTATCCGGCAGCCGCTCGCGGCGCGGTACCGACGCCTTCTTGGCCGCCGCCTTGTCCGCTTCGGACGAAGTCGACAGCGGCTGGCTCTCCTTAGATCCGTCGCGGTAGATGGCCAGGGCCTTGAGGCCCAGCCGCCAGCCGTCCGTGTAGGCGTCGGCGATGTCTTCCGGCGTGCTCTCTCGCGGCATGTTCACCGTCTTGGAGATCGCGCCCGAGAGGAACGGCTGCGCGGCGGCCATCATCTGCACGTGGGCTTTCCAGCGGATCGACCGCGTGCCGTTGCGGGGCGTGAATGCACAGTCGAACACCGGCAGGTGCTCGGCCGCCATGTCCGAAGCCCCCTCGACCGTGTCCTCCTTGTCGATGTACGCGATGATCGACTCGATGGTCGGTTGATCGTAGCCCAGCTTCTTCAGCGCCGCCGGCACCGTGCGGTTGACGATCTTCAGCATGCCGCCGCCAGCAAGCTGCTTGTACTTCACCAGGGCGATGTCCGGCTCGATGCCGGTCGTGTCGCAGTCCATCATGAAGCTGATCGTGCCGGTGGGCGCCAGCACCGTCGCCTGGGCGTTGCGATAGCCGTGACGGCGGCCGGCGGTCAGCACGTCGTCCCACAGCTTGCGGGCGGCGTCTTGCAGCGAACCGGGGCACTGCGGGTCGATCGATTCCACCGCGTCGCGGTGCATCTGCATGACGCGGAGCATCGGCTCGCGATTTTCGGCAAAGCCGTCGAACGGCCCGACCGCCTCGGACAGCTCCGCACTGGTCAGGTTGGCCGATCCGTGCAGCAGGGCCGTCAGCGCGCCGCAGACACCACGGGCGGCGTCCGAGTCGTACGGCATGCCGCTGGCCATCAGCAGGCTGCCAAGATTGGCGTAGCCCAAGCCCAGCGGGCGGAAGCGATGGCTGTTGGTGGCGATGTCCTTCGTGGGATAGCTGGCATGATCGACCAGAATCTCCTGCGCGACGAAAAAGATGCGGCAGGCCGCCGCGAACCGGGCCGCATCGAACTCGCCGCTCTCGGTGCGGAACTTCATCAGGTTGATGCTGGCCAGGTTGCACGCCGTGTCGTCGAGGAACATGTACTCGGAGCACGGATTGCTCGCGTTGATCCGGCCCGAGTTCGGGCAGGTGTGCCAGCGATTGATCGTCGTGTCGTATTGCACGCCGGGGTCGCCGCAGTGCCAGGCACACTCGGCCATGCGGTTCATCAGATCCCGAGCGTGGTAGACCGGGCCGGGCTGCTTTTCGTCCGTCACCCAGTGCGTGGCCCAATCCAGCTCCTTCTCGGCCGCCTGCATAAAGTCGTCGGTCACGCGGACCGAAAGGTTCGCGTTCTGGAACATGATCGAGCTGTACGCCTCGCCGTTGAAGTTCGACTCGTAGCCGCCCTTCTCGATCAACACCCGGGCCTTCTGCTCCTCCTTGTACTTGCACTCGATGAACTCGAGGATGTCCGGGTGCCAGACCTTCAGCGACTGCATCTTGGCGGCACGCCGGGTCTTGCCGCCGGACTTGACCACCGCCGCGATCTGGTCGTACACCCGCATGAAGGAAAGCGGACCGGAAGGCCGGCCGCCGCCGGAGAGCTTCTCGCGGTGCGACCGCAGCGTGGAAAGATCGGTGCCAGTGCCGCTGCCGAACTTGAACAGCATGGCCTCGCTGCGGGCGAGCTCCATGATGTCTTCCATGTCGTCCTGGACGTGCTGAATGAAGCACGCCGAGCCTTGGGGATACTCGTAGGAGTTCGCCGGCTGCACGACCGCCTGGCTTTCGGCATCCCAGCACCAGTTGCAGCGCGAGCCGGTCACGCCATATTGGTCGAACAGCCCGACGTTGAACCAGACCGGCGAGTTGAAAGCCCCGTGCTGGTGCAGGCAGAGCCAGGCCAGTTCGCGGTAAAACCGCTCGCCGTCTTCGGCGGTGGCGAAGTAGCCGTCGCGGATGCCCCAGTCGGCGATGGTCCGAGTCACCCGATGGATCAATTGCCGCACGCTGCGCTCGCGCTCGGGCGTGCCGACCTCGCCGTAGAAGTACTTGCTCACCACCACGTTGGTGGCCAATTGGCTCCAGCCGGCGGGAATCTCGCAATCGGTCTGCTCGAAGAGCACTTCGCCGTTCTCGCCCTTGATCGCGGCGCTGCGCAGCTCCCACTGCACCGTGTCCAGCGGATCATCGACCCCCTGGGGGCAGAACTGCGGGTCGATATTCAGCTTGCCGGAGAACTCGGGGCCGGGAAACACCGACTCGCCCGATGGCCGATCGGCCGTGGATTTGACAACCGGATGCGCGACTTCCAGCTTGGCAGAGGCCATGCGTGAGCTCCTTGCTCGAAAAAGAGTTTGGGCGAGTCCATTCAATCTAAACATCCGTACACTGGATACGGAAGTCTTTCTTCGGCCGATCGGCCGGAATTCTAGAGCGGCCCACTCTGGAGAGCCGCGACTGCCCTACTTTTACCCCAGAACCGCGAAAACACCAACATATAGTATTCGATTGAGTGTTTTCACACAACATACGGCGAACGAGCAGCCAAGTGTATCCATACAAAGCTGATCGTCAACCACTTTTCTGATAAAGTCACAGGTCGTTTGATATCAATGGGTTGTGACGATGAGAAGTTGCCCTTGACAGCATGGTGTGCCAGCACGCAGGAAAAGCCGCGGGGGCCAGAAACGGGGTTCGTTGCGTCGCGCGACTTGGACTGTCCGCCGCACGAGGCGCCGCCGGTAGCGGAATCGGTGACAATTCAGCCGGCATTGGGGGGATCCGGCACCAGGCGCGGATCCGTCAGAGACTGTCAGCCGCGCGATTCGCGACGTTGCCGAAGGCAATCCGCGCAGAGGGGCCGCAAAGTCGACGCCATCGGACGCCCGTGCTGAGCGTGCAATTAGCCGGTGATCGACTTGATCTTCACCCGGGTGTAGAGCTGGCGGTGGCCGGTTTTTCGGCGGGAGTTCTTGCGACGGCGGAACTTTTGGACGGTGATCTTCTCGCCCGGCACCACGCCGACCACTTCGGCGGTCACGCTGGCGGAGTCCAGCAGGGGCCGCCCGAACTGGAAGCCGCCGTCGCCGCCGCCCAGGGCCAGCACGCGGTCAATCTTCAATTCCTCACCGGCCGAGAGCTCGCGGTAGTCCAGGTCAAGCACCTGGCCCTCTTCAATGCGGTACTGGCGTCCACTATCGGCAATGATCGCGTACATCGTCGAACTTCCAAGCTTGGTTTGTGTGGTCAAATTCGCCCCACGGCGAGCCCTGTAATGTAGCCGATGGGGCGGGCAGAGTCGAGGGGGAGCGGCCGTCCAGGTTACGCAAAATGCCACTTTACACACTATTCAGGGAGGGTGGCCTCACAACGCCAGTCATTCGGGCAGTTGTCCATGCGATGTCAACGGCTGAGTATATTTAGTGAGGATGTTGGCATTCAGTATTGCCGCATGAACTCAGAACACTAAAACTAAGGGAGAGGGGCGGTGCACGGCAGGTTCACTAGACGGAGTGGAGGCGAATATGGACAATCGCGCAGTCGACGGAATCCGCGCAGCTCTGGATCATATCCAGAACCGGCGAAACGAGTTGCGGCGCGACATGGAGGGGCTGGAGGCTACCGAGAGGTGCCTACGGTCGGAGCTTGAACGCCTTTCTGGCAGTCAAGCCGTCAATCCAACTGCTATGGAGATCGGTTTGGTGCAAGCACAAGATACCGGAGGAAACCGTTCTGTGGAGGGGCTGAGCGACGACGCAACCAAGCATGAGGCCGCCGAGGCCGTACTCCGGCAGACGGGGGAACCCATGAAAGTGGCCGCGATGGTGGAGGTGCTACGGCGATCAGAGTACGGTCGGAATCTACAGCCGCGCATCCTGCATAATGCCTTGCACACCGCCATGGGACGAAAAACGGAAACATTCAAGAAGATCAGCCCTGGGGTCTGGTCTCTTAAGGAGTGGGGCGAGAGTCCCACGATAAACGGCGAGAGCCCAGGGGGTAACCCTGGGCTCTCTGAATAGCCTTACCTAGGCGAGGCTGTGGGGAGAAGGTTGGCGCCGAACCCCACGGTCCCGCCGCATAGCAAGGACGCTATCATGTATTTACATGGAAGTCGTTTAGAAGTCGTTCCTTGGTTCTGGTTTTCGCTGCAGCGAGACCAATTCCAAGCCATGACCGGTGCTGGACCGGTCACGCGTTAGGGCATCCTAGTGCAATCATCCTGATTGCGTCAACGTGTGAACACGTGTTCACTTTGATGGCGCGCTGTAATGCACGGCCGGCAGGGCGCTTGGTTCGCGTCCTGCCGGTCTACTTTTTCCAGTGCGGATAGTGCTGGATGAACAACCCACACAGGATCAAGGCAGCGCCCGCCGCTGCCCAAAGCCACACCCATGTCGGCTTGAGCGTTACACTGGTCGAGAATGCGAAAGCGCCGAAGATGGACATGACCGAGCCGCCTATCTGGCGGATCCAGTCGGTGTGCTTCGCCGATAGCAACTCCCGATAGGCGGTATCGAAGTCGGACTCGTCGAGGGTTTGCGAACCACGGCGCTTCATGTTGGCGACGGCTAAAACCATCAGGCAGTCCGCGAAGTCGGTTCGGCACTGTTCTTCGCGTGCCGTGCCGCCATCGCTCGCACGGTACGTGTATTTCTGCTTGGGCTTAGTCTTCGCCATGGGCGTGGGCTGCCTGCAATTCCTCCATCACAAGATCAATGGCCTTGCCGACAATTTGCCGCATATCCTCTTTGGTGACGACATCCCGGCCTTCGCTGGCAGCACGCTCGATCGCCAACTTCCGCAGCGTTTCCGTCAGGCGACGCTGCAATTGATCTCGGAATTCCAGCGAGTCCGGCTCGAATAGTGTTGCGGTGGCCATCGCAAGCTCCTTTCTTCGGAGAACCGGGAAGCATCCTGATCCGGTATCGTCCGCAGCACGCCGGCAGATTAGTGATTCGACAAGCGCCGGCAAAGGCCAATGGCCGTCCCTGATGGCCTGAGGGGGCTACTTAGCCCGGTAGCTATCCTACCATGCCGGAACCGGCTTTGAAGCGACTGGGCCGGAATCCTCGGCATTTGGGCGTCCTGCCTGCTGGACAGCGACTGCACCGGCACGGCGGGACAAGCCCGCCGTGGCACCCGATCAGCCCCTACGCCGCCGCTAGCACTCCAAAAACTTCACTTCGCGGCCGGTGGGGTCGAGGCATTCGATCTCCAGCATCTCCGGTGAAACGCCTTCCTTGCCGAGGATCTGGACGACCATGTTGCCCTCGTCCTCCAGCCGGGCGATCTCACGACGCTTCTTGTTGTTCAAGTAAGTGGCCACGTCGTCGTCCACCCGGACGATCATCTTGGCGATGTCCTCGCGCTGGGTGCCAAGGATCAGCTTTCGCATCACTTCGATGGCCATGCTCTCGGCGGTTTTGACCAGGCCGCTGCCGGTGCAGCCGGGGCACTCCATAAACGCGCTGCGCTTCAGGCTGGGGCGGATCCGCTGCCGGGTCATCTCGATCAGGCCGAAGGGGCTGATCCGCAGGATCTTGGTCCTCGCCCGGTCACGCTTCACCGCGTCGCGCAGCGCCCGCTCCACGCCGCGGCGATGCTTGTCCTTGCGCATGTCGATGAAGTCGTTGACCACCACGCCGCCCAGGTCGCGCAGCCGCAACTGCCGGGCGATCTCCCGCGCGGCGATCTGGTTCAGCCGGAAGGCCGTCTCCTCGGCCGATTCCTCCGTGCGGAAGCTGCCGCTGTTCACGTCGATGGCCACCAGGGCCTCGGTCTGGTCGATCACGATCGAGCCTCCCTCGCGCAGCGGCACCTTGCGCTGGTTGATTCGGGCGATCTCCTCGTCCAGCCGGTAGCGGTGGAAGAGCGGCTCTTTGCCTTCGTAATGTTGCAGCCGGCTGACGTAGCGCGGCATGACGATCTGGAGGAATTCCTTCGCCCGCTCGTAGGCGGAAGGCTCATCGATGAAGATGGTATCGATGTCGCCGGTGAAGATGTCGCGGATGGTGCGGATGATCATATCGCTCTCTTCGTAGATGTCGACCGGCGCCTGCGACTTGCGGATGCGGCGGACGATCATCTTCCACAGCCGCAGCAGGTAGGCCAGGTCGCGGGAGAGCTCTTTTTTGGTGCGGTCGGTGCCGGCGGTTCGGACGATGAATCCCAGCCCCTTGGGCGGGTTGAGCTCGAGCATAATGTCTCGCAGGCGGCGGCGGACGTCGTCGTCCTCGATCTTGCGCGAGACGCCGATGCGGCCCAGCGCGGGCATCAACACCAGGTAACGTCCGGGGATGCTCATGTAGGTGGAGAGCGTGGGGCCTTTGGTGCCGATCCCTTCCTTGATGACCTGCACCAGCACTTCGTCGCCGCGGCGGAAGATCTCCTGGATGGGCGGCTTGATCCGTGGGCGGACCCCTGGGCGGCGGGTGCGGTCGCGCGGCTTGCGGCCGTCTTTGTCTTCGTCGTCGTCGTCGACGTCGTCGCCGTTGCTGCCGCCGCGCTGCGGATGGCCGGACTTGCTCAGCTTGTCCGGGTCGTAGCCGCCCTGGCGAAAGTACTGGGGCTCGACGTCGCTGATGTGCAGAAAGCCGTTACGGCCGACGCCGAAGTCGACGAAGGCGGCCTGGATGCTCGGCTCCAGATTGACGATGCGTCCCTTGTAGATGTTTCCGACGTAGTTGTCCTGGCTGCTCCGCTCGATGTAGAGCTCTTCAAGGATCCCGTCTTCGACGATCGCAATCCGGCATTCCTCCGGCTGCGATACGTTGATAAGCATTTCCTGTTTCATCGGTTTGCTTTCGTTTCCGTGGGATGCCCCGCGCGCACGGCGGCGAGGCGGGTCCCCTGTTTCTGTTTTGGCAGTTGCGATCGATCATGCCTGTTGGAGCTCCACCGCGGTTCGCGTGAGGTAGCAGCCGTTTTGCTCGACATCCGCCACGTGGAGCGCTTCGAGCACTTCGCGCGGCCGGGCACTTCCGCCGGGCCGCACTTGAAGTGACATGCGAAGCTGGCCATCTACCAGGCCCAGCGACTCCACCAGAGGCCGGATGTCGACCGACCGATCACGATCCGGCCGCACGACACAGTGCGACCGCTCTGCCAAAAACTGATCAATACGTTGTTTCAAAGATTCCCGCCGCTCGGGAGGGATCGGCATGGCGAAGCATGCCCTGCAAACGGCCGCTTTGGGCGCGCCGGGGGGCAGCAGCTCGGCCGATCGAAACTGCATGCCCGGCGGAGCATGCGTGCGCAGGTCGGCCAACAGCGCGTCGGCCGGGCGCGGCTCTTCCAGCTCCAGTTCCATAATTTCATCAGCCCCTTCGATCCCCAGCGCCAGCGCGGAGGGGAAGTTCATGCGCGGCTTGGGATGAAAGCCCTCGCTCATGCGCAGCGCCAGGCCGGCGCGGCGGAACGTGCGTTCCATGGCGCGCACCAGATCTCGGTGGCTAATGAACCGCAAGTCTCCTTCCTTGCTGAATCGAATTCGGTAGCGATGTCTGTCCATGTGCCTTTTGTGGCTGGTTTGCCGAGGTCGGCGCGGCGGGACAAGCCCGCCGTGGCACCCAAACTTTCAGTAGCTGAACTCCATGAGTTCAGACAAATCGCGGGGCGGTTCTGAATTCTTGAAAATTCAGCTACTTGTCTGTGCCACCGCGTTGAAAGCCGTCAGGCCCCCCGGGCCGCTACTCGTACAGTTCGGGAACCGCCTTTCTTATCTCCTTCTTCACGAAGCTCTTGATGTCTCGGGCGTTCTCCATGGCTAGCGCCCGCTGGGCGAGCTGCTGACAATCCTCGATAGTGACGCTACGGCAGATCTTCTTGATCTCCGGGATCGCACCGGGGGCGACGCTGAAGCTGCGAAGCCCCATCCCCAGCAGCAACATCGTGTAGCTGGCGCTGCCGCTCATCTGCCCGCAGAGATTGATCGGAATGCCGCGCTGGCCGGCCGTATCGATCGCCATTTGAATCAGCCGCAGCACGGCCGGGTCGACCGCGTTGTACAGACCGGCCACCTCCTTGTTGTTGCGGTCGACGGCCAGGGTGTATTGGATCAGGTCGTTCGTGCCGAGGCTGAAAAAGCTTACCTCATCGGCGAAGCGGTCCATCATCATTACGGCAGCCGGCACTTCAACCATCATGCCCACCGGGACGTCGCGGTTGAACGGGACGCCGCTCTCGTGGAGGTCCTCCATCACGTCCGCCAGGACCATCTTGGCCTGTCGGAGTTCCATCACGGTGGTGACCAGCGGGAAGAGAATCCGCACGCTTCCCTCGGCACTCGCCCGGAGGATCGCCCGGAGCTGCGTGCGAAACAGCGGCAGATTGCGCAGCGAGAGGCGGATGCTGCGCAGCCCCAGGAAGGGATTGCGCTCGTCCTCGGACGTCGACGCGCCGGGTAGCTTGTCGGCGCCCAGGTCGAGTGTGCGGATGACAACCGGCCGGTCGCCCATCGCGCGGACGACTGCGACGTACGCCTGATAGTGCTCTTCCTCGGTGGGTTCGACATCCGAACCGAGATACAAAAACTCGGTGCGGTACAGCCCGATGCCGTCGCTGCCGCGGTCCTGCAGATGGAGCACCTCTTGGGGGAACTCAATGTTGCCCAAGAGTTGGATGCGGGTGCCGTCGGCCGTTTCGGCCGGTAGCTCGCGCAAAGTCTCCAGTTTGGCTACCAGCGTGCGATGCGCCTCGACCTCGTCGCGGTACTTGGCCACCGTCGCATCATCGGGGCTGAGAATGACCAGGCCCTGATTGCCGTCGATGATGACGGTCTCGCCGCCGGAGACGTCGGTCAGAAAGGGTCCGGTGCCGACGATGGCGGGGATTTCCAGGCCTTCGGCGACGATGGCGGTGTGGCTGCCCGGCCCGCCCAGCTCCGTGACGAAGCCGCGGACGAACTTCGGATCGAAGTTCGAGGTTTCGCTGGGCGTGAGGTTATGGGCCAGGATGAGCACCGGCGAGGTGATCTGCGAGAGCTCCTCGCGGCGGCGCCCCAAGAGGTGCCGCAAGAGCCGTTTTTCGACGTCGAAGATGTCGTTAGCGCGTTCGGCCAGGTAGTGGCTTTCCAGCGATTGGAACACCTTGGCGTAGCGTCGGAGTGCGCGGCAGACGGCATATTCCGGCGAGTAGTGCCGGTCGCGGATCATGCCTTCGACTTCGTTGCGGAGCTGCGGGTCGCGGATCATCTGCAGATGCGCGGAGAAGATCGCGGCGTATTGATCTCCGAGCTGCAGCGCCACGCTGTCGCGATTGCGCTCGATCTCCTCCGAACCGGCATCGATGGCCCGCTGCAGCCGTTCCAGCTCGTTTTCGACCGCATCGCGCGCAACGAACCGCCGAGGGATGCGGAACCCCTCGTGGTCCATTACCAGTGCCTCGCCAATCGCCACGCCGGGCGAAACGGCAATTCCCTGAAGTCGTTGCATGTGTATTTCTTGGTGGCGGCGCGACGGCCGCGCTGTGGCTCTCGTACCGGCGCGATCGGTGCACGGCCGCGAAAAGCCCGCTCTGGCGACGCCACGCCTCCGGGGGCGCACCGCCGCACGTTTGGTTTGGCCCAGCAAGCAATCAAGCTAGCGCGCCGGAAACTCCGGTCGCTGCCGCTCAACCCGACTGCTGCTGACTTGTGTTTCCGTCGAGGGCAAAGCCGCTTCCGACCAACCGTGACAGGGCCTCGAGCGCATCTTCGGCATCGGACCCGTCTGCCTCTAGAACCAGCTCGGTCCCGGATTCGGCGGCCAGGGTCAAAACATGAAGGATGCTCTTGGCGTCGACGCGGTTGCCTTCTTTGATCACCACGATGCACGACTCGAACCGCGAGGCGCACTTGGCAAACATCTCCGCGGGGCGCGCATGCAACCCCTGGGAGTTGAGAATGGTGACCGTTCGCGTTACCCGTGTTCCACTCATGAATCTGTATATCCACGCGAGCGCCGCGGCGATGTGCCATCGGACCCGCTTCGCGACTATCGGCTGCCCGGCGCGCTTGGGGCGGGGAGGCTTCCCCTGGCGGCACCGTTTGGCGCCGCGACTTCCCGCTTCCGCACGGGCCCGCCGAACCTGTGTCTTTCGCTACGTACCGAAATGGTTGTTGTCGGCCTCTTCGAGCAATTGGGCGATGTCATCGGCCGACTTGCTCTGCTTAAGAAACCGGCAGAACGAATCGTTGCGGAGCTGTCGCGAGATGTTCTCTAGCGCCCGCAGGTGATCGCCGGGGCGGTCGGGAGGCGAGATCAACAGGAAGAAGAGCTGCACCCTTTCACCGTCAAGGCTGCTGAAGTCCACGCCCTCGCTGCTTACCCCGACGGTGCCCACCAGTTGATTGACGCTGGGATGCTTCGTATGCGGTACGGCGATCCCCCGTCCGATGCCCGTGCTACCCAACTCCTCGCGTTTCAAGATCGCCTTGACGATGCTTTCGTACTCGTCGCCGGCGATGGTTCCGGCTTCGAGAAGTGAGGCGGTCAACTCGCGAATGACCCCTTCTTTGTCGATCGCCTCGATCTCGGCCTTGATGGCCGGGCTACACACAAAGTCAGCAAACTTCATTCTCCCAATTCCCTTTCTCGGACTACGTCACCCGCCGACTGGCCGGCTCGGGCGCGGCGTAGCATCGCAGGGGGTTCAATCGCCCAACGTCTCCGGGGCGCCGGGTGCCTCGTTGCGCCGGGCGCTGGGGCTGCGGTGCCGCTGTTGGACCTTTTCCTTGTACTTGCGAAGCTGTTGTTCCACCTTGTGAACCGCGCCGTCGACCGAGCCCATCAAACTACTGGACTGTTCGGTGGCGACGAAATCATGTTTATGCTCAGCAGAAACGTTAATATCGACTCGAGGAAGCTCCTCGTGTTTCAGGTCAACCGTTACCTCAATCGCAGTGAGACGCTCAAAGATCCGCGCCAGCTTCTCCACTTTGGCGGTGATCTTCGCCCGCGAGTCATCGCTTAACTGCCCATGGCGGGTCGACAGGTTAATTTGCACGGAGCGTGCCTCTTTCTGCTAAGTCTTGTCCCAACAAAGGGTTGCAGCTCCGACACGGCCTTGCCGTCGCAGGGAAGCCGGGAATTATATCGCCGCCGCAGCAGCCCGACAAACTCCCCGCCGATTTTCCGCCCGGATGGCGCATGAGGATGAACCCCATAAGTTTAGCCAATAACTCCGGCGACGAAAGAGGGAAGCAGTCCGGGACGGCCGGCGCGGGGCGCAAGCCATTAGCAGGAAGGGGGTTTCAGATTCCGGGAGGTGGGCCGCTCGTTGGCCCCCGCACGTCTGCCCCTCCCTCTGGGAAACGCCCTTCCCGAGAGCAAAAAACGGCTGGGTAAGCACAGACGGGAATGTCCGTGCCACGTTTAGGGCGACTCGGTTGCCGCTTCTTCGGCCGAAGCGGCTTGGCCGTAGGTAGTCGGCTGGACCACCAACTCGCCGCTCTCCAGCCGTCGCCGCCATGCCTGCACGGCCGCCTGCCGTTCCAATTGAGTGCTGTAGGGATAGTAGTTCAACCGGATGCCCGTCAGCTCCTTGAGATTCCAGAATGCCAGCACCCGCATGTCGAGCCGGTCGTGCTCCAAGTAGTCGATCAGTTGGGCCAGCGCCCCCTGTTCGACTTGCTCACGGCTGTATCCCCATAACATCCGGTAGAGCGTCTGTCCGTCGGTGCCTCGCTCCTCCTGAAGCGCCTGGCGGACCTCGGCCGCCACGGCGGGGCTCAGCGCCAGCGCCTCGCGCAGCGTCTCGATGTGCTGGGGCCACACGGCCCGTTGATCGGTATCGTTTAGCGCCCTGATGAACGGCTTGAACTGCCCGATGTGGGCCGACGAGCGGGCGGCCAGTGAGCGGATCTCCAGCCGACGGCGGTCCACCAATTCGCTGAGGCTCAGATTGGCCGAGCGGTCCAATGCGAGCGCGTCTTCCAGCGCAGTCCAGGCCAGGCGGTCGCTCGCCGAAAGTTGCTCGCCGGCGACCCACTCGGGCAGTTCTCCCATCAGCGGGGCGGGATTGCCGCCGGGGATCGACCACTGGGCCGGGGCTTCGACCTCGATCGTCTGCTGCTCGTTTTGCCACTGGAAGCCGCCACTGACGGCGACAATGTTCACCTCGACCGGGGCGCTGGTGCTGGCGGGGTCTACGCCGGGCAACAGCGGCCGCTTCAATTCGATGGCAACCGTGGCCGGCGAGGCGCCGAAGTCGATCCGCCGGGTGTGATCGCCCAACTGCAACGCGACCTGGCTGCCGGGCCGCCCCGCGTTCAGCAGCACGACGCGCCCGTAGTCGATTATCACCTGCGGAGGTCCCGATGCCTCGGGCAGGTCGATGCGTACCTGCGTGCCGCCGGCCATCTGCAGCACCGCGCCTGAGACGAGCGTCACCGACGGACGAAAGGCCGGCAGCGCTAACAGCGTCTGGCCGCTCTCGATCACTTCGCCGGGCCCCACGCGATACCACTGCCCCTCGGAGGTGCGGTATCGCAGCAGTACGTCCTTGTCCGAACCACTGTAGACGCCGACGCGATCACCCATGTCCTCCGCGTTGCCGTCTGGGGTGGGCGGAACGGCCGCGTCGGCCGCATCCCCGTCGACTGTGGGAATATCTCCCGGCGAAGGAGCCAGCGGGGCTATGTCCGCCGCCCCGTCCGCGGCGGCGGTGGCGCCCACGTCGGGCACCGCCGGCACCACGTCGGCCGATGGCAGTGGATCGGGCTCGGGCGGCGCGTCGCCTTGCGGCTCGACCGGATTCACCAGAGGCGTCCCTTGCTCCGGCAACTGGACGTCGGGATCGATTATCGGATCCTGCTCGGGATCGACCGGCAGTGCGGCGTCGGCCCGCGCGGCTTCTCCGGGCTCGGCATCTCCAGACTCGGTTCCCATCGGCGGAGCCGGCTCAATCTGGTCCGGGCGAACCGCGGCCGATTGCTCCGGTTCAAGTTCGTCCTGTGGGAACTCGTTGGGCTGCGGTTGTACGGCGTCGCCCGGCGTGGTGTCGGGCGTCCCGCTGGGGGCGCCCGCCGAAGCGTCGGGAGCTTGCGGCGCCGGCCCGTCGGACTGCCCCAACTTCTGCGCGCCAAAAGGCCACGGCCAGACGAACGCCCAGGCCAGGGCCACCGCCACGACGAGCACCAGCGCGGCGGCGATGAGCCGGCGGGATCTGGACCGCGACGAAGCCCGCAGGTAGTCCGGTACTTCCGGCCGGCGGCGCGTCCTCGCCGTGGTGCCGTTTTGATACGAGGGCGTGACGCCGGCAAAACCCGGCTGCTCGTCGGGCGGCGCTGTCACCGCGAGGCCGTCGGACGCGGCCGTCGGCTGGGCCGCAAGCTGGTACATGCGAGCCCGGGTCTCCGGATCGACCTCGGCCGGTTCGCCCAGCACCAGGGCCAAAATCTGGTGGCAAGAGGCCACCTCGGCCAGATGGACATCCGACTCGAGGCACACCCGTTCGAAATCCGCCACGCGCTCGGCCGGCAGTGTATTGTCGAGATACTCGGCTACAGTATTTGGATCGAGCCCCATCTCGCGGCCGGTGAGCTGTGGCGCCCCCAGTCGTAGCCGCCGCACG
This sequence comes from Pirellulales bacterium, assembly GCA_040880125.1. GTDB lineage: Bacteria > Planctomycetota > Planctomycetia > Pirellulales > JBBDJB01 > JBBDJB01. The sequence goes on along the minus strand of JBBDJB010000054.1, from coordinate 221,189 downwards.
ACATCCCGCGTGCGATGCACCAGCGCCGAGGCAAACTCGCTCTCGGCGATCTTTCGCCCCAACTCCTCGTGATCGGCCGGATCGAGAATGTCGTCCAGGTAAGCCAACAGGGTTCGCAGCGTCAGACGCATCGGCAGGCTCGCTTGAAGGTACAAATCGGGCGGAGCGACCTCCGCTACAGAGAATAGTGGCCGGCAGCGCCGGATTTCGTACATCCGAGTCAAAACAAATACGCGGCGGTGCGCACCAGAAGGCGCAACGGGCCGGAACGAGAGTGTGAGAGAGGACGCGAGCGGCAGACGGGCGCCTGGAATACACGCCACAGCTCTCAGAGCGCGCAATTTACCGAGCTTGCGGCGTCGCCTGTGGGTGCACGTGCGGCCGGAGGTTGTCGCGGCGGAGCGGCACAGCGGCGCCAGTTGCCGCGGGCGCGGGAAAGGCCAGCAGGGCCATAAGCGATGCAAACAGTTGCACGCCGGCCACCACCGCTGGATGCAAGGCAGGTCGGTGGCGGTACAAGACCCGTTGCCAGCGGTTCGCGTCCTCCCAGCCTTGAGCAGTGCGCACCCAACGTGCCGGCCGGCCGTCGTATCCTGGGGGCGTGCGCACCTCCATTCGGCACGCCGCTACGGCGAATGCCAACAGAAGCAGAAAGATCGGCAGAACGGTGCGCACGGCGGCTCCGACCTGAGCTGGGGTAAAATTCTCGCAAGACGTGCGAGTCGTCCCGTCTCCGCCTCGACTTCGCCGCGCCGGCGGCACAGCCGGGAGTGCGGAGTGGACGCCCCGGTTGGGTCTTTAGGGGGGTGCAATCGCCGGACCGGCAAAGTGCGGCGGAACGGCGCTGCGCTGCAACCGGCCATGCCACAGGGGCTTAGCGCACCAGGGCCGGTCGCAATCCGGCATGAGCAACGTCGCCGGCTGGCAACACCCCCTCTGCCGCGACGAGGCGAAAAGGCAACCGCAGGCTCCACCGCGGGAGGGGTGGCAATCGCGGCGCCGAAGGGGGCCACAATCAAATTGCCCCATTTTTGATTGTGACCTACGTTTTCTGTGGAACGCGGGGAAGCAGCGCCCGCCGGCCGCCGGGATCGAACACCCGTTCAGGCGTGCAAAGTCTCACGCTTGGCGGAACTTCACATTCGCCTCTAGGGATTAGCCGATCATGACGAACAACCACGATCATCCCGTCGATAAGCTCAAGCAACTTCTGTGCGGCGCGCAACTGCCGGCGCTCCCCCAAAGCGCGATCCGCCTGCTCGAGCTCTCCAAGGATCCCGAGAACGGTCCGGCGGAGTTCGCGGTACCGATCGAGGCCGATCCCGGCCTGACCAGCCAGGTGCTGCGATTTGTTAACTCCTCGTACTTCGGTTTCTCCCGCGAAATCTCCACCGTCAAGCTGGCCATTACGCTGGTCGGCATCCGCACGATCAAGAACTTTGCGCTATGGAGCGCGGTATTCAGCCTGATGCCCAATCCGCGGTGCGGCTCGCTCGATTTGAAGCGCCTGTGGCAGGACTCACTCCGCCGGGGGCTATTCGCCCGCTCGCTGGGCAAGCTGCTCGGATTAAAAGACGCCGAGGAACCTTTTGCCGCCGCCCTGTTGCAGGACATGGCCGTACCGCTGTTGGCGAAGGAGCTCTCCGACAGGTACGCCGACCTGGTCGAGCGCCGCGAAGGCGGCCAGGTAAAGCTCTCCGATCTGGAACGGGATTCATTCGGCTGGACCCACGCCCAGGCAGGCGCCCTGATCGCCGAGAATTGGAACCTGCCGGACGGCTTCGCGCAGTTGATCGCCAATCACAACCAACCGGAAGAGCAAGTCGAGACCAGCGGCCGCGATCCCAGCGGGCTGGCGGTAGCGCTCTCTTCGCTGCTGCCGGCTACGTGCGATGCGAGCTGGTTCGAGCTTCCCCGCTTCGAGGCGATCTACCGCTCCCTCTGCGGACTCGAACTGCCGCCGCTGGAAAGCTTCCTCGCGCGGATCGACGGCGAAGTCGCCGAATTCGCGCCGGTCTTGGATCTGGCCGCGCCGGCCAAGACGCTGGTGGCTAGCTATCAGGAAGCCCACGAGCCGACCGCCGTCGCGCAGTAACGTCGTACAACCCACAGCCGTGAATGACTGCAGGCGGCCCGGGTCTCGCGCGAGACGCGGGCCGTTTGCGTTGGCGGGTCAATGGCGGCGGCGCTTCGAGGTCGGTCGATGGCGGCTCTATCTCCCGCGCCGATGCCTTCGCTGTACCGGCCGCCTCACCGAAGTGTCACGGCGGGGCATTCAAGGGGTGTTATCGCTGGGCATCCAAGGGGTGCCACGGCGGGCTTGTCCCGCCGTGCGCCTCGGTGAGAATGCTCCGTCCTTGCGACAACGGCCCTGCCCGCGCCTGCGGAGCCGCCCGTCCGCTGGTTCCAAGACGGTGCCGCGAAACAAGAGGATGCAGCCCCCTCCTACCGAATAACCAACTCGCGCTCGCACTCGGCGACGCGGGCTGTGCCTTTAGCTGGCGCGCCGGTGCATTCGCCCTATCGAGGCGGCTGGCCGTAACCGGTCCAACTGGAACCGTGCCCTTTTCTTGTTGGTGTGCCGCAAGTTGCGCCGCAATCCGAGCGCGCGTCGCTGGAGTTCCTCCGCCATATGACTAGAATGGAATGTCGAGAACGCAGTCGCTCCCGGGCGACGCTATACCGCTCTAGGAGAGTCGAACGCCAGATGGCTTCTCATCAGCGAATTCGCCGGCAAAAGATCGTCACCCAGGCTGAGGGCTACCTCGAGCTGGGCATGCCGCAGCGCGCGCTAGAGGTGCTGTCCGAGTGGGGCGAGCATCAGACCCTGCACGGCAGGGCTCTCTATCTCCGCGGAGAAGCGCTGCGGTCGCTTCATCGTCACGCGGACGCCCTAGATTGTTTCCATCAGGCGACTGTCGCTTTTCCGGATGACATCCACATTCTGCTGGCGATGGGCTGGTGCTACAAGCGGCTGGGACAGCTCGACCAGGCGGTCGAGATGCTCGAAACCGCACTCACCATTGCGCCCGAGGAAGCTATCCTGCACTACAACCTGGCCTGTTACTTCAGCCTGGCCGGCAACAAGCGGCTCTCGTTGGAGTGTCTCGCCCGGGCGCTGGACATCGACTCGAACTTTCGCGACTTGATCCCCGACGAGCGCGACTTCGATCCAGTCCGCAACGACCCGGCATTTCAGCAGTTGACCAGCGTCATCGTGTGAGGCGGCGCCTTTCTCTCTCTCCCTCTGGGTTTCTTCGATTCTTGCGTGTGTCGCTGCGCATAGGCGAGACCGCACAGACTGAGATGACTGTGCCACTTTGCAATAGCATCAGCACCCATCAGCACGCGCTGCGTAGCGCCTGCTGCTCGTACAGCAGCAGCACCTCTTCCGCCAGCAACCGATAGTCGACCGCCCCATTGGAGTCCGGCGCGTACTGGAAGATCGATTGCCCGAAGCTGGGGGCTTCCGCCAAGCGGATGTTCCGCCGGATATGATGCTCGAACAAGTTCGCACCGCTCCAGCAGTTCTGCCGCCCTCGGGCCTGCCGGAAAAACTCCGCCACGTCGTCCTGCACCTCCGAAGCCAGCCGCGTGCCGGACTCGTACAGGCACAGTGCGACGCCGGCCAGACGCAACCGACCGTTGAGCCGCTTGGCGACCAGTTCGAGCGTCTCCAGCAGTTTGCTTAAGCCATGCAGCGCCAGAAAGTGCGGCTGAAGCGGAAGAAAAACGTCGTCCACCGCGCTCAGGGCGTTGAGCGTCAACAGGCCGAGCGACGGCGGACAGTCGATCAATACGTAATCGTATTGATCGCCCAGCGCGCGCAGCTTGTCTCGCAAGATCACTTCGCGCCCGACCACGCCGGCCAATTCGACCTCGGCCGCCGCCAGGTCGATGTGCGACCCGGCCACATACAAGTTGTGGTCGACTTGCCGCGTAGCGTCTGACAGCGGCGCGTCGCTGATCAGCACGTCATAGATGGTGGGCAACCCGGTGCTCGGGTCGACGCCCAAGTGGAGCGAGGCGTGCGCCTGAGGATCGAGGTCAACCAGACAGACGCGCTTGCCGGTGTCGGCCAGCGCTGCGCTGAGATTGACCGCGGTGGTGGTCTTCCCGACCCCGCCCTTTTGATTGATGATGGCGATCGAACGCATGGGACCGGCTCCGCCAGGTGGCTGCGCGAGCGGGACCGCTCCGCGCGTCGTCCGTGAACTAGCCCGGCATTATAAGTAAGGCCGCCGCGACGGCCTAGGCGGATGCGTGATAGCAGATGTGGTAGCTGAAATCGTGAGAGACTCACCTTGCCGTAGCTGAATTCGTGAGAGTTCAGCTACGAAGCAGAGGTGCCGCCTCGGGCGATTGCCGCGACGCGGAAGACAGATGCAGGGCGAGCCCCGGTTGGCTTTCCACCGAAGCTGGGTTACAAAGTTGTGGCAATCGCCGCTACTGGACGCCGCCACTGGACTGGGAACCGCTCGATGCGGGTGATTATTGAAGCCGATGCCGCCGCCGTTGCCGATCGGGCTGCGCGCCTGGTCGCCGACCTGGTCCGCCGCAAGCCGGCGAGCGTGCTGGGGCTGGCCACCGGCAGTACGCCCCTGGGCATGTATCGCGAGCTGATCCACATGCATCGCGACCAGGGGCTCGACTTCTCGCAGGTCGTGACCTTCAACCTCGACGAATACATCGGCCTGGCGCCGTCGCATCCACAGAGCTACCGTCACTTCATGCAGAGCGAGCTGTTCGACCATCTGAACATCGACCCCAAAAACACGAACGTGCCCGACGGGCGGGCGCTCGACTTCGAGTCCTACTGCCCGCAGTACGAGCGGAAAATCGCCGCGGCCGGGGGCATCGACCTGCAAGTGCTGGGAATCGGCAGCGACGGCCACATCGCGTTCAACGAGCCGGGCTCCTCGCTGGGAAGCCGCACGCGGCTGAAGACCCTCACTTCCGAAACCATCCGCGACAATACCCGGTTCTTCGGCAGCGCCGAGCAGGTGCCGCGGCTGGCGGTCACCATGGGCGTGGGCACGATCCTCGAGTCGCGGCGGTGCCTGCTCTTGGCGACCGGTGAGGCGAAGTCCAGGGCGATTCGGGACGCGGTGGAAGGCCCCGTCACGGCGCAAGTAACCGCCTCGGCCCTGCAATTGCATCGGGACGTGGTGGCGGTCGTCGATGCCGACGCGGCCCGGCTGTTGGAGCGCCGCGACTATTATCGTGAGGTGGAACAGGCCCAGCAGCTTCTGCAGAGCGGACAACTCGGCCAGTCGGCCGGCGGTCGCCCCAGCAACGAGACCTGACCGAGCCGCGCCATGCTTCCCCGCCCCGTGATGAACTTCCAGCGCACGCCTGTGACGCTGCTGATCACGGCGATCGCCGTGGCAATCGAACTGGTCTGCGTGTTCGACCCCGAGCGGCGCCACGTTTACTACAACGACTTCAAGCTGGGGATTCTGTCACCGATGTGGGCCGGCGAGCTGTGGCGCCCCTTCACCACGACGTTGCTGCACGCCAACCCGCTGCATGCGTTTTTTAACGTCTACTGGCTGGCAACTTTCGGACCGGCGGTAGAACACCGCTTCGGCTCGTATCGAACGCTGGGCCTGATCGTGCTGTTGGCCTACGTATCGATGCTGCCGGAATTTGTGATCAGCAACTACGATGAGCCGATCAATGGCCAGATCGGCGCCCTGGGCCTCTCCGGCATCATGTACGGCCTGTTCGGCATGATTTGGGTGGGCCGGCAGTACGCGCCGGAGTTCTACCTGGTGTGCGATCAGCAGGTGGTGCTGGTAATGATGGGCTGGCTGGTGTTCTGCATCTTCGCCACGCTGATGAACCTGATGCCGGTGGCCAACATCGCGCACGTGTCGGGGCTGTTGTTCGGGGCGCTCTATGGCATGGCGGTGTTTGACCGCAAGCGACGCATCTATTGGATTACCGCCGCACTGATTGGCACGCTGGTCGTACTGACGACGATGTTCTACTGCCCAGGCCATCCCGGCTACGAGTATCACCGCCAGCGGCGGATTTGGCTGGGCAGCGCGTTGCCGCCGGTGCAGAGTTACTCGGCGACTTCGGACGCCGGCGGCTCGGCCTGTTTGGGAAAGCTCTCGGCGAAGAAATCTGCCAGTCCCTCGGTCACCGCGGGTGAGAGCGCCACCGCGGTATCGCTGTCGGCCAGCGCCACCCGGCCGCAATCGAGCGAGAAGGCCAGCGTCGCGGTGCGGCCTTGCTGTTCGAACCGTAGGGCGTAGCCCCACATCGGCTGGCACTCGTCCAGTGGGGCGTCCCAGCGGAAATTGGCGTCCTGCAGCAGTGCCTGGCGGAGATGAATCAGCCCCCGCACCTGGCTGAAGTCCCGCTGCTGGGCAATAGGGAGCGTCTCGCCGCCCACTTGGAGCCGCGGCCCGTCGACCGCCACGTCTCCGATGTCCGGCTCCAGCCGCAGGACCGTCACCTGCTGGGCTGCTTGAATGAGCCGCGCCGTCTCCGGACCCCACATCCTTAGCGTGCGGTACGTCGAGCGGTAGGTGAACCACAGGCTGAACAGCGTTGTGCCCAGGCCCAGCGCGACCAGCGTCAACACAATCAGTTTGCCGGAGACTCGCATGGGCAGGCGGCTCGGGGCCGCGGGCGGCGGCCGGCTAGGAAATACGGAAACGAAGTACGGTCCGCCTGCGGTGGCGGGGCGATCTTCCACTTTTCACTCGTCGTACGGAAAGTATACTAGCCGTTGTCGCAAAATACCTCTCCTCTTCGGCGGTCGGCTGCCGGAAGGATTGCATCCACTTCACGACGCCTCTCCCCCTTGCAAAAGCTTTGAGCCGCCATGCCTGACAAGTTCGATCCGTATCGCGAAGCCCTGGTGATGGAGACCGAAACGGTCTGGCCGGACGAGTACGACGAGTGGGAGGCGCACGAGCGGCAGCGGCTGGAAAAGCTGCTGCACGAGAAACCGGACGAAGCCTCGCATCTGGAGTACATCCGCACGCATACCGGCTTTTGCCGGCGGATTATTGTCACGCCGGAGGACGTCCAGCGGCTGGCTTCGTAGCCGGCGGCGGCGCGATCGCGGCTATTGAAAAGATGGGACTCGCCTCCGAGTACGTGAAGAATTCCCCTGAGTTAACTGGCATCGCGAGGTGCCTGTCCCATTTTTCAAAACGTTGATCGTCCGAGCAGCCGCTCCGACCGATTGGATGCATCGCTCGGCGAGGTGCCTCCACTTCCGCATTCACCCGCCAGGATTTCGCCGTGAGCGACTCGGTACAAAGCGTCCCCGTCCGGCTCGGACCGCGTAGCTACGACATCCACATCGGTAGCGGCAACCTCGACGCGGTCGACAGCTTCCTGCGCTCGCTCCGCAGGGTCAGCCGCGCCGTGGTGGTCACCGACAGCGAGGTGGCACCGCTCTACGGGCAGCGGGTGAGCGAGCGGCTTGCCGCGGCCGGACTGCCGCACACGCTGCTTACGGTGCCGGCCGGCGAACCGAGCAAGTCGCCTGACGAGGCCGTTCGCCTGTGGCGGGAGATGCTTCGGGCGGGCGCCGACCGGCAGAGTGTGGTCATTGCCCTGGGAGGAGGCGTGGTCGGCGATCTGGCTGGCTTTGTGGCCGCCGGGTTCGCGCGGGGTATTCCGCTGCTGCAAATCCCTACGACGCTGCTCGCCCAGGTCGACAGCTCGGTCGGCGGCAAAGTCGGCGTGAATTTGCCGGAAGCGAAAAACATCGTGGGCGCGTTCTGGCAGCCGATCGGCGTGCTAATCGACACCGATGTGCTAGCCAGCGTGCCGGACCGTCACTACCGTGCCGGCTTGGCCGAAGTCGTGAAATACGGCGTGATCCTTGATGCGGACTTTTTCGAATACCTGGAGGCGAACATCGAGGCGCTCAACCGCCGCGAGCCGAGTGTGTTGGTCCATGTGATCGCCCGCTGCTGCCGGCTGAAGGCGGACGTCGTCGAGCAGGACGAGCGCGAGGAGTCCGGCCTGCGGGCGGTACTCAACTACGGCCACACGTTCGGCCACGCCCTAGAGGCCGCCGCAAGCTACGGCACGCTTTTGCACGGCGAGGCGATCTCGATCGGCATGCTGTGCGCTTCGCGGCTGGCCGAAAGGCTGGGTCGCATCGACGCGGCCACGACCGCGCGGCAACACGCGCTGCTCGCGGCGCTCGGTCTGCCGGTCGACATGCCGGAACTGCCGGCCGCTGAGCTGCTCGGTCACATGCGTCATGACAAGAAGGCCGAGCACGGCCGATTGCGTTTCATCCTGCCGGTTCGCATCGGCCAGGTGGAACTGGTCGAAGTCGACGACGAACCGGCGATTCTCGCCGCGATGCGACCGCCGGCCGGTTGATTGGCAGCCATGGACGGCATGGTGGCACAGACATTCCTGTGTGTGCATTGCAGCCAACTGGAACGGCTCCGGCACGGCGGGACAACAAGCCCGCCTTGGCACCCATTCGCTATTCTTTTGCCTCCCAGCGGTACGGATGCAGGGCGTAGGTGTCGATGAACTTGCTGATCGCCTCGGTCGGGCGCCGGCGTTCCTCGGCGACAACCAACGCATTTCGAAAGCGGCCTAGCTCGACGTACGCGGCGTAGTCGTCAGGCACTGCTACGCCGGGGTCGCCAAAGTCGGCACGGCCGGCGCGGATTCGCTCGACCGCGGCGCTGTGCGAGTGCGGTATCGCGTCGATCCACTTGCCGTCGGAGGCCGGTCCGGCCGCGATCCGGGCGAGTAGCTCGCGCTGCCGGGGCGTAATCAGCTCGATACGGCCCATCATCACGCGTTCGATTTCCGCAGCCACCGAAAGCTCCAGCGGCAGGTAAAGATCGGTCCACGCTCGCGGCACCGGGAAGAACAGCCGCAGGCCGGGGCTCTGGAAGTACGCCCGGCGCCAAGTGGCCAGCATGGCCGCCGCCTCGTCCGGGTAGAGCCCGGCTTCCACTAGCTCGGTGTGCATCTGGGTTTGCACGGCATCGAGGTTGTCAGCATCATATTCCGCTTCTTCGAAGTTTGCGCGGACTACCGCCAGTACGTCGTCCGGCGAGGCGGTCGCTTCGATCGCGTCGATCTCGCGAAACGCTGTCTTGCCGTCGTCGCGGATGTGCACCAGCCACAGCCGCGGAATTGTTGCGCGCTGGTCCGGCGCGAGCACGTCCTGAAAGTTGCCGCGGATCGCCAACTCTTCGCTGCCGATGTCGGTCGCCACCCGCAGTGGGGCGCGTAGATTGCCCACGCCGCGATAGAACAGGTACCGCTCGCTCTCACCGCTGGCGGCGGTGACGTCGGCCGAGATCACCTGCCGCGGCGCAGTCCAGACGTGCTCGTCGGTTTGCGGGCCGACCGCCTGCGTGCCGACTTGCAGATCCTTCCAGGAGAGCCGGCCAACGGTTTGGGGGGTCAGTTCGCCGAACTCGAAAATGCCCTGCTTCAAGCCGGGGGCATCCGGCCGGGCCAACGGATAGAACTCGGTCAGCCAGCCGCCGCGAAACGCCACGTCGACGTCCAGCGTCATCGGCAACTTCGCCCTGGCCGGCGGATGGAAGTAGATGACCGGCGTTTCCAGCCGCATCGTCACCAGCGGATGCTGCCGCGGCGAGGCCTTTTGGCGGTACTGCCAGTAGTCGCTGCTGATGAGCGGCGCATTGAGCAGGTACGGCTGCAGGTTGTGGACAAACTCAGGCACCGGCTCGTCGTCGATGTTCACGCCGGTCAGCTCGTGGCCCTGCTCGTCCTGAATGCAGGTGAAGGTTCCCCACTCGTGGACGACGAGCCGGTCGGAGGCCTCTTTCGTCTCCGCCCGACCGATGGTCAGTGCCGCAACCACTACGCCCGCCAGGGCGGCGATCAGGATGCTGTTTCGCATGACTTGTTCTCTCCCTTACTTGTCCCAGCCCCCACGCGGTTTTCGCGCACCGGCGGGCCGCCGGGCGTCTCCAATTGGAATCCTACCTGGGCAGGTGAAAAACACAAAACTGTTAATACTCGAATGTATAATGGTAATTGTTGTTATCCAGCAGTAACCGGAGCCCGGCCATGGAGACCACACCCTCGATTTCTACCGATCAGGTGGCCGCGCTGGTCGAGCTGGCCCGGCAGGGGAGCCTCCGCGCGGCGGCCGAGAAATTGCACATCACCGAGCAGGGCGTGCGCAACCGTTTGCTGGCCCTGGAGCGGCGGCTGGGTGTGCCGCTGTATCGCAAGAGCCGCGGCATGCGGCGGATGACGCCGCTGACGCCCGAGGGCAAGCGATTCTTGCCGCACGCCATCGAGTTCCTGCACCGCGCCGGCGAGCTGTGCGAGCTGTTCGACGAGTCCGGCCGGCCGCGCGAGGTGAACGTGGTGGCCAGCCACTACTTGATCGCGTATGTGCTGATCGACGCCGTGCGGCAGTTTCACGCGGCCTATCCGGACATCCGCGTGCGGCTCACCTCGCGGACCGAGCGCGACATCGAGCAGGTGCTGCTGGAGGACGTACACGTGTCGCTCGGTGTGGCGGCGCCGTACGCTCCTTCGCCGGAGCTGGCCTACTCGCATCTGTTCTCGATGAACTGGAGCGTGATCACGCCGGCCCGTCATCGGCTGCTGCGGCACGAACAGGTAACGCTGGCCCAGTTGGCGGAGCATCCGCTGATCTTGTACGAGAGCGGCTCGACGGGTCGCCAGCACCTGGTCGATGCATTCCTGCGGCGCGGCATCGCACCGGCGGTCGAGATGGAGACGACCAACACCGACCTGATCGTGCGGATGGTCGAGGCGGGCCTGGGCGTGTCGATCGTCCCGCTACTCCCCAGTGGCGCGGTCACGCGCGGCCGGCGGGTGGGCGTGCGCCCGCTGTCGGACGAGGTCCGCCCGATCGACTCCGGCATCCTCACCCGCTCCGGCGAGCGGCTCTCGACCGCCGCGCAGACATTTGTGGAGTTTGTGCAAGGGAGCCGGTGAAGGATTGAGTCTCGCAACATAACCCATGCAACCTGCCCCTTCTCGTTTCACGTAATCGCTCGGCAATAACTGGTAACACTCAGTTCAATCCCGCGCCTCGAAACCTCCGAATGTAAGCCGATGGCTTTCTGCAACGCGACGAAGCCGATACGATACTCTTGCGCTTCTACGTTTATCAACGGACTTCTCTACCAATCCAACGAGCTGGAGATCGTGAAAGTGGGAGAATTGGTCCAGTTTGCAGCCGAACAGCAACAGCGCCATGATGCGTCAACTTCCGCCTCAGAGCGACGGGAACGAGGGCACTTCGGTACACCAGCAGCGATCGCACAATTCATGGCTGAGATGTTTTCCGCGATCCCCGAGGGAACTGTACGAATCCTGGATCCGGGCGCCGGTGTCGGCACGCTCTCGGCTGCCATCTGTCAGAGGCTGCTCGCGGAGCGCTCACGTCGGTATGTACTGTTTGAACTATGGGAGAACGATCCGAGCTTGATCGCGACGCTCGAAGCCACAATGAATCAATGCCAGAAGGCGTTGCGCGCCGCCGGTCACGAATTGAGGTTTAACATTCGAGTCGACGATTTCATTCTGGCGAACACGCAGCGCAACCTTTTCGAGAACGGTCCGCAAGCGTCATTTGATCTCGCTATTCTAAATCCACCGTACTTTAAGCTCCGCAAGGATTCGCCGCACGCGCGTGCGATGGGCCATGTCGTACACGGCCAGCCGAACATATACGCACTTTTTATGGCCGCATCTGCCGATCTGTTAGTGCCGTGCGGTGAAATGGTCGCTATCACTCCAAGAAGCTACTTCAATGGATCGTACTTTAAGCGGTTCCGGAGGTGGTTGTTGGACCGAATGACGGTGCGACAGATCCACGTGTTCGAAAGCCGGAGCGACGCATTTCGAGGCGACTCAGTGCTCCAAGAGAACGTGATCCTACGTGCCGAAAAGGGAGGCAAGCCAAAAGACGTCGTTTTGACAAATTGCGTCGGGCGAGACCTAAGGGCACTTGTCCGAAATTCAGTCGCGTACGACAAGGTTATCGATAACAGCAATGAAGAATCTGTTATTCGAGTGACTATGAGTCGCTTCGAACATGAACTCGTCACGTCGATGGATTCCCTACCCGCCAGGTTCCGTAGCCTTGGATTCGAAATCTCAACCGGCCCCGTCGTCACTTTTCGAGCAACGAAGCTTCTTCGTTTCGAGCGAGCCGAGGATACTGCGCCGCTCTTCTGGATGCACAACGTTCGACCGTTTGTTACTCAGATGCTTTCGAAGAACCGAAAGCCCACGCACATAGAAATCAGTCAATCGTCGAAAAAGTTGCTCGTACGTGCAGAGTGGTACGTCCTACTCAAGCGATTCACTGCGAAAGAGGAGAAGCGACGCCTTGTGGCTGGTATTGTGAATCCCTCGGACTCGTATTCGGAATGGGTCGGGCTAGAGAACCATTTGAATTACGTATATCGACGAAATGCTCGTCTAACTCGTCCAGAAGCCTACGGGCTTGCGGCTTTCTTCAATTCAGCGTTTGTCGACCGATACTTTCGGGCGATTAGCGGCAACACGCAGGTCAATGCAGCGGAGATTCGCTGCATGCCCGTGCCCGATCAGCAAACTCTAGAAAAGATTGGGGAGAAAATCCAGGAATATGATTTGAAGGATTGTGCCACCGTTGAAAACGTAGTTGGCCAAGCAATCGGATTACCATGCTACCTGATCGATGAGCTGGTCGAGGCAGCGCGATGAGCAAGCGCAATGAAGCGTTAGAAATCTTAAAAAGCCTCGGTATGCCCAAACAGCAACTGAACGAGCGGTCATGCCTCACGCTTCTCGCATTGGCTGGATTAAGGGAAGGCGATGCATGGACGCGAGTCAAGCGGCCGTTGCTGCGCATCTGGGACATAATGGGATGGATGCGTGAACACTACAACAAGAACTACGCTGCGAATAGTCGAGAAACGATCCGCCGGCAGACAATTCATCAATTTGAGCAAGCGCGATTGATCGACCGCAACCCCGATGATCCGGAGAGGCCGACGAACAGCGGCGAGACCGTCTACCAACTCACAAGGCCAGCCGCTACAGTATTGAGATCTTTCGGCGAAGCCAACTTTTCGGCGAAGTGCGAGAAGTTCATCGAGAAGCATGGCGCGCTGTCGGCGGCATACGATCGGGCCCGCGCATTAGTAAAAGTTCCCGTGACGCTCCCGGATGGTTCACGCGTTGAACTCTCACCCGGAATTCATAACGAGCTGCAGCGGCTGATTATTGAAGAGTTCGCACCCCGCTTCGCACCGGGAGCAACCGTGCTCTACCTGGGCGATACGGCGGATAAGCGCCTAATCGTCGATGCAGATTCTTTGGCTAAACTGAACATTCCGAAACCGAATCATGACAAGTTACCTGACGTCGTCCTCTACGACAAAAAGCGAAAATGGCTGCTCTTGATAGAGGCTGTGACGACACATGGGCCCGTTTCGCCCAAACGGCACGCGGAATTGGAGGCCGCTTTGACTGACTGTGCTATAGGCAGGGTCTACGTTAGCGCATTTCTGGATTTTCGTTCATTCAAAAAATATGTGTCTGCGATCGTATGGGAATCAGAAGTCTGGATCGGAGAATTTCCGGACCACATGATACACTTCAACGGAAGCAGGTACTTGGGGCCGTATCCGAAACGCCGCTGATGCATCGGCCGACGGAGCACTGGCTGTCTCTTTTTGGCTAGCACTCGTTTCACCCTCGCATCACCTGATTGCCGCTCACGCGGCGGAGCAGGCGGCGCATCTCCAGGACGCTGACCGTCGAAAGCACTCGCGGGGCGGGAAGGCCGCTGGTGCGGATCACCGCGTCCAGGGACGTGGGGTTGGTGCCGACTGCCTGGAGTACCTGCTGCTCGACGTCATTGAGCGACAGCTCGGCCGGATGGTGGATCGTCGTGCCGTCGTCGCGCGGAGTCGCTTCCACCAGGGGGCCGAGTTCCTCCAGCACGTCGTCGGCCGTCTCGACCAACTTCGCTCCGTCACGCAGCAGCCGATGGCAGCCGTGAGCCAGGCGGTTGTCGACGCGGCCGGGCACCGCGAACACCTCGCGGCCCTGTTCAGTCGCATGCCGGGCGGTAATCAATGCGCCGCTGCGGGTGGCGGCCTCAACGACGATCACGCCGAGCGACAGCCCGCTGATCAGCCGGTTCCGCTGCGGAAACGCTCCGGCCAGCGGCTGCGCGCGGGGCGGCGCTTCACTGACGACGGCGCCGTGCTGCCGGACCTCGTCGGCCAGGTCGACGTGCTCGGGCGGATAGATGTTCAAGAGGCCGCTGGCCAGTACCGCGATCGTGCGACCGCCAGCGGCGAGCGCGCCGCGATGGGCCGCCGCATCGATGCCCCGGGCCAGTCCGCTGACAATCGTCAGCCCGGCGCGGGCGAGACTGCCGGCGAGCCGTTCGGCCTGCTGGCGGCCGTAATGGCTGGCGTGGCGCGTGCCGACGATGGCGATGGCCAGAGCATCGACCGGCTGCAATTGACCGTGGACGAACAGCACGCCCGGCGGATCGTGGATTTCGCGGAGCATGCGTGGGTAGCCGTCGCTCGACTCGGTGAGGACGTCGATTCCGTGACGCGCGGCGAGGGTGAGCAGGGCCTCGACGTCGATCTGGTCGCGGGCCGCGGCGATTCGGTCGGCCAGTTTGGCGCCGATGCCGGGCGTGCGGCGGAGTTGCTCCGTCGAAGCTTCCAGTATGCTTTGGCACGTGCCGAACGATTCGAGAAGGTTCTGCCGCAGCCGCGGACCGACACCGGGTACGAGCGCCAGCCGCAAAACGGCCGCGAGCTGTGCGTCGTCCGGCGAGAGTGTCTGAGCGGTTTGATCGGTCACGGCGATGCCCCGAGTGTGGCGCAGCGCGGAATGAGCACGGGCGCCGACGTTGAGAAGAAGTACGCCGAGCCAGTCTACTGGAGCGTCATAGCGGGGTCAAAAAGTGGACGACTCGCTGTCTTCAAGGCGGCTGAATTCTTGCGAATTCAGCTACGCACAGACTGGAATGTCTGTGTCACCAGATGATAGCGCGTGCGCCGAGAAGCTCAATACGCCTTGGCAAACACGCCGCGGCGGCGACTGAGCTGGCCGGTGAAGATGCAGCGGCCGTCTTCCTCGGGCTCGTCGTGCGGGATGCAGCGCACCGTGACCTTGAGCTTTTGCAGCTTCTCTTTCATCTCGGGCGTGTCATCGACAAAGTGACACCACGCCAGGCCGCCGTGGAACTCCGGCCGCTCGGCGCTGTTCGGCGTGAAGAACGCTTCGAACTCGGCCAGGTCGTCGATTCGACGGCTGTGCAGCTCGCGAAGCGTGCGGGCCCGTTCAAGTAGCCCTGCCTGGATCTCGCCCAGCAGGTGGCCGACCTGGGCGAGAAACTCCGCGCGGGGGACGCCGGACTTTTCCTTGGCGGGGCGGTCGCGCCGGGCGAGGAACACCGAGTCGCCGGCCACGTCGCGGGGGCCGACCTCCAGCCGCAGCGGCACGCCGCGCTTGACGTGCTGCCAGGTCTTTTCGCCGCCCCGCAGATCGCGGTCGTCGCGCCGCACGCGGATCGGCGCGCCGTCGTACCGGCATTCGGCCAGTTCGCGTTCAAGCCGATCGCAGAAGGCCAGCACGCCCGCGCGTTCCTGGTCGTTCCGATAGATCGGCAGGACGACAACCTGCGCCGGTGCCAGCTTCGGCGGCAGCACCAGGCCATCGTCGTCGCTGTGCGTCATCAAGAGTCCACCGATCAGTCGCGTGGAGACTCCCCAGGACGTGGTCCAGGCGAAGACTTCTTGTCCCTCTTGATCCTGGAACTTGATGCCTTGCGCCTTGGAGAAGTTTTGCCCGAGGAAATGCGACGTGCCGGACTGCAGGGCTTTGCGGTCCTGCATCATGGCTTCGATGCTGTAGGTGGCCACCGCACCCGGGAAGCGCTCGCCCGCGGTCTTCTCGCCTTTGATCACGGGCATGGCCATCGAGTTCTCGGCGAAGTCGGCGTACAGGTCGAGAATCTTGAGCGTCTCCTCCATGGCCTCTTCGCGGGTGGCGTGGACTGTGTGGCCCTCTTGCCAGAGGAACTCGGTGGTGCGTAGAAACATCCGCGTCCGCAGTTCCCAGCGGACGACATTCGCCCATTGGTTGATGAGGATGGGCAGATCGCGGTATGACTGCACCCAGCGGGCGTAGGTGGCGCCGATGATCGTTTCGCTGGTGGGGCGGACGATCAGCGGTTCGTCAAGCGGCGCGGCAGGGCGTAGGCCGCCCTCGGGCGACGGCTCCAGCCGGTGGTGCGTGACCACGGCGCATTCCTTGGCGAAACCCTCGACGTGCTGCGCTTCCTTCTCCAGGAAGCTCATCGGGATAAACAGCGGGAAGTAGGCATTCTCGTGGCCGGTCTCTTTGAACATGCCGTCAAGGGTGCGCTGCATGTTTTCCCAGATGGCGTAACCCCAGGGCTTGATCACCATGCACCCGCGGACATCGGAATTCTCGGCCAAGTCGGCGGCCTTGATGACCTGCTGGTACCATTCCGGATAGTCTTCTTCTCGGGTGGGGCTGATCGCGTTTGCGGGCTGCTTGGCCATGGAAGCGGGGTTTTTCTTAAGCGGAGGACGGTGCTGCAAAACGGCCGACGGGAAGCCTCGCATTCTAGCGCACGCTCGGCAAAAGGGGCAATACGCTCACCCGCCGCGGTGCTACCGGACTGGCGGCGATTGGGCTAGAATGGTGGTTTGCGCCCACATCGCGGCCTCGTCGCTTCCCCCTTGTTGGGCCCTCTCAACGGTATTGCGCATTAGGAAGTGAGTTTTCGGAAAATGAGTACGTCGACTTCCCGTCGGTTCGTCAAACAGCTTCGGCATCAGGAGAATATCAACCAGATATTCATGATCTCGGCCAAGCAACTTCGCCCGAATCGCAACGGCAACCTTTACCTGCAAGCGGAGCTTTCCGACCGTAGCGGCTCGATCGAGACGCGGCTGTGGAACGCCAGCGAACAGGACTATCGCAACATCGAGAACGGCGACTATGTCGTAGTTGAAGGGGCGACACAGCTTTTTCAAGGCAACCTGCAACTGATCGCCAACAGCATCCGCCGGGCTGAACTGACCGAGGTGCAGGAAGAGGACTTCCTCACGCTGCCTGGTACCGCGATCGATCAGATGGCAATGCGGCTGGCGGAGATCCTGCGCGGCGTCAAGCAGCCGCACCTCCGCACCTTGGCCGAGTGTTTTTTGATGGACGACGCCTTCATGCGGAAATTCTGCAAGGCGCCGGCCGGTGTGAAGAACCATCACGCCTACCAGGGCGGACTGCTGGAGCATGTGCTGGGGCTGTGCGAGCTGGTGCTGCGGGTGGCCGACCTGTATCCCGAGGTCGATTCCGAGATGCTGCTGATGGGGGCCGTCCTGCACGACATGGGCAAGATCGACGAGCTGACTTACGAGCGCGATCTGGCCTACTCCGACGCGGGCCAGTTGCTCGGGCATATCCTGATCGCCATCAGCATCCTGGATGTGAAGGTCCGCGAGGCGGATCGTCTCTCCGGCGAGCCTTTTCCCGAGGCCGCACTGCTGGAGCTGAAGCACATGATCGCCAGCCACCACGGGCAGTACGAGTACGGCAGCCCGAAGTTGCCGATGACGCTCGAGGCGGTCGCTCTGCACCATCTGGACAACCTCGACGCTAAGCTGCACAGCTTCCACCAACTGTTACGGGATGACCCGAACGTCGACAGCCCGTGGACGTTGTATCACGCCAACCTCGGTCGGAAGTTGTACAAGCGGATCGGGGAGGTGTGAGGCTGCAAATCTCCCTCTCTCCTCGGGGAGAGGGCCGGCGAGAGGGGGCAGCTGGGCTCGTGAGAGTTCAGCCCGACCCGGTGGAAGTCTGAATTATTACGAGGTCAGCTACAAACGCACAGACAGGAATGTCTGTGCCACCTGCCAGATACTGCATAGCTCATAACTTCGCTCGCGGCCCAACCGTCCCACCCAACTAAGCGACTGCCCATGGATAGCGAACAACTGCACCAGGCGATTCTCGACCTGGTCAGCGCGCCGCACTACCAACCGATCAAACCGGGGGCGATCGCCAAGCGGCTCGGCGTAGATGACGACGCCGGGCGCGAGGTGAAGCGGGCGATCAAGAAGCTGGTCCGCGAAGGGCGATTGAGCTACGGTTCGTCGCATCTGGTGCGGCCGGCCTCGGCCCATGCGTCCGACCGGGTGACAGGCGAGTTTCGGCGCACCTCCGGCGGATACGGCTTCGTTCGGCCGACCGGGACGCTGCGCAGTGCCGGCAAGACCGAAGACATCTATGTTGCCGCCAAGAATTCGCTAGACGCCGCCAGCGGTGATGTTGTGCTGGTGCAGGTGCGGCAGAAGCACGCTCGCCCCGGCCGGCCCGGGCCCGAAGGCGTCATTCTGGAAGTGATCGAGCGGGAAACGCACCGGTTCGTCGGCACGTACTTCGAGCGGGCCGGACTGGGCATAGTGCAGGTCGATGGCAAGATCTTCACCGACCCCATCCTGGTGGGCGATCCCGGAGCCAAGGGAGCGCGGTCGGACGATAAGGTCGTGCTCGAGATGGTTCGCTTCCCCTCGCACACGCACGAGGGCGAGGGTGTGATCCTCGATGTGTTGGGCAAACGCGGTGATCCGGGCGTCGATACGTTGTCGATCATCCACGAGTTCGGCCTGCCCGGGCCCTTTCCCGAGGACGTGCTCGAGTCGGCCCGCGGGCAGGCGGACGAGTTCGACGAGTCGATCGGCAGCGGACGGCGCGACCTGACCGGCGAGACGATCATCACGATCGACCCGGTCGACGCCCGCGACTTTGACGACGCCATCTCTTTGGCACGGACCGACGGCGGCCACTGGAAGCTGGGCGTCCACATTGCCGACGTCTCGCACTTCGTGCGGCTGAAGTCGCCGCTCGATCGGGAAGCCCGGGACCGGGCGACCAGCGTCTACCTTCCCGACGAGGTCATCCCGATGCTGCCGGAGACGATCTCCAATAACCTGGCGAGCCTGCAGCCGGACCGCGTGCGGTACACGCTCAGCGCAACCATTGAGTTCACTCCGGACGGGGCCCGGGTAGACGTGGAGGTACATAAGGCCGCCATCCAGAGCAAGCGCCGCTTCACCTACGAGGAGGTGGACGACTTCCTAGCCGATCGCGAAAAGTGGCGAGAGAAACTGGCGCCCGACGTGCATCGTCTGCTGGGCGAGATGCACGAACTGGCGATGATCCTGCGCGGCCGGCGGATGAAGCGCGGATCGCTCGAATTGACCATGCCCGAGGTGAAGGTCGACCTGGACCGCGACGGCCGGGTGACCGGGGCGCACCTGGTTGAGCACACCATAAGTCACCAGATCATCGAAGAGTTCATGCTGGCGGCCAACGAGGCCGTCGCGCAGATGCTCAAAGACAATGAGCTGTTCTTCCTCCGCCGTGTGCACGCCGCACCCGACCCGCGCAAGCTGCTGCAGTTGACGGAGTTCGTTCGCGAGCTGGGCTTCGAGACCGAGAGCCTGGAGAGCCGCTTTGCGATTCAGGAACTGCTCCGCGAGGTGCACGGCACGCCGCAGGAGCACGCGGTCAACTATGCGGTGCTCCGCAGCATGCAGAAGGCGGTTTACAGCCCGGAGGAAGAAGGCCACTACGCGCTGGCGAGCGAATGCTATTGCCACTTCACCTCGCCAATCCGGCGCTATCCTGACCTGGCCGTGCACCGGCTGCTGACGGCGCTGGTGCGCGGAAAGCCGCCCAAGCAGGATCTCGATGAACATTTCGTGCTCGGCGAGCACTGCAGCCAGCGCGAGCAACGCGCAGAGCAGGCCGAACGCGAGCTGACGAAGGTCAAACTGCTGAACTACATGAGCCAGCGGATCGGCGAGGAGATGGTCGGCATCATCACGGGCGTCGAGGAATTCGGGCTATTCGTACAGGGCGTCGAGCTTCCGGCCGAGGGCCTGATCCACGTCAGCGCCCTGTCGGACGACTATTACCGCTTCGACCGGGCGGCGCACACTCTCAGCGGCCATCGCACGGGCAACTCGTACCGGCTGGGCGATGCGGTGCGGGTGGAGGTGGCCCGGGTGGATATCGATCGGCGCGAGCTCGATTTCCGCCTGGTGGGGCGCATCGCCCGAGCATCGCACGGCAAACCGGCCAAGGCGGGCGGCAGTCGCGCGGCCGGAGATCGCCCGGATCAGAAGGCGCGGCGTGCGGGCGGGAAGGCATCGGCCGCCGCCCGTGGCAGCAAGCCGTCCGGTGGCGGGAAGAAAGGTGCGAAGCAAGAGAGCCGGGGCAAGAAGCGCAAGCGTCGCGGCTGAATGGCGCGGAAATGGGACTGGCTGCTTATCGCCAGGTGGCGTTGCAAAGTCTCGAACGATCGGCGGCGGCGATAAGATGCCTGTCCCATTTCAACGGCACCAGTACCCATCGCCCTGAAAAAGAGGACAGGCACCGCGGCTTGAATGAGTACGAGACTGCCGGCGGCGTTTGTGCGGAACCAGTCCCCTTTTTCAGCGTTGAGCCATTTCCACCGCCAGCGCAACCGCTTCCCCTCCGCCGACGCACAGGCAGGCGATCCCGCGCTTGCCGCCGGTGTGCAACAGGCCCGTCAGCAGCGTCACCAGCACGCGTGCGCCGCTGCATCCGATCGGATGCCCCAGCGCCACCGCCCCGCCGAGGATATTGACCTTCTCGGGCGGGATCGCCAATTCTCGCTCCGCGACAAGTGTCACCGCGGCGAAGGCCTCGTTGATCTCGAACAGGTCCGTATCGTCGACCGTCCAGCCGACTTGGTCGAGCAGCTTTTTCAGCGCCCCAATCGGTGCAATGGTGAACCACTCCGGCTCCCGGCTGAAGGTGGCCCCGCCCACGATCCGCGCTGCCGGCCGGCCGGCCAACCCCCCAAGCCGGTCCTCGCTCACGACCAGCAGCGCCGCCGCGCCGTCATTGATGCTCGAGGCGTTGCCGGCGGTGACCGTGCCGTCGTCATTAAACGCCGGCCTTAAGCTGCGAAGCTTTTCCTCGTCGAAGCGGGTCGGCTCTTCGTCTTCGCGGACAGTCACGGTCTTGCGCTTTTGTGTCACTTCGACCGGCACAATCTCCTGGCTGAAAATGCCGTCAGCGGTGGCCTGCCTCGCCCGGGTGTAGCTGCGCACCGCGAAGTCGTCCTGCTGCTGCCGCGTGAGGTCGTACTTTTCCGCGCAGCGATCGCCGTACACGCCCATCGACCTTCCGCCGTAGGCGTCGCGCAGGCCGTCGTGAATCATCGAGTCGATCATTTCCCCGCTGCCCATGCGATAGCCCGTGCGGGCCTCCGGCAGCAGATACGGAGCGCGGCTCATGTTTTCGGTGCCGCCGGCCACAATCACGTGAGCTTGTTTCAACTGAATGGCCTGGGCGGCGAGCATCACGCTCTTCAGCCCGGAGCCGCAGACCTTGTTAACGGTGGTCGCTCCGACCGACGTCGGCAGCCCAGCCCCGATGGACGCCTGACGTGCGGGATTCTGCCCCAGCCCGGCGCTGACGACGTTGCCGAAGATCACCTCGTCGACATCGGACGGATCGACGCCGCCGCGTTGAAGCACGGCCCGGATCGCAATCGAGCCCAACTCCGTCGCCGGTACGCTGGCCAGGCTGCCTCCGAACGAGCCGATCGGCGTGCGGGCCCGGGCGATGATGTAGGCGTCTTGAGGCATGCGAAGAATTCTCGTGGTGAAGGGCTAGCTCTAAGGAATTCTACGCCGAAAGCGGCCGCGACGTAGGGCGTCAACCATTCCCCGCCAAAGCGTACCAATCGACGGCTCGATCGAGCCGGCCCTCGCCGTGGGCAGCAATGGCCAGAAGCGGTACGTCGTGGGCCAGCAGTTCGGTGGCGTTGCTCGCCCGGCTGAGGTCGTCCGCGCTGGCGCGGGTTGCGCAGAGGACAACTCCCGCCACCGGAAGATCCGGGCAGCGGCTTCGGGCCGCGATCAGCGTCTGCAGCGTGGCGTTGATGACGCCCAGTTCGTTCGCCGCGACGATCAGCAGCGGATAGCCGAGCTGCACGGCCAGATCGGCGTTAAACAACCCCACGTCCAGCGGCGACATCAGCCCACCGGCGCCTTCAACCAAGACGATCTCGCTCGACTCACGCCAGTAATCAACGCCGGCGGTCAACATCGCCCGATCGATCTTTCGCCCCTCGGCACGGGCCGCCAGATAGGGCGCGAGCGGAGCCCGGAACGACTGCGGGCAGACCTGGTCGATCGTGCTCGGTTTGCCGGCCGCTTCCCATAGCTGCAAGGCGTCTTCGCAGACCAGGCCCGCTTCACTCGCCACGCAACCGCTGGCGACCGGCTTGTAGACTCCGACGCGGCGACCAACAGCCGCCAGTTCGCGGGCGATCATGCAGGCCGTGTAGGTCTTGCCGACTTCCGTCCCGGTGCCGGTGATGAACAGCCCCGGCGGTCCACCACTTTGACGTGGTGCCGCGTCGCCGCTCATGGTTGTTCGCTGGCGGACAGATCGAGCAGATAAACATCGCGGAACGCGATCTGCCCGCCGTGATCTTGAAAGCCGATCCAGCCGGAGAGGGGCTTGTTCTTCAGCCCCTGGTGCTGGGAAGTATCCGCGTGCTGGACGAGCTGGCCGTCCACCCAGGCCGAGATCAGCCGCCCCTGCGCACGAACGACAGTGCGGTTCCACTGGTCGGGCCGATCGGCCCGGGCGAGCGGCTTGACGTGCCCGTACAGGGACATGTTGGAGTTGGGTTCCAACCCCGGTCGGTCGTAAATCTGCAGCTCCATGCCGTCGCGCGACGGCCAGCCGTCTCGCGGGGTGCGGATGCCGATCCCGGAGTTGTTCCCTTCAACCAGTTTGTACTCAAGCGACAGTGTGAAGTCGCTGTACTCCTGCTCAGATCGCAGATAGTTACCCCCGCGGCCGAACTTGCTCAGCACGCCGTCTTCGATGCTCCAGGCTTCGATGTTGCCGGGCGTCCACCAACCGGCGAGACCATCCTGCAGCAGCGACTCTCCCCGCGGTTCGCGCACGCGCAGATTGCGAAGCTCGCCGGCGCCGCCGGTCAGGTCCAGCGTCAACTGGATCTTTGCCGTGAGCGGCAGTTCAGCGGCATAGAGCTGGCGGCCGTCAATCGTGACGGTAAACGTCTTACCGCTACGCTGCAGCAGCGCATGATGCTGATCCGCATCGCGGAGCTCCGGCGCTTGTTCACCGGCGAGCGTGCGCCCGTTGTACGTTAATCGTCCGCATGCCTCGCCGTCACTGAGCGTGAGAGTGGCGGCTTCTTCCGGTTTGCCTTCATCGCCGATAGGAGCGCACCCTATCTGCCAGGCGGCGCCAGGCTGGGCCGACCAGTGCAGTTCCACCTCGAAATTGCCGAATGCCCATTCGCACCTCAGCGGCGCCGACTGTTGATCTCCGCGGAGCACACCGCCGGCCATCTGCCAGCCTTCCGGCTTCGCATCGGCCGCGTGCCATCCGACGAGTGAGTCCGGTCGCGTCAGCGTCAGCCACCGCTGCGCGTCGTCGGAGGATACCGCGAAGGCCGAAGCGGCACCCCACCCGCAAATCAGTACCGCCGCCAGGAGTCGATTCATCGCTTGGGTCCTCATTGAAGCGGAGCTGAAAAATGGGGCAGGCACCTCGCGTGCCCCAGTCCGCCGCGCTCAAGTTTACATAGTCGGAGCCAGTCCCTTTTTCAACAGCTCTCTTGTGAGAAATGGAGCGTGCAAAGCTACAGCCCCAAAAACTCCTCCAATGCGTCGCGCATCACGCCGGTGTCAGCATCGACGCCGGTCCAGATCTTAAAGCCGATTACCGCCTGGTTGACGAGCATCCCCAGCCCGTCGAGCGTGGTGCAACCGCGGCGAGCGGCATCTCGCAACAGCCGCGTCTCCGGCGGGTTGAAGATCACGTCGGCGACAATCAATCCCGGCCGCAGTGACTCGACGTCAACCGGCACCCGGGCGTCGGCGTCGCCCAGGCCGATAGACGTGGCGTTGATCAGCACCTCGGCCGTCTCGGGGACGACGTAGTCCTCGTCCCAGGCGACGGCCGGCGCTGACGCATCGGTGCCGGAAGCGATCAGGTCGGCCAGCTCCTGCCGGCGGGATTCGCTCCGATTGACGACCGTCAGCCGGCTTGCGCCGGACAGGGCCAATTCGACGCCGATCGCCCTGGCCGCGCCGCCCGCCCCCAGGATGACGATGTCCTTGCCGGCCGGTTCCGTAATCTCGCGCAGCGACTGCACGAAGCCTTTGCCGTCG
Source organism: Pirellulales bacterium (assembly GCA_040880125.1). Taxonomy (GTDB): domain Bacteria; phylum Planctomycetota; class Planctomycetia; order Pirellulales; family JBBDJB01; genus JBBDJB01. The sequence goes on along the minus strand of JBBDJB010000054.1, from coordinate 196,914 downwards.
GTGTTCTCGCCGATGAGCCGGTCGTCTACCCGGTTGACGCAGTTGACCGCGCCCATCAACCGGGCGGCATCGCTCAACTCGTCGAGGTGTTCAATCACGGCTACCTTGTGTGGGATTGTGAAGTTGGCGCCGCGGAAGCGCATCGCCCGCATCCCCCGCATGGCGTCGGGCAGGTCGGCCGCCGCGATTTCTAGCGTCAGGTAGCGCCAGTCGAGGCCCGCCTTGGCGAAAGCCTTCTCCATCATGTACTGCGTCGGGTTGCCCGCCACTGGCTGCCCCATGCAGCAGCAGATGTCCTGAAGCGATTGGCTGGCCACGATGATCGGGTGTCCTCGTGTCGGCGCGGGCGGGATGCTCGCCGGCTGGCAGGCCCGCGCGGGGGAGTGGCTGTAAGCGGTACATTTTGACCAAGCGGTAAGGTGAATGCAACGACCGCTATCCGCCGCTGAGCACCTCATCGACACCTGGGCGTGCCGCGGCGGGCCTTGTCCCGCCGTGCCGTGGCAGGAGCTGAATCCGCAAGAACTCAGCCGCCACACATGGCCGGCTGAACTTTTGCAAGTTCAGCTACAGCCGCGGCGCGTGTTGTGGTGCGGCGCAGTATGCTAGAAGGGAAGCGGCCGCACGCCGGCTATGCTTATTGATTTATTGCCGTTCGCTTCCGGCGCGCGCCGATGCACCCATCTCTCGAGCAGTGCCGATGCGGCCCCACCGCGAAATCCTCATTCTGCTGATCGTCGCCACGCTGCTGGTCGATATGTCGGCGTTGGAACTTGCGCGGCAAATCACCTGGATGCCGGGGCCGACCGTGGAGCTGGTCCTGGCACTCTCGCTCAGCCAGGTGGTGCTGCTCACCTCGTGGGCTGTGCTGGGCACGTCACCTTTTGTGCTGAGAATGCTGGGGTTGGCCGCCGGTGTCGCGGCGTGGCCCTGGGCCTTGGAAAGCATCTTTCAGTTGCCGCGCGACAACCGCTGGTACGTGCTGTTCACCACCCATGCGTCGCTGGCGCTGGTCGGTGCGCTATGGCATCGCCTGCGCGGCATCCGCTGGACGGTGCGACATCATAGCGGCCATTCACGGCAGCAGGCTGCCTCCGCGGCACCGTGGCAGTTCTCGCTCGCGCACCTGTTCGTGATTATGAGCTTCGCCGCCCTGGCCGCCGTGCAAATCCGCCAGTCGAATCTGACCTCCGCCGTGTGGGTGCACTTGATGCTGCTGGCCGGAAGCAGCGCCGCGATCGGCACCGTGACGATCGGCACCGCCAGCGGCCGATTGGGCGGGATGCCGCTGGCCGGCACCTTCTTGCTGGCGGTCGTGCTGGGTTGCGGCGGGGCGGTGATGCTAGGCCTCGACGAGCGCTTCTACACGGTCATCTGCGGTCTACAACCTCTGCTGCTGCTGTCTTGGATCGCGGTGGCGGAGATGGCCGGCTACCGGCTGGTGCGCACCGTGGTGATTGAGCGGCAGCCGCCAGCCGTGCAGGTAAGTACCTTCGATGCCGCCGCCGCGGAGCATGGCAGCCGGGCGCCTCCGCCGGAGAGCGAGTGATTGGTCACTCCAAATTCGTCCACACCACCGCCCGTGGCTGGAGGTCGGCCGCCCCTTGCCGCCGCGCTTTGATGCGGACGTACGGCGCAACGAAGTTACTGCGGTGCGCAAACGTGCCGCGAGGAGCTTCGCCGTCGGCGTGCAGAGGCTCGAACAGATCCTCGATGATAAAGCCGACGCGGCACATCCCGCCGAGCAGCTCTTCCCAGCGGTGCAGATATTCCAGCGTGCCCGGCTCGCGATGCCGGCTCCCTTGGACCGCTGGCAATGGCTGGCCACCGTAGTACGGCACGACGAGCTGATAACCGCGGCTGGTCGGCGTAACTTCCGCCTGCAGACTGACCGGGGTCTTGTGCTGGCTCACATAAATCCCGCCCGGCGCCGTCACCCGGGCGACCTCGGCGAATACCGGCCGCACGTCCGGCACGTAGCATGTGCTGACCGGATGGATTACGATGTCGAACTCGCCGGCGGCCAGCATCGGCATAGCGTCCATCGAAGCCTGGATCGTCCGCACGACGAGGCCCCGCTGCTGGGCAACCTCGCGATCGAGCCGCAGCATTTCCGCGCTGATGTCCACGACGGTGACCTCGGCGCCGGCCGCAGCGTAGAGCGGACCCTGCCGGCCACCGCCAGCGGCCAGCGCCAACAGCCGCTTGCCGCGGATATCGCCGCCGAGCCAGCCGAACGGATCGACGGTCCGCAGCGGATCGCGGAACTGCTCGTCCTGCGCCGGGCGGGTGAAGCGGTCCTGCTTGCGGACCAGGGCGTCCCATGCACGCCGATTGTGCTGCTGCGCGGCCTGTTCCGCGCCGTCGTGAAGTGCCATGCCGCTATTGAAACATGCCGAATCCGGCCTGTCACGCTCAGGGCGATGATGACGTCACATCTGAGACACCTGCCGGGCCATGGCCTTCGTGATCGACTGCCGGACGTCGAAGAAGCCTTCCCAGGGATCAGACGATAGCGAAGCGAGCCGCCGGGGCAAGTTCGAGGTGTTGAAGTGGTTGGGAGCGAGGTCCGCGCTGAGTTCGTCCCAGCGGATGGGCGTCGCCACCGGTGCGCCCTTCCGCGCTCGGGTCGAGTAACTGGCCACCGCAGTCGCGCCGCGCTCGTTGCGCAGATAGTCGATGTAGATCTTGCCGCGTCGCTTCGCCTTACTGGCGGTCGCGATGTACTTGTCCCGATCCGTGCGGACCATCGCGTCGGCCAGGTCCTTCGAGAACGATTTCACCTCGCTCCACGATGACCGGCGCGTAAGCGGCGCTACCAAGTGCAGTCCCTTGCCGCCGGTCGTGCGCAAGTAGCTCACCAGGCCGATCTCCTCGAGATGCTCCCGCAGCGTGTGCGCGGCCTGGACGACCGCCTTCCAGACAACGCCTTCGCCCGGGTCGAGATCGAAGATCATCATGTCCGGCCGGTCGAGTTTGTCCTTGCGGCTCCCCCAGGGATGCAGTTCCAGCGCGCCGAGCTGCACCAGCGTGATCAGGTCCGCAGGTGTGTTGATAGAAACATAAAGGCCGGTGCCGCCGGACTCCTCGACTTCGACGCCCTCGATCGACTCCGGCATGCTTTCGGTGAGATGCTTCTGGTAAAAGCACTTCTGTCCGTGGCCGCGCGGGCAGCGGACCAGCGTCACCGGGCGGTCGACCACGTAAGGGAGAATCCAGTCGGCCACCGTTTCGTAATAGTGGGCCAAGTCGAGCTTCGTCAGCCCCTGGTCGGGGTAGAGCACTCGGCCGGGATTGCTGATCCGCACGCCAGCGACCGTTGCGCCGCCACCCGTGGCCGACTTGGTCGAGCTGCCCGCACGCGGCTTCTTGGCGGTGAACTTTGTCTTGGAGGATTTGCCTTTCGTTTTGCCGTTATCGCCGACGGCCTCGGCTTCGATTTCGCGTGTCACTTCGCGCGGATCCTTATCTTCTCGCTGGCCGAGGAACGTGGGGTGCCGCAACATGCCGTCCTCGGTCCAACTGCCGAACTCGATTTCCGCGACCAGCTCCGGCTTTACCCAATGGACGTCCCGGTCGGGGCTTCCGGTGGGCGGGTCGTGAAACGGCGGCGCCTTCGCCGGCCGCTCGTCCAGTTTCGCTTTCACCGTCTCCAGCGACTCTTGGCTGAACCCGGTACCGACGCGGCCACAATACGTGAGCCGGTCGTTTTGATAGTAACCCAGCAGCAGCGAGCCGAAGTCTTGCCGCGACCCAGCAGGATCGCTCCAGCCGCCCACGACGAACTCCTGGCGCTTGAGGCACTTCACCTTGACCCAGCTCCTGGACCGCTTCTGCTCGTAGGGGCTGTCCGCCCTTTTGGAGACGATCCCCTCGACGGAGCGGCGACACGCGCTGGCCAACACGTCCCGCCCTCGTCCGGCGATGTGGTCGCTGTAGCGGATCACGCCGTCGTGCGGCTGCCCGGTGAGAAGCTGCGCCAATAGCCGTTTCCGCTCGACGAGCGGCACCGGGGTAAGATCGTGGCCGTTGTAATACGGCAGGTCGAACGCATAGAAGGCGATGTCCTCATCGCGCCCGCGATTCATCATGTTCTGCAGCGCCTGGAAATCGCTGGTGCCGCCGGACCCCAGGGCAATGACCTCGCCGTCGAGCATCGAGTCTTTCCAGCCAAGCTCGCCGATCGCCTGCGCGACCGTGGGGAAGCGATTGGTCCAGTCGTTGCCGCGACGCGTGATCAGCCGCGGCTTGCCCCGACCGATGCGGCACAGCAGTCGATAGCCGTCGAACTTCAACTCATGCAGCCAGGCGTCGCCTGCCGGTGCGTTGCGGACCAGCGTTGCGAGCTGCGGCTGAAACTTGCCGGGCAGGCGGCTCTTCTTGGCGCCCTTGAGCTTCGAAACATTGATCGGCTGGGTGGGCGCACCGTCGCCCCCGCCCTGCTCTGCCAACTCCTCCAGCGGCGTGTCGCTAGACCAGACGCGGTCGGCATCGCTGGCGATCTGCTCCATCGAGCGGCCGGAGGTGACGCTGGTGTCTTCGTCTCGGATGTCCTTCTTGCCGGATCGCGCCTGGGCGTCGTCCGACTTGATCAACAGCCAGTTCTTGCCGTCGTCGCTGGCCTTGCCATGCATTTGCACGAGCGTCCAGCGTCCTTTGAGCCGTTTGCCCTTCAGATGGAAGTGAAGTTTACCCTTCTGGTAGGCGGCTTTCGGATCTTTCTCCTCGGGCTCCCACTCGCCCTGATCCCACAACAGGACGGTGCCGCCGCCGTACTCGCCCGGGGGAATCACGCCCTCGAAGGAACCGTACTGAAGCGGATGATCCTCGACGTGCACCGCCAGCGATCGCTCGCTGGGGTCGAGGCTCGGCCCCTTCGGAACGGCCCAACTTTTCAGCACGCCGTCGAGCTCCAACCGGAAGTCGTAGTGCAGGCGCCGCGCCGCGTGCTTCTGCACGACGAACCGTCGGCCCTTACCGCGGGCGGCCTTGCCCTTTGGCTCCGGCGTGCGGCGGAAGTCGCGTTTGCGGCGGTACTCGTTGAGGCTCATCAACTCGCGTCCGGCACGCGAAGTGCAAGTGGTGTGATGACGATTGAACAGCGACGTTGCCAGGGCGGCCGAGGCGCTTCGCGGCGGCGAGAGCGGCACTGAATTGGCAATAGCGCGCAGGAGTAGGTGGAGCATAATCCGTGCCAGCCGCGAATGGTCCGCTGCGGACCATTCGTGATCTTATCCAAAGATGGTCCGCGCACTGGGCCCTACGCAAACGAGCGGCACAATGAGAAAAACAGCGAGAAACAGCCATGTCCAAAAGCACACAGCGTAAGCCGAAACCGCCCTTTCCTCCGCAGGGTATCTCGCCGCCCGGCGAAGAACACAAAATGGATCCGCGGCCGCGGTACGAAGCACCCAACTACCGCGGCGCCTCGAAGCTGGAAGACAAGGTCGCGCTGATTACCGGCGGCGACTCCGGCATCGGACGGGCCGTGGCGGTGCTCTTCGCCCGCGAAGGAGCCGACTGTGCGCTGGTGTATCTCGAAGAGGAACAAGTTGACGCCGAGGAAACGAAGCGGGCCATCGAGAAAGAGGGCCGCAAGGCCCTGTTGATCAGCGGGGATGTAACCGACCCGGAGTTCTGCCAACGGGCTGTTCGACAGACCGTCGACGAGCTCGGCAAACTCGACATTCTGGTCAACAACGCCGCCTATCAGCAGCACCAGCCGGGGCTGGACGAGGTTACGCTCGAGCAGTGGGACCGCACCTTCAAGACGAACATCTACGGTTACTTCTTCATGGCCAAAGCGGCGGTGCCGCACTTGCCCTCGGGCGGAGTCATAATCAACACCGGCTCGATCACCGGGCTGGAAGGGAGCAAGGGGCTGCTCGATTACTCGGCGACCAAGGGGGCCATCCACGCCTTCACCAAGTCGCTGGCCCAAAACTTGCTCGACCGCGGCATCCGCGTGAACTGCGTGGCGCCGGGCCCGGTATGGACGCCTCTCAATCCAGCCGAACGCTCCGACGAGGAGATTCGCGAATTCGGCGGCGATGTGCCGATGGAGCGACCGGCCCAACCGGAGGAGATCGCGCCGGCGTACGTTTTCTTCGCGGCCCAATCGGACTCCAGCTACATCAGCGGCGAGGTGCTGCCGATGACCGGAGGCGTGACGACCGCCGGCTGACCATTAGGCGCAACGGAGTCGAAAAACGGGAACTGGCTCGATGTCTTCGGGGCGTCTGATCCGCGAGCGATCTGCTCATCGTGCCTGTCCCCCTTCTTCGACGGGTGCCCGGAGACCGGAAATGGGCAGTCATCGCACCCCGACAGGATGACTGCCGCGGGGCAAGGTGTCGCCGAAGGTCCCGCACTGCGTCAAATCGGCGCGGCGTTGCGTTCACTCCGCCCCGTGCCGCGGCTGCTTCAGCCGGCCCAGCATGTGCCGGACAAAACGCGAGATCGCTTGAATGCGCCGCTGAAGCAGTCGCTCGGCGGCACGAGGGTTGCAACAGCAAAGTGCAGAAAACCTCTGCCGCGCGGCGTGACATGCGCAAACTCAATCCGGCAGTTCGTGACAGGAGAAGGAGACGTGGGGCCGGCAAGCGCGGCGGCAAGTCCCCGCAATACGAGGAGTGGACCAAGGATCACCTTTACCAGAAGGCCCAGCAGGTCGGCATCGAAGGCCGATCCAAGATGAGCAAGAAACAATTGGTGAACGCTTTGCGGAACCACTAACGGCCGATCACCGTGAGGTAGCCACGGAATGGATTCACGAAAGGCGTCCGAAAAGGCATTCCAACTCCCCTGGTGGCTGGAGGGAGACACGACCTGCGTGTTCTGCCTGCAGTCGTACGCCGTGCAAGTCGAGTATTACTGCCTCGATTGTGACCGCGGATTTTGCCCGTTGTGCACCGTCACAGTCGAGCGCGATACTGTCTGCTGGATCTGTCCCGAGTGCGATGCATCCTCGCGAGCCTGAGTCGTGTTGAACGATCCGGACGCGCGGGCGTCGCGGAGAATTTACCCATGGCCGCCCGCGCGATTTGGAAAGCCGTCGTTCATGTTGGCGACCTCAGCGTGCCGGTGAAGCTGTATTCGGCGGTCGAGGATCGGTCGATCCATTTCCATCTGTTGCACGACCAGGACATGGTCCGGCTGAAGCAGCGGATGGTCAACCCGAACACGGACGAGACCGTTCCGCACGAGCAGATTCGCAAGGGCGTCGAAATCGAGCGGAACCGCTTCGTGGTGCTCAGCGATGAAGACCTTGAATCTCTCACGCCGCCGGCGTCGCGCGATATCGAGATCTCACACTTCATCGAGCGGGAAGCCGTAGAGCCGCCGTGGTTCGACCGGCCGTACTTTCTCGGTCCGGACGGCGACGCGCCGGAGTATTTCGCCCTGGCCAAGGCGCTGGCCGGAAGCGAACGGATCGGCCTGGCACATTGGGTCATGCGCTCTAAGCAGTACCACGGCGCGCTGCAGCCTGAGGGAGATTATCTCACCCTGGTTACGCTCCGCCACGCGGGCGAGGTAATCGAGCCGGGTGAATTGGAGCCGCCGGCGGGGCGAGATCTGGACAAGAAGGAGCGCGACCTGGCCACGCGCCTGGTGGCCGGGCTGACCGAAGACTTCAATCCCGAAGACTACCAGGACGAGTACCGCGAGCGAGTGCGGCAGTTGATCGATACCAAGCGCCGTGGCGGCACCATCGAAGTGGAAGAGTACGAGGAGGTACCCCAGGAGCGGTCGCTGGCGGAAATGCTCGAGGCCAGCCTGAGCCGTTAAAAGAAATGTCGCTGCTCCGCGAAAAACTCCGCGGCACCCCCCACGAGAGAAAAACGTCGAGAGAAACAACCACGAGAGTAAGCAACAAGGCTTACGCCCATGCCCGCGAAACAGAAAAAAAGGCAAGAAAAAGACGGCCGGCACCATCACCCTCGCGGCGTGCGGCCGTTCTGGAGCGGCACGATCAGCTTCGGCCTGGTCAGTGTGCCGGTGCATCTGTTTCCCGGACGGCGCAGCGGCGGTGTGGCGATGCGGATGCTCGACGAGGACGGTACGCCGCTGGCGCGTCGGTATCACTGTCCTGAGCACGAGGTGGACGTCCATCCCGAGCACATCGTCCGCGGTTACGAGTTGGAGGATGGCAGCTACGTCGTGATTCGCGACGAAGAGCTCGAGGCGATCTCGCCGAAGAAGTCGCGCGAGATCGATCTGCGCCGCTTCGTCGACATCGCGCAGGTCTCGCCGACGCTGTTCGACCGGCCCTACTTTCTCACGCCCGCGGGCGACTCGACCAAGGCCTATCGGCTGTTGGCCGACGTGATGCACCAGACGCAGAAGGCCGGCATCGCCACCTTCGTCATGCGGGGCAAGGAGTATCTGGTGGCGATCCTGTCGCACGGCGGTGTGCTCAGCGCGCAGACGCTCCGCTTCCCGGACGAGATCCGCGACGCGGACGACGTCGGCCTGCCGGAAGCGCCGCAGATCGATCGCGAACAAGTCAGCCGGTTCGAGAAGGCCATCCGCAAGCACTCCGTCAACGAGCTTCCGCGAGACGAGTTGAAGGACGCCTCGACAGAGCAACTGACGGCGCTGGTCGAGAAGAAACGCAAGAAGGGGCAGGACATCGTCGAGACGGAAGACTATGAGCCGGATGCCTCCGAGCCGTCGAGCGACGTCGACCTGATGGAGGCGATTCGCCGCGATCTGCAGGGCGGCAACGGGGCTCCCCAGCGATCGGATGCGGACGGCAGCGACCTGGAAGATCGATCGAAGGAGGAGCTATACGCACTGGCCAAGCAGCGGAACGTGCCGGGTCGTAGCAAGATGAATCGCGACGATCTGATCACGGCGCTCCGCAAAGGGTAGCGCCTTCGCAGCGGTGCTTCAGCCGGGTGCGTCGGTTACCGAACAGAAAGAATCGTTCGGGCCGGGTCTGGCCTGTGAGCGTTGCACCAACGACCCAGCGGGCACGGCGGGACAAGCCCGCCGTGGCACCCATTGCGCTGTGGCACCCGGCGCGTGCGGCCTGCCACGGCTCACGTTGCCCAGGCGTGCCCGCGGGAACTAGCAGATACCGCAAACCTCTTGCGTCAGGCGCACCGGCGGCCTCCGCCAACTCGCGCGCGTGTCGGCTGGCGAATCGGTCGATTCCGCCGGACGAGGGCGGTCGGTCAACGTGCTCCGCAGGGAATCTATCGCATAGGTCACGGAGTTGGTCAGCGGGCGAATCCCGTCGACGCGGAGCACCGCATCCGCATAGCGCGGCAGGCGGGCCATAGCCTGACCGGCGTCGTAGCAGAGCCGGTCGACCGCCAGGGTCGGCACGTCTGCCAAAGAGCTATTTCCCGGCAACGCAGTGACCGGTTCGCCCGGCTGGCGGTCGGCCGCAGTCGCCCGTTCGACCACCTGATCCGCTGAGCCACCGCCCGGGCCCCACAGTGCCAGCGGCACGGCGGCCAGCATCAGCGCGGCGGCCAGAGCAAACAGCCCGCCGATGACCGCCGGACTGCGCCACGCGCCGGCAGATGCACGATCGCGGGCAAGCTCCGCCACCACGCGCTCGCCCAGGTCCACGTTGATCTCGGGCACGTGCAGCAGTTCCACTCCGTCCAGCAAGGTTTCATACCCGGCCAGCAGTTCGCCACAGCGATCGCACACGCGGGCGTGCCGCACGAGCTCCGCTTCGTTCTCCACCATAGCGCGGCGGTCGAGCACTTCGTTCAACTGCGATTCAAACTTTTCGCACTGCATGACGCACCTCCTCCACCACCTTGCGGCTGCGCAACTGGCTGACCAGTTCGCCCCGTGCGCGGTGCACCCACGTCTTGACGGTGCCGACGGGGCAATCCAGGATCTCCCCGATCTCGGCGTAGCTTCGTTGTTGTTCGTGAAACAGCCGGAAGGCCTGACGATACTCTTCCCGCAGGCCGGCCAGCGCCCGCTGCAATTCCTCGGCAAGCTGCCGCGCCGCCTGTAGGTCGGCGGGCCGGTCGTCCGACACCTCGATCAACTCGACGGCCCTGGGGCGTTTTCCACGGCGCGCCAAGTGTGTGCGGCAACGATTGCCGGCGATCGCCAACAGCCATGGCTCAAAGGGGCGCTCTCCATCCCAGGTGTGCAGATGGCGCATCACCCGGGCGAAGGTCTCCTGCGCCACGTCCTCGGCGTCCTGGCGGTGACTCAGCATGCGATAGCAAAGCCCGAACACCTGCCCCTGGTACTGGCGGACCAAGAGCCGGATCGCGTCCTGATCACCATCAAGGCACCGCTGAACCAGGGCTTTGACATCATCCGACAAACCGAAATACTCCCCCGGCCGAGTCCGGTCGATAAGCGATACCCCGTCACTCGCCGGGCGGTTTCAGCACAACTGGTCGACAGCCGCCCGAGCCGGTTTGATTTTAGGGCCTGCGGGGGAGCGGTGGCCAGCGAATTTACCGTAGGCGATTCCGAGATTCGGGCAGCCGAAAGGCCGGCACTCACGCCGAGGCGAAGGCGAATCCAGCCCGCAGCGGAAGCTACTCGCACGCCTGCTGGCAGATGTCGCGGAGCTCGCGCACCGAGACTTCCTCCAGCCGTTTGCCTTTGCGGTCCAGGTGCTCGTTGATTTTGACGGCCGTTTCCTGCATCCGGGCATGCGTTTCCTGCGAGCCACCGGCCAAAAAGAAGTTCTTGCCGCGCGTGATCCGCGTATGCCCGTCCTGAGCATCCAGGCCCAATCCGAGCAATGCCGCCTTTGGTTCTCGTCGCGGTGCAGGATTCGCGGGCACGAGTCACCTCTTTTCGAGTAGCTCTCAGTTGTAGAACGCGTCGATCCGCGGCGGTTAGCCTTGCTGATGAGCCACGCGGCCGAAGCGCGTTACAAACTACTATACGTAGGCTGGGTAGCGGCGGCAAACGGGCAAAGCGGCTCCGTCTGAGCCGTATATCGGCTGCTGGATTGCGGGATCGTCAGCGCGCCGGATGAAAAAAGATGCGGCGCCCGCGGAGGTCTTTGCCCCATCGGAAAAGTTGCCCGCCACACCGCGCGATCGGACATCCACAGCGCCACCCAGATTAGCGGCGGCGGCTGAGCTTGCGCAGGATATCAGCGGCCGCGTCGCTGCTGTCCTTGCCTTGGCTAGAGGGCAGCCGTGGCAGCTTACCCGGCTCAGTCTTCGGAACCTTGTTGTCGCGTCGCTTTTCCGACGCTGGCTGCTGAGCCGGGGGGTGAGCCTCCGGAGGAGGCGGAGCGGCGGAAGCCTTCTTTTGCTGCGGGACCGTTGGGGCCGCGTGAGGAGCGTTCGCTGGCGGATGCGCCTGGTCATTGCGAGCCGCGGCCTGTTGTTCACGCGGCTCTGGCGGGGGGGCATCACTGGAGGCCGCGGACTGGGCAGGCAACTCAATGCGGCCGGTATCGTCCATCCGCTTCAGTGGCTGCGTGTCTCGCGTTGGAGATGTCGCATCCTCGGCGGTCGTCAACCACTGGCTGATGTCTTCCTCGTCCTCGTTCTGTCCCGACGCGGCAGTCCGCGCGGCGACATCCTCGATGCCCCGCACCGCGGGACGACGCTCGCCCCCGACGCGGTGCTCGATGACAATCTCGAACTGCAGCGGGCCGACCTTGACCGTGTCGCCTGCGTTCAGTTCGCACTCGCCGGAGACGCGCTCGCCGTTGACGTAGGTGCCGTTCTTGCTGCCGAAATCGCGCAAGCCGACGTATCCGCCGTCCACGATCAGCGCGCAGTGGTGTCGGCTGATCACGTCGCTAGCCGGACGGAGATGGCAGTCTTCCGACCGACCGATGAGAAACGTTTGTTTCGTCAACGTGATCTGTTTGCCGACGTGTGCTCCATTTACGACTTTCAGCGCTATTCGCATACAGACTTCCGCTCCGCAGAGTCCAAGAACCGGGAAGAGATAATGGCTGGAAAACTAGTCTCGACCCTGCGAACGCCGTGGCGCAAACCGACCGCTGCGCGTCTCTCTATTCCTGTTTTTCGGCCGTGAAGCGGCCGGTCGCATAAGAATAATATGAAAACAGATGCCGACCGATCGATCAGCGACCACCAGTGTAACTGAGAGCTACTGCTGTTGGAATCCCCTCGCAAGAGCGAGTGGCGCTTGTCGCGGCTCGACGGGAAGCAACCACAGCGATGGGCGCACGAGTCGCAATGTCGCCCCAGTATCGTGCAAGCGACATGCCGACGCGGCCGCGAAAGCCGGTAAGTCAAGCTGTCTTTCTCGGTCGCGGCGAGTCAATCGAGTTTGCACGGGGGCATTCGCCGATGCGCTAGCGGCGCTCGCTCCACCAGGCCGTGCCGTACTTGTCGTCCACCAGTGCATTCGCCCGATCGGCCTGGGCAGCGGCCAGTCTCGTCGGCTGAACCTCGAGGTTCAACCGCGCCGCCAGCCGCGTCGTCCAGCCAGTGCGGAGCAGGTTCTCGTCAACCGCACGGCCGGCGATCTCCGCCAGGCCGGGCAGGTCCGGCGCCGCCGGCGAGGCGGCCAGCAGCACACTACCGTGCTGCAGGACGGCCCCCTGGCGACGCCGCTGTGCACTGCCGGCGACTTTGTGCCCGCCACAGAGGACATCGCCCACGGCCCGGCGATGAAAGCAGAGAAAGGGTTCACCCTCGCGCCGGGGCGGGCTGGCCTGGCGGCAAAGCGCCGCGGTGATGCCCAAGCCGGCCAGAGTGGCGATCAGTTCCTCGTGCACGGCCGAGTACAGCGACTGCGCATCGGTCGCCAGCGGGTGCCCTTGCGGCACAATCAGCGAATATGTCTGCTCCGCGTCGTGCACGATCGCGCCGCCGCCACTTTGCCGCCGCACGAGTTGGCAGCCGCGGCTGGGTTCGTGCTCTCGCCGATCGGCATGCCGCTGGAAGTAACCCAGCGAAAGCGTCGCCGGCTCCCATTGGTAAAACCGGAGATAGCACGCCGCCTCGTCGGCGGCCGCTTCCAGAAGTGCCTCGTCGACCGCCATATTCCACGCGCCGGCCGCGGGCGGGTCGATGATTGTGCGGCAGAGGAAAGCGTTCGTGCGGTTCACGTCGGCAGGGCTGCGGTAGCTTCCGCGCGCTGGCTCACCCGCGGCATTTGCGTTGAAGTGTAAGGCATGTCTCGTCTCGGGGGCCAGCCTATTTCCCAGCCGTTTGCTCACTGGTCGCTATACACCATGCGCGGCTTGCGGGCCGCCTGCACTTCGTCGGGCCGGCTGACCACGGTGGTGTGCGGAGCCTCGTGCAACAGCTCTGACGATTGTTCGGTAATGCGGAACAGGGCTTCGGCGAACGCGTCGAGCGTCTCCTTGCTCTCCGTCTCGGTCGGCTCGATCATCATCGACTCGCGGACCGTGAGCGGAAAGTACACCGTCGGGGCGTGAAAGCCGAAGTCGAGCAGCCGCTTGGCCAGGTCCATGGCGGTGATGCCCTTTTCTTTTTTGAGCTTCGCCGCGGTGGCCACGAACTCGTGCATGCAGCGTTCGCCCTGCGGCACCGGCAGGATGTGCTTGATCCGGCTGAGCAGATAATTGGCGTTGAGCACGGCGTTCTCGGCGATCCGCTTCAGGCCGTCCGGCCCATGCGTGCGGATGTAAGCATAGGCGCGGATCAGCACGCCGACGTTTCCGAAAAAGCTCCGCACGCGGCCGATCGACTTGGGGCGATCGTACATCAGCCGGTACGCGTCGCCCCGCTTGCCGACCAGCGGGACCGGCAGGTAGTCGGCCAGCGTCTTGGTGACGCAGATCGGCCCTGCGCCCGGTCCGCCGCCGCCGTGCGGCCCGCTGAAGGTCTTGTGCGGGTTGAAGTGCATCATGTCCGCGCCGAAATCGCCCGGCCGCGCAACGCCGAGGATGGCGTTCATGTTGGCGCCGTCCAAGTAGATCAAGCCGCCCCGCTCGTGCACCGCGTCGGCAATCTGCTGCACCTGCCGCTCGAACATCCCCAGCGTGTTGGGGTTGGTGATCATGAAAACGGCGACCTGGTCGTCGAGCTTGGACTGCAAATCCTCCATGTCGACATAGCCGCGCGGCGTGCTCTTAACGGTCACCGCTTGAAAGCCGGCCATGGCCGCGCTGGCGGGATTCGTGCCGTGGGCGCTGTCCGGCGTGAGCACCTTCGTGCGATGTTCGCCAAGCTCGCGGAAGTGCGCGGCAGCCACCATCAGCGCAGTCAGCTCGCCCTGCGCCCCGGCGGCCGGTTGCAGCGATACGGCCTCCAGCCCTGAGATCTCCGCCAGCATTTCCTGCAGCTCGTACAGCAGCGCCAGCAGCCCCTGCAGCGTACTTTCCGGCTGGTAGGGGTGCAGATCGCACATGCCCGGCATGGCGGCGATCCGCTCGTTGCGCTTGGGGTTGTACTTCATCGTGCAGGAGCCGAGCGGGTAGAAGTGCGTGTCGACGGACATGTTCAGCGTCGAGAGATTCGTGAAGTGCCGGACGACCTCTGGCTCGGAAACTTCCGGCAGCGGGGGAGGCGCATCGGCCCGGGCGCCCTCGGGAAGCAGTTCCTCGACGGAAACCTCCGGCACGTCGCTCTTGGGCAGTCGCGCCGCGCGGCGGCCCGGCTTGGAGAGTTCGAATAGCAGTTTCGTCGCGTGCGTGTTACGCATAGGCAGCAGCCGCCTTCGTCGATTGAGTAAGTGCCGACGCCAGCGCGTCGATATGAGCTCGGGTGCGCTTCTCCGTGACCGCCACGAGGAAGCAATCGGCCAGGTCCGGGTACCACGGCTCCAGCGGCACGCCGGCCAGGATGCCCGCCTCCAACCCACGCTGCATCAACTCCGGCACGTCGCCCTGGCGATCACGGACGACGAACTCCTTGAACGTGGGATGGGAGAAAGCGAGCGAGAGCCGCTCGTCGCGCGTAACCTGCTCGGCCGCGTAGCGCGACTTCTTCAGGCACAGCTCACCGAGCTCGCGCATGCCGTGCGGACCCATCAGTGCCAGATAAACGGCCGCCCGCAGTGCGAACAGCCCTTGGTTGGTGCAGATGTTGCTCGTGGCCTTCTCGCGGCGGATATGTTGCTCGCGGGTTTGCAGCGTCAATACGAAGCAGCGCCGCCCGCGGCGGTCGACCGTCTCGCCGGCGATGCGGCCGGGCATCCGCCGCACCAGCTCGCTCTTGCAGGCCATCACGCCCAGGTACGGTCCGCCATAGGACATGGGCGTCCCTAGCGCGTGCCCCTCGGCTACGACGATGTCCGCGCCGTAATCGCCCGGCCGCTTGAGCACGCCCAGGCTGAGCGGATCGACCGACACGACCGCCAGCGCGCCCTTCTCATGGGCCGCGCGACAGATGTCGGCCGCGTCTTCCAAACACCCAAAGAAGTTCGGCTGCTGAATCAGCACGCAGGCAGTTTGATCATCGATGGCCGCGGCCAGCTTCTCCGGCGGTACTACGCCGCCGGGTGCGTCGATCGTGACGAGTTCCGTTTGGATGTTTTGCAGATACGTGGCGATGATCTGCCGGTACTCGGGATGGACGCTGCCGGCCACCACCACCTTGCCGTGCCGCTTCGTGCAGCTTAGCGCCATCAGTACCGCTTCGGCCGCGGCGCTGCCGCCGTCGTAGACGCTGGCGTTGGAGATATCCATGCCCGTCAGCCGCGCGATCAGCGACTGGTACTCGAACATCACCTGCAGGTTGCCCTGGCTGACTTCCGCCTGATAGGGCGTGTACGAGGTGTAGAACTCGCCGCGCGAGGCAATGGCGTCGACGACCGCGGGCACGAAGTGGTCGTAGCTGCCGCCGCCCAAAAAGCAGACCATCTCGCCCGCGTGGCCGTTTCGACCGGCCAGTTCGGACATGTGCTGGGTGAGCTCCAATT
Organism: Pirellulales bacterium; assembly: GCA_040880125.1. GTDB lineage: Bacteria > Planctomycetota > Planctomycetia > Pirellulales > JBBDJB01 > JBBDJB01. Next base: position 181,095 of record JBBDJB010000054.1, on the reverse strand, counting down.
CCGACAGCGCCGGCGGGATCTCGAGCGGCCGCCCCAACCGGCACTCCGCCGGGATGGAGTCGAACAGCTCGTCGATCGATTCCGCGCCGATCGCCGAAAGCATCTCGCGCTGGTCTTCCTCGGTGTTATACAGATAGGGCATCCACAACTCCCTGGTTTGGTTTTCGTAGTAGTGCGTCGTTGGATCGCTGTTCCTCTAATTCGCGGCGTCCTACAGTGCGGGCTTCACAGGCGGGGCCAATGTCGCTCTCCCCGGCCCTCTCCCAAAGGGAGAGGGCGTTTCAGGGGAGCCTCACTTCAGGTGCCCTAGCGGATGACTAAACCGTCAATGTTCCTCTTCGGCGCACAACTTTTGATAGGCCGCGTAGTCCAGCAGATCGGCCAGACCGGATTCGTCGCTGATTTGCAGCTTGGCAACCCACCCTTCGCCGTAGGCGTCTTCCGAGAGCAGGTCGAGATTGTCCGGCAACTTGTCGTTCACCTCGATGACCTTGCCCGAGATCGGCGAGTAAATGTCGCTGACCGCCTTGACCGATTCGATTTCGCCGAACGATTCGCCGGCCTTCACGTCGCGGCCGACTTCCGGCAGCTCGATGAACACCAGATCGGTTAGCGCTTCGACGGCGAACGCCGAAATGCCGACTGTCGCCGTCTTTCCGCCCGGTCCGTCTTCCGCGACATGGACCCACTCATGCGTCTTGGCGTAGTGCAGTTCTTCCGGCTTCACGATGGGACCTCCTGACGACATTTCCAATAAACGATAGGCGTAATCAGTCTTAGTGGGGACGCTTGTAAAACGGCAGGCTCACCACTTCGGCCGGTTCGCGGCGACCGCGGATGTCAATCGCCAGCTTCGTACCTTCCGCGGCGTGGTCCGGCTCGACGTAGCCCATGGCGATCGGCCGCGACAGCGTCGGCGAAAACGTGCCGCTGGTGACCTCGCCCACTCGTCGGCCGTCGATCTCGATCGGGCAGCCCTCGCGCGGAACCCGCTTGCCGGAAAGCGAGAGGCCAATCCGCCGCGGAAGGCTGGCGTCTTTCTCGAAGCGGGCGATCGCATCGCGGCCGATGAAGTTTCGGTCTTCCAGGTTGTAGGCAAACGCAAGGCCGGCCTGCACCGGATTGATGACTTCGGATAGCTCGTGGCCGTACAGCGGCATGGCGGCCTCGAGCCGCAGCGTATCGCGGCAGCCGAGTCCGGCCGGCTGCGCCCCGACGGAATGGCCGGCCCCGAGGACAACTTCCCACACGGCTTCGGCGTCCTCGGACGGCACGATCAGCTCGCACCCGTCTTCGCCCGTATAGCCGGTGCGGCTCACCAGGGCCTGGTGGCCCGCCAGATTGGCCGACCCGCAGCGGTAGTACTTCATGCCGGCCAGTTCGCAATCGACCAGCGGTTGCACGAGGGAGATCGCCTGTGGCCCCTGCACGGCGATCATCGCTGTTTCCAGGGTCGCGTCATCGATTCGCACGTCGTAGTCGCCGGCGTGCTGATTTAGCCAATCGAGAATCTTCTCCCGGTTGCTGGCGTTAACCACCATCTGGTACTCGGCCCCGTCTGCATCTGCCAGGCGGTACACCAGTACGTCGTCCAGGATGCCTGCCTGGTCGTTAGTGACCAGCCCGTACCGGATCTGACCCGGACGCAAATCGGCCACTCGCCGCGTCACCATATAGTCGAGAAAGTCGGCGGCATCGGCGCCGGAGAACCGCAAGCGGCCCATGTGCGAGACGTCGAACATTCCCACGGCGCTGCGCGTGGCGGTGTGTTCGTCGATAATCGAGCGATATTGAACCGGCATGGACCAACCCGCGAAATCTACTAATCGCGCGCCGTGCGAAGCGTGCCAACTGTGAAGCGGAGTCGTCGCGAGTTGAGTGGTCATGGGCACCATTAAGGTTCGCGTGCGCGGGGATTCTCCGATCGAGCCCGACCGGTTCGCGCCGATCGGTTCGAGGATGGTTAGCCGGGATGCCAAGAACACGCATGCGTGTTCGCAAGGAGAGGGAATACCGGATGCTTGCCCGCATTTTCGCGATCAAGCGGCCGTCCAACCCTGTCGCCATTGTACCGAGTTGCGCCGTGCATGCCAGGGGCGTGTGCGACGGCGGTGCGGCGTCACGGATCGTCCAAACGCACGTATTCATTGTAAATAACCCCAGGACCGCTCCCAAGGTGGCCCAGACATTCTTCTCGCAGTTGAATTCGTGAGAATTCCGACCGCCCCTCACTTTTGCTGAACTGTCACCAATTCAACTACGTTCGGTGGCACAGACATTCTTGTCGGTGGGCGAAACCCTCGGCACGGCTGGACCAGCCGTGGCACACGTGCGCACATTACAGCGCAAACGCCAGCACATAAAAGATCCACCCGGTGACCGCGGTGCCGAGCATGTCGACCGCGGCGATCCAGCCCCATAGCTTGTGCCGCCGGCTGTAGGCACAGGGGCCGGGTGGATTGGGCATCCGCCGCAGCGCCTGCACCACCACGAACACCCACAGCACGGTCGTGGAGATGGCGAACACCAGGTGGACGCCCAGCGCCGTGTAAACGTGCCGCGGCACGGCGCCGCCCTCCGGTCCGGTCGCGCGGTGCGTCCATCCGTACATCCGCATTTCGATTTCAAATGCCGTAACTGCTACGGCCAACACGGCCGCCAGCACCAGTTGAACGCGCTTGTGCAAATCATGCTTGCGCCGGTAGCGAACCAAGTAGATGCTCCAGGCGAGCAGCGGAATGACCACCAGCATGGCCAGCGACACCAGATCGAGCATCAAAGACGCCCGCGTCCCCAGAAAGCCGTCGATGCCGGGGTAATCCATCTTTCGGTTTCAATCTCCACGTCGGGAAGGCATCGTCCGACTTCTTCAGTGCCACCTGGCGGGAAATGGGACTGGCTGCTTATCGCATAATTTCGAAAAGCTCTCGGGGTGACCGGCGGCGGCGATAAGATGCCTGTCCATTTCCAAGTTCCAGCGTTCTCTCCGATCGCTCCGTCGAAAAAGGGGGACAGGCACGAGGCGCAGTCGTTCTCGCCCACTGCGCGCGTGTCGTCCGCATCGAGCCAGTCCCCTTTTCCGACTCTGCTCAGTAGGATTAGGGCTCTTTCGCCCGCTCGATGTACTCTCCGCTTCGAGTGTCGACCTTGATATACGAGCCTTGTTCGACGAAGGCGGGCGCATTGATCTCGGCCCCGGTCTCCAGTTGCACCGGCTTGGTCACGTTGGTGGCCGTGTTCCCCCGCACCGCCGGCTCGCAATATTCCACCTTGAGCACCACGTGGTTCGGCGGCGTCACCGAGATCGGCGTGTTGTTAAACAGCACCATCTGGCAGAGCGTGCCTTCTTTGAGGAACTTCCAGGCTTCGTCGACCTGATCCTGCGTAAGCTCGTATTGCTCGTACGTGACATTGTCCATGAAGGCGAAGCTGTTCCCCTGGCGGTAGAGAAACTGGGCCTCGAACTCGGTGACGTCGGCGGCCTCCAGCGATTGGCCGGCCCGGAAGTTTCGATCGAGGACCGTGCTCTTCAACAGATGGCGGAGCTTGCACTTGTAGAAGGCGACCCCCTTGCCCGGTTTCACGAAGTTGCATTCGATCAACTGGTAGGGATCGCCATCCATCAGTACTTTGAGCCCCTTGCGAAACTCGCTCGTGCTATATGTCGCCACTTTTGCTTTCCTGTATTGCGCCCTAAAATGAATCGTTAACTTTGGATTGGGCCTCGTGAATCGGCCCGGTAGCTTGTAACCGGTGACGGCGGCCGGCCAGGCATTCCCCACCGCTTCGGCGCGAGGCAGCAGCCGCGTTTCCATGACGATTATAACCGTTAGCCATGAACCTGTCGGCGCCGACCAAAGCGCTTGCGGCCCAGCCTCCTGGCGGCAGTCCGTGAAGCGCGCGGTGCGACACCCGGGCGAGCTTTGCCGGCTGCTCGATCTTCCCTCGGAGCTGGCCAAGCGTGCGACTGCCGCACATGGCGACTTCCCGCTGTTCGTGCCTCGCGAGCTGATCGCCCGCATGCGGCCGGGCGACCCGAACGACCCGCTGCTGCGCCAGGTGCTACCGCTCGACGCCGAAACCGCGCCGGTTGAAGGCTTCCTCGCGGATCCGGTCGGCGACGTGACCGCTCGGCGGTCGCCGGGGCTGCTTTCGAAATACCGCGGCCGGGTGCTGCTGGTCACCACCGGCGCGTGCGCGGTCCATTGTCGCTACTGCTTCCGCCGCCACTACCCCTATGGCCAGAATCCACACGCCCCGCGCGACTGGCAGCCGGCGATCGGCGAGATCGCCCGCGACCGCGAGCTGCGGGAAGTGATCCTCAGCGGCGGAGACCCCTTGATGCTGATCGACCGGCATCTGGCCGAACTGGCCCAGCAATTGGCCGCGATATCCCATTTGACGCGGCTGCGGGTGCATACTCGGCTGCCGATCATGATCCCCCAGCGCGTCACCGAGGAGCTGCTTCGCTGGCTGACCGGAAGTCGTCTGGCGCCGGTGATGGTGGTGCATGTCAATCACGCCGCGGAGATCGACGGCGAAGTAGCCGCCGCGCTGACGCGGCTGGTCGAGGCCGGGGTTCCTGTGCTGAACCAAGCCGTGCTGCTGCGCGGAGTGAATGATAGTGTCGCGGCGATGGCGGAATTGTGCGAACGGCTGGTCGACTTACGGGTGATGCCCTACTACCTCCACCAGCTAGACCGCGTAGCGGGGGCGGCGCATTTCGAAGTGCCCGTGGCACAAGGGCTCCAGATTATCAACGAACTGCGGGCACGGCTGCCTGGCTATGCGGTGCCGCGGTACGTGCAGGAGATCGCCGGACGCCCCGGCAAAACCGTGCTGGCTTAACCCTACAGCGCAAGGTCGAGGGAAATGGGACGGGCTGCTTATCGCAAAATCGCGGGAAATACCTCGAGCGGGCCGCGGCGATAGGATGCCTGTCCCATTTCCAACGTGCAAGCGCGGTGAAAAAGGGACGGGCACGATGTACGCGCCGTTTCCTCGTGACGCGGCCGTTTGTACGTATCGAGCCAACCCCGTTTTCGCGTGTACGATTCTGTGCTGTAGTATTAACGCCTTGCCAGAACGTCGAACAACTCGAATCGAGGCACACCACCTGCTGGGAGAACGGCTGTCATGAAAGTGCTCATTGGCGTCGACGGCACGGACAACAGCCTGGCGGCAGTCCGGCTGACGGGGCGGCTCCTGTCGCCCCAGCACGACCAGGTGGCGTTTTTCTATGCCCCTCCGGCCGGTCTGCTCAAGGCCGGTTCAGTAAATCCGGCGCTGAGCACCCGCGCCCGGGAGGCGGTGGTGTCCGCGGTGTTCGACGAGGCCGCCAAACACCTGCCCGAGGCGTTCCGCCAAAATCTCGAGCGCATCGAAGGTACCCAACCGGCCAAGCGCACCCTGCTGGAGGCCGCCGATCGATGGAACGCTGAGTTGATCGTCGTCGGCGCGCGGGGCATGAGTCGGCTGGAGCGCGTAACCCTCGGCAGCGTCTCGCGCGCCGTGGCCCACAACTTCCGCGCTGCGGTGCTGGTTGTCCGTGGTCTGTCGGCACAAGATGCGCAGCGCAGCCTGCGGGTGATCCTGGCCAGCGAGCCGGCCGGCGCGGATAACCGGGTCGTCGAGTTGCTCTCGCAGTTGAGCTTTCCTGCCGACGCTCAGGGAAGCGTGGCAACGGTGATCGAGTCGATGCTGGCCGGCGAGCTTCCACCGTGGCTGGAAGAGCGCGTGCGCAAAGCCGACACCGAAGAGCTCGCCAAGGCCTGGGTCGAAGAGCATGCTCGCCAGCGCGACCAGGCCGTGGAGAACATGCGATCGTTGTGCCGACAGCTTCCGCCAACCTTTCACCGCGGCGAGCCGATCTTGGCGGAAGGGCCTCCGGCCGATCGCATCCTCGAAACGCTCGAAAGCGAAAACGCGGATCTGGTCGTGGTCGGTGCCCACGGCCGCGGCCTCTTGGAGCGGCTGCTGGTCGGCAGCACGAGCGAGAAGATTCTGGCCCACGCGAATTGCTCCGTGCTGATCGTGCGGCAGACCAGCAAGTAGGTCCGCCCCTGCGGTGTGTCGCTTTCGAAAAATGGCGATCATGGATCAGCACCTCACCAGCAAGAACCTTCCGGCCGCGCACACGCCCAAGGCGATCGCCGCGCGGCTGTCGGGCGCCACCAGCCACAATTACCTGGGCGACTTCGTGCTGGGAGCCATCGACGGCACCGTGACCACGTTCGCCGTGGTTTCCGGCGTGGCCGGGGCAAACCTGGCCGGCGGCGTGGCACTGGTGCTTGGCGTGGCCAACCTGCTGGCCGACGGGCTGAGCATGGCGGCGGGAAACTACCTGAGCACCAAGTCCGAGCGGCAGGTCATCGAGCGCGTCCGCCGCGTCGAGCAGCACCACATCGAGCACATCCCCGAGGGCGAACGCGAAGAGGTCCGGCAGATCTTTTCCTCCAAAGGCTTCGAAGGCGACGTGCTCGAATCGGTCGTCGACGTAATCACCGAAGACCGCAATCGCTGGATCGACACGATGGTCACCGAAGAATTCGGCCTGCCGCTCGAAACGCCCTCGCCGATGCGGGCCGGCCTTTCGACGTTCATCGCCTTCGTCATCGCGGGATTCGTGCCGCTGGCGCCGTATTGCTTCGCCACACTCGTGGATACGACGTCATTCACGATTAGCTGCGCCGCCACCGGCGCCACCTTCTTCCTTATCGGACTGGCGAAGGGGCACGTGGTGGGACACTCGAAGTTTATCTCCGGGCTGGAAGTGCTGACCATCGGCAGCGCCGCCGCCATAGTTGCCTTCTTCGCCGGAAGCTGGCTGGAAAGCATCATCGGCCTGTAAAAGTCAGTTGCCTGTCCTGTGAATGTATTGCCATGACCCGAGTCGCCTGGTTGACCGACATCCATCTCAACTTCTTGGAAGACGCGGCCATCGAGACGTTTCTCGCACAGGTGCGGCACGCGCGGCCGGACGCCGTGCTGCTAGGCGGCGACATCGGCGAAGCCCGCAATGTCGCGCAATACCTGATCCGGCTGCACGACGCGCTGGACGTGCCGCTTTACTTCGTGCTGGGCAATCACGACTTCTACGGCGGCTCGATCGCCGAGGTCCGCCGCCAGGCGGCCGAGCTGTCGCAAGCGCGGCCGGAGCTTGTCTACCTGTCCGCGAGCGAGCCGATCACCTTGTCGCCAGACGTTGCGCTGGTCGGGCACGACGGCTGGGCCGACGGACGCGTGGGCGACTACGAGCGCTCGCTGGTCATGATGTCCGACTACAAGCTGATCGCCGAGCTGGCCTGCTTCAGCAAGCAGCAGCGGTGGGACGAGCTGAAGGCCCTGGGCGACCAGGCCGCCGCGCACATCCGCCGCGTCCTGCCACTGGCGCTGGAACGCCACGGGCGGTGTATTCTTCTGACGCACGTTCCGCCGCTGCGCGAGGCCTGCTGGTACGAGGGGCAGATCTCCGACGACCAATGGGCGCCGCACTTCGTCTGCCTGGCGATGGGCGAGGCCATCCTCGAAGTGATGCGCGCCCGGCCGGAGAAACAACTGACCGTACTATGCGGTCACACGCACAGCCCCGGCGAAGCCCGCCCGTTGCCGAACGTCCAGATCCTCACCGGCGGCACCGAGTACGGCTTTCCCGGCGTGCAGAGGGTGTTGGAGCTGTGACTGCGGAGGCACTACGGCTTCTCCGCCAGTAGCTCACCGAGCCGCTGCCGCAGGAGCTTCTCGCCCTCGGCACCTTGCCAGTTCAACTCGCCGTACCACCAGTAGCGGACGTAGCCCTGCTTGTCGATCAGGTAAACGCTGGGCCACATCGAATTGCCCCAGGCGTCCCAGTTCTGTTTGTCGTTGTCGATCAGAATGGGAGACGAAAGCTCCGCCTGGGCGGCTTCGCGGCGGACCTTCGCCACGTCGCGCTCCTCGTTGATCTCCGGCGTGTGGATGCCCAGCACGACCAGCCCCTCGTCCTGAAAGTCGCGCCACCAGCCGCGGTACCAGGGCAAGTTCCGCTGGCAGTTGATGCACGCGAAGGCGTAGAAGTGCAGCGCCACGACCTGCCCGCGTATATCGCCCTGCCTCAGCGGCGAGCCGTTGATCCAAGGGCCGTCGCCCTGCAGTCGTGGGGCCTTGAACTTCACGCGGCCGAGCTGGGAGACGTCGATCCGCTGCCCGAGCTGCGCGATCCACTGTTGCTCTTGCTCAGGCGTGAGCACGGCGAAGATCTGCTGCTGTTCGTCTCGCTGGATCGTCTGCGATTCCTTCTCTAGTGCGGCCCGCGACTCGCCGGACTGCAATCGCTCGCGCAGCGCCGCCACGGCGGCTTGCGACTTCTCCACGATGCCGCGAATTTCGGTGCGCTGCTCGGGTGATAAAGCCAGCGCCTCCGGCAGCCGATCGCCGAGAAACGCCCGGGTGCCGAGCGTCCACAACTGGATTTGATCCAGCCTCCTTTGCTGCTCGGGCGTGAGAATCTCCGCCACGCGCGACCGGGCCGTGGTAATCGCCTGCTCGGTCATCTCGTGGTTTCGTTCGGCCGACTTATTCCGCATCGACCAGATGGCTGCGTCGAGCTCGTCGTTCAGCTCGCGAAGCGATGTGCGCTGCGCCTCGTTCAAGCGCAGATCGTCGTGAACGACTCGGTCGCGGATCAGAAGCAGGTAGGGCTGCGGAATTGTAGTGACCGGCAACTGGCCGTGCGGATTCTGCTGCGCGACGACCGGCCGGGCGCCCACATACGCAATCAGCAGCAGAGCAGTCAGGGCGGCGCGTGACGCAAACGGTCGCATGCCTACTCCTCGCTCCCGCAGTTTCCAAAACCCGCGTTCCGGCGCCCCATTGGATGCCCCGGCGTTCTACTCCCCCGGCTTCCACTCCTTCATCCGCCGCTGGATCTCCCCCTCAGGGATGTCCTCCACGTGCGTGGCCAGCGACCAAACGTGTCCGTACGGGTCTTCCACGACGCCGGAGCGGTCGCCGTAGAACTGATCCGCCAGCGGGCGGACCTGCTTCGCGCCGGCGGCCAGGGCAATCTCGAACTGCTTATCGACGTCCTCGACATAGATCAAAAGGCTGACGCTCGACCCACCCAGCGACTGCGGCCCTCGGATGTTCATCTCCGGCATCTCGTCGGCCAGCATGACGATCGAATCGCCGATCTGGATCTCGGCGTGCCCCAGCTTGTCCGAGCCGGGCATCGGAAACCGCATCCGCTCGGTGGCACCGAACGCCTTCTTGTAGAATTCGATGGCCTCGGCCGCGCCGCGGATGATCAAGTATGGAGTGATTGAGTGATAGCCTTCGGGGATCGCACGTACAGACATGGCTTTGCTCCGGACCAAAGAAAAGACACCGGCACGCTCCAGCGGTACCAGTGCCAATGTATCACAGAGCAAAACCGCGTGAGAAGTAACGGGCCGGAAAAAGGCCCGGCCAAGGCCGGTAGCAGCTCCCGGCGGGATGACATCGCGCCGGGGCCGCTATCGGTTATATGACCAGGCTTAGTCGGAGCCGCCGACCTTCACCAGCTTGTTATACAAGCCGAGAATTAAAAACGTCGGCGCCCACTGTCCAACGAAGGTCGAGGTTTTGTGGTCGCCCATCATTTTGAAGACAAGCGAACCGACAATCGACCCGCCGGCCGCCCAGAGAAAGACATCGGACGGAAGCCGGGCCGTTTGCTCCTCGATCATGCGGGCGAGGGGCCCTTCGCTATGGTCCTCGCCTCTAATTCCACGCCCGCCAGCTGTTGATTTCAATTGAGCCATGGCTACCCCTCCTGCTTTGGTAAGATTTCGTTGCATCGTTCGTCCGGACAATGCAACGCGCGTGCCGTGATCGCACCGAAAGGGCCACGGTCGGAAGCTCGCGGCGGGTAGCGGCGGGCCGCTCACCCCCCCGGTCAGGATGGCAAGAATCGCGGCAGGCTGTCGCCCGTTGCCAGGCGGTCTGGTTCACCATCTGCAACGGCGACCGCGGAGGAAGTCTATTTCTCACCCCGCATGCCTGACAGCATCGGTGGCGCCGTGCAATTAGGCGACTACAATCCGCCGAGACGATGGGGAAACGCCCGCTGGCGCAGCGGCTACTTATTCTCCGCTGTCACCAGCGGCCAGTTGTCCGTGCGGAAGGGCGATGCTGGCAGACCCGCCTTATTGACCAGGTTCGGCTGCGCGTCGTCGTGCCAGGCGAAGCGCACGGCCTTGGGCTCGTCGACCTTGTCGCTATGAACGGCCACCACGTCGCTGGCCAGCACGGTCACTTCGGCCGGATGAAACTTCTGGTCCTCTCCGGCGATGGTGAATTCGCCCATCGGCTCGCTGTCGCTGGTGGTCAGCCCTCCGGCGGAGTGCTGGAAGAACAGCAAAATCTTATCGCCGGCGATCAGCTTGTCGCGATAAAGCGGTCCGCTGTAGACGACGTCCCGCCCGTACGTGCCGGCCAGCGCCCACAGCGCCAATCGGCGGCCGACGTCCTGCTTGTTGCGGGGATGAATGTCGCCGACGTTGCCGATATCCATGGTGACCGCCATGCCGGTATTGGGCAGCTCGAGCGTCTTGAGCTGGGCTTCCCACAGCTCGGCGCAATTGCGCGGGTCCTGGTTGCCGTACCGATATGGCGCAAGCTGAACGTAATAGAACGGAAAATCGCCCTGCCCCCAGCGCTCGCGCCAGTCGCGGATCATCGTGGGAAACAGCTTGGCGTACTGCGCGGCGCGGCTGACGTTCGACTCACCCTGATACCAGATCGCCCCGCGGATGCCGTACGGGATGATCGGGGCCAACATGGCGTTGTACAGCCGAGCGGCCTGGTTGTGGTTGTCCGCGTTCTGCTGGGCCCGCTCGAGGATCGGCTGGAAGTCGGCGTCGCCCTGCAGTGCTTCGCGGCTGGCCCAGGCTTCGCAGAGCGTGCCACCCCAAGAGGTGTGAATCAGCCCGATCGGCACGTCCAGCTCCTGCTGAAGATGCCGGCCAAAGAAATAGCCCACGGCCGAAAAGCCGCCGACGTTTTCCGGATTGCATACGGCCCAGCTTGCGGCCTTCAACTGGTCGCGCGGCTCGGCGGCCTGATCGTGCTCGATGGTGAACATGCGAATCTGCGGATGGTCGGCGGCGGCGATTTCTTCGTCTGCATTATCGGACGCCCGGACCGGCCACTCCATGTTCGACTGCCCGGAGCAAATCCAAACTTCGCCGACCAGCACGTCGCCCACGGTGAGCTTGTTATTGCCCGCGACGTTCAGCTCGTGCGGGCCACCGGCCGACAGCGGCTCCAGCTCGGTTCGCCACTTGCCGCCCTCGTCGGCGGTCGCTTCCGCTTCGCGGCCGGCCAGGCTCACCGTGACGCGCTCGCCCGGCTCGGCCCAACCCCAGACCGGCACCTGCCGATCGCGCTGCACGACCATGTGATCGGCAAACAGCTTCGGCAGCCGCACGTCCGCCAGCGCGGGCGACGAACTTGCCAGGACCACCAGCGAAAGCATCAGCGACAGCCGGACCGTTCGTATCATGGAAGAAGCTCCTAGGTGGGCAGGGAAGGCGATTGAAGGCGACGCAAGTATAGTTGCCGCCGCAGGGCGTGCCAAATCGCCGGGCAATGGTGACGGGCGGGCGGTTAAAAAATGGGACTGGCTCCGAGAAGGCAGAGCTACCCTCCTGCTTGCTGACAAGCGCGACGTGCCTGTCCCATTTTTCAACGTGCTGTTCGGGGCGCTGTTCGGACGGCTCACCCTTCGCTTAGCGGCGCTGCTACCGGCCGCTCGGCGGCGAACCGCTCCAGGATGTCACACGTCTGGCCGAGGGCATCGACGCCGGCGAGTTTCCCCGCCCAGTGGCGGCAGCGCTCGGCCACCTCGCGCGACTCCAATAGCGATTGCAGCTCTCTCGCCACGCGCGGCCCCTTAAACTGCCGCGGCCGCACAACGCGGGCGACACCCAGCCGCCGCAGGCGATCGGCATTGTCCGCCTGATCGTAGGCCATCGGCATCACCAGGTGCGGAACTCCGGCGGTCAGGCCCTGCGACAGCGTGCCCGCGCCACCGTGATGCACCAGCGCCGCGGCGCGGGACAATATGCGGCCGAACGGCACATAGGCAAAGTGCGCCACGCCCGGCGGCAATCGCTGAGGAAGTTGCTCTGAAAACTTCGTGAGCAGCATTCCGCGGCGGCCCAACGTGCGGCAGGCTTCCACCGCCGCACGGAAGAAGCCTGCCGCCTGCGCGTTGGCCGAGCCGGGCGCGAAGACGATCGGCGGATCGCCGGCCGCCAGGAACTGTGCGACGTCCGGTACGTCCGGCGTGAGGTCGCTCGCATCCCAAAGGGGGAAACTAGTCTGCACCGTGTGGGGCGGCCAGTCCGGCTGCACCGAGGCAAACCACTCCGGAAACAGGCACACGACCAACTGCGGCGAATGCGCCCAGGTGTGCATCGGCCGGCGCACCGGCGGTAGGGAAAGCTTGCGGCGCAGTTCATTGATCGGCCCGGCCAGCAACCGGTCCACGAACACCACGTCGCTCAACCAATACTGAAACGACTTGAACGGCCGCGGCACCCGATCGCCCATCAACATCGGCGGTAGCTTGGAAGACTCATGCGTGCTGCGGATGACAACCGGAGCGTAATGGACGGAGACAAGCGGCACGCCGAGCTTCTCATGCGCGATTCGGCTGCCGTAATCGAGACTGTGCGCGCAGACGACCGTCTCGCCGGGAACGTATCGCTCGGCGACGGCCGCGTAGACGGGGCGAATCATCGCCGCCATAAAGTCGCGTAGCATCATCAGCGGCCCACGCATCGGATGCCAAAGATCGGGATTGCGGAGCGAGTCTTGAAACTGCTCGGTCGACATGACGGGCACCATGTCGATGCCGGCCTCGGTGATCAGGTCCTGGAAGTACTCGCTGGCCAGCAGCGTCACGTGATGGCCGCGCTTCCGCAGCCGCGTGCCCAGGCCGAGCATGGGATGAACGTCGCCCGCACTACCCAGCGCGGAGATGATGAACTTCATGGAGGTTCGCGGGGGAGTCGAGGCCTTTTGAAGGGTCGCCAGCGTTTCGGGCGACCGAGCCTTCATTGTGCCGCAAATTGGCGGAAGCGCGTAGCTGAGCTAGTCTGCGGGGGCAACTCAGTGGAGGACCCCCGCCACGCCGGAACGTTGTTCGGCCGCCGATCCCCGCCTATGATGAACAGCAGACGCGTGCGCCCCGTGATTCATCCAACGTATGACTATCACCGTTGAACTGTTCGGCATTCCGCGGCAACGAGCCGGCACGGCGCAAGTCGTGGTCCAGGCCGGCCGATTGGGCGAACTGCTGGCTGACCTGGGGCGCCGCTATCCGGACTTGGCGGCCGACTGCCTGGACGGTCCTCGGCTGAAGACCGGCTTTGTGGCCAACCTCGGCGGCGAACGATTCGTCTCCGATCCGCAAACGCCCCTATCCGCCGGCGATCATGTCTTGATCCTTTCAGCCGACGCCGGTGGATGAGCTAACAGCCGTTTTGCTAGCCGCACAGACAGGAATGTCTGTGCCACGTAACCATGATCTGCACAGACAGGAATGTCTGTGCCGCACAACCATGCCCTCTCCGTCGAGGAGAGGGCAACGCACATTAACTCCCTCTCCCTCCGGGAGAGGGCCGGGGAGAGGGGCCTGCCCGCCGTGCAGATCGACTCCAAAAACTCGGGCCGGCCCGGTTACCACGGGGCGTATCTCCGCGTTGACCTGTCGACCGGCGAACACCGGCGCGTGCCGCTTCCGGAGGACGTGCTGCGGCGCTACCTGGGCGGGGCGGGATTGGGCGTCTACCTGATGCTGCGCGAAGGAGCCGCCCAGCAAGACTCGCTTTCGCCCGACGCACCGCTGGCGTTCGTCTTCAGCCCGCTGGTCGGCAGCCCGCTCACCACGTCCGCCAAGTTCGCGGTGGTGAGCAAAAGCCCGGCGACCGGCCGCATCAACGACTCGCTGGCCAGCAGCGGGTTCGCCCTGGCCGGCAAGCGGACCGGGCATGACGCCATAGTATTGACCGGCCGAGCACCGCAGCCATCGGTCGTGGTCGTCGACAACGACCAGGTGCGTATCCAGCCCGCCGGCGAGCTGTGGGGCTGCACAACCGACGAGGCCGAATCACGCCTGCGCCAGCGGCTCGGCGGCGAATACCAAAACGCCGTGATCGGTCCCGCCGGGGAGCGACTGGTCCGCTATGCGACGGTCTCGCATGACGGACGTCACGCCGGCCGTGGCGGCAGCGGCGCCGTGCTGGGCAGCAAGAACGTCAAAGCCATCGCCGTGCACGGCAATAGCCGCAGCCGCTGGGCGCAGCCCGAGGCACTGGTCGCGCTGGCGAAGCGCATCTCGCAAGCATCGTTCGGCCCGGCGACGGCCAAGTACCGTGAGCTGGGAACCGCCTCGAATCTGCTGACCTTCAACCGGCTTTCGGCCCTGCCGACGCGAAACTTTCAACAAGGTAGCTTCGCAGGCGCCGCCGTACTGGCGCCGGAGCATTTAGGGCTCGCTCGCCAGCGCACGCGATCTTCCTGTGCCGCCTGCACGATCGGCTGCGAGCACATCTACTCGCTGGGTGGCGCCAACGGCGAGAAGAAAGCGGGCGTGCGACTGGAGTACGAGAACCTTTTCGCGCTGGGGCCGTTGTGCGGCGTGAGCGACGCGGAAGCCGTTCTGCAGGCGTCGCGCCGCTGCGACGAGCTGGGGCTCGATACGATCAGCGCCGGCGGGACGATCGCCTTCGCCATGGAGTGCGCCGAGCGCAGATGGATCGACGCGCCGTGGCTCCGCTTTGGCGAAGCCGACGCTCTGCTGCGGGCGATCGACATGATCGGCGAGCGACGTGAGCTGGGCGATTTGTTGGCCGAAGGGAGCCGCCGCGTTGCCGAGCACGTCGGCCACGACAGCATCCGTTTCGCCCCGCAGGTGAAAGGGCTGGAGATGCCGGGCTACGAGCCGCGGGCGCTGCAAACGATGGCGCTCGGCCTGGCGGTGGGAACACGCGGCGCCGATCACAATCGATCCGGGGCGTACGAGGTCGACTTCTCCGACCAAGTCGACCGCCGTAATGTGACGCCGCAGGCGGCCCGTCTGGCGGTGGAAACCGAAGACAAGGCGGCTCTGATCGACTCGCTCATCCTGTGTAAGTTTCTGCGCGGCGTGTTTGAGGATCTGTTTGCGGAGGCGGCGGAGATGCTCGCTCTGGTGACCGGCTGGGACATGACCGGGGATGAACTTCGCTCCACCGCGCGGCGGATCGTCAACGCCAAGAAGCACTTCAACATACTGGCCGGCTGGCGGCCGGAGGAAGACACCCTGCCCGATCGGATGCTGACCGAAGCGCTGCCCGACGACGCCAAGGCGCGATTGACGCGCGAGCGGCTGGAGCAGCTCATCCGGGCGTACAACGACCAGCGGGGGTGGTCGGCCGAAGGCTGGCTCAATGCGAGCCACGTGGATGATCTCGCACTATCGATGCAGGTCTCACCATAGCTGAAATCGCGAGAATCCAGCGACAGCCACTCCCCTACCCCGTCGCCGCGTCGCATGCGACAATAGCGATTGCTCATCGCCCGCGATAACGACATAAGTAGCGATCAACCGCCGATGCCGGAAACCTTCATCCTCATCCCGGGCCGCACCAGCAAGCAAGGGTGCGGGATCAGCGAAGGCAAGTTCAAGGAGAACTACCTGGCCGAGACCAGCGTGCTGCAGGTCGCGCCGCAGGACATGCAGCGGCTGCAACTGGCCCAGGGCGATCGCGTGCGCATCCGCAGCGAGTGGGGCCAGATCGAGATCGCCGTCACCGCGGCCAAGTCGGACGAGCTGCCGCCGGGGCTGTTGTTCATCGCCTATGGCGATCAATCCAGTCGCTTGATGGGCGGCGACACCCACGGCTCCGGCATGCCCACCAGCAAAGGATTCGACGTCGAATTGGAAGTGCTCAGCCCACGCCCCGCCGAGTGAGCTGTCCTTCCGCTCGCAGGAATTAAGAAACGCAACCGCCTTCGATAAGCATTCATTCAAGGTAACGATCGATGGCCACCACGGCAGACCAGGCGACCCAATCGGAACTGAAGATCGTCGAAGACGCTACCTGCACGTTTTGCGGCTGCGTGTGCGACGACATCACGCTCAAGGTCCAGGACAATCACATTGTCGAGGCCAAGAAGGCGTGCATCCTGGGCAAGGCATGGTTTCTCAATCACGACATCGAAGATCGCCCCTCGTGCCTGATCGACGGACAGCCGGCGGAGCTGGAAGCGGGCTATCGCCGCGCGGCGGAAATCCTCTGCCAGGCGTACTATCCGATCGTCTACGGGCTGAGCGACTCGCCGTGCGAAGCCCAGCGCGTGGCGGTGAGCATCGGCGACTGGGTCGGCGCGAACATCGACACCACCACCAGCGTCTGCCACGGCCCGTCCGGCATGGCGTTTCAAGGCGTGGGCGAGGTGACCGCCACCCTGGGCGAAGTCGCCAACCGCGGCGACTTGATTATCTTCTGGGGATCCAACCCTGCCGAGAGCCATCCGCGGCACTTCACCAAGTACAGCCTGATGCCCAAGGGGCTGTTTGTTCCCAACGGGCGGAAGGACCGCACCTGCGTGATGGTCGACGTGCGCAAGACAAAATCGGCCAAGGCGGCCGACCTGTTCTTTCAGATTCGGCCGCGCAAGGACTTTGAAGCCCTATGGACGCTACGGGCGCTCGCCAAAGGCATTCCGCTCGATGCGCAACTAGTGGAACAGGAAACGGGTATTGAACTGTCGCGCTGGCAAGAACTGATGGACAAGATGAAGGCCTCGAAGTTCGGCGTCATCTTCTTCGGCATGGGATTGACCATGACCCGGGGGAAGCACTGCAACAGCGAGGCCCTGCTGGCGCTCACGCGCGACATGAACGCCTACACGCGATTCATCGCCAAGCCGAACCGCGGGCATGGCAACGTCACCGGGGCCGACAACGTGGTGGCCTGGCGGACCGGCTACCAGTTCGGCGTGAACCACGCCCGCGGCTATCCGCGTTTCAATCCTGGCGAGTACACGACGTCCGACACGCTTGCCCGGCGCGAGGCCGACGCGGCGCTGATCGTGGCCAGCGACCCGATGTCGAACTTCTCACAGCCCGCTCGCGAGCATCTGGCATCGATTCCCTACATCGCGCTGGATCCAAAAGATACGCCCACCATGCGCGGCGCGGCGGTGGCGTTCACCGTCGCCACCTACGGCATCAACACCGGCGGCACGGTCTACCGGATGGACGACGTGCCAATCCCGCTGCGGCCGGCGTTCCCTTCGCCGCACCCCAGCGATCAGGCGGTATTGGAAGGCATCGAGCGCTACGTGCTCCAAATGCGCGGCGTGGGCGTGTTGTAAGATCGCCGCCCTGTCGCTTGGCACTGCCGGGCCTCGTGTAATTAATCGCTCTTCAGACAATCCTTGCTCTCGCTCTCCCCATGACACAATCGCTTCTGAAAATCGCCGGCGGCACCGTCTACGACCCGGCCAATGGGATCGACGGGCAGGTGCGCGACCTATGGATCCGCGGCGGGCGGATCGTCGAGCCGCCCAGCGACCCGGCCGAACGGCCAACGCAGACCATTGACGCGGCAGGAATGGTCGTCATGCCCGGCGGAGTGGACATCCACTGCCACATTGCCGGCCCGAAGGTGAATGTCGCGCGCAAGATGCGGCCGGAGGAAAAGCGCAAAGCGCCGCCGGTGATGCGCACCGCCAACACGCACAGCGGCACGATGGGCAGCGTCCCCAGCACGTTCGCCACGGGCTACAAGTACGCCGGCATGGGTTACACGACGGCGTTCGACGCGGCCATTCCGCCGCTGGCGGCCCGGCACGCCCACGAGGAGTTTCACGACACGCCGTGCCTGGACAAGGGCTTTTACGTCCTGATGGGCAACAACCACTACTTGATGCAGGCTATCCACGACGGCGAGTCGGAGAAGCTGCGCACCTTCATCGCCTGGCTGCTCGGCGCGGCGAAGGGTTACGCCCCCAAGCTGGTGAATCCCGGAGGCGTCGAGGTCTGGAAGCATCACGCCTCGGGCAATGTCAGTGGGCTGGACTCGATTGTCGATCACTTCGACGTCACGCCGCGGCAGATCGTAGCGGAGGTGGCCCGCGCGGCCAATGATATCGGCCTGCCCCACCCGGTGCACATCCACTGCAACAACCTGGGCATGCCGGGCAACTGGACCACCACGCTGGAGACGATGAAGGCCCTCGAGGGTCATCGCGGCCACATCACGCACATCCAGTTTCACAGCTACGGTGGCGGCGAGGGCGACGAGAACACGTTCAACAGCAAAGTCGCGCCGCTGGCCGAGTACGTCAACGCCAATGAGAACATCACCATCGACGTCGGGCAGGTGATGTTCGGCGAGACGACGAGCATGACCGGCGATGGACCGCTGGGTTACTTCCTGCACAACGTCTACAAGGGGAAGTGGTTCAGCGGCGATACCGAGATGGAGTCGGGCTGCGGCATCACGCCCATCCGCTACCGCCAGAAGAGCCTTGTCCACGCGCTGCAATGGGCCATCGGGCTGGAGTGGTACCTTATGGTCGACGATCCATGGCGCGTGGTGATGAGCACCGACCATCCCAACGGCGGATCGTTCCTCGCCTATCCGCAGATCATCCGGCTGTTGATGGACCGCAGCTACCGGCAGGACGTGCTGAAAACCTGCCCGGCCAAGGTCCGCGAGCGTTCGCAACTGGGCGACTTGAACCGCGAATACACCCTCAGCGAGATCGCGATCATCACCCGCGCCGGTCCGGCGCGGATCCTGGGCCTAACCGATAAAGGTCACCTGGGCGTAGGAGCGGACGCCGACGTCACTGTTTATACGCCCGATGAGAACAAGGAGACGATGTTCGCCCTGCCGCGCCACGTGATCAAGGGCGGTCGGGTCATGATCGAGCATGGTGAAATCCGCTCGACACCGCAGGGCAAGACCCTGCACGTCAGTCCGGCCTACGACGAAGGCGGCGTGGCCGACATCCGCACCTGGTTCGAGAAGTATTACTCGATCCGCTTCAACAACTACGCGGTCGACGCCAGTTATCTGGACGAGGCTGAAGCAGTACCGTAGGTGCCGCACATACGCCCTCTCCCTCTGGGAGAGGGCCGGGGAGCGGGCATAGCTGAACTGGCAACAATTCAGCCGACACCCGACCAATACGTCAAGTCACTAAACAGGCACAGGCAGGAATGTCTGTGCCACCGCACATACTCCCTCTCCCTCTGGGAGAGGGCCGGGGAGAGGGTCTCTGAGTTGATGATAATCCAGCGCAGACAGGAATGACTGCGCCACCATCATGAATGAACAGCACCGCCAACCCTGTTACGCCAGTGCCGAGCGGATCCGCTGCACCAGGTCGTTATCGCGATCGCCCGAGCCGGGCAGATTGAAAACGCTGGCGGCCAGGAAACGGTCGCGCCATTTGGGGCTGACGTGATAGTAGTCTTCCAGCACTGCCGAGCTGAACTTGTAGTCGTGCGAGTCGTTCCCCTTGAGGAACACCAGCTTTCGCGCGGCGTCGATCAGCGGCTTGGCCGGCTGCTCGCCTTCGAGGTAGCCGAGAATCTTTTGGGCGGCGGTCAGCCGGTCGCGGCTCACTTCGGCGAAGATCTCCTCGATCGCGCCGGGGCCGCCTTCGGACATCGGCATCGGCTCGAGCCGATCGACGAAGCGGTCGTCGCGCACCTGGCCCCGCCCGCCCATCGCCTCGCGGAACAGCGGCAGAAACGCTGCGTTCTGCAAGAGCATCAGGCGGCGCGTGTTGTCGTCGCCGCTGGCTTGGTACGCGAAGCGCAGCGCATTGGTGCTGGTCATCGCGTGCAGGGCCACGATGCCCGGCTGACGCATGAGCAGTTCGCCCGCCCCGTCGAGCAGTCCGTCCCAGACCGACTGCGGCGCCACACCGCGGTTGAGCTGCTCGACGACCAGGTCGGTCACCTCTTCATAGGAGCCGGTGCGCAGCGTGCTGAGCAATTCTTCGGTCGCCTCGCGGCTGGGCTCGCCTTCCTGCCACTCGGGCCGAATTTTCTGGGCCAACTCCTGATTTCGCTGCCACGGCCGATCCGGCGCCAAATCGTTCTCGCTGGGATTCGGTTCGCCATCGTGATTGAGCAGTGCATAGGCCAGCGACCGCAGCACTGGCTCGGCGTGCTGCCAGCCGATGCACTGCAGCGTGCGCCAACTGTTGGCGACGTAAATCGCCTTATGGCCAATCGAGCGGAAGTCGCGGGCGCCATAGCGGAAGAACGTCTCAAAGACGTCCGCGGCGCCGGCGTTCCGCGCCAGGCTGGCGATGGCCGCATCGGCGGCGCCTTCGTCCCACTTGTCCATGGCCTGGCGAAACGCATCAGCCGCCTTGGTGGCGCGTGGCATGCGCGACTCGTCCACCGGCGCCATTGTCCAGTTGCCCTCTTGCACGTCCCGGGCCTGCGACGACTTGAAGTTGTCCAGCGCCCAAAAGATCGGCAGCCAGCGGTCCTCGTCCGGCGAAGAGAGGCTAGCCAAATGCGCCGAGTTGACGACCAGCACGGCGTGGAACTTGAAACCCACCGATGGCCGCGGCTGGATGTTGCGCACGCCGGCCAGCATCAGCGCGGCCAGCACTTCTTGGTAACTGGTTCCGTGATCGACGCGGTCGGCGACCTCTTCCAGCAGCCGATCGCGATCGGTCTGTTCGATCAGTCGCACCAGCGGCTCGATCTCCGGCCGCAGTTGGACGATTTTGGGATCGAGGTTCGACTCAGCGGCGGAGACCGGCCGCAGTTGCGACATGAAGGCCAAATCGCCCAAGCCCAACATGGCCCCACCGGCAGCCGTCTGTTGCAGAAAGCGTCGACGAGAGTTCCGCCTGGTCATGATGCACCCCTTTCCGTTTTTTGTGCTGGAAGCGCCGCACGTGCCAGCCTAACAATCCCCATGCGCGGAAGCAAGAAATTCCAGCGACGTCGCGCACAGCCGAGCGTTCAGCACGAGTGCGCGCTGTTGTTTTCGTCCATGGAGCGCGAGAGGCAGTCTCACCGGCACGGAACGGTGGCGGTCGATTCCTCCGACCGTTATCATCGGCACGCTGCGCCGGGTTGTCGAAAAAGGGGGACAGGCACTTATCGACGTCCCCGCTGGCCGAGGCTTTCCACGGCATTTTGCGATAAGCAGCCAGTCGTATTTCCCGGGGCCCTTGCGCGGCACGAGTAACCCGCGTTACCACGCAGTCGCCAGATGACTGACGCTCAATGATCCAGATTAACGACCAATTGACGGCGGCCGAACTTGCGCCGAAGCTGCGCTGCTTCTGGGAAGTATCCGCCCGGGCGATCAATGCAGTCGACCAGGCGTGTCCGCCGGGCGGGCCGTCGCCGGTCCTGACAGTCCGCGGTAAGTACACCGCCCAAGGCTGGACCGAGTGGACGCAGGGCTTCCAATACGGCTCGGCCCTATTGCAATTCGACGCCACCGACGACCAGGAGTACCTGGATCTTGGCCGCGCGCGGACGGTCGAGGTGATGGCCTCGCACGTGACGCACACCGGCGTGCACGATCACGGATTCAATAACGTCAGCACATACGGCAACCTGTGGCGGCTGATGAACGAGGGCCGCCTCGAAGAGGACGCCTGGCAGCGGCGTTTCTATGAGCTGGCGCTGCGAGCCAGCGGCGCGGTGCAGGCGGCACGCTGGGCCACCACCCGGGACGGCACCGGATACATCTATTCCTTCAACGGTCCGCAGTCGCTGTTCGTCGACACGATCCGATCGTGCCGCGTGCTGGCGCTGGCCCATCAGCTTGGGCACGTGCTGATGGGAGAACGCGACGAGAAGATCAGCCTGCTGGAGCGGTTGATCGAGCACGCCACGAATACCGCTCGGTACAACATCTGGTACGGCGAAGGCCGCGATTCGTTCGACGTCCGCGGCCGCACCGCGCACGAGTCGGTCTTCAACACCGCCAGCGGCGACTACCGCTGCCCCTCGACGCAGCAGGGTTATTCGCCCTTCAGCACGTGGACCCGGGGACTGGCCTGGGCGATGCTCGGCTTTGCCGAACTGCTCGAGTGGCTGCCCACGCGAAGTGACGACGAGCTGGTCGCCTACGGCGGACGGGATGCCATCGAAGGGGTCTTCCGCAAAGCCGCCCAGGCGACGTGCGACTTCTATATCGAGCGCACGCCCACCTGTGGCATCCCCTACTGGGACACCGGCGCGCCGGGGCTGGCCAAGCTGGGCGACTATCTCGACCGGCCGGCCGACCCCTTCAATGAATATGAACCGGTCGATAGTTCTGCCGCGACGATCGCGGCGCAAGGGCTCTTGCGACTGGGGCGCTACCTTGAGCAGTCGCAACCCAGCGACCCGCACGCGCAACGCTACCTACAAGCGGGCTTAACAGTGTTCGACAAGCTGCTGGACGAGCCCTACCTTTCGAGCGATCCGGCACACCATGGATTGATCCTGCACTCGATCTATCATCGACCCAACGGTTGGGACTTCGTTCCGCCGGGCCGAAACATACCGTGCGGCGAGTCGAGCATGTGGGGCGACTACCACGCCCGGGAACTTGCGGTGTACGTCGGGCGGCTGGGGGGCGAGGGCCCTTACCATACGTTTTTCGGTCCGCCCACGTCTTAGTTTCCAATCGAGGTGACGTCTTGGCAAAGCATGACAAGCGCGTGGCCCTGATCACCGGCGGCACTCGCGGCATCGGGCTGGGAATCGCCCGGCGACTGGCCGAGAGCGGCTTCGATCTGGCGATCAACGGCCGCCGCGAGTCGAGCGACGTGGCCGAAGCACTCGCCAGCCTGGAGTCGCAAGGAGCGAATGTCGCATACTGCCGGGGCGATATCGCACTCGCCGCCGAGCGTGACGCGATTGTCGATGCCGTCCGCACGCGCTTCGGCCGGCTCGACGTCTTGATAAACAACGCCGGCATCGCGCCCGAGCAGAGAGAGGACATCCTGCAGGCGGGCGAGGAGAGCTTCGACCGCATCGTCAAGGTCAACCTCCAGGGCCCCTACTTTCTCACGCAGCGCGTGGCGAACTGGATGATCGAGCAGCATCGCGCGGATGCGGAGTACGTTGGCGCGATCGTCAATGTTTCGTCGGTCAGCGCCACGGTGGTGTCGGTCAACCGCGGCGACTACTGCATCAGCAAGGCCGGCATTGCCATGGCCACGCAGCTTTGGGCCGTGCGGCTGGCCGAGCATGGCATCGCCGTGTACGAGGTGCGGCCCGGCATCATTCGCACGGACATGACGGCGGTCGCCACCGAGCGATACGACGAGATCATCGGCCGGGGCGAAACACTCGAGCCCCGCTGGGGCACACCTGACGACGTCGGCCGCGCGGTGGCCGTGCTCGCGCGTGGTGAGCTGAGCTACGCCACCGGCAGCGTGCTGATGGTCGACGGTGGATTAACGGTGCGGCGGTTGTGAGGTGCCAACAAGCCAGCAGCGTCATGGCGAATACCGCTCATGAGTCGCGAATACTTTTCAATCATTTTCCTTGATTTGGTTCGCGATCGGAGATATCTTGACGCTACGAGGGGGGCACTCCACTTCCAATCTTATCGTATGTATGTGCATTCAAATGGGGCATGCATCTCGAAATGCCGTTCGG
Organism: Pirellulales bacterium; assembly: GCA_040880125.1. GTDB lineage: Bacteria > Planctomycetota > Planctomycetia > Pirellulales > JBBDJB01 > JBBDJB01. The sequence goes on along the minus strand of JBBDJB010000054.1, from coordinate 157,433 downwards.
CTCGCACGATCGCAATTCTGCTAATGCAGCACAGCCACGGTTGAGCATGGCAGCGCAGACTGGCCGTCCACCGAATTAACGGGCGGTTTGTCCGCGCGGGCGAACGTGTTTCTCGCGGATTCGTCCGCTCCCGTGGGAACCGGCTATCGCGCGTCTCGGCCACTTTGGCCGTCACGTGGGTCTGTCTCTATCCGCCGCCGTTCGCGGCAACTGATATTCATCGACTTAATCTCTCGTTATCCGGGTCCTTCGAAAGGTAGACAGCCATGAGAATTTATTTGATTTTGCTTGCGTTGTTTTGGGTGTTATGGGCGGGCACCGCCCACGCCGATGTCGTGATCACGGATACCGTGATTGACGGGACCTATCCCGATGCCGAAGTTCGTATATTCAGCCCCGGAGTTGATGCGACGACGGTGGATATGGTGGATGGCGCGGGTCTCGCCGAGGCCCAGGTCTTCGACCATAGCGTGCTGAATTTTTCTGGTGGTACACTCGCGCGTGCAATGCTCAAGGATCAAAGCACGCTGAATCTCACGGGCGGTACGCTGTCAGATTTGTTGCGGTTGGACAGCAATAGTGTCGCAAACTTCTTTGACGGTACCGCACCTTCGCGCATCGATGTGGACCGGCAGAGCGAGCTGAACATCCACGGCGCGGACTTTGGCGAAGATGATGGGAGCAGTCTCATCCTCATGCGGCCGGGAGACAACGTCGTCAATGTTCACGGGAGCGGGTTTGAGACGGACGGGAATCTGCTGACCGGCACGCTTGTGAACGGCGACGCCTTCGAAAGGAGGTTCATGGTCCTGGGGACGAACCCTGCTCCCGTGGTTTTGCATGAGCCGGGCGCGGAGCCTCGTTCCGTCTTCGGATTTCGAGAGGCGACTATCGACGTCGGAACACATGAACTTTTGCCGAATACACCAGGGCAGGAGATCCAGATCTACGTGCGCGGCGGAAGCATGGTGCAAGGCGTACAAATTCGAGCCTATATCACCGACGGGGTGTCGGATCCTTACGCGCTATATCTTGATCCCAGCGAAATCCCTCGTTTCCAAGACGCAGATATTCTGACGGATACGAGCTTCGCGGAAAGTAACACGGGCCAGCGAGGGAACGTCGTCTCGAACGTCGCCGAAGCTGGGACGACGACTGCCTGCACGGCCTGCATCGTCTTGCCGGACGGGTTGCTGGCGACTCTCACGGTTGACACTACGGGCATTGACATCAACGATGGCCCGTTTGAATTGAACCTTACTGGCTTCGAATCGCCTCTCAACGACGTCTTCCTTCCCGCCACCAACTGGGCCTCGGCTGACTTGCCTCTCACGTTAGTCGACGGCTCCATTGCGATGACCGCCGTCGGCAACGGCCGCTTCCAAGACGGCCTCGCCGGCTGGTCCACCACTGGCGAGGGCAGCGTCTCGGAAACCGAAGTCGACGGCACCACGGCGGCCATGTTCACCACCGGCTCGCCGGCCACCATCACGCAGTTGATCAATACGCCGGCCAGCCCGTTTGAAGTCACGCTCGACTTTCGATTCGAACAGGAGCTCGGTGAACTATCCATCGAACTGGCGGATCAGATGCTGGGCTCGCTCGTTTCAGACGGCCTGATCGGCGAGCTTCAGTCGATGTCCTTCCTGGTGACCGATCCGGCGCTGTTCGGACTGACCGGCGCGGAACTCGGCATCACATTCGACGGACCGGAGAGCGGCCTGGATCTGTTGCTATCACGCGTAAGCGTGGTGCGTGCCGAGGTCGCGCCCGTGCCGGAGCCGTCGACGATTGCACTTGCAATGATCGCGGCGTGTTGCATTCCGCTGACACGGTTACGCAGACGCATCTGACGCGATGCGTGCAGCAACGCTAGCATGACTTGAAGCGGTTTGCTCTTGCTGGTCTGAAATCCATGGCGTAAGCTTTTCCACCGGCCTGACGGTCGGCAGTGCGTGTCAAGGACGACTTGCCTGCTCACGAAGAGTGCTTACGGATGAAAGCGACGCCCAATCTGCGCGTCGTGTCAATGGATTGGCACGACCAGGACGACCCCTTCTCGGTTCCCACCGCCTCCGCATCGTACCATCGCCTGGGAGCTCCCTTGCGACGGGCCATCCTGCGGACGCGCGAGTGGCTGCTCTCCCAACAGCAAGCCGACGGCCATTGGGTCGGTGAGTTGGAGGGCGACACGATCCTCGAGAGCGAGTTCATCCTGCTGCTCGCGTACCTGGGGCGAGAGCGCTCGCCGCTGGCGATCAAGGCCGCCCGCTACCTGGTCGAAAAGCAACTGCCCGAGGGAGGCTGGAATCTTTATCCCGGCGGCGCGGTTGACATCAGCGTCAGCGTGAAGGCGTATTTCGCGCTGAAGCTGACCGGCCACGATGCCGGCCAGCCGTACATGCAGCGCGCCCGGCGTGCCATTCGCGCCGGTGGCGGAGCCGATCGGGTGAACAGCTTCACGCGATTCTACCTGGCGCTGCTGGGGCAGATCGACTGGCGTCATACGCCGGCCGTACCGCCGGAAGCCGTGCTGCTGCCCCGCTGGTTTCCGATCAACCTCTCGCGCGTCAGCGCCTGGTCGCGCACGATCCTCGTACCACTGTCCGTAATCTCGGCCCATCGGCCGGTACGCAGACTTGCGCCGGAGCTGGGCATCCGCGAGCTGTTTCTTCAAGAGCCGGATCAGTGGCCGCTGCTCTCGTGTCCCGGCAAAACGCCAGGCGGGCGGCTCGTGAGCTGGGACCGCTTCTTCCGCCTGATCGATCGTGGGCTGAAGCTCGCGCAGAAGTGGCGGTTTACGCCGCTGCGCAAGCGGGCACTGCAGGCAGCGGAGCGGTGGATGCTCCAGCGCTTCGAAGAAAGCGACGGGCTGGGGGCGATCTTTCCGCCGATCGTGTGGAGCGTCGTGGCGCTGGAGTGCCAAGGCTACGCGCGGGACAGCGAGCCGGTCCAGCGCTGCCTGAAGGAGCTGCACGAATTGGTCATCGAAGAATCACACACGGCGCGGTTGCAGCCGTGCAAGTCGCCAGTCTGGGATACGGCCCTGTCGCTGCGTTCCCTTTCCGCCAGCGGTCTACCGGCGGAGCATGCGGCCGCCTGCCGCGCGACCTCGTGGCTGCTCGACAAGGAAGTTCGCCGGCCGGGCGACTGGTCGGAAACCGTGCAAGCGGAACCGAGCGGCTGGTTCTTCGAATACCACAACACGTTCTATCCTGATCTGGACGACACGGCCATGGTGCTGTTGGCGCTGCGCGAGCAGACGCAATCGACGACGTTCTGCGCCGGCAGTGGATTGCCGCCCGATCTGCAACTGACCGAGCGAAGCGGTACTCGCCGGAGAGAGCTGTCGTCGCAGGGCCGTTCTCGCGAGCAGGCCGTCGAGGCCGCGGTGCAGCGGGCTATCCGCTGGACGCTCGCCATGCAGAATCGTGACGGCGGCTGGGGAGCCTTTGATCGCGACAACGATAAGGAATTCCTCTGCCATGTGCCGTTCGCCGATCACAATGCGATGATCGACCCCAGCACGCCTGACATCACAGGCCGAGTTCTCGAAGCGCTGGCCGGCTGGGGGTATCGCACGGGGCACGCCGCAGTGGATCGGGCGGTCGAATACCTGCGCCACACGCAAGAGGCGGACGGAAGCTGGCTGGGCCGATGGGGCGTCAATTACATCTACGGCACGTGGCAGGCACTGGCCGGTTTGGCCGCCGTCGGAGTTGCCGCCAGCGACTCCACCATGCAGTCCGGCGCGCAGTGGCTGCTGGCACATCAGCAAACCAGCGGCGGCTGGGGTGAATCGCCCGACAGCTATGCCGACGATCGCCTCCGCGGCGAGGGACCGGTCACGGCATCGCAAACCGCCTGGGCGCTGCTGGGCCTGTTGGCCGCCGGCTACGAGCGCCATCCGGCGGTTGCGCGAGCCGTGCGTTACCTGGTCGATACGCAAGAAGAGGACGGACGCTGGGACGAGTCGGAGTTCACCGGCACCGGGTTCCCCCAGGTCTTCTACCTGCGTTACCACATGTACCCGATTTACTTCCCGTTGTTAGCGCTGTCGCGGTGGTCGGCTTCGATCGGGCAGCTCGTCGAGTCGACCGACGCGGTCTGCGCGCAGTTGACCGAGCCATCGCTAGTCGATGCACCGGGCCAACGGCCGGTGATCGCCGCGGTTACGCACCCGGCTTAATCGGGCCGCAATCGAATGCCCGCGGCACGGCGACGCAAGCCGACGCAGTCCATCCTCGAAGCACCGCCTAACTCTCACGCGCGAGGCACCGGGCCAGCCGACCATGGGTGTTCCAATTTCCCAGATGTGGGCAGTCGCCAGCTATGTCGCGCGGCAGCGTCTGCTAGGCCGGCGCCGCTATCCGCTGGTGTTGATGCTAGAGCCGCTGTTCCGCTGCAACCTGGCCTGTGCCGGCTGCGGCAAGATCCAACACCCTAGCCAAGTGCTTAAGCGCCACCTGTCGCCGGAGGCGTGCTGGCGTGCGGCCAAAGAGTGCGGAGCGCCGATTGTCTCCATCCCCGGCGGCGAACCGCTCTTGCACCCGCAGATCGATCAGATCGTCGCAGGCCTGGTGCGGCAGAAGCGGTTTGTCTACCTGTGCACCAACGCATTGAAGCTCGAGCAGGCGCTGTCGCAGTTTCGGCCGAGCCGGTATCTGGCGTTCTCGATCCATCTGGACGGGCCGCGGGAAATTCACGACGCGGCCGTCTGCCGCCAGGGCACGTACGACATTGCAATACAGGCGATCCGCGCGGCACGTTCCGCCGGATTCCGCGTGACGACCAATACCACCGTCTACTCCGGCGTCGACACCGGTCGCTTGCGCGAGCTGTTCGATGAACTGATGATCCTGGGCGTCGAAGGCATGATGCTCTCGCCCGGCTACAGCTATGAGAAGGCGCCCGATCAGGCACACTTCCTGCGCCGCGAACAAACGACGCGGCTGTTCCAGCGGCTGCTGGCCGGGGCACCGAGCCGTTGGAAGTTCAATCAGTCGCCCCTCTTTCTGGAATTCCTACAAGGGAACTGGCAGCTCGAATGCACGCCCTGGGGGAGCCCCACGTACAATCTGTTCGGCTGGCAGCGTCCGTGTTACCTGCTCGATGAGAGTTATGCGGCGAGCTTCGAGGAACTGCTCAACGACACCGACTGGTCGCGCTACGGCCGCGCCAGCGGCAACCCGAAGTGCAGCGACTGCATGGTCCACTGCGGCTACGAGCCCTCGGCGGTGACCGCCAGCATAACATCGTTGCGAGGCATCGCCGCCACGCTGCGGACATTTCTTCCGCGCCGCCGGCCGCAGCCGCCAGGGGACGATTTCGACGTGCTGCCGCCCGACGATTCTGCCCAACCGGCCAACCAGGGCGGGGACTGCTCCCCGTGCCAGCCGCAGTCCTCGCGTCGCGGCAATCCGCTCGACCTGCACGTCTTGCAGTAACATGCCCCGTCGGCAGTCGGCGCACTCCCGGTGCGCGTCCGCACCTCGCGTGCTATGATGGCGGAAGGCACGTGTGCCTGGTCGGGTCATCAATGGCGGACCAGGCCACGGAACTCTCCCGAAAGCGAGCGCGCGATGGTGGTGCGGTGGATCGTCGGCAATTGGCTCCGCCAGCAGGTCCATGCGAAAGTGACCGAGGCAGTCACCGAGGCTGCGCGACGATCGGCCGAACAAGGCGACGCGGAAGATGTCGGCAGGTGCGATATCGGTGTCCTCTGCGCACTGGGTGTCGAGGCCGGTGCCCTGGTCGATCGGCTCGAGAACGTCGTTTCGCTCCAGGGGCAGGGCTTTACCGTACACACGGGCGTACTCCACCAGCACCGCATCGTAGTAGTCCGCAGCGGACCCGGGCAGGGCGCCGCCTCGCAGGCGACCTCCGCGCTGGTCGCCGGTCACCGGCCGCGGTGGATCATCTCCGCCGGATTTGCCGGCGGGCTGCGCGACGAGCTCGCGCGTGACGACTTTGTCATGCCCAGTGCGTTGGTCAATGAAGGCGGGAAGGTGTTGCGAGTCGATCTTCAACTCGGTTCGCAGTCCGAGTCGACTCCGCGGGTGCACGGCGGGCGGCTGCTGACGGTGGACCGCATCGTCGCCACTCCTCAGGAGAAGCGCGACCTGGGCCGAAAGCATGACGCCGTGGCGGTCGACATGGAATCGTACGCCGTGGCCGAAGTGTGCCAGCGGGAGAAAGTGCGGTTTCTGGCCGTGCGCGCGATCAGCGACGCCGTCGACGAACGTCTGCCGCCGGATCTGGAGAAACTGATGAAGCCGCAGTCGCTGGCTCACCGCGCCGGTGCCGTCACTGGCACGCTGGTGCGCCGCCCGGGCAGCGTCAAAGATATGTGGAAGCTGAAGACCTCGGCTTGGCAGACCGCCGACCGGTTGGGACAGTTTCTCACCGGCGTCCTTCAGCAACTGCCGGAGTGAGAAGCTGCGCACAGACAAGATTGTCTGTTTCTCCCTCTCCCTCTGGGGGAGGGCCGGGGAGAGGGCGTTCCGTTGCTGCGCACGGACAGGAATGTCTGTTTCTCCCTCTCCCTCTGGGAGAGGGCCGGGGAGAGGGCTTTACGTTGCTCCGCACAGACAAGAATGTCTGTGCCACCTCGACAATTGCACCGCCGCCGGCGGCGGGCTATACAAACGCTTCCCGCATCTGCTCGATGTACCGGGGGCACTCTTCCCGCGGATTGCCGGCCTCCTCAAACTCCAGCACTACGTAGCCGCGATACCCGCTTGTGCGCAGCATTTCGGCCAGCCGCTTAAAATCCGTCGGCTGTTGGCGCTGCCCGGCGGTCCGCACGGCCACCTTGACCTGCACGTTCAGGCTGTACGGAGCCAGCTTGGCGAGATCGCCGTAGATGTCCTCGCTATGGAAATTGCCGGTGTCCATGTTGACGCCGAACCAAGGGCTCTGCACGTCGCGGACGATTCGTAGCATGCCGTCGACCTCGCTGGTCAGGCCACCATGATTTTCCAGGGCGAGAAAAACGCCGAACTTCCCGGCGTGCGCACAGCACTCTTCGATCGCCTCCACTGCCAGGCGATGCGCGTCTTGCGGGTTTTGATCCCGCTTCACATTGCCCGAGAAGATGCGGATCACCGGCGCGTCCATCGCATCGGCGCGTTCGATCCACTGCTTGACGCTGGCGATCTGCGTATCGCGCTCCTCGCCGCGCGGATGGCAGAAGTCGTTCCCCACGGCGGTGCCGGAGATATCCAGCCCGCGGCGAAACGCCTCGCCTTTCATTTGCCGCAAGAACTCCGGCGACGGATCGTCCGGGAAATAATACGAGGTCAGTTCGGTGCCGGCCAAGCCGAACTTGGCGCAGTCGTCGATGAAGTCGACCAACGTCAGTTGCGGCGGGCGGCCTTGCAGCAGATCGCGATAGCTATAGGCGGCCAGGCTTAGCTTGAACTTGTGCCCCTGGGGGCGAGCGATCGGCTCGATCGCATGCGCCGGCCGCGCGTTCAGTGTGGCCGCCCCCACGGCGCCCAACAGCGACGAGGTGACAAACTGGCGCCGCGTCGGAAGGTGCCGCATTGCGAAACCCCTCGTAAGATGTTGAGCAAGATGGTGACGGATCGGCGACTTCCCACTCGCCGGCAGTCCATTGTCCTCGCCCGCGCTGCGCGGTGCAAGCTTGCGATTCAACGAAGCTCTTTCACCTTGGCATACACGATGATGTCGCACACCGCCCCGGCGAGGTTCGGGAAGGCCACCATGCGCCGCAGTAGGCCTTCGCGCTGCATGCCGGCCTTTTCCAGCACGCGCGCCGAAGCGATGTTCTCCGCGTGACAGTGCGCGCCGACCCGCACGATATGCTCTTCTGCCAGAGCGGCGTCCACGACCGCCTTGGCCGCCTCGCTGGCCAGTCCGCGTCCCCACCGGTCGCGGGCCAGTGCGTAGCCGAGGTCGACCTTAAAGCCTTCGCAGTCCAGGCCAATCATCCCCATCACGTGAGTCTCTTCGTCCGCCGGGCAAATGACCCAGTGAAACTGCCGCCCCGCCCGGCGGCCCTCGACCGATTCGGTGAGAAACTGCCGCGTCTGGGCGATCGACTGGTGCGGCATCCACATCAGATATCGTGTGACGTGCGGGTCTTGCGCGTAACGGTCGAAGATGCCCGCGGCGTCGGCAAGCCGAGGTCGACGCAAGTGAAGCCGCTTGGTTTGTATGGTCTCGGGTAGCACGGCCGCAGGGCTTCCTCGTCCGTTTTTGGGCCCTGCATCCGGTGGGCGAAGGCGGAAAGCAGTGCGTTTCTATCCCGCATCGCAGCAATTGTCGGAAAGCAGAAAGTTGCGTCGCCGCCGATGATCGATTTTACTGGTGAGGGTCCGAACATCATGCCACTTGCCGGGAGTACTTGCAATGATTCGCTCACTCGGAGTTCTCTTCGCCGTCCTTGGCACGTGTTGTCCCGCGTCGAGTCATGCGGCCGAATTGCAATTCGAACCGCTGGAGCTGCCCACGCAGCTTGGCGTCGGCTATGCCGTGCGGCTGCTCGACATGAACGAGGACCAGCGACCGGACATTGTGATCGTCGACAAGACGCGGATCATTTGGCTGGAGAACCCCACCTGGCAGGAGCACACGCTGATCGAGGATCCCAGCAAGACCGACAACGTCACCTTCGCACCGGCGGACATCAACGGCGACGGGCATCTGGATTTTGCGGTCGGGGCCGACTGGACCGTGAACACGGAAGAAGGCGGTACCATCCAGTGGATCACCGGCGGCGATTCCCTCCAGGGGCCGTGGAAGCTGCACCCGATCGGCCAGGAGCCGACCGTGCACCGCATGCGGTTTGCCGACCTGGTCGGCGACGAGCAGAAGGAGCTGATCGTGTTGCCGTTGATGGGCCGCAACACCACGCGGCCCGACTTCGCCGAAGCGGGCGTACGCATCCTGATGTATCGCGTGCCGGAGGATCCCGTGGCGGGGCCGTGGGAGCCGGAAGTGATCAACGACGAGCTGCACGTGACGCACAACTTCTGGCCGACCGACATCGACGGCAATGGTCAGACCGATCTCTTGGTGGCAAGCTTCGAGGGCGTGAGCCTGATCGAACGTGCCGATGACGGCTGGAAGCGGACGCTGGTCGGCCGCGGCAACCAGGAAACTTCGCCCAACCGCGGCGCGAGCGAAGTAAAGCTCGGTCAGCTTGCCGGCGGCAAGCAGTACATCGCCACGATCGAGCCCTGGCACGGCACCCAGGTCGTCGTCTACACGCGGGGCGACGACCAACCGCTGCGCAGCCTGTGGAATCGGCAGGTGCTCGATGAGAATCTCCAGTGGGGCCACGGCGTGTGGTGTGCCAACCTGGACGACGACGAACACGAGGAGCTGATCATCGGCGTGCGCGACAACAAGAGCGACGAGCACCAGCGCGGGCTGCGCATCTACGACCCGCAGGACGACCAGGGCGAGTCGTGGCAGCGGCACGTTATCGATCCCGGCAGCGTGGCGATCGAGGACCTGGCGGCCGCCGATCTGGACGGCGACGGGCGGATCGACATCGTGGCAGTCGGCCGGCAGACACACAACGTGCGTATCTACTGGAACCGCACCGGAGCGGACGGACAGTAAGCATTGCCTGCTAAGCTTCCCCAGGGCCGACCCAAAATCGTTGCTTTCGCCAATCTGGCTTGCTACAACGTTCGAGCCCCTGGTGCTGCCGGTCTGGCCGGATCCCCCTCCGACAGGCCGGCAATTCAAGTTGCGGTTGTTCAGCGCGATCGCGGCTGTGCATCGCCGTCACGCTACGAGGTGAGTCCGTGCACGTACGGGGCTGATCCGTCGGTTTCACAAAAGGGAACGCAACGATGATGAAGAACGTCTGTTTGCTGGCCTGTGGGCTCTGTCTCGTCGGAGCGGCGGCTTTCGGTGTGGCCTATGCGCAAGACGCCGCGCCGGAGGAAGTCACGCCGAAGCACCAGATCAAGGACGTCATGCAAAAAGCTCACCGCGACGGGTTGCTCAAGAAGGTGGCCGGCGGCGAGGCCAGCGACGCGGAACAAAAGGAACTGCTCGACCTGTACGTCAGCCTGTACGAGTGCGAGCCGCCCATGGGCGACGAAGCGGCGTGGAAGGGTAAGACCTCGTTGATTCTGGCCGCCGTGGGCAAGGTCGTCGTGGGGCGCGAAGGGGCCACGGCGGAATTGACTAAGGCCGCCAACTGCGCCGCTTGCCACCGCGAGCATCGCCCGCCGCAAGAATAGATAGCCTTGCTGATCACTCGGATCTCAGGCGCCGGTCGCCGCGTGCAGCCGGCGCTTTCTTATTGGTGCTCCTGGAATGATCTTTCTCATTGCGAGCGGCCTTATCGCCAAGCGGCGTTAAAGCGGCTGCTTGTAGACCGGTGGCAGTGATACGCCATCGGGGAAGTCGGGAAAGATCACTCGGATCTTGTCGTGCGTCAAGCGTTCGCCTTCCAGGTAGCGCCATCGGTCGGAGTCGTGCGGTTTCTCACCCAACTGAAATGAAACGCTTTCGATGCGCCGGCCCTGGTAAACGGCGACGATACTCGTTGGCACCAGCGCAAAGTCGCTTTCCCGGCTGTGAACGAATACCGGCGGTGAGGGAAAGCTCGCATCCTCGAACCTTGCATCAAGGCGTGCCAAGGCGCTAAAAGCGCGCTCGATGGATTTGCGTACGCGGGCGCGATCGCCTCCGGCGTATAGCTCCACGGCGCGCGGGTGCATCATCTCCATCGCCAGGTCCGTATCCCGCGCAACCATCGTAGTTTCGATAAACGTGCGAAGGTCCTCATGCACGCGGGCTGTCTCCGCCTGGGGATCGAAACCCGCGCGCGCGCCGGCACTCGCGTCGAACACGCCGGAGGTCACTGGCGGCCACCCCGAATCGCGTTGCGAAGAGTTTGCCTGGCCCGCGTCGGCAAGTCGCTCCGGATCAAGCTCCAGGCGGCCGGGCAGCGTGGGGATGAGGTCCTCGATCTGGACCCGGCTGGCTGCTTGCGAGAAGCGCTCGGCCGACCCGGTGAGCCCGGCGAGGACCACACTGCCGGCGATGACCGACGTCAGGCTTAGCGCGAGCCCCACCGCCGCTAGGCCGGTGCGGGCTTGCCGGCGAATGAGTCCGACGCTGACGCCGAGCAATCCACATGCGGCACCGAGTCCGCCGAGCAGATGCGAGAAAAAGGGCAGCCAGCACGAGATAAACGACAGACCGCCCAACAGCAGCGAAGCGACGCCGAAGTTGTAGGTCGAGTAGGGATTGGCGAAGAGCCGGCTGCGCGACCAGCCGAAGCGGCCGGCCAGATCGCGCATGGCGTCCGGATCGAACTCGACCTGGGGAAACTCGGCGGCCGGCTCCTGCGACAGGTCTCGCTGCGGCTCGACGACCGCCAGGGGAACTTTGATCGGCCGGCCGCACTCCGGGCAACTTCCTCGCTTGCCTCCGCTGCGCGCAGGCGCACCGATGGCCTTGCCACAGTGTGGACAACGAAAGCGTATCATCGGCCTGTCCTCGGGAGATGCAGCGCTTGCCCCTTCTCATCCCGTCCGGACCGACCGCGATGAATCGACCGTGCTACGCCCCGTGCTGCCTAAGAAAACAGGCCGGCACGGCAGGCGGCATCGGATCGCCACCGGCACCTCAATCGTAGCTTACGCGCGTGCGCCGGTCCACGCGGATATAAGAACCGGCCGAACACGTGAACGTGATACTCGAAAAGTAATGTTGCGTGCGAAGAGTTCTTGGGCCAAACCGCGCCTTTGAGCTTCTTACTGCGCCGCCGCGCCACCGGCCGAAACGGCCGTATCCGGCGAATCCCCGCCGGTCGCTTGGACCGTATCGCCGGGGGAACTCTCGGACTTCATCAACTCGGGCAGCAGGGTCAATAGCACTTGCGTAGGCACCGCATAGCTTTCCGTGCGGCCGGCACGAGCGATGTTCCACCCGACCACTTTGCCATCCAGGTCGACCAGCGGTCCGCCGCACTCGTGCGGGTGCAAAGCGCCGTCGTGCTGCAAGACCGATGGGAAGTCCTCGCGACGCTCACTCAAGTCTCCGCCCAGATTGTTTTGGAAATCGCGCCGGCTGGGAGGCTCATCTTCCAGCCTCGCTGAAAGCGTGGCCTTGAACTTTAACTGCTCGTCGCCGCGCAGTACGGTCAGTTCGACCGTCTCACCCGGTGCATGATTGCGAACCGACATCGCCAGGGAATGCATCGTCGGCGTCGGCTTCCCGTTAACGTGCGTCACCACGTCGTTGACCAGCAGTCCCGCCTGTTCGGCGCCGCTGTCGGAGTAGATGCGTTCGATGCGCGGTCCCTCGTCCACCTGCTCCATCCCGATGCCTAAAATGCCGCTAGGCTTGGGAATCGAACGAAGCGCCACACCGACTACGCCGACCGAGACCGGGTACGCTTTTACGTCGGCCGTGGCCACCCACTGACCCACTTGCGGCGGCTCGCCGCTCGTCCACGGCACCACGGGAAGTTCGTCGGTCTCGATCTTGAGCATTGCCAGGTCCCATTGGCGGTTCATGCCCACGATCCGTGCGTCGTGGGTTTCACCGTTCGACAATTCGCAGACGATTGGTTCGTCGCCGTCGAGCTGGCTGGCCTTGGTCAGAATCCAACCGTCCGCGGCGACGATGCCGCCCAGGCCCACCTGATCACCGTCGCGCAGCACGAGCACGGTGGCGCGGTGCGCTTCGGCCACTACTTCGCGAAAGGCCGCCTGCACGTGCGGGCCATTGGTAAGCCGCTGCGTGGGAATCAGGTTGCGCTGAATCTCTTGCATCACCTGCCGGCGCGTGCGCTCCAGAAAGCTCTCGCTTTGCGCGACGGCCGTGCCGGTCGAAAGCAACGCCGCGACCAATGCGACACACAAGACGCCAGACCGCCAGACACGGCGCCCGGCAATGCCAAGATTCCGTTGAACTGCTGCCATCGGGCACGTACTCCGTAGATCGAATTTTTCGGTTCAGCAGGTGTGCGGCAGGGCCGCCTCACCGTGTGGATTTGCCATGCACCATGAGGGCTTATTCCTCGTGGAAGTCGTCGCCTTCGTCGAATTCATCCCGATCGGGCGGGCCGCCGGGGTACGGGCGGAACTGTCGCCCCAGCCGCACCTCGATCGAGATCCGCTCGCTTCCGCGGCGGATCTCCAGGGTCACCCGATCGCGTGGCTTGCGCTGCTGGATGAGCTGGGCCATGTGATCGAAGTTCGAAACGGCTTCGCCGTCGAATGTGAGTATCTCGTCGCCTACGTGCAGCCCGGCGCGATCGGCCGGCGTGTCGGGAAACACCTGCGTAAGCCGACAGGAATCCTCGCTGGGGTTGCCCGTGACTCCCAACCACGGCTGGCCCTCCACCTCGGTGCCGACATTGCGTCGCCCGCCCATGAACTCGCCCGCGACCAGCCGGTCCCAATCGGCTTTGTACGACTGGATCGGTACGTGGAAGTTATCGGTCAAGCGGCTGCCGATGCGGCTGTGAATGCCGATGACTTTTCCCTGCAGGTTGAACAGCGGTCCGCCGGAGTCGCCGCCGACCAGCGCGCAGTCGGTGCAGACGACCTCGTCGTTCTTAAACAGCACGCGACCCAGTCGCACCACGGCCCCGCGGCCATCGATCAGGCCGCCTGGATGTCCGGCCGAGACGCACCACTGCCCCGGAAAGATGTCCTCGGCGTCGGCCATTTCCACCGCGGGCCAGGGCCCCGACTCGGTAATCTTTACGAGTCCGCTGTCATCATCGCGGTCGACGCCCAGCGTCACGCCCTTGACGCTCTTCCCGTCGTGAAGCGTAATCGAAACTTCTCGCCCCGGACGGCCGATCACGTGCCCCGCGGTCAACACAAAGCCGTCTTCGCTGATGATGACGCCGCTTCCCTGGGAGTTGCCCAACTGCACCGAGACGGTGCTGGGAAGGATCTTCGCCACGGTCGCCTGAACGGCGTCCTGGATGGCCCGCAGGTCTTCGACGGTGACGGGAAAGGCCTTTTCCGTGGCCGGCTTGTCAGCTTGACGACGGAGGAACTCGGCCCGTCGCTGCTCTGCCCGATCGAGTGACTGCCGGGCCTCTTCCCGGGCCGAGCCGGCACGTGGAGCATCCGACTGTTGTTGTGCCCTGGCGATGGCCGGAGCGAGCGGCACCGCCAACAGGCTTGACAGCAGGAATAGACGGCGAAGAGGCGTTGCGACAGCCAAGTGCATGGGGGAGATCTCCTTCACAGATAGCGGGCTGGCCCTGTTCCCGATACCCAGCAGTCGACCGAGGGAAGGCCGTCTGCAGGGCAAAGCCCGGTGGGCGGACGGTGGAGCATCCCGCGGTGGCGGCGCGAATGTGCCCCTGGGGGATGTCCCATCCATTGTGGCAGGGAACTGTGAAGCGGACAAGCATTGCACCCCCATCGGAAGGGGTGCAAGATGAAACGCAAGTTCAAGCAGCGACTGGGACAGCGACCGATATCCAGAGACGCCGCGAGGTGTACAGATGTTGTTGACTCTGTACGCCCGTATATTATACTGGGAGCGATCCCGTCCCCGCCGCGAGGCGGTTCCCAAGCGCTGTTGGTCGGCCCGGCGGACGCACGGGGCGGCGGGGCAGCATGCGACGGGCAGCCGATTTGGCCCCACCGGCGACAGATCGGCCGGGCGTTTTGAACCGCGCGTGCGCGACACATCCTGCATGGAAGGAGGCGAGCGATGTCCCCACTCGAACAGCTCACCACACGACAGCGCGAGGTCTACGATTTCATCCGCGATAAGATCCGCAACCGGGGTTATGGCCCCACGGTGCGGGAGATCGGCGAGTGCTTCCACATCCGCTCCCCCAACGGCGTGATGTGCCACCTGAAAGCCCTGGAAAAAAAGGGGCTGATCACGCGCGAGCCGAACATGTCGCGGGCCATTCAGCTCACGGCCGATCCGGCGGACGAGCGCGGAATGCCGCTGGTGGGTAACATCGCCGCCGGCGTGCTGCACGAGGCGATAGAGCAGGCCGAAAGGTTCGACTTCGACGAGGTCTTCCACTACAAGAACCAGTTCGCCCTGAGGGTGACCGGCGACTCGATGATCGAGGCCCAAATCGCCGATGGCGACATTGTGATCGTCCGCCGCCAGCGGACCGCCAACAAGGGGCAGATCGTGGTGGCTCAAACTGACGAGGGCGAAGCCACCTTGAAGTACTGGTATCCGGAAGCCAACCGAATCCGGCTCGAGCCCGCCAACTCCAGCATGAAGCCGATCTACGTGAAGGACGCCAAGATACTGGGCGTGGTGGTCGGCGTGGTCCGCAGGGTTTCGTAGGACACTTTGACTGCCTGCACCGCCGACACGGGGAATTGCCCAGCCGTAGGGTCCGTTGTGTGGACCATTGGCGGTTGGGGTGCCATGGCTGTCCCTGGGGGTGCCATGGCTGTCCCTGGGGGTGCCACGGCGGGCTTGTCCAGTGCCTGACGGGTCCGCTTGGTAAGCAGCTCTTATCCCGTCGGACAATGATGAGTTCGAACCGGCGATCCGGCCGTTCTGGAGAGGATTCCTCTCCGGGCGAAGTGCAACGATGATAACAATCTTGTAGTTGCACGATGCACAGGCTGGACACTTCTCCAGCAAGGCGGGACGCCGAGTTCTGATGCATCGCCTTTCGGCAACGCAAACATCGTTTGCTTTACTTGGCGATTGGGCACTGCTGGGCAAGCCAGCAATGGCACCCGAAGAGGCGCCGACAGGAATGTCTGTGCCACCAAAACGGTGGCATCGATGAGTACGCACGCTTTGCCCCCCGGCGTCAGTCGGTGCGAGTGGTGTTGCTTGTCAGCTCAGGCCGATCGCTCCAGATTGTTCGCCTGGTTGAGCTTGTTGTAGAGCGTCTTCAGGCTGACGCCGAGTTGTTCCGCGGCTTTTGGTTTGTTGCCGTCGTGCCGCTCCAAGGCTTCGTGAATCGCCTGCATCTCGATCTCCCGCAAGCTGATCGGACCCATTGCCTTCAAGCCCGGCGGCTTCGCCCGCCGCGCCGTCAATCGCCGCGGCAGGTGCTCGCACGTGATCGGCCCGGAGTCGCAGAGGATCGTGGCGTGTTCGATCACGTTGGCCAACTCGCGGACATTGCCCGGCCACGAGTGCTCGCGAAGCGCGGCAATCGTCTCCTCGGCGATCGCAGCATCATCGGGCCGCACGCCGCGGCGAAACCGCATCAAGAGATGCTGCGCGAGCTGCGGGATGTCGTCCGGCCGCTCCCGTAGCGGCGGAATGAATATTTCGAATGTATTGATGCGGTACATCAGGTCTTCGCGAAACTCTTCCTCCTCGACCATCTCATCCAACTGGCGGTGCGTGGCGCAGACGACGCGCACATCGACGGTGAACGGCTTGTTCTCGCCGACGCGCCGCACCTCGCCGCTCTCCAGCACGCGGAGCAGATTCGCCTGCATCGACTTGGGCAGCTCGCCGATCTCGTCGAGAAAGATCGTGCCGCCGCTGGCCACTTCGAACAGTCCGACGCGGTGCTCGTCGGCGCCGGTAAAGGCCCCGCGGCGATGGCCGAACAGCTCGCTCTCGATCAGGTTTTCCGGCAGCGCGCCGCAATTGACCGCCACGAACGGCTGATCGACCCGCAGGCTCTGGTCGTGCAGCGCCCGGGCAACCAGTTCCTTGCCCGTACCGGTTTCGCCGAGAATCAGCACCGTCGACTCCGTCGGCGCCACCTTGGCAATCAGCTCGCGGACCTTGTGCATGGCCGGGCCGTCGCCCACCAGCCGGGCTTCACCTTCGAGCCGCTCGACCTGCCGCTTCAGCGCGCGATACTTGCGGGCCATCTCGCGGCGGTCGGCCACGCGGCGCAACAGCGCGTCGAGCTCCACCAGCTTGCACGGCTTGGTCAGATAGTCGAAGGCTCCGTACCGCAGCGCGGCGACCGCCGATTCGAGCGACGACTTGCCGGTGAGCACGACCGCCTCGGTGTCGGGCGAGAGCTCGTGAGCCTTTGCGATGACGTCAATTCCGCCCAGTCCCGGCATGTCCAGATCGACGATGATGCAGTCGTAGGCGTTCCGCTCCAACGCGGCGACGGCCGTGAGGCCGTCCGGGCAGACGGTGACTTCGTGTCCCATGCGGGGCAGTTCGATCTTCATCAGCTCCTGCAGGGAGCGTTCGTCATCGGCGAACAGGAGTTTGAGCTTAGGCGGCTTGGTAGCGATGTTCGCTCTCCTTTTCGACGTTGATCATCCGCTCAAGAATGCCGCGTGGCATTCTTTCAACCCTCGCCAGGTGCGAAGCCAGGCGGGTAGCACCGCGGCAAGAGGCGTCTCCTGATGAGTCACTCTAGTGGTTCGTCAAACGATAGTTTTCCAATGCCACGTTAAGTTTTCCCAGGCACGGCGGGACAAGCCCGCCGTGGCACCCGTCCGAAAAACACGCTTTGACGCGACACTAGCGACTTACGTGACTTGTTTGTTCATGGCATCCTGCGATGAGCAGGTGCGCCGAATCGTCGGGCGGGCTGTCGACCGGTGGCAGTGAGACGACGAAGCGGGAGCCGCGGTCCGGGCCGTCGCTGGTCGCCTCGATTTCCCCCTGGTGGTCCTCCACAATGCGATAGGTGATCGACAAGCCCAGGCCGGTCCCCTGCCCTTCCCGGCGGCGCGTAAAGAACGGCTCGAAGAGATGTTCGAGCACTTCGGCCGTCATTCCGCAGCCGTCGTCGGTGACGATAATCTTCGCCGCCTGGCGGTCGCCACGCACCTCGACGCGCACCGCCCCGCCCGGTTCAAGACTATCCAGCCCGTTGGTGATCAGGTTCAGCACGACCTGCTTGATCTCCTGCGGATTGACGCGGCTATAGACCGGGCCGCCGGACAGCAGCTCGACCTGCTTGCCGCGATAGCGCCCCAGGTGGCCGACCATTTCGATGACGCTTTCGACCAGTTCGCGCAGCTCGGTGGTGTGCCGCTGCACGTCGCCGGTACGGGAGAAGTCGAGCAACTTCTCGGTGATCTGCTTGCAGCGGAAAGCCTCCTCCTGGATCATCCGCAGATAGTTCCGCACGATGGCCGGCTCGTCGCCCTCCTCCTGCATCAACCCGGACACTCGCGACTCGAGCGACTCGGCGCACAGCGCGATGGAGGCGAGCGGATTGTTGATCTCGTGCGCCACTCCGGCGGCGAGAAAGCCCACGCTGGCCATCTGCTCGCTGCGGACCACCTGCCGCGTGCGGATCTGAACCTGGCGATCCAGATCGTCGCGGATGTCGCGGAAGCGGGCGGTCATATCATTCATTGCTTCCGAGAGTTCCGACATCTCGTCGTGCGTCTCCAGTTCGATGCGATGGTTGAACTGCCCCTGCGCGACGCGGCGCGAGCCGTCGATCAAAACCCGCAGCGGGCGGAACACCCAGGTGTAAAACATCCGCACGAACCCGCCGAGCATGATCAGCGCCGCGCCGGCCGCCGACCACATCATCACAATGGCCGTGCGGTACTGCTGCTTCACCTCGGTGGCCAGCTCCTGAAGCTGTATGTACAAGTGTCTGGGGAGGTAAATTACCAGCGTTTGCAAGTTGTCGATCTCGGTGGTCAGATCGCTCACTTTCAGCTCGTCCATCACCCATTCGTGGTGCTGGTCGAGCCGCTCTATGCGGGCCAGCGTGCCGTCGATGCGGGCCAGGGTCCGGCGCTCGCCGTGTTCGTCGGTGATGCCGTGATCGCTGGGGCGTTCGCTGGAATTGAGCTTGTCGCGGTAGTTCTTGAGCGTGTCCTTGAAATCTCCCAGGCTGCGCTGGAAGCGGTCTCGCAGTTCGAAGCGGTCCGTCCCTGCGGGGGCGCTCGGCGTGAAGGCGAACTCGTTCAGGCCGCGGACCTGGCTCAGGGCGACTCGCATATTGCTGACGTGCTCGATCAACTCGGTGGCCAGCGGCATCTCGCGAGAGCGATAGCTGAGGCTCTTGACCAGCCCGCGATAGGCGTACAGCCCGAAGGCACCGCTGCCGGCCAGGGTGAGGACCATCACCACCAGCAGGCAGAGGCCCATCGTGAGCTTGAAGCGGATTGGCCATTTCGAGAGCAACGGCGACCTCCCTGTCGCTTGGCGCATGCAGCGCCGGTGCGCCCACCACGCACGACCCCAACCTTGGGGCGGGAAGTGTACCAGGATGGAGCGAAATCCAACAAGGCCGGAGCGGGGCCGCTGGGCAGGCGGTGGAGAGTCCGCGGCGAGTTTTCGAAGGTTTGGATCGCATGGCGGTTTTGCTTGCCTTTTTTCAACGCGCCTTTTAGGGGGGGCCCCATGTTCGTTGCAAAATAAGTGTTCCCTAGCCCGCGCCGCTGCGGCCGGGTGACGTTTTTTGTGAGACTTTTGCAACACCCTGTTTTGAGGAGTGTTGATCAAGTCAGCCTGTCTGGCCGGTGCCAAGTGCGGTGGCGGCTCCTCCTTTCCGATTGGATGCGAAAAGTGCGCACGAAAAATGGGCCTGCACCGCGAGCGCTTTGCGGTGCAGGCCCTTTGGATACCTGAATCGGAGGATCAGGCCCCGCTCGATACCTGTTTATACGATCACAATGTTATCGGACGGGGAGGCAAGTGTCAATAGATTATAGACATTTTTATGGAAGTTTTACTGAAGCCTTTGCCCTGGCTACGAAACGTACGGATCGACCAAGATCGTCCGTTTTCGATCAGCCACTGCTGCGGCCACTCAGTGCCGGATCACCTTGCGGAGCATCCACAGGCCCCAAACGACCAGCAGCACGTTGCCCAGCCAGACGAACTGAGGCGGCAGCGCCCCGTACTTGGCCCGTTCCACGCCGTACATCAGCAGCGGATAGTACACCAGCAGGATCGGCAGGAAGCAGGCGAAGAAGCTGGCGAGAAACTCTCCGTGCCGGCGGCGGATGGCCATCGGCGCGCCGATCAGCACGAAACACAGGCAGCTAAAGCCGTTCGCCCAGCGGCGGTGCGGCTCGGTGTGCAGGCGGTGCAGCTTGACCTCGATCTTCTCCAGCTTGTCGCGGCGGTCCTTCCACTGCGTGCTGGTCAGGCCCTCGAAGTCGCCCAGCATCATCTGATGGGCGGCACGGGTAGCAAACTCTTGATTGAGCGCCGCGCGGAGTTGCTCCTGTGTTTCGATCTCCGGCCCAATCGCCCGGAGCGGAATGTCCGACGTACTGGCCACCGCGGCCCCCTGCCGGCTGAATTCGTCCAGCGGCAGGACGTAGGTCTCGCGGCCGGGCAGCACCACGCCGCCCTCGCCGATGGTACCCCGGGCGTTCTGAAAGATGATGGTCAGCGTGCCATCGACCGGGTTGGCGTGCAGCTCCGCCATATCGGCCGAGATGTAGATCTCTTCCCGGTCGGCCGTGGCGGCCATGCGGAAGCTCGGCTGAATCAGAACGTGGTCCTCGACCGCCTTGACGTTGATCGACAGCCGCTTGGTCGAATAGCTGCGCTGCGTGCGAAGCATGCCGTAGGCGATCTGCTCGACCGACTCGACCACCACCCGCTGCACGCCGGCGCGGCCCCAGGAGACAGCCACGTCGTTCAGCCAGACGGTGGCGAAGCTAATCAGCGTCGAAAGCACCAGCACCGGCCACAGGAGAACCATCGGTGAGATGCCCAATGACTTGACGGCGACGACTTCGTTGAACGCCGCCATGCGGCCGTACACGCTGGTGGTGGCCAGCAGCATGGTGCCCGGCACGGCGAACCGCATGGCGTCGGGCAGGACGTACGGAATCAAGCGCAGTACCGGCACCAGTCCGAGCCCCTGGCGCACCGCCTCGCGCCCCACGCCTGCTATCAACATCACCGCCGTCATGCCGGCCAGCGAGACCAGAAAGATCGCCAGCAGATCAAAGAAGACGTATCGGGTGAGGATTCGCATGGGCGGACGAAGTAGGGTCCGCTGTGCGGACCTGGGATCGAAGTCTGGTCCGAACAGCGGACCGGTACGGCTAGCGGCCGGGAATCTACCAGCTTCGCGGAAACAGCGAAACGACAGTCTGCGCCAGCAGTGCGTGCTGGCGCTGCGGTGCTCCGCGGGACGCGTTTCGACCCGGACCGTTAATCTGCGTGGGCACGTGCGGTTAACAGTCGCGGGAATGGAACACGAACCAGCCGCGAAAGACGAGCCTGCCATGCGACTCAACTCGATTGCCGGCGTGATCGACCGCAGGATCCTAGTCAACTACCGCGTCGATCCGGACGTGCTGGCGCGCCGGCTGCCGCCGCCATTCCGGCCGCAACTGGTGGCCGGTTACGGCATCGCCGGCGTGTGCCTGATTCGTCTGAAACAGGTCCGCCCGGTGGGCCTTCCGCCGTGGCTGGGCGTGGCGTCGGAGAACGCGGCCCATCGCGTGGCGGTCGAGTGGGACGAGGGCGGCACCACGCTTCGCGGCGTCTACATTCCGCGCCGCGACACGAACCTGCGGATCAACGTCTGGCTGGGCGGGCGGCTGTTTCCCGGCGTGCACCACGCGGCGGCGTTTGATGTACATGAGACGGCCCAGCGGTACACGGTGCGCGTGATGAGCGACGACGGCCGCATGCGGCTGGACGTGCAGGTGACGAAGTCAGACTCGCTGCCGGCGGACTCGGTGTTCGCATCGCTCGAGGGGGCGGCCGCCTTCTTCCTGAACGGCTCGCATGGGTATTCGCCCGGCGCGACCGCCTCGCAGTATGACGCAGTTGAGTTGAACTGCGAGCCGTGCACGATGCGGCCGCTGGCGATCGAGCGGATCGAGTCGAGCTACTTCGACGACCGGCGCACATTTCCCGCCGGCACGATCGCGCCGGACTGTGCGCTGTTGATGCAGGACGTCGGCCACGCGTGGTCGCGGCTGCCGGAACTGTGCTGTCCGGATGAGCAAGTGGCGTCGCTGGAGACGGCCCAGCGGGTAGCGAAGTAGGGTCCCGCAGCGTGAACCTGCATGGTCGCATCATGCGGAAGCGGGCAGCTCCCAGCCGGGGCGGCGCGGGCGGTCGAGCAAAGCGTCGGCCGCCTGGTCGCCGACGAATATCTCTCGCTCGGGATCCCAGCGGAGCTTGCGGCGCAGCTCCCGCGCGATGCTCGCCAGGTGGCAGATAGTGGCCGTGCGGTGGCCGCCCTCCAGCGGTGCGTTGGGCACGGATCGATCGCGCATGCAGGCCAGCCAGTTCTCGATGTGCGGCCGGGCGACGTGCTCCCCGCCGCGCTGCCACTTCTCCACAACACTGCGGTCGGGCGCGCCCTCGACCAGCTCCGGCGGATCGACCGAAAATCCGTTACGGCGCATCGAAAGCGTCCCCCGCTCGCCGGTGTAGATCTCACGGCGGTTTGTATTGGTAAAGCGCAGTTCGGTTCCGCCTGCGTAGCGCATCACCACCGGGCAGTGTCGCATCTCGCCCTGGTGGCCTGCGGTGAGCGGTTCGATCTCGACCGGGCCGGTGTCGTCGGTGCCGAGCGCCAACTGGGCCATGTCGGCGGTATGCGCCGCGTGGTTAGTCATCAAGTGACCGGAGTAGTCGCGCCACATGTCCCAGCCCCGCCATGCAAAGCGCTCGCCGTCGAGCTCCTCCTTCGCCCAGAGCTTTACACTGTACGGCCGCAGCGGCGTGGGGCCGCAGTAGAGATCCCACTCGCCGCCGGGAGGCACCGGCTGCTCGTCGAGCGGCTGGTACATTTGCGGCCCGGCATAGTTGGGAAGCTCCACCCGGGTGATGCGGCCGAGCCCCCCTTCGCGCAGAAAGCGGCAGGCGAACTGGTTCATCTCCATGGAGCGCTGCTGGCTGCCGACCTGGACCACGCGGCCGTGCTTCCGTGCGGCCTCGACCAGGGCGCGGCCCTCGCGCACCGTGACCGACAGCGGCTTCTCGACATAGACGTCCAAGCCCGCCTGGCAGGCGAGTATGCCGGCGTGAGCGTGGTGATGGTCGCAGGCGGTGATGAACACCGCGTCGAGCTTCGCCTCTTCGATCATGCGTCGATAGTCCTGATACATCTCGCACGAGCGGGCATCGCTTTCGCGAAATGGGCGCAAAAGCCGCGCGTACCGGCTCGCGCTTTCGCTCTCCAGCACGAACTGCATCCGCGGCGCGTACCAGTCGGAAATGGCCGCGACGCGGCCTTCGGCCGGAATGTTGGCAATCTGGTATTTTCCGCGGATGCCGATGCCGATCACGCCGATGTTGATGCGGTCATTCGGACCCGGCCGGCCGGGCTGGCCCAAGACGCGGCTCGGCACGAAGTAAGGCACGGCCAGTGCCGCGGCCGTGCCGGAACGAATGAGAAATTGACGCCGCGAGCATCGCCCGATGCGCTTGGACATGACACGGCTCCCGGTTCGAAGGAGGAAGCGAGAAGCCCCCGGCCGGCTGCCAATGCGTCGCGTTGCGCCGCACCCCGACCGCCGGCATGGTAACCTAAACTCCACACCAGCACGAAAGTTTCGATCCACAACGCTCGCCCACGCACACCGTCCCCGGGCATGAGCGCAGCGCGGTCGTTGTTTCGCGACGCGGTTCGCGATACAAATCGGACATGGTTGAAGAAGATGCCGCCTCCCCCCACTTGGAAGAATTGCCTGCCATGACTGTCCGCCCGATGCCCGTCTGGCTGTTGCCGTTTTGCCTGTTGCCGCTGCTCATGGCGGGATGCAATTCGGAGTCAAACGCCCAGTCGAGCTTCGCCCGGCAAGCGATGGCAGTGCGCGAGGGGCGCAGCGAGCAGATCGTCGTTGACGACGAAGTGGTGACCGACGAACAGATGGCGCTGCTGAAAGGATTGAGCGAACTGCACGTGCTGCATGTGACTCAATCCACGATCACGGACGAAGGCATGGCGCATGTGGCCGACCTGAACAAGCTGGAGGACGTGCGGCTATTCGGCGCCGCAGTCGGCGATGCGGGCGTCGCCGCGTTAGCGGGCAAAGATCAACTGACATTCGTGAACCTGCCGGACGCCCGATTCAGTGACGAGGGACTCAAGACGCTGGCGGCGCTGCCGTCGCTGACGTTGCTGCGCTTCGGCAGCCCGAACGTGACCGACGAGGGCATGGCCACGATTGCCCAGATGGATCAGCTAAAGTCTCTGCACCTGATCGACGTGCCGATCACCGACGAGGGGCTGATGCATCTGCACGAGATGGACCAGCTGGAGTCGTTCTACCTCGACGGCGGAAACGTAACGGACGACGGCCTGAGCGCGCTGGTCACGGCGCAGCCGAACCTTCACTTTCACTACGGGCAGGAGCACATCGGCGGCGGCTCGCACGAGCACCCGGAGTGAGCCGGCTCGCCGTAGCTGAATTCGTGAGAATTCAGACTTGCTCAACCCTGTAGCTGAATTCGTGAGAATTCAGACTTGCTCCGGGGCGAGGCTGAACTCTCACGAGTCCAGCTACCGTGAAGTGGTCCGAACACGGACCCTACTCCGGAAAAAAGTGGATTCGGCGGCGGCGGGCCGTTATGCTGTCGAGTCGACTCAGAGTCCTCCCCCCTCCATGAAAGCCTCATCCGGCACCCCACCGCCAGGAGATACAACCATGAAGCGTCACCAAGGCCGCCTTTTCGTCTTCGCATGTGTATCGGTCGCCGTGCTGGTGACGACGTCGTTCAGTTGGAGTTATCTGCAACAGAGCAGCCCCGGCGCGGCGATGAGCGAAGCGGCGCGGGAGTTTCTGGCGGCGCTGACCGGCAGCCAACAGCAAAAGGCCCAGATGGAATATGGCATGCCGCAGCGCGTCGACTGGCACTTCATCCCCAAGGACCAGCGCAAGGGCGTGCAGATCAAGGAGATGACCGAACTGCAGCGCGAAGCCGCGCACCAACTGCTGGCCAGCGCGCTTTCCGAGATCGGATACACCAAGGCCAAGACCATCATGCAGCTCGAAGCCGTGCTCAACGAATTGCAGCAGGGGCGCGGCGGGCCGATCCGCGACACCGAGCGGTACTACTTCACCATCTTCGGCGATCCGAACGACCAGGGCCGGTGGGGGCTAAGCGTCGAGGGCCATCACCTGTCGCTGAACTTCGTGGTGGAAGACAACCAGGTGATCTCCTCATCGCCGCAGGTGTACGCCACGAATCCGGCCGTCGTGAAAGAGGACTACAGCGCCCAGGGCATTGAAAAAGGGACTCGCGTGCTGGCGAAGGAAGAGACGTTGGCTTTCGAGCTGGTCAACTCGCTCACTGGCGAGCAGCAATCCACGGCGGTAATCGCCCAGGAGGCGCCGCGGGAGATTCGCGCCGCCGGCGAGCCGCAGCCGCCAACCGACGCGCCCGAAGGTCTGCCGGCCGGCCAAATGACCGACCAGCAGAAACAGTTGCTCAATGAACTGATCGCCGTCTACGCCCGCAACATGCCGCAAGCGGTGGCGGAGAAGCGGATGAACGAGATCGACGAGGCCGGACGCGACAGCATCCACTTCGCTTGGGCGGGCGCGAAGCGCGAGGGCGTCGGCCACTACTACCGAGTGCAGGGGCCGACGTTCTTGATCGAGTTTGTGAACACGCAGCCGGACTCGGCCGGCAACCCGGCGAACCACATCCACAGCATCTGGCGCGACATGCGCGGCGACTTTGCCGTGGCGATTGGGCAGTGAGCGCCGAAGCTGGATTGGTGACAATTTAGCCCCACTCAGCGTAAACGCTGCCCGCCCCAGAATCTAAACCCAAAAATCGATCGCCTGAAAACTTCTCATCCACAGCATCTTGCCACGTCTCCCACGCAATCTTCCGATCTTTTTCTTGTGGACGCTGTTTGCTTCAAGTACGATGCAAAAGAGCCAATTTGGAACTGCAAACAGAGGGAGGTGTCTCGTGCAGTGGGCAGTCAAAACGCTGTTGGTTGTTGCGTCGATAGTTAGCATCACGTCACAGGTGAGCGCAACCGCGGTGGTCATTTACGAGAATGATTTTGAAGGCGCGGTTGGAACGGAATGGAGTTCAACTGCGACAGACGTCACGCCGGTTGGTGCGAGACGATTCCTAGGACAATTTGCGTCGGATCGAGACAACGAAGTTTTCTTGACGCTGAGTGACATACCCGAGCATCCATATCTACAAATCGAATTCGACCTCTTCATCATTCGCTCGTGGGACGGCGATAGCACGACCTTCGGCGCAGACCTGTGGGAACTGAGCGTAGTAGACGGACCGACTTTGGAGAGCCGGCGGTATTCCCAAGAACATCGTTTTGCCGACGTCACTGAAGAAGATACATTAGGTTATCTTTGGAACGGTCTCCCAACGGTAGCGGATTCGGTATACCATCGCAGCTATACGTTTCCGCATTCGGAAGATTCTGTGGTGTTTCGTTTCTTTGCGGAAACGGATCGTGGCGTAACTAATGAGAGCTGGGGGCTGGACAACGTAAGAGTCTCCCTGGTTCCGGAACCGTCGAGCGGCAGTCTGGTTATTATCGCCTCTTGTATGGCGTCCTTTGCTTTCTTTTGCCGAAACCGACGTAGGCATTGAGTCGACGGATGGCTTCATGTGGAAACGGTGTGGTATGGCTGTCTGACACCTTTTCCACAAGCTACTGCTAATCCAGCTCCGACGATCAGCTCAGAAGAACAGGTCCCAGGCGAGCACGACCACCATCACCACGCCGACGACCACTTTGCCGACGGTGCCCAGCAGCCGGCCGACGAAGGCGGACGAACCGGCGGCGATGCCCTCGTCGGAGGTGCGGCCCTTCCACACCTCGCCGGCGTAAGCACCGACAAACGCCCCGACGGATCCGCCCAACAGCGCGGCGATCGCCGAGCCCAGCAGCGGGATGGGCAGGCCGGCCACCACGCCGGCGGTGCTGCCGACGATCGCTCCCAGCAGCGCCAGCGCGATCGCGCGGCGGCTGGCGCCCTGGCGAGCCGCGCCGACCGCTCCGGCGGCGAACTCCACGATCTCGCCCAGCACGGCCAGCCCCAGCAGAATGCCGACCATGCTCCAGCGGAGGCCCATTCCACTGGCGTCTTCGGGAAAAACCAGCGTGAAAACGGCCGCCAGGATCAACACCAACCAGTTGCCCGGCAGCGTGAGGAAAGAGGTCGCCCAGGCCACCAACACGGCCGCCAACAGCAGCATTGCCCAGATGTAGTAGACCCAGGTGTATTCCATAATCTCTCCGAATTTTGCGGCACCCCCGCGTCTTTCCACCCGACCGGCAGGCTACCTGGTTTTCGCCACCCGCAGCCGGCCCTTGGCGGGAGCAAAAGGTGTGCCGTGATCGCGCCATCGGGTGGACCGATTCCGGCGCCGATCCTACAATGAAATCTATTGGAAACAACTGGTCCACGCCGCGCGAGCGTCTGAGTTTTCTCTGCGCGGCTTTCTTTGCGGGCAATGAGCGATTCACTTCGCGAGGAGGTATGTCCGATGATCCGATTCACTCGACTGGGCTTGGTATCTCGACTGGGCTTGGTGTTCGGTGCGGTGTTGGCAATGACTGTAGCCACGGCGGCCGCCAGTGAAATTGCGGGCTACTACATGGAAGCTCGCACCTGCCAGGTCTACACCGGTCCGTGCTTTGCCAATGGCGAAGTCGGCCTGACCGGAAAGGACGCCGTCATGGCGTGGTCCGTTGAGGACGGCAAGTTCGAAGGCGTCGACATCAGCGGTCTGAACGTGGTGGTCGTCGTGCGATCCACCGATACGCTCGGCTTCCAGGGCATCGAAGGCGCCGGCGACGTGAAGTCGATCGTTCTGGTCGACGAGCGGGCCAGCGAATCGCAGCGCAAGGCGCTGGTCGGTTTTGCCAAGCAGCAGTCCGGCAAGGCCGGCGAGACGCTGGTGCGCGTCGAAGCGACGCCGATCGAGATGGAGCTGGACGCAGTCAAGCTCGAAGGAAAGTTGAACGCCGGCAAGCAGCTTCAACTGCAAACCCGCAAGGCCCGTCCCGAGGACTGCATCTGCTCGAACGAGTCGGCCTATTACCCGCCGCTGGCGAAGGTCGAGTTCTTCGCCCCGGGCGTCGCCACCGAAGGCAGCTTCACCGGCCGCGGACTGGGCAGCCACTGGGACATCCCCGACAGCCGCAGCGCCTACATGGCGACCTTCCGGTATTGAGCCGGGCTTGGACGCGGTAGCAGGCGCTGAATTCGCAAGTATTTAGCCGGTGGCACAGACATTCGAAGTCTGTGTATATCGCTGAACGCGCAAGCCGTAGCTGAATCGTGAGAATTCAGCCGAGGGGGCGCTGTGCGCCACGCCGAACTAGCCGAACTTTCACAAGTTCAGCTACAGCACTGTGGTGGCGCGCGGCGCAGGCGAGCTATAATTGGCAATGCGGCGGCTGCCGCCTCTGCAGCAGTGCTGTGAACAGCATACGCACAGACAGGAATGTCTGTGCCACCTTGCATCATCCATCAAGACATTCCTCTGCCCGAGAGAGACATCATGAAACGCAAGATCGTTTTGGCTATGAGCCTTCTGCTGTTGACGGCCGGCTCCGTGCGTGCGGCCGAGCATCGCATCGAGGCGCTCGACGAGCCGGCCCCGGCCGACGCGCTGGCCAAGCCGATCGCAGATACCCTCGAGCCGACGGGTTATCGCATTATTGAAGGTGAGAGCCGCACGGTGTGCGACGTCTGGCTGTGCAAGTCGTGGGAAGTGCAGCCCGGCTTCTCGCCCAGTCTGCAGGTGCTTTATCCCTTCAAGCAGGGTCAACTGATCGGGGCCATTCGCTATCCGCGGTCCGGCAATGACTTCCGCGATCAACAGATCCCCAAGGGCGTGTACACGCTTCGCTACGCGCTGCAGCCGGTCGACGGCAACCACGTCGGTACCTCGCCCACGCGCGATTTCTTGCTGGTGGTCGAGGCGGGCCAGGACAAGACCGTCGAGCCGGTCGATCCGCTGGAGCTGCAAATCTTGAGCGCCGAAGCGGTGGGCTCCGCACACCCGGCCATGCTCTGCCTGCAGCCGACCGATAGCAAGCCCGAGTCGCTTCCTTCGATGCAGCACAACGAGAGTCAGGAGTGGTGGATCGCCTCGATGATGGGCAAGGCCTCCGCGGGCGACCAGACCAGCGACCAACTGTTGCGGGTGATCGTCGCCGGCGTGGCGATGGAGTAAAGCCAGTTGAAGCGCCGCTGGCGCAAGGGGATGTTAGTATTGCACCGGCGGACATTCGTGAGCCGAATAGCGACTGGCTCGAAGCGCAGCGCCGTGCCTGTCCCCTTCTTCGGCGCGCCACCGGAAAAAAATTCAGCACTCAAACCTGGCGCAGGAAATGGGACAGGCACTTTATCGACTCAACCGGCGGCGGGAGGTTCAGCCATCGCACTGCGATAATGAGCCAGTCCCATTTCCGACTTCACTGCATCGAGCCGGTCGCCGTTTTCTCGCGCTGGCGCTGAGTCTGCCGCTGAGTTGGGTCGCGTTTGCCCACGCGCAAGACGATGCTTCGCCGAGTTCGCCGCCGGCCAGTTCTGCGAGCGAGTCCGAATCGCGGAAGTATGAGACCATCACGCGCCGCGGCCGGGTGGTGTGGATGGCCGAGGCGCTGGAGCGTCGTTTCGACGTCCAGAGCGTGCCCGAGGCGGAGGATCGACTGCAGGCGCTGGAGACCACCGAAGGTGAACTGCTGCCGATCGTCGAGGACATCCGTGGGCGGAGCTTTCGCCGCGACGAGCGGCTGCGAGATCGCGAGGTCGAGCTGCTCATGCGGCGGTACGAAGGCTCGCCGATGGTGCAGGTGATCACCATTTACGCCCTGAAGGCCGACGGCAAGTACGAGCTGGACTACTGGTGCGACATCTGCGCGATCGCCATTTACGAGCTGAAGCCGTGCGACTGTTGCCAGGGCGAGACGCGGCTCCGCGAGCGTCGCGTGCCGGAACCCGCACCGACCGAAGAGAACGCTTCTCGATAACCGGTCTCAATAAGGCGTAGGGGCTGCTGTGCGGACCTGTTCTCTGTGTAGCTGAACTGGGGACCGGTTCTCTGTGTAATTGAACCGGTGACAGTTCAGCCTGTGGCACAGACATTCCTGTCTGTGCGTGAAGCTGCATTGGCCTACAGCTACGACTTTATCTCCGCGTGTCTCTCTGCGTCTCTGCGTCTCTGCGGTTCGCACTTTTCCCATCACGCGCCTCCGTTCCGCACAGACAGGAATGTCTGTGCCACGAACGTGAAATTCCGCTTGCCGAACCGAAAGCGAAAATTCTTCGGGAAAGATTTGTGCCGGCCGGGGCATCCTCTATAATCTCCGGGCGTCCGGATCGGGCCGAGCGACGAGTCGCACGCGCACGGTGTTCGGACGGGAAGGTGCCCCACCCTAACCGCAGGCATACGGCAGAGGTGATTCATGACTCAGACTCCCGGCAAATCGGAGACTCGCTCAGGCGTGAACCGCCGCGAGTTCCTCCAGGGCTCGGGCGCAGCGGCCGCGGCAACCGCGCTCGCTTCCTCCGGCCAGGCATTTGCGCAAGAAGCGGCCTCCAGCGCCGTCATCAGCGGTTCCACCAAGATCTCGCTTCAAGTCAACGGTGCGGACCATGAAGTGACTGTCGAACCCCGCACCACGCTGCTGGAAGTGCTTCGCTACCAGCTCGACCTGACCGGCGCAAAGCCGGTCTCCGGCGACGGCAGCAGCGGCGCGAGCACCGTGCTGGTCGATGGCAAGCCCGTAGCGGCCTCCACGACGCTGGCCATCACCACCCGCGGCAAGCCGATCCAGACCGTCGAGAGCCTGGGCGAAGGCGGTCTCGATCCGGTGCCGGCGGCGTTTGTCGAGCACGACGCCCAGCAGTGCGGCTTCTGCACGCCGGGGTTCGTCGTGGCGGTACGTGCGTTTCTCAACCAGAATCCAAACGCGACCGAACAGCAGATTCGCGAGGGACTCAACGGCAACATCTGCCGTTGCGGTACCTACGCCAACGTCATCCAGGCCGCGATCTCCGTGGTGAAAGGAGCCTGACATGGTAAAGGCACCCTATAGCTGGCCCTCTCGCGAAAACGCCAAGCTGCTCGGCACCGAGCAGAAGCGCCTCGACGGCGCCGAAAAGTCGATCGGCAAGGCGAAGTACACCTACGACATCAACCTGAAGGACATGCTCATCGCCAAGGCGCTGGGTTCGCCCCACGCGCATGCACGCATCCGGGGGATCGATACCGCCGAGGCATCGCAGGTGCCGGGCGTCGTCGACGTGCACGTGCTTCGCCAGGCGGATTACGAGATCCACTGGCAGGGCGACTTGATCGCCGTGGTCGCTGCCGAAAGCGAAGGCGCGGCCGCCGAAGGTGTCTCGAAGCTCAAAGTCGACTACGAGATGCTGCCGGTCTTCGTGCAGGACGACAATCTCGAAGCCGCCCAGGCTGCCGAGCGCACGCGGCCGGGCGGAGGACGCGCCATTACCGAGGCCGAGCCCGGCGATAACGAGGACGAAGACGAATTCGTCGAGCTCGAACTGAACCGGCTGTTCGACGCGGCCGCCGTCACGCTGGAAGGCTATTACGGCATCGACGCCATTACGCACTGCTGCCTGGAGCCGCACGGCAGCACGGTCTACTGGGAGGGCGATAAGCTGATCGCCTACCTGTCGACGCAAAATGTCTCCGGCTCGGACGAAGGCTTTGCCGGCGACTTGCAGATTACGGCCGACGACGTGGACGTGATCTGCGACTACATCGGCGGCGGTTTCGGCAGCAAGTTCGCGCCCGACTACTGGGGTATTGCGGCCGCGGAGATCTCCCGCAAGACGGGCCGCCCGGTGAAGTTCATGCTCGACCGCGACCACGAGCTGCAGGACGCCGGCTGCCGGCCGTCCGGTTACATCAAGGTCAAGCTCGGGGCGGACGAGAACGGCGTCATCACCGTGTGGGATTCGCACCACTGGGGAACCGGCGGCTTTCAAGGCGGCGCGGTCAGCCAGGGCGTAATTCCGTATGTGCTGGAGCCGAAGAACTATCGGCGGCTGGCAACCAACATCGCCACCAACACCGGGCCTGCCCGGGCGTGGCGGGCGCCCAACCATCCGCAAGGATGCTCGATCACGCACACGGCGATTGACGATTTGGCCGCCAAGATGGGCAAGGACAGCTTCGACGTCTTCATGGCGAACCTGCCCAACGCCTCCAACGGTTTCGCCGATCTGTACGCCGATCAGATGAACGTCGCCGCGCGGCTGATCGATTGGAAAGCCAAGTGGCATCCGCACGGCAAAGGCGAGGCCAACGGATCGATCGTCGAGGGCCTCGGCATGGCCCTGCACACGTGGGGCGGCACCGCCAATACGTCTTCGTGCACGGTTCGCATTCATCCCGACGGCGGCGTCGAGTCGTTCTGCGGCACTCAGGAGCTGGGCACCGGCACGCGGACCGCGTGTGCCATCTTGGTGGCCGAGACGCTCGGTCTGCCGATCGACGCGGTGAAGGTGAACATCGGACGCTCCACTTATCCTTTCTCCGGAGCCTCCGGCGGAAGCACCACGATCGGCGCGATCAGCGAATCGCATCGCCGCGCCGCGCACGACGCGCTGTGGGAGCTCTCGCAGCGCGTGGCCGAGCGGCTGGAGGTCACACCCGAGTCGCTCGAAGCGGTCGACGGCCGCATCCGCTCCAACGACGCGCCGGACAAAAGCCTCTCCTGGAAGGAGGCCTGCGGCCTCTTGGGTATGCAGCCGCTGGAAGTGACGGCCAACTACCGCCGCGGCGAGGAGAGCCCGCTTTCCAGCTCGAACGTGGGCGGCGTGCAGATGGCCCACGTGGCAGTCGACCGCGAGACGGGCGTCGTGAAAATGAAAAAGTATGTCCTGGTGCAGGACATGGGCTTGATCGTCAACCGCCTGACCGCGGCCAGCCAGATCTACGGAGCGGCGATCATGACCATCGCCTATGCCCTGTTCGAGCAGCGGATCATCGATCCGCAGACCGGCGCTTTCCTCAACGCCAATATGGCGGAGTACAAGCTGCCACGGCTGGGCGACATCGGTGAAATCGTGGTCGAACTGTACGAACCGGACGATCAACGCCAGCGCGGTGTGATCGGCCTGGGCGAGCCGCCGGTCATCAGCGGCGGCGCGGCGATCTCTAACGCCGTTGCCAATGCCCTGGGGGTACGCGTGCCGGTTCTTCCCTTGACTCCACAACGCGTCCTGGACGCACTGCAGCAAGCGGGGAGGGTGTAATCCATGAAAGCCTTTGAATTTGCCGAAGGCCGCAGCGAGGCCGAAATCCTGGAATTCCTCTCTCCGCAGCCGGGACACACGGAACTGCTGGCCGGAGGGACCGACCTGGTCGGGCTGATGAAAAAGATGATCGTCACGCCCGACCGCGTGGTGAGCCTGATGCGCGTCGCCACGATGAAGCAGATCGCCCCGCAGGCCGACGGCGGCATCAAGATCGGCGCCGCGGTCACGCTGGACGACGTGCTGGCGCATCCGTACATGGCCGATTACCCGGCCGTGCTCCAGGCGATCCGCGGCATCAACAGCATGCAGCTTCAGGCCCAAGGCACGCTGGGGGGCGAGATCTGCCAGCGGCCGCGGTGCTGGTACTATCGCAATGGACAGTGTCTGCTGTCGGTCGGTACTCGGTTGGGCGGAGACACGCGCAACGCCGCCATCTTCGGCAACGCCGGTCCGGCCAAGTACGTCTGCGGTTCGCGGATCGCTCCGGCGCTAATCGCCCTGGGCGCGCAGATCCGCATTCTCGGGCCGACGCCGCGCGATGAAAAGCTGATCGAGTTGGAGTCGTTCTACCGGACGCCCCGGCACGAGCAGCAGCGGGAGAACGTGCTCGAGCCGAACCAACTGGTGACGCACGTGATTCTGCCGCCGGCGCGTGACGTGCTCAGCGCCACCTACGAAGTTCGGCACGGCGAGGGGCCGGACTATCCGCTGGCCGCGGCGGCCGCCGCGCTGCGGGTGGAAGGCGGCGTGGTCCGCGAGGCCCGGATCGTGCTGGGCCAGGTGGCGCCGACGCCGTGGGTATCGCACGAAGCGGCCCAGGCGCTCGTTGGCCAGCCGCTCGATCAAGCTGCCGCCGTGGCGGCCGGCGAGGCGGCCGTCGCCCGGGCGACACCGCTGGCGGACAATCAGTACAAGGTTCAAATGGCCAAAGTCGCCGTCAAGCGATCGATATTGCTGGCCGCGGGTTACGAAAGCGGAGGGTTTTAACAATGCCGTTTGAAAAATCTTACGACCGGCCCGAGGCGATTACCGAACCGGCCTGCATCCACTTGCGCAGCAAGGCGATGTACGTGACCGGCGACTTCAATCCCAAGCACCCGGACGAAGCCGGCTCGCACTACTGCTGGTGCAAGCGCAACCAGCACGTGATTGGCCCGGACAACCTGGCGGTCAACCGCGCCGAGTGTATCTCGGGCCGGTCCTGCTACGTGGCCCGGTAGCGGCGCTTGGGCGCGCAGACGGGACAAGGTGCGCCGTGGCACCCGCCCTAAACTCCCTCTCCCTCTGGGAGAGGGCCGGGGAGAGGGCTTTCTGAGCGTGCCTGCGCGCTGTCCCGCCGGAGATTGGGATCGTCTAAGCAAGGCTCGCTGAACGCTTGCTCTTTCTGAACGTGCACTGGCGAATCAGCGCGAGTTTATTACCCCCTCTCCCGACCTCTCCCCGGAGGGGAGAGGAGTAAATCGCGCGAACGCATCGCCAGTGAAGTCGCAGAGCGTCCGAGCGAGTTCGCCGCTCATTTCGCCACCGGCACGTGTCGCGACACCTCGGCCGCTTGGCACCTGCCGTGTAGGTTGACGTGGTCACGACGCTTCCGGCACGGCGGGACAAGCCCGCCGTGGCACCCGTCCTATGCGCCCTCTCCCTTTGGGAGAGGGCCGGGGAGAGGGTTGTCTGAGCCTGCGTGCCGGGCTGTCCTCACGAGGCGAAGATCGCCGATGCACCCAACGGTGAAGTAATTCGATCTGAACGTGCTCTGGCGAATGAGCGCGAGATTATTACCCCCTCTCCCGACCTCTCCCCGGAGGGGAGAGGAGTAACCACGCGCCGCCGCGCCAGCGAATTATTCCGCGACCACGTGCCGCAGCGGACGGCCGGCGGCGGTGTCGGCGGGGCGGCCGTCGGCGATGGCCAGCTTGCCGCCAACCAAGACATAGCGGACGCCCGAGCAGCAGACGAACGGCTCGGTGAACGTGGCCCGGTCCATCAACAGCGCCGGGTCGAGCACCGCCACGTCGGCGAAGCAGCCCTCGCGCAGATAGCCGCGGTCGGACATGCCGAGGATGTCGGCCGGCAGGCCGCTGCAGCTTCGCACGGCCGCCTCCAGCGAGAGGACCTTCTCTTCCAGTGCGTAGCGGCCGATCTTCCGCCCGAAGGTGCCGAAGCTGCGGGGATGCGGCTTGGTTTGGTCGGCGACCTTGGCGCTGCCGTCCGAGGCGGTGGCCACCCAGGGGAGCTGCATGACGCGGCGGACGTCGTCTTCGCTCATGCCGAAGTTGACGGCCGACGCCCCGCCTTCGGCGAGAATCTCCACCACGATGTCCACCTCGGACCGCTTTTCCGCTTCGGCGATGTCGGCCAGCAGTTTGCCTTCCCACTTGCGGTTCTTGCTGAAGCTGGCGATCTGGATGCGGTCGCGCAGGCCGAGGCTCTGTTCGATTTCGCGGTGCAGCTCCGGCAGCAGCTTCTCGTCGCGCACCCGTTTGGCGAGTGCGTCGGAACCGCCTTCTCTCAGTTCGCTAGGCAGCACCATGGCGGCCAGTGACGTGGACGACGCAATGTACGGATACTGATCGGCCGTCACGCGCTGCCCGGCGGCCTGTGCCTCTTCGATCCGCTTCGCCGCCACGTGGACGCTCCCCCAGTACGGGCGGCCCATCACCTTGAAGTGCGAGATGTGCACCGGCAGCTCCGCGCGGCTGCCGATTTCCAATGCCTCCTCGACGGCGGTCAGCAGCGTCTTCGACTCGCCGCGGATGTGGCTGGCGTAGATGCCGCCGAAGGTGCCGACAACCTTGGCGATCTCCACCAGCTCATCGGTTTGGGCGTACGCACCCGGCACGTAGATCAAGCCGGTCGACATACCCCAGGCCCCGTCCTGCATCGCCTTGCGGGCGAGTGTTCGCATCTGGTCCAGTTCTTCTTCGGTGGGCGGGCGCCGACCACCGGAGACGACGCGGCTGCGCAGCGAACCGTGCGGCAGCAGATGGGCCACATTCACGCCCGGCGGCTTTTCTTCCAGCTTTGCCAGATAGTCCGCCACGTTGACGTGCCCGCCGCCGCAATTGCCGGTAACGATCGTAGTGCAGCCCTGCGTCAAGTAGTTGATCGCAGTTCGGGTTTCTTCGCGCAGGATGGGCCGGTCGCTGTGATTGTGCAGATCGATGAAGCCGGGCGCGACGATCATGCCCTGGCAGTCGATGCGGCGCTTGATCTCTCCCGCGGTGAAATCGCCCACCGCCACGATCCGCTCGCCGCGCACCGCGACGTTGCCCTGGTAGGGAACACCGCCCGTGCCGTCGACAATCGTCCCGCCGATTAGCAGCAGATCGGCGTCGACGTCGTCCTGAGCGGAAGCCCCGCGGGCGCCGATCGGAAGAATTATCGCCGCGGCTGCCGCCAGGAAAACTCGCCGCGAGATGCAAGGACCGCAGTGCTTCAAGGTTCGAGCCCTCCGCATGGCGATTGATCGCCGGCCGCGGCTGTTGAATGGTGCCGCATACCAAAAAACGTCCGTCTCCGCACCCGGAAAGAGGAGAGTGACCAGGCCGGCGGGACCTTTAGCAACTTAGCACACGCAAGCGAAGCTTTCCAGCTTTCCCCATAGTAGGGTCTGCTGTGCGGACTACTTCTCTGCGGCCGGAGAGTCGAGTAGCACAGACAGGAATGTCTGTGCTACCGATCACGGGTCGCCGAGCATCGTGCGGCGGATGAAGTCGAGCATCAACCGCTGGTAATGCATGCCGCCGATCCCATGGCGCGCCGGCGGGTAGATCATCATTTCGAACTGCTTGTCCGCGCGCTGCAGCGCATTGGCCAGTTGCAAGGTATTCGCCAGGTGCACGTTGTCATCGCGGGCGCCGTGGATCAACAGCAGTCGACCGTGCAGCTCGCCCGCCGCCTCGACGACTGACGTCTCCTTATACCCCTCGGGGTTGTCCTGCGGCGTGCTCATGTAGCGCTCGGTGTAGATCGTGTCGTAGTTGTGCCAGTCGGTCACCGGCGCGCCGGCAATGCCTGCCGCGAAACGCTTGCTATGCGTCAGGGCGAACGCGGTGAGAAAGCCGCCGTAGCTGTGCCCGCTGACGCCGATGCGGTCGGTGTCGACGTAGTCACGCTTCGCGAGCCAGTCCAGGGCGTCCTCCAGGTCCTTCAGCTCGTTGACTCCAAGCTGGCGGTAAGATTTCCACGTGCTCTGGGCGCCCTGGCCGCTGGCGCTGCGCGGATCGACGCGAAAGGCGATGATGCCAAGGTTCGCCAGCAAGTGCTCGAACGTGCGTCCGCCGTGCCACGAGTCGGTCAGCGAGGGCGCGTGCGGTCCGCCGTAGGTCTGCAGCCACACCGGGTATTTCTTCTGCGGATCGAAGTCGGGCGGCAGGATCACGCTGCCGCGCATGACGAAGCCGTCGCGATTGGGAATGCGGACCAGTTCCATGCGGCCGAAGCGATATCGCGACAACTCCGGCACGGGATTGGTATCGACCACGCGCACCAGGCTGCCGTCGCAGCGCCGCAGGTGGACTTGCGACGGTTGGCAATAGTCGCTGTATGTATCGAGAAACATCCCGCCGTCAGTGCTAACGGACGTGCGATGATCGCCGGCGCTCGGCGTCAGCCGCGCCAGGCCGCTGCCGTCGAGCCGCACACGGTAGAGGTTCTCCGCAATCGGCGAGTCGCGCGTGCCGGAGAAGTAGATCCAGCCGTCCTCTTCTGTCACGTGATGGACCTGCCGCATCTCCCACTCGCCGCGGGTGATGCGCCCCAGCAGGGTGCCGTCGGCCTCGAAGCGATACAGGTGCCGCCAGCCGTCGCGCTCGCTGGACAGCAGGAACGATCCGTCGCCGAGGAAATGCGGATCGCCGGGATTGTCGACCCAGGCCGGCGTCTCTTCGCGGAAGAGCTTCGTCGCGGTGCCGGGCTCGATGTCCCAGCGGTTCACGTCCAGCCACTGTTGCGTGCGGTCCTGCACGTAGTAGTAGAGCGATTGCGAGTCGGGGGCGAAAACGTAATGGACCAGCAGCATGTCGTCCGGCGTGTAGGCGGCCAGGTCGATCCACTGCACCGGCCCACCGGCCACCGGCACGATGCCCAACCGCGCACGCGGGTTTGGCCGACCGGCCAGCGGGTAGCGCGTCGATTCGACCTCTTGCTCCGGGCGCGTGAGGTGATTGATAACGCGAAATTCTTCGACCGGTCGGTCGTCGAACTCCATGAAGGCCAGGTACCGCGAGTCAGGGCTGAAGTGATACGCCTGCCAGTTGCGGGAATAAACTTCCTCGTAGTAGACCCAATCGGCCTGCCCGTGCCGCACGAGCGAAGAGCCGTCTTCGGTAAGGCGGCGCTCGCGGCCGGTCTCGACATCGACGACGTACAGATCGAACTGGCGGACGAAGGCCACCTGCCTGCCGTCCGGGCTGAACGTGGCCAGCTCGTCCTCAACCGCCGAATCGGTGAGCCGCTTCGCCTCGCTGCCGTCGAGCGTGACGTAGTAGAGGTCGCCTCGATGCGTGACCACCGCGGCTCGATGCTGCTCGTTTGCGCTTCGCAAGGCGTTTTGTGCGAGCCGCCGCGCGTCGCGGCTATCGATACCGGACAGTTCCGACAAGGCGTCGGCAATGACGTCGGGATCCCGCGGCGCCGGCTCGGCGCGTCCGGTTGCCGCGTGAACCTTCCAGAGCCGGCCGTCCTTGCGCTGGGTGTAATGCTGTCCGTCGGGCAGCCACTGCATGCCGGAGGCCACGTCGCCGCTGAACCGGACGCCGTCGCGGCCGTAGAGGGTTTCGAAGGTGATGGGCAACTTCGACGATGAGTCTTCGTCTTCGGATGCGTCGGCTTCGGACGAAGCACGGCGGGACAAGCCCGCCGTGGCACCCTGGAGGTCTGCATATTCGGCGGTGAGCAGCGGTGCGGGAAGCGGCAGCCGGCAGACCGGATAGTCGGCCGCTTCGATCATGTCATCGCCGAAGGCGTCCCCGGCGGCCAGGCCGTGCGTGGAGTGCGGCTCCAGGAGATACGCCGCCACGTCGCCCTGCGGCCCCTCGGCCGGCACGACCAGCGTGCCGGCGGGGAAGCGCTGCGCCCGCGCTTGGACGACGGTCTCGATAAGCATTGGTGGCACAGACACGTGGCTGAACTGGTGAGAATTCAGCCCACGGGCGGAACTGGCTGAACTCTCACGAATCCAGCTACGCCCTCTCCCCGGCCCTCTCCCAGAGGGAGAGGGCGTTAAGGACCTCGTCGCCATCCTGAAGCGCTCGATCCGCCGCACGCGCAGCGCCTCGACATCCAACTCCACGTCCTCGCGCAGCACTTCGACGGAGATGCCCTGCCGCACCAGCGCGTCGGCCACCGCTGCGTGCTCCGGCGACAGCAAGTACGCCGCCGGACGGTCGATCGGCAGCACCTCGGGCGCAATGGCCTCTGCCGGCAGCGGCAGAAGGATCACACCACTATGCGACTGCGCCCGTGCCGGCGCGGCTGCCGCGGCGGTCAACAAGAAGACGAAAAAAGCAGTCCGGCGAGAACGCTCAAAGCACATAGGTAGTTCAATCATCCGTCGATGTTTCGCGGTGCTTGGCCAGTAGTTCGTCAAGCGGTGGATGGCGAAGGTGATCGCCGGTGGCCCCTTGGAAGTGATGGGCGACGGCTAAGAGGTCGCTCTCGCCGAACAGCCGCCCGGTGAAGGTGATCGAGTTGGGCTGACGCACTCCGTCGCGCTCATGCGTACCAAACGGCAACACCACCGTGGGATGGCCGGTCAAATTGGTGATCGCCAGGTCGTCGCCGCCGACGTACAGGTCGACCTTCTCCATCACCGGTTCCATCGCCCGCATGAGCAGCGTGCGGCCCCGCGCTGCCCGGAGGTACTCGACCGCCGGCACGAACTCACTCCGCCGGAAGGTGGCCGGCCAACTGTTGAGCCCCTCGGTGTCGCCGCGACGGGTGAGCTCGTCGAACACGGCGGCGGCCTCCACGTCGAGCATGACCAGGATCGCGCCGACCGGCAGATCGCGGGGCAGCTCGATCGGCACCAGGCGCACGCCGAGCTCTCGCAGCACGGATAATTCCGCCCGCTGATCGGCCGGCGTGTCGGTCTCGACATAGCCGACTCGCAGGTCGGCCAGTTCGCGTGCGGCCGGCCAGTCGAACGGCCGATCGATGGCGGCGGGATCGAGCCCGTCGCGGCCGTGCACGGCGTCGAGCACCAGCGCACAGTCCTCGACGGAACG
Source organism: Pirellulales bacterium (assembly GCA_040880125.1). Classification (GTDB taxonomy): domain Bacteria; phylum Planctomycetota; class Planctomycetia; order Pirellulales; family JBBDJB01; genus JBBDJB01. The sequence goes on along the minus strand of JBBDJB010000054.1, from coordinate 117,130 downwards.
CGTAATCGGGCCGAGCTTGTCCATCGTCCACGAGAGCGACATGCAGCCATGTCGGCTGATGCGACCGAAGGTGGGACGCAAGCCGGTTGCGCTGCACCGCCGGCACGGCGAGACGATACTGCCGTGCGTTTCGCTGCCGATGGCGAAGCCCACCAGCCCCGCGGCGACCGCCGAGGCCGAACCGGCCGACGAGCCGCTCGAGCCTTGCTCGGGATTCCACGGGTTGTTCGTGCGGCCTTCGAACCACTGATCGCCCTGGGCCAGCGCGCCGAGCGCGAGCTTCGCTACCAGCACTGCACCGGCCTCTTCCAAACGGCGGGCGACCGTGGCGGTCGCGCCCGTGTCCTGCTCGCGAAACTGCGGCGCGCCCCACGTGGTGGGATAGCCTGGATAGGAGATCAGGTCCTTGGCACCCCAGGGGATACCGTGCAGCGGACCGCGGTAATGACCGGCGGCGATCTCGTCGTCCGCCCGCCGGGCCTGCCGCATGGCGGTTTCTTCGGTGTACGTCACGACGCAGTTGAGCATCGGGTTGTACTTGCGCAGCCGCTTTAAATACAGCCGCGTCAACTCCTGCGACGTAACCTGGCGCGTGCGCACCAGCGCGGCCAACTCCCGCACCGGCAAATACGCGAGCGCATCGTCGGACATCGGGCGCTGGGGAGATGCGGACTCGCTGAGTGCGGCGCGATTGCGCGCGACGCCGGGCGTCGAGTCTGTGCCCGCGGCGGTTTGAAAATGAATCGCGGGCGGGACGCTGTAATCGATGTCCGTATCGCGCAGCTCTTGGAAGTTGCGCAGCGTGCGGCGCAGCGACCGGGCGGTTGACTCGCGATCTTCCTCGGACAGCTCGATGCCGGAGATCCATTCGGCCTGGCGGATCATCTCGGCGGTGACGCGGCCCCGCTCTTCGACCTGTGCGGCCAAAGCCCGCTGCCAAACGGTGGTGCCTACGCCCAGCCCGGCCAGCACGCCGAGCACGCGGCGGCGATCGCAGCGGGTATCCGCTGAGTTCGCAGCGGCGATCGCTTCTTCGTCCGCGGCGCGCGGAATCGGTTGCTTCACGAGATGTCCTCCAGGAGAGTCCACGCGGGCCCAGTCGGAGGACTATTCTAATTGAGCAACGTGGCCGCTGCACGGCGCAACCGCGGCAGGGCTGCTGGAGGGCGGAGCCCAATCCAGCGCACCGGGCACGGCGGGACAAGCCAGCCGTGGCACCCGGTGCCAATTCCCTCTCCCTCTGGGAGAGGACCGGGGAGAGGGCTTGTTTGGAGACGAGAAAGTGTGAGAGTAGAGAGTAGACCAGCCTCGGCACGTCTCCTGTTACAAACCTGTACGGAACGGGCTGTCTGCTACGCCAGATAACTCACGGCCCAGTCGAGCGGATCGGCGGGCGGCTCACTCCGCCGGGACTGCACCGGGATGTTCACGCCGGCGCGCTCCCAGATCAGGTCGATGTCCGCGATCGAATCGACGACCAGGTCCGGCTGAAAGGGGTAGCGGTCGACGTCCTCGCGCCGCGTTCCGCCGGACAGCGCGAGGATGGTGTAGTAGCCCATCTGCACGCCGCCGAGGATGTCGGTTTCCATGGTGTCCCCGATCAGGATCGTTTCGCCGGTCGCCAGGCCGAGCTCCTTCCGCGCGGCGCGCATCATCACGGGACTGGGCTTGCCGACGCTGAAGGCCTTCGCGCCGGTGGCCGTCTCCAAAAACGCGACGGCCGCCCCGCAGCCGGGCCGCGTGCCGTGCTGCGTGGGACAGTTCGGATCGAGATTCGTGGCAATCAGCTTCGCGCCGGCGAGAATCATTTCGGTGGCGTTCTCCAGCGCTTCGAGCGTGAGCGTGCGGCCTTCACCCACCACGATATAGTCCGGTGAATGGTCGACGATCGAATAGCCGTGCCGGTGCAGTGCGTTGAGCAGGCCACCCTCGCCGATGACGTACGCCGTGCCGCCGGGTTTCTGCTCGGCCAGAAAGCGGGCCGTCGCCATGGCGCACGTGAAGACGTGCTTCTCCTCGGCGGGGATGCCCATCCGGCGTAGCTTGGTCGCTACGTCGCGCCGCGTCCGCTGGCTGTTGTTGGTGAGAAAGAAAAACGGTACGTCGTATTCGAGCAATCGCTTGATAAACGTTTCCGCGCCGGGGATCAGCGTCGAACCGCGATAGATGACGCCGTCCATGTCGATCAAAAAACCCTTCTTCATCCTTGCCCTCTTTCAATTCGCAAAGGTATATGGGGCCATTCTCCGGCGGAAACGCCTGCGCACGTGCAGCGGCGAAGCCGCGCCGGTCGTGGGCAGACTTTTCACGAGAGACTGGAAGATCATCCGTTGGCGAAAAGTTGTAGCGTCGCGCCTGACGTGGCGCCTCCCTGCAACAGCCCGACGCTACAAACACAGCTCACCTCCTCCGAGCTGCTGATGCCGTGGCGCAACACAAGACCCGCCGCACGTTCCGTGCGGTTAGCCATACTCGCGTCCTGCGTTGGCGGGAACTGCGAGCATCGCGCCGATCAAACTCTTCTCCGATCATGCCACGCTGTTCACTTCGACCGCGGCGCGAATCCGCGCCTCGATCGCATCGCCGGAGCCTGATGCAACTGGTGTGCCGCGCGTGCCGAAGAGGCCGACGGCTTGCATGCCCGTGGCGAATGCTATCACGGCCCGGCAAAGCCTTTCGCAGAAACAGTCGCTTTCGCGCCGGGGTGCAACCGCATTTCGCCCCCCGAGCGAAGTTCGATTGACGGGTCATTGGTCAACGTGGGGGATTCGCCGGCGTGCCGCGATGGCGTGCATCGGATTGCCGCATTATCAGGCAGGCGGTTTCGAGTCTATCTTCGCAACGTACGGGAGTTGCTTCCGAAGAATGACTTCTAGCGCCGCGCCTCAAGCAAAGAGCTGGCATTTCGACGGTAACGTCCGATCGCCGCCAGGGGGCTTCGGGTAACGAGTGATTAGCGGCTCGCGGGCCGGCACAACCTTTGCATCAAGCCGAAACCGTTGAAGGTTCGAAACACAGCCTGACCGCTACCCGTCGGCAGGATCTGTCTTTGGGAGAGGAAGCACAGTGTCCTGCCGGCGCGGTACGGTTGGGCCGCGTCGCACACCCTCGGCCGCCCGACCGCTCACACCGTTTCCGGTGGTGCCTGACGGCACTGCGCGGCGTCCGCGTCCCGCTCCAACTGCACGGTGCTGTGATCAATTCCGAACCGCTCGTGCAGCTCCTCGCTGATGCGGGCGAGCAGCGCATCCTCACCGTCGGCGTCCGGCTTGACCAGGTGTGCGGTCAGCGCGATGTGCGTGGTGCTCAGCCCCCAGATGTGAAGGTCGTGCACTTCGCGCACGCCCGGCAGATTTCGCAGATACTCGCGCACTTCGCCGGTAGCGACCCCGCGCGGGACCGCGTGCAGGGCCAAATCGACCGAGTCCCGCAGCAGTCCCCACGTGCCCAGGAAGATGAACACCGCCACGGCCAGACTCGTGGCCGAGTCGACCCAATTCCAGCCGGTCAGGTAGATGGCCGCGCCGGCCACGACCACGCCTAGCGAGACGGCCGCGTCGGCCGTCATGTGTAGAAAGGCCCCGCGGATGTTCAGGTCGCCGTGGCGACCTTTGAAGAAGAGCATTGCCGTGATCCCGTTGATTACGACGCCCGCGCCGGCGACCCACATCACCGTGGTTCCGCCCACTTCGGCAGGAATGCCGAACCGCCGCACAGCCTCCCAAGCGATGCCGCCCACCGCCACCAGCAGGATCAGGGCGTTGGTCAGCGCGGCGAGGATCGACGTACTCCGCCACCCGTAGGTGTGACGCTCGGTGGGTTTGAGTCGAGTTAGGTAATGGGCACCCCAGGCCAGCACGAGGCCCAGCACGTCGCTCAGATTGTGCCCCGCGTCGGCCAGCAGAGCCAGCGAGTTGACCCACAACCCGAACACCACCTCGACGACAATATATCCGACGTTCAGCGCGATGCCCCAGGCGAAGGCCTTGTCGTAGTGCGAATGTGTATGCGCGTGGTTGTGTGCCATGGCCTGAATTGTGCGGGCTGGCCCCGCGGCAGGCGAAGTTTCGAGCGAAGTGCGTCTTCCGAGTGTACACGTCCCACGCCGGAGGCCAAGGCGGGCTCAGCCCCGCCGACAAAGGGCACTGCGCAGACGCTTCGCGGCTACTTCTCTTCCGGAAGCGCCACGTTACCGTGAAAGCGCCGCATCCAGACCACGACGGCGACCGCCGCCACGGCGATGATCGCCAGCGCCAGCAGAATCGAACGAGGCGGTGCAAATCCGATCAGCGCAATGCACGCGATCGCCCCGGCCGCGGGAATGATCTTGGGCACGCGAAAGCCCTTGCCGCGGCGCTTCAGCAACAGCAGCGAGACGTGCACGCTGGTGAACACCACCAGCAGCAGCACATTGGTGGTGCCGGCCAGTCCGGCCAGCGTACCGGAGAGTGCCAAGCCGACGACCAGCAGCAGGATCAGCACGATCGAGCGGTGCGGCGTGCGCGTGCGCGGATGCACGGCGTGCAGCCAGCGGGGCAGCAGCCCTTGTGCGGCCATTCCGTAGAGCAACCGCGAACCCATGATGAAGTTGAGCAATCCCGTGTTCGCCACGGCGAACAGCGCCACCAGCGTGAACGACCACGCCGGGATGCTCGGCGCGGACTTCTGCACGACCGCCAGCAGCGGCGCATTGGATGCAGCCAACTGGTCCGGCGGAATCACCGACGTGGCGATCCAGGCGACGATGATGTACGTGATCGCCGCGACGCTCACGGCCGTCAGGATGGCGGCCGGCAGGTTGCGCTTCGGCCGCTTCACTTCCTCGGCCACGTTGACCATGTCTTCAAAACCGATGAAGGCGAAGAACGCCAGCGCGCTGCCTTGCAGCACGCCCAGCCAGGACCATCCCACGGCAGCCTCGCCCGGAGCGGCGCGCGGCGCGTCGCCGGCCAGGAACCACGCCCCGGCCACGATCACCGTCACCAGTCCGCCGGCCTCGATAAGCGTGCACGCGATGTTGACGTTCGACGATAGCCGGATGCCCTGGAAATTGATCGCGGCCAATAGCAACAAAAACGCCACCACCACAGCCGACTGCCAGACGGGCGACTCGGCGATCCGCGGCCAGGGGCCGAGCGCGTATCCGGCACATGCCCTGGAGACGGTGGCCAGCGACACCAGCCCCGAGGCGAAGACCAACAGCCCGATCAGCAGGGCGAACCACTTCCAGCCGGTCGCCTGCAGGCAGAACTTGGCCTCGCCGGCGCTGCGCGGAAACCGCCCACTGAGCTCCGCATAGCTTAGCGCGGTCAGCCCGGCGATGGCCACGGTTACCAGAAAGGCCAGCCAGGTGGCATCGCCCGCCCGTCCGGCCACCTCGCCCACCAGCGCATAGATGCCGGCGCCGAGGATATCGCCGACGCCATAGGCGGTGATCGCCCAAAAGCCGAGCGTGCGATGCAACTGCGGGGAGGATTGCTCGTTCATTCGATTTTCGTTGTAGCTGAATTCGCAAGAATTCAGCCGGCGGCGGGGCAAATCTGAATTCTTGCGAATTCAGCTACAGAAGGCGATCATTCTCCCACACACTACCGCGAAAGTGGAGCCGTTGCCACGCCGGCCGACTGACGCCGCATTCCGTCACGTCACCGCCAATCGACGGCCGTTTGTTGCACTGGGCTTCGCGCCGGACTACAAAGGGCTTGCTGCCGACACCACTCGGTGGGTTTGCGTTTCGGCGCGGAACGTCCCGCCGCCCAAAACTTCCTCTCCACAGGGCTGATCTCATGCGGAACGTCATTCTCACCTGCGCTTGCTTGCTCTCGGGCTTCACAATCCTTGCCGCCACCGCCGCCGCACAAGACGAAGCCGGCGAGTGGAAACCGCTGTTCAATGGCCAGGACCTCTCCGGCTGGGTGAACGTCAACTGCGCCCCCGGCACGTTCACCGTCCGCGATGACATGATCGTCTCCACCGGAGTGCCCACCGGCGTGATGCGCACCGAGCGGCATTACGAGAACTTCGAGCTGGAGCTCGAGTGGCGGCACATGAAGACCGGCGGCAACGCGGGCTTGTTCGTCTGGAGCGATCCGGTCACCGCGCCGGGAGTGCCGTTCACCCGGTCCATCGAGGTCCAGATCCTCGACGGCCGCAACACGGAGAACTACACCAGCCACGGGGACGTGTTCAGCATCCACGGGGCGACAATGAAGCCCGACCGGCCGCATCCCAACGGTTCGATGCGCTGCCTGCCCAGCGAACACCGCTGCAAACCGGCCGGCGAGTGGAACCACTACCGCGTCGTGTGCAACGACGGCACGCTCAAGCTCTCGGTGAACGGCAAGGAGGTCTCCGGCGCCAGCCAGGCCCTGCCGCGCAAGGGCTATATCTGCCTGGAGTCCGAAGGCTCCGAGTGCCACTTCCGCAACATCCGCCTGCGCGAGCTTCCCTCGACCAATCCCGAGCCGGACGAGATCGCCGACGAGGCGCAAGGCTTTCAATCGCTCTACACCGGAGTCGACCTGTCCGGCTGGAAGCAAGAACCGGGACACGAGGGACACTGGCAACCACGCGACTGGATTTTGCACTATGACGGCCAGAGCGAAGCCGAGCCGGCTCAGGCGAAGAACCTCTGGTCGGAGAAGGAGTACGGCGACTTTATCCTGATCTGCGATTGGCGATTCACCGGCGAACCGAAAAAGACGCTCCGCCCGGTGATCCTCCCCAGCGGAGAATACGCCACCGATGACGCCGGCGAGCAGAAGCAGGTGGAGGTCGACGACGCGGGCGACAGCGGCATCTATCTCCGCGGCAGCTCCAAGAGCCAGGTGAATATGTGGTGCTGGCCGGCCGGGTCGGGCGAAGTCTACGGCTATCGCACCGATCCGCAGCAGCCGGCCGAAGTCCGCGCCGGCGTGACGCCCAAATCGCGGGCGGACAAGCGCCTCGGTGCCTGGAACCGTTTCATCATCACGATGCGCGGCGACCGACTGACCGTCGAGCTGAACGGCGAGACGGTGATCGAGAACGCCCAGCTCCCCGGCATCCCCGAGCGCGGGCCCATCGCCCTGCAACACCATGGCGACCCGATCGAGTTTGCCAACATTTACATCAAGGAGCTGGACTAGGCGCGGGACTTGTTCGTGGCACAGACATTCCTGTCTGTGCTGCTTAAGAAATTTGAGCCGCGAACTGCAAAGTAAAGCCGATGCCCCACACCCGGCTGATCCTCCCAGCTTTGATGGCCGCGGCATTCGTCCACGCGAGCGCAAACTCCGCCGCCGCGCAGCGCGAACCTGCCGCCCCCTATCCGCCCAGCCCTGTCATCGCCTCACTCATCTGGGCACCGCCGGAGACGATCCGCAGCGCGGCGCATGATAGCGACAACTGGCCCATCACCTGGGCGGATGACGAGCACCTTTTCACGGCCTACGGTGATGGGACCGGCTTTGCACCGAAGGTGCCGCGAAAGCTGAGCCTCGGCCTGGCCCGCGTATCAGGCTCGCCGGAGGATTTTCAAGGCGAGAACATCCGCTCCCAGAGCGCCGAAGCGCTGGGCGACGGCGCCAGCGGACGCAAGGCCAGCGGCATGCTGATGGTCGACGGCGTCCTCTACATGCTGGTCCGCAACGCCGACATCGCCGAGCTCGGCTGGTCGCGCGACCGCGGCCGCTCGTGGCAATGGGCCGACTGGCGGTTCACCACCAGCTTCGGGTGCCCCACGTTTCTGAACTTCGGCCGCAACTACGCCGGCGCGCGGGACGAGTACGTCTATATCTACTCGTTCGACTCAGACAGCGCCTATGAGCCGGCCGATCGCATGGTGCTGACCCGCGTGCCGAAGCGCCGGCTCACCGAGCGCGACGCCTACACGTTCTTCGCCGGATTGGACGACGCCGGCCAGCCGCGCTGGTCCGCGAACGTCGACGATCGCGGCGCGGTTTTTGAACACCCCGGCAACTGCTACCGCTCCGGCATCTCGTACTGCGCGCCGCTGGGGCGCTACCTGTGGTACCAAGTGCTGCCGGCCAGCCGCGATTCGCGCGGGCCGCGGTTCGAGGGCGGACTGGGCGTCTACGACGCGCCCCAGCCGTGGGGGCCGTGGACCACCGTCTATTTCTCGCCGCACTGGGACGTCGGGCCCGGCGAGTCCGGATCGTTCCCCGCGAAGTGGATGAGCGACGACGGCCGCACGCTGCACCTGGCCTTCTCCGGCGACGATGCGTTCTCCGTCCGCCGGGCGACGTTAACGCTCCGCAACGAAACCAGTGAGCCGGAATGATCCTGAATATCCGACGTATTGCTATGTACTTGTGCATGACCGTCTGCCTCGGTTGCGGAAGGGGCGACGGCACGCCTGCGTCAAAAGGCGAGTCCTCGCAACTTTCGCTCCGCACGGCGGTTGCAACGACGCCGCAGTCCGTGGGGGCGCAACCGCCTAGGACGGTCCAGATCGCCCCATCGATCGAGGGGGCATGCCAACCGCAGCCGGCCACCGATCGAGACGGCCGGATCTACGTGGCCTTCGGTGCCGGCACGACCGTCTACGTGGCACGTTCGACCGACGGGGCAGGCGTATTCGATGCCCCCGTCGCGGTCGGGGAATTGGGGAAATTGGCACTCGGCCGCCGCCGTGGTCCGCGCATCGCCGTCACCGACGATGCCGTTGTCGTGACGGCAATCAGTCATGATTCCGGCAATCTCGCCTGCTGGCGATCGACCGACCACGGGCAGACCTGGAGCGGCCCGGGGCAGATCAACGATCTTGAAAGCTCCGCGCGGGAGGGACTGCACGCGATGACCGCCGGCAGCGAGGGCCAACTCTATTGCACCTGGCTCGATCTGCGCAGCGGGTCGACGGAAATCTTTGGAGCACGATCCGATGATGGCGGCCAGACATGGCCGACCAACGTGCGCGTCTATCGCTCGCCAAGCGGCACCGTGTGCGAATGCTGCCATCCCTCGGTGGCATTCGGACCGGATGACGAGCTGCACGTAATGTTTCGCAATTCGCTGGACGGCTGCCGCGACATGTACCTGGCCACCTCAAGCGACGGCGGCCAAACCTTCCCGCAAGTCCGCAAGCTCGGCCGCGGCCGCTGGCAACTCGACGCGTGCCCCATGGACGGCGGGGCTGTCGCGGTGGACGCGGACGGTGCCGTCATCACCGTCTGGCGTCGTCAGAACCAGATCTTCCGCACCATCGGCAAACAGTCGGAGCAACTGCTCGACGAAGGCGACCAGCCGTGGATTGCGACAGCCAACGACGGCGTCTGGTACGCCTGGCAGTCCCGATCAGGCGGGCAACTTTGGCTGCAGAGCCCCGGGCAGAGCGCACCGCACGTGGTGGCGGAAGACGCCAGCCATGTCGCGATGGCAACGTCACGCCGCGGAGAATCTCCGCTCGTACTCACGTGGGAAAACGGGCACGGACCGACCGCAACAATCATCGCGTCGATCGTTGCGACCGGCCCGTAGCGCCGTTGTGAGGTTTCGCTGCGGAGAACTATTCGGTCTCCGGCTCGGCCTGGTCGAGCTTCGCCAGATACTCGTCCGGATTCTCCAAGAGCGGGTCTTTGCAGCCCGCACAGCAGATCCAGACTTCTTTGCCGTTGATGGCGACCTTTTGCGGCGTCCCCATGCTCCCGAGCTTCTCGTCGCTGACGACGCACACCGCCTGGGCTTCGGCCAGCGGACGGTCCTCGGCCGAGAGCTTCGCCAGGGCGGCCTCAATGCGTTCTTCTTCAGTCGCGTCGTCGCCGGCCTCCGGGTGATCGTGATCGGCATGATCGTGATCGGCATGGTCGTGATCGTCGTGCGCGTGATCGTGGTCACCGTGCTCATGATCGTGATCGGCGTCGGTCGTCGCCACGCCGGTGGTACCTTCGGGTTCAGGATCGGCACAGCCCGAAACGGCCAGACTGAAACCGCCGATCGCAAACAGGGCCAACAGAATCGAGAAACGCTTCATCATGTGTACTCCTTGAATTGGTGATCGAAGCCGGCGGGGCACAGGAGCCTCGACTCCCGGATGGACAAGCCTGGTTCTGAGCAACCTAATTTAGAAAAGCCGTCACTGCGGCGGAAGGCGGATTCTCGCCCCGGGCGCGCAGCGGCAGCGCCTGGCGTTGTTACGCAGTCCACGCCACGAGGGGTCGCGCTTCTTTCGGGCTCGGCCAAAGCTGTGGCCAAAGACACCCGCACCGGCGGATCGGAAGCGAGCCGCCACCAGGCACAGCGGCGAGACGCCTTGGTGCATCGCGGGATTAAGCAAACACAAAAGTGGTTAGTTTCACACCGTGGGCCGCGTAGATGGGGGGGACATTGGCCCGCCTGGAAAGCGCGCCGGATTGGCCAGCGTGCCAGCACCGTGTGGTGCGCGAGGGAAAACTTTTACCCCAATGGGCGGTCGCAGAAACTCAGTCGCGGATCGCCGTGGTGCGAAATTGCCGGCGGTCGAGCAGGATGAACGGCCCGGCTTGCGTTGCCCGGCGGCTGGCGAGGGCTTCGTTCCAGGGGATGGCGTAACAGGCGATCTGCCCGCTGTTGCCTTCGGCGATATACAGAGCAGACCGGCCGAACGACTGGCGGCCCCGCGGCAAATCGGCCAGCCCGGTCACCATGGCGTAGCGGGGATTCTGCGTGGCGGCGGGAAAATCGGCTGCCACGTTGTGGGCGAAGAAGGCATTGAACTTGCCGATCTGCGGATCGAGGACCGCCGCCTTCAATTCGCCCGTCAGAAAGTCGAGATAGAAGATCGCCTCGGCCCGTTCGTCCATCAGCCCGGTGGCGATGGCGAAGTTGTCCTGGCCATGGGTGGCCATCGCGTGCAGCGGCACCTGCGGCCACAGCCCGGCTGCATTCAACCCGACCACCAGGCCCAGCACTGCCCCCAGTGCAAGATAGACGGCCGGTTGCTTGATGCTGTTCATAGGGCAGGCCTCCGCAAGCGACGGGTCTGTGTAGATGTGTAGGGTCCGCCGTAGCTGGACTCGTGAGAGTTCAGCCGCGAATGTATTCCCACTCGCGACGGCTTCGTTCCGAGCCGGCGCCCGCGGAAGGCGTGTACCAGCAAGTCCTATTCCATCCTATCGGTCGCAAACGGCGCCATCCAGGCGAACTTCTGGCGGTTTTCGGCCCGGCCCGATCGACCGCAGGGCGATTTCAATGGGGCACGAATGACGCGGCCAACCGCTTTTGCTACAACGATTGGTCCGGTCGCCGGGCGGTGAGGTCCATCCATTTTCCATTTCGAATCAAAGGATATTCTCAACATGGCCACCAACGGAGATCTCAATCGAAAGCTGCGTATGGCTCTGGTCGGTGGAGGCCAGGGAAGCTTCATCGGCCGCGTGCACGCCACGGCCGCCGTGCTGGATAACCGCGCCGCCCTGGTCGCCGGAGCCCTATCGTCCGACCCGAAAAAGGCGAAGGCGTCCGCCCCGGATTACGATATCCAAGCCGATCGGGCGTACGAGTCGTACGAGCAGATGCTCGATGCCGAGAAGAAGCTGCCGGAGGACCAGCGGATCGACTTCGTCACGGTCGCCACGCCCAACCACACGCACTTCCCCATCGCCAAAGCGGCGCTTGAGGCCGGCTTCCACGTGATCTGCGACAAGCCGATGACCTTCGATCTGGATCAGGCGGAACAGCTCGCCAAAGTGGTCGACGCGCGGCCGGGGCAGGTCTTCGCGCTGACGCATAACTACACCGGGTATCCGCTGGTGCGGCAAGCCCGGCAGATGGTGCTTAGCGGTGAGCTGGGCGAGATCAACGCCATTCGGGCGATCTACATCCAGGGCTGGCTGCGCTCGCGGCTCGAATCGGAAGACAACAAGCAGGCCTCGTGGCGAACCGACCCGAAACGCAGCGGCGCGGCCGGCTGTTTCGGCGACATCGCCACGCACGCCTATAACCTGGCCCGGTACATGACGGGCCTGTTGCCCGAGTCGATCAGCGCGAACCTGAAGACGTACGTCGAAGGCCGCCCGCTGGACGACTACGGGCACGCGGTGATCCGCTTCCAAAACGGAGCGCTGGGCACCGTGACCGCCTCGCAGATCAGCCATGGCCGCGAGAACGACGTGCTCATCGAGATCGACGGCACGAAGGCCTCGCTCGCGTGGCGGCAAGAGGACCCCAACGCGATGATCGTCCGCCGCAACGGCGAACCGCACCAGATCTACACCCGCGACCCGAACGCCCCGTTTATGAACGAGCCGGGCGCGGCGGCCTGCCGTCTTCCGGCCGGTCATCCCGAGGGATTCTTCGAGGCCTTCGCGAACGTCTATCGGGCTGCGTACGACAGCATGGTGCTGGCGGCGAGCGGTAAGAAGTTCCCCCCGGTTGATACGGTTTATCCGAACGTCCACGACGGCGTTGAAGGGATGTACTTCATTCAGCAGTCGGTCGCCAGCAGCCAAGACGGGGGCCAATGGCTGCCGCTGTCGCACGATCGGGCGCGGCGGTGAGGAACGTTGTGCTGTGGCGCGGTCTCAGCCACGCAGTGGATCGGATCCGATTACCGATAGCGGGGCCAAAACCCTCTCCCCGGCCCTCTCCCAGAGGGAGAGGGAGTTTGAGGGCGGCCGGCCCTCTCCCAGAGGTAGAGGGAGAACAAGGTGATCCACCCGATGCTCAATTCCTCGAGCCGGCAAACCGGAAAACAAAGTACAGCAACGTGAGGATCGCCTGCAGCGTAGCGGCGACGTACGTCAGGGCGGCGGCGTTGAGCACCTTGTCGACGTGCGTCATCTGGTTGGCGTCGACGATGCCCAGCGAGACAAGCTGCGCCTTCGCCCGACTGCTGGCGTTAAACTCCACCGGCAGATTGATCACCTGAAATGCCACCACGCAGGCGTACAGCGCGATACCGACATAAATCAGGGCAGCCCAACCAAGCACGGCCCCGAGAATCAACAGGAGGATCCCACCACTGCTACCGAAGCCGGCGGCCGGCACCGCCATATTGCGGATCACCAGCGGCGCATAGTTCTTGGCGTCCTGCAGGGCGTGGCCCGCCTCGTGCGCGGCAATGCCGACGGCCGCCATCGAACGCGAGGAATACACCTGCGGACTAAGCCGCAGCACCTTGTGCCGAGGATCGTAATGGTCGCTCATGTGGCCCGGAACCTGTTCGATGGCCACGTCCGTCAAACCGGCGGAGTCCAGCACGTGCCGCGCGGCGGCCGCCCCGCTCAGCCGGGCGGGCACCTCCTGGGCCTTGGCATAGGCCGAGTGGACTTTCGCCTGGGCCCACATCGCCAAGAGCAGTGCGGGGGCCAGAAACAGGAAATACATCGGATCAAAGCCGTAATACATGTGATCGTTCCTGAAAACCTTTGAATCTAACTTTTCGGACTTCGCCGACGCTTCCACGTGTACTTCGTCGGCAGCCGGGTCGTTCTTGAAATTGTATGCCTTCGATACGTTAAAGGTAGTCCGGCGGTTCTCGCCACCTCGGCCGCTGCAACGGCGTAAGATAGAGAGATTGGGGCGAGGCAGCTAGGCGGCCGGTTCCGCCGGTGATATGCTCAATCGCTGAGTGTGTTTTTGCCGAATTGCCCCGCCACTGCTGCCCAGGGCCACTCCCGCTGCCGCGCGATTCGCCTCGCCGGTAACACTTAACCTGCTGCAACCGAGGAACTTATGCGATCGCTTCCGGTCTTTCCTCGCAATTCACGACGCCCGGGCCAAGCTGGCAAGCTGCACACCCGATGCCGAAGTGCAACCGGCGTGGTGCTAATTGCTGCGGCAGGCATGTTGCTGGCTACCGCCGGGTGCAGCGACGAGCCGGCCCCGGCTTCGCAGCATCCACCGGCCGAAACCGCCGCGGCGCTTCCCAACGACGAGCAGCTTCGGGCGACGATCGACGAGGTGATCGACTTTACGTTCGAGGACCGGCTGCTCACCTCCGAGGTGCACGCGGCGTGGCAGATCTTGCACGGCGTGCTGGCCTATGGAAAGCGGTTCGAGATCGGCCACGAAGACCAGCGGGTGCCGGCGCTCGATTGGGTCCTCGACGGCGGCAACATGAATGGCTGGGTCATGCGGCCCGGCAGCGTGGGGCTCCGGGCGGTGGTCGAGCCCGGCAGCAACACGGGCCAGGGGCACGAAGACCAGTGGCTGGCGATCACGTCGCAAGCGGACGTCTCGTTGGACCGCACGATCCGTGTGGGCGAGCAAACGTTCACGATGGCGGACCTGGTCGCGCAGGCGAAGCACGACATCTTCGAAGGCAAGGAGGCGAGTTGGACGCTGATCGGGCTGTCGCGCTATCTGCCGGTCGATGAAACCTGGACCGCCGCCGACGGACAGCAGTGGTCGCTCGAGCGGATCATCGCCATGGAAGCGGAGCAGGACTTGAACTCCAGCGCGTGCGGCGGGAGCCACCGGCTGATCGGCCTGACGATGGCGCTGGCGAAGTACCGGGAGCAACATCCCGAGGCAGAGCTTTCCGGCGGCTGGTTGGCCAGCCACGACCGGATCGAGGCGGCCATCGAGACGGCGCGCCGCTTTCAGCAGCCCAGCGGCGCCTTTTCAGTGAACTACTTCGCCCGGGCGAGCAACTCGCCGGACCTTTCCGCGCACTTGGGCGCGACAGGGCACACGCTGGAGTTTCTCTCGCTGGCCCTGGACGACCAGCGGCTGCGCGAGCCCTGGGTGACCCGGGCCGTGGTGAACCTGTGCGAGCTTTTGCAGAACACGCGCGGCGTCGACCTCGAATGCGGCGCGCTCTATCACGCGGTGCACGGCCTGGTGTTATATCGCCAGCGCCGCTTTGGCCCGCGTGAGGATGCGGCCGTGGGTGCCACTGCTGGCCTCTCCAGCAGCACCCAGGTGTTGTGAAACGGCAGAATTCTCACGAAGTCCGCTACGGCGAATCCTCCGCTGCCTCCGTCTCCTCTGCCTCTGTCCCCTCTGCCTGCGTCTCCGGCGCGGGTGGCTCTCCGGGAAACCGCGGCGGTTGCGCGGGCCGACGCCGCGCACGATACACGAACGGCGAGGGTGCGACGGGGCGGTTTTCTCGATTGACGGTTCGCATGCCTATCCCATCGAGAAAGTGTCCCGCGTCGACACGCAACCGTCGCTGACGATCGAACAGCGAGACGTACCCGCCCATGCCGCTGTCGGCCATCATGGCGACCGGCTCCCCGTCTCGCCCGACGATCATCAGCGCCCCGGCCGAATCGAGCGAGTCGGGCGTGGGCGGCCGCTGGCCCCGCCGCCCGAAGTATTCCGCCTCGGCCACCAGCACCGGCTGGCCTTGCCGATCCTCGATCTGCAGCCGATTGCAGATGAGCGTCTCGCACTGGATCACTTGGGTGAGCTTGTCGCGCAATGCGAGCCCCAGCGCGAGAAACAAAAGCGGGTAGACGATCCAGCGTTCGCGATCGGACATGGAGACGATTCCTTGGATGATGGGACGATTCAGGTATCGCCTCATGCTCGCGCATCGGGCGCGGCCCGGCAAGGGGAAATGGCGGCGAGGGGCTGCGGAGGCGCCGGTTCTAATCAGGCTCGGAGCCGCCATGCCGGCTTGGCGTTCTTTGAGAAGCTTGCGTTGCGGATTTGCGGGACGTTACGCTAACAGCCGCCCGACTTCAACACCCTCGCGGAAACGCTCCCCAAACACGTCGTGGAGAGACAGCGATGATTCGATCTAGCCGGCGGTCTTCCTTCCAACGATTAACATTGGCCCTGCTAGCGCTGATTCTGTCGGCGAGCCTCGCCGCGGCACAAGATTCCCAGTTCGAAGCAATCTCCGCGCGGATGCGGCAGTATGTCCAGCAAGATCAGATGTCCGGCGCGGTCACGCTGGTCGGGCACAACGGCAAGATCGTGCACCTTTCGGCGGTGGGCAAGGCGGACGTCGAAGAGAACACGCCCATGCAAGAGGACTCGATGTTCTGCATCGCGTCGATGACCAAGCCGATCACCGCCACCGCCATGATGATCCTGCAGGACGAGGGCAAGCTGTCGATCGACGATCCGGTCGAGAAATACATCCCGGCGTTTGCCGAGGCCAAGCTCCGCGCCGGCGAGCCGGTCCGCGAGCTGACCATCCGACATTTGCTCACGCACACCTCGGGACTGGGCGGCAGTCAGCAGTGCGAAGGCTCGCTCGCCCAAACGGCCCAAGAGCTAGCCGCGCAGCCGTTTGATTTTCAACCGGGCCAGCGGTGGCAATACAGCCCCGGGCTGAACGTCGCCGGGCGAATCGTCGAGATCGTCTCCGGCCAACCGTACGAGAAGTTCCTTGCCGAGCGAATCTTCCAGCCGCTCGGCATGCGCGACACGACGTTTCATCCGACGGTCGAACAGCAAAAACGGATCGTCACGCTTTACCGCCCGGGCGAAGACGGCGAGGGACTGGCGGCGGCCGATCACTGGCTCAACCGCGTCTCGCCCGACCGCGTGCCGAACCCTTCCGGCGGCCTGTTCTCAACGGCCCCAGACATGTTCCGCTTCTATCAGATGATCTTGGACGGCGGTACGCACGACGGGAAGCAGATCGTCAGTTCCGATTCCGTCCGCGCGATGACGACGCTGCAAAGCGGCAAGTTGTCGACCGGCTTCACGCCCGGCTGCGGCTGGGGACTGGGCTGGTGCTTGGTGCGCGATCCGCAGGGCGTGAGCGAGTCGCTTTCGGCCAGCACGTTCGGCCACGGCGGCGCCTTCGGCACGCAGGGCTGGATCGACCCGGAGAAAAAGATGATCTTCGTGCTGATGATCCAGCGAACCGACTTCGGCAACAGCGACGGCTCGGACGTGCGCGGCGAGTTTCAGCGCATTGCCGTGGAGAAGCTAAGCGAAGGGTCGCGATAAAGACGTGGTCCGGAATTCAGACGGAGACTTCGAGTTACACCCTCTCCCTTTGGGAGAGGGCTGGGGAGAGGGTGTCGTTTGATTCGTGAGAATTCAGCTTTTTTGCGCTCAAAGACTTCAGCTACGTGAACGAGCGTAGACAGACGGCGCCGTGGATTTGTACCCCCTCTCCCTAACCCTCTCCCCGGCGGGGAGAGGGAATGAACAAACTCAGTACCGCGATCACGTCCACATCTGGCGGTCGAGCATGCGGTAGTTGATCGCCTCGCTGATGTGCGAAGCGGCGATCGACTCGCTGCCGTCCAGGTCGGCAATGGTCCGGGCCACGCGCAGCACCTTGTCGTGCGCACGAGCCGAAAGGCCCAGCTCGTTCATCGAGGCTTTCAGCAGCTCGACGCTGGCCGCATCGAGAGGGCAGTTCTGCCGCAACTGGCGATGCGACATCTTCGCGTTTTGCCGCGCCGAAGTGCCCTTGAACCGCTTGCGCTGGAGTTGCCGGGCAGCACACACCTGCTCGCGCATCTCGGCGCTGGACGTACCGCCCGATTCGGCCGCCAGTTCTCGAAACGCCACCGCCGGCACTTCGATGTGAATGTCAATCCGGTCCAGCAGCGGACCGCTGATCTTCGACATGTACCGCTCGATCTGCGGGACCGAGCAGTGGCAATCGCGGCGCGGATCGTTTCGATAACCACAGGGGCAAGGATTCAGCGCGGCGATGAGCATGAAGTTCGCCGGGAAGGTCGTGCTGCTCAGCGCCCGGGAAATGGTGACCGTGCCATCCTCCAGCGGCTGGCGAAGGACTTCCAGCGTACCGCGGCGGAATTCGGGCAGCTCGTCGAGAAACAGCACGCCGTTGTGCGACAGGCTGATTTCGCCGGGGGCGGGGATCGAGCCGCCGCCGACCAGGCCGGCATCGCTGATCGTGTGATGCGGCGCGCGGTAGGGCCGCGTGGCGAGCAGCGGCTGGCCGGGAGTGAGCAGGCCCAATGCACTGTAGATGCGAGTGGTTTCGATCGACTCGGCCGATTGCAACTCCGGCAGGATCGTCGGCACCCGCTTGGCGAGCATTGTCTTGCCGGAGCCCGGCGGGCCGAGCATCAGCAGGTTGTGCCCTCCGGCGGCCGCCACGGTCATCGCCCGCTTGGCCATCTCCTGGCCGCGGACGTCGGCGAAGTCGATCTCGTAATGGGCAAGTTCGCCGAACAAGACATCGAGCCGCGGCGGGGTGGGCGCGATTTCGATCTGCCCGGTGAAGAAGCCCACGGCTTGCGCCAGCGAGGAAACGGGAATCACCTCGATCTCTTCGACGACGGCCGCCTCCGAGGCGCTATCCCGCGGCACGACCAGCCCGCGAAGCTTGCGCTGCTTGGCGGTGGCCAGCGCCATCGACAGCGCGCCCCTGGTAGGGCGCGTGGTGCCGTCCAGTGCCAGCTCGCCGACCACCGCGTATTGATCGAACCGGTCGGACTGAATTTGGCCACTGCCGGCGAGCAGCCCCAGCGTGATCGGCAGATCGAACGACGCCGCCTGTTTGGGAAGCTCCGCCGGGGCCAGGTTAATGACCACGCGGTCCTGCGGCCGCTGGAAGCCGGAATTGACCAGCGCGCGTTCGACTCGGTGGGTGCTCTCCCGCACCGCGGCCTCCGGCAAGCCGACCAGCACAGTCTTGGGCAGTGCGCCGGGCGAGACATCGACTTCGACCTCCACCGGCAGCGCTTCGATGCCCAGCAGCGAAAAGGTCTGAAGCTTGGCGAGCATGATGGGCGGACGCCGGAAGAAGAGAACTTAGGTACCAGTCGCACTGATGATGACGGACCGCCGACGATCAAGAATACAGGCGATGGCCATAGACAAGCGGCCCCCAACAGCGATGGGTCTTATGATGGGCCTTATTGTGATGCGCGGGCGATGCCGCCGCAAGCTTCCGCGGAAAACCGGCACATCCACCGCATCGTTGCGAAGCGTCACCCGCTTTCGCAGCGCTCTACGCAAGCACCTCACCGCCGGAGCAGGACAGCCGGTCGTGCAGTTCCATCACCGGCGTGACCGACTCGTGGACGTATGCAGGGCCAAACGACTCGATGAAGGTGCACGTGGAGTACGGCCGGGCGGCCTCCAGATAAACCTTCTCCCACTGCCGGAAGTCCGCCTCGTCCTCCGGATCCTCCCAGGGGAAGCGGGCCGGCGGCGGTGTGATCCCGCAGCGAAAGTACTTCGGCGACAGCCTTGCCCGAAAACACTCCTGCGTCTGGCAAAGCTGGATGTACAGCGGATCGGACCCGAGCCGGTGAAGCAGGTCTTGGGCATCCTTCGATACAGGCTGAAACGTGCGCGACGTGACCAGCACGCGGTATCCTCCCGCGGTGCGATAGAGCCGCACGCCCAGGTCGCGCGAGTCGTGGGCGAGCTGTTCGACCCGGCCGATGATCTCGTCGTCCTGCGTAGTGACCGGGCGGCCTAGCAGCCGCCGGAAGAAGTTCTTCAGGACCTCCCCGGGCCGATCCTCATAATCGATGTCGGCGAACAGCACCAAGGCGGTGTTCAGCACGAGTGCTCCGTAGGCATTGCGGGTGACCGCGGCGGTGAGCTGCCCCTGGCCATCGCGATACTCCTCGATGATCTCCTCGCACAGTGGTCGATCGCCGTAGGCGTATCGCGGCGGCCGCTCCGACTGTCCGATGGCCACGGCCACTTGGCGTGCCCGCTCGGCGGCCTGGCGCCGTGCATCATCGCGGCTGACGTTCGACCCGGCTCGGCACGTAACCGCCGGGATGCCCCACGGATTCGCCTGAGGATCGACAGCTTCCGTGGCGGAGGCCCAGTGGTGGAAGAGCTTCATGGGATGTGTACTTGTACCGCTTATCAGGACCGGAGAGCGCATGACATGACTACTGCAGCGCCCGATAATTGGCCATCACGTGGCCACACATCATCTTGACAAACCGTTCGAAGCTCAAGTCCTCGGCTGGCTCCCGGAAGCCTCCACGCTTTCCACTTTCTTTGGGTGAAACGATGAAAGCTGCCCCGTTGTAACAGCGCTCTCGAACCATGCGCCGAACGGAATGTTCACACCGCACTTCGTAGGAGACGCTGCGAAACTCCTCGAATGCGTGAAAGTGCTTTTCCTTCACGCTGACGGGAGTGATGGACCGCGGATGTTCCTCCAATAGTAGGAAGTAGCCGACAAACGGTTCCGGGGAGTTGGAAAAAGCTCCCTCACGATAGGCGGTCCAGATATCGACCGAACTGCCCAGTGCCTCCTCGATCCGGTTGTTGTAGTTGTTTCCGAAGGAGGGGCCGCAAAGGGCTTTCGCTTCAAACGCTGCCAGGAGAGCGTCCTGGAAAACCACGATGAGGTCCCAAAGCTTTGTGGGACGGAAGTAGCCCGGTAAGGTTACGTTTTCGCGGCCAATCAGGTGAATGCACTCTCGCGGAACTCCCGCCTCTGCCAATAGCTGGGCTATCAGGAGGTTGATCGCATCCAGTTGCTTACCGCCCGTAGCCGCGGTTCGGTTGCCATAGTCGCGTCGTCCAGTGACGACACCCTGCCCGGCATCTTGTTTGGTGCGGGTTCGCCAGAAGAATGCGATGGCCTCGGATAACCGACGGTCAAGAGCTTTCGTTAGTCGGCGCTTGGGCATGGTGCAGGCGAATGGTTGTGTCGGTGAACAGACCGTAGGTTTCCTTGTAGAGCCGCTTGGATGCCATCTGGAAGTAATCGGAATCCAATTCGACGCCGATGCTATTCCGCCCATATCGCGCAGCGGCCAGGCAAGTGGTGCCGGTGCCCATGAACGGATCGAGCACCACGTCTCCGACGAAACTGAACATGCGGATCAGTCGCGCCGCCAGTTCCAGCGGATAGGGGGCGGGGTGATGGCGCGTCGAGGCACCGGTCACGCCCTGCCATATCTGTTGAAACCACTGCTGATGGTTCTCCGCTGATATCAGGCTCAGCACCCTGGTTTCCCTCGACGGACTGCGATAGCTGCCATGCTTACGCTGCATCAGAATGAATTCGATGTCGTTTTTGATCACGCCGTTCGGCTCGTACGGTTTTCCCAAGAAGCCACCGCTGCCCCGCTCCACTTCGTACGCCGCATTCGCGATTTTGTACCAGATGATCGGAGCCAGATTGTCAAAGCCGATTTTCCGACAGTGCTCCTGAATCGACGCATGAAGCGGTACCACCGTGTGGCGCCCATTGTTCTTCCGCCTCGACAGGCACACGTCGCCGACCACGCACACCAGTCGCCCTCCCGGCACCAACGCGCGGTAACAGCGTCGCCAGACTTTGTCGAGCTCCCGTAGGAATTGGTCGTAGTCTTCAATCCAACCGAGCTGTCCGGTTTGCGCCGGATACTCCTTCAGTGTCCAATATGGCGGAGAAGTCACCACAAGGTGAACCGAGCCTGGGGGAATGAAGTCGATGTGTCGCGCGTCGCCGTGATGAAGGTCATGAACCGTCGGGACTTGGGGAAGTGCCGCCTCGATCTGCCGGATCGCCCGAGTATCCTTAGCAATTCGCGGCAGATCGCGTTGAGGATCGGCTAGCGAACGAAGCTCAGGAGGTAGCAGGTCCGCTATCGAAACTGCGTTCGGAGCCTCAGCGCTTGATTGAAGATGCACGTGATTCGCCATAGTTTCTCCCGGTGCAGCGGACTTCACCACTGTACAAGATTTTGCCGCACGGGCGTAGCCGTCCCGCCGGTCTTGGTCGTTTCGAAGTCCCCTGCGCTGCGTGGTTAACCACCGACCTTCGATCGCGGCATGCCGCACTTGAGTCCCCACCTGACCGGCGTATACTTGGATAACCTCTACTTGTCCGTAATTCTTTTGCTCTTTCCCCCGGCGCCGGGTCGACCAGGGCGCTTGCTCTCGCATGTCCACCACGAAACTGCGGCGGCAGATCGCCTGGGAAGCCGCGCGGCTGATGTATCAGCGACAAGAGTCCGAGTACTATCGGGCGAAGATGAAGGCCGCCCGACGGCTCTGCCGCGGCTGGGTGCCGCCGCAAGATCTGCCCAGCAACGCCGAAATCCGCGACGAGATTCAGGCACTCGCCCGGATGCTCGAAGGCGAGCGGCGATCAATCAATCTGCGCGACATGCGGCTGCAAGCGCTTCGCCTGATGCGGCTGCTGCGGCGCCACAGGCCGCGCTTGATCGGCAGCGTGATGACCGGCCACGTCCGGCAAGGCTCCGACATCGACCTACACGTGTTTGCAAGCAGTATTGAAGGTGTCACCGGCGATCTGGACGTCGAGGGCATCGCCTACCAGGTCGAGCGGAAGCGGGTGCAGAAGCAGGGCGAAGAGCGTGTGTTCACGCACGTCCACGTGCAGGATCGCTTTCCCGTCGAGATCACCGTCTACGCCGAGGACATGGCGCACTACGTCTTCAAAAGCTCCATCACGGGCAAGGGAATCGAGCGGGCCAGCATCGCCGAGTTGGAACAACTACTCGAGCGTGAGCATCCCGAGATGGACGTCGCCGGTGCGCTGGCCGAGGTCGAAAGCGGCGTCGACCGGTTCCAGGTTTACCAGTCGCTGCTGTTGCCGTTGGAACACGTGCGGGAGAATCCGAAGTATCATCCCGAGGGCGACGCCCTGTACCACAGCCTGCAGGTGTTCGATCTGGCGCGGGAAGAGCTGCCGTACGACGAGGAGTTTCTGCTGGCGGCCCTGCTGCACGACGTGGGCAAGACGGTCGATCCGCGCGAGCACGTCGAAGCCGGCCTGGAGATGCTCGCAGGCTACATCACCGAGCGAACCGCCTGGCTGATCGCCCATCATATGGAAGCGCACCAGATGCTCGACGGAACGCTGGGCGTCCGGGCGAAGCGGCGGCTGCGACAGGCTGAAAGTTACGAAGAGCTGAAGCTGCTGGCGCGGTGCGACCGCGGTGGACGCCAACAGGGCGTGGAAGCGCCGGAGCTGGATGAAGCGCTCGACTACCTGCGCGAACTGGCCGGCTGGAACGGCTAACGTGCCGCTTTAGATGATCGCGTTTAGCGGCCGCCGATGCGCTGCAAGACCTTATCGAGTGTCTGCCGCAATACCTGGCCACTGGTGCGCAGGCCCTGCATCTCCTTCGGCCACAGCTCGATCTGGTGACGGTCGACCACGCCCGATCGCCCGACCACGGTCGGCACGGACAGGGCCACGTCGCGCACGCCGTAGCAGCCTTCCTGCACGCTGGAGACCGGCAGCACCTGCCGGCTGTCGAGCGCCACGGCGTGCAAGACGTCGCGGATGGCGATGCCCACGGCAAAGCCGGCGCCGCCCTTGCCGCGGATGACTTCCGCCCCGGAGCCTTTGGTGCGGGTGAACAGCTCGCTGGCCATGTTGGCGTTCCAGCCGGGGTACTTGTCCAGCGGCAAGCCGGCCAGATTGGCGCTCGACCAGATCGGCACCATGCTGTCACCGTGTTCGCCGAGGATCAGCGCCGACACCTGCGTCGGCGGGGCTTTCAGTTGCTGCGCAATAAGACTGCGGAAGCGGATGGTATCGAGCTGCGTCCCCAGACCGAGGACCTGACGGCTGGGGAGATCGAGCCGGGCCGCCGCCAGGTACGTCAGGATATCAACCGGGTTGGAGACGACCAGCACGACCGCATCAGAGCGGTGGCCCACCTTTTGGATCTCGCCTAGGATCGTGAGGAACAGGTCGACGTTGCGGTTGATCAGATCGAGCCGGCTCTCGTCCGGCTTGCGGCGCAGGCCGGCGGTGATGCAGATGACGTCGCTGTCGGGAACGTGCTCGTAACCGCCGGAGGTGATAATCTGGTCGGCCGTGCTGGGCCCGCCGTGCAATAGATCGAGCGCCTGGCCGGCGGCCAGCTCCTGGTTGACGTCCAGCAGGGCGATCTCGCGAAAGACTCCGCCGGTCTGCAGCGCGAAGCCCGCACACGACCCTACCAGTCCTCCGCCGCCAATGATGCTGACTTTCATGACACTCTCAAGCTAAAGGTGCGTCGATTGATTTTGGTGGCACAGACATTCCCGTCGTGGCTGAATCGTAAAAATTCACCCTGCCCCGGATGTCGGCTAAACTCGTGCGAGTCCAGCTATCCCCATCTCCCCGGCCCTCTCCCCGATGGGGAGAGGGAGCATATCAACGTGGCACAGACATTCCTGTCTGTGCACAATCCGCTAGCGCCCCTGCAACTCCGCCATCACGCGGTCGGTAATCGTCTGGACAAGGGCCTCGGTATCCAGCGGCGCGGGCGTCGCGGCGCCGCTTGTCGGACCAGCGGTCGGTGCGGGCGAATGCTTGGCGCCCGGCTTCATGGGCGGCGGCGGCGCAAAGGCCCGATGATCCACTCCGGTATCGGCCCAGCTCTCGCGGAAGATGTCGTTCGCGCAGATGTCGCAGCTCTGGTACTGCTCGGTGTTGCGCGGATCGGTGAAGCCCCACTTCTGCTTGAGCTCCAGCAGTTCCCGCTCCTTCTTCTCGGAGAAGTAATGGATCGGTCCCAGGCTGCGGGCGAGCATCAAGATCCGGCAATAGGCGTCCAGAATCTCGGTCCACCAGTACGCCCGCTCGACCGTTTCGCCGTAGCTGACGGTGCCGTGATTGGCCAGGATGATGACGTTGGTGTTTTGCACGTAGGGCAAGATTGTATTGGCGAACTCTTGGCCGCCGGGCGTCTCGTACTTGGTGATCGGCACGTCGCCCAGGAAGACCTCGACTTCCGGCAGCACGCACTGCGGAATTGCCTCGCGGGCGACCGCGAACGCCGTGGCGTGCGGCGGGTGGCAATGCACCACGCTCTTGATGTCCGGCCGGGCTTTCATGATCTGCAGATGCAACAGGGCCTCGCTGCTGCGCTTCTTGTGGCCGCCAATCTGATTGCCCTCCATGTCGACCGTGCAGATGTCCTCCGGCTTCAAAAAGCCCTTGCAGTGCATGGTCGGCGTGCAGAGGACTTCGTTCTCGCCGATGCGATACGTGATGTTGCCGTCGTTGGCGGCCGCGAACCCCTTCTTATAGATCCGGTCGCCGATCTCGCAGATTTCTTGCTTGAGCTTATGTACGTTTACCATGGTCGATTGTTTTCCTCTCGGCTATCAGCGCGTTGTAAAATGGGACTGGCACCTCGCCGGCGCCAAGCTCGAGGGGACCGCACTTCACGTGCTCGGAGCCAATCCCATTTTCAAGCGACAGTTACTGCTTTCCTGCTGGTTGTGATTTGTCTTTGTCGCGAGTGTCCGTGTCGAAGCACCGCTGAGTTTGACGATTGGCGATCACTTCTCCTCGGGCGGCAGATTCTCGACGTCCACCTGATCAAGAATGGCTGCGTTGTAGGCGTCAATCGGCTTGACCTCTGGGTGAAACGGCTGCGCGGCCTCGGCGCCTTCGCTCACCGCGATGCGGCTCCCCTGCCCTGCCCCCAGGTCGTCGTAGACGACCAGCGTCTCCGTGTCGTCAGCCGCACCGCCGGCCAACTCGGCCAGAGACAGCGGCCGCGCCAGACGAAACCGCCCACGCCCCAAACTCGGATGGCTTCGGTTGAGCGTGACGGTGCCGACCATTTCCGCGATTCGCATTTCGCTGCCTTTCTCGTTCCTCAGATCAAGTGTAGGTCGTTTCGCAGTCGCTTTCGGTTTTCAACCAAGTGCCTCGCGCAACTCCGCCGGACATTCCGCCGCTTCCGCCCGCAGGAATTGCTTGGCCAGTTGCGTCAGTCCAAAGCGGCTCATGCCGGCCGGGTCAACCACCAGCAAGTTGGCCGCCACTGACTGCCAACGTTTCTCGTCGTCTGCGTCGCCGCACGCTTCGACGGCGCGCAGGCCGCGCTGGCGATTCGCCAGGCAAACGGCCGCGGCCGCGCGAGCGGTGACGAGCACTCCCCTGCCCTGCCCTTCGTGAAGCACCTCCGTCAACTCTTTCACCGCTTCCACCAGTCCGACCGCGGCGATGCATGTCGTCGCGAGCCCTTCTCGTTCCACGTCCTTTGCCAACTGGTCGATACATACGGCGGAATCGACCACCCCGATCACCGACTCGGCGGCGGTCGTGTCACACGGCTGGCAAGCTGCGGCAGTCGCCAGCCGCACGCCCCGCTCCGTCAACAGATCGCGTGCCGAGGGAGTGACTACAGCGCCCACCGGAATGCGAACGTGCCGCACGCCGTCGAGCCGTCCCTCCAGGTAGCTCAAGCTAATCAGCCGCCGGTCGATCCGCAGTTCGCCGCCTGATTCGCTCGCATCGCTCGTCGCAGACGAAGCGACTCCGCTCGACGTGCTTCCCGAGGTGCGCAGTCGCCGCATTACCTCCTGGACGATCCGTTCAATTTGCCCGTTTGGCTGACTCATCAGTCGAGGATTCCCATCACGCTCCACCGCACAGGCGTGGTGTTTCCCAACAGGCCGCGAGTTTCCCGCCCGTCGCTGGTGATGATGACGGTCGCCCCCCGCGCCGCACCGAACGGGTCGACCGCCAACTGCGGATCGCCGTCAGGCGTCACCCCGTCGATCAACAGCGGTTGCACGACCAGCAATCGCCAACCCGACAAGGTCGAGTGCTTGATCGTGGCCGTGGCATGTCCGACTACCCGGGCGGAAAGCATTTTGTTTCGTCTGTCTGTGAGGGCACCGCGGCGGCGACCTCGACCACGTGACTACTTCCCCAGAATGTGCAAATCGTCGATCAGCGAGCAGCGACGCTCGCGGGTGAAGGTGAGCGGCGTAGTAACACCTTCGCCCGTCGGCGTAGCGATCGAGAAGGAGATGTATCCTTCGCCACCCAACCCCAGCGACGCCATGCAAGGGCCGTTCTTGACGAACAGCGTGGTGTCCATCGCGCGGCCCATCTTCGTCATGTTGCGGACGTTGTTCGTGTGAATGATGCTCGTGTGGCGGAAGCCGTGTTCGTAGTGCTTGGCCTTGGCGATCGCTTCATCGATATCCCGCACGCGCACAAAGGGCACGAAGGGCATCATCTGCTCGACCGGCACGAAAGGGTTGCTCTCGTCGGTTTCGCCGAAGATCAACTCCGTGTCCGGCGACACCTGCCGTCCGGCCGCACGCGCCAGCACGGCCGCGTCCTGGCCCAGGTACTCTTTCACCGGAACGTCGTGCCGGCGATCGCCTTCGCCGACGGTGGTGATGGCAGCCCGGGTAAGCGCGTCGACTTCACGTGGGTTGAGCCGCACCGCCCCGGCCCGTTCCATGGCGGTCATCATCCGGTCGAACACCTGCCCGACGACGAATACTTCTTTCTCCGCTATGCACAGCAGGTTGTTGTCGTACGAGGCGCCTTGGATGATCGATCGGGCAGCGTTGTCCAGATCGGCCGTTTCGTCGACCACCACCGGCGGGTTGCCCGGACCAGCCACGATCGCACGCTTGCCGCTGTTCAGGGCGGCGCGAGCCACTGCCGGCCCCCCAGTGACGCAGATCAAGTGGATGCCCCGATGCGCGAAGATCCCCTCGGCCGATTCGAGCGTCGGCTCGGCGATCACGCAGATGAGGTTGTCGATGCCCAAATCGCGGTAGATGGCCTCATTGAACCGCCGCACGCCCTCGACCGCCACGCGCTTGCCGCTGGGATGAGGATTGACCACCAGCGTGTTGCCCGCGGCGATCATGCTCACCGCGTTGCCGGTGATCGTCGGCAGCGAATGTGTCACCGGCGTGATGGCTCCGATCACGCCAAACGGCGCGTGCTCGATGACTGCCAGGCCGTGATCGCCACTGAAGACCTCGCTCCGCATGAACTCGACGCCAGGCGTCCGCTCGCCGAGCGTCTTGAGCTTTTCGATTTTGTGCTGGAGGCGTCCGATCTTCGTCTCTTCCATCTCCATCGTGCCCAGCTCGACGCTCTGCTCGATCGAGATGCGGCGGATGTGGTCGATGATCCGCTTTCGATCCTCCATGGTGCGCTCGCTAAGCCGGTCGAACGCCTCGTTGGCGGCGGCTACCGCTTCGTCGACGTCGTTGAAGATGCCGTACCGGCCGGCGTAGCCATTACTGGAGACCGGCGGGATCCCGCCCACTTCGGCCAACACCTGCTGGACGACGCTACGGATGATGTCTTCGGTTGCTTGCATGGAAGTTTCCGCTTGGGATGAAATGGATTTCGTGTCGATGCGTTATGAGTTAGGGCTTCTCGCCGCTCTCGGTGTCCGAGTCGTGTTCGCGGGAATAGACGCAGCCGTGATCGACGTGCATTGAATCGACGATGCCCACCACGACCGTGTCGATCGGCAGCTCGCGGGTTTCCGGCGTCAGCCGGGCGCTGGAGCCTTGCGTGATCAGCACGAGCTCGCCCTCGCCGGCGCCCAGCGTATCGACCGCCACGAAGGTGCGGCCGGTCGTCACCAGGCTCTTGCGCTGTTTCGCTTCCAGCCGGCAAGGCTCCACGACCAGCAGCTTGAAGCCGCGCATGCTGGCCACCTTCTCCGTGGAGACGAGCGATCCGGTGACCTTCGCGACAAACATGATTAACTCTCCAGAAGGGCCATCGCCTGCCGGGCGACAACCAGCTCCTCGTTGGTGGGAACGACCCAAATCTCGGTGCGGCTATCTTCCGCACTGATCTTTGCCTCTCCGCTCGCGGCCCCGTTGGCCGCCGCATTGGCCGTCTTGTCCAGCACAATGCCGAACGTCTCCAGTCCCGTACACACGGCCGCCCGAATCGCCTGGCCGTTCTCGCCGATGCCGCCGGTAAACACGATCGCATCCGCGCCGGCCAACTCCACCAGGTACGCGCCCAGGTAATGCCGCACCGAGCTCGTGTAGACGTCGATCGCCAGCCGCGCCCGCTCGTTGCCTTGCGCGGCCGCCTCCTCCAAATCACGTACGTCGCCGCTTACGCCCGAGAGTCCCAACAGCCCGCTCCGCTCGGCCAAGTCGTCTAGCAGCTCCTGCCACGACTTTCCGCTGGCCTGGGCGACTCTTGCCAGCGCGAACGGATCGAAGTCGCCGGCCCGATTATTCTGCGGCAGGCCGCTCTGCGGGCTCATGCCCATCGACGTCGCCACGCTCTGCCGGCCGCGGATTGCGCAAAGGCTGCTCGAACCACCCAGATGACAGGAAATCACTCGCAAGTCGTCTCGCTTGAGGATCTCGGCGATCCGCGTCGCAATGTAACGGTGACTGGCGCCGTGAAACCCCCACCGCCGCACGCCGTACTGTTCGGCCCACTCGTGTGGCACCGCGTAGTGGCGCAGCCGCGGCAGAATCGTCTCGTGAAAGCCGGTCTCCAGTGCTGCCACCAGCGGAACGTCCGGCAGCCGCTCCGCCAAAAGCCGCATCGCCGCGATGTAGGGCGGGTTGTGCGCCGGCGCCACCAGGTTCATTTCCTCCATCGCGTCGAGCAAATCCGGCGTCACTCGCTGAACTCCGCTGTACCGTCCGCCATGCACTGCCTTAAAGCCGATCGCCGCCACCTCCGATGCCGATTGCAAACATCCGTGCTGCGCGTCGGTGAGCTGCGCGAGACACTGCCGCACCGCCACGGCGTGGTCGGGCACGTGCTCCTCCGACTGACGCCGCTGGCCGTCGATCTCTACAAAGCACGCGCTGCGCGCTTCGCCGATCCGCTCGACGCCGCCACGGGCGATCTGCCGCTCGTCGCGCATATCGAATAGCCGATACTTGAAGCTCGTCGAGCCGATGTTCGCCACCAGGATCTTCATGATCGTCAGCCTCCTGCCACTGCCTGCACCGCCCTACGCTGTTCGAAAATGGAACTACACTGACACATGCGAGGTGCCTGTCCCATTTTCAATTGGTTGTTACCGCAAGTAAGCTTCGATCAGGCCCTCGGACGGCCGCGCGATCACATGGCTGGAGACCAACTCTCCCACCTGTGTCGCGGCCGCGGCACCGGCTTCGACCGCCGCGCGAACGCTACCGACGTCGCCGCTGACAACGGTTGTCTCATAAGCGCCGCCGATGCTGATACGCTTTTCAATTTTCACGTTGGCGGCCTTGGCCATCGCGTCGGTCGCTTCGATCAGGGCTGTCAGGCCCCGGGTTTCAATCAATCCAATCGCGTCTTGCATTTTGAAGGACTCCGGAAATGAACTGTGTTTGTTGGGTGAGTAGTAGGTCGTAAACTCATGTGAAATGGGACTGGCTTCGAGCACGCAACGCATAACCTCTACGGCTCACGCCCCGCGAGGTGCCTGTCCCATTTCTGGGTGGGTCCCGCTCCTTCGAAAAAGGGGACCGGCACGATGCACTGCAAGTTTTCGCCCGCTGGATTCGCTTTGCCAACTTCGAGCCAGTCCCCTTTTTTGACTCGCGGCTGTGCGCGTTGGGGTTAAGCCTTTGCCGCTTTCTTGGGCAACTTCATCACAACCTCCAAGTCTTCGTGCGGGCGCGGGATCACCTGCACGCTGAGCACCTCGCCGATTCGGCTGGCGGC
The DNA here is from genome assembly GCA_040880125.1 of Pirellulales bacterium. Classification (GTDB taxonomy): domain Bacteria; phylum Planctomycetota; class Planctomycetia; order Pirellulales; family JBBDJB01; genus JBBDJB01. Next base: position 86,919 of record JBBDJB010000054.1, on the reverse strand, counting down.
ACTCGCGCCGGCGTCGGTGGCCGCTTTCACGGCCGCGACGTCACCGGTCACAAAGGCGGTGACCATGCCGGAGCCGATCTTGTCCCAGCCCATGAACTGAACGTTGGCGGCTTTCATCATCGCGTCGGTTGCCTCGACCAGGGCCACAAAGCCCTTGGTCTCGACCATGCCGAGCGCTTCCATCACTTTGGCCATGTCTGCTTGTCTCCAAGAGAAAACTTGAAAAAGAGAACCCTTCGAACCTTGCCACGTGGCACAGACATTTCTGTCTGTGTCCTTTCACTCACTTCTTCTTACAACCGCACGCTTCATCCGGCCGGACCAGGTCGATGTGCGTAGCATGATCCAGGTCGGCGGCGTTGCCTTCGTCGGTATCCAGATGCACTTCCAGCTTGCTGGTGTCGTCCGCCCGAACCAGCAGATCTCGCAACACGAGCGAGCAGCTCGATTGAATCTTCAGGCTCATACGGTCGCCATTGGCGACCCCGAAGTGCTCGGCGTGGCGCGTGTTCATGTGCACGTGCCGCTCAGCGCGGATCACGCCCTGGTCGAGCTGCACCACGCCCTTGGGGCCGACCAGCACGCAGCCGGGCGTGCCGTCGATCTTGCCGCTGGCCCGCACCGGCAGATCGATCCCCAGCGAGATGCCGTCGGTGAACGCCAGCTCGACTTGGCTGTAGGGCCGTGTCGGGCCGAGAATCCGCACCGCCGGCAGCATCCGCTTGCGCGGGCCGACGACCATCACCGTCTGTTCGGCGGCGTAAAAGCCGTCCTGGTACAAGTTCTTCATCGGCGTCAGCGTGCTGCCCGGCCCGAACAGGATCTCGACGTGCTCATCGGTCAGGTGAACGTGTCTGGCGGAAATGCTCACGACCAGCTCCGGCGCGCGGCCGTCGCCACCCGCCTGACGGATGACGATCTGCCGAACGATGCGCTCGATGGCCACTCGATCCAGCGACGAAGCGGTGATCATGCCCAAGTTTCCTCTTTCAGCCTCACGGAAACGCCGTAGGCTGCACTCGATAAGTCCATGTTGTTTATCCGTTGTCGGTCGGGCCGGCGATGATGACATCGATTCCCGCCGCGACCAGCTTGCTGCGCCAGTCCTCGCTGATGCCGTGATCGATGACCATGCGATCGACCGCACTCAGCTCGCACAAGTGCGCCAGGCTTTGATGCCCGAACTTCGTGCTGTCCGCCAGCACGATCACTTCGTCGGCCGCCTGCATCATCACCCGCTCGGTTTCGACCAGCAGCAGGTTGCTGTTGAAACAGCCCCGGTCGCTCACGCCCGCCACGCTCAGCACAGACCTTCGCACGTTCAGGCTGCTGAGCATGTGATCCGCGTAGGGGCCCAACAGCACGCCGGTCCGCGGATGAACGTAGCCTCCCACCAGGATCAGGTCGGTACTCGAGCCGGCGATGAACAGGTTCGCCACCGGCAGCGAATTAGTGACCACCTGCAAGGGCCGGCCGACCAGGTGCTTCGCCAACTCGTAGGTTGTGCTTCCGCCGTCCAGCAGGAGCGTGTCACCGTCTTCGATCAGCTCGCTCGCACTGCGGGCGATCGCCTTTTTCTGCTCCAACTGCGCGGCCTGGCGCTGCTCGAAGTGGGGCAGCTTGGGCGTCGGCCCGGCATAGTAAACGCCGCCGTGCGTCCGCCGCGTCTCCCCCTGCTCGTCGAGATGATCCAGGTCCCGCCGCACCGTCGACTCGGAAACCTGTAGCTCCTCGGCCAGATCCGGCAGTGCGGCGAAGCCGCGCCGACGCACCATTTCGAGCAACTGGTTCCGCCGCTCTTCGGCATTCATCACGCGTGAGGAGGTTGAGCAACAGGCCCGATCGTGGTTGACATGCTCCAAGTATGACAATCCGGATGACAGGTTTCAATCATGTATTTCTTGTTTTTGAAAGATTCCAAACGCGAATGTGGTCCCCCTTGCCGGATTTCAACAGGTCAAAGCACCGATTCGCAGCAAATTTATCCGGGCCGGCTTCCGGTTGTCGTTCTCAATCCCGATCCGGCTGCCTACAATGCCTACGCCACCCGACGGGGTAAAAAACATCCCTTGAAGTGTCGTAAGCCTTTTATTGAAAATATCTTACGTCAACAACGACCGCTCTCACCTATGAATGTCCTCCACCTACAGCGAACGTTGCAACACCCGTCGGAGCCGGCTCCGGTGGAGGGCGTGAAGGTGCGCAACTATTTGGGACGGCAGGACATCGAGCCCTGGCTTGCGCTGCGCAATCGGGCCTTCGCCGGGGAGCGGCTGGGAGTCCGGCGGTGGCAGGCGAGCGATTTTGAGAGCGAGTTTCTCGTCAAATCCTGGTGGCGGCCGGAGCGGCTTTGGCTGGCGGAAACTGAGCTGCCAGGCGGCGAGAGGCAACTGGTCGGCACCGTCGCCCTGGCCATGCGCGGCGAAGGCGAGGCGGCCGTGCCGGTAGTCCACTGGCTGGCCGTGCTGCCCGGCTGGCGACGGCGCGGACTGGGACGGCTGCTGGTGCAAACGCTGGAAGCCTACTGCTGGCGGCACGGTTATCGTGAAATCCGCCTGGAGACGCACGCTCAATGGCAGGCCGCGGCGCGCTTGTACGAAGCGCTCGGGTACGAGCCGGTCCCCGACGATCGGTGATCGCTAACCCGGCGGAAGAATCCGCACCCGGCGGCCTTCGACCTGTACGCGATCTTCGGCCAGCAGTTGCAGCACCTCCGGGTACGCCTCGCTCTCGGCTTCGAACACGCGGGCGGCCAGCGTCTCGGCCGTGTCGTCCTCCAGCACCGGCACCACGCGCTGCAGAATGATCGGCCCGTGGTCGTACTGGTTGTCCACGAAGTGGATCGTGCAGCCGCTCACTTTCGCTCCGTACTGGAGCACGGCCTCGTGAACGTGATGGCCATAGAAGCCGCGGCCGCAGAAGGCCGGGATCAAGCCGGGATGAATATTAAGCACCCGGTTTTCGAAGTCCGGCGGGATCAGCACGTGCTTGATAAAGCCTGCCATGACGACGTAGTCGACACCGGCCTCGCGGCAGGGGCCGAAGATCGCCTCGGAGAACTGCTCGGGCGTGGCGTATTGACCGGGCGGCACGATGCGTGCCGGCGCCCCTGACTCTTCGGCGTACTGGAGTCCCCCGGCCTCGGCATGGCTGGAGATCACCAGCCGCAGATCGATGTCCAGCCGCCCCTCGGCTTTGCGCATCAGGAAGTTGTGCAGCGTACGGCCGCTTCCGGAGATGAGCACGGCGATGGGAAGCGGTCGAACAGGCATCATCCCGGCTGCGCCACTCGGAGGTAGATCTCCAGTTCAAAGTCGGCGACCTGCACCCGCTTCGCTTCCGCGCCGTTCAGCGGCTCGTGCGTCAGCTTCGTCGCCAGTGTCTCGGTGGCGATGTAATCGCCGAATCGCTCCAGAGCCGCAGCGAGGTGTTCGTCCGAGGCCACCAGTCCCAGTTCGATGCGGTCGGTGAACTCGCAGCCCAATTCCTTGCGGCGCTCTTGCACGGAGCGGACCACGTCGCGGACGTAGCCCTCCTGGATCAACTCATCGGTCAGTTCGGTGGCCAGCACCACGACACACCTGGCCCCCTGTGCGGCGGCCCAACCTTCTTTCGCTTGAAGCCGCACCTGCACGTCCTCTTCGTCCAGCGTGACCGCACCGCCCGGCAGTTCCAAGGTGAACTTTCCGTCCTGGCGGAGCTCGGCGAGCAGCCGGCCGCCGTCGGACTGGCTGAGCGCCTTTTTCGCTTCGGGCATCTGTCGGCCCAGCCGCGGACCGAGCCGCTTGAAATCGGGCACCACCGTGTAGGTGATGTACTGCTCGGCCTGTTGGGTGAACTCCACCTGCTTGACGTTCAACTCTTCGCGGATCAGCTCGGCGTGCGCGAGCAGCCACGCCTGGTGCGTGGTGTCGGCCAGGATCACTTCGACCTTGGCCAACGGCTGGCGGACCTTCAGCTTGGCGCTCATCCGCGCGGCGCGGCCGAGCGAGGTGATCTCGCGGATCGTCTCCATGCACTCGGACAGCGTGCGGTCGACCACTTCCCCGCGCGCCTCGGGATAGTCGCACAGGTGCACGCTTTCGGTCGCCCTTTCGCCGAACACGCCGGCCAGATTTCGCCAGCAGGCGTCGGCCAGAAACGGCACGAACGGGGCGATCATCTTGCACGTCGTCAGCAGGCACTCGTACAGCGTCCAGTAGGCGTCTCGCTTTTCGGCCGATTCGACCTCGCCGCTCCAGAAGCGGTCGCGGCTGCGGCGAACGTACCAGTTGCTGAGGGCGTCGACAAACGCGGTGATCCGCTGGCAGGCCGCGAAGTTGTCGTACGCGTCCATGCGCTCGACCACCGCCGCCACAGTTTTGTTCAGCTCGCTGACGATCCAGCGGTCCAACTCACCGCGCTTTGCAAGCGGCCGGTAACCCGGTGCCTTGGCGAGCACCTCCGGCGGCAGGTCGCCCACGTCGCCGGGAAGGTCCGTGGCGGGATCGAAGCCGTCGATGTTGGCGTAGATGACGAAGAAGCTGTAGACGTTCCACAGCCGCAGGAGGAACTCCGGGATGCTGTCCTTGATCGCCTGCTCGCTGTAGCGGATCGTCGTCCACGGCGGCTGATTGGCGAAGAAATACCACCGCAGGGCGTCGGCCCCGTAGCGGTCGAAGATCTCCGCCGGCTCGCGGTAGTTCCGCTTGCTCTTGGACATCTTCTGGCCGTCTTCGCCGAGCATCAGCCCCAGCACGACGCAGTTGCGGAACGGGTGCGGATACGCCGCCGAAGGTCGCAGTTCGTCGGGCGTGTCCGTGTCGGCTTTCGCAGCACCAGCATCTTCGTCTTCCGAAAACAAAAGCGTGCTGATCGCCAGTTGGCTGTAGAACCAGCCGCGGGTCTGGTCGATGGCCTCGCTGATGAAGTCGGCGGGGAATTGCTCGCCGAACTGCTCCCGCCCGGCGTGCGGGTAGCCCCACTGTGCGAAGGGCATCGCGCCGGAGTCGTACCAGCAATCGATCACCTCCGTCACCCGCCGCATGCGGCTGCCCGGCGCGAACGGCGAGTCATACGTCACCTGGTCGATGTAAGGCTTGTGAACTTTCAGATCTTCGGGCAGCTCCGGATTCTGCTGCCGGGCGTTTTCCCACGCCTGAGTGCCGTCAACGCCGGGCTTCTCCAGCAGTTCGGCGTAACTGCCGATCGCCTCCTGCCGGCCGGTCTGTTCGCACTGCCAGATCGGCAGCGGCGTCCCCCAATACCGCTCGCGGGACAGGGCCCAATCGACGTTCGACTCCAGGAAGTTGCCGAAGCGGCCGTCGCGGATGTACTCGGGCAGCCAGTTGATCAGGCGGTTGTTGGCCACCATCCGGTCCTTGAACTGCGTGGTCCGCACGAACCAGCTTTCCCGCGGGTATTGAATGAGCGGATCCTCTTCCGAGCGCCAGCAGAAGGGATACTCGTGAACGTACTGCTCCTGATGAAAGAGCAGGCCGCGTGCCTTCAGGTCGCGGATGATGTCGCGATCGCAGTCTTTGACCCAGCGGCCGCTGTACTTATGAAACCAATCTGCATATGCGGGATCAAGGTTGTCGGAACCAACTCCGGCGTACCGCTGTTGCCAAAAGTTGCCATTCGGCTCGACCGGGTTCAAGAGGCGTGGATCCGAGGCATGGTCAAAACGCGACTGCTCTTTCTTAAGGCACTCGTAGTCCACTTCGCCAAAAGGCGGCGCGAGGTGCACAATGCCTGTGCCGGAGTCTATTGTTACAAAGTCAGCCGCAATCATTCGCCAACCGACATACTCGTCACGACCGTCCTTCAACGGTCGTGTAAGTTCACCATGCTTTCGATTCGTACCAGGGAGAGTATTGTCGTAAAACACTTCTGGAATTGGTGGTCGGAAACGCATGTCGACTAACTCGCTTCCGATCAACGTCCGCTCGACCTGAAGTTCCACCTTCGCCTTCGTCGCAATGGTTTCGACTAACGCCGACGCTACGATCAGCCGCTCGCTCGCCGCATCCTCGCTGCTGACCTCTACTACCGCGTACTCCAGCTCCGGATGCACCGCCGCGAACTGGTTGCTCGGCAGCGTCCAGGGAGTCGTCGTCCACACCAACAGACTGGTATTGTCATCCAGCCCGAGCTGCTTGGCGCGCTCGTCCTGAACAATGGGGAACTTCACATACACGCTCGGGTCGGCGACTTCACGATAGCCCTGTCCGACCTCGCCGGCGCTCAGCGCGGTGCCGCCTTGTGCCCACCACCAGACGATCTTGTGTCCCTGGTACAAGAGGCCGCGCTCGAACAGATTCCGCAGCGACCACCAGACGCTTTCGACATAGCTCTGGTGATAGGTGACGTACGCCTCATCCAGGTGCACCCAGAAGCCGATCCGCTCAGTGAGCTGCCGCCAGTCCTGGATGTACCGCCAGACGCTCTGCTGGCAGCGCTGGATAAACGGCTCGATGCCGTACTGTTCGATCTCGTCCTTGCTGTGGATGCCCAGCTCTTTGCAGACTTCCACCTCGACCGGCAGGCCGTGCGTGTCCCAGCCGCCCTTGCGCTCGCAGAGATATCCGCGCATCGTGCGGTACCGCGGGAAGAGGTCCTTGATGGCGCGCGTCAGGCAGTGGCCCGGGTGGGGCAGGCCGTTGGCGGTCGGCGGACCTTCGTAGAAGACGAACCGCGGGGAGCCGGCCCGGCGCTTCAGCGACTCTTCATAAATACGGCGGTCTTTCCAGAACTGGCCGACTTCGGCCTCGAGCGAGGGAAAGTGAACCGATCCGCTGGCGGATTGAAACATCGCGAAACTTTTGCCCGGCTGGGATGAACGCTGCGAAGGGATCGCAAACCGGCCAGTAGACCACGCCGGGGCGGTTCCTTCAATCGGCGGCGGTGCGGGAGCTAGGCTTCGTCTTCCGACTCTTCTTCGAAGCCGTCGCCGTCGTCCTCCACCAGGCTGAGGTCCTCGTCGAATTCTTCCTCCTCCTCGGCTTCGTCGCCTTCGTCCTCGGCGAATTCGTCTTCCCAGTCTTCTTCGAAGTCGTCGTCGAACTCATCATCGAAGTCGTCTTCGTCAAAATCGTCGAATTCATCGCCGGCCGCGGCGGGAGAGTCGACCACGCGGCGCGGCGGCGCGGCGGACGGCCGGAGAATCTCCCCTTCGTGCGGCAGCCGTTCGTGCTCGGGAAGCGTCAATTCAGCGTACATCGTTTATGTCCTCAAGCGAGAAGGTAGGTCGCTCTCGACCCGACTCTGGAAAGCTTGTGTTGCAGCGGACGCCCCCGCGTCACCAGTGTACCCCGTGCGCCACGTTTGCCCGTGCGCCAAGTGTGTTAGTCGACCCTATTTCGGTTGTCAAGCAATGGCATCGGCGGCGACCCGGGGCGATGTGTTTTGTCGGACGATTCTGGCGTAGCGTGGCACAGGCATTCTTGCCGGTGCGCTGCGGTTGCGAGCATCGGGCGATTCCCTGTTGTCTGTGACACCCTCTCTCCGGCGCTCTCCCTGCGAGGGAGAGGGAGAATCCGAGGATTCCACTCCCGCACCAAGACAGAGCCGACGGCCGCTCCTCAAGCAATCATACACCTTGACTCGGGAAAGGCACCGAGGCATTTCGCCCCAAGAGGCGCAATGGCCGCACGGCCGGCGGAGGTGCTACAATAGGGCCAGCCAGGGCACGGTTTCGGTGCCCGTCCTGACGGTTGAAGCTTGCCTAGCAGGAGAGTTCACAGCGATGCCCCTTTACGAATACCAATGCCGCGGCTGCGGTTCCACCTTCGAGACACTGGTCCGCGGCAATGACCGGCCCCGCTGTCCCCAGTGCGACGGAGCAAGCCTGGAAAAGCTGCTCAGTGTACCGGCCGCCCACAGCGGTGCCAAACAGGGCGGTTTGCCGATCAGCGGTCCCCCTCGTGGCGGCCCCTGTGGGATGGGCGGGTGCGGTCTGCCGGAGTGCGAGATGTAGCTTCGTAGGGTCTGCTGTGCGGACCAAGTCCAACCGCGAATGGCCCGCACAGCAGACCGGGCACCAATGCCAAAACGGCAACCGGCGATGTTCGTCGGCTGCCGCTTTCGCATTTTTCAGCGTGTCAGGTGGTACGCTTCTCGCTTCGAAACAGCGGGCGTCGAAAATGGCGCCGTCGAAAAAAGGGAAAAGGCACCTCGCCAGGCTCCGAGCCAATCCCCTTTTTCTTCTCCCTAGGGAATCGCCGCGGCGGCTCCGACCACTGCTCCGGCCTGGAACAGGGCGGCCCGAACGCTGATCGGCACCGGCTCGATCATGTACGGAGCACAGCTTCCCGGCCGGTAGTGACCCAACGTGTAAACGCACTCGTGCGGCGACTTCAAGCCCATATGGTACGGCAGCACCGGCACGGTGGCGAAGAAGTGCGCCGAGGAGACAAAGGGCTGCGCCAGCGGCCCCCACGAGTGGCCGTACCGCTCGAGCTGCACGTCCTCGAAGTACAGCGGCTTATGGCACAAGGCCGACGCCCGCCACAGAAACGTCAGCTCCGCCCAATGCCGTTGTACATACGGCGGCGCGTCCAGCTCACACTCGTAAGGGAAGTCCGCGCCCGCCTCGCCCGGGATCGAAATATCCAGGCTGATGTTGGCGATGCGGTGTGCGCGAAGATCGGCGATCGACTCGCGGCAGGCGTCTAGCGCCTCCTGCCGGATATCCCGGGGGCGCTCTTCCGGAAGTGCGTCGTAGCTGGGCTCGGGAAACCGTGACGGATCGGGCTGGGCCGGCTCCTGCAAACGGTCGGCCACTTGCGGAACCGTCCAGGCCGGCTGCTGTGCCGCCGGAGCGGACTGGTCGAATGGATCGACCTGGGCCGCCTGCACGGGCCGGCGGGCCGGTGGCTGCTCGAACGGATCGGCCGGATCGGTCGCCTGCACCAGTTCGGCATTGCCACGCGACAAAGTGTGCTGGTGCGCTGTGTCCTGGGGCGCTCTGTCCTGGGGTGCTCGATCCTGCGGAGCGAGCTTGCCCGGCCGCCACGGACGCCAGGCGAGCTTGGGCGGCTGGCTCGGAGCCGACTCGCGCTCGGCCACCGCCGCCTGGTTGCCGGACTGGCGCGCATCGGAAGCTTGCGACTTGCTGGGCCGCCAGGGAGCCGGTTCGGCCGCCGTTGCACTACCGGCCATGGCAAGCGCCACAAGCGCGCTGGCTACCCGAGCGGTCCGGCTAGGAGTTCTCGCCCTTGGAGGTCGAGTACTCGGTGGAGTAGTTGGGTGCTTCCTGCGTAATCGCGATGTCATGTGGATGACTCTCCCGTACACTTGCCGGCGAGACTTGGATAAACCGCGCTTCGGTGCGCAGCTCTCCGATGGTCCGTGCTCCGCAATAACCCATTCCGGCTCGCAGCCCGCCTACTAGCTGATAGATGAATGGGCTGAGTGCTCCCTTGTAAGGGACGCGACCCTCGACGCCCTCGGGCACGAGCTTGCCGGTCCCCGGCTGGTCGCTTGTCTGGCGGTAGCGCTCGCTCGAGCCTTTAACCATGGCGCCGAGCGAACCCATGCCGCGATAAATCTTGAACGTCCTTCCCTGGTACAAAATCTGTTCGCCGGGGCTTTCATCCATGCCGGCCAGCAGCCCGCCGATCATCACGCAATAGGCCCCGGCGGCGATCGCCTTAGTGATGTCTCCCGAGTAGCGTATGCCTCCGTCGGCGACAACCGGCACGCCCGCGCCCTTGGCCACCTCGGCCGCTGCGTCAATGGCCGTGATCTGCGGAACTCCGATGCCCGAGATCACCCGCGTGGTGCAGATCGAGCCGGGCCCGATGCCGATCTTGACCGCGTCCGCACCGGCCCGAATTAAGTCCTCGCATCCTTCGGCGGTCGCCACGTTGCCGGCGACGACGTCGATTCCCCACTGCCGCTTAATCTCCCGCACCGTCTCGATCACGTTGGCCGAATGGCCGTGGGCGCTATCGACCACCAGCAGGTCGACGTCCTTGGCGATGAGGCTCTCGGCACGCTCGAAATCATGCACGCCGACGGCGGCCCCGACCCTTAGCCTCCCTTGCCTATCTTTGCAGGCTTGCGGGAAGCTCTTCATCATGTCGATGTCTTTGATCGTGATCAGGCCCGTCAGTTTGTAGTTTTCGTCAACCAGCAAAAGTTTCTCGACCTTTTTTGCCATCAAAATCTTCTCAGCTTCCTCAAGCGTTACGGTCCCCGTAGCCGTAACGAGCGGATCGCTGGTCATGACTTCGGAGATCGGCAGGTCGCTGGTTTCGAGAAAGCGGAGGTCCCGGCGGGTGAGAATGCCGCGCAGCCGGCCGTCGGGATCGGTGATCGGCACGCCGGAAACATTGTGCTGCTGCATGATCTCGCGGGCCCTGGCGACGGTGGCCTCCGGCGGCAGGGTGACGGGGTCGGGAATGATGCCGTTGGCGCTGCGCTTGACCTTGTCGACCTCGTCGGTCTGTCGGTTGATCGACATGTTCTTATGGATCACCCCCAGGCCTCCTTCCTGGGCCAGGGCGATTGCCATCCGGCTTTCGGTCACGGTATCCATCGGCGAGCTGACGATGGGGATGTTCAGCGTGATCTTTTGGGTGAGCCGGGTGGAGACATCGACTTCCGAGGGCACGACCTCGCTGTATCGCGGCTCGATGAGCACGTCGTCGAACGTGAGCCCCATGGTCCTGATTTTGTCGTGCATTTCCCGACCCTCCCCGAGTCTCGCGAGTGAATCTCGCATTATGCCGGCATCGCCTGGCCGCTGGCAAGCATCCGGCCGCGGCCGGTGGCTGTCAGTTCGTTCATGGGTGGCACGGCTGACTTGCCCAGCCGTGTCGTAACTGAATTGGTGAAAGTTTCTTGCTTGCACCGGGTTCGGCCGGACCCTTGCGCGTTCCAGCTACAAAGCCGAATGTCCACACCCGCGGACCCTACTTGCTCGATTTTTTCTCGCTTCCGTGAGTTGTCCGCGTTGTCATAGCATTGCTCGACATAAAACGAACTAATTTTCGCACGTCGGGACCATCAATGCAAAAAGCCTGCACCGCCCTCGCTGGGCAGCACAGGCTCTTCGGATACCTGTTTTTTCACGCATCAGGCCCGTATGGACAACTCCAAGCTCGAAGAATGTGCGCTAGCCGAGCACTCAGCGAAAAGCCATTTTTTCGTCGGTGACTCAGGGCATCGAAAGTTGGCGCATCGGTCAAACTACCCACGGCCGGTGACGGCGCGCGGACTCTCGCCGCGGCCCACGGTGCCTGTCGCCTATCTCCGATGACCGCTACGGCTCATTCGCCGTTGCGGTGGCTGGCCAATTCGGCCTCGTGGAAGTGATCGCGGCCGTCCGCCTTGGCGATGACCACCACCCCGCCCTCGGTGATGACGAAGCCACGGCGCAGATCGTGCTCGTGATCGTAGCCGACTTCCGTCCCGGGCGGCAGATGCACGCCCTTGTCGATGATCGCCCGGCGGACGCGCGAGTGCCGCCCGATGTCGACGCTTTCGAATACGATCGAGTCCTCGACGTGGGCGTAGCTGTTGATCCGCGTGTTGGCGCCGAGGATGGATCGCTCGACGTGTCCGCCCGAGAGGATGGAACCCTGGCAGACGATGCTGTCGAGCGCTTCGCCGCGCCGCGCGCCTTCGCCGTGCTCGGCGAAGACGAACTTCGGCGGCGGATAGGTGGGATGATACGTGCGGATCGGCCAGTGGTCGTCGTACATGTTCAGCAGCGGATCGACCGACACCAGGTCGAGATTCGCGTTGTAATAGGCATCGAGCGTGCCGACGTCGCGCCAGTAGGCGTCGGCCTTGCGGTTCTCGTCGCGGAACGGATACGCAAAAACCCGGTGCGTGTCGATGATCGAGGGAATGATGTTTCGGCCGAAGTCGTGCGCACTGCCGGGCCGCGTGGCGTCCAGGCACAACTGCTCGAACAGAAACCGGGCCGTGAAGACGTAGACGCCCATCGAGGCCAGTGCGTGGGCGTCGTCCCCGGGAATCGGCTTGGGATGCGCCGGCTTTTCTTGAAAGCCCACCACGCGGCCGTCCGATTCGATTTGCATCACGCCGAACTGCCGGGCTTCGTCCATCTCCACGCGCAGCGCGCTGATCGTCAGATCGGCGCCGCACTGTTTGTGGAACTCCACCAGCGTGTGGTAGTTCATCTTGTAGATGTGATCGCCGGCCAGAATCACCACGTATTGGGGGCGTTCCTTCTCCAGCGTATAGATGTTCTGGTAGACGGCGTCGGCCGTGCCCTGGTACCAATGCTCGTCGATGCGCTGCTGCGGCGGCACGACGTCGATAAACTCGCCCAGCTCCCGTGACAGCAGCGAGCGCCAGGCGATGTTGATGTGCCGGTCGAGGCTCATCGCCTTGTACTGCGTCAGCAGCAGGATCTTGCGAAAACCGCTGTTGATGCAGTTCGAGAGCGTGAAATCGATGATGCGGTAGGCCCCGCCGAAGGGCACGGCCGGCTTCGCCCGATCGCGCGTCAGCGGCTCCAGCCGCGAACCCTTCCCTCCCGCGAGCACCACCGCCAGGACGTCCTTCATGTGCAAGCCGCCTCCAAACTGCTAGTCGCACGGCCGATAAAGCTTCGCTGTCCGCTTCATCTTATCGGCAAGCGGGCCGACGCTAAAGAAGAATTCGGCCGCACCGCCAGGCAGTCCCAGGAAATCCGCACGCTGAATCCTCCCCATTCGCAGCGGACACCTTCGCCACCGGTACATTCCGTCGCACCGACATATTCGGTGCACTGCAGTGGTGCTGGTAAGTAGGTCCAGCTACGACGAAGCGGTGGGAAGCACCGGATTCCAGCGATCGACCCACAGCGCTAGCACCAGCAGCGACCACAATCTTCCGGCATGGTTGGCGCGGCCGGCCGTGTGCTCGTCGAGCAGCGTGCGAATCGCTTCGGCACGGAACAAGCCTGAGGTGAGCGTCTGCCGATCGAGCAATACTTCATGCGCGTACTCTCGCAGCTCATTTCGGAACCACCAGTCCAGCGGCACGGAAAAGCCGTACTTGCGGCGGCGGAAGACGCCGGGGGGCAACAGATGACCGAATGTGCGGCGAAGGATGCGCTTGCCGCGCCACACGCGCTGCTTCATCTGCCACGGCAATCGCGCGGCCAGCTCCACCACGCGATGATCGAGAAACGGTGAGCGGCACTCCAGACCACAGGCCATGGTGGCCAGGTCGACCTTCTGCATTAGATCGCACGGCAGATACGTCACCAGATCGACCAGCGCGCACTGCGAGACCGGGTCGCGCTTCGCGACCGGCTCGAAGGCACAGCGCAACCACTCGAACGGGTCCGACTCCGGCAGAGCTGCGAGAAAGTCGTCGGTATATAGCGCCGCCCGATGGTTTTCCGGAAAAATCGACATCCACCCCTGGTAGCGGTGCCGCGGCGAAAGCGCCAGCGCTTCGGCAAATCGCCTCCAGTGCTCGAGTCGCGACTTCTGCCGCACTCCGCCGGGCAATCGCTGCCACAGCCGGCTGGCCAGCAGCTTGCGCGCGGCGCGCGGCAGGCGGTCGATCATGCTGGCCAGCTTCACCGCCTTGTAGCGGCCGTAGCCGCCGAACAGTTCATCGGCACCGTCGCCGGACAGGGCAACCTTCGCGTGCTCGCGCGTCAATCGGGCGAGATAGTACGTCGGGATGGCGGAACTGTCGGCAAATGGCTCGTCGAAGTGCCATACCAACTCGGGAAGCACCTGCACCGCAATCGGGTCCACGGTGAACGCGTGATGCTGCATGCCCAGGTGATTCGCGACACTCCGGGCGAAGTCGGTCTCGTCGAACTCGGCGACGGGGAAGCCGATCGAGAAGCTCTGCACGGGCCGATCGGAATGCTGCTGGGCCAAGGCCGCGATCACCGACGAATCGACGCCGCCGGAGAGAAACACGCCCAGCGGCGCATCGCTCTGCATCTGCAGGGCGACCGAATCGGTAATTACATCGCGCAATCGCTCCACCTGCTCGTCCTCGGACGCTTCCGATTCGGTCGCCAGGTCCGGCTGCCAATACCTGCGCACGGTGAACCTGCCGCGCTCGAACACCGCGTAATGCGCCGGCGGCAGCTTGCACGTGCCGCGGTAGATCGTGTTCGGGTGCGGCACGTAGCCGTAGGTGAGATACTCGTCCAGCGCGCTGGGATCGATCTCGCGGGGAACATCCGGCACCGCGAGCAGGGCCTTCAATTCGCTGGCGAACAGCAGCCGGTCGCGATCGAGCCGGTAGACCAGCGGCTTCTGTCCCAGGCGGTCTCGCGCGAGAAGCAGCCGGCCCTTGCGAGCGTCCCACAGGGCAATGGCGAACATGCCCACCAGGTGATCGAGAAATTCGACATCTTCGTCCTCGTACAGATGCACGAGCGTTTCGCCGTCGCCACAGGTGCGCAGCGCGTGGCCGGAGCCCTCCAGTCGGTTGCGCAGCTCGCGGTAGTTGTAGATTTCTCCATTGAATACGGCTTGGATAGTGCCGTCTTCATTCGTCAGCGGTTGGCGGCTCCCGGCCGGATCGATGATGGCCAACCGCCGATACGCGAGCGCCACACCGGGCGTGCTGGGATAGGCACCACCGGGGCGATACTCCGCCCGATAGGATCCCTCGTCGTCCGGTCCGCGGTGAACGAGCTCGCGGGACATTCGCGCGATCGCCTCGGGCGGCAGCGCCGCCTCGGGATGCGTCCAGACGGCGCCGGCGATACCGCACATGCCAAGAGATCCCGGGCGGAAGCGAAAAGCGAGGACGCAGGGCCGACTTCGTGGCAGCAGCGTCGGCAAACAGCCGCGTGAAGGTCTGGATTGTCGAGGGCGACTGCCGCCGCGTCAATCGACGCTTCGCCAATCGTGCAACCCAAGCACGGCTGGACAAGGTGAGCCGTGGCACCCGCGCGCTCACCGATGGGTGTGGTGCCGGGCTTTCTCCCTCTCCCTTTGGGAGAGGGCCGGGGAGAGGGTTTTCTGCGCCAGTGGTGACGTACTGATCGGGAGTGGTTTCGCGGCGCAATCGAGCAACCCAAGCACGGCTGGACAAGGTGAGCCGTGGCACCCGCGCGCCGCCTGCTGCTGCCGCGCTGCGCCGTGCGCCGCACTTTTTTGAATTGCGCCCGCGTTTCTGCTATACCCGTTGGGCCACAATAACCGTTTCAGGGCTTTTCCCGCCACATTCGAGGAGCCGTGCCATGTTTCGACATCGAGATGCAGTAGGAATGGTAGCGTTGGGATTGTTGCTGCTTGCCGGCGTGGCGATGCCCGTCTCCGCGCAGGACGCCCAGCAGGAAGAGGCCGATGACGGTAAGCTGCGGATCGTCGCTTTAGGAGCCCATCCCGACGATTGCGAAATCGATGTCGGCGGCTCGGCTATTTTGTGGTCCGACGCGGGACACCACGTGCGTTTCGTCTCGGTCACCAACGGCGACATCGGCCATTGGCGCATGGCGGGCGGCCCGCTGGCTAAGCGGCGCAATCGCGAAGTGCAACAGGCGGCCAAGATCCTGGGCACGACGACCATTGTGCTAGATATCCACGACGGCGAGCTGATGCCTACGCTGGAGAATCGCCGCAAGGTCACGCGGGAGATTCGCCGCGGCAAGGCCGACGTCGTGCTGGCGCATCGCCCGAACGACTACCACCCGGACCACCGCTACACCGGCGTGCTGGTGCAGGACTCCGCGTACATGGTGGCGGTGCCGTTCTTCTGCCCGGACACGCCGCCGTTGCAGTCGAACCCGGTGTTTTTGTATTTCCATGACAGCTTCGACCAGCCGAATCCATTCCAGCCCGACATCGTGGTGGCGATCGACGATGTGATCGAGCGGAAGATCGACGCCTTGAGCGTGATGGAATCGCAGTTCTACGAAGGCGGCGCGCTGGGCAGCCGCGATCTGATCCCCGACAACGAAGCGGGACGCACTCGCCGCCAGCAACAAGTGCGCGATAGCTTTCAGCGGCGGTTCGCGTCGACCGCCGATCAGTACCGCGACCTGCTCGTCGAACTGTACGGCCCGGAGCGCGGGCAGCAGGTGAAGTACGCCGAAGCATTCGAAGTCTGCGAGTACGGCCGGCAGCCGACCAAGGAAGAGCTGTTGGCGCTGTTCCCGTTTGTACCGCAGCAGACCGGCGAGGCCAGCGAGTAGGCTGTCTATCTTGAGCGCAAAGAAAACCGCCGCCGATCGCGAACTTGATCGGCGGCGGTTTCTTGATTTCAGCTTCGTATTGAAGAACCGGCGGGACGCTTAGCCGCCGGCGGCTTCGGCACCTGCCTCGCCCAACAGCTTTACGAGCAACTGCTCAATGTCCTTGGCGTTGCCTTCGCCGCTGCCGACGCGGATCAGGCGAATCTTGCCTTCCTGGTCAATTAACACCGCCTGTGGAATACCGGTGACGCCGTATGCCTCTTGGAACGTGCTGCCCTCGGGGGTGATCGCGAAGCGGTGCTCCAGCTCGTGGTGTTCTGCGAACTTTTCCATGGCGGCCCGCTCTTCCTCCGGCGAGATGCTCGGCACCTGCACCGGGCGGTTGTTGTCCGCATCCCAGCCGTAGTTGTAGTAGCGGGTCATGCCGAGGATGACCAGGCCGTCGTCGCCGTACTTCTCCTGCCACTCGATCAGGTGGGGGAACGTGGCGATGCACGGTCCGCACCATACGGCCCAGAAGTCGAGCAGCACGACCTTGCCTTTCAGATCTTCGTCGGTGAGCGGCTCGCCGTTCACCCAGGCCTCGACGTCCAGCGGCTTGGCGTCCTGGCCAATCAGGTTCGCGTGCACCAAGGCCGCTTCGATTGTTCTCTGCATTTGCTGAAAGGCCTGCTCGATAGACATGATGCGGCTTTGGATGGTCGCGTCATCTGTTTCCAGCGCGCCGGTGAACTCGTTCACCTTGGCGATCAACTCCTGGGCTTGCTTGGGCTCGGTGCGGGCGAGATTCGCCACCGCTTCCATGTGGGCCTGCAGATACGCGCTGACGACGGTCGCGTCGTTCGAGTGCTTCTTGGCCTGCTCGGTGAGGAAATCCAGCAGCTTCTGCCGCGCTTCGCTTTCCTGTTCGCTGCCGACCGCCGTCAGCAGCTCGACTTCCGCGCTCATCGCTTCGGCGAGTGCGGCGACGGCTTCCGGGCTGTCCGGCGACGCCTCCACGGCCTTGCGCGCTGCGGCCAGTTGCTCATCGATCAGCTTCCGAGCTTCCTCTTGGCGACCGGCACTGGCCAGCGCCACGATCTTCTGGCCCATCAACGCGGAGACCACTGCCGGTGCGTCTGCGCCGCGAGCCTGCTCGATCGCCTGATCCAGCCACGCGAGGCCCTGGTCCATCTTCTCGGCGCGCTCGTAGGCGGAAAGTGCCACGTTGACCAGGCTCGGCAGGCTGCTGGCCAACTCGGGACTCTCGGCCGCCATGGGGATTCGATCCTGGATGTACGCGCTGAGATGCTCCGCTGCCGCCAGGTGATTGCCGGCGCGGGTCTGATACGAGTACAGCGTCGCCCGCAGATTCTTCAGCAGATCCGAATCGGGATACTGCTGGATCGCCTGTTGGAAGGTGGCTTCCGCCTCGTCGATGTTGTTGGCCTGAAGCAGGCTCTGAAGGTCTTGGATCAGTTCCTGCTCCGTCTTCTTCTCCTGTTGGGCAGCTTGATCCTGCTGCGCCTCCTGTGCGACGGCCGTGCCGGCGGTGCCCACGGCCGCGGCCACTAGAAGGGTCCATAAGCGGTACATGTCGGTACTCCTCGGGTTGAGTTGAATGGCTCGCAGGCGGGGGAGGTCTGACTTGGCAGCGTCGCCAAGCGGTTGGGATCGCAGTACGGGCCCCGCGTGCGGGCGACTGCCCCCTTGTTATGGCAGCTTGCGCGCCAATCTGCCAGACAATTCGGGGGTCAACCGAGGCGGTTATTCCTGGACGCACCGGCCGAAACACCGGCCACCACTGCCGTAACGTCCTGAGAGCGGGCGACAAATCGTCGCGGGAGAAGGCTCACGTTCGGGCGCCGCCGGCAGATTGCTTGCGAGGATCGGTGGCCGTAATGATCTCGCTGATGCCGGTCTGATTGAAGCCCTTATAGCCGTCGTCTCGCTGCAAGACCTCCAGGTGCGAACCCATCGCCCCGCAGCGGCGGAAGCCGTCAGCCTGTTCGCTGCTGATGTAGCCGTGCTCGAGCGCCAGATCGACCCGCCGCGGGTCGACCGGCCAAGTCTCGCCGACGGTGAACGCTTGCTTGAGGAAGTCGAAATCGGTGAACGGCGGCATCGAATCGATGCCCTGCTCGGCGAGCTGCTGCCGGGCGGCGGCGAAGTCGAACTGGCACTCCAGGTGATGCATGCCCGCCTGCAAGAAAGCCTCGCCGTGGAGAAAGCACCACAGACCGACGGTGCCCAGCTTGTCGTGCGGCGGCAGTTCTTCGTGGGCGAAGTCACCCTGCACGTCGTCCGGCGATAGATCGACGTCCGCGAAGACGACAATCCCGGCGCTCCCTTGCTCCAGCACCTGCGCGCCCCAGCCCGCCTCTCGGCCGGCGTAGAACCGCTCGCGGCATTGCATGCCCAGCTCTTCCAGGAGCGAAATCAGCCGGGTGAAATAGCGGCGGCTCGAGCGATAGGTGTGGTGATCGTGATTGGCCCAACCGAGCCCCAGCGCGTCCTGCCGCGCCTTTTGCAGTCGGGCCGCGCGATTGCGGCTTTGCCAATAGTCGCGCTCGCCGGCAAAGAAGGCGTCGCACGTCCAGTCGGGGCCAAGGTCCGTCTTGGCGGCGCGGATCCGCCGCCGGGCGTGCTCGAAGCCTTTTTCCGGATCATCGAAGTCCCGTTTCCGCCGACGTAGCGTTTCGCGATGGTGCAATGCCGCGCCCAAAAAGTCAGGCGACAACTCGACCGGATCAAAGGTCCGCGTGCCGTGCCGCTCGATCGCCCACAGCTCGTGGCCATCTTGGGCGGCGAACTCGGCCATCCGCAGCGGGCTGCCAGGCAGTCCCTGGATCACCACGTCGGCCAGCCCCTGCGCGAATAAAAAGTCGGCAGCCGATTCGACCTTGATCGCCAGCCGCGGCGCGGAGATCTCCTCCAGCACGATCGGCGGAAACATTCCGCCAGGGTGATGCCACACGATCCGCCGGCCCTCGTCGATCGGGACGAACGCGAGCTTCGAGAGCCGCGACGCCCTGGCGTCGTCCGCCGGATAGGCGAGGTGATCGACCCAGTCGAACAGGCGAGTCCCCGTCTCCTGGAGCATCCGATCGGCGAGCGTCCTCGCCGCATGGCAATTCTGGCAGAACTGGTCGACCAGTTCGTTGAGATACCGGGCCGCCTCGGGCTGCGGCGTCCATGCGTATTGTTGTTCGATACGGTCCGACTGAGTGGCCATGATCGGATTTGCGCCTTATAGGGCTTCGCAAGCGGCGTCGCCTTGAGGCGTGCGCCCGTGACGTATAATTCTGCAAGATCGTGCCGTCAAGTAATTCTATCCGTCATCCACGCCGGCGAGCAAACGGTGACTGAATTCTCAAAAGTTCAGCTACTGCTACAAGGTACGCACAGACAGGAATGTCTGTGCCACCGGTTGAGTTCTCACCAATCCAGCGACCGCGACAAGGAAGAGAGAACCCTATGCAACGTGTCCTGCTGCTGGGAGCCGGCAAGATCGGCCGCATGATCGCCAGCTTTTTGGCGGGCTCGGGCGATTACGACTTGCTCGTGGGCGACGCCGACGAGTTAGCGCTGGCGCGCGTCCGAGACCAGTGCGGTGTCGCCACCGCGCGGATCGATGCCACGGATCACTCGGCGCTGACCGGCGCCATGCGCGATCGGGCCGTCGTCATCTCCGCGTTGAGCTTTCAATTCAATTCCGGGATCGCGCGAGCCGCCCTGGAGACCGGCTGCAGCTACTTCGACCTGACCGAGGACATTGCCACCACCCGGCAGGTGCGCGAGGTGGCCCAACAGGCGCGAGACGGGCAGATTTTCATGCCGCAGTGCGGGCTGGCGCCGGGCTTCGTCTCCATCGCGGCCAGTGCGCTGACCCGGGAGTTCGACCGGCTCGATGCGGTGTTCATGCGCGTGGGCGCGCTTCCGCAGTTTCCCAGCAACGCGCTGAAGTACAACCTCACCTGGTCGACCGACGGACTGATCAATGAATACTGCAACCTGTGCGAAGCTATCCACGACCGCCGCCGCTGCAACGTGCTGCCGCTGGAGGGGCTCGAGCACTTCTCGCTGGACGGCGTCCGATACGAGGCGTTCAATACCTCCGGCGGGCTGGGCACGCTGTGCGAAACACTGGAAGGTCAGGTCCGCGAGCTGAACTACAAGACGATCCGCTACGTCGGGCACCGCGAACTGATGGCCTTTCTGGTCAACGAACTGCGGCTCTCCCAGCGGCGCGACGTCCTCAAGGACATCCTGGAGAACGCCATCCCTGTGACGTTCCAGGACGTTGTGGTTGTCTTCTGCACGGCGGCCGGCTGGCAGGGCGATCAACTGGTGCAGATTAGCGACGCCCGCAAGATTTATGAGACGACTGTCGACGGCCAGCACTGGAGCGCGATCCAATTGACGACGGCGGCGGGCATTTGCGCCGCGGTCGACCTGTTCGACCAGGGCAAACTACCCCGGCAGGGCTTCGTTCGGCAGGAGCAGGTCGAGCTGGATACGTTTCTCGAAAACCGCTTCGGCGCTTACTATCAGTCGCGGCATTCAACCCGCTATAGCCGCGGCATCAATCTGCAGGGGGACGGACCCGATGTCGAAACTGCAAAACGCACTTAGCCGCCTGGGTGTGCCCGAGTACCCTCTGGCGATCGCCAGCGGAACGCAGTGGCAGGCCGGAACGGGAAGCGAACTGGCCGTGCACTCGCCGATCGACGGCGAGCGGCTGGCGGCGTTCGCCGCTGCCACAGCCGACGATACACAGCCGGTGATCGACCGCGCGCATGAGGCGTTCCTGCAGTGGCGCAGCGTACCGGCCCCGCGGCGTGGCGAACTGGTGCGGCGGATCGGCGAAGCGCTGCGCCGCCACAAGGAGGACCTCGCTACGCTGGTCACCTGGGAAGCCGGCAAGATCACGCAAGAAGCCCTGGGCGAAGTCCAGGAGATGATCGACGTCTGCGACTTCGCGGTGGGCTTGAGCCGCCAACTATATGGGCGGACCATCGCCAGCGAGCGCCCGCAACACCGCCTCACCGAGCAGTGGCATCCGCTGGGTGCGATCGGCGTGATCACGGCGTTCAACTTTCCCGTGGCCGTCTGGTCGTGGAACGCGATGATCGCCCTGGTCTGCGGCGATACGGTCGTCTGGAAGCCGTCGGAAAAAACCCCGCTGTGCGCGCTGGGCTGCCACGCTCTGGCCGCCGGCGTTCTGAAAGAGATGCCCGACGTACCCGACGGCGTGCTCAACCTGGTCGTCGGCGACGGACCCGAGGTCGGACAGGCGATCGCCGCTTCGCCGAAGCTGCCGCTGATCTCGGCCACCGGGTCGATTCCGATGGGACGGGCCGTCGGGCAGACCGTGGCCGCGCGGTTGGGCCGGTCGCTGCTCGAGCTGGGCGGCAACAACGCTGCCATCGTCGCGCCGTCGGCCGACCTGGAGCTGGCGCTGCGCGGCATCGTCTTCGCCGCGGCCGGCACCTGCGGTCAGCGGTGCACGACGCTGCGGCGGCTGATTGTGCATCAGGACATGGCCGAGACGCTGCTCGAGCGACTGCGCGGCACGTATGACCGCTTGCGCATCGGCCATCCCGCCGAGAACGGAGTGCTGGTAGGGCCGCTGATCGATCGCGCCGCCGGCGACGCGATGAACGCCGCCCTGGCGGAAGCCGCCGAGCAGGGTGGCCGAGTCTACGGCGGTGGCCGCGTAACGGAGAGCGTGCCCGAAGGCGGCTATTACGTGCGGCCTGCGATTGTCGAGATCCCGCCCGAGGCGCCGCTCGTGCAGCGCGAAACCTTCGCACCGATCCTCTACGTTCACCGCTACGAGTCGATCGAGCAGGCGATCGACATTCACAACGGCGTGCCGCAGGGATTGGCCTCCGCGATCTTCACCCGCGACGTGAGCGAGGCGGAGCTGTTCTGCTCTCCGACCGGTTCGGACTGCGGCATTGCCAACGTGAACATCGGCACCAGCGGCGCGGAGATCGGCGGGGCGTTCGGCGGCGAGAAGGAGACCGGCGGCGGCCGCGAATCGGGCTCCGACTCCTGGAAAGCCTACATGCGCCGCGCGACCAACACGATCAATTACTCCGCCGACTTGCCGCTCGCCCAGGGCATTCGCTTCGCACTGTGAGGCCGGATGCTGAGTCGGTGCGGGTGGGTCGATGGTGGCTCAGACACTGGCGTATTGAAGCGATCAGCGGACGCGCCGCTAATTATTCGCCGCGTCATCCTGCTCGGCGTCGATGGCCTTCTGCAAGTCGGCTTTCCACTGCTCGGCTAGTTCTTCGACGGTCGCGCCGGTGGCGTTCGTCCACTCGTCATTCGTAAAGCGGCCTTCGCGCAAGGCGGCATTCAGCCCGCCCACGACCTCCTGCCCGTGCTTTTCCGAGACCCAGTTCAGGAAGTTGCCGGTGATGCGATAACTGGCGTCGAACCGGGCGCGATCGATATTGCGAGCCGTAATCCGCGCGCCGCCGCTCTCCGGCTCGTAAAGGAACCAGCGGATGTAGTCGGCGATTCCCTCAACCAGCCAACCGGGCCGCGTGGCATTCGGAACGGCGCGGCGATTACGCCCGTACTGCTGTACGATGTGTACCATCTCGTGCACGATGGCGCCCTTGGCCTCCCCGGCCAGATTATCGCGGAACCAGGAGGCCGAGCCGCGAATCCGCGAGCCGCCGGCCGCCGCCACGCCGCGGTAGTCCTCGGTGAAGGTGATGCCGAACCGGGCAGGCGCTTCATAGCCTTCACTGGGTAGCATTTCCACGATCTTGGGATACCACTCTTGAACGACGGGCGCCAGCTCCGTGGCGGCCCAGCGGGTGAGATCGGGAGCGTCGCTCGTGTCGATGCGGACCTGGTACTTGCCGTCGCCGGCCTCCACGATCGTGATGCCGGTGTCCGGATCGGAAGCGTCCGCCACTTCCGTCGACGCGCTGCCGACGACGTCGATCTCGCTGAAGAACGTATTGCCGAACAGGTCGACTTCTTCGGTGCGGGAAGCCTCGATCAGCAGATAGCGGTAGCGTCCCAGCGGCCCGTCTGCGCGGAAGATACTTGCGGCGTACTGCCCGCCGGGGCGGCCGCGGCGCGCACGCGTGTCGACATCGGCCACCTGTCGCCACCCGACGGTGGTCGGATCGATGTCGGCGGCGGGCTGCGCTTCGAAGTCATCGGCTGTACCGTCGGCGGCGTAGAGCTTGTAGACCTGCGGACCGCGGGTGTCGGTGTGCCAGGAGTAGGTGTTGACTGCCTCGACATTGGCCGGCTGGCCCAGGTCGACCAGCAGCCGCCCGCCCTCGCTGCCGGCGGCGAAGAAGAAGTTCGCACGCGGATCATCCTCGCCGCCCGGGAGGCGGCCGTCGTTGAGAACTTCCAGATCACCGCCGTTGGAATCGCGCTCGCCGGCGACGATCGAAAACGTCGCCTTGGTGGCCAGGTCTTCCGCCGTGGGCGAGGGCAATACTTTGAACTTGAAATCAGACGTGGCGGCTCCCTCACGGTTGCGAACGACCACGGTGTTGATCTGCGCGCGAGCGGTGGACTCGATTGCTAGAAGTGCTACGACTGCCACGGCCAATATCAGAGTTCGATTCATGCCACTTCTCCTTGAGTTCTCTTTGGTTTCGCCCTGTGTCGGTAGGGGAGTGCCGAGGCGGATTATAGTTCGGCGCTAAGTGAGATGAAACGTATAGTCCATGGAATAGTTAGCCGCACTGCGAGGACTTTTCAATTCACAGACAGGAATGTCTGTGCCAACGGTGACCGCTTCCCCCAGGTTACTCCGCCTCCTTCACTTCAATCAACAAATCCCGATGCGTCTCCCGCACGCCGTCCGAAACGGTACAGCGGATGCGGTATTCGGTCGCGCGGCTGAAGGTGGCGGAAGTGGCGGCGGACGTGGCGTCCTCAAAAGTGACGATGCCGCTACCGGTCCCTTCGCGCGTCCAGCGATAAGTTAACCCGACCGAATCGGCCGGCAGGCCGTCGTCGCTCGCCTCGGCGGTCAATTCGATGGACTCGCCCAGCCGCACCGTTTGCCGGTCGGCAGTGGCTCGCAGCCCCGGGGAACGATTGCCCGGCACGTCGACTGCGAGCGTCACGGTGCCCTGCCGAGATTGCTGGCCGCGCGTGGCGATCAGGTTCAGCGTATACCGGCCGGGTGCATCGATGATCGCTTCGCTTGCCAGCGCGGCCGGGTCAGTCAGCACTAGGTGCGGCTCGGATCCGCTTTCCAGTTGCCATCGCGTTTGCACGGGCACGTTCTCGACCGCGCTGATCACCGTACCGGCCAGCGGCAATCGCACGGGAAACGACTCGGCCACCACCTCGCGCGAATTGCCCGCCGATACGGCGAATCGCTCCGCCTGGCCCCGCGGGGCGACGTGCAAGTTCACGCTCATCCGGACGGGCTCGCGGTCTGAATCGCCGGTCGGCTCGATGCGCAGCGCTGCGTAATGCGTGCCCGGCGGAAGCGATCGTGTGAGCCGCACGCGATGCTTTTTAAATTGTGGTTCGCCGGAGAGCGTCCCTTCGGCCGGTTCCACGCGCAGCCAGTCGACATCGCTGGCGATCGCGTACGATGTGTCATCGCCGCCGGGGAGGTGCACTTCAAACTCACTCGACCAGTCATCGTCGCCGTCGAGCACTTCGCCGACCAGCACGGCAGGGCTTGCTTGCAGCCGGTCCTCCTCGGGTACATCGCTGAGCCGCTCCAGGAAATGCACGCCGCCCTGTTCGCCCTTGTCCTGCTTGCCGTAGCCGGCGACATAGAGATGCCCCCGCCGGGGATGCTCGCAAATGTCCAGAGGACTTGCGATCTGCAGCGGCTGGCCGTCCGTGCCGCGCAACACGTCACGCTCGACGATGCGGCCGTCGTCGCCCGGGGTGAAGGTAAAGATCTTGTTCGCGCTGTAAAAGCACGCGACGAGCCGATGCTGGAGCTCGCCCGGTGCGCGATAGGCCAGCATCCCGTCGGCGCTGCCGCCGCCGATGTCGTCGATCGGGTGCAAGAGACTCGGATCAAAGGTGTCCGGCGGTTCGATTCCCACCGGATAGTCGACGATCTCGGTCCAGCCATCGTCGCCGTCGGTCGGGTTCCCGCCCATCAGGACGAACTCTCCTCGGGCGGCGTTGGGAAAGCCGTACGTGCGGCCGGGCTCGATGATCGCCAGAAACTCCGGCGGCTTGATATTCTCGACATTCGGAATGCCGCCGCCTGAGCCGGTCTGGCCGTTCACGTCGTTCTGATTGGTGCAGGCGTAGAGCCGGCCGTTGGGGTGCCACGTGCAGTCGTACGGCTGGCGGATGGCCGTGCCGTACAGCCGCAGCGGAGCCGCCGGAGCGAAGGGATTGTACTGGCCGCCGTCGGAGGTCTTCACGTCGAGCACGCCGTCGAGCCGGGCGACGTCCGCTTGGAGAATCGCCCCGGAGAGGAGCTTCTCGGTGGTGTGCGGCTCCCAGCCGAGCGTGGTGGTCGACCCGCAACAGATGTAGAGCTTGCCTTCGGGCCCGAAGGCGATGTCGTTGACCGTGTGAAACGCATGCGGCAGGTTGGTGATCTTCAGCTCGCTACGGGCTGGCTGGGAAGAACCGGCCGGCGGAAGCTCGAAGCGATAGATGCGGCCCGCCCAGGGGTCGGACCAGCCGCTGTGACCTTGGAGCGATTCGCCCAGCGCGATCCACGCAACGAGGTTTTCAGCGGTGGACTTGGGATCGAAGGCCAGACCGATCGGCTGGGCAGCCGAGTCGGCACCCCAGTCGTGGACGATCTGCTTCTCGCCGGTCGGCCGGCCGCGCCCGTCGAGCACGTAGCGCATCAATCGCGGCGAGCCGGTGCGGCCGTGGTAGTTCATCGAGACGACGTACAGATGGCCGTCCGGTCCGACTTCGCAGGCGGTGTTCTGAATGCGGTCGTCGATCCGCTCGGCGCGGAACCGCTCGGCGGCGACCGGCTGAGCAAGCGCGGCTGCGAATACCGTCCCCAACACCAGTGCGAATACCCTAGGCGATTTGCTCAACACACTGTGCTCCACGGCGACGGCTTACTACTATTTCGCGTAACTCAAGGGGGTGCATATTGTTGCCTGGGCCGAGCCGCGATGCACGTGGCCGTCAGCGAGCCGAGTTTTGCAACACCCCATTTTGGAGCCCGGCGTCCCAATTCGACGTTTTCCCTGGAAAAACAGTGTCTGGCACCTTTTTGCAACAGCGCCGGTTCCCGGGGGGCCCCATGTTTGTTGAAAAAGTCGGATTCCACCCTGGTTTTTCAGTGTCAAAATTCGACTTTTGCAACACGGTGCCGAATTCGGCGCCGGGAAGTATTGAAAAAGCTCCTTGCTGGCTTGTGGCTGTGGTAGATTCGCCTAGACACGAGCGATTCCTACGCCGTTCTGCCCGAACTCACCGCCGAGCAACGCGCGGAATCCGCCGCCCGTATTGTATGCAGAGGAGTAAATATTTCAACTGTCTTTTTGTGCGTTTTTAGAAAATTCTGTAGGTCCTGCGCGATGCCGTCGTTCCATTGCCGTTCCCGGGGCGGTTTAGGTCCCGCGCGGCAACTTCGAAGTTCGGCCGCGACGTAGAGTCGCCCCGCCACTGGACAGACGGCGGCGGGTACAATGTCGCCACCGGCTCGCGCGACGCGACTCTTCAAGGAGTACTTCTATGATCCGACCACTCGCGAAACTGCTGACGGCGGCGATGGTGCTCGTGTTGGTTGCCGGGTCGGCCCGACTCGAAGCGGCGGAGTTCGAGCCGCCTACGCGCGCGGAGTCGGCAGCGGCCATGCGCCGGGCCGCCGAGTTCTATCGCGGTCAGGTCGCCCGGCACGGTGGGTACGTGTACTTCTACACCGTCGATCTTCAGCGGCGGTTCGGCGAAGGCGAGGCCACCGCCGATCAGATTTGGGTGCAGCCGCCCGGCACGCCCACCGTTGGCATGGCGTATCTGGAAGCGCACCAGGCCACCAGCGATCCGTTCTACCTGGAGGCCGCCACCGACACGGCCGAGGCCTTGCTCTACGGGCAGCTCGAGTCCGGCGGCTGGACCGACAGCATCGACTTCAACCCGCAGGGCGAGCGCGTCGCCCGGTATCGCAACGGCAAGGGGCGCGGCCGCAACTACTCGACACTGGACGACGACAAATCGCAGGCGGCCATTCGCTTCCTCATGCGGGCCGATCGCGCGCACGGCTTCAACCACGAGCGCATCCGCGAAGCCGTGAAGGTGGCGCTCGACGCGCTGCTGGCGGCGCAATTTCAAAACGGCGCATTCCCGCAGGGTTGGGACGGGCCGGTCGAGCGGAACAAGCCGCTGCTGCAGGCGAGCATCCCCGAATACGACTGGCGGACCGAGGGCCGCATTAATAACTACTGGGACATGTATACGCTCAACGACGGACTGGCCGGCACCGTGGCGAAGACGCTCATCGAGGCGCATCGGATCTACGACGATCCGCGCTATCGGCAGGCGCTCGCTCGGCTGGGCGACTTCCTGATCCTGGCGCAGCTTCCCGACCAGCAGCCGGGCTGGGCGCAGCAGTATAACTACGAGATGCAGCCGATCTGGGCGCGAAAGTTCGAGCCGGCGGCGGTCGTCGGGAGCGAGTCGCAGGACGCGATCGCCACGCTGCTGTTGATCCATAAGGAGACCGGTGATGCGAAGTACCTGGAGCCGGTGCCCCGGGCGATCGACTATCTGCGCCGCTCGCTTTTGCCGGACGGCCGCTTGGCGCGGTACTACGAGCTGAAGACGAATCGGCCGCTGTACATGCAGCGCCGCGGCGACGTGTACACGCTGACGTACGACGACTCGCAACTGCCCGGCCACTATTCGTGGAAAGGTGCCTCGCGGCTGGATTCGCTGCAGGCCCGATACGAGGCGGCAAAGCAAGGACATTCATCGGCGGCCGAATCGCGCGACCAAGAGGAACTTGCCCGGCGTGCCCGAGCGGTGGTCGACAGACTGGATGCGCAGGGCCGCTGGATCAGCACGTTCGAAAGCGAGCGACTGGTGGGCGACCAGCGGTTTCGCCCGGGCGATAAGTACATCTCCAGCGCGGAGTTCGCCGACAACCTGGAGCTGTTGGCGGAGTATGTGAAATCTTTGGAGTAGCGGGCGGACGTAGTGCGGGACTGTGGTTTTGACGTTGTTCCAGAGGCGGGCGTAACTCAGCAGATCGATACGGGTTCCTCTTCTCTGCTCAGAGCGCAAAGAACCAACCAGCAGTAAACGGCGTGCGCGGGGGCGTAACGAGGCACCGTGACAAGTATCCACTATCAAGCCGTGCGGTCGCTGGTGACGATGCAGCAGGTGCTCGATCTTCTCCACTTCGCTCCCGCCGAGGTTCGGGGCGATCAAGTGCGCGGACGATGCCCAATCCATGCTGCCAGTTCGCCGAGCAGTCGCTCGTTTTCCGCCCACCTAATTAAAGGCGCTTTCCGCTGCTTCAAATGCGCCGCCAAGGGCAATCACCTCGACCTCTGGGCGGCGGCGACCGATCAGAGCCTGTACCAAGCCACCACCGACTTGTGCAATCGTCTCTGCATCACCGTGCCAACTCGGCCGGCAGAGGGTGCCTAGTTCCACGTCGGAGTTTTAACGAGTATCAAACGGAACAGAGAAGAGGAACCCGTAAACGTCAGCACGCGCGCTTCACTCCGCCTGCTGCGTCAGCGCGTAGAAGACGATGTTGGTGCCCATCGGCAGGGCCAGCTTCTGCGACATCTCCCGCGTGTATTCGGGACTGACGCTCTGCCGCTCCCAGCCGTCGGCCAAGTCGGTGTTGTGGCAGATCAGCACCATCATCCGCTTGTTGTCGTCGAAGATGGCCCGGTAGTCCGCCGGGTCGGCGCCTTCGAATTCGGTTTCCCGTCCCGGTTGCAAGAAGGTGTGAATAGAGACGACCTGGGGTCGCACCTTCAATTCGTAGACGCAGTGGAAGATCGGGTGGTCGAGCGCCAACTTCTCCGACTGGCGATCGGGGAAGACGCGCTTCATCTGCGCCATGAAGCTGGCGAGCTCGGCCTCGCCCCAGAAGTCGTCCACCATGAGAAAGCCGCCGCCTTGCAGGTAGTTGCGCAGCGCGGGGACCTCCGCATCGGTAAGCTCCACCCTGCCCGGCTCGACCATGTAGGCAAAAGGGTGGCCCGGAAGCCGCTCGTCGGTGATCGTCAAGATGACCGGATCCGTCACGTTCAGCGGCAACACCTGGGCCAGATGGGCGCCGAATTGCAGTTCGGCATCCGGGTAGTCGGTCTGCCACGAATTGGCGCGGAGAAAACGTCCCCCTACACGCTGCGGCACTTGATTGTATCGAAGCCGTACGAACGTGAACGTCTCTTGCTTGAACTGGTACACCCGTAGCCAGTCCGGCGGCGTGGGAATGTCGTCCGGCTCCTGCCCGGAAGCCGGCAGTGCAAAGAAGGTGACGGCCAGCATTGTGAAGACCAGCATCGCGAAGAGAAGTCGCTTCATCGCTTGCTCCTGAAATATTGAGTGAGCGAAACGGGCGAGTGGTCGAGCGTGATTGTAGCAGGGTGGGAGACGGGGTGATGATTTTTGCTTGGTGGAGACTCGCATCTAAAGGCGCTGATGCCGGCAGTTGTCCCGCGGGGGATAGAATGTGGGGCAACATCTCATTTGTAGGCAATACCACCGCACTGCCGGACAAGCCGGCAGTGGCACCCACAGGGCAACGCCGCTCCTGATGGCTTTAACCCCGCTCGGGTGGAGAAAGCTTGCGAGCCGTGTCGCCGGGGCGAATTTCGCCGGCCTGGATTACTTGTGCATAGATGCCGCGGAGATTGAGCTGCCGGCCCGGGGGCGTGTTGACGAACTTCAATGCGTCCGGGCCGAAGCGTTCCAGGAACTTGCGGCAGCCGGTGTGCGGCTCCGGCGTGACCTCGATCATCGCCGTGCCAAGCGCCAGCCGCGTGCCTGGCGGAACGTTGTCGTAGCTTAGATCGAGATCGATGTAGAGCTGATCGCCGGCCAGCGGCCAACGGTCCATGTCCTGCGCGATCAGCGCCGCCGCGCGAGCGCCCATGATCGTGAGCTGATCGATCCGATCCGGCGGCTGGTCGGGCGATTTGCCATTGCGGGGCCGCCAGCGATCGCCGACGAGGCCATCGGCCGGTTCGAGCCGGCCGATTTCGAGCGTCTCCCGCTGGTTCGATCCCGGCCGACGCACGATCAGCCGCAGCGTGCCGCTGTCCTTGGGCGACTGGCGGATCGCGTCCAGACCGGCTTCGAGTTGGGAGAGCGTGAGATGGAGCATGTGAGTGATGGGCAGTTGCACCTGAGAAGTTAATCAAAATACACCGAAGACAAGGGCAGCATTGCGATCTTAGATCGCCGACACTTCGGAGCTTCGAACAAAGGTATCGCTACCAAGTACTCCCTGTCCCACCGCGACGCACTGTACCAACACTTCTTTGTCAGCATCGAGTTTGTCAGAGATTTCGTATTCATACTCAACGAATACTCTGTAGTCCACGCCGATCACAAAATTCCCAATCCGGCGGTACAACGGATACATTGGAAGCTCGTTCGTTTCGTCACACATGTGGTGTAAGGAAAACGAGAATCGCGTTCCAATACGAGCCCTTCTAGTGCAACGATAGATGAAAGTTGCCCGCTTTTGATCTTCTAGTCCGTGCAGTAACAGTTCGTCAGTTATCGTATCGGGACCGACGAGCAGCTTGCCGTCCATAGCTCCACCCAGGAACTCGATCATGACCATCTTCATGAAGTCACTCCCTTTGAACACTCAAATAGAAACTGGCGTCGATGTGGAAACGCTTTCACAGGCCATACCCGAAGATAGATTGTCGTGTTTTACGAGAGAATGTGCTACTGCCATTTTCGCGGACGACTAGTTAATGTACCTTCACCGGAGGGAGGATGGGTCGATGGACGCAAACGCATGGTCGCTGTGGGAACGCGTCGAGCGGTTCTCGCTCGATGAAATGGATGCGACGTTCACCTTCACCGCGCGGCTGGCGAAGGAGAACGGCTGGACGCGCACCTACGCCCGCCGGGTGGTCGACCAGTACAAGCGGTTCATGTTCATGGCCGTGGTGGCCGATCATGTCGTCTCGCCCTCAGAACAGGTCGACCAGGCGTGGCACCTGCATCTGACGTACACGCGGTCGTACTGGGGCGAATTCTGCGACGGCGCGCTGGGCCGCAAGATCCACCACAATCCGACGCGGGGCCGGCACGAGCAGTCGCAGTACGTCGACCTGTACGAGCAGACAAAGCGGACTTATCGCCGGCTGTTCGGCGAGGCGCCGCCGGCGGACATCTGGCCGGACGCGGCGGTGCGCTTTGGCGACGACTTGAAGAACCGCTGGGTGAACGTGGCTCGGAACTGGGTGGTGCCCAAGCCCCGCCTGCCGCGGTTGGTACAGCGCGCCCCGCGGGCGAGCGCCGCCCTGGGCGTGGTGGCGATGCCGCCGCTGGTGCTGGCGGCGGTCAACCCGTTCAATCTCTCGGGCGTGGAGTTCCTGCTGTTTTACGGGGTGCTGTTCGTAACGGCGCTGACGGCTTCGCTGATTTTGCGCTTCGGCCTGGGCGATCCCCGCCCACCGGCTAATGAGCAGGAGCTTTCGCCGACGGAGGTGGCCTTCCTGGCCGGCGGCATGCAAAGGGCGCTGCACACGGCGCTGGCCGGGCTGGTGCAGTCCGGCGCGGTCCGCGTGGAGGAGAAGCCGGTGCGGCTGATGAAGTTTATTCCGGCCGGCAACGAGCAGCGGTTGTTTGCCGCCGAGATGCCGGCGGAACTGCCGGACGAACTGCAACGGGCGATCTGCGAGGCCGCGACCGTGCCCGAGGGCGCCGCGCCGGTGGACGTTCGCAAGGCAGCGGCGCGGGTGATGCCGGAAGTGCGCGACGGATTGAATGAAAAGGGCCTGATCGGCGGCTCGCCGCTGGCGACCGCGGCGAACTATGTGCCGCTGTTGATCATGCTGTCGGTGGCGCTGGTGGGAGTGATGAAGATCGGCGTCGGGCTGTGGCGGGAAAAGCCGGTCGGCTTTCTCGTGGCGGCCACCTTTCTGACGGTGCTGGTCGCCGGGCTATTCATGATCCGCCGGCGATTGACCGAGCACGGCAAGCAGCGGCTGGCGGAGTTGCAACAGCGGCACGAGCCGCTCCGAGATGCTGCCCGCGATATCGCCGCGCCGCTGCCGGCCCCCGATCTTTCGCTGGCGGTCGCACTGTTCGGCGTGTCGGTGCTGGCGACCGGTCCGCTGGCGGAGATGGCCACCGCGCTAGAGGCATTTCGATACAACGCCAGCGGCGTGGAGTCCGCCGGCGGCTGTTCAGCCGGGGGATGCGGTGGCGGAGGCGGCTGCGGGGGTGGGTGTGGCGGCTGCGGCGGGTAGAGTGGAGAATTGAAAAAACAGCCAGCCCAAGCGGGGGTCCGTTGTGCAGGCCTTGCGGCGGGGATGATCCTCGGCGAGTGCCGAATCTACCTTCGGTGCCTTGTCGACGTGGGGACGGAATCGGGTTGCAGAAGTGGGTTGGCTCGCACTATCGGACTTTTCTTGATTACTCCTCTTCGTCGTCCCATTCTTCATCGTCCTCGTCGTCTTCTTCCCAGTCGTCGTCCTCTTCTTCGTCTTCGAACTCCTCGTCGTCGTCGTCGTCGACTTCCTCCCACTCGTCCTCCTCGAGATCCTCCTCGTCTTCGAGGTCCTCTTCGTCCTCCTCATCGTCGTCGAGGTCGTCGTCGTCCTCATCATCGAAGTCGAGGTCTTCGTCTTCCAGGTTTTCCTCTTCATCTTCGTAGAAATCGACGGGCACGGCAGGACGCGGGTCGAGCAGTTCGCCGGGCGTGGACGCGAAGGGGTCGCTGGCGGTCACGTTAAGTTCCCTTTCCATTTCACTCGGGGTGGATGAATCCGTTGGAGTATCTTGCTCTTCCGCGCCGGCGTTTTCAACCGGTGCCGTAACGAGTGGTCCGACGGTGCGTAACGACTCGGCCCGGGGAAGCTCATCGAGGTCACGCATGCCGAACAAACTCAAAAAGTGCTTCGTCGTCCCGTACAAAAACGGCCGCCCCAGTTCGTCGGACCGCCCCGCGATGCGGACCAGGTCGCGATCCATGAGCTGCCGTAGAATCTCGCCGCACTGCACTCCGCGGATGGCCTCGATCTGCGCCCTCAGGACGGGCTGCCGGTAGGCCACCACGGCCAGCGTCTCCAAGGCCGGCGCGGAGAGCCGCAACTCCGCCTGCTGGGGATGTAACCGCCGCAACCAGTTTGCAAATTTGCCGCGCGTTAGCAACTGGAAACCGCCGGCCACTTCCACGACCTCTAGCGCACTGTGCCGCCGATCGTATCGCTGCCGCAGCCGTCCGACCAGCGTGCGGGCCTGGGTGCCGTCGGCCAGTCCGGCCACTTGGGCAAGTTTTCGACTGGCCAGGGGCTCTTTCGCCAGAAAAAGCACCGCTTCCAGCCGCGCAAGTCGGTGGGCGTCGCCGCCAGAGGGCAACTCCACTCCGGAGCGCGCACTGTGCAGGGTCCGCGACCGCGGCGGCTGCTGGCTGCCCGGCCGATCGGCCGGCCGCGGCACGACCAGCGGATGACCGTACCGGGGCGAAGGGCTGCCCAGCAGGCGTCCGAGACTGGTGAAGCGATGGGCCATGGGTGCAACATACCCGGCTGAACCCGGCGAAGAAAGGCGGTGAAAACGTCAGCAGAAAGGATGAAACACCGACAGGTGTCAGCGGCGAATCTCGCCCCGCCAGCTCTCAACCTGTTGTAACACCGCGGTCATGGCGTGCTCGGGCGTTCGCTGGGTAGCCTCGAAGTGGCGACAGTGGTCGGGATTGTCGGCGATTGCCACGTCGCACTGGAAACGAAACAGCGGAGAGCCTTGGCCCCACTTCTCCAGTGTGTACTGGGTCGCGCCGAGCGAACGTAAACGATGCTGAACGGCGGCCAGTTCGGCGTCGGCCTCGGCCGACGGTGGCGGGCCGGTCGCCGCTTCCCGGGCTGAATCTGATGGATTCTCTCGGAACGGATCCAATTGTTCCGGGCTGTTGCCGTCCGGGGTGGGTGAGGTTGTCCGATCGGCGTGTTGTCCGTCGTGGCCGTGCCGGCCCACTTTCAGCAGGTCGTCAGCGCCGTCGTTTGCTTGTTCTGCCGGCGCTGCGGGAGTCTCACGATGAACCGGTTCAGAGGGCCCTGGCGCGCCGGGAGGAGTGTACTCGGTCCAGTTGGGAGCAGCCTCGGACAGCAGTCCGGCGTCGTCATCCGAGGAGTCCGCGAATGTGGAAACCTCTCGGTCCGCACGCCACTGGTCGAGCCGCGCCAGCACCGTTTCGGTCAATTCCGGCAGCGATTTGCCGGAGATCGCCCAGACCGGAAGCGCCACGAGACAAGACAGCATCACGAGCGCCCGCAGGGCGACGGCAAGAGAGGATTGCATCGGGCCAGACCTTGGCGGGAAGAGGCCGCATGGCGAACGCACGTACCGCTGCGCCATGTCTACCGGGTTGTCGCGCGCGGATCATAACCCCCGTCGCTTTGTCGCGGCAACCGCAGTTTCTCGCCGCCCGTGCCGCGCGGGGCAGCTTTGGCGCACCACAAGCAGCCGCTGTCGCAGGGCCTATAATGGCAGTTCTATGGAGCCGATCTACCTGGACAACAACGCCACGACTTCGATCCTGCCGGAGGTTGCCGACGCGATGGCCGCCTGCCGGCGTGAGGCCTTCGCCAATCCGGCCAGCCAGCACGGCCCCGGCCGCCAAGCGCGGGCGCTGCTGGAGGAAGCCCGGGAGGGGATCGGCGAGCTGCTCGGCGCACGCACTACCGGCATGTCGGCCGATCGGGTGATATTTACCAGCGGCGGCACTGAATCGAATAATCTGGCCCTGCGACGCCTGGGCTCCTCCGATCGGAGCCGGCTGATTGTTTCGGCCATCGAGCACCCCAGTATTGCCGGCACCGCCGAGCAACTTCGCCTGCAGGGCCAGCCCGTGGACGTGCTGCCGGTGGACGCCGACGGAGTGATCCACACCGATCGGCTGTCCGATCGGATCCACCACGACTCGCGGCTGGTCAGCGTGATGCTGGGCAACAACGAGACGGGCGTTTTGCAGCCGGTCGAGCGAATCGCGGAAATTGCTCACGAGCGGGAATCGCTCGTGCACACCGACGCGGTCCAGGTGGTAGGCAAGCTGCCGGTTGACTTTCAGCGGCTGGGTGTCGACGCCCTGAGCTGCGCGGCCCACAAGTTTCACGGCCCGCGGGGAATCGGCGTCTTGATTGTCCGGCACGGCACGCCATTGCGGCCGCTTTTGCTGGGCGGCTTTCAGCAGGCCGGCCTGCGGCCGGGAACCGAGTCGGTCGAACTGGCCGTGGGCATGCACGAGGCGCTGCGGGTCTGGGATCGGCAGCGCGATGCGCGGCGCGTGCATCTGGCCGACTTGCGCGACCGGCTGGAGAGCGGCCTGCGGGCGGAGTTTGCGGAAATGGTGGTTGTCGGTGAGCAGGCCGAGCGGTTGCCGCACACCTCGTGCGTGGCATTTCCCGGCCTCGATCGGCAGGCGCTGGCCATGGCGTTGGACCTGGCGGGCGTGGCAATTTCGACCGGATCGGCCTGTGCCAGCGGGTCGAGCGAGCCGTCCGCGACACTCGTGGCGATGGGGTGCGATCGGGCGGTGATCGCAGGTGCGATCCGGCTTAGCGTGGGGGCCTCTACGACGCCGGCGGAAGTCGATTCGGCCCTCGGCCGTATCATCAGCGTAGTCAAGAACTTACAAGCACCGAAAAAACCCTCTCCCGACTCCCGTTAAGTCGCCCGATCCGCTATAATGCGGCCCTCTTACGACCCGGGTTATTTTGCCCGCTCGCTGGGCAACTGCTGGACGGAGCCACCGTGCTAGACGGCGTCAGTTCGATTCCTGTCTCGGGACAGGCCGTCGACCCTGCAATCGGGGCCGAAGGCCGCGACTCGGGACTTGCGCTGCGCGGCTTCGTGGTCGGCCCGGAGAATCGACTGCTGGACGTTGCGCTGCACTCCGTGCTCCACCAGGACGATACGGTTTACAACCCCCTGGTGTTGGTCGGGCCGACCGGCGTGGGTAAGTCGCACCTGGCCGGCGGATTGGCCACTGCATGGCGGCAACTTCACGCGGACGATTGCGTCGTCGTGATAACCGCTGCGGACTTTGCGGTCGAGTGGGCCGCCGCCATTCAAGCAGATTGCACCGGTGCCTTTCGTGAACAACATCGCGGGGCCGACCTGTTCGTATTGGAAGATTTGCCCCG
The DNA here is from genome assembly GCA_040880125.1 of Pirellulales bacterium. Taxonomy (GTDB): domain Bacteria; phylum Planctomycetota; class Planctomycetia; order Pirellulales; family JBBDJB01; genus JBBDJB01. The sequence continues at coordinate 50,523 of JBBDJB010000054.1, read as the reverse complement.
CCTGAGGGGCAAATCCGCCGCGCAACAGGAACTGTTGCACACGCTCGACGAGATCACCTCCACCGGCGGGCTCGTCGTGATCACCTCGTCAGTTCGCGCCGAAAATATCGCCTCACTATTGCCGGGTTTGGTCAGCCGACTGGCGCGGGGACTGGTGGTCGACGTCGCGCCGCCGGGCGAGCAGTCGCGGCAGGAGATTCTACGTCAAGTTGCCGAGATGCGAGGGCTGGTGCTGCCGGAGCAAGCGGTGGCCTTGCTGGCGGGGGCGATTGCCGGCACCGCCGCCGAGTTGACCGGTGCGCTATTGAACCTCGAAGTTCAATGCCACGCCCGGGGCCTGCCGCTGAGTACCGAACAGGTGCGCGGCTTTTTGGACTCCCGCAGCGCGGCCCGGCGATGCTCGATCGCCCAGATCAGCGCGCTGACGGCGCGGACGTTTTCCGTAAGGCAGTCGCAGTTACGCGGGACATCGCGCACGCAGACAGTCGCCCTGGCCCGCGGCGTGGCGATGTACCTCGCCCGAAAGCTGACCGGCAAGAGCTATCAGCAGATCGGGGATTACTTCGGGCGTCGCGACCATACGACGGTGATGCATCACTGCCGAAAGATCGAGCGGCGGATGGTAGAAGACGCGGCCACACGGCACTCGGTCGAGCGGTTGACGCGGATTTTGGCGGGGAATTGAGATGAGGAACGCGAGGGCAAACAATCACGCGTTGATTGAACGCAGAATAGCAAGGGCTCATTGAGCCAACACGGGTGGAACACGGCACTGCTGGCCCTGTTAATCGAAAGGGGTCCAGCAGTGGCACCCATGGGGCGGACGGTTGAGAAGAAGGGAGCGGTGCAGAAAGCGTCGATGCGGTGTCGATGTGCGGCGCTTCGATTCCACGAAATGACACGCGGCTCCATGAATCGTGAAAGACCGCGCCGGAGGCGACGCGGCATCGACGATCACACGACATGCCGGCAACGCGTTGTACACAACCGACCGTGGGCGATAAACCGAAACAGAGCCAACGCTTGATACAACGGACCGCAGTCTGTCGACACTCCGGCCGCGAAGATTATTACTACTGCTTTCTTTGAAAAAGAATATTAAGAAGAAGCTCCGCCGTGACGGAGCACTACGCGGAAAGGAAACGTCTGGCGATGAAGATCACATGCAACCGAGAAAAGCTGCTCTCGGCCTTTCAGACCGTCGCATCGGTGGCGCCCACGCGCAGCCCCAAGCCGATCCTGCAGAGCGTGAAGTTCGAGGTCACCGGCGAGTCGGCCATCCTGATGGCCACCGACCTGGAGATCGGCATCCGCTATGACGTGCCGGCGGTCGAGGTTGAGTCGGCCGGTTCTGCCGTGCTGCCCATTCAGCGTTTCGGCTCCATCCTACGGGAAAGCTCCGACGAGAAGCTGTCGCTGGAAAGCGACGGCAGCGGCACCACGATTCGCGGCGAGCGGAGCGAGTTTCGCTTGCCGGGACAGGATCCGCAGGGCTTTCCCGTGGTGGCGGTGTTCGGCGAAACGACGTATCAGGAAGTTTCCGCGAGGCTGTTTCGCGAAGCGATCCGCCGCACGTCGTTCGCCACCGACAACGAGAGCAGCCGTTACGCCTTGGGCGGTGTGCTGCTGGAGTTGGAAAGCACCAAGCTGGTCGCCGTTTCGACCGACGGGCGGCGCTTGGCGAAGATGGAAGGCCCGGCCACGGCGGTCGGCGGCGAAGCGAGCCCGGAAAGCTCGCTGATCGTCCCCACCCGGGCGATGAACCTGCTGGAGCGTGCGATTTCGGATGACGACGGAGAGATTCAGATCGCCGGCCGCGCGAGCGAGGTGCTGGTGAAGAGTCCACGGGCGACGATATTCGCCCGGCTGCTGGAGGGGCGTTTTCCGCGTTGGCGCGATGTATTCCCCCCACGCGAGGGCGTGGCCAGCGTAGAATTGTCCGTAGGGCCGCTGCTTTCGGCGGTACGCCAGGCGGCCATCGCCACCAGCGAGGAGAGCCGGGGCGTCGACTTCCAGTTCAGCAGCGGAACGCTTGTGCTCACGGCTCAGGCCGCCGACGTGGGGCAATCGCGGGTGGAGCTACCCATCGCGTACGAAGGTCGCGAGGTGGCCATCACCATGGACCCGCGATTCGTCGCGGACTTTCTCAAGGTGCTCGACGCGGACAAGACGTTCACGATCGAGCTGAAGGACTCCGAGAGCGCAGCACTGTTGTCGACCGACGACGGCTACGCGTACGTAATCATGCCGCTGGCGCGTGACCGATAAGCGTGCGGCCGCGCATGAGGGCGCGGTTGCCGGCGGTCGTGTCGGCCGCAGTGAATAGCCGCCGAGGGACTAGCCGCCGATGCACGAGGATGAAGCCATTACCGAAGCGCTGAGCGAACTGATCGTTCGGCAGCGTCGCGAGCATGCCCGGCGCGCGGCCCGAAGCCCCAAGGGTATCGCGGGCGTCATGGCGGAGGTTTTACAGCAGCGTGGTTACGCGCGGCTGCTGGGGCAGCGCGACCTGGACGACGCCTGGCGGCAGGCCGCCGGCGACGCCGCCGCACGAGAGAGCGCGCCAGGCAAAGTCCGCCGCGGCGTGCTGGAGGTCGTGGTCGCGCATTCAACGTTGATACAGGAGTTAACATTCGCCAAGGGCGAGATCGTTCGCCGTCTGGCGGAGTTGGTTCCCCACGAGCGGATACGCGATGTGCGGTTCCGCGTGGGAAGACCACAGTAAAGCGAGAAATATGAACGAAGAAAATCCGCAGCAAAACCAGCCGCAACCCGACACGCCTCCGGCCGAGCCGGCCGCCCCGTTCAAGTCGTCGGTCCGCAAAGTCGAAGGCGAGTACGGGGCCGAAAGCCTCGAACACCTCAGCGACCTGGAGCACGTCCGCGAACGCCCGAGCATGTACATCGGCGATACCGGCGCCCGTGGTCTGAACCACCTGGTCAACGAGGTGGTCGACAACTCGATCGACGAGGCCATGGCCGGCTATGCTTCGCAGATCACCGTGGAGATCAACGTCGACGGCTCCGTGACGGTCGAGGACGACGGCCGCGGCATCCCGGTCGAGACGCACCCGGACCTGAACATTTCCACGCTCGAAGGCGTGATGACGGTGCTCAAGTTCGGTGGCAAGTTCCGCAAGGGGGCGTATCAGACATCCGGCGGTCTGCACGGGGTCGGCGTGACGGTCGTGAATTTTCTCTCCGAGTGGTGCGAGGTGGAAGTCTGCCGCGACGGCCACGTCTATCACCAGGAGTACAATCGCGGGATTCCGAAGACCGACGTGCGCCGCGTGGGATCGACGTCAAAAGTCGGCACCAAGACCACGTTTCGGGCCGATCCGCAGATCTTTCCCAACACCAAGTTCAACTACAGTTCGTTGCAGCGCCGCTTGCAGGAGCTGGCGTTTTTGAACCAGGGCGTGCGAATCACCATCGCGGACGCCCGCACCGGCGACTCCGATACGTTCTATTACGAGCGCGGCATCGTGCAGTACGTCGAGCATTTGAATCGCGCCAGTGAGCCGGCCCATGCCGACGTGGTCTTCATCAACGGCGAGGCCGAAGGTGTCACGGTCGAAGTCGCCCTGCAGTATTCGGCCGAATACACCGAGAACGTGCACTCGTACGTGAACAACATCAACACGACCGAAGGCGGCACGCACATGTCGGGCTTTCGTTCGGCGTTGACGCGTTCGCTGAACAACTACGGCAAGAAGTCCGGTGTATTCAAGGACCTGGTGCCCGTCGGAGACGACTTCCGCGAAGGCCTCACCGCGGTGATCAGCATCCGCGTCCCGCACCCGCAGTTCGAAGGCCAGACGAAGACCAAGCTGGGCAACAGCGAAGTCGAGGGCATCGTCAATTCGATGGTCGGCGAGTTCCTGGCGAATTACCTGGAGGAGAACCCTCGCTCGGCCAAGGCGATCGTCAACAAGGGCCTGGTGGCGGCCGAGGCCCGCGAAAGCGCCCGCAAGGCACGGCAATTGATTCGCGATCGCAAGGGCGCGCTCTCCGGCGGCGGCTTGCCCGGCAAGCTCCGCGACTGCACCAGCAAGGACGTCGACAAGTGCGAACTGTACCTGGTCGAAGGCGATTCGGCCGGCGGCAGTGCCGAGAGCGGCCGCATCCGCGAGTATCAGGCCGTGCTGCCGCTGCGGGGTAAGATCATCAACGCCTACAAGTCGCGGCCGGACAAGGTCCTGGCCAATGAGGAGGTACGCAGCATCATTTCCGCGGTCGGATCGGGCATCGGTCCGGATCAGGACCTCAGCAAGCGCCGCTACAGCAAGATCATCATCATGGCGGACGCCGACGTCGACGGCTCGCACATCCGCACGCTGCTGTTGACGTTCTTCTATCGGCAGATGTCCGAATTGGTCAAAGGCGGCTACATCTACGTGGCCCAGCCGCCGCTCTATCGGGTGCGCACGAAGAAGAAGGTGTACTACGTGCAGACCGAAGAGGAGATGAAGGCCCAACTGCTGGACAACGGCCTGTCGGAGACCGTCTTCGACCCGGGCGACAGCCGCACGATCGCCGGCGAGCAGATGGAGCGGCTGGTCCATACGCTGGCCGCTCGCGAGGATGCACTGCTGGCGCTGGAGCGGCGCGGCATCAACTTGCGCCTGCATGCCCAACGGCAGGACGCGAAAACCGGCGAGCTACCCGTCTTTCACGTCTTCTTGGGCAAGGACGAGCACTGGTTCGCCAATCGGCAGGAGTTAGACGACTTTGTCCAACAGCAAGAGGTGGAAAAAGGCGGCGAGCTGCGGGTGGCCGATGCGCCGCTCGAGGAGAACGGCCAGCCACTGGGAGAGTTGGCCGCCACCAAGCGCCTGCACATTGTGGAACTCCACGAAGTGCGGTCGATCAATACGCTGCTGAGCGACCTGCGAGAGATGGGCTTCGACATCCAATCGCTCCTTCCACAGGAGCGGACCGGCGAGACCGGGCCGCGCTATGTGCTGCGGCAGGAAGAGAACGAGATCGGTCTGGAAGATCTGCGGGGGCTGGTGCCCGCCATCCGCTCGCTGGGCCAAAAGGGGTTGCAGCTCACCCGGTTCAAAGGGTTGGGCGAGATGGACGCCGAGGAGCTGCGCGAGACGACGCTTGAACCAGCCAACCGCACCATGCTGCAGGTTCGCATGGAAGACGCCGGCGCCGCGGACAACCTGTTCCGCGTGCTGATGGGCGACAAGGTCGAGCCCCGCCGCGAGTACATCCAGAGCCACGCCCTGGACGTGCGGAATTTGGACGTGTAGTCGGGGAAATTCTGTTTCCCGCCGCGCAGCAGCGGCCGTGGCACAGACATTCCTGTCTGTGCTATTCCTGATTGTGCGATTTAAGGTGTGCTGTGCCCGATTAACTCCTCTCCCCTGCGGGGAGAGGTCGGGAGAGGGGGTACACAAAACTCATCGCGCCTGGAGTCGGTCCTGCATACTGTGGTGAGGCGAACCCGTTCTCATCTGAACGTGGCAGTACATTGGGCACCGCGATTGCCAAGGCTTGAAAACCCTCTCCCCGGCCCTCTCCCAGAGGGAGAGGGAGCATAAGCCGCCGCGTCCGTGCGCGTGATCCGTTTGCTGGCACGCTGCTGCCCGCGAGCTACAATAAACCGACAATCCGGTTGTTACGAACAGCCCGCGACGAGTCAGCAAGGAGTCCGGCGATGCGCATCAAATCCTTCCGGCAGTCTATTTCCGCGGCACTCGCTCTGGCCGTTCTGGCCACGTGCAGCCTGGCACTCGCCGAGCCGTGGCCGTGCTTCCGAGGACCGACGCGGCAGGGCGTGTATGAAGGCCCGGACCTGCCGACGAGTTGGAGCGCGACCGAAAACGTCACCTGGAAAGTCGCGATCCCCGGCGAGAGCTGGTCGAGCCCCATCGTTTACGGCGACCATGTTTTCATCACCACGGCCACGAACGAAGGCACATCGTGCCACGTGATCTGCCTGGATCGCGCCAGCGGCGAGGTGCTGTGGGATAAGGAGGTCTTCCAGCAGACGCCGCTTCGCAAAGAGCAGCGAAACAGTTACGCCACGCCCACGCCGGTGACCGACGGTGAGCACGTTTGGGCGGTCTTCGCCGACGGCAGCGTCGTTTGCCTGACCGTGGGCGGCGAGGTGGTGTGGACCAACCGCAACTTCGATTTCTACAGCCAGCACGGGCTGGGCGCTTCGCCGATGCTGTACGGCGGGACGCTGTTGATGCCGTACGACGCCAGCAGCCGCGGCGATGACAAAAAGGTCGGATGGCAGACGCCCTGGGACGAGTCGTACCTGGCGGCGCTGGACGCGGCCACCGGCGAGATCGTCTGGAAGGGCGACCGTGGCATGTCGCGCATCGCCCACATCTCGCCGATCCGCATCGAAGTGGGCGGCACCGAGCAGATCCTCAGCGACGCGGGCGACGTCGTGCAGGCGTTCGACCCGGCCAGCGGCGAGCGGCTGTGGACCGTGCGCAGCGAAGGGGAAGGCGTGGTGCCGACGCCCGTGGTCGGCGACGGGCTGATCTTTACCGCCTCCGGATTTGGCGATCCGGCCATCCGCGCGGTGCGTCCGCCCGACCCCGCAAGTGGCCAGCCGGCCCGCATCGTGTGGGAGCAGAAGCGATCGGTGCCAATGATCCCGTCGATGGTGTACGCCAACGAACTATTGTTTACGGTGAATGAGCGCGGCATTACGATGTGCCTCGACCCGGCCACCGGCGAGACGATCTGGCAGGACCGACTGGAAGGGCCGCATTCGCCTTCGCCGATCGTGGACGGGGACCGGATCTACGTCCTCTCCGAACAGGGCGAGACGTCGATCCTGGCGGCCGAGCGGGAGTTCCGCGTGCTGGCCCGAAACTCGCTCGGCGAGCGCTGTCAGGCGTCGCCGGCGGCCTCCGACGGACAGCTCTTTATCCGCACCGCCGAGCATCTGTACTGCATCGGCCAGCGGCAGTCGAATGCCGACGCGGCGCCGTAGGGACCGCTGTGCGGACCCTTCTGTAGCGGGTAGCACCGGTTGTCCCAACCGGTGCCGCGCAGCGGCAAGAGGCCCCGGCACACGGCCGCAATTCTTTCGGGCCAGAAACGGTGTCTGACAACGTTTCGCTCCGTTTTACATGCCATGAGAGCGCCCATGTTTACTGGTCCAGGTCAAGTACTCGCTTGCGGAGCGCCTGATTAAAGCCTGTGGTCTCAACGGACACGATGGCGTCGTCGAGCAGAGTTTGGCCTGCTGATATCTGGAGCGGAAACGTGTGGGGATGCACATCGAGTCGGCGGAGTGACTCGCAAGGCAATGCTTCTCGCCGCTGTGCGCGCTCACTCGTCCGATTTCGTCCAGCGCACAATGCCGCTGGGCTTGAAACCAATTCGCGTCGCCTGGGCTTCCACCCGCTCCGCCGAGTCGACCTTGAGCGGCCGGTGGTAAAGCTGCCACGGCTGATCCGGCGAGAGCCGATACGCCACGGAAGCGCCGTCGGTCGCACAGCGGATCGTCAGTTCATAGGCTTCGCCGTCCGCACTCGCACGCAATTCAATCTTCGGCCGCGCGGTCGTCGGCTGCTTTCCGTCGGGCGGCCAGAGCCGCTTGATCAATTCCGGTTCGCTCAGATGGCCCAGGTCGCCGGTCTCGTCCATCGAGCGGTCCACGGCCTGCCGTAGCTCGGCCAGCTTGTCGTAATGCCGGGGATCGCCGGCCAGGTTCATGATCTGGTGCGGGTCGGACTGGGTGTCGTACAGCTCCTCGATCGGCTTGCTGCCGCTGGCGAACTGCCACTGCTCCGGGCCGAGTTCATCGGCGTCTTTGAGCCGCAGGATCTCCTGCATCAGCGCCATGCGGTCGCGATAGGGAAGAAAGTCGATGTAGGGTTCGTTGGGGCGGAAGTTGCGGACGTACTGGAAGCGCTCGTCCCGGGCGGCGCGGATACGATCCATGGCCGGGTCCATCCGGTCGCGGTGCATGAAGACATACTTCCGCGGCTCGGCCTGCCGCTCGCCCAAAAACGCCTGGCCCTGCATGTGATCGGGAATCGATATCCCGGCCAGCGAGAGCACACTGGGGGCGAAGTCGACAAAGCTCACCAGGCGGTCGGCGGTCGTGCCGGCTTCGCGCCGGTCAGGATAGCGCACGATCAGCGGCACGCGAGTGCCCGAGTCGTACACCCAGCGCTTGCCCCGCGGCAGGCACGTCCCGTGGTCGCTGAAGAACAGCACGATCGTCTCGTCGGCCAGGCCGTCGGCCGCCAACTGTTCGAGCAGCTCGCCCACCTGCCGGTCCATCCGTGCGATGTTGTCGTAGTTGCGGGCGATGTCGCGGCGCACCAGCGGAGTGTCCGGGTAGTACGGCGGCACGTCCACCTCGGCCGGATCGGTCACCTCCGGCGAAGTCCGCTGAAAGACCTTGCTCTCGTGCGTGGTGGTGAAGTTGAACACGGCGAAGAAGGGCTTCCCTTCGGGCCGGTTGCGCCAATGGGCCTGGCCGCTGGACTCGTCCCAGGCGGTGATCGGCGTGGCGAACTGGTAGTCGGTCTTGGCGTTGTTCGTGCAGTAGTAGTCCGCCGCGCGGAGGTACTCGGTGAAGCACTTCACCGCGGGCGGCGGCGTTGCCTCGTAAGTCGGGATGGCCAGCAGCTCCGGGTCGGTGATGTCGTCGATCGCCGAGGTCCGCGTCATGGTCCGCATGTGATGGGCGCCGATCGACGTGGGATGCATGCCGGTGATCAGGGCGCAGCGGCTAGGCGCGCACACGCCGGTGGTGGAGAACGCCCGGGTGTAGCGGACGCCCTGGCCGGCCAGCCGGTCGAGATTGGGCGTCGGCACGGTGTCGTCGCCGTAGCAGCCCAGTTGAGGGCTCATGTCCTCAACGGTGATCCACAGGATGTTGGGCGGCTGAGCGGCGAGCGGCGCGGCGAGAAGCGCGAGCAGGAGGCCGGCGGCAGCGATGGCGCGATGCATGGGTAACTCCCGTGAGGGCGTCGCAGGCGGGCACGAACGTGCTCAACGATTAGACCACAACCGCACTGCGAGTTCGACCGCGAGACGTGCGCACAGCGGACCGTACTACTCCAGCCCGTCCCACTGCGCGGCGACGTCGGCGGCCAGTTCGTCCAGGCCCGCGTCCCATTCATCTTCCCACGCCTCGTCGGACTGCGTGACAGCCAAACCGGCGGCCAGTTCGTCCGGATGGTAGAGACGCTGGTCGGCCGCGGCACTGCGCCATTCGGGACCAAAAATGCCGTCTAAGATTGCGGACTGGTGCTGCTCTTGGGAGGATGTCTCGAAAAAGGCTGGCGCTTGCGCCTCTAATATGAAACCAGTGGTTACGCTTCCGGAGGAAGTTTCCTCGGACGTCTGTTGGCTCGCCTCCGCCTGCTGTGCGGCGAGATTATTCAGGTAGGTAATGATGTGCAGGGCGTCGCGCGGAGTGAGCTGGCCATTGCCGTCGACATCCAAGTACAGCGTCATCGATTGGGCACTTCGCATGCCCTGCGAGACGGCCGTGTTCAGCGCGTTGATGACGTGCAGGACGTCGCGGGGAATCACGTGACCGTCGTGGTCGACGTCCAGGCCGTTGTCGACGTTGTTGAAGAACAGCGCCGAGGAGGGATCGACCACCGGCGGGTCGAAGTTGCCGAACAGCGGCAAAGCCAGGTGGTCGCCATATTGGGCGAACAGATCGTTCCCCAGCGGCTCGGGGCTGAAGTTCGGCGCCGCGCCGACGATGCCGTTGCTGAACATATCGCTGGGGTGGAACAATCCGCCGTGCAGCGCCGCGCCGACGGGGCCTTCCTCTTCGTTAGGCTCTTCGCCATTGCGGATGTCGTCCGAAATGAGGAAGTACCATTCGGCGACGTGCTCGGAGAGCTGTGCCTCGCCCCGCGGTACGAACAGCCCGATGTCGTCGATGCCGTCCAGGTTGTAGTCGCCCGCCACGGGGCGGTCGCGGAAGCTGTTGAAGCCCCACTCGAAGGCGTCGTCGACGGTGCCGTCGCGGTCCAGGTCGAAGCTGAACTCGTTGCTGCCGTGGTCGTAGACCGCCAGATCGTCGAAGCCGTCGCCGTTGAAGTCGCCGACGATCGGCAGCCCGCGCTGCTGGGAGACGATGACCGTGTCGGTCAGTTCGAGGATGTTGTCGCCGTCGGTATCCAGGTACCAGGTGGTGCCGTCGAACAGGCCGATCTCGTCGCCGGGATGAGCCGGATCGAAGTCGCCGGCCACCGGCATGGCATTGATTTGGAACGCGCTGATCGATCGGAAGTCGGCGACGCCGTCGTGATCGAAGTCGAGCAGGAAGCGGTACTCGTCGGCGAAGTTATCGAACCCGTAGGCGCCGAGCTTGTCGAAGCCTGAGGCGACGATCGCGCCGCCCGGCGCGAAGTTGCCGGAGAACAATCCGTCGGAGATCGTTCCGAATCGGAAGACTAAGTCGCGGTTGGTCTGGTCGGTCCGCGGGGCGTCGGGATCGAAGACCCAGTTGCCGTTGATGTCGACAAACGCGCTGGCGGCCGCCCAAGTGCCGATCTCCGGCCGCGAGTCGACGGTGAAGCGAGCGATGAAGTCGCCACCCGGCACGCCGTCGCCGCTAGGCGGCAGAAAACTGCCGACCGGGGCCAATAGGTCGACTTCGCCGTCCAGGGAATTGCCCGCCGGATCGACCAGCGAATCGGAAATAGACAGCGTGTAGCGATCGTCCGGCAAAGGTTCGGCAAAGACCAGTTGGATCGAAGCGCTGGCCGGCATGCCGACAACACCGCCCTGCGTGACGATCACATCCGTGATGGCGATCACGCCGACGTGATCCCCCTCCAGCACATAGTGGCCGGGATCCTCGGCCACCTCTTGCTGCAGGGCGTCGTAAATGAACGCCGCGATGCGCGGCGGCAGGTCCTGCACGTTGATGGTCAAGCTATCGACGCGGGGCGTCGGCCCGTCCGTCTGCGGCTTGGGTTCGAACAGGTTGAAGCCCGGGAAGCCGGTGGCGAAGACGTCCGTCACGCGCGGGCCTTGGGTATCGAGGAAGATATTGAGCTGTTGGGCCGCATCGCCGATGTCGTCGTCGCCGTCGTTCGAGTTGCCGGCCACGTCTTCGGCGACCACCAGCAACTGTCGCAGGCCGTCGCGCGTGGGGAACAGCGAGGGATTGTTCAGGTCGACCGCGGAAGTGATCTCCCAATAGCCATTGGCGAAGGCGTCGTTGCCGTCGTAGGGAACCGCAACCGTCTCGCCAAGCAGCACGTCGCCCGCGCCGACCACGCCGTCGCCATTCAAGTCGACGAAGAGCTGCACCGCGGCGTTGGCCTCGGCCAGGCCCCACAGCGTCGGGGTCGAGTCGCGAGTGATGCGGTCGTCGAGCGTGGCTGTGTCGACCGATACTCCGGTATCGCTGTCACCCTGCAGCCCGTCCAGTGCGATGGCCTGCAGTCCGAAGGCCACCGGCGGCGGGACGGTGTCGACCTGGAAGTCGAGCAGGAAGTCGTGGCTGATGTTGCCGGCGCGATCCTCGATTTCGAGCTTGAAGTTATGCGCGCCATCGGGAATCACCAGTCCGCCCGGATTGTTGAGGGTCAGTGAGACCCCGCGCGTGAGCGAGGCTAACGTGGTGAAAGTGCCAAACTCCGCGAGACTGTCGTACACGAGCGTCTCGGGAATCGCAGCAAGCCCGTCGGGCCGCAGATAGAGCCGGAAGATCACGTCGTTGGGGAAGGGATTCGTCGGCCCGCCCGCGGTGGTGGCGTTGCCGTCCATGACCACGATGGGCTGGTTGTTGGCGGTGATGTTGTCGACGTCGCTGCGGCCGGTGTCCACGTCTGCGCGGATGTCCAGAAACGGCGTGTTTGGCGAGGTCGTGTCCACCCAGATATCGATTGTGGGCGTGGCCGCGTTGAAGATCGGATTGACGAAAGTGACATTTCCGGCGGCGTCTTCCACTTCGATCGAGATGTTATAAGTGCCGTCGTCCAGCGGTTCGCTGGTGATCTCCCAGAGGCCCATGCCGTCGTCCGGCGCACCGCCCAGTCCGGCCACACCGCCGATCGCGCCGATGCCGACATCCGAGGTATCCGAACCGGCGACGGTTTGCCCGACCAGTTCGCCGTTGGCGTACAGTCGCACTTTATAGCCGACCGGAGCGACGCCCTGGAACGCCGGCGACATCTTGTTAGTGACGTTATCGTCGCTTAAAAGGCCGGAATCGCTGGCGACGAGCATTTCGGCCGAGACCATGGCGGCGACGTTCACTGGCGTAAGGACCGAGATGACCAGCGGATCGGAGAGCTGCGCGCGGCCGGTGGCCCGCTGCGTGCCGTCGTCTTCGCTGATGTCCTGCCCGTCGACGATCTGCACGGCCGCGGATATGAACCAGTCGCCGGCGGCCAGCGCCGCGCCGCCCGGAACTGTCAGCGACCAAAGAATCCCGCTGGCGCCGACCGGGTTCGCGAAAGCGTCTACCAGCGCACCGGTGGCCTGGTTGAGCATGGCGACATAGACCCCGGCGCCGTCGGCGGTGGCGTCGTCGGCGTTTCCGTCACCATCCGGATCGATGGTCGCCTGGTCCAGCAGTGCGACGCCCATGTCCTGGAAATCGGCCAGGTCCGCCTGGATGAAAAGCGTAGGCGTGGTGTCGCTGGTGATGTCGTCATCGTTCATCATGCCCGTGTCACTGGCGTCGGCCAGATCGACAAAGGCGGGGAACGGAGCGGGAAAGTTCTCGATCTCCAGTTCGTACCCGTTGATGTCGTCGCCGAAACCGATCACTTGCAGGAAGTACATTTCTTGCGAGACCACCGGGATGATGATCTGCTCATCGTCGGACAGCGTCGTCGAAGCGTCGATCTCGTTGCCCGCGGCGTCGAAGATGCGGATGTCTATGTCGCCGATTTCGTCCGTGAAGTAGGCGTTGACGATCAGCTTCCCCGTCGAATGGGCGGTGATCTTGAACCAGTCTTCGTCGTCCGCCGTGTCGATAGTCAGATCGCGCAGCGTGATGTAGGGAATCGAGCCCAGGACCGTGGCGGTTTCCAGCGTGTCGTTTTCCTCGAAGCGATCGGCGGTGGTGATTTCGATCTGGAAGAGCTGCACGGCGTCTTCGGTGCCCAGCACCTCCACGAAGTACGCGCCGCTGGCCGGCACGACGAAATCGAGGATTTCTTCGCCGGCGCCCAGTCCAGCGGCGTTGGCGGTGGCCAACACTGCGCCGCCGTCGTCGAGGATCGACAGCACCAGGTCGCTTTGGGAGGAAGAGTCGAACGACGTCGGGGCCGGCGGCGGGTTGCCGTCGGGGCCCTGATCATACGTCGCGCCCAGCGGCGTCAGGTAGACGCTTACCCGGGTGCCAGCCGCGGCCTCGACCCGGAAGTAATCGGCATCGGTGTCGCTGTCGATGCTGACCAGGTCCACGTCGATCGGATCGACCGCCGCGTCGGGTCCGCCGTCGCGGCCCAGCGACATAAAGACGCCGGGCGGAAGCGCACCGAGCGGGGTGGCGTCGGAGATGGAGTCGTTGCCACCGTTCTTTTCGAGCGGATCGCCGTAGCCGCGCTGCAGGGCGAGGATGTCATCGAGTTGGGGGCCGTCGAAGGCGGTGGTGATGTTCGGTTCCATCAACTTCGTCTGGTCGACCGGCGCGACATGCGAGATGCCTAGCCCGTGGCCGACTTCGTGCATGATCACGTTGCGGAACTGCAGCGAGTTATTGTTGGTGTTCGTGTAAAAGTTCGTGTTGCCGGTATCGATGACGAAATCGCTGTCGTCCGGTCCGGCGCTGTAGCCGAGGTTACTTCCACCGGAGGGCTCGCCATCGACGAATCGCCCACCGACGCGGATGTCGCCTCGGACGCCGAGGGATCCGGCGGCCGAGCCGTGATTGACGCCGTCGTCGGCAGGCTCGTAGACGAACGTAAGTCCGGAAAGGGACGCTAACCGATCAAGCGCATCGGCAAAGACATCGAACCAGGGTCGGATTGTCAGGTCGGCGCCGCCGCCTCCGTCGCCGCGGACGCCGTCAAGGAAGGCGATCATGTCGCTGTTGCCCGGTCCACCGCCGTTGGCGTCGAAGCTCGACGCACCGATGAAGGTGCCGTCGGGAATAATGCTCCAGGTCAGCGTGGTGGGATCGCCCTGGGCCAGACCGCCGCCGTCGGTGGCGGTGGTGGACCAGCGGTTGCCGTCGGAGAACTGGAAGTCGGCGTACTCCAACAGGGCGGCCGAGACTAGCTCGCCCGCGAGCGGACCATCGAAATTGAAAACTCCACCACCGTCGGCACTCAGCACGCGCCGCTCTTCCAGGTGTTCGAAGCGGATCAAGGCGGGGTAATATCGCGAGGTTCGCGGAAAGCGGCGAGTTGATTTCCGCGAGCGCGCACGGAAGCGGTTCAGCGACATGGAACGTTCCCCATCTATTGCGGTCCATCGACGGCAAGGCCCCGGGGGTTCCATCCGGCGGAGGCGAAAACAGCAGGCTCAACCAAAGCAGACGCCAGCGGCGCGCTAGGCGATCGGAGGCGTCGCAGGAAGGCGAGCCGGCGATGGCGGCTAACGGTGGTCACGGTGCGATACTCAAAGTCAGACGTCTGCCACCATTCCTGGTGCAGGGGGATGCGATCATGGCCGCAAAGTCGACAATCGCCCCAACATATCAGAAGGTGTTAATCTGGGTAGCTAGGATAATGAGGGCAATCGCCGCAGTCAAATCTTTTTCGTGGAAAACGACGGGCCGTCGGGTGGGGCGGGCGTTGTCCCGGGGATGTCGGACCTGCGCAACAAAAAACCAACCCGCGCTGAGGTGCGCTGGGTCGGTGATGAAATTGGAACGGATAGAGATTGCTTGATGGGGCGGTCCGCGGCCCACTAGAACCGCCAGTCCAGACGTGTGGTCAGCCCGGAGAAGGCCATCGCTTCGTCCAACGCGTCCAACTCGTTGAACTCCAGCTCCTGCACTCCGGCGATATAGTGCCCGGTGGTCAGCGTATTGAACCACCCGGAGACGTTGTAGCCGACGGTGAACCGCAGGTCGCCACAATCGTTCTGCCAGCCGACGCCCAGTTCGGCTTCGAGGATCGAAACCAAACGCTGGTCGGTCCAGTCGTTGGCGATCAGAGCCGCCCCGCCGAACTGATTGACTTGCTGGAAGTCGGCCTTGAACTCGCCAGCGAGGAAGCTGGCGCCGCCCTTCCCGTACACGAGCAGGCCGGAATGTTGGCTGCGGCGCTGGCCATCCAGCCCGAAGCCGATGCCGAAGCCGTCGAAGTCGATCTCCGTGGTGACTGTGGTCAAGCCGGTGGAGACGCCGACCGACTGCTCGGCGAGCAGTTGCTGCTCCAGGCTGGCATAGCGAAAGCCCATTGAGTAGTTCAGCGCCGAGTCGCACGAACCATACAACAGTCTGCGATAGTCCAGGTCAATCCGCTGAAACTCCAGATCGTACGCCGCTTGCGAGCTGATGCTGGTCGCGCCGGCGTTGGCGACGCTGGGATGCGACACCTGAAACTGCAACACGTCGGCGCCGGTCGCCTCGATCGAGTCGCTCGTACTGGATTCGAAGAACGTGTACGACGCCTGCAGGCTCGACGAATCCGACATCGCCCAGGCGAAACCACCGCGGATGCCGGGCTCGGCATCGAAGGCCACCTGGCCGACCGGCCCGGTGGGCGAGTCGTCTTCCGGATCGGGACCGGTCATCTGGAGCGTGTAGACGATGTCGACGTTGGCCGGCCGCAGGTAGAGGAATTCCGCGAACACGCCAGTGCGGTGCGCCCAAAACGAGGGTGCGACGTTGCAGTCGACGCATGCCATCGGATCGCCCTCTCCCATCGGCATCGGGACGAACTCGGCGTACGGGTCGCCCGGGTCGCCAATCCCCTCCGGCAGGCCGGTGCCGGGCGCTAATGCCTCGGGCTCTTGGTAGGCCGTCGGTTGAGCAGCGGATCGCCGCGAGCTGGCCAGTCCGGCCGGCGACGCTGACGGGCGGTCGCTGACCACCTCGGGCTTGGCGGTTGACAGCTTGTGGATCAATTCGAGCGAAGCCTCTTCCTGCTGGTCGGCGTCGTCGACCACCGCCAGGCTCTCCTCCGGTTCGTCCACCTTTGGCGCGTCCCAAGCCGGAGTCGGTGCCGCGGTGATCAGGGAAACGAGGACGGCGCCGAACACCGCCGCCAGTCGACTGCGATAGGGCCAAAACATGGTCGGTTCTCCCGCCTTAGTAGGGCGTTGTCGAATTGGGTCGGCCCGGCCGAAGCCTTACGGCCGGAACATCTTTGCGAGGGCATACAGGACGAACAACCGGCAGACTTACGCCGGCCCGAAAATCTCTATCGACGCGCTTTTGTGGAATATTGGGAATTTCCGGAAGGACCGGCAAAAGCTGCGCAGGCGAAAACCTTTGCCTAGACTCCGCTGCTTGCCGAATTCTCGTCTGTTCGCGAAGTTCTGCTTTGGCCGGGTTTGCCTCGACGACTTAGCGCGCGGATAAGTTGCCAGGAGGCGCGCTTACCAGTGACCCCCGCGCCGACGTCTCGATAAAAGCACCGCGCATGCGACACGTTGTCGGGCCGGCGGCGTCGCACCGGCTCGAGACCGGCGTAGTTTGCACTTGCAACTGGTAATGAAGTGGACGCCACACTCACTGCGGCGGCGTGGTGCCGCAGCAGCCGAGTTTTTACAGCAGCGGCATCCCAGTTGCACTAGCCAGGACGATCAACAGCAAACACCAACCGCGTGGGGTGGACGACCCACCACACAACCATTGGCAATTCGCCGATAACCAGAGGAGATTTTCAGATGCGACGCACAGTAACCGCTTGGGCGTTCGGTCCGTTTTGTGCCGTGGCGTTGGCCGGGTGCACCCAACCGACCGACACAGAAACCACGACCTATAAACCGCCGGCCGACGAACAGGCGACCGATGGCGACGCCGTCGTGGTCGAGGAACCCGTCGTCGTTGAGGAGCCTGTGGCCGACGATGCCCTGCCGGAGGAGACCACGCCCGAGGAAACTACCACGGACGAAGCTCGCCCGGACGTGGACACCGGCACCCAAGAGGGCGAAGTAACCGACACTCCAGAGGCCAGTACGAAGGAAGAGTTCGTACAGGACTTGCAGACGCAACTTGACGAACTGAACACGCAGATTACGCAACTCGAAGCCCGCGGCGAGGAACTGAGCGAAGTAGCTCAAGCCCAGTGGCAGCAAGAGCTGGACCAGCTTAAGCAAGAGCGAGAAGAGTTCAGCCAGCAGTTCACCGAAGTGCAGTCGGCTGCGCAAGAGAATTGGCAGGACTTGCGCGAAGAGACGCTCCAGGCATGGGCCGAGTTGCAGACGGCCTACGACGAGGCTGCAGCACGGTTTGAAGAGTAACGATTGGTGACCGCGCAATAACCGCGTTATTCAACTGCCCGCCGCCCTCGCGTGGATGAACTTCCGCGCGGGGGCGGTCGCTTGTTATGGTCTTGCGCCGTATACTCCGCGTGAGGATCGAGGGCGGAGCGGGATTGCCTCTCAACGTCGCACACGGCGGGATGGGCAGCCGTCGTGTGTTCGCCTTCGCCTCATCGACGGGCCGAGTTGCTTAGCAGCATGTTGATTTTGCAACAGGCTGCTGCATCACATGGAGGTGATGCCAAAATGACGACGCTAGTCGTTATTTTGCGAGCCGTGAGGAGCTTTGCTCCGAACTTGGCGAGGTTGAAAAACGTCACGACGGCGTTTTTCAACAGGCTGTTAGACCGCAATCCAGGAGTTACGCATGCGAGTGGCCGTTACCGGCGGCACCGGCTTCATTGGCCGCTATATCCTCGCTCACCTGGTCCACGAGGGCCACGAGGTGAGCGCCTGGCATCGCCCCACCAGCGATCGGGCCGGGCTGGAGCATCTCTCCAAGAACGTGGAATGGATCGAGGGCGACCTGGGCGACGCCGCCTCTGCGACCGCGTTGACCGAAGGAGCCGACGCGGTGATCCATGCCGCGCTGTATCATCCCGGCGGAGGCTTTCGCGGTGGCGAAGGAGACATAGCCGATTTTGTCGAAAAGAACGTCGTCGGCACAATCCGTCTGATCGAGGCTGCCCGGGCGGCCGGCGCAGCCCGCTTTCTGTTTGTCTCGACCTGCGCGGTGCACGAACAAATCCTCGACGACCGCCCGCTGGACGAAGCCCACCCGCTGTGGCCCAGCAGCCACTACGGCGCGCACAAGGCTGCCATCGAGAAGTTCGTCCACAGCTACGGGCTGGGGCGTGGTTACACGATTTGTGCGCTGCGGCCGACTGGCGTGTACGGCGCCGCCCACCCGGTCGAGCAAAGCAAGTGGTTTGACCTCGTCTCCCGCGTCGTCGGCGGCGAAGACGTTACCTGCGAAGGCGGAGGCAAGGAGGTTCACGCGGCCGACGTCGCCAAGGCCCTGAGGCTGCTGTTGACCGCCGAGGGCGTCGCCGGGCAGGCGTACAGTTGCTACGATCGCTATGTCTCGCGGCACGAAGTGGCCACCATCGCCAAGCGGCTGGCGGGCAGCTCCAGCACGATCTCCGGCCAGCCCAGCACGCCTAAGCACCAGATCGTCACCGAGAAAATCCGCGGCCTGGGCATGAGCTTCGGCGGCGATGCCCTGCTGTCCGAGACAATCGGCCAGCTTGTGGAGCACGCCCGCGGTTAAGTTGCCGCCCTGCTCGATATCTCCGGCAGTTGTCTCGAGTGGCCTGCACAGACAAGAATGGTTGTGCCACTATTCCAGCAAGCGGGCTGTGCCACCATTCCGGCAAGCGGGCTGTGCCCCTTTTCGGCAAGAAGGCTGCGACCCTTTCTCCCTCTCCCTCTGGGAGAGGGCCGGGGAGAGGGATTTTGACCAATCGCACAGGCACCGAACGTCTGCTGCCCCCCAATTGTCTTGGCTCGAATTACCTCATGCCGCTCATCGAATTGCGTAGCGTCTGGAAGATCTACGATCTGGGCGAGGTCCAGGTCGAAGCGCTGCGCGAGGCGACCCTTTCGATCCAGCCGGGAGAGTACGTCGCGCTGATGGGTCCCTCCGGCTCGGGCAAGTCGACGCTGATGAACATCGTTGGCTGTCTCGACCGACCCACGCGCGGCGAGTATCTGCTGGCCGGCGAGCACGTCGAGGCCATGACTCGCGACGAGCGCGCCCGCATCCGCAATCGCCGGCTGGGATTCGTCTTCCAGAACTTCAACCTGCTCGGCCGCACCAGTGCGCTGGAGAATGTCGAACTGCCGCTGCTGTACGCTCCGCACATGAGCGGGCGCCAACGCCGTCGCCGGGCGACAGATCTGCTCCAGCGCGTCGGACTGGGCGACCGGCTCGACCATCACCCCGGCCAACTCTCCGGCGGTCAGCAACAGCGGGTGGCCATTGCCCGCTCGCTGGTCAACTCGCCCGACATCCTGATGGGCGACGAGCCGACCGGCAATCTCGACTCGCGGACCAGCCGCGAAGTGATCGAGTTGTTCCGAGAGCTGAACGAAGAGAGCGGCATCACGGTGATCGTGGTCACGCACGACCAGGAGGTTGCCCGGCACGCCAAGCGGACCGTCGTGCTGCGCGACGGTCGGATAGTGGCAGATACGACCGACTTTGCCCAGGCTGCCCAGGCGTTACGATCGAGCGAGGAAGTTGAGCCGCCGGTTTAAGAGAAACCGGCACCACAAGAAAAGCTTGACCACCAGGCACAACCCGACCGAAGCGTTTGTCTATGGGTTGTGCCGTATGCCGGTTTGCCGCTGTGTTTTGCCTGCTGGTGGTGGCAGGGGCCGCAAGCTTTGCGCGCGCGCAAGTCTTCTCCCGGATCATCTTGCCGGAAGAGCGCACCATCACGGTCCGCGACCCCTCGCAGCTTCCGAGCATACCGATCCCGGATCTGCCGCCGCCGGAAACGGTTTCCACGTTTGAGGAAACCCGGCCGGAGCAGCCGCTTTCGCTCGACGAGGCGATCCGCATCGCACTGGCCAACTCCGAGGTCATTCGCGTGCTGGCTGGTGTCGGCGCGGCCAGCAGCGGGACCACGATCTATGACCCCGCGATCGCCAGCACGGCCATCGACCAGCAGCGGGCCCGCTTCGATCCGACACTCGATATTCAGAACAACTTCAACCGCTTCGAAACGCCCGCCGCCATTTTTGATCCGCTCGATCCCAGTCAGGCGCTGATCGCCGGCGCTCGCACGGACGACTACAACTTCGATATGGCGCTGACGAAGACGAACGTCCACGGCGGCCAGTCGCAGCTTCTGGTCGATGCCAATCCGGTCCGCGTGCAGCCGGGCAACTTGCCGCTCAATCCGCAAACGCGCTCGTCGGTGACGCTGGCCTACACGCAGCCGCTGCTGCAGGGCGCCGGCGTGGCGGCGAATATGGTTCCAATCGTCGTGGCCCGGATCGACACCGAGCGGTCTTACTTCCAGTTCAAGGACAGCGCCCAAGAACTTGTCCGCGGCGTCGTCGACGCCTACTGGGGGCTGGTCTTTGCGCGGACCGATGTTTGGGCACGTCGCAAGCAGGTGGAGCAGCTCGAGTTTACGTACAACCGCGCGCAGAGGGCATCGGTTGTCGGAAGTGGTTCGGCGGGGGATGTCGCACAATCCCGCGTAGCGCTGGAGAACTTCCGCGCGAACCTGATCGCCGCCGAGGCCAATCTGCTCAACTCCGAGGCAGCCCTGCGCAACCTGCTGGGCATCCCCCCGACCGATCCGGTGGACTTCGTACCGATCACCCCACCGACCGACGACCTGTTGCGCTTCGACTGGGAGGCAATCGCCGCGCTGGCCGAACAGCGGCGGCCGGACCTGATCGAGCTGAAGCTCGTGTTGGAGGCCGACCAGCAGCTTTTGATCCAAGCCGAAAACGAGGCCCTGCCGAGCGTCGACGCGGTGATGCTCTATCGCTGGAACGGCCTGGAAGGCGAGATGCCCAGCGGCGCGACGATCTCGACCGACGGCGGCCAGTTCACCGACTGGACGCTGGGAGTGAACTTCTCCGTGCCGCTCGGGCTGCGGCAGTCGCGCGCCAATCTGCGGCGACAGGAACTGATCATCACCCGCGATCGGGCGAACATCGAGCAAGGGCTGCACGCCGCGCTGCACACGCTGGCCGCCAATCTGCGCAACCTCGATCAGTTTTATCGCCAGTACACACGTTTTCGCGCCACCCGGCAGGCGGCGCTCATCAACATCGACCAGCAATATGTGCTCTTCCGCGAAGGCCTGGCCGACCAACTCAACGTGTTGCAGGCGATCGCCGATTGGGGGAACGCGGTCAGCGCCGAAGCGCAATCGCTGGCGCAGTACAACGTGGAGCTGGCCAACCTGGAGCGGCAGACCGGTACGATTCTCGAGACGCATGGCATCCGCTTCATGGAAGAACGCTTCGGATCGATCGGACCCTTGGGACGCATGCATTCGCCGCGCTACTATCCGGCCGCTATCGTGCCGCTTCCGAACGTGGAACTGTACCCGCCAGGCAATGAAGCGGCCGAGCAGTTCTTCCAGTTAGACGACCCGCTGGAGCGTCTGAACCGGGCACAGCCGCCGGAGGCTGAAATCCCGCCACCGCCGGCGGACGTGCTGCCGGAGGAGACGCTGCCGCCAATGCCGGGCGGGGCTTCCGCCGCTGCGCCGACTGTTCGCGAAGCGGCGCACTGGATGAAAGAGCGCGGTGCCGGATCAGTTCGCCGTCCCGTGGTCGAGCCGCTGCCGCCGGTGCGGTAGGCAGCAACCGTAGCCTCACAACGTCCAGGCCATTCCATCGGCATCCCTCTGACGCCCCTCCTGGGCGGCCTCGCCACCACGGTACAAGAAAAGACCGCGTGGCTAGCTAGCTCGGATTCACCCGAACTCCACGCGGTCTTGTATCGCGTATATTGTGAATCCGCTGCTAGCTCACCACAGCATATGGATTCTGCAATCTGCTGTCAATACGATTTCGTGGCCAACTGTGCGCTGAGCAAAAGTCCACCACCCACTTTACTTTGGGTATCCGGGCGGTGGCTTCAGCAAACTTTGAACCAGGGACACGAACTACCATTAGCACCACGAAAAGAAAAACGCCCCGGACTGTGCGGGGCGTGGGTGAGTTACAAGTTTGGGGCGGCCAAATTAAGGCATCAGCTTGGCGTGGGATCGGATGCTGACGGCCAAGGCGTCACTCGCCCGGGCTGTCTGGCAAGCTGCTCTTCCCAGGTTAACGATGGATCTGATTTCGCCAAATCAATAGCGGTTTCCACGGCGTCCCGGGCGGGTGTAGTAGGCGTACGGCTTGTAGTGTTTTTTTTCATTTCGCCTTCCGGCTTTGTTTTCTTGTTCATGGACGTGGCTCCATAAAACCGATTGCTGTCAATTTGTGTAAAAATGGGTTGATCTTTTCGAAAATGGGCTCAACCTTGCCGTTCATTATCGTTGGGTCGTCGGCAGCCAATGCAAGTGGCGCCTTGATGTCAAGATGCAATCGCTGTGCCAAATCCTCCAACTCTTCGGCGTCGATGACAAACCCATGCTCGGTGTATTTGGACGCGAGTTCGCGTGCAATTGATTCTGCTAGTTGCGTTGGATATTTTCGCTTCAGAAGACGTATCGTGTAATCTTCACCGACTTTAAGCACACGGGACATTTCCGTCCAACGTGTCGTATCGATGCTCTCCATCAGTGGACGCACAAAGTTGTCGACAAACGACATCGCTTCCGGAAGGAGCCTGTCCACCCTCATTCCGGTTCGCCTGATAAGCAATTGCATCGTTTCGTCCAGTGACCGAAGCGCAAATGCATTCAATCTCTCTAGAGTTTGCACCTCGTCCAATACGGAGCGACATCGCCCCTCATCCGGTGACATCGCCTGGGCATCGATCGGTCCCAATTCAGCGTGGTTTCCTAAGAGGATGAAATCTCCCCCTAGGGCAAGCATTGTTGCGGCACTTTTGGCATACGAAGGAACAAATACGCTGTACCCGCCACAATGCCGGATCAAAAACCTGGCAATCTTATACGACTCCCTCGCATACCCGTCTGGAGAATCCAGCAAAACCCCGATTGGTTTCCCCTTCTTCATCGACTTACGTAGTTCAAATATTGATCTCCATACCGTTGGCCCAAGTTCACCATAGGGAGATTCGCTGTCGTTTTGAACAAGCAGCAAAACATCCTGATTTATTGTGTTCTGCAATTCCAAAACAGCAGAAGAGAATGCTTCCGGTAGCGGTTCATCATTCCCCGGGTAAATGTTTGCGAAATACCTCTTGGTGGATGCCGCTTTTTTCGGCGATTTTGCCATACGCAATTTGCCACTGCCGTCAGTCTTGGCGCAAAAATAAACCACATGCACAAGAAAGGGCACGTGGCGCGACTTCGCTCCTGGCAGTCCATTCGCATTGCTGCGGCCGTCCGTGTGCTTCCATTCGTTCCGCAGGCGAATCACCATTGTATGCCTGCCCAGCGTAGCAGGCAACATTACTGAGTCAAGCATTTTTTGCTGTCAGTTTGTTTGGCCCACTTCCCCCCGCTCACCTCAAACCTCCCATCCCCCCGCAACGCAGTCCCCACCTCGTTTCGCAGCGCCTTCCGGTCCATCGTGGTCTGGTAGCCGGCAGTTTCGCCTGTTTTAACCGCGTTGACACGCCGGGCGGCCACGGGTATCGTACGCCCCGCCTGTCGGCCCATTTGGCCAAATCGCCACCGCTGGCGGCCTCTTCTACCCGACGAATCGGTCATGGATGACACTCGTCAATTCGACGCGGCGCGGCGGACATTGCGCGCGGTGATTGCGCGCTTGCTGTTGGGTTTGCTCGTCATGCCGCTGCTGACAGGCTGCACGTTGTGGCTGGACACTCCCGACCCGGAGAAGGAGCTGTCGCTGCTCCGCCCGGCGACGCCCTCACCCAGTAGCGTGGCTATCGAGATCTTCTCCGCCCGCTTTCCGTACGGCGATGCCGAACTGAACGACGCGCTGTGGCATCACGTCGACGAATTGAAGCTGCCGCACGCCTTGCGACAAGAACTTGCCCGTAGCGGGATCCGGGCCGGCGTGTTGGGCAGCAGCCCGCCGCCGCAGTTGGTCCGTCTGTTAAACCTGCGGGACGAACCGGTCCACAGCGATCCCTTGCAACAGGACGTGAATGTTGAAACCGAGCCGATGGTGAAGAAGCAACTGATGCACCTGCGAAACGGCCGGCATGGCAAGTACGTCCTCTCGCAGATCCTGCCGGAGCTGTCGTTCCTGCTGCACGACGGCGGCCAAGTTCGCGGCATGTCGCTCTCCAAGGCGCAGACCGTGCTGGATGTGAGCGTTCAGGTGGAAGCGGACGGGCAGGCTCGCCTGGTCCTGTTGCCGGAGATTCACCACGGCGACCCGCAGCGGCAGTACACCTTCGAAGATGGCATCGGGCGGCTTTCCATGGCCCGGCCCATCGAGTCGTTTGCCAAGCTCCGCCTGGAGACGCAGCTCTCGCCGGGTCAGATGCTGCTGGTGACGAGCCTTCCGGACCGTCCCGGCAGCCTGGGGCATCACTTCTTCACCGAGCCGGGCGAAGCCCATCAGCAGCAGAAGATGATCGTGATACGGCTGGCGCAAACGCCCGACGACGCCCTGTTTTCCGAGGACGAGCTGCCGCCGCTGGCGGCCGCGGACAATTGACGTTCGCCCCGCTGACGGCCGCGATTGGACCTTGCGCTTGGGCCGGCCAACCTCTAAAATTCATGGTATCAAGGTGATCGGCTGGTGATCGGCTTTGCTGAACCGCCATCGCCGGCCGTGAATCGATCCGCTATGCGGCACCGGCCGCTTGACCGTTTGAGAGGAGTGAATCATGCCCCTGGTACCGATGCGTCTGCTTCTGGATCATGCCGCCGAGAACGGCTACGGCCTGGCCGCGTTCAACGTGAACAACATGGAGCAGATCCAGTCGATCTTGGAGGCGGCCGACGAGACCGAGTCGCCGGTCATTGTTCAGGCCTCGCGCGGCGCGCGAAAGTACTCGCAGGACAACTACCTGCGGCATCTGATGCTGGCGGCCGCCGAGCTTTATCCGCATATTCCCATCGTCATGCACCAGGACCACGGCAACAGTCCCGAGACCTGCCGCAGCGCAATCGAAAACGGCTTCACCTCCGTGATGATGGACGGCTCACTCAAAGAGGACGGCAAGACGCCGGCCGACTTCGACTACAACGTCCAGGTCACCCGGCAGGTCGTCGAGTGGGCGCACAGCCGCGGGGTCTCGGTCGAGGGCGAGTTGGGTTGCCTCGGCTCGCTCGAGTCGGGCATGGGCGAGCAGGAGGACGGCCACGGCGCGCAAGGGACCCTCAGCCGCGAGCAGCTTTTGACCGACCCGGACGAGGCGGAGCGGTTTGTCGCCGAGACGGGCGTCGACGCCCTGGCAGTGGCGATCGGCACCAGTCACGGCGCGTACAAGTTCACCAGCGCGCCGGGCGGCGAAGTGCTGGCGATGGGCCGCATCGAGGAGATTCACCGGCGTCTGCCCAACTGCCACCTGGTGATGCACGGCTCCAGTTCGGTGCCGCAGGAGCTGCAGGACATCATCAACAAGTACGGCGGCCAAATCCGCCAGACCTGGGGCGTGCCGGTCGAGGAGATTCAGCGCGGCATCAAGCACGGCGTGCGGAAGATCAACGTCGACACCGACAACCGCCTGGCGATCACCGGCGCGATCCGCCAGGTGCTGGCGGAGCATCCCGAAAAATTCGACCCTCGCGACTACCTCAAGCCGGCCCGCGACGCGATGCGCGAGGTATGCATCGCCCGCATGACGGCCTTCGGCCAGGCCGGCAACGCCGGCAAGGTCAAGTGCCAGAGCGTCGAGCAGTACGCCAGCACCTACGCCGCGGTGTAGGGAAACGGGTGGCACAGACATTCTTGTCTGTCCTTCGGCTGTTTGTCGGAGCAGTGCCTGTCATCGGTGTTGGGCGATCACCGGCGACCCCCTCTCCCCGCCGGGGAGAGGGGGTTCAACAGAACGGTAACCATTCGCTAGTACCGACTCACAATCTCTCAGCGTTCCAGCAAGATAGTTGCAGCAAATCCCGCTTCGGTAAGAGCTCTCCTGAAAATTAAGTGCACTGCTGAATAAGCGAGCCGTGCCACCCGATATGCTGCACGTCCGGCAATGCACAGACAGGAATGTCTGTGCCACCGTCGGAGCTTTTGCTCCGACACAACCGTCGTCGGCCCGGCCTTCGAGCATCCGGGGCGGCATGATAGATTCAATGCCACCGAAATGCGTCGCCGTTTTGTTCGGTACCCCCTCTCCCCGGCGGGGAGAGGGAGACTGGAAGTCCTCAATGCTAGCACGCGCGCTCGCGTTGCCGCCGGGCGGGGGTGCGTGTACAATCCCGACCCGTAAAATCAAAAAGACACGTCATGGATGACGATGATGAGCACGGATGCCAATGCGGCGGCACGCTCGCTGACGCCCTTCGAGCAACTGCGCTACGCCCGCGAGATCGTCCGCCTGGAGGCGGCCGCTCTGTCGGAACTGGCTATGCGGCTGGATGACGAGCTGTGCCGCGCGGTAGATCTCATCTTTCAAGTACGCGGCAGCGTGATCACCACCGGCATGGGCAAGGCTGGCCTCATCGCGCAAAAGACAGCCGCCACGCTGGCCTCCACCGGCTCTCGCAGCCATTACCTGCATCCCGGCGAGGCATTGCACGGCGACCTGGGCCGCCTGCACGGCGACGACTTGGTGCTGGCATTTTCACAGAGCGGTGAAACCGAAGAGATCGTGCGGCTGCTGCCTTCGCTGCTGGACTTCGGCGTGGAACTGATCGCCGTCACCGCGCACCGCGAAAGTACGCTCGCACGCGCGGCCACCGTGACCGTCGAACTGGGCGAGCTGCGCGAAGCCTGTGCGCTGGGTCTCGCTCCCAGCACCAGCACCACCGCGATGTTGGCGGTCGGCGATGCGCTGGCCCTGGTCGTGAGCCGCATGCGAGGCTTCCGCCCCGAGGACTTCGCCCGCTTTCATCCCGGCGGCAGCCTGGGCCGGCATTTGAGCCGCGTCGACGATCACATGCGGCTCCTGACGGCCTGCCGCGTAGCCCGCGACGACCTGACGCTCCGCCAGGTGCTGGTGGCCTGCATGCGGCCCGGTCGCCGTAGCGGCGCGATCATGTTAACCTCCAGAGAAAATCGGCTTAGCGGCATCTTCACCGACAGCGACCTGGCCCGGCTGCTCGAGGCCCATTCGACCGAAATATTGGAACGGCCGATCGCCAAGCTGATGACCCGCCGGCCGTCGACGATTGCCAGTGGGGCGGCGCTGCGCGAAGCGATCGAGATCCTCCGGCAGCGCAAGATCAGCGAGCTGCCGGTGGTCGATGCTGCCGGAGTGCCGCTGGGGCTGATCGACCTGACCGACGTGGTCGGCCTGCCGCCGGAGGACGCAGACTTTGCGCAAGCGGAGCGATCCCACCCTGCTGTCGAAGATGGTGGCCCGAACGTGTTGATCTACCCGAACTCCGCCGCCGAGCCGAAACGTAGTTAGTGGAGAGCCCCTGCCAGCCCGACGCCCCTGTCGCGATTCCATCAAAGTCAGCCAAATCAGTGTGACGCCTTGATCAGACCGCACGCACGAGTGCCCCTGGCATTCTCCCCGACCCGAATTTCTTCATAAAGACCAAAGCCTGATGCGATTGGACGAGCGCTGCGAACGCATCGAACTTTTGCTCTGCGACGTCGACGGCGTCTTGACCGACGGTGGCGTGTGGTTCGACAACCAAGGCATCGAGGCTAAGCAGTTCCACATCCGCGACGGCATGGGAATCCACCTGTGGCAGCGGGCCGGGTATCGCTGCGGCCTGGTGACCGGGCGGACGTCGCAGGTCGTCAAGCTTCGCGCGGCCGAGCTGGGCATCAACATCCTCCGGCAGGGGATCGGCGAAAAGTTGATCGCCGTGCAGCAGATCCTCGATGAGTTGAACCTCTCCGCCGAGCAAGCCTGTTACGTAGGCGACGACCTGAACGACCTGCCCGTCATCCGCAGCGTGGGCTTGGGAGTGGCGGTGGCCGACGCCGCCGACGAAGTGCGTCAGGCCGCCCACTATACGACCAGCATGGACGGCGGCCGCGGCGCCGTACGAGAGACGGTCGAGCTGATCCTCAAAAACCAGCACCGCTGGGACGACTTGATCCGCCGCTACTTCACGACGTAGACGAAAACCTTCGCTGGCACAGACGTTCGGCGTAGCTGAATTCGTGAGAATTCAGACGCGCCCCGGAACCGGCTGAACTCTCACGAGTCCAGCTATCGATGAGTCGAGCTACCCATAGAGTGGCACAGTCATTCGGCGTCTGTGCGGCCTCGTCGCGAGACTTTCGTTTTCACTTGTCTCCCCCACCGCCTTTAGGAGAGTTCAGGATGCGATCCTCCCGACTCTCCTTCCGACTGTCACGGCTGCGGCGCGGCGGGGCCTGCTTCCTGGCCGTGCTCACCGTGTACTGGCTCTACAGCCAATTGGCGGTGCCGCTGATCGAGCCACCGGCGACCAGTCGCGTTGGCACGACGTCCGGCGGCCTCGACCGCAGCCCGGCGCGCATTTACTCGGGCCGCTACCAAAAGATGTTCGAAGCCTACTTCCCCGCCGGTCACTGGGCCCGCAAGCGGCCGATGGTGATCGAGAGCAACCGTGCGATGCTGCTGATCGAGGACTACAAGCTCGCGACATCCAGTCGCCGCCGCGAGGACGAGATCGTCACGCTGAAAAAATGTGCGATTGTCTTCTTCCCCGCCCCGCACACCGAGTCGCTCTCGCCGCCGCGCGACGCGGTGATTCTGGAAGCGCCGCAGGGTGCCGTGTTGGAGTTTGCAGGTGATCAGGATCATTCCCCGGTCCCCAACGGCCCATTGAAAAAGGGACGTCTGAACGGTCCCATCACGATTCGTAGCGACATGAACGAGCCGGGCCCGGCGGACGATCTGCACATCACGACCCCCGGCCCCGTGCAATTGACCGAAGCGGAAATCTTTACTCCGCACCCGGTCGAGTTTCAACTCGGCCCCCACCGCGGCCGAGGCACGGAGATGCGGATTCGGCTGCTCTCGGGCGGCGGGGCCTCCGGCGGCTTCAATGTCGCCGGAATCGGCTGGTTTGAGCTGTCCCGTGACGTCGAACTGCACGCGGTGATCGGCGGCGAGGAGCTTGCCTCGGCACAAGGCGATGCGGCCACCGCGGCGGGCGAACCGTCCGAAGCCGTCCCGCTGGAGGTGACCTGCGAAGGCCCGTTCCATTTCAACTTCGACCAGCACGTGGCGACCTTCGAAGATAAGGTCGACGTCTTGCGGCACAATCCGGCCGGACCGAGTGACACGCTCCGCTGCGAGCAACTTTCGATCTACTTCGCGGCCAGTGCACAAAGCGGAGCACAGGCGCAGCCAGCCGGTGGCTCCGGCGCGGCGTCGCTGCGGCCACTGCGGCTCGAAGCGGTCGGCCAGCCGGTCCACGTCGACATGCCGTCCCGCCCCGCGCACGCCCGGTGCCTGCGGCTCACGTACGAAATCGAGTCGCGCCGGCTCACGCTCGAAGGCGATCGCGAGGTCGTGCTCCAAGACGCCGCCACTGAGATTACCGCCCCGCAAATTGAGTATTCGTTTTCCGCCGATCGCCGCCGGCTGGGGACCGCCCGGGCGGACGGGCCAGGCAAGCTGCGGTACGTCTCTCCGGACGATCCATCCGAAGTCTTCGAGGCACACTGGCCGCAGCGGCTCCAGTTGCGGCGAGATCCGGCCGACGACGCTCCGGTGATCTCGCTGTTCGGCGAGCCTGCTGTCGTGCAGGACGGCCGCACAGTGCGCCAGCGCCAGCCCGTGGACCTGCGGCTCGCCGACATCGGCCGAATGACTTCCGACGAGGTTCACCTGTGGTTGCTGGAATCGAGCGCGTCGGCCGCGGTGCCGTCGCCGGCCAGCGGCGAATCGCCGGATTTGAGCATCGCTCCGGATCGGCTCCGGGCCGAAGGCCGCGTGGTGCTCGACTCGCAAATGCTCACCGGCAAGACCGACCGCCTGGAGGTATGGTTCGAGCAAATCGCGGCGCCGGCCGCGCCGGCGACTTCACCCACCGGGGCCGGCAATTCGAGCGGCCCGCCACGCGCGGCGACGGCTGAGCGTGCTTCGCCCCGCCGCACGTACGACATTCAGGGGCGGCTCATCCAGATCGAAATGCTGCTGGCCGAAGGCGCCTCGCCGGAGGTAGCCAGCGTCACCGTCGAGGGGCAGGTCGCATTCGCCGAGAAATCGACCGACATCACGACCCGACCGCTGGAGATCGTCGGACAGCGGCTGGAAGTCACCGGCGCGCATCTCCCCTCGACGCATGCGGTCATCAGCGGACAGCCCGCCCGGGTGATCAGCCACCGCATGACCATGGAGGGGCCGGAGATCCACGTCGATCGGGCGGCGAATGTGGTGCGGATCGATGCCCCGGGCGAGATGTCGTTCCCCCGGAACGAAGGCGCCGCGGGTGCCGACCCAATGACGATCACCTGGCAAGGGGGCATGCTGTTCGACGGCCGCACGGTCCGCTACCGCAGCGGCGTGGTGGCCGAAACCCCGCAGCAGCTCATGGAGACCGGCATCCTGGCGGTGACGCTCACGCGGCCGATCAGCTTCTCGCGGCCGTCGGCTGCGGATGAGATCGACGTCGCACGGATCGAATGCCAGGGGCAGACGTACATGGAGAATCGCACGACCGAAGGCAATCGTCAGGTGTCGCTCGATCGGATTCAACTGCGAAATCTCATCATCGATCGGCAGTCGGGCGAGATCTACGGCTCCGGGCCAGGCCGGCTGGTGACGCTGCGCTACGGCGATGCCGCGTCAATTTCGGCCACGCCTGGCCAGCGCGTGACACCCTCGCCGAATTTATCGTCCCAGAGCGACGGCGAGTCGAAGCTCAACTACCTGGAGCTGACGTTCCTGCGCGAGATGCGGGGCGCGATCCGAGAACCGCAGCCGCGGCAGATGCGGCTCGAACGGCTCACCTTCTACGAGCGCATCGAAGCGATCTACGGGCCGATCGCCACCTGGCAGGACCGACTCGACCTGAACAACCCTGGCCGCCTGCGAGCCGGGGACTTTCTGCTCGATTGCGATCAACTCACGGTGGCTCAGTCGCCGCTACAGGTGACGGGCCGCCCGCCCATCGAGTTGGAAACCCGCGGTAACGTGCGCGTCGAGGGCCGCGAGTTTCTCGCCCGCTCGCATCGCATGACCTACGACCAGTCGAAGGACCTGCTCACGCTGGAAGGTGACGGCACGACCGACGCGCAGCTCTGGCGGCAGGACCGCAACAACAAACCGCTGGAAGCCCGGGCGATCCAGTTCTGGCGGAGCGAACCGCGGGTCGAGGTCGACGACGGCCGCGGCTTCCCCTTCACGCATCTAGACGCGGCCAATCCGTCGCAAGGCATACCGGAAGTCGCCGGCCGGCCCCAGTAGCTGGGTTCGTGAGTAGGGACGCACAGACAGGAATGTCTGTGCCACCATCCGTCCAAGCCGCCCCTCACACTACGCGCAGCCGCTCACGCCCCAGGCGGTCGGCCAGAAACCGAACTGCCGCCGGCGCCATCTGCGTGTAATAGTCGAAACTGTGGCCGCCCCCCTCGGTATCCAGATCGTACTCGTGCGGGATGCCCAGGGCGGAGAGCTTCATCCGCAGCCGCTCTGCCGATTCGTGCCAGCGGTGGTCGGTCGGATCGCAACAGAACCAGGTGTTGCGCGGCCAGTTGAGCGGATGGACGTGCAGCGTAGCGGTATCCTGCCGGGCGGACTCCGCGTCGGAATACATCAACGGCAGCGTCTCGTCGCCCTCGTCCCAGCGCAGGTGGTAGTCGATCGCCGGCGAGATCGCCGCCACCACGGGAAAGGTGTTCGGGTATTTGAACGCCAGGCGCAGCGCCCCCTGGCCTCCCATGCTGGTACCAAGCAAGCCGATCCGCGGCGGCCGCGCTGCGAAGCGCTGCCCGATCCACGGCACCACGTGATCCACCACATACCGCTCGGCCGTCAACTTCTCGTCGAACTCCGCGCAGATGCGGTCGGTCCACCAGCTCCGCTCGGTGACCGGGCAGACGATGCGAAAACCCTGCCGATCCAACGCCTCGACGACCGCCGGGTGCTCGTGCAGCATGCCCAGGTGGACGCCATGAAGATAGACGATGACATACCCGTGTTCGCTGAGCTCGGTAGGTTCATAAACGTGACACGTGTGGCCCGCGACCACTTCCTCACTCCATGCTCCATGCGTGTCGCTCACCGTTGCCGTCTCCTGATCTGTTCGATACGCGCATAGAAACCTCGTCGTTCCGTACCCCCAGGTTTAGTCTATCGCTCCACCGGAAGAAGGGATAGGCGGGTACCGCCGCGGTACGCCGCTTCGTACAATGCCACCGGCGAAATTAGCACTCGTTGCTCGCGGGAGCGCGTGTCCTTGAGAACATTGTTGAGCGAAAGTCAGATTCAAGACGGCGTGTCTGGCCTTGCGCGCCAGGTGCAGGCGGACTTCGCCGGACGGCCGCTGACGATCGTCGGCGTGCTTACCGGAAGCATGGTGCTGTTGGCCGACTTGATCCGTCGCATCGAACTTCCGCTAAAAGTCGGGCTGGTGCAAGCCCGCAGCTATCGCGGCGCCGTCACCGAGCGATCCACGCTCTCCGTCAATCCCGATCTGCTGCCGGACGTCAGCGACCGCGACGTGCTGTTGGTGGACGATATCTTCGACACCGGCCACACGTTGCTGGAGGTGATCTCGCAGCTCGACGCGATGCATCCGCGGTCGATCCGCTCGGCGGTGCTGCTGCGCAAGGCCGACCGGTGCGAAGTGGCGATTCAGCCCGACTACGCGGTGTTTGATATTCCCAATGAGTTCGTCGTTGGCTATGGATTGGACTACAACGACTTGTTCCGCAATCTCCCCTACGTGGCCGCCCTGGACGCGGAGGACGTGCAAGCGAGCGAGCATCACCAGATCTCCCCCCGAACGTGACGCAACGGATTGTTTATATCACCGAATCGCTCGTGCCCGGCGGTGTCCAAAACCAGATCGCGACGCTCGCAGGTGCGCTTCCGCGCGGCGAGTTCGAGCCGCACGTCTGCTATCTCGATCGCGGTGGGCCGCTGACCGAACGATTTGCACGCGAAGGCATCGGCACTTCGACGGTTCGCGGCCGTGGGACGCACGATTTGTTTATTGTCCCGCGGTTGAAGCGGCAACTGGCTCAGCTACGGCCAGCCATCGTTCACGCCTGGCACGGTGCGGGCAGTCAAATCGGCATCGCGGCGGCGGCCCGCGCCGGCGTCGGTCGAACGGTCATCACGGTCCGCCGCGCCGATCCGCGCGCCGGCAGTTGGCAAAGGTACCTCGATCGCCGCCGTGCGCGCTGCGCCGGCGGCATCGTTGTCGAAGACCCCGCACAACGAGAGTTTTACGTTGCCGAGGGCTGGCCGGCCGACCGCTTCACCATGATCCCCTGCGGAGTGCCGACGTTCGAAGGGACTTGCTCCACTCGGGCGGAGATCCTGGCCGAGCTGCAGTTGCCCGAGGACGCCCGGCTGATCGGCGTGGCCGGCTCGCTGGTACCGCTCAGGCGGCTGAAGGACGTGATTTGGGCGGCCGAGTTGATGTACGTTTTGCACAAGAACGTGCACTTGTTGATCTTCGGCGACGGACCGCAGCGGCCGGCGCTGGAGCGGTTCATTTGGCTGCTGCGTGGCGAAGATCGCTTTCATATTCTCGGCCGGCGCGACGATCTGCCGCGATTTTTACCGCAACTCGAGGCGTTCTGGTCGGGCGGCGAAGAGACGGGCGTGCCGCTGGCGATGCTCGAGGCGATGGCGGCCGGCGTGCCGGTGGTGGCCAGTGATGTCGCGGCCCATCGCCGCGTGGTGGTCGACGGCGAGACCGGGTTATTGGCCGGGCTGGGCGGCCGCGCCGATTTTGGCCGCGCCACCGATCTCATCTTCCGCGACCGGGAGCTTGCCCGGCGGCTGGGCGAGGCCGGCCGCGCACGCGTGGCCGAGTGCTTCTCCGCCGCGGCGATGGTGGAAGGTTACCTGTCGCTCTATCGCGAGTTGAACGGGTAAGACGACAGCGCAACATCGGCGAGAACTGCTGTACATCGTGCCTGTCCCCCCCTTTTTCAGCCGGCCGTGGCCGCCCACCCCCTCTGCGCACTCGGTGCCGGTCGAGTAAAATCCTCGTCTAGCAGAGGCACGGCAAAAATCTTCCACGAGGATGCGACGATGGATTACGACCTCACTAACTTCACCAGCGCCATCGTGCGACTGCTGGCCGCAGTGGTCTTGGCCGGCATGGTCGGGCTGGAACGCGAGTTCCACGGCCGCTGGGCCGGTCTGCGCACCCACATGGCGGTGGCGATGGGGGCAGCGGTGTTTGCCATCGTGGGAACTGAAGTCGCGCCGGCCCCCTCGACCGACATCACCCGAGTGATCCAGGGCATTGCCGCGGGCATCGGTTTTCTCGGCGCCGGCACGATTCTGAAGCTCAGCGACCAGGTTGAAGTGAAGGGCCTCACCACGGCCAGCTCGATCTGGCTGTCCGCCGCACTGGGCACGGCCGCCGGGTTGGGGCTGTACGTGCTGGCCTTCGCCACCACCATTGTCGCGCTGGGCGTGCTCGCGCTGCTTCGTCCGATCGAGAAGTGGCTGGTGAAGAAGCACAAATGAAGTAGCTGAATTCGCAAGAACTCAGACGGCCCCGCATTCGGCTGAACGCTTGCGAGTCCAGCTACCGCACAGACAAGAAATATCTCTGCCACCGCGGCGTGCAATTTTGGCTTCGACTCCCTCTCCCTCTGGAAGAGGGCCATCCGCGCCTACTCCCTCTCCCTCTGGGAGAGGGCCGGGGAGAGGGTGTTCCTCCCCCGAAGCACACCGTAGTTCTTGAAGCACGGACTCTTCCATGGGCGAGTGAAATGCGGCTCTCTCCGTTTCGCGAACGTCGCCAGGTGCAAACAAAATTCCAGTACCCCCTCTCCCAACGTCTCTCCGGAGGGGAGAGGAGTCTTGCGCGCTACGCTCGGTCTGGGGCGCGCACGCACAGACAGGAATGTCGGTGTCACCGTGGCGTGCAATCCGCCGCGGCCGCGGCCATAATGGACGGCCGATCGCCGACGCCTGCTTCGCACCCACGCTCGGAGTACCAACCGATGAGACGATTTCAGACGCGCGCTTTCCCGCTGATCTTGGCTGCGCTGACGGCGCTGCCAAGTGCGCTGCCCGGTGCCGCTTCGGCACAAGACTTCCCACCGGTCGACCAATTGCCGTCACAACCGGGGCCGCCCGACCCGTTGGTGATGTTCGACGGTCAGCGCGTCACGTCGCCGGAGCAGTGGCGCAGCGAGCGGCGGCCTGAATTGATCGCGCTGTTTCAGCATTACATGTACGGCACCACGCCGCCGTCGCCGAACCACATCGAAGCCAAGATCGTGCGAGTCAACCGGCAAGCGCTCGGCGGCAAGGCCACCAAGAAGGAAGTCGAGATCACCTTCCCGGGCGCCGCCCGGCCGATCAGCTTGCTGGTGGTGGTGCCGAACGACGGCGAGCGCCCGGCGCCGGCTTTTCTCGGGCTGAACTTTTGCGGTAATCACACGGTGATGGACGATCCGTCGATCGCCATTCCGCAGATGTGGGTGTACGACAATTGCCCCGGCTGCCAAGACAATCGCGCCACCGAAGCCGGGCGCGGCGGTCACGTCGGAAGATGGCCGATCGAGCAATGCATCGATCGCGGCTACGCCGTGGCCACCTTCTACACGGGCGACATCGATCCGGACACGCCCCAGTTCGCCGACGGCATCCATCCGAACTTCTACAAGCCGGGGCAGACCGAGCCCGGCAAGCACGAGTGGGGCACCATCGCCGCTTGGGCCTGGGGACTGCAGCGGGCGCTGGACTATCTGGTCACCGACGAGGCGATCGACAGCAGCCGCATCGCCGTGATGGGCCACTCTCGCTGCGGCAAGACGGCGCTGCTGGTCGGGGCACTTGACGACCGCGTGGCCCTGGTGATTCCGAACCAGGCGGGCTGCGGTGGCACGTCACCCAGCCGCGGCGACGTGGGCGAGAGCGTCACGCGAATCAACACGTCCTTCCCGCATTGGTTCAGCGATACGTTTCCCGAATTCAACGGCCGCGAGGACCGTCTTCCGTTCGACCAGCATTCGCTGATTGCGCTAGTGGCACCGCGGCCGGTGCTGCTTTCCAACGCGCAGGAGGACACCTGGGCCGATCCCGAGGGCCAGTTCCGCATGCTGCAGGCGGCCGATCCGGTGTATCGCTTCCTGGGCGTGGAAGGCCTGAAGGCCGACGCGATGCCGGAACTAGGCAAGCTGGTCGACAGCCGGCTGGGCTATTACATCCGCCCCGGCGAGCACTCGGTCACGCCGGAGGACTGGAAGGTGTTTATGGACTTCGCGGACAAGAACTTGCCCCCGGCGAGTGAGTGACGGCTCGATTTGCTCTCTCGCTAATTGTTTGGAGAGGGCTTCCCACTTGCTCCCTCTCCCCCGCGGGGAGAGGGGGGTACGAAGCAAACCTATTACTTCGCTTTGCAAGCGCCGCCCTCGCACTGCACAGTCAACGCACAGACAGGAATGTCTGTGCCACCTTTACGATTCGAATACACTCAATACCATCGCGCTACATTACAAGGCCACCCATGACATCGCCACAAACCACCACCCTCCATCGCCGGCGCTTTCTCACCACATCCGCGGCGGGCCTGGCTTATCTGTCACTACCGCAGCGTCGCGCGTGCGCCGCCGTCTCCTACGAGGGCCTCAAGTCGGATGATTACCTCGGCCCGGCGATGATCGAAACTCGCATCGAGGGCGATGACGTCTTTACCGAAGGTCCGGCCGTCGATCGCCAGGGCATCGTGTACTTCACGAACATCCCGCCCAGCCATATCCTCCGCTGGGATCCGAAGAAAAAAGAACGGAGCGTCTTCCGCGAAAACAGCAACAAGACCAACGGCCTGTTGTTCGATCCCGAAGGGCGGCTGCTGGCCTGCGAAGGCGGCGCCGGCCGCGTCACCCGCACCGACATGCAGACCGGCGAGATCGAAGTCTTGGCCGACACATATAACGGCCGGCCGCTGGCCCCGCCCAATGACCTTTGCCTGGACTCCAAGGGGCGGCTTTACTTTTCCTCCCGGCCGGGCTTGGGCGACGACCCCGAGCAGGACAACGTCAACGCTGTCTATCGCCGCGATCCGGACGGCTCGCTGCACCGGCTGCTGCACTGGCCAAACCTCCACATGCCCAACGGCTTGGTCATCGCGCCGGATGAAAAGACGCTCTACCTGATCGAAGCCCACGCCGAGGCCGATCATCATCGCGACGTCCGGGCGTACGACCTGGCCGACGACGGCAGCCTGAGCAACGAGCGAGTACTAATCGACTTTTATCCCGGCCGCAGCGGCGACGGCATGTGCATCGACGCTGAGGGAAATCTCTACATCGCCGCCGGGCTGCACAAGACGCGCGGTTCAAGCGAGACGCTCGACACGCGGCCCGGCATCCATGTCGTCTCGCCGCAGGGCAAGCTGCTGGCCTATCGCGAAACGCCCCAGGACACGGTGACCAACTGCACCTTCGGCGGCTCCGACCTGCGGACGCTGTATATAACCAGCGGTCCGCTGCTGCTCTCGTTGCGCACCCAGATCCCCGGCAAGCCCAGCTACCGGCCCAGCGGCCGAGTCTGAATACTTCGCCGCAAATCACGCAGTTGGGGTGTACTACTTGTCGTCGACTTCGACCTCGATGCTTCCGTCGTCTTTGTCACGATTCACCTCGAGTTCGCCGTCGGGCGTTTCAACGTCCAACACGTTCTCTTCGCGCTCGCATCCGGTGAATGGGACGACCCCCACGAAAAGTGCCATCGCCCCGAGCAGAGCGGCTCGCTTCAATATTTTCATCGCTCAGATCTCCCGGGTTTTCCGGCCAATCGACTGTGCTGCTGCTCTATCGAGCAAGCCACGGTGCTCCACATCGATCAAGCCACGGGACGCCCACGGCCGAAGATCAGGCTCACAATAAACAAGACGATAAACACGAAGAACAAGATCTTCGCAAAAGTTGCGGCCGTACCGGCAAGTGTTCCAAAACCCAGCGCCGCGGCGATCAACGCAATAATCAGAAAGGTAACTGCCCAGGCTAACATCGTCGTTCTCCTCTTTGTTTAAATGCAACGCTTGTAAAGTGTCAGAAAACGCCCGAACTCTTCCTGACTCAGGCACTGCTGTGTCAACAGCACGTTGCATGCCAACTCTCGCTAGTGTCTTTTTGCCGCAGTTTCATGGCGTTGAATCCCCTTGCGACCGAGCGATTGCGTCAAAATGTCGCTGGTAAGCTATCGACCATACTTCGCCCAACGAGCGGGTGGTGTGGTTTTCAACCATGGATTTTCCCATAGGCGGTCGCTGCGGAACTCAGTGGGAAACAGGAATGCGGATGTAATTGCCGGCGGAAACACGTTCGCACGGCAGTCAACGGCCACTCCAGCGTGGAAGTGCGACTTGCCAGGGCGGCGAGCAGTTCCGGGAGGTAGGGCGAGCCGCGTACAATTCTTTTGGCATCGCTCGCAACCGCCGCCGATCGCTGGGGGTATATAACAAGCATGATGCCGCGCCCGCTGGTGTCGGTCTGTTTTCCAGCGTCCATAGCTTTGCCCGCCATATTGACGCGGTGGGTTCTCGCGTCCTAGCATGAATCGAGCGCACACGGCGCAGCCGGCCATCACTCATCTGGGCACAGAACGGCTACCCGTCGGGACGCGCGGCAGGAGGCCGGTCGTAAGCTGCCTTGTTTTTAGTTTCCGTTTTTATTCGTACAGCCGCCGCTAAATGAGCACACTTCTCAGATTCGCCGTCGTGATGGTCGCCCTAGGCGTCGTGGGGGCGGCGGCCTACAGCCCGGTGGCCAGCTACTGGAAGGCCCGCAGTAAGCCCAACTTCCGCGAGGTCGAAGTCACCCGCGGGGATATCGCCTCGGTCGTCAATGCCACCGGCACCATCCAGCCGGTCCTAAAGGTGGCGATCGGGTCGTTCGTCTCCGGTCCGATCACCGCCCTGCACGTCCAGTTCAACACGCAGG
Source organism: Pirellulales bacterium (assembly GCA_040880125.1). GTDB lineage: Bacteria > Planctomycetota > Planctomycetia > Pirellulales > JBBDJB01 > JBBDJB01. The sequence continues at coordinate 11,424 of JBBDJB010000054.1, read as the reverse complement.
TCAAAGAGGGCGACCTGATGGCCGAGATCGATCCGCGGATCTACAAGGCCGCCGTCGACCGCGACCTGGCCGTGCTCGCTACGCGCAAGGCCGAAGTCGAGCGATCCAAGGCCCAGCTTCAGCAGGCCATCAACGACGAAAAGCGAGCCCGGGCGCTGCGGGAAGAAAACCGCAATTACCTGTCCGACTCGGAGATGGACCAGTTCCGCTTCAACCGCATGGCGCTGGAGGCGGCGCTGGACGTGGCCGAGGCGAACGTTTTGCAGGCCCAGGCGAACCTGGAGAACTCGGAGTTGAACCTGCAATACACGAAGATCCTCTCGCCGGTCGACGGGATGGTGATCGACCGCAAGATCGATCCCGGCCAGACGCTCGCCGCGCAATTTCAAACGCCCGAGCTGTTCGTAGTGGCGCTGGACATGCGGAAGAAGATGTTCATCCACGCGAACGTCGACGAGGCGGACATCGGGTACATCCGCGAGGCACAGCAGCGAGGCTCGCCGGTCGAGTTCACCGTCGATGCTTATCGGGAGGATCTATTCGACGGCATGATCGAGGAGGTGCGCTTCAACTCCACCACCACGCAAAATGTCGTTACGTATCCGGTGATTGTGGCGGCGCCGAATCCGGATTTGAAGCTGCTGCCTGGCATGACTGCCACGATCTCGTTCCAGATCGAGAAGCTCGAAGACGTGATTCAGATCCCAAACTCCGCACTGCGATACTACCCGGACCGCAGTCTGGTCCGCGAGGTGGACCGCGACGTGCTGGACGGCGCGGAAGACCCGGATGAAGTGGAGACTGAACAAGCGACGTCCGTCGACGCCTCGGCCGCCGATCAAGCCGAAGCCCGTCGGGCGAACGGTCGCCGCCACGTGTGGGTTGCCGACGGCCACTACGTCAAGCCGATCGAGGTTGAGATCGGGATCAGCGATCACCGCTATACTCAGCTCGTTTCGGGCGACTTGAAGCCGGAACAGAAGCTGGTCTCCGGCATCCAGGCCGCTGCTCCGTGATGCCTTACGTAGGAGGTTCCGGTGTGACGCGGGCTAAACTCCCTCTCCCCCGCGGGGAGAGGGCCGGGGAGAGGGGGGAGTAAACAGACGATCCACCTAGCTTGCACGCGCCGCCCTCGCGATGCACCGCTAACGCACAGTAAGGAAAGCCTGAGCCACCACGTCACCACCCATCGCGCACTGTACCAACCCCACCATCACACCGTGAATCTCTGGCTCACCTCAAAAATCGCGCTGCGGGCGCTCGCCAAGAACAAAATGCGGGCCGGCTTGACCGTATTGGGCGTGGTGATCGGTATCGCCGCGGTCACCACCATGGTCTCCATCGGCCAAAGCGCCAGCGCGCTGGTACAGGGTCAGTTTCAGGCCCTGGGCACCAACGTGATCATCGTCTTTCCCAGCATGGAGAATCGCGGCGGCGTGCGGCAGTTCCAGGCCGCCTCGCTCACCGCGGAAGACTCGGCCGCCATCGCCCGCGAATGCTCGTCGGTGCTGGCCGCATCGCCCATCATCGGCGCAGCCGGGCAGATCATCTACGCGAATGCGAACTGGAGCCCGCGCGAGATCACCGGCGTCGGGACTGATTACCTGACGGTCCGCAACTGGCCGCTGCGTCACGGCGGATTCTTCAGCCACCGCGACGTCAGCTCTGCCGCCAAGGTGTGCGTCATCGGCCATACGATCGTCGCCAAGCTGTTTCAAACCACCAATCCGCTGAGCGAAACGATCCGCATCAAGAACATTCCCTTCCGCGTCATCGGGGTGCTGGAGACGAAGGGGGCCAACTTGGTCGGCGAGGATCAGGACAACATCGTGCTGATCCCCTACACGACCGTGCGAAAGCGGCTACAGGGCTCCAGCTTCAATGATGTGAACGCCATCCTGGCTTCGGCCCGTTCGATGACCCGCATGTCGGACGCGGAAGCCGAGATCAACCAGCTCCTGTACGAGCGCCACCGCGTCCGGCCGGGCGAGCCGGCCGACTTCGAGGTCCGCAACACCACCGAGATCGCCAACGTGCTGGGAATCATTACCGGCACCATGACGCTGTTGCTCTCGTCGATCGCCGGCATCTCGCTGTTGGTCGGCGGCGTCGGCATCATGAACATCATGCTCGTTTCGGTGACGGAGCGCACCCGCGAGATCGGCATCCGCATGGCGGTCGGCGCCCGTTCGCGCGACGTGCTGCGGCAGTTCCTAGTCGAGTCGGTATTGCTCTCGTGCATCGGCGGTTTGATCGGCATCGTGCTGGGGATTTCGGCTTCGATCGGCGTGACGAAGCTGATCAATTCGATCTCGGTCGGCAGCGACTGGCCGGTGGTGATCTCGCTGCCGGCGGCCGGCGTCGCCCTGGCGTTCGCGGCGGCAGTGGGCATCTTCTTCGGTTATTACCCGGCCCGCCGGGCCAGTCGACTCGATCCGATCGACGCCCTGCGCTACGAATAAGTAGGGCCCGCTGTGCGGACCATGAAAGTAGCACAGCCAGGAATGTCTGTGCCCCCGCGCTTACTCCCTCTCCCTCTGGGAGAGGGCCAGGGAGAGGGCGTAGCTCGCGCTCGCAAGAGTTCAGCCGAAGCCGGAGCAAGTCTGAATTCTTGCGAATTCAGATACTAAAGCGCCGAGAAGAATGGCTGTGCCCCCGCACAAGCTGCTGTCGACCCTGTCCTCAATCGCTGAGGTTGAACAGCCGCTTCAGCGCGTCGAGCAAGCCGTGGGGTGGGCCTTCGCGAGATTCGTCGCGCAGCGACTCCAGCGGAGGGTGCAGCAGCTTGTTCACCAGCCGGTCGAAGGCGCGGATCACCTCCTGACGCTGCCGCTCGTCCAGCTCCGGCAGCTTGGCCAGCAGCCGCTCGATTTCCTGGCCCTTGGATTCCTGCGCGCCTTCGAGCAATTGCGAGATCACCGGTGTGCTCAGCCGGTGGTACCACTGGGCAGTGAAGTTCTTCGTTTCCTCCTCGACGATGGCCAGCGCGGCCGGCAGTTCCTTGTCGCGCTGCTCGCGGTTACGCTCGCAGGCGCGGCTCAGGTCGTCTAGCGAAAACAGATACACGCCCTTGCACTGGCCGATGGCCGGATCGAAATCGCGCGGCACGGCCAGGTCCAGAATGAACAGCGTCCGCTGGTAGCGCTGCGGGGCGACGTGGTTCTGGTAATCGTCCAGATTGACGATGGCCTGGGCGGCGGAGGTGGTGCTGACCACCAGGTCCGCGCGGATCAGCTCCGCGTGCAGTCGCTCCCAGGGAGCCACTTCGCCGTTCCACTCGGCCGCCAGTGCGGCGGCTTTCTCACCGCTGCGGTTGATGACGGTGATCCGCCGGGCGCCCTCGTCGCGCAAGTAGCGGAGCGTCTCTTCGGCCATCTCGCCCGCCCCCACCACCAGCACCTGCTTGTCGTCGAAGTGCTCGAAGATCTGGCTGGCGAAGTCGGCCACCGCCACGCTGGGGATACTGACCCGCCGCTGGTGAATGGCCGTCTCGGTGGCCACCCGCTTGGCCACGCGGACCGCCGCCTGAAAGATGCCGTGCGTCAAGGGGCCGGTGCTCTGTTCGGTATTGGCCAGTTGATAGGCCTGCTTCACCTGGGCGAGAATTTGCGGCTCGCCCACCACCATGCTGTCCAGACTGGCCGCCACCGTGAACAGGTGCCGCACCGCGTCCTCGCCGCAGTGGGCGAACAGATCGCCGACCACCTCGTCCACCGGCAGGGAGTGGAAGTCGGCCAAAAACCGGGCGACGTGATCCTGCGAAGGGCACGCCTGGTCGCCTTCCGACGCGGTGTACAGCTCGATGCGATTGCAGGTCGACAGCAGCACCGCTTCGGTCATGGGAAACTGCCGCCGCCAACCGCGCAGCGCCTGGGCCGCCTGCGCCGCATCGAATGCCAGCCGCTCGCGCTTGGCCAGCGGCGTCAAGCGGTGCGTACAGCCGATGAGTTGAAGCTTCATGCCGCACCTCCGCCCGCCGAAGGTGCCAATTTTGGGAGTTCGGCCAGCGCACAACATGCCCCCTCGCGCTCTGGAAAAGGGCCGGCCCCCAATGCTCCCTCTCCCTCTGGGAGAGGGCCGGGGAGAGGGCTTAGACCGCACGTGTACTGCACTCGTTTTCGACGCAGCGATCCAGTGCCTGGCCTTGCCGGCGTCGTCAACCAACGCACAGACAGGAATGTCTGTGCCACCATCATCGCCCTCTCCCTCGGGGAGAGGGCCGGCCCCCAATGCTCCCTCTCCCTCTGGGAGAGGGCCGGGGAGAGGGCTTCCGACGTTTTGTTCAACCGCCAACCCACAGACAGGAATGTCTGTGCCACCAGTTGGTTCGGCGGATACCGTTGGGCCACTGGGTCTTTCTTTCCCTGCCCCGCGGACGCCTCCGGCGAGTGCCCGCTCTCCACAAACAGCAGCACCGCCAGCGAGATCATCAGGAAAATGAACGTGGCCACCGTCAGGTACGCCACCTTCCGTCCGCCTCGGGCGGCGCGATACGTCAGCCGAAAAACCTCCGCCACGACCAGCCACAGCAGCATCAGCGCCAGGCTCACCACCACCGGGTCGGTCCAGGGAAGGTAGTCGTCATCGCCCGCGTGGCGGATCTGGTTGAGGATCACGCCGGAGACGAAGCCCAGCGCGATCAAGAACGCCGAGATCGCCAGCGACCGGCTGTTGACGCTTTCCAGCCATTCCAGGCTCGGCAGGCGAAGCCGCTGAGTCGGCGGCAGCCCGTGTTTCAGCCGGTAGCTCTGCACCAGGTACATCAGTCCGGCGGTGAAGCCGATCATCACCGTCACGGTACCGAGCAGCAGCGACGTACCGTGGATATTCCCCCAGGTGCGCGACGCCCGTTCCAGCACGAATTGCTGCCGATCGGCGAACTGCGCGCCGGCGATCAGCACCAGCACCGGCGGCAGCAGGAACAGCCCGGCCGACGAGTGCGGCTGGTACATCTGCTGTCCCAGATAGATTGCCGCCAACACCCAGGCTGCCAACAGGTACCAGTCGTAAGGGCTGGAAAGGGGCGACGTGGCGGTGTCGGCCGCCCGGCCGGCCAGGTGCAGCGTGTGCGTGACGAAACCGGCCACCACCGCCACCAGCAGCGCCAGCCGCCGCCACGTGCCGCGCCGGTACAGCCCGACAATTTCCAGCACCAGCGCCAGCACGTAGCACGACGCGAAGCAGAGAATTTGAATGTTGACCAGCATCGCGAGCTTGTCGCAGGTGGTTTGTCTGTCGAAGCGAGATTTCGGAAGCCCTCTCCCCGGCCCTCTCCCAGAGGGAGAGGAAGATGAGGGTGGCACAGACATGTCTGTCGGTGCCTCGTTGCAAACAGGCGGGCGGTAGGGAAATCAGGTTCGGTGTGGTGGCATCATTCGCTATCCAGGCCGTATTCCTTGAGCTTCTTGTGGAGCGTGTTGCGATTGATGCCCAGTCGCGCGGCGGCCTTGATTTGCACGTTGTCGCAGGCCGCCATCACTTGGGCGATCACCTCGCGCTCCACGCGGTTGACGATCTTCGTGTGCAGGCTGTCCTCTTGCGGCCCGGCGGTGCTCAGCCCCTGCTGCACGAGCTCGTAAGTCAGCGATTCCAAATCGGCGCTGCGCAGCCGCAGACTGCGGGGACGCCGGCCGCTGGTCACCGTGTCGGGCAGCAGATCGAGGGCCAACTCGTCGCCGGTGGCCATTACCACCGCCCGCTCGACGTAGTTCTGCAGCTCGCGGACGTTGCCGGGCCAGTCGTAGTCCTGCAGCGCCTCGATGGCTTCGCGCTGGATGTGGACCACGTAGCGGTCGTTTTCTTCATTGTAGAGGTTGAGAAAATGCCCTACTAGCTCCGGCACGTCCTCGCGCCGCTCGCGCAAGGGGGGCAGATGGATCGGCACCACGTTCAGCCGATAGTAAAGGTCCTCGCGGAAGCGGCCGGCCTCGGCCTCTTCCAACAGATCGCGGTTGCTGGCGGCGATCACCCTGGTGTCGACGCGGACTGTCTGCGTGTCGCCCACTCGCTCGAACTCCCGCTCCTGTAACACTCGCAGCAGCTTGATCTGCAACTTGGGCGTTGTCGAATTGATCTCGTCCAGGAAGATCGTCCCGGTGTGTGCGGCTTCGAAGCGGCCGGTGCGGTTGCCGATCGCCCCGGTGAACGCACCGCGGACGTGGCCGAACAGCTCGCTCTCCAGCAGGCTCTCGCTCAGCGCGCCGCAGTTCACTCGCACGAACGGCCCGCTGCCACGCAGGCTCAAGCGGTGCACGGCGTGGGCGATCAGTTCCTTGCCGGTGCCGGTCTCGCCCAGCAGCAATACCGACGCCCGCGATCGGGCGACCTGCCGCGTCACCTGGTACACCTCCTGCATGGCAGGGCTGGAACCGATGATGCCCGGCAGCGGAGGCGGTTGCGGTGGTCGGGATGGTGACGGCGAAGCGTTCATCGGTTGGAAAGGGCTACGTAAGCATTAGTGCAGTGTCGCGAAGCGTGAGTGCAGTATCGCGAAGCGTGAGTGTAGTGTCGCATCCATGCTCCCTCTCCCTCTGGGAGAGGGCCGGGGAGAGGGTTTCGGCCCCTGCTAGTTCGGGCTCGTTTTTTGTTTCAGGTTCATTTCTGTTGCAGGCTGGTTTCTATTGATCGACGCGCACAGACAGGAATGTCTGTGCCACCATGAACACTCCCTCTCCCTCTGGGAGAGGGCCGGGGAGAGGGTTTCCGG
>JBBDJB010000054.1:0-4618 GCA_040880125.1 Pirellulales bacterium | reverse complement strand
GCCACCATGAACACTCCCTCTCCCTCTGGGAGAGGGCCGGGGAGAGGGTTTCCGGCCCCAGCTAGTCCAGGCTCGTTTTTTGTTTCAGGTTCATTTCTGTTGCAGGCTGGTTTCTATTGATCGACGCGCACAGACAGGAATGTCTGTGCCACCATGAACACTCCCTCTCCCTCTGGGAGAGGGCCGGGGAGAGGGTTTCCGGTCTTGCTATGTCAGGCTGGTTTCTATTGATCAACGGGCACAGACAGGAATATCTGTGCCACCTTCGAGTACTCCCTCTGGGAGAGGGCCGGGGAGAGGGTTTGAAGCCTCACTCATGGCGTGGCGCTCGCCTGCATGCGGGCCTCCAGCGTATCCAAAACTGAACCGAGCACGTCCTGCGTCGCCTCGTCGGCGGTCGCGCTGGCGTTGTAGCGGTCGTACTGCCGCAGCAGCTCTGCCCGGGTGAGCAGCGTGCCGTGTTGGTAGACATTTACACGAAACGCGGTGGCCGCCAGCCGCCGGTCGTCGACGTCCACCAGCAGGTCGCTGGCTAGATCGACCAACACCCGCTGCGCCGCCGCCGCGTTGGCATGGGCCAGCACATTGATTGCGTGCCGCCGCAGGCCGGGCACGTGCACCAGCTCGTACACACGGCGGATCTCCTCCCGCAGGTCGTACGGCGCGGCCGGCGACTGCAGCAGTGTGGCCATCCAGTCCAAGGCCTGCGCGGCCTGTCGCTGGCGCTGCTCAGTGGTCACGGCTATCCGCCCGGTGAGCGCGACCAGATCTGCGGCCATGTCGGCGGCCGTTTCCGGTTCGTGCGGACGCACGAGGGGTACGGTCAGTGGATCGTCGTCCGCCAGGCGCAGTGCATCCTCGGGCGTTTCGAGCGACTGCACCACACCGATCGGCAACCGCGATGTCCGGCGGCCGTGCCGGATCGCGAAAACCACATCCCGCGGCAGCGGCCGGCTGACCGCCATGTCGATCAGCACGAACTGCACGTCGGCCGAGCCCGTGGCCAATTCCACCGCCTGTTGACCACTGGTGGCGACGTGCGTGTGGTAACCGACCTGTTCGAGCAGGGCCGCGATTCGCTGCGCCTTTTCGACCCGCGGATGGGCCACCACCGCCTGCGGCGCGCCGCTGTGCGACGCCAGAAACGTGAGCGTCTCCGGCACAAAGCCGGCGCCGGGGTACGGCTGCGTCGGCGCGATCTGCATGATGGCCGCCAGCGCCGCGAACTTCAGGTGACTGCTGCCATGGGCCAGTGCTCGTGCCAGAGGCGACGGCTCGCCCGTGTCTTGACCCAGGACGCCGGCGGTGCCGATCTGTTGCAAAACTTCGCTGGCCCCGATGGCCCCGCCCACCAGGCCCCGATACAGCGCGGCGGCCAGCACCAGCGATGCCTCGTCCGGCCCCATGGCCGCCACGTGGGCAAACGCTCCGCCCGGCGCGCGCGGCAGCGGAGTGCCGTAGCCGGCGGACATCTTCGCAATCTCCAGCCACAGCGCGGCGTGCAGATGCCGGTTGGGTGCGTAGTCGGGCCGCATCGCCACCAGATCTTCGGCCAGCCGCTGGGCCAGCACGCGGCCGACGTCTTGCTGCGGAAGCTCGACCGGCGTTGCCGTACGCTGCGCATCATTCCACTGCCACAGCGTCACTAGACCGCGATGATCGGCGACGTACGGATGTATTCCGGAAAGCGCCTGCCGGATCGTTGCCAAAAGGGCCGCTTCGGCCTGCTCGGCATTCGGGGCGCCGCCGGTCAGTCGCACCAGCGCCTGGCGGGCCGCGTCTCTCACCGGCCCAGTCGCGCCGATGGTCGCCGGACCGTATAGCAGCGGGATCGCCTTGCGGGAGTCGAGCCGGCCCAGCAGCGCCACCACTTCCGCGAGCAATTGCGGGTTGGCCGTTTCCATTACCCCCAGCAGCGGCCCCAGTGCGGCCGGCCCCATGCGAAGCAGAATCGCCCGCACGGCCGGGTGAACTTCCGCCTGCTGCGGATCAGCCAGCACGCCGATCAAGTAGGTCGCCCCGGCGGTTTGCGCCTGCAAGAGATTTCGGGCGGCCGCGGCGCGGACTACCGCATCGTCCGACGCCAGCGCCGCCACGTGCTCGGCCAGGCGCGCCGGATCACGCGCCGCGCTTGCTGCCGCCTCGATCAGCGAGTGCGCCCACTGCACGGCGTCTTCGCCTAATGGCTGGGCCTGCCGCGCCAGCCGCAGGATCTCTCCGCTACCGAAGCGGTTTGCAAGCTGGGCCTTCTGCGCGTCGGTGAGTTGCGCCTGGACCAATCGGTCGAACATCTGCCGCGCGTGCGCCGGGGCACGTAGATCGAGCAGCGTCATCAGCCGGTCGAGCATCTGCTCCGGCGTCTCGGCCGGCAGCGACACCACCACCGCCACGGCCCGGTCCTCCAACTCCGCCGCCAGCGCTGCGGCCTGTTGCTCCTCTGGCGTCAACTCCGGGGGGCTCGGCTCCTCCGCCGGCGCGTCGGCCGGCGCCGCCGGTGGGGCGACTGGCGGTTGCGGCACGACGGGCGCAGCGGCAGCCCCATCATCCGGCGCTTCGAATAGATCCTCAAACGCCGGCGGCTGCGCTCCCAGCGGCGCGGAATGTATCGCCGCGAGTGTCACCATCAGCGTGGCGACGCAAAGGGAATGCACACGCGCCTTCTTGGGGAGTTTCGTTTTCACGTTCGCCCGTCCGCTCTTGTTCCAGATGTTCTGCTTGAAAAGCGTGGCACAGACATTCCTGTCTGTGCTTTAATCCGCCCGCTAGCGTAGCTGGACTCGCAAGAGTTCAGCCGCCCTTCGAACCCATCTGAATTCTTGCGAATTCAGCTACGAAATCCCTCTCCCTCTGGGAGAGGGATTTCCGTACCTTGTGAAAACTGCGAAATCGCTCCCAACTCCTACACCAGGTATGCACAGACAGGAATGTCTGTGCCACCGGTCTACGTTCTCCCGAATTCAGCTACTCCAACCGCTCTTTCCACAATGCCACCTGTCGCCTCACTTCGGCCGGCGCGGTCGAGCCGGCGCTGACGAACGCCTCCACCGCGCGCCGCACGCCGAGCACCTCGCGAGCGCTCGCATCCATCTCCGGCGAAGCGCCGGTGAGTTCCTCGTCGCTCAACTCGGCCAGCGGCACGCCGCGCCGCATGGCGGTCTGCACGAGCCGGCCGATCACGCCATGCGCCGTCCGCTGCGGCACGCCCCGGGCGATCAGCCACTCCATCAGCGTGGTGGCGTCGAGATAGCCATGTTCCAGCCGTGCGGAGATCGACTCGACATTGAGCGCCGCCTTGGCCACCAGCGGCGCGGCCAGTTCCAGACATCCCAGCACGGTGTCGAACGAATCGAACACCCGCTGCTTGTCCTCCTGCAGGTCGCGGTTGTACGCCAGCGGCAGCCCCTTCACCAGCACCAGCAGGCTCATCAAATTGCCGATCACTCGGGCGGTCTTTCCGCGGATCAGTTCCAGCACGTCCGGATTCACCTTCTGCGGCATGATCGACGAGCCGGTACAAAAATCCTGCGGCAGTTTGAGAAACGCAAACTCACTGGTCGACCACAGAATCCACTCCTCGGCCCAGCCGGAAAGATGTTCGGCGATTACCGCCAGCGCGAATGCGAACTCCAGCACGAAGTCGCGATCGCTCGACGAGTCGAGGCTGTTGGCCACCAGGCCGTCAAACTCCAGCCGTCTGGCGACGTCGTCCCGATCGATGGGCAGGCTCGTCCCGGCCAGCGCGGCGGTGCCCAGAGCAAGCTGATTCACCCGCTTGCGGCAGTCGGACAGCCGATCACGATCGCGCTGGAGCTTCTCGCAGTAGGCCAGCCAATAGTGCGGGGCCAGCACCGGCTGCGCCCGTTGCATGTGCGTGTAGGCCGGCAGGATCACGTCGGCGTCCTCGTGGCACCGCCCGACGAACGCCCGCTGCAGCGTCGCGATGGCCGCTTGCAAGCTGTCGATCCCGTCGCGGATCCACAGCCGCAGATCGGTCGAGACCTGGTCGTTTCGGCTTCGGGCGGTGTGCAGCTTGCGACCGGTATCGCCCAGCCGGTCGACCAGCGCCCGCTCGATGTTCATGTGTACGTCTTCGAGGCTGGTATCGAAGGCGAAGGTGCCTTGCTCAATCTCTCGGCGGATGTTTTCGAGCGTCTGCTCGATTTGCTGGCACTCCTGGCCGGTCAGCAGGCCGACTTTCGCCAGCATTTGGGCGTGCGCGATCGAGCCGCGGATGTCGTGCGCGTAAAGGCGGCGATCAAAGCTCACGCTCTCGGTGAACTCCTCGACGCGGCGATCGGTCGCCTGTTCGAATACGCCCCCCCAGGGTTTTTCCGCCACGGTGCCTCGCAAGAAAATGGCAGGAGAAGGGGAATCTTGAGATTGGCCCGCTGCACAGATCGACTGCCCAGGCTAGCAGCAGCCGGCAGTTCGATTGCTCGCTAGATGGCGCACCGAGCCGCGCCAGCCCACGTGCGTACAACGCCCGAAGACTTTTACTGTAAATGGCTTATGACAAAGTGTCAACGAGCGGCCGGTCGGTTCGCGGCATCCCGACGGACCGGGCCGCAACTGCGGGAAAAGGCAGCACAACCCGCACGGACAGCTCCACCGCGACTAT
>JBBDJB010000053.1:0-68205 GCA_040880125.1 Pirellulales bacterium | reverse complement strand
ACCGCGCCGACCGCCGCGCTCGCCGCCTAAATCGACTTTTTCAACTGGCTGCTAGAGCATCTGGCCGACTGGTCCGGCGCGCTGCTCACTTCCCTCGCCGAGCCGATCGCCGCGATCGGCCGATCCTGGGCGGACGTGCTCAATGGACTGACGGTCGAACCGGATGGGCGCCCGATTGGAAATCCCGACGCGGATGAAAAGGCGATCAAGCGCACCGTCGGCGTCGCCACCAGTGAAGTGCTGCGGAGGTTGTTCGAAACCGGGCCCGATGCGCTGTTCCTTGGCACGATCGGGACGGAGATCAGCGATACGGCCGAGCTGGTAAGCCGGCTGGACGCCCTGGGCGACGTGACGATCGTCCAAGACGACGCGAACGGGCTGATTCTGGACGTGCAGATCCAGCGGCGGCTCCAAGGCGACGCCGAGCTTGGCGTCGACGTGCTGGGCGGAGCGGTCCGTTTGGAAGGCGAAATCACCGTCTCCGGCGAAGTGACGGCCAAGCTCCGCCTGGGCGTCGACGCTCGCGGATTCTACTTCGATGCCGACGCCTTCGCCGAGCCTGAATTTGTAATTCGCAACCTTGAGATTGACGGCGACGTTGACGTCGTGGGTAAGGTCGGCTTTCTCGGCGTGACTCTCGATGCCGCCTCGCTCGAAATCGATCCGATCGTCGCGATCAACATCGACATCCAAGACCCCGGTACCGATCCGCTCGTAGGCGATCAAGACGGAGTCGTTCGGGTCTACGAACTGGCGGATAATCCCACGACGATGGCCACCGGCGCGGTTATGGGCAACCCGGCGGCCGACGATATGGTTCTCAACGTCAGTTTGAGCGCCCAGCCGCTGGTGGAAGGGCTTGGCCCGCTGTTCGACCTGGTCGACACATCGCTGCAGGTTCGCTTCGCTGACCTGACTCAGCCGAACCAAGCACAGATCACGGTGGCGTCGGAGGCCGGCCAGGCGCTGGTCGAGTTTCTCAACGCCGACATTCCCGAGATAGTCGCCGGAATTCGCGAGATTACTTTAACTTTCCAATCGTTCACGGGCGTGGACCTGCTGGCGGTGGAGATTCCGCTGCTCGGCAAGAGCATCGGCGAGATCCTGTCGAGCGTACCAGAACCGCTGACGCTGAACTCCTCGTCTGTCGTTACGGTCGGCGAGTTGATGCCCGACGGCAGCACCTCGGTTGTGCAGGTTACCGTAAGCGGAATCAATCTGCTGACCGAGGGTGTGTCGCAAGGCGACCTTGTGAAGCTGCGCGCCGCCGACGGCGGAACGATCGAGGGCCAGGTCGCCAGCGTGGGGGATGCGCTGCTGACGGTGCGTATTGCGGCCGGATTGATGCAGGAGCCTGACCGCAACGATCCGACAATCGAGATCGCCCGCGGCGGCGGCCTGGGCGATCAGCTTGCCGGTCTAATCGGCGAATCGGCCAGCACACTGGTGAGCGTCGGCACGATTCAGGATCTGCTGGCGGAGATCGCACTGCGAATCGACGTCGATCTTAGCCAGTTCAACCTGAACGCCACCGGCACGGGCGTGAATCGCGTCGTGACATTGAACCTACCGTTGGACATTCAGCCGTGGACGTTTCAGCAGCAGCTCGATCTGAGCGGCCAGATCCCGGGGATGGAGTTGAACGCCGCCGGCATGTTTCAGTTCGTGATCGACCCGCAGTTCAATATCACGCTCGGCATACGCACCGCGCCGGGCATCTCGCCCGCCGAGCGTGTGTTCATCGTGGATAACGACGCGCCGGAGGTGAAGCTCGATATCACGGCCCATCTGGATAACCCCGTCGTGCACGCTTCGCTGGGGCCACTGGAACTGACACTGCAGGAACGGGTTTTGCCCATTAATGACGGGATCAAGATTATCGGCTCGATCGCGGTCGATCTCGATGAACCGGTCGCCGACGACGGCCGCATCACGCTGACCGATCTGGCCTCGTCCCTGACCGACGTACTCGATATTGGGATCGACGCCCGGTTCGACATCGACGGCCTGGAGTTAAAGCCGACTGGGGCACTGGCCGGGGCGCTCGGCACGATCCAGGTATCGCTCGACGGTAGCGGCCCCGGCCACGTCACCAGTCTTGCGGATCTGACTGGCCTACCTTCGGCCATTGATATCCAAGGCCTGGATGAGTTCCTCAATTTTGACAACCTCACGGAGCTCGCCCTGCTGCGCGTCCTCGAGCAGTTGCAGCAGTGGCTGGACGAGCTGCGTGGTTCTTCCGTCTTCGCGACCGACCTGCCGCTGACAGGCAAGACGCTGGGCGACGTGATCGACCTGGGCACGGCGTTCTTTGACACCGTAGTAACGGTGCTCGACAATCCACGCCTGGTCGCCGAAGGTCTCGCATCGGTCGACGGCCGACTGACGGAGGACGTCAGCCTGTCGCTGAGTGTCAACGACTCGATCGATCTGAACTTCACGTTGCTGGCGAGTCAGACCCAGGACAACACGGACCTGGAAGACCTGGCGGACGACGTCCGCGCGGCGCTCGCCTTCTCGCTGCAAAACGCCGGACTACCCAATGCGCTGGACGTGGGTATCCGGCAAGGCGCGCTGACCATCTTCGCCAAGACGGACGAGATCAAGGGCTTGGCCGTCTCCACCGGGAATTCGCTGGTCGGCTTTGCGAAGGATCAAATCGCCGACGCGTTGGGCTATCGCAGTCTCGACGAGTTTTTCGACCTCCTCGCGCAGCGTCTTCCCGGCCCTCTGAACCCCAGCTATGACGCGGCCACGAATCTGCTCACGTTTACGGTGGCGTTCGATAAGTCGCTGGAAACGGGAGCGATACCTCTGGCATTCGGCGCGAGCCTCGGTTCGCTCGCCGAGATTAGCACCAGCAGTGAGTTGACCGTGACCGCCGACGCCGCCGGCAGGCTGCGAGTCGGCATCAACCTGAGCAACTTGACGGGCAGCTTTCAACTCACGAACTCAACACTGCTCTCCAGCATCAATGGCGGTGAGGGAGTCGTCATTACGCCGGATACGCCGACTCCGACCAACGATCTGCAGATTACGCTTCGCAACGGTGGACATCAACCTGGCCTCGTCTTTTACAACGCTCGGCCAAGTGCTTACGGCCATCACAAATGCTTCGGCGTTTCTCACCGCCTCGGTCGATCCTGACACGCAGCAGGCGATTCGACTCGTGGACACATCGATCGGCGCCGGCACACTTTCCGTTTCAGGTCTGCCCGGCTCATTCGTCGCGCTCGATCTGGGCCTGGTGGGGACGGACGTGGACGGTGACGGCGTTCTCGTGGGCCAGGCGTTGCACGGCGTTACCGATGCCGACCGCTTCTTCATCGACGCCGCCGGCAGCATGCTCGGCGGCAACATCAGCCTCAGCGCTGCCGACGTGGACGCCACGGCCCGAGTTGGCTTTGTTGACGTTTCGATCAATAGCGGCACCGGCACGGCCAGTGCCGGCGTGAGCGTATCGCTGACGGATCCCGGCACGGGCGCCGCAGACGGCAGAATCACGTTTGACGAGCTGTTCGACGCTCTCGCAAACGATCCCGGCAGCCTGATTGACGTGCAGGGCCCCACCGGGTCGGCCAGCTTTGAGCTGCCGATCGAAGTCAACCCGGCACCGCTCTCACCGCCCGGCGATCCCCGGCTGATCGTGACGATCTCGGATCTGTTCGATCCCGGCACGTTCGCAGCGGCGATCGAGCCGGAGTTCGATCTGCTCAGCGGCCTGGAGGAGTTCGCCTTTTCGCAACTCATCAACGGACTGCGCGAAGTGCAGTCGTTCTTGACGGGCGTCGAGGCCAACGAGCTTTTGCAGAAGGAACTGCCGCTGGTAAATACCAGCCTGGCCGAGGTTCTTGAACTGTCGGCCCGCTTCGGGCGGATTATTGATCGATTGGAAGCGGACCAGCCGCGCACGATCGCGGCGTTCCACGACTCGCTCGAGGGCGCTATTCAAGCGGAGATCGGCGAGCTGTCGCTGCCGACTCTCAACATCGACGTCGGACTCGGTACCGGCTCGTTCGACATCGACGTCACCTTCGGCGGCGGCGTGTCGACCAATCTGCCACTGAGCTTCGACCTGATAAGCCTCGGCGGCGCCGCCGACAACCTCATCAGCATCGAGACCGGCGGCGAGTTGACCCTCACGGCCAATGCCCAGCTTACGCTCGGCCTGACCATCGACGTCAGCGATCCGACCTCTCCGGAGTTCTACGTCAAGGACACCACGGGCATCACCGCGTCGGCCACGGTCACTGGCGAAGACCTTTCATTCGACGCCACCGTACTGGTCTTCACGCTGCTGGTCCGCGACGGCACTGCCAATCTGAACGGCAACTGGACGCTGGGACTCGTGGACGATCCGACGGATCACCGCTACGAGCTCTTCGACGAGCTGACCTCGGGCGACATCGATTCATCGCTCACCGGTATGGCAATGGCCACTCTGCCGGTCTTCTTCGGCAACGATCAGACACCGTTCGATCCGACGACGCCGGCGATTGTGCTTACCGCCGATCTGGAGACGCTGCTGGAGGGCGGAACGATTTCGCTAGTTGTTCCGGACTTCGCCGCACGGATCGACGCCTTGATCGGCGACCTGCAAGACAACCTCGACGGTCTGGTCGGAAGCTGGGACGGCGTCTTCAAACTGTTGGAGGACCTGGTGGACGGCAACGTGCTGGGCGTTCCCGTCCCGCTCATCGGCGATCAACTGGCGCAGGCGGCCAGCTTTTTGACCGAGCTGCGCACCGAAGTCACTGCGGCGATCGACGGCATCGGCACGCAAGGCGTACAGCCGCTGCTAGATGCCTTTTTCGAAGTCCTCGGCCCGATCTCCGGGCTGAACCTGCTGGCCGACTTCAACAACGACGGCGTCATCACGACGGCCGACATTCCCATCATCTCCACACCAGACCGCGTGCAGTTCGATTTCCACCTGCACCGGGCGCTGACGCTGGTCGATCAGCAGATCGCCTTCGACCTCGGCCTGCCGGCGCTGGAGCTTGAGGTGGACGGAGCCGTCCGCACGTTGATCGGCTTCGATTTTGACTTCGGCATCGGCTTCAGCAAGACCGAGGGCGTCTATCTCCGTATCAATGAACAGGACGAGCTGTCCATCCACTTCGACGCATCCATTCCGAACCTCAGTGCGACGGCCCGCCTGGCTCTGCTGCAATTGAACGTGAAGGACGATCCGACCGATCCATCGCACTTCTCGGGAAGCTTCGCCGTCGACATTCGCGATCCCGGCACACAGGCGGCCGATGGGCGGCTTTCGCTCACCGAACTTCGCAGCGCTTCGCCGGGCGATGTGATCAACGCGTCGCTCTCGGCCGTGGCCGATCTCAATTTGACGTTTGTCACGAGCATCGCTGGAAGCGAGCTGCTTCCCACGCTGCGCGGCGAATTCAATCTCGACTGGGTCTTCGATAGTGCGGATCCTGCCGGCGGTCCGGCCAGCTATGGCAACGCGCCCAACCTCGCTTTCAACAACGTGCAGTTCGATGCCGGCGGCTTCATCTCGGACTTGTTCGGCTCCACGCTCGGGTCGATTCAGCAGGTCCTTTCGCCGCTGCGGCCGATCACTGACGTGCTGTCGTTTCAGATACCGGTACTCAACGTGTCGCTGATCGACCTGGCCAAGCGTTTCGGCAGTAGCCAGGTCGATTTCGTTGCTGCCGTGGCCGATGTGCTCTCTCTGGTGCAAAACCTGCCGACGTTCAGCGACGCGATCTTCGTCGACATCGGCAGCTTCAGTCTCGGCGACTTGCGCGGCAGGGCATCACTCGACGGTGTCGATCCAAACGTGCTGTCGTTGGGTAATCCCAAGACACAACTGAGCACCAGCAATCCGCAGGCGGCGGGTTTTTTGAATCAGGCCGAACAGGTGACGGGAAGCGGGTTCTCCTTTCCCATTCTCGATAATCCTTCCGACTTGTTCGGGCTGTTGATGGGAAAGGACGTGGAGCTGGTGCGATTCGACATGGCGCCGCTTTCGGTGTCGCTCTCCAAGACCATTGCGCTGCCGATCTTCCCACCGTTGACGGTGGAGCTAAGCGGCAGCGCCTCTGTCGCACTAGATTTCGCGTTCGGCTTCGACACGGCCGGACTGCGTGCTGGCGAAGATCACCTGTACGGCGGTGGTGGCAATGACGAGCTGTGGGGCGGCGGCGACTCCGATCGACTCGAAGGCCAGAACGGCAGCGATCAATCCTTCGGCGGCAGCGACATCCTGTTTGGATTTGCCGGCGATGACCGGCTCTTCGGGCACGACGGCGCAATGGCAAACTCGAGCGACCACGATATGCTTTTCGCCGGTGTCGGCAACGACGATCTACTTGGCGGCATGGGGACGAACGACCTGTTCGCCTGGTCGGTCGATCCTCGCGAGACGAACGATATCGACGCGGACATGCAGGTCCAATTCGGCATCTTTGTCGGCGCCAACGGCGGCCTGGTCGACGACGACCAGAACGGGACGCTCCCGCGCGAGGACACAGGGCTCAATCGTATCATCGGCGGACCTCAGGCCGATAACCTTTACGGCGGCACCGGGCTCGATTTCCTCTTCGGTGGCGGCGGCGCCGACACGCTTTATTCGGCCGACGGCGCTACATTTGAAAACCTCGACGGCGCACTGGCCGGCGACGCCTGGAAGGAATATGCCAAAGCAACCGACCGCGTGTGGTACGTCGGCGCGACGAACTTGGACGACGTGATCGCGGTCGACTTCGTCACCGAGCCCGGCCTGTTGGCCGATCGGCACATCGTCACCCGGCTGACCAACAATAACGGCAACTTCACGTTCGATCTGCAGGTGCGTCTGGACTTTGACGCCACCGATGAAAGTGACAACTTGATCTGGGATCCGGCCGATCTGGTCGTCGACTTGGAAGCGCTCGCCGCGGCCGACCCTGCCGATCGCGAACTAATCTTCAACACGCTCGTCCTCAACGGTGGTCTACTGCCGGATGAAGGCGAGTTTCTCGCCATCATCATCGACGCCCTGGACGGAGACGATCAGGTTACAGTTGGGCCGACGGTGCAAAGCACGGTTTGGATCGACGCCGGTGCGGGCGATGACCGCGTGGAAATCCAAGCCGGCAATGCGATCTTAATCGATTCTGCGGAGCGACCGACTCGAAACGACGGCCCCAATCAGGCCTACAACCTGGTTTCCGCTGCGGCTACCGCCAGCGCAGTTGGCGCACTGGCCCAAGGCGTACAGTTCAGCGGTCTGACGATCGACAATCCCAGCGACGTCGATTGGTACCGGTTCGCGCTCGCCAATCCGGCCGCCGCACAATTGGCGCTCACCAGCCTGGCTGACACCGACGGGCTGAGTCTGCAGGTATATGGCGAGGCGGCCAGCGGACTGGACCTGGCCGACGGGACGACCATCGCGCCGATCTTGGCTGCGCCCGATGAGGGCGAACTGGGGCCGTCGCCGAACAACTTTTTGTTCAACGCGCGGTCGATAGACCAGTTCGGCTCGCTCGCTCGACTGACTGGTGCCACGCTGCACACTGCTTCGGATGTTGACTACTATCGCTTCGCGCTGACGGATGCCGATCTCGCCGGAAGCCCCAAGATGCGGCTTCGCTCGCACAGCCCTGGCAGCAGTCTATCGCTGGAGCTGCGAAGCAGTACCGGCGCGCTGCTCGCCGTCGCGATCGAACAGGAAGACGGCCGGTTGGAGCTCGACCTGACGGGCCTCTCGGCGGGGCAGTTCGTCTTGCGCGTGGCCGGACAATCGGCCGCTCGATACGAGCTGCTGCCAGTTTTCGCCATTGCCGGAACGACTGTGCTTGACTTGAGCCTGGAGACTGCGCCGCCGCTGAACCTGTCCAGCCTGACCGCGGGCGCACCGTATTGGCTGGAAGTGACTTCGCCGCGGATCGTGCCGACGGTTTATGACTTGAATTTCGTCCTCCCGGCCGGCGGCGCGCCTCTGCCCGAGCCGATCCAATTGGGCATCCGCACGGACGCGATCCGCCGCGATCTCATCCTGGGGGGCGAAGGCAACGACACACTGGCCGGTGGTCCCGGCGAGGATTTTATCTTCGGTGGACCCGGCCACGATGTGCTCACCGGCGGTCAGGACCGCCAGGCGAGCGACCTGCTGTTTGGCCAAGAGGGCGACGACACCTTCCAGATCATCCCCGACGGCCTGCCGCTAGTTAACGGATCGGATCAGACGCTCATTCCGATGCTCTCGGATGAGTTGATTGGCGAGGACGGCGACGACCGTGTGCTGTTTCTCGGCGGAGACCTGGACGCGCAGGGGCAGCCGGTGCCGGACCACGTCACCATCCGCTACAACACGGTCCTCCATCGGTACGAAGTCTCGGCCCTGGTGTGGGATGTAGCGGACAATCAGTTCGCCACGATTCCGGCCGCGCCGGCGGTAATTCGTGCCGCAATGCCACCAGACAACTTCTCTGTGCAGTCCGATCAGACGTTCATGCTGCGCGTCAACGGCGGACCGCTTGTTACATTAACGTTGCCGGCCAGCGCCGGAGCGGATCGCTCGCTTGCCGATCTGCTCGACGATCTGAACGGCGCGATGGCCGCGGCCGGTTTGGCCGGTGACGTCATCGCCAGTCAGGACGACGGTCGAATCACCTTCAGCACAATGAGAGCCGGCCCTACCGCAACGGTGGAACTTGATGGACTCGCGTCGCTGGGCTTTGAGGGAGCCGCGCCCCTGACGGCGACCGGACGCCGCAACGAGTTTCTGCAACACTTCGCATACTACACGGCCGGCGATGACATCGAACGGACCGTTTTCGACACACGGGCCGGCAACGACGTCGTCCGAGCCGACGCCGGATACAAGTTCCTCCGCCCCGATGGCAGCGAGAACATCGACGGCAGCACGTGGGGGTTGGCCGAGGGCGACTTCCAACAGGGCGCGCGCATCGCGGCGCTGGAGATTTACGGCGGCGCCGGTTCCGATATCCTCGTCGGCGGCCCGCTGGCAGATCATATCGACGGCGGACCGGACCGCGACTTTATCCTCGGCGGATTGGGCGACGACGATCTTGTCGGCGGCGATGGCGACGACGAAATCCACGGGAACTTCACGCCCGAGTTGCCTGATCGGTTCGAGTACGTCAACAGCACTGGCCAGTCGGGCCGGAACGATACGGCGGCTTTCGCCGCGATGTTGCCGGGGCTGTCGCCCGACCATCCGATCGCTGGGACGACGCTTCACGCGCTAAGCATCGGCTCGGAGGACACCGGCGACTGGTACATCCTGACGACGCCGTACGCCCGGGCGCAGTTCGGTGGTTTGCAGCGAACAATTGTGACGGCCGACATGGTGGCGGTGTCCGACAGCGGGGCGCCCGGCGCCATCTTTACGCTCGACCTGTTCGCCGCACAGGACATCGATCCGGCCAGCGGGATGCAGATCGTTGTCGTCGAGGAACCGGTCGGGGTGCCGGAGTACTATCTGCTGCACGTGACCGGGCCGAGCGGTCCGTACTCGATCCACTTCACTCCGGAAGTTGGCAGCGCCGCCCACATCCCGCCCGGCACGGCGGACGAGGTGATCTCCGGCGGTCTCTCCGATCGCGGAGTGGTGATCTCCCTGGGCGACATCAACAACGACGGCTTTGACGACTTGATATCGAGCGTTGACGACCACGTCGGTACGGGGCTGGATTTCATTGCCACCATCGGAACCACGCTGCACCCCAGTGACGTAATTCGTGCGACACAAGCGCGAGTTTACTTCGGAGGAGCCGGAGGCGGCAGCGCCGGACCAAACGGCGTTCCCGTCACGCTCCTGTTGCCGGCGCCGCTGCTCAGTGCGTCGATCGGCGGCGGCATCTCGCAAATCGTCACGGGCGATTTCAACGGTGACCAAATCGACGACATCGCCGTCAACTACATCAACGATCATTCCGACGAAGACTTTCCCACGCCCAGCGGACTGGGGGTCTACATCCTCTTTGGCACGACCGATTCGTCCCGCTGGTCAGGCGCTATCGACGTGGTGGCGGAGGCCGACGTCTACCTCCGCTCCGACAACTTCCTCGCGGTGGGCGATGTGAACGCCGACCAGATCGACGACCTGCTGCTTTACGGCGACCGCAACGATGTGGATTCCTTCGACGGATTCGTAGGGATTTATCTCGGCCGCAACGATTGGGACCAGGGGCTGCTGTTCCACGAGGACTTCAACAATCCGGCGAGCGCCGGGTTGATCCAAAACGTCACCGGGCTGCCGGGCCGCATAGCCGGACAGTGGCATCGCAGCATGCGCCGCAGCGGCGACGTCGGCCACGGCGGCGGCGCGAGCCTGTATTTCGGGCAGGAGGTCTCCGGCAATTACGATTCCGGCAGTGCGACAGCCGGTTGGATTACTCTTCCCACGGTCGATCTGACCGATCCCGCACTGTTGGGGGCGTCGCTCTCGTTCAATTACTTCCTCCGCACGGACGGAGCGACGGACGTGGCGCGCGTGCTAGTGTCGACCGACGGCGGCGCCTCGTACGCGCCGCTGGCGGTGACGGGAGGCTCGGCCTCCAACACCGACAAATTGCTCGACCCCAGTTCCTACTGGCGACGCGCGGCTTTCGAGCTGGACGCCTATCTCGGCCAACAGATTCGCGTGCGGCTTGAGTTCGATACCGTCGACAACCTGGCGAACCACCTGGAAGGATGGTACGTCGACGACCTGGCCGTGCGCGGCATCTATCACGACGTGACACGAAATTCAGACATCCAGATCACGAATGACACGGCGTCGGTGGGCACCGCCGTAGTCGGCGGCGTGGGCGACTTCAACGGCGATTCGCACGAGGATTTTGCGATCCACGTGCGCGGCTTTCCGAATCTGCCGACGATATTCGTCCTGTATGGCGGCGCAGCGCAGCCGCTGCTCGCTGGCGGCGGTGTCTCGGCGCTGTCGGTGACTGGCGGCCTCCAAATTGCGATTCCCGATATTTTAGTCGAAGGCATCCGCACGGCCGGTAACTTAAATGGCGGTGCACTCGGTACATTTGATGATCTGATCATCCAGGGCATTGACGGGTCGTATGTCGTGGCGGGGCGGTCCGGCCTCACTGGCCCGGTCTCACTTTCGGCGTTCGACACGATCGAACTTGTCGGCACCATGCGCCCCGTCGCGGCCGGTGACGTCAACGGCGACGGCATCGACGACCTGGCCGTCGAGCGAACCTTGCTGTCTCCCAGGCTGAACTTTTCCGGGGGTGGAATGGTCTCGCGGCAAGTCGGCGAGGTGTATTTCGGTGCGACCGACTTCTTTCCGGAAGATCCGGCCGATGCGCCGTCCCCGTCGCTCGTGTTCGAACAGGCCGATCCGGTCCACAGTCTGACCGAAGGCTTCGGCGCTCTGCGCCCGTGGATGTTCGGCGGCGTCGGCCACGTGGCGGCGGCCGGCGGGGTCGTCAACGATACTCGTAGTGACCTTGCTATGGCCGAGTTCTTAACTCACCATACCCGGCTCTACCTGGGCCGGGAGGCGCTTGCCGCAGTCGCGCCGGCGGAACCGGCGCCGGAGCCGTACTCGTACGACCTTGCCATTCCGACCGCGGCGCCCTCGCCGAACGTACCGGGCATCAATCCAACCGATGCGTCGGCGCAGATCACGGAGAGCTTCGCTCTACTGGGCGTCAATCCACAAGAGATGCTCGCCAGCAGCCTCGACGTGGGCGACGTGAACGGCGACGGCTACCGCGACTTGTTGCTCAACGGTGTTGGCGTTAGCTACCTGCTGCTCGGCCCCACAATGCTTGACGAGATCGGCTCGATATTGGACCAGGCCGTGATCGTGCTGGACACGGCATCGCTCGGCACTCCGTTCTTGCGCGGCGGCGATGTTAACGCCGATGGGCTGGCCGACCTGGCCTTCCTTTCCGAAACCACGCACCCACCCTTCCCCGAAGACTTCACCGTGGTGAGGGTACTCTTCGGCTCGGAAGAACTTCCCACGCACATCGACGCGAGCTATTTGACGGCGGCCAATAGCCGTACGGTCGAGATCCGCCAGGCGTTTCTAACTCCGGAGAACCAGTCCGTTCATCTGCTCAACTACAACGGCGACGTGAATCCGGTCACGGGTATTGCGTACTCCGACCTGTTGATCGTGGGCAGCAACGCGGCTCCGCCTGGCGGCGCCTCCAGCACGGCGTTTGTCATCTCCGGGGCCGACCTGCCGGTGAACGAGGCGCTGCAGGGCGAGACGAGATACATCGCCAGGATTGGCGTCGATTCCTCCCCGCCAATGCTGTTCGAGGAGGTCCTGGGCTTCACTCCCAACAACACCGCCCGGTTCTACAACCTGGAAGTCAATGTCGTGGGCGATGTCAACGGCGACGGGCTGGAAGACATGGTCTTTTCGTGGCCGTTCTTGTCGGTGATCAACGATCCAACTGTTCCGCCGCTGGCGGCAGGTCGGGCATTCCTGGTGCTCGGACGAACCGAGTTCTTCGACGTGTTCGAAGTTGACGACGACAGCGCCCTGATCGTGCAAGACATATCGTTCGGCTACAAGATTTTCGCCCTGGGCGACGTAAACCAAGACGGACTGTCGGACTTCGCGATCAGCCGCACGCGCGAAGATAACCTCACCGCCCCCGGCGCCCTGTACGTCTTCTACTGCAGCACCGAGTTCGACTCCGACAACCCCACCAGTGAAAAACTCTCGCCGGAAGAGGCGGCCGACCTGGTCGTCTACCACCGGTCACCGGGCAGTCTCGCCGATGGCCTCTCGTTGATCTCGGAGCTCTCCGTCACTGCCGGCGACTTCAACGGCGATGGAAAGCAGGACCTGGCCGTGGGCGTGCCCAGCACGATCGTCACAAGCGGACTGGAAACGTATAAACCGCTGTTCAACCAGGTGCAGCCGACACCCGACCCGCAATACATTATCGACACGCTTCAGCGCGGCAGCACGCACGTGTTCTTTTCGGTCGCCGAGGCCGCTGGTCCACTGTACCTCGACGCGGCGGATCTGGTGCTTGCCGGCGCTCAGCCTTCCGACATGCTGGGCACGCTGCCATACTCGCCCCGCATCGACCTGAACCACGACGGGCTGCACGACCTCGTGATCGGCGCGGCCGGCGTCGACAGCACGCTGGCCAATCCGATGAGCAATGCCGGCGGACTGTACGTTATCTACGGTGCGCGCGGATCCGGTCCGCTCCCCGGCGTTGACGACTTCATTGAGCTGGCCAACTTCAACGTCAGCGGCAGCGGTGACTTCCTCGTCGATCGGGCCACCGGGCAGGCCGAAGTCTTCCACGCCCAACTCGCAGCCAATCAGAGCGAGCAATGGTTCCGCTTTTCCACCCTCGGGGACGGACGGCCGGGCGATCACCTCGTCCTCTCGCCAGCCTCCGGGTTAAGCCTCGGGCCGGGGGGCAGCCCGACGCTCCGCATGGACGCCATCAGCACCGGCAGCCTGATAGACGGCCAAGTCGATCCGATCGAGCAATTTGCCAATCGCTTTGCCGTTGAGGCCAGCGGCACGGACGGCATCGTTGAGTTCGACATTTCGTCGCTGCTTCAATACCGCGACGATCCACAAGCCCTGCCAGCTACATTTCTGCAGTTTTCGCTCAGCGACGTGCCGAGCATTTCCGCGAGCAACACGCTGCGGGTGAGCTTGCTCGACCGCGAGGGAGACGGCTGGCTCAACCCGCTGGACGGGCTGTCCACAGCTACGAATGTATTCACGCTCAACCATGCCGCGTTAACGGTGCCCGGCTTCAGTTACTTCATCAACATCGGGGATGCCCTGCTTCCGGCGCTCGCCGCCGGATGGACGCGTGTCACATTTCGTCTGGAGTTGGAAAGCCCCGATATGACAGGCGCGATCGCCATCAACGGCGGCGGCAACTTCCGACCGGGCCTCGTTACGTTCCCGCAGACCGATGGTCTATTGGCCGACCTGCACGACGCCCACGGCGCCCTATTGGCTCAGGGCCAAGCCCTGTTCGACATGCAGCACTTGACCGCAGACAGTTATTACCTGCGAGTGTACCACCCACTGTTTGCCCCGGCGTCGCCGCAGCCGCTCTCCCTATCCTTTGTCGCGCCGGCGATCGGCCACACGCATCCGCTTTCGGACCACGACAAGATTCATGGCGCGGACGGCAATGACCTGGTGGTGGGCAACGACGAGCTCGATCGCTTGTTCGGCGACGGCGGCGTTGACCTTTTCATAGCCGAAACGATCGAGCTTCGAGACCACACAGCGGGCGAAATCGTCTTCGCGCCGGAACTCGGGCAGTTCGTTCACGACGCGCCCTTCGAGCCGCTCGATCCGGTCGTTCACTTTGCCGATGCCAATTTGGAAGCCGCCGTCGCCCAGGCATTGAGGTTAACGGTCACCGAGTCGCATTCCGGCATCCCCCGCGCCGTGCGGCCAATGATGTCCAGCGATCTGGCCAGGCTCTTCACACTGGACTTGATCAATCAAGGCATCGTAGACCTCAGCGGCCTGCAACTGGCGGTAAATCTGCGCGAGCTTCACCTGCCGTGGAACCACATCACCGACGTCTCGCCGCTGGCGACGTTGGGCAATCTCGAGCTGCTCACGCTCGACGCCAACGCGATCAGCGACCTGTCTCCGTTAGCCGGTTTGACCCGGCTGAAGGCGCTTTCGCTGGACTACAACCCGATTGTCGACATCGGCCCGCTCTCGTCGCTGACCGCTCTGGAGCACTTGAGCATCGAGGGGCGGTTGTCCGCCGAGCTTGCCGATTCGCTGCCCGGCGGTCTGGCCGGAGGTTATGGACTGTTGCAGGAGCTCACCAACCCGGTCGACAGTGCGGCGAGCTTCGGATTTGCGCTGGCGACGATGGACAACCGCGTGGTGGTTGGCGCCCCCTCGACGCCGCTTCTCAACGACCAGGGACAACTTCAAAATAATGCGGGAACGGTCTACGTCTATAGCGCGCTCAGCGGCGAGCGGCTGCTGGCGATCGACAATCCGAGTCCCGCGCAGACCGAGCTGTTTGGTAACGCCGTGGCGACGTACGACGGAAAGATCGTCGTTGGCGCGCCCGGTGCACGCGACCCGAACGTGCCGGTCAATCCGCCGACTATCGGGCTGGTTTATGTATACAACGGCAGCGGCGATTTGCTGCACACGCTGCGGGCGCCTACGCCAGGCTCGCTCTTCGGGACGTCCGTCGCCGTGCTCGGCTCGGTAATCGCAGTGGGCGCGAGCGACAGCGTCAGCGGATTCAGCTCGGCTGGGGCCGTCTACTTTTTCGACGCGGAGACCGGCACCTTTTTGCGGCAGGTAGCCAATCCCCAGCCCGGCACTAACGACTTGTTTGGCTCCAGAATCGCGCCGCTCGACGACGATACGCTGATCGTCGCGGCCGGCAACGACGACGGTAACGTCGGATCGGTCTGGCTCGTCGATGCATTTACTGGCGCAGCGGCGAAGCTCCCCAACCCGGCCCCTGCCTTCGGCAGCGGGATGGGCTTCAGCGTAGCGTCCATCGCGGGCGAAGTTCTCGCCGGAGCGCCGGGCGGCGGTGGCGCGGTGTTCCAATTCACGTCCGCTGGGTCGCTCCTCAGCCTGCTGGGGAACCCGGAGCCGCCGGCGTCCAGTTTCGGCAGTGGTGTTGCCGGCATCGGCACCCATGCGATCGCCGTAGGCGCCACCGGCAATGATACTGGCACGACCGACGCGGGCGCCGTCTTCTTGTACGACTATCCCAACTTCGCCGGCACCACGAAGCTGGCCAACCCGATCCCCAGCAGTGCAGATCAGTTCGGGCGGACAATCACGACGCTTGGTGACGACTTAATGTTGGGTGCGTTCGGCACGGACCGCGGTGGCGTCTCGAACACCGGATCGACTTACATCTATGGCCAGTTCGACACCGCCGGTATCTCGGACATCTCGGCCTTGGCGGGGCTGACGCAATTGCGGTGGCTGAGCTTGGCAAGCAATGACATCGACGACGTTGCGCCGCTGGCTTCGCTGAGCCAGCTCGAGTTTCTGCACTTGCACGACAATGCCATCGCCGATCTCAGTCCGCTCGCCGGGCAATACTTGATCGACGACGGCGACGAAGGCTTCTCCTCGACCGGACAGTGGCTCAACAACACCAGTCCGACCGATGCCGCCTTTGGCGACGACTACCAGTTCACCGCCGGCGGAGACACCAGCGGCAACACCGCCACCTGGCAATTCGAAGACCTGCCCGATGGTACGTACAACATCCAGGCCACCTGGCTTGCCGGCGGCAGCAGGGCGCGGCAGGCGAATTACGAGTTGGATGCCGGGACATCGCCCACGTCCGTTCTCGTGAACCAGCGCTTCGCGCACAGCGGCGCCACCTTCGCCGGCCGATCGTGGCAAACCCTGGGCAGCTTGGAGGTAACCGGCGGCGAGCTTGTCGTGCGGCTTTCCGGCTCGGGCGACGGTTCGCTTGCGGCCGACGCACTCCGACTGGTGAAGGTTGGCTCACTGCCTGCAGCGCAAGGGCTGAAGCATCTGACGCTTCAAGACAATCCGCTCACCGGGCACTCGCTCGACGTGGTCCTGCCGATCATCGACGGCCTGGCCGATACCGTCACCGTCGATGCAAACACGAGCGAACCGACGCTCATGCCCATCGCAACGAGCTATACCTCCGTTTCGGTTCCCTTCGCAGCCGCCCTGCAATACGACGACTTCGACGGCGACAGCGTGCTGCTCACCGCCCAAAGCGATACGCCTTCTGTTGAAATTATCATTACGCCAGATGGAAGCGGCGTGCTGCAACTCATCGTGATACCGTCCTCTGGCTTTGTCGGCACGGCACGTATTACGGTCACCGCCCAGGACCGCGCCGGCGGAGGTCGCTCGGTGCAACAGCGCTTCGACCTGCACATCGGGACCGGCGGCATCCACGGTACTAAGTGGAACGATTTGGACCGCGACGACGTGCGCGACAGCGGCGAACCAGGCCTTGAAGGCTGGACACTCTACATCGACGGCAATCTGAACGGCCTGTTCGATGCCGGCGAGCTATTCACGCTCACCGACGCCAACGGCGACTACGCTTTGGACAACTTGGCGACGCAAACGCACACCGTGGCCGAGCAAGCGCAGCCCGGCTGGATCGCCGCGTCGTCGAAGAACATAAACCTTGCGCCGCCGATCCTGCTCGTCACGGGCGTGAGTCTCGGCACCTTCCGCGTCGTTAACGCGGGCCTCGACCGAATCGTCAACGAAGGCGTCTTCACCGCCTTCAATTCCGTCGTCAGCGATCCGAACCCGGCCAACGGCAGCAACTTCACCTATCAGTGGCAAGTGGTCGCCGACAACGGTCAGGTCGTCAATCCCGGCTCCGCGAGTAGTTTCGCCTTCACGCCCCGCGACAACGGCACCTACATCGTCGCTCTGACCGTGACGGACTTGGACGATGGCGGCATGCAGTACGTTGACACGGTCGAAGTGACTGCCTTGAATCGTGCACCGACGGTGAACCTTGGACTTGATCGGGTCGTGAGCGAAGGTGCCAGCGTGCTGTTTAGCAATCCCGCCATGCGGCTGGCGATTTGTTGAACTACGCCTGGGAAGTTCTGGGCGGCGACGGGCAGTGGGTCCTCATTGCCAGCGGCCCCGTCTTGGAACTCAATCCCGTTGACGACCTCGTTCAAACGCTGCGGCTCACTGTGACCGATGACGACGGCGCCTCGGGCAGTGACCAGGTGCAACTCACCTGGCAAAACACTCCGCCGTAGAATGTCAGCGCCGGCCCCAATCGCTTCGTCAGTGAAGGCACGCCCGTGGCATTCACGGCCGCCTTCACCGATCCCGGTACGCTCGACACGCACACTTATCTCTGGCAGGTCGTGGCCAGCAACGGGCAGATCGTCGCCGACGGTACCTCCTCCGCCTTCGGGTTCACGCCGCTGGACAACGGTACGTACACTGTTACCCTCGCGATCACGGATGACGACGGCGGCATGACGAGCGACGAGGCGGTCATTTTTGCCTCCAATGTCGCTCCGCAAAACGTCAATGCCGGGCCCAACCGCATAGTGAACGAAGGCGAAACGGTCGCGTTGGCGGTTTCGTTCACGGACCCCGGCACGATCGACACACACACTCTGGCCTGGGTCGTCACGCGAAATTCGGCCGTCTTTGCCACCGGCAGCGGCACGAGCTTCTCCTTCGTTCCCACCGACCAGGGAGTCTACTCCGTCTCCGTCACGGTGACCGACAGCAACGGTGCAGTCGGCACCGACCAACTGCAGGTGACGGCCAGCAACGTTGCACCGGCAATCAACCCCGGCGGCCCCTATTTCGTCAGCGAAGGCGGATCTCTTTCGCTCTCCGCAGTGGTGCAGGACGGCGGCGCCGAGGACGTGCCAGGCATCTCCTGGGACATCAATGGCGACGGCATCTACGGCGACGCGAGCGCGGCCGGCCCAGTGCTCACCTGGCCGCAGTTGATCGCACTGGGCATCGCCAACGGACCGGGCGACTTCAACGTCTCCGTGAGAGCCAATGACTTCGACGGCGGAATCACGCAAAGCCTCAGCGTGCCGCTCACGCTCGCCAACGTTCGGCCGCAAAACGTCGAGGTCAACCTCGTCTCGCCCGCCGCTCAGGAAGGATCTCCGGTCGTGCTGTCGGGCACTTTCTCCGATCCCGGCTCCGGCGAGGCCCACACGTATTTCTGGGAGGCGACCACCACGACCGGCCAAACGATCGCGTCGGTCACCGGAGTGGTGCTGCCGGGAAAGATCGTGCCGAACTTCAGCTTTGTACCTGGCAACGATGGCCCGTACTTCGCCCGACTGACGATCGATGACGGAGCAGAAACGGGCAGCGGGCTGCTGACGATCGCCGTCGCAAATGTCTCGCCGCGGAACGTGACGCTGCAGGCCGCAAACCTTCAAGTGCCACTGGGCCAGCCGCTACTCGTGTCCGGCGGATTCCAAGACCCCGGGACCGACTCATGGCGGGCGACCCTTGAAGTGCGTCCCGCCGGCGGAGGCCCCGCCGCACTCCGACTGCCGCTCATCCTGGACGGCTCCGCCGGCGGCAGTTCCACTTTCGCCACCTCGCTGGTGATCGCCCAAACCGGCCATTTCGAAATCTTCGTGCACGTCGACGACGGCGTCCAAACAAGCTCCTCGAACATGCTGCTTGTCACCAGCGGCGCACCGGGCTCCGCCACCGTCGTCGGACGACACGTCTTCTACAACGGCTCGTTTTTTGACGGCGGTAACGCGGCGGCCAACAGCGCCGACGACGGCGCCATTGATCCAAGTAAGACCGCGCTGCTCCCGGGCCAGACCGCCACCAAAGCCAACTACATTAGCTACACCCGGGGCATCAACGGCATCATGGTCGACATTGTCGGTGCGACAAAGCCCATCGAACTGTCCGACTTCGAATTTCACGACATGGGCCGAGCAGGTAATAGTCCGACGACAGCGCCTCTGCCCACCGGTTTCACCGTACGAGCTGGCGCCGGCATAGGCGGTGCCGATCGGGTGACGTTCATTTGGGACACCACCGGCGGAGCAGTCTTCAAAAATACCTGGCTTCGAGTGACCGTGGGTACTTCTCTTGGGCTGGAGGAGCGGGACGTTTTTTGCTTTGGCTCGGCGCCGGGCGAAGGCTCCGGCGGATTGTTCGCTCACGTCGACCCGGCCGACGAACTTGGTGCCCGCAATAACGGACACGGTTTCACCAATCCCGCCACAGTCGACGACCCCTGGGATTACAACAAGGATCGGTTTGTCGATCCCGCAGACCAACTTTTTGTCCGCAACAATACGACCGGCTTCGCCAATCGGCTGAACTTATTCACTGCGCCGGCGATTGGAGAGCTTTCTAGTGGCGCGATTGCTGAAGGTCTTTTTGGCGATCCAGCTAGAGTATGGGCTTCAAGAACGCCAAGCGCGGATTCGCACTACACGCCAATCGGCGAGCCGATCGACGGATCGTACCAATCCGCGGCGGTCGTTCTCGAGGAGCGTATCTGGGAGGAAGACGATGTCGCCGAAGACGGTCTGATGGGAAACGGCAATACTACCAATAGCTTCGATGTAGCACTGGAGGACGACTCACTGTGGCTCGATTCGGAGCCATGGACGGAGTTCTAATTGCCGCGAAAGATCACGATCTTTATGTGGTTGTCCTTCCCGGATCGCGACTGGAGCCCGTGCGTCGTGTAGGTGTCGGGATTTTATCCAAGCCGGGCAGTTCGCTCGAAGATGTGCCAGACAGCAACTGGACTTGGCGAGTACGTAGTTTTGCCTGGTATCCCCGAAGAGTGTACAAGTGGATCTAGCATCGGTGGCGAATCGCTGCTGACATTCAAGCCGATAGGGAAGATCCACAGGACGTCTCGCGCACATCACGAACAAGCTGCAGCGGATTACATCGATCCGCTCGCGATCGATAAGAAAATATCCCCGAGTGGATTCGAACCACTAACCTTCGGCTTCGGAGGCCGACACTCTATCCAATTGAGCTACGGGGACGCTTGATCTCGATTCGATCGGGAATACGGTGGGAGCGATGACGCTCCGCGAGCGGACATCGCTCGACTGCGGGAGTGGACGGTAACTCCTTCGCCCGGGCGATGTAACAAAAGCTGGGGAACTAGGATTCGAACCTAGACTAACTGATCCAGAGTCAGTCGTGCTGCCGTTACACTATTCCCCAGAAGCGATAACCGCTTAGCATTGGCTAGCTTACGAGTGCACCCCAAAATCGTCAAGGGTGCCGCCACGACCGCTGTCTTCCCCCGTCTCGCTGCAACTAGGGCGTGAGGGACACTGCAGCGTATTCGCTCAGATGGATGGGCGGCGACGGCGATCTCATAGGCGATCCCTAAGGCGCAAAAGCAACTTGGCAAGCGGTGCCACCGGCAGGTCGGGAACAAGCAGCGATTTTCGATGCCCGAGGGACTCGAGCACCCGCTGGGCTGCCAAATAGCCGCTTCGCACGGCACCTTCCATCGTCGAGGGCCAGCCAGTTTCGGTCCAGTCGCCGGCGAGGGATAAGCCGTCGACAGCGGTGGACTGCGGGGGACGTAAGGTAGACGCGCCCGGCAACACCGAGAAAACAGCATCTCGCTCGCTCACCACTTGCCAATGCACCAGTTGCGCTGCGGCGGTCTGCGGCCACGTTTCCCCTAACTCGCGGCATACCGTTTCGACGAGCGATTCCCGCGACGATGCGGCCAGTGCGTGCGAACCGCTGATGACCACCTGATAGTAATACGACGGT
Source organism: Pirellulales bacterium (assembly GCA_040880125.1). Taxonomy (GTDB): domain Bacteria; phylum Planctomycetota; class Planctomycetia; order Pirellulales; family JBBDJB01; genus JBBDJB01. The sequence goes on along the minus strand of JBBDJB010000053.1, from coordinate 46,970 downwards.
TGCTGTGTATCGGGCGCCCGAGCGCAGCCGCGGCTGAACACCCATTGCGCGAGTCGCCCGACGAGGACCGCGTGTGGAAGATCGCACAGCGGTCGGTCGAACCACAGGTGAATGCCGGTAATCGCTGCTGACGGCAGCCGCTGCAGCCGATCGACTTGCAACGCCTCGCGCAGCGGACCGTTGTCGAGGACGTCCGGCAGTCGACGCCAAGGCACGGCCAGTATTACATGGCTGACTGTTTGCTCGCCCCCGGCTAGCACCACTCGAAAGCGCGGCTGATCGGCCGCTGCACCGCTAATCAGCGCAATCTGCTGCACCGGCGTTCCGAGCCGAAGCTGCACGCCGCGACTTGTCAGTTGATCGCCGGCGCGGCAAGCCAGTAGTTCGCGCAGTGGCGGCCGAGGTACGACCAGTTCGTACGCCCGGCGGTTGGCTAGGAAGCCGTCAATGAAGACCTTCCGAGCGGCGGTAACCGAGGCTTCGCGCAGCGGCACTCCCAGTGCACTGACGAGGATCGCCCCCCAGAACTGTTCGATGGCACGGGGCGACTGGCCGGCGGCGCGAAGCCACTGGTCGACAGTCGGTGCGGACGGCGTGTCGCGAAAATCGCCGCGGACGAGGCGCATCAGGGCGCCGATCAGCGACAATCGCTCACGCAGCGAAAGGTACCGCATCCGCAGCAGCGACGGCAGCAGGTGGAGCGGTGCGGGTAGCCAACGGCTGCACTTGACGTTGCATTGACGGCCGTTCGGGCCGATGAACGTAATCGTGCGGCAGCGTTCGAATTGGTGGCTTACCCCGATGCGATCGCAGAAGTCCGCGAAGGCGGTGCAGCAGCCCATGCTGACGTGCTGGCAATAGTCGATCCACTCACCGGTACGGGTATCACGGAACGATGAGGCTCGGCCGCCGAGTTGGCGCCGCGCTTCGAACAGCGTCACCCGGCAGCCGTGCTCGGCCAGCCGCAGCGCCGCGGCCATGCCGGCCAGTCCGCCGCCGACCACCGCGATTTCGGATTGGCTCATCGCCCCGGAACCTTGGCGCTTGGTTGCGTCCCGGCATGTGGCCAGCGGTGCGCCGAGGGCCGTGCGACTGCGCAGCAGGCCAGCACCGCGAGGCGTCGCCACCGGCTGACGCGAACGCGGCGAGTAAAGACGTCGCTGTCACGCCGGCTGATTTCGCAGAGCAACTGCCGGTAGGTTGCGAACATGGCGCCATACACGCGCCGGCCGGCGGGGCGCAGGTACAGGTGCAAAGACGCCGCCTCTTCGTAGTAGTATTCGGCCCGGCGCACCTGAAACTGCAACAGCGCCCGAGTCCGTTCGTCGACGACGCCGCGGCGGAGATCCTCCTCTGGGTAGTCGAACCGCCGCAGATCCTCAAGCGGCAGGTAGAGCCGGCCCCGTGCGGAGTCCTCCTGAAGATCGCGCAGGATGTTGGTGAGCTGCATCGCCACTCCGCACTGCCGGGCCGGGTGGATCGCCTGGCGGTTGTCGAAGCCCCAGATGTGAATGCACGCCAGCCCAACGGCGGAGGCGACTTTGTGGCAGTAACCAACCAATTCTTCGAAAGTTTCGAAGCGGCGAGGCGTCACATCCATCTCCACGCCGTCGACCACGTCGAAGAGATACTCAACAGGAATTTGGAACCGTCGTACCGTATCGACCAGCGCCGGCAATATCGGATCGTGGCAGGTGCCGCGAAGTGCCGACTCGACCTGTTCCCGCCAGTTGGTCAAACGCTCGCGCCGCACGCTGGCGGGATCGGCCGAATCGCCCAGGTCGTCGGTCTTTCTCAAAAACGCGTACAGCGCGAGCATCGCCCGGCGCTGTTCGCGCGGCAACAGATAGAACGTGTAGTAGAAGTTCGACGCGGCACGATGCGCCATCCGCCGGCAACAGGCGTAGCTGGCCGGCAACGATGCCGTCATGGTAGAATCCTCCGCCCGATCGATCCGCGTGGCGCCGTCCACACCCGCAACAGCAAGCGCAACTTTTCCCGGCGGCCGAGCGTGGGACGCTCGGTCCAAACGTCGAAGTTACGGCGGCGGATCGCCGCCGCGATTGCCAGTCCACCCGCGGCGAAAAGTGCCACCTGGCGGCGCAACTCCCGCGGTGCGGATTCCACCAGCGGCAGACCCGCGTGGAGTTGCGATTCGGCGCGCCCGGTCATATCGGCAACCAAATCTTGGAGCGGAGCTGTAGGAGCGCGCAGCGCGAGCATCGCTTCATCGACGCCGTACCGCCGCTGCAAATCCCGCGGCAGGTAAACGCGGCCGCGGACGTAATCGCGGTCCACGTCCTGGCAGAAGTTCACCAACTGCAGCCCCGTGCAGATGTGGTCGGACTGCTCGCGCCGCACGTCGTCCGCGCACCCGCCCAGGTAGAGCACCAGGTGTCCGACCGGGTTGGCGGAATACCGGCAATAGTCGAGCAGTTCGTCCCACGTCTCATAGCGGGTCTGGTGTTGGTCTCGGCGGAAGGCGGTCAGCAGATGGTGAAACGGTGCAGCGGGGATGTCGAACGAACCGATGGACTCTCGCAGGGCTACGAAGACCGGATGGGTGGCGCGGCCGGCGTAGCAGGCTTCGAGCTCCTGTCGCCACCAATCGAGCAGTTCCAGGCTGCGGGTTGAGTCGCCTGTCTCGTCGGCCAGATCGTCGCTCCAGCGGCAGTAGGCGTAGATATTGCAGAAATGCTGTCGTAGACGCCGCGGCACCAGAAAGCTAACGACGCTGAAATTTTCATAGTGCGAGCGTGCCAGCCGCCGGCAGTACGTCCGGGCCTCGGCAAGCGTCGCTGGCGGTCCTCCGGCGCGAGGTCCGTAGCGAGCCAGTTCGGTGGAAATGGAAGCGGTCATCTGCCGGATATAGCTCCATCTGCTGCCCAGATCGCCGCACGCTCGGCCGCCGGTCGCGTGTAAGCAGTTCGGCTGTCCGCACCGGAAGTTGTGCATTATGATGGTAAAGGGAAAGGCGTACAAATGGGGTTCGCACCCGTCGGATACCGCGTGCCTACATAGCGAGGCGAGTCGCTCGAGATGAAGATCCTTCTAGCCAGTCCGCGGGGCTTCTGTGCCGGAGTGAATATGGCGATTGAGTCGCTCGAACTGGCGATTCAAGCGTTTGAGCCGCCGATCTACGTGTATCACGAGATCGTGCACAACAAGTACGTTGTCGAGCGGTTTCGCAACGAGGGCGTCGTGTTTGTCGAGGATCCGGCGGAAGTCCCCCCCGGCGCGACTCTCATGTTCTCCGCCCACGGGGTCTCTCCGGAAGTGCGCAGCGCGGCCCGAGAGCGGAAGCTGCGGACCATCGACGCCACCTGTCCGCTGGTCACGAAGGTTCATCTGGAAGCAATCAAGTACGCCCGGTCCGGTTATACGATCGTGCTGATCGGCCACGAGGGGCACGATGAAGTGATCGGCACCATGGGCGAAGCGCCCGAGGCGATCGTGCTGGTCGAGACTCCCGATGATGTCGATCGGCTGGAGGTGGGCGATGAGAGCAAGATTGCCTACCTCACGCAGACGACGCTGTCGGTCGATGACGCGAATCGGATCATCGCCCGGCTGAAGCAGCGGTTCCCTCAGATCGTCGGGCCGCCCAAGGAGGACATCTGCTACGCGACGCAAAACCGGCAAGAGGCCGTGGCGCGGCTTTCCTCCGAGGCGGACCTGGTGCTCGTGTTGGGCAGCCAGAACAGCTCGAACAGTCAGCGACTGGCGGAGCTTGCCCGCGAGCGCGGCATTCCGGCTCGGCTGATCGACGGGCCGCACGACATCGACCTCGACTGGTTCCGCGACGTGCAGACCGTGCTGATTACCGCCGGGGCGAGTGCGCCGGAGATCGTCGTCGAGCAGTGCGTCGAGCTATTGCGGGAGCGCTTCGGCGCCACGGTTGAGCCGCGAGCGATCCGCGACGAGAACGTATCCTTTCCCTTGCCCAAAGCGCTGCGGGTATTGTCGGGCTGACGGCCGCGGCAGGGCATCGCTGGCTGCACGCGGTCGCCGTTATGGCGGTTCTTCGCATGAAGATTCGCGATCTGGAGCTGATGCTGGTGGAAGTGCCGTCGAGCAACGGTCCGCCAGCGGTACGCTCGCTGTTGGTGCGGCTTTCCACCGATGTCGGTCTGGACGGCTGGGGAGAGTGCCCCAGCACGTTCCGTGCGGAGGACCTGCCCTGGCGCACTGCCTCGCTGCTGGCGATGCTGGAAGGCCGCAGCCCGTTCGACATCGAACAGATCGCGGCACTCGATGCGCACGCCGAACCCAGCATCGCCGTCGCACTGCAAACGGCGCTGTGGGATCTGATCGGACGATCCGCTCGGCAACCGCTGTGCCATCTGCTGGGTGGCTTGTATCGCAATCACGTGCCGCTGGCGGCACCGCTTCCCGGTCAGCCGGCAGATTCGCTGGCGTTGGTGGCTCGCGAACGGGCCGAACAAGGCTTCCACACGCTGGTACTCCCCTCCAGCGGTGATCCGCTGCACGATCTGGCGGCGCTCAACGCCGTGCAAGCTGTCATCGGGGAGCGCACCGAGCTGCGGTTAGACGGGCAGTCGCGCTTCGAAATTCACCAAGCCCGCGACTTCTGCCGGCGGCTGGAGGATCACGCTTTGTCCTCCTTTCTCGATCCGCTGGTGGAAGACCACACCGGCAAGTTGATGATGCTCGCTCGGCAGACGAGCGTTCCGCTGTCTGCAGGGCGTAGCATTCGCAATACCGCCGACGTGCTGGCCGTGGCCTGTGGTGGCGGCTTGCGCAGCGTAGTGCTGGACCTGTTCCAACTCGGCGGACTGAACCAGACGCGCGATGCGGTCGCTGTGGCGCGGGCCGGAGGCATGGGCGTTTCGCTGTCCGTGTCCCCATCGCTCGGGGTCGGCATGGCGGCGGCACTGCATCTCGCCGCGGCACTGCCGGCGCTGGACAGAGCCCACACGTGCTACTACCCCGACCTGGAGGATGATATCCTCACCGAGTCGCATCCGACGGCCGACGGCATGATGGCCGTGCCGGCAGGGCCGGGACTGGGCGTCAAACTCGATCGCGCGAAGCTCGACCGTTACCAGGTCGGCTAGCATCACATTCCGCTGCGCACGCGCAAGATCCAGCGCCGGGGGCGCTGCTTCGCTTGCCGCGGTCGCTAGCTCTGAATGTACGCCTTGAGATAGTGATTCTCGGCGCTCAATTCGTCGTGCTGAGCCTTTACCAGGTCTCCAATCGAGATGATGCCGGCGAGCTCTTCGTTTTCGATGACCGGCAGATGGCGGATCCGCTTCTCGGTCATCAAGCCCATGCCGTGCTGCACGGAGTCGTTCGCGACACCGGTCACCACGTCGCTAGTCATCACTTCGGAAACCTTCACCTGGTCGAGCTGCTTCGCGGCGGCGCAAGCCCGCAGGATGTCGCGCTCGGTGATGATCCCGAGCATGCGCTTCGAGGCGGCGTCGGAAAGCACAACCAAGGAACCGCAATTGTGCCGCACCAGCAGGCGCGTGACTTCATCGAGCGTAGCGTCGGGCCGCGTCCAGAAGACGTCGGTACCTTTGGTGCGGAGGATGTCGCTGATCATCATTTCCGCAATCTCCCAAGAAAGGACGGAAGAGGCGGCCGCGCAGAATTGAGCGGCCGGTGGTTCTAACGGCAAAGTGCCTCCGCTGTTCTCCGGACAATTCACGATACACCGCACCCGGATCGAAGGTCAAAGAGATTCGCGCCGGGTGCAGACGCGGGGGTCGAGCGAAAAGGGTGCAGCACCGGTGTAACTTTCTATCCTGTAATAACTTATGGACTTCCCGTTCTCGCGCCGCCACTGTTCATGAAGGTTAATCGCGGTTCCGCCACCTAGCAGGACTGTCCCCGGGATTTATCCCAGCGGGAGTGGAACCTGTTGGACCAGTCAAGGAGGACTGTGCCCCATGTCTCGGCCGCCTCTTACACACTTCACGCACAGACAGGAATGTCTGTGCCACGTCACATGCTTTAAACACAGACGGGAATGTCTGTGCCACGTCTTTCATACTTTCTGTCGATTGGCGCGCTCATGGCTCCTGGCGTTCGGGCAGTTCGGCGATCCGCATGTTACGGAAGGATAAGTCCGTAGTTGGATCATGCCCTTGTATGATCAGCGTGCCGGCCTTCAATCGCTGGCCGCGCCGCGGGTTTTCATCCGGCTGGCGCGTGTCGGTCCAGTCGGTCACCTGATAGCCGTTCACCCACACCGCCATGTGCGGTCCGTCGGCCACGATCGTTTTGTGAAACCACTCGAAGTCGCGGGGTACCACGCGCCGCGCGCTTTGCCGCCGAAAGATTGCGCCGGTGCCGGCGTCGATCGGCTGCGTCGGATCGCCGTCGCGAAAGCCGTTGTGAATTTGGCTCTCATAGCCGTTTTGAAAGTCGCCCGGGATCGAGCGGAAGAAGATGCCCGAGTTGAGATGCTCGCCGTTCACCAGCACGTCAAGCTGCAAGATAAAGTCGGCATACTCGCCCTCGGACTCGATCTGGCCGGGGCCGTTGCGAACCCGCAGCACTCCGTCTTCCGCCGTAAACTCGCTCTCTCGGGCCTGATCGATTTTCCATCCGGTGACGTCGCTATCGTTAAAGATGCTCTCGGTGGCCAGCGGCTTGAGCTTGATATTGCGGAACTGGACCTTGCCCGAGTTGAGCTGCAGGCCGATATATCCGCGCCGCAGCGGATCGGGATCGGTATATTCGAGCACCGTTTCACCGTCGAGATTCACCTGGCACTCGCCGCCGCGGAGCGTCACTTCGTACGATTGCCACTGGTCGCTCTCGTGATTCCCCTCGACCTTCTGGCGGCCGACGAAGCTGCCAGTGGGAAAGGGATTGTCGGGCGGAGCAATATTCAGCTCGTAGCAGTCCGAAGCCGGATCTCCAGGCACCGGCGGCGTGTGCAGAAAGATACCGCTGTTGGTGCCCGGGGCGCTGCGGAAGTCGACTTTCAGGGTATAGTCGGCGAACTGCGTGGTCGTGTGCAGTAGGCCCTGATCGCCGGTGGTGACGACGATCGCACCCTCTTCGACCTTCCAATCGGCCTCGTTGGCGGCCTTCCAGCCGAAGAGCGTCTGGCCGTCGAACAGCTTGATCCAACCTTCGGCCAGTTCCTCTTGGGTCAGTTCGTTTACGCCGGCCGCCAGCGCGGACGGCGCCGGCGCCCAAAAGACGGCAAACGCTACGGCCAGAAAGTGGATCGCCCGAATCGGCGAGGTTTGAAGGTGCATGGAAGTTCCTCAAAGAAGATGGCGAAGGCGTATTCCACAATTGGCGACGGGTTTTGCCTGTGAGTCTTCGATCTTATCCGCCCGGGAGTGCCATTTCCACCAAATGCGGTCTCGCGGTGAGGCACCGCGCCACGATTCGGCAACTGGGGTGCGGGAGTTCGCTCGCGTGCGAATCGCCGCGCGGCAGACTGTCGTGCGAATGCATCTCATCCGGGGGACTTGGTTTCCGGCTCCGGCTGGGTTTGCACGGCACCCCGACGCTGCAGCCAGCGAAAGACGAGCGAGCAGACGATGGCCCAGACGCTGCCGGCGGTCCAACCCGCCAAGACGTCGGTCGGGTAGTGCACCCCCAAGTAGATGCGGGTCGTCCCGATCAACAGCGTCAGAATAATGGCAACCGTCAGTACGTAGACCTGCAATCGCCGCTCGACCAGGGGTACGATCAGCGCCCCCAGCGTCAAATACACAACTGCCGCCATCATCGAGTGTCCGCTGGGAAAGGCGGCCGTGGTGACGTCCGTCAAATGCGGCACGATGTCGGGCCGCGGTCGCCCGATCGTGCGCTTGAGCCCCTGACTGATCAATACCCCGAGTACCGCGGCGAGCAGTACATAGATCGCCACTTTGCGATGGCGGCTGAGCCAGAGGAAGCCGGTCACGATGGCGATCAATACCCCCAGCACCGTGTATCCGCCCAATGCCGTCAGATCGCGGGCCGCCTCCTGTAGCCATGCCGGGCCGATGGGCGTGGCCAGATCCTGCGGGCGGCGCAGCGAAGTGATGACCCACTCGTCGAATGTCGCGGTATCGCCCTCAATCACCTCGTCGGACAGTTCGATGAGGCCCCAGATGCCGATTACCACCACGAACATCAAGAACAACACCTTCGGTGCAGGGTACTGCCGCCGTGTAATCCAGGTTTTCACGCGTTGGTACATGTGGGCGATGGTCTCGTGTCGAGCCGCTTGGGGCGCGGCCGACGAGGACGGGTGAAGTTGTCGCACGGCTGCGAATAGCGTGCCGTGAGCTTCACGATTGCGGGCGTCATCGAACCGCCGGACCGGCGGCCGGAATCTTTTTTAGCAGTGCTTTCACAACGTCCGGCTGCGCCGCGGCAAGGTTCTCGACCGGATCGAAGTCGTGCGACGCGTCGTACAGTTCCACGTCGGAAAACTGCTCGCCGTCGCGCCGGGCGATCAGGCGATGCGTGGCGGTGCGGACCGTGACGGCGTCTTGCCAGTAGCTTATGGCCGCATCGCGAACCGACTGGCGCGAGTCCTCCAGCAGCGGGCGCAGGCTCTTGCCGTCCAGCGGGTGCTCGGTCCGCGTGAACGAAGGCTGGCACAGGTCGACGAGCGTCGGGTAGACGTCGAGCGTTTCCACCGGTGCGTCGCAGCGGCTGCCCACGTCCTCCACACCCGGTACACGGACAATCAGCGGACTTCGCACCGCCCGCTCGAAAGGCGTGTGTTTCGCCCACATCCGTGAATCGCCTAGATTCCAGCCATGATCGCTCCACAGGACCACGATTGTCGAATCCGCCAGGCCGGTCTCGTCCAGGGCGTCGAGCACGCGGCCGATCTGGCGGTCGGTGTAGCGGACGCATGCCAGGTACGCACGGCGGCAGTGGGCGATCTTCTCAGCATCGAGCGGGCGCTGTTTGTCGAATGGGAAATCGTACTTGAAGAACTCGCCGCTGCCGTGCCAGTAATCGCTGGCCGGTTTGTCCGGATGAGGCGGCGGCGGGATCTCTACGTCGGCGAATGCTTCCCAATCCTGCCGCGGTGCGACCAGCGGCAAGTGCGGCTTAAAGAAGCCGAGGCCCAGGAAGAACGGCTCCGCGCGGTTTTTCATTTGCCGCAGCGACTCGACGGCCTGCCTCGCGAGCAGCCCGTCGGGTAGGTCCTCGTCCTGTTCCGCGCGGAACTCCATCAGATCCGACTGGCTGCGGCCGTCCTCGCGATGCCGTCCGCCGGAGTACGCGAAGAAGATTCCCCAGCCCCGTTCCCACGGGCCGAACGGCGTCGACAGTTCGTCCCAGGCGTGCGGCACCTCGTCGCGCCCGTCGCCGGTGCCGTTGTACTCGTAGACGCGGCCGTCGGCGGTGTGCGAGATCTTGCCGATGCAGACGGTGCGATACGCGTTGCGGCGAAAGAGCTCCGGCAGCGACTGCGCGCCGGCGGTTGGCTCACGCGACAGCGCACTGCGGCCACGGTAGAGCGCGGCGTTCGATGCGGTCACCCTGGAGCTTGCCGGACTGCGGCCGGTGAGCAGCGCATACCGCGAAGCGCCGCAGGTAGGCACCTGGACGAAGTGTTGGGTGAATCGAACACCTTCGCGCGCGAGTCGATCGATGTTCGGCGTCTGGGCGTAATCGGCGCCATAGCAACCCAGCTCCGGCCGCAGATCGTCGACGCAGATCAACAGGACGTTGAGCGGCTTGGCGGTCGCTTTTTGCTTGGCGGCACTGGCGGCCGGACAGATGCAACTCAGAACAGCAGCGAACATTGTGGCTGTGAGCAATGACGAATGCGCCGACGTGAACTTCAACAGATCGAATTTCGATTGCATCGTGGTCTCGCGTGGCACGGTTTCCCGGTTCAGCTACCCCTCACGCCAGCCGCCTCCCGGTGGGGGAGCGGGAGCGTGCTGGGCCGCCTTTTTTGCAACGCGCCCTTAAGGGGGGGCCCCATGTTCGTTGAAAAATTCAGCTTCCCCACACGGCGCCAGTAGGGCGAACTGGCACCTTTTTGCAACGGCCGGTTTTCCGCTGTGTTGAAATAGTCGGGTCGTCTGTGGCAGTCACCTCCGCCGACCAGTGTTCATTTATGGACGTAAACCACAAAATCACCCCCCGGACTGGCAGCGAGCGGCCAAAATGCCGCCATGGGGCGAAAATGCTATTTTTATGGTGAATGACTGCGATCTTGGCCGCTTGCCCAGCGATTGATTCTACCGTCCGAGGGTCGAAAAGCAAGTTCTTTTTTGACATTTTATTCGGAGGCCGAGCCCGCCATCGGCTGGCACAGCCACTTCCTCAAGCACGGCGTCATTGGCGCTCGTAGTCCTCACCATTGAGGCTGTTCACGACCGACACGAGCCACGTCCGCAGCCCTTCGCGCATCCGCTCGACGCGGTCACTTTCCTGCGGGACCCGGTTGTTCTGCTCGTTGGGATCGTCGGCCAGGTTGTACAGCTCCCACCGAACGCCGCCCTGCTGGCTTTGGATGCGGTGCAGCTTCCATTGGCCGTCGATCCACGCCGAGTGACCGGGAAAGCTATCCGTCGGGTGCGGAGGCTCGGGCAGTTCGGCCGCGCGGCGGCTGGCTTCGTAAGGGGGAAGATCGCGGCCCTGTTGCTGGGCGGCGAGCAGCTCACCCATCCACTGGGCCGAAGGCGTGGAAATACCACCGATGCGATAATCCCAAAAGCCCATCGGCCGCGGCCGCGTTTGCGTCTTCCCCTCGACGAGCGGCACAAGACTCACTCCGTCCAGCTCGCGCTGCGACGGTTCGACCCCGGCGATCTGGAGCAAGGTCGGGAAGATGTCGCTGGTGTTGCAGGGCGCGTCGGTTTGCCGCGGCTGGGCAATGCGGCCTGGCCACTCCAGGATCGCCGGCACTAACAGGCCCCCTTCGTAGACTTGTCCCTTGTTGCCGCGGCGGCCGCCGGTGGAGCCGACCCGGGGTAGCGCGCCGTTGTCGCTGCAATACCAGAGGAGCGTTTTGTCGCGGATACCCAGCTCGGAGAGGGCGTCGCGCAGCCGGCCGAACGCCCGATCCATCCCGGTGATCTCGCCCAGGAAGTTTTGCATGGCGGGCGGCTGATCCTCGTACAGCGCTCGGTCGCGCGGAATGGCCCGATGTGGATTGTGAGGCGAGCCGAACCAGACGACGGCGAAAAACGGCCGATCCGACTGAGCTTGGGCGTTGATCCACTGAAGTGCCACGTCGACCGTGACCATGGAGCTTTCGCCGCGAAACTGCTCGGCGGTTCCTTCGCGCGAAAGGATGGGGCTGTTGTCGAAGAAGTTCGGAGCACTGATCCAATGGTCGAAGCCGCTGTTGCCGGGATGCACCGGGCTAGCGATACGCACCGAGCCGAGGTGCCACTTGCCGAAGTGGCCGGTGGCGTAACCGGCCGACTGCAGGGCCTCGGCGACGGTGATCTCCTGTGGCCGGATTGGGTAGCCCCATTGGAACACGCCCATGCGGTTGGGATGCCGGCCGGTCATGACGCTGGCCCGGGTGGGCGAGCAGACCGGAGCGGCTGCGTAGAAGCGGTCAAATCGCAGGCCCTCCGCGGCGGCCGCATCGAAGTTCGGCGTCTTGACCGTCGGGTGGCCGTTGTAGGCCATATCGCCCCAGCCCTGGTCGTCGGCCATGACCAGAATGATGTTCGGACGATCGTCGGCCGCGAAGGCCGACGCCGAGATGAATACCAGTGCGAAAGCGGAGATTAAGCAGATCAGCGGTGACTTCATGAAGTGCCTCGCGTCAGGGAGTAACAAAGGGCGTGCGTACGGGCAGCACCGGCGATCCGCGCGCCCGCCAATGCGGCTCGGCCTTTCACCAGCAGGGTCTTCACCCTAGCGGGATGTCCAATCGGACTCGATTTTCGGGGGAAGCCCCACGATTGTCCAATGAAACGGTGTTCGCTCTGCTTGAATTCGATTTCTGGGTCCACCCGGCGGACGCCGATCACATCGAATGCAGGGCCACGCGATTGCCTTCGCTGTCCCGGACCAGCACGCGGTGGCCATACGGTCCGATGGAGTGTTTTGGCTCGAGCACCGCGCCGCCGGCGCCGGCGACCGCCGCTTCGGCCTCGTCCAGGCGGCCGTTGCAGTTCAGATAGATGAGTATTCCGCTGTCGGACGGGGAGTAGTCCGGCAAGGCGACGAGGCAGCCGCCGACCGCGTCGCCTTCGTGCGGCAGCAAGCCCATGCTGAAGCCGGACTCCTCGTGTTTCGCCACCTCCAGGCCCAGCACCGCCGAATAGAAGGCGATGGCCCGATCCAGATCGAGGCACGGAATATCGAACCACACCACGCGGTTGCCAGAGGTGGGGCTGCCCATGACGGACTCCTTTTGTTGACCTATTGCAATGTGATCGGGAAATGTGACGGCTGATTTTGCCCTGGCGCCGGTGGCGCTGTCCAGCGGCGGGAGCGCCCGGGCGAGATTCCGCCACGGGTGGCCACTTTGCGAAGCGCAGCGTGGGCCGTAAAATGCGGTTTTCTCTTCGTCTTGCGCGAAAGAGCCGCAATTGCAAGTCACCATCAACGACGAGCCGCGCGAGATCGAGCCGGGCACGAGCGTCGCCGCGCTGTTGGCGGAGCTGGGCCGCGATCCGCGCCACGTGGCGGTGGAAGTGAATCACGAGTTGGTTCCCCGCGCCACGCACGGCGAGCGGATGCTCAGCGAGGGCGATCGCTTGGAAGTGGTGACACTGGTAGGAGGAGGTTAGCCGCACGATGGCTATCGACCTGACGACGGACGCCCGGCTGCAAGTCGGCACGCACACATTGTCCAGCCGCCTGATCGTCGGGACCGGCAAGTACGCCAGCTATGCGCTAATGGCCGAGGCCCTGGAGCGGTCCGGCACCGACTGCATCACCGTCGCGGTGCGCCGGGAGCGGTTGATCGACGCGGCGGGGAACAACCTGCTCGATTTCGTCGACACCTCGCGCTATACACTGCTGCCCAACACGGCCGGCTGTTTTACGGCCGAAGATGCCGTGCGGGTGGCGCGGCTGGGGCGCGAGATACTGCAAGGGCTGGAAAACCCCGGCGAGGACTGGGTCAAGCTGGAGGTGCTCAGCGACACCAAGACGCTGCTGCCCGATCCGGTCGCCACGCTCGCAGCGACCGAGAAGCTGGTCGCCGAGGGTTTTCAAGTGCTGTGCTACACGACCGACGATCCGATCATTGCGCGGCGGCTGAAGGAGGCGGGGGCGACGTCCGTCATGCCAGCCGGCAGCCCGATCGGTTCGGGGCAGGGGGTTCTCAACCCCAACAACATCCGTATCTGCCTGGAGTACCTGAAGGACGGCGACCCGGACTACCCGGTGATCGTCGATGCGGGCGTGGGCACGGCGAGCGACGTGACCTTCGCAATGGAGCTCGGCGTGGACGGCGTGCTGCTGAACACGGGCATCGCGCACGCCGGCGATCCGCTGAGCATGGCCAGCGCGATGAAGCACGCCGTGGAAGCCGGGCGGCTGGCTTACCGCGCCGGCCGCATTCCCCGGCGATTGTACGCTACCGCCAGCAGCCCCGACGATGGGCGAATCGCGCCGCTGCCGCGGTGAGTTTCGCGGAATGGTGGCACAGACATTCCTGTCTGTGAGTTAGTCGCTGAATTCGCAAGAATTCAGATCCGCACAGGAGTCGGCTGAACTGTTGCCAGTTCAGCTACACCCTCTCCCCGGCCCTCTCCCTGAAAGGGAGAGGGAGTAAGACGCACAGACAGGAATGTCTGTGCCACCATACGACTGCCTGCCGTCATGCATCGTTTGACGTCCCCCGCTCGCCCAGAAACGCTTCAATAAACGCTGCATCGAGCAGGTTGACGCAGCGGACCGGCGGTAACTCGTCCCACAGTCGCGGGAAGAAGCGGTCGACGTAGCCGAACTCGGCCAGTGCCGCGACATCGCAGCCCGACGGTGGCAATGCCGACTTGAGCAGCACCAGTTCTTCCGCGGCCAACACCACGGCCAGGCGGGCGGCGATCGAGTCGCTCGTGACGTCCCAGCTTTCGGCTAACCGCGTGCCGGGCAGCCGCGGCTCTTCATGCCGCAGGAAGTCGGCGGCGTCGAAGATGATCACCTCTGATTTCCTGTCGCGATCGTGAAGATCGGCCAAGTCGCTGGTCACCACCGCCTCCGGCAGTAGAGATGCCACGACACGTGAGGTAACCGTCATCAGGTCGACGCACATCCAATGCGCCGCGCGCTCGTCCAGCCGGTGGCGGCGATCGAGCACGCGAAACTCGTCGACCAATGCTCCACCGCCGACAACGACCACCCGTTGTGCCGCCGGCTCGGCCGCAAGCCACTCGCGCAAGCGAATCATCAGGTCGTCCGCCGCCAGCAGACTGCCGCCGAGCTTGACGACGTGGCGTGGCAGCCGCGCGGTCACTGTGCGTGCTCCCGCGCGAGCACCGCCAGGGCGTGCGCCGGAGCGCACCGGCTGACACGTTCGCCAAATTCTTCGGCCAGGGAGACGACATCGGCGGTCCAGCTCAGCCGTTTGAGCAGCCGCCGCGCGAGGAACTCCCCCTGGCCGCCGAGGATCATCGTTTCGACCGGTTCGCCGAGCCGCTCCGAGACGCGGCAGGCCGCCACGCCTAGCTTTGCCAGTTGCGCGCGTTCGATCGCATCGGCCGCCGCCCGGGCGTCGGCCTCGTCGAACAGGTCCCGGTCCGCGCAGATGCTGCGGGCCAGGCGGTCGTGGGCGAAGCTGCGCGTCATCGCGCGGCCGTCGGCGGTATAAGTCGCCGATTCGTCTTCCGGCAAATCGCCGAGGATCAGATAGGCGTCGGCCGTGGTGGCGAACACCTCCGCGGCGGTGGGGCACGGCGAGCCCCGCCACGGCAGCACCCCCGTCACCGCGCACACCGGGCTGCGCACCACGCCGGTGTAGACAAGCTCGCCGAGCATCAGCCGGTCGGGATCGCAGATACCTTCGGCCACCGGGCCGCGTTTGGTAAGCGGGATGATATCGCTGGTCGTCGAGCCGATGTCGATGAGCATGCCGGCCGAGGATTTCAGTAACCGGCAGGCGAACGAGGCCAGCGCGTGCCAGTTGACGGCGGCCACGTGCAGCGGCGACTGGAGTGCTTTCGCCGGCGGAACCAGGCGGCCGTCGCTACGGTAGATCGAGAGCGGTGTCTCGCCGGCGGCCGATTGTGCAGCGGCGATGATCGCGGCCACGCCTTCGGCCTTGGTGCTGAAGCAATCGGCCAGTTCGCCCGTCATGGTGACGGCCAGGCGGTCGCGCGGCGGAGCGGCCATTAACAGCGAGCGCAACGCTTCGGAGAGCTTCTCCGGTTGCTGCCAGAGGGGGAACTCGATCGACTGGGCATAGCCGGCGCCGTCGGCGGCCTTGATGTTCGCGCCGCCGATGTCGAGTGCGAGCCAGTTCATCGGGGCGCGGCGTTCTAAGGAAAAGATGCGTGGATCGTGCCGTCGGCGTCGAATTGTACTGGAAGCCCAGGAAACGACAACGCCGGCGGACGGCCGGCGATCGCGGCCAGCATCGCTTCGGCCAGGTTGTGATCCGTGGCGGCACGCAGGCCGACGTACGAAGTGGTCAGGCGGGGGTTGATTTCGATGACGACGTCGGCTGCACCGTCCGGAACATCTCCCAGCACCAGGTCGACGCCGATGTAGCCGCGCACATCGCCGAGCGTCGCGACGGCACGCGTCGCAAGCCGGCGGGCGCGGCGGTCGAGATCGTCTGAGAGCGGCAGCGAGCCGCCGAGATAGCGAAACTGACCTTCCTCGGAAAGCCGCTGCCGGCAGGCAGGCAGGGGAAGCGGATCGCCGGGGCCGCATAGCACGGCCACGCTGGCCGGCAGGCCGGGTTGGAATCGCTCCAGGCGATGTGGGCGATCGCGGTCGCGATGGGATTGCTGGTTCCAATCGTCCGGGCTTTCAATACGCCGCACGCCGAGTGAGCCGGCACCGTCGACCGGCTTGAGCACGGCCGGGTAAGTGAAGTCGGGCGGCAGCGGCTGGCCCGGCTCGATGAGGCGACCCGGTGGGACCGGTACGTCGTGGGCGGCCAAGTGGCGCGCGGTGCGATGCTTGTCGGCGCACAGGGCTATTGTATGCGAGCCGGGTGAGAGCAATTGGATACCGACTTGCTCAGCCTGAGCAGCGCGCATTTGGAGGTGCCCGTCAAACTCCGGCGCGATCAGGATCGCGGCATCCGACGCACAGACGAGGCGTTCGAAGATTTCTGGCTCTTGGCCCGGATCGTGGACGAGGTGACTGTGAACCGCGGGAGTGGTGTCTGCAAACGCGACGCTCTGGTCGCGCGTCACGGCCAACGGAGTACGGGTTCCTCTTCTCTGGTCGGCAGTGCGCGATTGCGTGACGCGGTGGTCGCGCATCACCGCCACCTGGACGTGCGGAATTGCCGCCAAGTCGGCCGCCAGGGCCGTGAGCATGGCCAGCCCTTCGGCCAGAAGCGATGCCGGGAACGGATCCGGATCGGCAAGCAGGCCGCCGCCGGTGATGAACTCGTAGAGAAAGATCCGCACGGCAGCGGTCCTGACGTGATGCAGTCGCCGCCGACTAAAAGATGCCCAACTGGTCCTTGGCGTCTTCGGTCATGCGGTCGGGCGTCCAGGGTGGGTCCATCACCAGCTTGATGTCGACCTCGCCGGCGCCTTCCATCCGGGAAACCGCATCTTTCGATTGGCTGAGAAGCTGCGGGCCGGCGGGGCAAGCCGGGCTGGTCATCGTCATCTCGACCGTGACGTTCGACTTGTCGCCGGCTTCTTCGATCTGGACTGTGTAGATCAACCCCAGGTCGACGATGTTCACGAACAACTCGGGGTCGATCACCTGCTTGAGCGACTCCCGGACTTGATCTTCGGCAAGTGCCATCGCTGCTTCCTCCTATTGGTCCGTTGAAAAATGCCATCGTGGCATTTTTCAACTCTCGCCAAGTGCGGAGCCAAGCTCCGCACGGCTCGCAAACTAGCGTCGCTAGTTTGTTCATCGCATCCCGCGATGACACAGCCCGTCGAATACTTCAACGGGCTGCTACGCTTCGTTGAGTTTTACCAGCACCATGTCGCCCTCGACCTTTACCTCGTGGGCGACCGTCGGCTGCGTGGCCGGCATCGTCAGGGCCGCACCGTTGCGGACGTCGAACTTCGCCCCGTGACGCGGGCAGGCGATCGTGTAGTCGTCGACCGCGCCGTCGCTGAGCGGCCCACCGTCGTGCGTGCAGACGTCGTCCAGAGCATAAAAGTGCCCGGCCGCGTGAATGATTACGACCAGCCGCTCGTCGACTTCGACCAGCAGCGTGCCGGGGTCGGGCACCTCCGACGTATTGGCTACGGGGACAAACTCGGCCATGCTCGATCCATTCTACCGCGAGAGACGGGCCAACGCACCGACACGTGCGACAACGATGCGAATGCTAGGCATTGATTGAAAACTCTCTCGTCGTGTCTCGCACGGTAGCGGAATTCGCAAGAATTCCGAAGAACACTCGCATTCTCGGCAGTCCTGCGACAGCAAGCGGCCGCCGAAGAAAGGGGGACAGGCACCTCGCTGCGCTAGGAAGCCAGTCCCCTTTTTCGGCTCCCGAATTGTACTGGTAATCTATTCGTACTCGCGGATGCGCCGCCCGATGGCCTGACCGAGCGCGTCGCGGACGCTTTCGATCGTGATCCGGTCGAAGACCTGTTGAAAGAAACCGGTCACGATCATGCGCGTCGCCTCGCGGCGGGTCAAGCCGCGGCTGCACGCGTAGAAGATCTGCTCGTCGTCGACGTGGCCGGTGGTGGAACCGTGCGTGCAGCGTACGTCGTCGGCCTCGATCTCCAGCCCGGGGATGGAATCGGCCCGGGCGTCGGCCGAAAGCATGAGGCTATCGTTTCGCTGGTAGGCGTCCGTCCGCTGGGCTCCTTGGTCAACCTTGATCATGCCGCGCCATACGCTTCGCGAGCGGTCCTGCAGCGCGCCCTTGTAGAGCAGGTCGCTGCGCCCGTAGGCGGCGCGGTGATGCTGCAACGTGTGATACGAAAGATGCTGCTTGCCTTCGGTGAACATGACGCCGTTCACCTGGGCTTCCGCGTCCTTGCCGACCAGTTCCACGTGTTGATTGACCTTGGCCAGGCGGCTCCCCAGCGCGGCGACGGTCCATTGCAGCCGGGCATTGCGATCGACGACGGCCCTCTGATGTGCAAAGTGCCACACGCCATCGGCCCAGTTCTGCAGGCTGACGTAGCGAAGCTGGGCGCCGGGTTCGACGATCAGTTCGATACCTCCGCAGTGCAGTCCACCGGTGCCGGGCCGCGAGCTGGCGGTCTCCTGCAGCACGGTCGCTTCGGCGCCTTCTTCGAGGATAACCAGCGTGCGGCCCAGGTCGGTGCCGCCGTCGCTGATGGCCGAGAGCGTATGCAGCGGCTGATCGATGGCGACGCCTCGCGGCACGTACAGCAGCGTTCCGCCCGACCAACAGGCCGCCTGCAGTGCGGCGAACTTGTCGTAGGCCGGATCGATCACCTGCCGCTGGAAGTAGGGCTCGAGCAGATCTCCGTGTTTGGCCACGAGCGTATCGAGGTCGCCGAACAGCACGCCTTTGCTGGCCCACTTTTCGTCCAGTTGGGCGAGCGCCGCGCGGCTATCGAGCGCGACCATATGCCCGCCGAGATCCACCCCGGGCGTGAGTAGCGCCTGCGGCGGGGCCTCGCCAGTTGGTTCGCCGGGAAGGGAGAAGCGGTCCAGCCGCAGCAGGCGGATGTCGGTCCGCATCCACTCCTCGTTACTTCGCGATGGCATGGGGCTGCGCGAAGGCATCGGCAACTCACCAAACAGCCGCCACGCATCGCGGCGCATATCGGTCAACCAGCCGGGCTCATCCCGCCGGGCGAGAAAGGCGTCGAACGCCTCCTGGGTAAAGCCGGTTTGAATGGTCGCTTGAGTCATGAATGTCTATGCTGGAGTCGTGTTGCGATTTACTTCATTGAAAGCGGTAAATTAAATACTCGCGTCCTAGCGAGCGAGCATGAAGGTAACAAACGCTACCACAAGATTCGCGATGAGCGTCAAAATGCATCCCACCAGCAGTAGCCACATGTTCCACGCACGACTTGAGCGAACTTCTTCGGCGCGATGCAGGTGATCCAATCTGGTGGAATGCTCGCGAAGTTGAACGGTTAGTTCGGTGAGGATCCGCGAATGCTCGTCCAGCGAATTACGAATCCGGTCGACCTCGTATCTTGTGTTGTCCGCACGTTCTTCCAAGGTGCTAACGACGGCGGACAACTCACGGATCATCTCCGAATTCGTCTTCGCCACATCTAATCCCCCAAGCCCTTTACAAGTTCGTTTAGCTTCTCCACTTGTTTAGCTGAACGGACCTGCAACAGGTCGCCCCATAGGCGATGAAGTCGATCGTCCATTTGGGAATCATCGGTCAACTCACCTGGAGCAAAGTCGGCGACCACGTCGCCGGTGAAGTCGCTCAACGTCAGCCGGATCAGCTGTCGTCGGTCGTTATCCTCGACTTGATCGAATCGCGCGGAAACCACCGGAGCCGAGCGGCCAAGAATTCTCTCCAACTCGCTTACGGCTGCCAGCACCCGCGAGTGAAGCGCTTCATCTGCTTGTATCCGCTCGTCGACTTCGATCTTCTTCATCGTCTCATCCTGCCTTTGCACTCCATTGGACTTGCAGCGGCCGCCTTACCCGACCGAGCCTTCCATCTGCAGCTCGATCAGCCGATTCATCTCCACGGCGTACTCCATCGGCAGCTCCTTGATGAGCGGCTCGATGAAGCCGTTGACGATCATCGTGCTGGCCTCCGCCTCGCTCAGGCCGCGGCTCATCAGGTAGAAGAGCTGCTCCTCGCCGATCCGCGAGACGCTGGCCTCGTGGCCAATGGTCACGTCCTGCTCGTCGATCTCGATGTAGGGATAGGTATCGCTGCGGCTCTGAGGGTCGAGAATCAATGCGTCGCACACGACGTTCGACTTCGACTTGACCGCACCGTCGTTGACCTTCACCAGGCCGCGGTAGCTCGACCGGCCGCCGTTCTTGGAGATCGACTTGGAAATGATTCGGCCGGAGGTGTGCGGCGCACAGTGCACGAGCTTCGCCCCGGCGTCCTGGTGTTGGCCCTTCGAGGAGAAGGCGATCGAGAGGATCTCTCCCCGGGCACCGGGCTCCATCATGTAGACGGCCGGATACTTCATGGTCAGCCGGCTGCCGAGGTTGCCGTCGATCCACTCCATCAGCGAATCGCCGTAAGCCATGGCCCGCTTGGTGACCAGGTTGTAGATGTTGTTGGCCCAGTTCTGGATCGTGGTATACCGGCAACGCGCGCCGCGCTTGACGATCACCTCGACCACGGCCGAATGCAGGCTTTCGGTCGTGTACATCGGGGCGGTACAGCCCTCGACGTAGTGGACCTCGGCCCCGTCGTCGACAATGATCAGCGTCCGCTCGAACTGGCCCATCTGCTCGGCGTTGATGCGGAAGTAGGCCTGCAGCGGGAACTCGATCTTGACGCCCGGCGGGACGTAGATGAACGATCCGCCCGACCAGACGGCCGAGTTGAGCGCCGCGAACTTGTTGTCGCTGGGCGGAATCACCGTGCCGAAGTACTGCCGCAGCAAGTCAGAGTGCTCGCGAACGGCGGTGTCCGTATCGGTGAAGATCACGCCCTGCTTGGTCAGCTCTTCCTGGAGCGAGCCGTAGACGACCTCGCTCTCGAACTGGGCCTTCACGCCGGCGAGAAACTTCTTCTCCGCCTCGGGAATGCCGAGCTTGTCGAAGGTGTCCTTGATCTCCTTGGGCACGTCGTCCCAGGTCTTGCCCTGGTGATCTGTCGGCTTCAGGTAATAAAAGATGTCCTGGAAGTTCAGATCGATGTTGCCGCCCCAGCGTGGCATCGGCTTCGACTCGAACGTCTTGAGCGCTTCGAGTCGAAACTTGCGCATCCAGTCGGGCTCGCCCTTCATCTCCGAAATCTGTTCGACGATCGAGGGATCCAGGCCTCGCTGGGCGCGGAAAAACGCCGGCGACTCGGTGCGAAAGTCGTACTTGTTGATTTCGCCGAGATTCGGCTGCGGTGCTTTGGTCGTTGTATCAGTTGCCATGGTTATCGCTCATTGGCTCGTGGAAATCGGTGAGTCTTTCAGCTTTCGCATCCCACAGGGCTGCGAGCACGACTGGCGGGGCCAGCCGTGGCATGTGGGTTAGGCCACTTCGGTGACGGCCTCCTCCTTCATCTGGGCTTCGGCGGCGGCCGCTTCCGGATACGCGGCGCGGATCCGGTCGTAGCCCTCGGTGTACAGTTCTCTTGCAAGTTCCGGTCCACCGGTTTCGACGATCCGCCCGCCGAGCATGACATGCGTCACGTCCGGCTTGTTCCAGTCGAGCAGCTTTTCGTGGTGCGTGATGATCAAGATGCCCATCTGGTCGCCGCCGATCTCGGCGATGCTCTGGCTGGCGAGCTTCACCGCGTCGACGTCCAATCCGCTGTCAGTCTCGTCGAGGATGGCGAACTTGGGCCGCAGCATGGCCAGTTGCAGGATTTCCGCCCGCTTCATTTCGCCGCCGGAAAAGCCTTCGTTGACGTACCGCCGAGCAAACTCCGGATCCATGCGGAGTTGCGACATTTTTTCTTTAAGCTCCTTGCGAAACTCCCGCATCGGAATCAGGTCTTCGCCCTCTTTCCGCTCGGGACGCCGCACATTGGTCGAAGCGTGCCGCAAGAAGTCGGCCATCTTTACGCCGGGGATCGACATCGGCCGCTGAAACGCCATGAAGATGCCAGCCCGGGCCCGCTCATTGGGGTCCAGCTCGAGCACGTTTACGCCATCCAGGTCGACACGGCCGCTGGTTACCTCGTAGCCAGGGTGGCCCATGATCGCCAGCCCGAGCGTGCTCTTGCCAGAGCCGTTAGGCCCCATCAGGGCATGCGTTTCGCCGCGCTTCAGCGTCAGGTTCACGCCGCGGAGGATCGGCTTGTCTTCGACCGAAACGTGCAGGTCGGTGATCTTCAAGGTCTCAGTCATAGTCGAACTGTTTATCCTCGCGTTTGACGTTCACTGTCCGATTGTTGGTGGCACCATCGTTACGGTGGTGCGCCGTGGTTCGTTCGATCGAATTGGCCGGGAACCGCACGGCGGGACAAGCCCGCCGTGGCACC
Source organism: Pirellulales bacterium (assembly GCA_040880125.1). GTDB lineage: Bacteria > Planctomycetota > Planctomycetia > Pirellulales > JBBDJB01 > JBBDJB01. The sequence continues at coordinate 24,826 of JBBDJB010000053.1, read as the reverse complement.
CGACTCTTCGCCGTGGCGCCCGGCATTTCGCTGTAATACCGGGCTCTTCGCCGTGGCACCCGGCGCCTGCGGTCAGGGGCTGACCTTCTGGTGATCGAAGACCAACTCGTCCTCGCCGCCGGCTACGTAACCGCTGCGGTGCGGAATCGGCAACTCGTCGTACAGCTTGCCGCCGCGCCGCGTAATCCGCTGTCCCATGATCTTGTCCTGAATCCGCATCAAGCCTTCCAGGAGCGACTCCGGGCGGGGCGGGCACCCCGGCACGTATACGTCGACCGGAACCACCAAGTCCACGCCCTTGACCACGTGATAGCCGTACTTGAAGTACGGCCCGCCACCGACGGTGCAGGCGCCCATGGCGATGACGAACTTCGGGTCGGGCATCTGGTTGTATAGCCGCCGCACGCGGCTGGCCATCTTGTACGTCACCGTACCGGCCACGATCATCAGGTCGGCCTGACGAGGCGTCGCCCGAAACGCACCGGCGCCGAAGCGATCAATGTCGTAGCGGCTGGCGCCGGTGGCCATCATCTCGATGGCACAACAGGCCAGGCCAAAGGTGAGCGGCCAGACGCTCGACTGCCGCGCCCAATTAATCGCCTGCTCGACCGTCGTGGTGATGACGTTCTCTTCGAATCGTCCTTCAATCCAGGGTTTTGTCATGTTCTTGTTGTCGTCCGTTATCCGAATGAGGTTTCGCGCCGCCGCCCGGCCGACCATTCCGAGCGTGCGTTAAACCCGATAGCATACCCCGCCGCTAATGGACTTCAAAGGTGCAGCAACTCGCGCCGTCCAACCGGCAGTCGCTCAGTCGTACGCCGCTGCCCAATAGTTCCGAAAACATCATCCGTTCCATCGCGCAAACCGAGCGATCTTTCTCGGCCAGTTCCGGATAAGGACACGCCAGTGCCGTGAGCACGGGCAGCTCGCCGGAGACGTCCACCTTCAGCGGGATGCCCCGCTCGCCGAACAGGTGGGCCACGGATTCCATCTTTTCATGGATTGAGTCGCCGGAAATTTGCCCGGCATACGCGCGAGCCATATGTTCGGCGATCCGTGCGAGCAAGCCTCGCCGCACCTCGGGATCCTCAATCGCCCGAATTTCCTCCCAGAGCGTCATAGCCAAGTCACCGTAATTGGTGCCGGCGGTGCGAAGTCCCTTTTCCGTAAGCAAGTACTGGTGACTGGGCCGCCCCCGGGCGGCGCGCTGGACCCGGCGTTCGATCAACCCTTGCCCCATCAGCCGATTGAGCCGCTGGCGCACAGCGGTTGCCGTAACTCCGGTTTTGTCGGCAAGTTGCGCTACGCTGAGCCCATCGTCCTGGCGAAGCAGGTCGAGGATCGTGGCGTCGGAGGTTTCTGTGGTGGTGCTCATCGTCCCTGTCTCGTTGCTGGCTGCCGTCTGCATCCAATCAAATCATAAGCCTTTTCACATTTTTGACAACGGTTAGTTTGAAAAATCATGAAAGCGGCGGCGGCTGGGCCGGGCGGATGGTCGTAAACTGTTGACAATTATCGGCTTATCGGATAAAAGAGGCCGGCAACTGGGGTGTCTTGGATGGGACTGCCTTTCAGCGCCGGAAGCTTTCCGGTGGACACTTAGCCGGTGTTTCACGGCCGCAGGGTCCCAAAACCGAACACGGCGAAGGAACCGATCGAATGAGGCGAATGACCCGTCAGGTGGACGCCCTGCAGGTGGTAGTCCTGCTGGCCGCGGTGACAGCACTCCTTGCGTTTATTGCCCCAGCGACGGCGTTTGCCCAGGAGACCGATCTCCCGGTGGAAGTTGCGCCCACCGAGAGCGGCGCGCCCGCGGATACGGTCGCCGAGGAGCCCGCCGAGACGGTTACTGAACCGGACCGCGACAACTGGATGGGCCGCGTCGACGCGTTTTTCGGCAAGTATCTGGTAGCGCCGCTCGGCACGGTGCTGATGTACGACTTCGGCACCGGCCGACTCTTCAAGAGTGAACATGAGAAGATCCCATTCGTGGTGGCGTGGCTGTTTGTAGGTGCGCTGTTCTTCACGATCCGGATGGGCTTTGTCAACGTCCGCGCATTCTGGCACGCGATCCGGTTGACCAAGGGCGACTACGATCTGCCGGGCGACCATGGCGAAGTCTCTCATTTCCAGGCGCTGGCTTCGGCGCTGTCGGCCACGGTGGGGCTGGGCAACATCGCCGGCGTGGCCATCGCGGTGGGCATCGGCGGGCCCGGGGCGGTCTTCTGGATGATCATTGCCGGCCTGGTGGGCATGACCAGCAAATTTACCGAATGCACGCTGGGGCAGATGTATCGCAAGATCGACCCGGACGGCCGCGTCTCCGGCGGACCGATGCACTATCTGTACGACGGGCTGGCCGAGCGAGGACTGGCGCCGCTGGGAAAGGTGCTGGCGGTGCTCTTCACGATCCTTTGCATCGGCGCTTCGTTCGGCGGCGGGTGCGCGTTCCAGGTCGTGCAGTCGCTGGGCGTGCTGCGCAACAAGATCCCTTTGCTGGAGCCTAACGCCCAGCCGTGGATCTATGGAGTGATCATGGCGGTGATGGTCGGCATCGTCATCATCGGCGGCATTCGCCGCATCGGCGCCACGGCGGAAAAGATCGTGCCGGCAATGTGCGGCGTGTACGTCCTGGCCGCGCTTTATATCATTGGCGTCCATTGGCGCGACGTCCCCTGGGCGTTCGGCACCATCCTGGACGGCGCTTTCACCGGAGAGGGCGCCGCCGGAGGCATGGTTGGCGTGCTGGTAACAGGGATTCAACGGGCGGCGTTTTCCAATGAAGCCGGGGTCGGATCGGCGGCCATCGCTCACTCCGCGGCGCGGACCGACGAGCCGGTCAGTGAAGGGATCGTCGCTCTGCTCGAGCCGTTCATTGATACGGTTATAATCTGCACCATGACCGGCCTGGTGATCGTCATCACCGGCGTCTACGATGCCGAGCGGTATCCGGAGTTCGCCGTGTTTGTACAAAGAAACCAGGGAGCGCAACTGACCGGTATGGCATTCGACACGGTGATCGACGGTTTCTCGTGGATATTGATGGTGGCGGTCGTCCTGTTCGCCTACTCCACAATGATCTCCTGGTCGTACTACGGCGAGCGGTGCTGGTCGCTGCTGCTGGGCGAGCGGTGGTCGATCGTCTACAAGATCCTGTTCCTGTTGTTCATCGTGCTCGGGTCGATCGTGACGGCGACGAACATCCTCGACTTCAGCGACTTGATGATCTTGGCCATGGCTGTGCCGAACATCCTGGGGATGTACATACTCAGTGCGAAGGTTCGTCGGGCGCTGGACGTTTACTGGCACAAGTACAAGTCGGGCGAGGTGGTTGTCGTCAAGAAGGACGGCGGCCCGGTCGCCTAAGGAGACCTCCCCATGAGCTGGCTTCCGAAACGGTGTGTGGTGGTGCCGTTCGATTTCTCGGACGAGTCTATTCGCGCCATCGACACGGCGCTGCAAATGATCGAGACGCCCGCGCAGGTCCACGTCATTCACGTGCTGCCGGAACTGCAGGCCAACGAGCCGGGCGTGGTCTGGCACACGATCGACGACGAGGGCCGAAAGCGACATGCGAAGAATGCCGTCGACGTGCGGCTCTCCGACGCGAAGTACCAGGGCATCGACGTGGTGGTCGACGTCGGCGACGCCGGGCATGAGATCGCCGACTTTGCGGAGAACATCGGCGCCGAGCTGATCGTGATGCCTTCGCACGGCCGGCGGGGCCTCAAGCGGCTGCTGCTTGGTTCGGTGGCTGACCGCGTCGTGCGGCTCTCCCACTGCCCCGTGCTGGTGCTGCGCGGGTAGGGCGGGGCTTATACGATCAAGGCTGATCGCGCAAGGTGGCACAGACAATCCTGTCTGTGCATTTCGCGCGCAAGGATGCAGGCTCAGTCATAGCTGAATTCGCAAAAATTCGGCCCCACGCAGGCTTTGGCTGAACTGATGCCAGTTCAGCTACACCCTCTCCCCGGCCCTCTCCCTTAGAGGGAGAGGGAGTATTGCGGCGACTCCAATCCTCCCACAATGCCGGCGTCACTCGGTGGGAAAGTACTGATCCACCACCCGGCGGAACACCTCGGGCGTGTCGGCCTGGGCGACGTGCGTGCGGAAGTGTCGGGCGCCGCGGCGGCCCTGGGCATAGCAACAGGCATACTTGCGCATCAGCACCGTCCCCTTTTCGTCGCCGAACCGGCGGCAGACCAGCTCATAGTGATGAAGCATTAGCCGGCGCTGCTCCTGGAGCGAAGGATCCGGTGGGATCGGTTCGCCCGCCAAGGCTGCTTGGGCTTGCCGAAATAGCCACGGCCGGCCGAGCGCCGCCCGAGCGATCATCACGCCGTCGACGTTGTATCGCCGGAACGCAGTGACGACTTTCTCGGGCGAGTCCAGGTCGCCATTGCCGATCAGCGGGATGTGCTTCAGGTGTGATTTGATGCGGCTGATCTGTTCCCAGTCGGCCGCGCCCTTGAAGTAATCTTGCGCCGTGCGGCCATGTACGGTGAGTGCGGCGGCTCCGACCGACTCGACCACCTGGGCCACTTCCAGAGCCGTGATATTGTCGCGCGTGCAACCCAGGCGGATCTTGGCCGTGACGGGCGTGGGACGGCAGGCCTGAACGACGCGCTCAATGATGCGGCCCATTCGCTCGGGATCCCGCAGAAGATACGAGCCGCTGTGGGCCTTCTCGGTAACCTGCTTCACCGGGCAGCCGAAGTTGATATCGACAACGCTCACGCCGAAATCATGGGCCAGCCGGCTGCCGACTTCGGCCATGGCCGCCGGGTCGTTGTCCCAAATCTGAACGGCCAACGGACGCGGCTCGTCCTGCACTCCCCACAGCCGGTCGGGATGCTCGCCGAGCTGGCGATCCATCCAGACGAAGCCCCGGGCGCTGATCATCTCGGTGGCGAGTAGTCCGGCTCCGCCGTACTCGCGGACGATCTGGCGGAACGCGTAGTTGGTGAAGCCTGCCATCGGGGCTTGCAGGATTGGCGGATCGACTACCACCGGACCGATTGCGAGCGGCGCCGCCAGGGCACACTTTGAGGGAGAGGCCTGCGATTGGGTCAGGATAGTCGACATGACTCGATTCTTGCCGACCGCAATGGGAGGTGGCAAGTCGAGATGGAGGCTAGGTTGAGGGCCGGGGAGACGGTATAGCTGAACTGGTGACAGTTCAGCGCAGCCCCCGGAAAATCTGAATTCTTGAGAATTCAGCTACAGGGACGTTTTCCGCGAATTCAGCTATGGCGAAACTGCACACACAGGAATGTCTGTGCCATCGATAGGCGCTACGGCTCACTGCGCGGTACGAAGCCGTCGCGGGGACGTTGCGTCGTGTCCGGGCTCTCCGACTCGCCGGAGGCTTGCACGACGCCGGAATCTTCACCTGGCGGCGTGGTGGCGAGCGTCGGCTCGCGGCGCTTCAGCACCGAATTGAGGCGGTCCGGCGGCAGCGATTGCGTGGAGGTGCCCGTGGGCGGGGTGGTCTTGATGAGCATCGTGACGAGTTGGGAACCGTCGGTGCCCTGCGGCGCGACCAGCCGCGCATATTCGGCAATGTCCAAGTTGTATTGCAGAACCGCGTCCAGGAACGCTTTCTGGTGGTGGTCGAGCGCCCGATATGCATCGAGAACCTGCTGCAACTCGAGGCGACGTTCGCCATACGCGGCGGCCGCTTCGCTCGCCCAACGATCGGCCGCCGAGACCGCGGCCGCTCCGGCGCGTATCTGCCGCAGTCGTGGCGTCAGCGCGTCGTGAATCCGCCGAGCCTGGCCGCCGCTCCGCCCGGCAAAGATCGTTTCGTAGTACGTGCGATAGGCGCCGGCATGCGGACGGTCGGCCGGCAGGGGCAATGCGGCCGAAGTGACGATCGCCCGGCGCTCCGCCAGATCGTGCTGCGCTTCGACTACCGCCACGCGGGCGTCGGCGACAGCGAGCTGTGCTTCGGCCAGCCCCAGCGCGAGTTGAGCGTCGTTGGTTGCTCGGGAGTTGACCAACTCGTCCAGCCCCCGGGCCAGATCTTCCGCGGCGACCAAACCGCCGATTTGGCGCGACAAGTTCCAGTAGGCGCGGATCACCTCGGCCTGTTGCGAGTCAATGTTCATTCCGCTCAGCGCTTCGGCCAGGGTGACCGGTGTGCCTTCGATCGGGTCGTTCGCCGGAGGTGTCAGCAGTTTTCGCAACTTGACCTCAGGCTCGGAAGACGGGCCTGCGTTGCGAACCGGCACCAGTTCCGCCGGCTCGCTCGCCGCGGGGCCGCCCTGGCTTTGCGGTTGCGTCGGCGCTGGGGTCTGTTGCGCAGAGTTCGCCGGAGGTGTGGCGGCCGGGGGATTACTGGTTTCGCCGCCGGGGGAGGCGGCGCTTTGCGGATCGGCCGCCGTGTCGGGAATATCGGACGGCTGTGCGGCAGACGGAGATTCCGGATCCGGCTGCCCGGGGCCGAAGCCTTCGGAACCATCTGGGAGCAGAGTATTCAGCGGCGCGGCGGCGGCAGGTTCGTAGCGGTCACCCGCCGGCGGATTGGGTGTGGTGTCGCCGGTCTGCTGGGGGGCGTTCAGCAGGCAAACGAGAATCAATAGTGAACTCATCAGTGAACTCATCGGGGGGTCTCCATGCCATGGCCGCCCGGGCGGGCCGCCGTTTCCAATGGTGGGAAGGCCATGTCCGGCCGTGTGTTGTGTGATTGTAGTCGCAAATACTTTTGCATTTCAATCGTGTGGGCGGACACCCATGCACGAACGCAGTTCGAGGCAAACCGAGACAATCGCAGAGTAAGAAGTGAAGTACGGTGAGACATGCTCAACCGTGGCATTCATGTCGCGGTCGCAAACTGAAGGCGCGGCAGTGCCGGTATTTGCCATTGATGCCACTGCGCAATTCTCCGCATTGCGATAAGGCACTGCTGGAAAGCCCCGTCGTGGCGCGGGAGGAAGGCATCGCAGACCTAGTCGAGCTCCTCCAGCCAAACGCGTATCTCGTTCTCGTATTCGCTCGCCAAATCGCCCTTGACCAGTTGCCGCTGAAAGTCGGCAGCGCCTTCTTTCACCAGGTCGGCCGCTTCAGCGCTGGGAAAGCGCAGCATCGGGTCCGGCGCGATCAGGCCACGGCAGAAATTCACCAGCATGCGGTTTCGGGCCACGTCTTCCGGAAAAATCTGCTCGATGTTGTGCGGCAGTGCCCGCTTCGCTTCCAACAGTGCGCTGTAATCGCTGATGCCGCTGAACAGCGGACGACCGGCCAGCATTTCGATTAACACGTAACCCAGGCTCGCCAGGTCCGACCGCGGAGTGCACTCGTCGCGATCCAGAACTTCCGGCGCCGCATAGGTCGGCGTGCAGGTCCGCACCGGTGGAGGATCTTGCAGGTCGATGGCCGAGCCGATGTCGACGATCTTCGCGTTGCCGGTCCGCTTGAGCATGATGTTGGCCGGCTTCAAGTCGCCGTGCACGATCTCTTCGCGGTGCAGCGCCGCCAGACCGGCCAGGCACTCCCGGGCGATGGCCACCGCGATACCGGGCTTGAGCCGGGGGTGAACCGGCCCGGCGGTAACGATGACGTTATTGATATACTCCCACCGCTTGTTGCTGACCCGGTCCTTCACCCGCTGCAGCATCTCCATCGTGAGCAACTGCTCCAGGTCGTAGCCGTCGATCCACTCCATTTCCATCAGGCGGATGCGATTGCGATCGACGAAGTTATGCACGTCCAGCAGATTATCCTGCTGAATCTGGGCGACACGGCTGGCGACGTGCGCGATGCGCGCCATCGCCTCGTCGTAGCTGCGTCCGTCGGTGTAGCGCTCGGGAGAAAAAATCTTCAGCGCGACCGGCAACGAAAAGCGGTCCGTGCCGCGGCGTTCGCTGAGAAAGACGACGCCCTGGCCGCCGGCCCCCAGCATCCGCTTCAGCCGCAGATGTTCGGTCCAGCTCAGTCGCCGGTCGTCGATTAATCCCTGGTATCGCTCAACCAACTCGTCCGGACAGCGCCGAGCCTCTTGCTCCGCCGACGGGGCCTGCCCGTTGAAGTTGATTGTACGACTGCCCTGAAAAATCGTCGTAGACATGGAAAGCTGCCTCTTCTTGGAAGCAGTGATGTGGGGCAAGCAAGGCGTGTGGCGACGGCATTCCATGCGTGGCCGCCTGTTGCGTTCGCTATCATAAGTCGCTGAGGGCGCGACGTCCAGATGGGGCGACCCCCGCCATAGGGATGGGAAACGGGATTCTAATGCCGCCGGTCGTGCAGAGAATGGTAGCGACTGCGCTGTGCTTGGCGTTAATCATGGATTGACACGCGAACGGCCGCAGCGGATCGACCGCTTGTGGCGATTTATGGCCTTCGCTGCTAGCAACAGCGCACGGTCATACGGGAAAATCCCATCCCCGGCATCTGTAATGTTGCGCCGGAATAGGTGGTTACTTTCCGCGTAGCGGAAAACCGAGTTGCTTGTCGACTACATTCAAGAGCGGCTCGTTGCGGAGATAGCGCTGCAAGTTCTCGCAAAAGAAGTCGGTCATCTTGTCGATGCGCCGCGCGCTCTGGCCCGCCACGTGCGGGGTGATGATCACGCCCGGCAGATCCCAAAGGCGGCTGCTGGGCGAGAGCGGCTCTTCCTCGGTGACATCAAGGGCGGCGCCGCCCAAGTGACCGGACTCGATCGCGGCGACCAGATCGCGTTCGACGACCAGCGGGCCTCGGGCGACGTTCACCAACAGCGAGCCCTGGCGCATCTGCGCGAGCGCTTCCGAATCGATCATCCCGCGTGTGTGCGTATTGAGCGGTGCGCACAGTACCACGTGATCCGAAGCCGCCAACAGGTCCGGCAGCCGGTTCGCCGGCCAAAGGCTTTCCACGTGCGGAGGCTTATCCACTGGGCACCAGTCGGTCGCAATGATGCGAGTTCGGAAGGCGCTTAGCAGCTCGGCCAACCGGCGGCCGACCCCGCCCAGACCGACGATTCCCACCGTGGCATCGTGCAGGTCGCGCGTCGGCAGACGGACGAACTGCTTGTTCTGTTGAGCGCGGAAAAACGTCGGCAAGCTTCGCAAGTGAGCGGTCAACAGGGCGATCGTATGCTCAGCGACCTGGTCGGCCAGCACACCGGAGGCGCTGGTCACCACCACGTCCGACGCGATCACCGACGGCACCAGGCAATGATCGAGCCCCGCGGCGGAGGATTGAATCCACTTCAATCGGCCCTGCCGGACAATGTCGTCCCACGGCACCGGCACCTTTGGGTGCCCGCAAAACAGATCCGCGTCGAGCAACTCCTCGGCCACGCGCTGTTGTCCGGCATCGATGACTTCGGCCTCGCCGGCGGCCTGGGCAATCCTGTCCACGTGATGCGGCTCGACCGGATAGCAAAGTATGATTCGGATCTTTGGCACCGCGTCGTCTACTCCGATTGCCAGTGGTGGATTGGAATCCGTGGCACAGCCGTGCTTTTAACCTGGCACAGACATTTCTGCCTGTGCCTGAGTTGCGACTGCTTGCCTGTGCAAGGCTCTGTCAGCGCGACGGCGATGACTGTAGTTTCAACCCCACGCTAGCGTCAAGTCACGGAGGCCGACGCGGTTCGCGAAATCGAGCTCATACGAATAAGATCAAGGCACCGCCAGGAATATCTGTGCCACATTCGCGAAGTGGTCGCAGCATACACAGGACGCGACTCTACGTTGCCGAGGGCTCCAGGATGCAACCAAACACGTTAACCCGCCAGCAGTGCCGCCAGATCGATCAGCGGGCCGTCGACGAGTACGGCATGTCCTCGATCGTGCTGATGGAGAACGCCGGCCGCGGCACGGTAGATACCTTGCTGCAGCTTGGCGCTAACGGCGAGGTGGTTGTTTGTTGCGGCAAAGGCAACAATGCAGGCGACGGCTTCGTTATCGCCCGGCATTTGGACATCCGGTGCGTGCCGGTTCGCGTGTTTTTGGTAGCGGATCCCGAAGAGCTATCGGGGGACGCGCTGGCGAATTACCGCATTCTCACCCATAGCGACGTACCGATCCACGTGTGCGGCGACCAGCCGCGGCGCGAGCGGTTTGACGAAGTGACGCGCGGCGCCGCCTGGCTGGTTGATGCGCTGCTCGGCACGGGCGCCAAGGGCGAGCCCCGCGATCCTATGGATCGCGTCATCGATTGGATGAACGAACATCTCGCGAAGCGGTTGGCGGTCGATGTTCCGAGCGGGCTGGATTGCGATACTGGCGAGCCGGCGTCCAGCACGATCCGCGCCGCCCTCACGTGCACGTTCGTGGCGTCCAAGCCCGGCTTTGAACATCCGCACGCCCGGCCTTATGTCGGCACGGTGCACGTCCAGGATATTGGAGTGCCGCGCCGGCTGGTCGAGGAGATGCTGCGGGAGTGAATTGACGAGTGCCACTGATCACCTTGGCCAGCAGTACTTTTCCGGCAGTGAGCCGTTCAACTCAAAGCATGGCGATCGACGCTGCACTTGCAGGACGTTGTGCAGGAGGTTCGCTCCGATTGAAGTGCACAAAGAGTACCCCCCTCTCCCCGGCCCTCTCCCCGGCGGGGAGAGGGAGTAAGAGGCGGCACAGGCGTTTCTGCCTGTGTATGTCGAGCTGTGGTCACTCGCCGGCCTGCGACGCGGTCAAGTCGCCGTCGAAGTCTTTCCACTTCATTGCGCGGCGGAACGGCTCGATTCGCAGCATGACCTCGCCGTTTTGAAAGATGCGCACCGTGCCATTGGTTTCGCTCACCGCGACGGCCACAGCCTTCGTGGCGCGGCTGATGGCGGCGGCAGCCCAGTGGCGCGTCCCCAATCCTTTTGACAGCGTCACGTTAGCGGCCGGGGCTGAAATGAACTGCGCCGCCGCTTCCACGACGCCCTGCGACGAGACGATAATTGCCCCGTCCATCTGAGCGATCTCTTTAATGCCCTCGCGGACCTTGGGGTCGTTCAGATTCCGATCTTTGCGGCTGTAGCCTTTTACCGGATCGAAGCCGACCGGATGGCAGTGCGCGAGCGTCTTGCGGTGATCGCCCACGACAAACAGTGTTCCCACCGGCTTGCCTTCGCGGCCTTCGCGGCCGATGTCCACGGCCAGATCAACGACGAGCTTAAGCGTGTCGAGCGGAACGCCGGTTTCCAACTGCCGCAAGTCGCGCACGGTCAACCGACCCAGGTGTTCGCCGAGGCGAATGACGCTGAGCGAGTCGATATTGCCGGCTTCAAACCCGCTGTATAGTGCCACGACACTCGCCCCGGGAGCGAGCATGTCGTCGGCGACGCTTTCGAGCATCGCCTGGGTGAGCCGCTCATAGACGGAGTTGCCTGCCATATCGAGCAAAATGGTGAAGATGTCCGCGTCCGCGGCGCCTTCCAACTGCTCTTTGCGATCGGCGGCGACTAATAGCGGCAGACCATCGGTGGAGGCCTTAAGGCGCTGCCAATCGGTGGGGCCGTCCAGCAGCAAAAGCAGCGCGTCCGACTCGTGGGTTCTGAAGAGGCGCACGGCCGCCTGGCACATCGCCTCGAGCCGTTCGGTGAACTGCGTCTGTGGAACCATCCCGCTTGACTAACAGACCAGGGGTGCCGCGACAAAGAGCCGTGGCCCGCCGGCCACCGGTTACTGCAATGTAGTGGGTTTCCGGCGCACAGGCAACCACGACCGAACGGTGAGCGTGGTGCCGCGGCGCTCGCTTGCCGCACGGGTTGTGGGTTTCCGTTGTTGGCGTCAAGATTGGCGATGTGCCTGATGGCTTTCCCATCGATACTGCCCGCCCTTAACCCCGTCACCCATGACCGAGACCGCCGACCAGCAGCAGCGCGACCAGCGCAGCGGGACTGCCTGGTATCGGCTCTCGGACGAACAGGTCGCCCAGGAGTTGGATGTCGATATTCAGCAAGGGCTCGGGTCCGAGGAAGCCGCGAAGCGGCTCGCTCAGTACGGCCCCAACGCGCTGAAAGAACAGGGGCTGACGTCTCCCTGGCAGATTTTGTGGGAACAAGTCACCAGTACGCTGGTGGTGATCTTGATCGTCGCGGCGGTCGTCTCCGCCGCGCTGGGGGATTTCACCGATGCGGTCGCCATCCTCGCGATCGTGGCACTCAACGCCCTGCTGGGCTTTCGCCAGGAGTACCGCGCCGAACGGGCCATCGCCGCACTGCGGAAGCTGAGTGTCCCGCACGTCAAAGTTCGCCGGGGAGGACATGTCCAAGAAATCGGAGCGGATGAGATCGTGCCGGGCGACGTGGTTCTGCTGGAGGCGGGCACGCTGGTGCCTGCAGACGGGCGATTGAGCGACGCGGCGAATCTGCGCGTCGAGGAAGCCCCGCTGACCGGGGAATCGCAGTCAGTGGATAAAGATGCCGCCGCGCTTGATGGCGATCCTCCGCTCGCCGAGCGCCGCAACATGGCCTACATGGGCACATCGGTCGCCTACGGGCGAGGCCTGATGATCGTTACCGCTACCGGCATGCAGACGGAACTGGGCGCCATCGCCACGATGATTCAACAGGTGGTCAAGGAGACCACGCCTCTGCAGCAGCGCCTTGACCATTTGGGAAAGGTGCTGGCGGCCATAGCGCTGGCGATCGTGGCGGTGATCTTTATTCTCGGGCTGGCGCGGTCCGAGGATCTGAAGCTGATGTTTTTGACGGCCGTCAGCCTGGCGGTAGCCGCCGTGCCCGAGGGATTGCCGGCGGTGGTGACGATCGCCCTGGCACTGGGCGCACAGCGGATGCTGCGTCGCAACGCGCTGATTCGCAAGCTTCCGGCGGTGGAGACGCTCGGCTCGGTGACCACCATCTGCTCCGATAAGACCGGCACCCTGACGCGGAACGAAATGACGGTCACCGTGCTGGAAGTGGCCGGCGAGCGGATCGATTTGGAGACGCCGGGTTCGTCCGCGGATGCCGGGCACAATAGCCTGGTGCCGGAGGAACATCCCTTGATGAGCCTCCTGCTGGTCGGCGGCGCCCTGTGCAATGATGCCATCTTGGAGAGTGATGAACACGGCCAGCGCATCGTCGGCGATTCGACCGAAGGCGCGCTAGTCGTCGCCGCCGATCGGGTCGGGCTGTCCAAGGCGTTACTGGAGAAAGAGACTCCTCGCGTCGCGGAGCTGCCATTCGAAGCGGTCCGTAAGCGGATGACCACGGTACATCGTCTCTCCGATGGCCGCGGGGATCGGCCCGAGTGGCTGAAGGCACTGCCGCTCGAGGGGCAGCCTCACGACGGGCAGCCTCACGACGGGCAGCCTCACGACGGGCAGCCTCACGACGGGCAGCAGAGCGACGGGCAGCGGAGCGATGGGCCGGTGTTCGTCTCCTTTACCAAGGGTGCGGTGGACAGCCTGCTGGAGATTGGCAATCGGGTTTTGACCGGCGAGGGGACTGTTCCTCTCGATGAGCCCTGGCGAAACAGAATTGACCAGGCTCATGAGCGGCTGGCCGATCAGGGCATGCGAGTGCTGGGCCTGGCGTACCGCGTCGATGTAGCGCCGAACGGTGAAACGCCCCAGCCGACCGAGCAGGAGCTGGTTATCGTGGGTCTGTTCGGCATGATCGACCCGCCACGGTCCGAAGTCCGCGACGCCGTCGCCACCTGCCGCACGGCGGGCGTACGGCCGATGATGATCACGGGGGACCATCCGCTGACGGGCCGGCACATCGCCGCGGAGTTGGGCATCGACGTCGAAGGGGGCGTCGTCACAGGGCAGCAGCTCGACGCGCTTGACGAGAACCAACTGGATGAGCTTGTGAACACATGCTCCGTCTACGCCCGAGTGTCCCCGAAGCACAAGCTCAGCCTCGTAAAGGCGCTTCAAAAACAGGGGCAGGTCGTGGCGATGACCGGCGACGGAGTGAACGACGCACCGGCCCTGCGGCAGGCGGACATTGGCGTGGCGATGGGCATTACCGGCACGGACGTCTCGAAAGAGGCCGCCGACATGGTGCTGCGCGACGACAACTTCGCCACGATCGTGGCCGCCATCGAAGAAGGCCGCATGATTTTCGACAACATCCGCAAGTTCATCAAGTATCTACTCAGCGCCAACGCCGGCGAAATCTTGGTGATGCTGTTGGCACCGTTTTTAGGCATGCCGCTGCCGCTGTTGCCGCTGCAGATCCTGTGGATCAACCTGGTGACCGATGGGCCTCCGGCCCTCGCGCTCGGGTTGGAGCCGGCCGAGCGCGGAGTGATGCGGAGACTGCCATTTCCGGCCGATGAGAGTATCTTTTCCCGTGGCGTGGGCATCGACATCCTCTGGATCGGTCTGGTGACGGGCATCTCGTCGCTGGGGCTGGGGTACTATTTCTATTCTCCAGACGACCAAGTCTGGCAGACGATGATCTTTACGACCCTTACGTTTGCCCAAATGGCCCTGGCGCTGACCGTCCGGTCGCAGGTCGATTCGTTCTTTCGCATCGGTCCATTTTCGAACCCGGCGATGTTGGGGGCAGTCGTATTGACCACAGCGCTCCAACTCATCGCCGTGTACGTGCCGTTTATGCAATCGATCTTCAGCACGGTGCCGCTCTCCGCCGCGCAGCTCGGGCTGTGCGTGGCGCTGGGTAGCTTCGTATTTTGGACGGTCGAGCTGGTGAAGCTCGTCCGGCGCTGGCGGGCGCCGCGTGTGGCGAACGAGGAGAAAGAAGAATCGACGCCGGCGAAAACCGGTACTAACTCGTAGTCGTGCGTGGACGGCTCTCGGTGGGTAAAGAGTCCCGGGCTCACGACCGGAACAGCCGCGACGTTCCGCATAACCCCGTGGTTAACCTTCCGGCAAAGATGTGGGGCCCTTCACGAGCGAATGGCCCATCGGCGCGGTAAACTTTCCAATCGGGCGGACGGTGTACACGTCTTAAGTATGGACGGCCGAGTCGCGCCCGGGGGTGAGGTGGGAACGATGCTCAAGCGAATTCTCGTCGGACTGGGAGACGTCGAATATGCGGCGGCTGCGACGCGGTCCGCTATCGAGTTGGCACGCGAACACGGCGCGGAGTTGACCGGCGTCACGCTGTACGACGTTCAGCGGTTAGGCAACGTCGGCTCGGTTCCGCTCGGTGCGGGCGAAGCCGCCAAGGAACTCCGCGAGCATCGGCTGCAGGAAGCCCAGCGGATCATCGACACCGTCTCGCAGCAGTTCGAATCGGCCGCCGCGGCCGCGGGCGTTGCGCATCGGATGCTGATCGAACAGGGCGATCCGCTGGCCTGCATGATCAGCGAAGCCCGCTATCACGACCTGATCATCTGCGGGCTGAAGACGCTGTTCGAGCATGGCGTGGTGGACGATCCGTCCGACACGCTGGTCGAGCTCGTGCACAGCGGCGTGCGGCCGATCCTGGCGGTCTCCTTGCAGCCGCGGCCGATTGAGCGGATCCTCGTTGGCTATAGCGGCTCGATGGAGTCCGCCAAGACCATGAAGCGCTTCGTACAGCTCGGCCTATGGGCTAGTTCTCGCGTCCGGGTAGTCAACTTTCAGGAAGATGAAGCCGCGGCGGGGCGACTCCTGGTCGATGCGGGCGCTTACTTTCAAGCCCATGGCATCAAGGCCGAACTGGAACATTGCAGCGGCTCGCCTTGCGATGGTCTACTGGAAGAGGCGGACGAGCTTGACGCCGACGTGATTGTCGTGGGAAACAGTGCGAAGAGCCTGCTGCGACGGCGGCTGTTCGGCGAGACCGCCCTGCACGTTATGCGTTATTCGCAGCGGTCGCTGTTTCTCGCCCAATGAACCAAATCGGGAAATATGGGAGGCCTTCTGCGATGCCCTTTCCCTTGCCGCTGGTGCCGTTCGAGCAGTACATGCTGCTGGACGAGCGACCCGCCTACCCGATGAACTTCTTTGCGCGGCTGCGGTTCGAAGGCGTATTGCAACGCGACGCATTGGAACGAGCCGTCGCCCTCTGCCTCGGCCGGCATCCGTTGCTGGCGTCGCACGTCCAGCGGCGTGGATGGCGGCTGGTCTGGAGGCCATCACGCGAGCGTCCCGCGATCAAGTGGGGCAACGGGCGGTTGGCCAACGGGCGGGCGGAAGCTGCGCTGCCCACGGCCACTCCGATCGACCTGTCGCGCGAGACCGGCTTGCGGATCCGTGTGGTTGTCGATGCCGAGCGGAGCGACCTGGTACTGCAGTTTCACCATGCCTGCTGCGACGGCGTCGGGGCCTTTCGATTCATCAACGACCTGCTCGTCAGCTACGACGCACTGAGCAGCGACCTGCCTCGCGAGCCTCGCCTGCACCGGCTCAACCCGCAGCGGCTTCGCAATCGCGGCAAATTCGGCATGACACCCCGGAAGCTGCTTCGGGCGGCGCCGCAGCAGTTGGTGGGGCTGCTCGGCGTGATGCAGTTTTTAATGCGCAAGCCAGTCTCGCTCGCCGCTCCGACCGATCCGGTGCCTGAAGAACTGTCGGTCATGTATCCCGGGGCCGTCACAGCGGCGCTGGAGGTCGAGGAAAGTGATGCTGTTCGCGAGGCGGCGGTCCGCAATGGTGTCACGACCAATGACCTGCTCGTCCGCGACCTTTTTTTGGCACTGCAGACGTGGCGCGAGCGCAACCGTTCCCCGGAGGAAAGCGATTGGGTCCGGTTGGCGATCCCGATAAATCTCCGCACGGCCGCCGATCGCCGACTGCCGGCCGCCAACATCACCAGCATGGTCTTTTTGGATCGACAGCCGCCGGAAATGGCGGACGGGGCGGCCCTGCTGCAAAGCGTCCACGATGAGATGGGGCTGATCAAGCGGCTTCGCCTAGGTCTGACGTTCGTGCTTTCGCTAAAGGCCGCCGCGTTGATCCCGGGCGGAATCCGCCGAATGGCCCAAACAAACAGCAGCCGAGCGACGTGCGTATTGACTAACCTCGGTTCGCCGCTGGCGAAGCTTCCACTGGCGCGCGATGACGGGCGACTGGTGGCGGGAGACGTCACACTCACCGGCATGGACCTGCTGGCGCCGATCCGCCCGCACACGGCGGCCGCGGTGGCAGTGTGGTGCGACGCCGGGCGGCTTCACGTCACCTTGCACTACGACGTCTCGTTACTCGACGTCGAAACGGCCCGCGAACTGCTCGGCGATTACCTCGCGCAAATACGCTGCAACATCGCCCGCCGCAGCCCGATCCATTCGGCCGTCTAGCGGCCAAGGGAAGCGACAATGCCGACGCTGGCAATGGTGATCTTCTGGCTGCTGGTGGGTTCGGCCATGATCCAGGTGCCCCTGGTCTGGGGCTTCATCGCGGCGCTGTGCCGCTGGCGACCGGCCAGGCTGGACACCATCGAGTGCCCGCCGGCTGCGGTGATCCTCTGCTTGCGCGGCGCTGATCCTTATCTGGAGAATTGCCTGCGGGCGATCCTCGATCAGGACTATCCGGACTACGACCTGCACATCGTCGTCGATCACCCAGACGATCCGGCGTGGCAGCTTGCCCAGCGCGTGGCGGCGGAGCACGCCGGAGGACCGGTTTCGATCGTGATCGAGCCCCTAACGCAGCGGCGCACGACCTGCAGCCTGAAATGCAGCAGCGTCCTGCAAGCGATCGACGGTCTCGACTCCCGATACGAGGTCGTGGCGTTGCTGGATGCCGACACGATCGCGCATCGGACTTGGCTGCTGGAGCTTATCGCGCCGCTGGCCGACAATCGGATCGGCGCCACAACCGGTACGCGGTGGTACATGCCGGCGCGTCCGACGTGGGGTGCCCTGACTCGCTATTTGTGGAACGTCGCCGCCAATACGCAGATGTACTGGTATCGCATCGCGTGGGGGGGCACGCTGGCCATCCAGCGCAGCGTGCTGCGCGAAACGGACGTGCTGTCGCGTTGGAGCCAGGCTTACTGCGAGGACAGCATGCTCTCAGGCGTGCTGCGACGGCACGGGTTGCGCGTCGAGCGAGTGTTGTCGCTGATCATGGTCAATCGCGAGACGTGCGACTTGGGCGGTTTTATGGATTGGGCCCGCCGGCAACTGCTCGCCGTGCGGCTGTATCATGTCTTCTGGCCGGCGGTCGTGATACACGGTGTGTCGACGCCGGTCCTATTGGCATCGGCCGTAGTGGCAGCGCCGTGGATGATGGTACAAGGGAATTGGACCGGCGCCGGCTGGGTGGCCGCCGGCCTGGCGTTCTACCTGGCGATGATGGCCGCCATGCTCGTCGGCATGGAGTGGGGTATGCGGCGAATTATTCGTGCCCGGGGAGAAGCGACGCGCTGGATCGATGCTCGCACCGCCTGGCGACTGGCGGCGGCGTTCATCGCGGCCCATGGGATTTCGGCAATCGTGCAAATCAGGGCACTTCGAGTGCGGCGGTTTGTGTGGCGCCGGGCCACCTACGAAGTGGACGGGCCGTACGCGATCCGGCTTGTCGAGGACCGGCCGTACATGGCCGCGCCGCAGGAAGCCGAAGCGACCGTCTCAATCTAACCCGTGGAATCAAAGGTTCCCGTAGGCGAACTCGTGAGAGATCAGACAGACATTTCCCGTAGCCGAACTCGTGGGAGACTCGTGGGAGTTCAGACTGCTGGCCACTGTGATTGACATGCGGCTTGGAAAGCCCTCTCCCCGGCCCTCTCCCAGAGGGAGAGGGAGTACGAGGGTGGCACCCAGGTTCCCCGTAGCTAAACTCGTGAGAATTCAGATCGCGGGTGCATTTAGGCCCGACCCATCAGGCATTCGGTCCCGCCAGACGGCGCTGAATCTCCGGCCCGTTCTGAACGATCTCGCTCACCAGAGCCGCCAGGCGAGTCGCCTCCTCCTCGCTGACGTCTGTGCCCGTAGGCAATTGCATGACGCGCTCGACGAGCCGCTCCGTTACCGGAAGCGAAGTCGCCCTGTCCGCGGCATACGGCTGGCAGCGGTGCACTCCCGGGTAGAAGTAGCGCCGTGCGGAGACGTTCTCGGCCTCGAGGATGGCCAGCAAAACATCGCGGCTGATTCCGGTCTCCGCCGGGTCGACCTCCAGCACGATGTACTGGTAGTTGTTCCGCTCGTTTCGATCGAAGGTTCGGAGTCGCACGCCCGGCACATCTTGTAGCCCACGCTCGTAAGCAAGCCAGTTGCGACGATTCACGCCGATCAACTCCTCTATACAATCCATATTCCCGACACCCATCGCGGCGGAGGCTTCGTCCATCTTTGCGTTGATGCCGACCGACACGATCTCGTCGCGATCGTCGTACCCGAAGTCGCGCATCTGCCGCAATCGATCCGCCAGGGCGTCGTCGCCGGTGCAGATCACCCCGCCCTCCAGCGCGTTGACGAACTTCGTCGCGTGCAGGCTGAACACCTCGGCCAGGCCGTAGCCGCCGATCATTCGGCCGCCGTGCGAAGCGCCCAGTGCATGGGCCGCATCGAACAGCAGAGCCAAGCCGTGCAGCCGGGCGATCGCCGAGAGGGCCTCTACATCGCAGGGCTGACCCCACAGATGAACGCCGGCGATGGCGCTGGTGCGCGGCGTAATCAGGCTTTCCGCGTGCGCGGGGTCGATATTGTGCGAACCCGGGGCCACGTCCGCGAATACGGGCTTCAACCCTATCCACGAAAAGGCATGTGCGGTGGCGATGAAGGTGAAGGACGGGACGATTACCTCGCCCGTCAAGCCGGCTGCTTTGGCCACCAATTGCAGCCCTAGCGTGGCATTGCACACGGCGATCGCGTGCCGGGCACCCACATGCGAAGCGATCTGCTCTTCGAGTTGCCGGACATACCGGCCGTCGTTGGTCAGCCATCTTCGCTGTAGCGCGTCGTGCAGGCGTAGATAGAAGCCATCCACGTCGGCGATATTCGGTCGGCCCACGTGCAGCGTGCGACTGAATCGCGGTGTGCCGCCGAACACGGCTAGTTCGTCAAAGGTTTTCGTTTGAGGCACGTCTTCCGCCTGTCCGCCGTGGGCTGCGAAGTCCGCGGGAGTAGATGCGAGGCACTACGTAAACGTACCTCACTGCCGGTCAGGATGCCGGTCGTCCGCCGGGTCGATTAACCGGTGCAATATGCCGCTCTTTCGTTAGCTTCGGAGGCCATGCCCTCTGTCACCCCGACATCGCTGCCGATCAATTGTTCTAGCAAATCGGACGTTTGCACCAGCGGTTGCTCGCCGTCAATTCGATCGGCCAATGCGCGACAGCGCCGGGCTACCTCGGGTGAATTCAAGAGGCTATTGAGCAAGCGCGCGAGCCGCGCTCCGCGGAATCTCCGCGGGCTGAGCGAGGCGGCGACGCCATGCCGCACCAGTCGCGAGGCGTCGTCCGGCTGGCTGAAGGTCATCGGCATGACGACCTGCGGGATGCCTGCCATCAGTCCTTGCGCCGTCGTTCCGATGCCCGCGTGATGTACCAGGGCCGCGGCCCGCGGCAACAGATACCGAAACGGCACGTACGGCGCGCACATGACGCTCGACGGCAGCGTTGCCGGCGCCTGGTAGCGATACGGCGTCAGCAGAATCCCCGGACGCCCCAGCCGGTGGCACGCTTCGACCGCCGCTTGAAAGAATCGAATCGCGTGCCGGTTGCCGGTGCCCGGGGTAAAGACGATTGGCCGCTCGTGCTTCTCAAGCCACTGGCTCAGTTCATGCGGGGGCTGCGTCGTCTCACTACGATCCCAGATCGGAAAGCCGGTGAGCACCGACTGTGGCGGCCAATCCGACTGCGGCGGGCAGTACCAACGCGGAAACAGGCCGATGACGCGCTGCGGAGAATGCCACCAGTCGGCGATAAGCCGCCTGACCGGCGGTAGGCTCAGCTCGCGCCGAAAGGAGTTCGTCGGGGGGCCGACGAACCGATCGACGACCAGTCGGTCGGCGATCCACAGTTGGGTTCGCTTGGAGATCTTCGGCACCCAATCCTGCAGCATCATCGGTGGCTGCATGATCGGCGTGCGGTGCAAACTGCGAAACTTGTCCGGCTCCAGATGAATCGAGGCATACGGCACGCCCAGCTTCTCCTGGGCGATTCTTGCGCCGAAGGCCATGCAGGATCCCGCCACCACGGTCTCGCCCGGTCGGTAAAACTCCGCCACGACGTCGTACATTTGCCGTAGCGAGTCGAGCGCGCCCCACCGGAGCGCCACCTTCCAGCTCTTGGTGCGGTGCCACAGATCAGGGTTGTCGAGAAAGACCTCGAAGCCCTCGGCCGTGCCGATCGGCGCGAAGTTGAGCCCAGCGCCGCGCACGAGGGGTTCGAAATGCGGGTTGGTCGCGACCGTTACCTCGTGGCCGCGTGCCTTTAGTGTCCGACCCAGCCCGACGTAGGGATGGACATCCCCTGAACTGCCGATGGGCAAGAGTAGGAATCGCATGGTTCGTACCGTGGCTTTCACAGATGTTGGGCTGACAGAAGGTGACCACAAGCCGCGCGCCGGTTTGCGAGCCCGCGGACCTGGACGGCTACATCATGCCGCGAGCGCGGCCGTCAACTCCGTCCTAGGATTCGGTTGCTGCGACGTGCGGTGCTTGCGACGGCTGGCGCAAACCGTTCGAAAAAAGATCGACCGAAACTGCCGCCCGCTCCGCCGCGGAAAACAAGTTACTGGCGATTTTCAGCGCGTCGCTAGCCGGTACGTTGTGGTCCAGTGGCTGCACGCGCCGCACGAGCGCCGCCGCGCAGCAGCGACGACTGCGAATCAGATCGATCAGTTCCTGCGAAGCGATCCGCAGCACAGGGTTATTCGTCGGCGGTAGGCCGTCTTCGATCGTGAGCTGCCCATTTTCGCCGCGGATCAGATGCCACTGGCCTCCGCCGGGTCCCAGGATGTCCAAGCCGATCGTGCACATGGACGGACTTGCGCTTCCGTTGCAGCCGGCGGTTGCAGCGGTTGGTGCGAGCAACTCTTCAATCCAGCACGGCACCTCGACCGGCGCGGTGCGCCGCTTGCCCCAGCGATCTTCCTCGCCGAATCGAAGATATCGATGGAGCATCGACTCGTCGATCGTCGGACAGGGAATGTCCGCCGTATACTTGAGCAAGTTCGTCGTATCGAAGCGGGGATCGGTCGTGTCGTAGGAGTTGTAGATCGAAATACTCTCGTAGACGATCTTTTCCAGTTCATTCATCTGCTCGACAGGGATCTTTTCCTGCGCGCAGAATTCGACGCCCGTGGAGCCGAGATAATTCCCGGCCGCATCCAACGTCTCGCGAGGCGTGAGCGGCTTTTGCGGAGCCAGGTGATAGGTGCCGCCGTGTGCCTCGGGTGTGTCGTAAAGCTGGCAAATGACTTGCGACACCCAATCGATGGGCACAACGTTGCGCAGCTCATCGCCGTTGAGATTCAGCCGCATCTGAACCCGTCTGATGCCGGTCTCGTCCGGCGGCATGTTCTGCATCAGCATCGACATCAGGCGCAGGTACAGGTACAGCCCGTGATAGGTATTCGTGTAACCAGTCTGCGAATCGCCGGCGATCACGACTGGCCTATAGATGGTGGGCGGATGGGCAAACTTAGCCCGCCGCACGAGCTTCTCGGCGAGAAATTTGCTGTGCTCGTAGTCGTTGCGGAACGACTGGCCAACGTCCAGCTCGTCTTCGTAAACTGTGCCTTCGCGCCGTCCGCAGACGTAGGCCGTGCTGACATAATGGAAGTGCTCGACGCCGAGCGACTGCGCGAGATCGACCGCCCGGCGGGTTCCTTCGAGATTGGTTTGCCACGGTTCGCCTTGGCGGTCGCTGCCGTGGAACTCCAGCACGGCGGCATTGTGCAGCAGCGTGTCGCAGTGATGTTCGATCCAGTGCCGTTTCCTCGCGGACAGGCCGAAGCCATCCTGTCCGACGTCTCCCTCCAGGCAGACCGGCCGCGGCAATGCCGATCCGGTTTCTGCCTCCCACATTTGGCAAATCGACTCGATTCGCTCCCGCGCGGACTGGCGACGACTGGGCCGAACGAGCACGGCAAAGCGCTTTCCCTGCCGCAGGAAGTCCCGCATCAGGTAGCGGCCCACCAAGCCGGTTGCACCGGTCAAAAGCACATAGTTCGACACCGCGTCGTCCTCGATCTCGAAACACTCGCTAGCGCGAGGAATTACCCAGCGACCGCGCCATGGATACACAATGGTAAATTGAACTACGTGCGATAACGGCGATATCTGGATAAAATGGGGGTGCGCTCGTGCAGTTTTTTAATATAAGATGCTGGCTATTCCGGTTGGTTGGGCTGGCGGGTAGATCCGTCTTGCCCGCACGTGAGCCCGATTCGGCTCCGGCGACTGCACACTTCCCGTGGAGCGACCCCTGGCAGACCGAAGGCGCTTTGAAGCCGCCGCGAGGGGGGGCCGAAGGAGCCGGAACTGCTCGCGTGTGTGCGGCGACCGCTTGACGGTCCTTATAGCAGAATCGCAGGGCGGAGATAGAGGAGGCCGGCCGGTCCCGCCACTGCTTGGGCACGGGAAAACTTGGTGCGATTTAGCCGCGCGAGTCGGCCCGCTGCCGGTGAGAATTGAAATCCCGGTGAGTTCCGCATAACTTGTTGGCTGGGGCCGACGCAACGTCAATTGATTAGCCAGCCGAATCTGCTCTGTTCTCCGGTGCATCGCGCCGGAGTTGACTCCTCTGAACCTACCTTTTGGTGGAACTTCTCATGATGCCACGACCGCTTGGGTTGTTGTTCTCGCTGCTTGTTGTGTTGGCTGTTGGCGCTGCAGCCTCGGCCCAGGTTGCCGAGACCCAGCTTCCGATCGAGCCTTACAAGGCCTTCCCTAAGCTGAAGTTCAACCGGCCGATCATCGTCGACCACGCCGGTGACGGATCGGGGCGGCTGTTCGTCGCTTCGCAGCTTGGCGCCGTGCACGTATTTCCCAACGACGCCGGCGCAGAGACAACCCAAATCTTCATGGATATCAGCGACCGCGTGGTCTACAAAGATCGGGAGAACGAGGAAGGCTTCCTCGGCATGGCATTCCATCCGAAGTACAGCGAAAACGGCGAACTGTTCGTCTATTACACGACGACCGATGCCCCGCTCACGTCGGTGATCTCGCGGTTCCGCGTGTCGAAGGACAACCCCAATCAGTTTGATCCGGCGTATGAAGAAGAGCTTATGCGGATCGACCAGCCGTTCTGGAACCACAACGGCGGCACGGTCGTGTTCGGCCCCGACGGCTACTTGTACGTCGGTCTGGGCGACGGCGGCAAGGCCAACGACCCCATGGGCAACGGCCAGAACGTGAATACCCTGCTCGGTTCGATCCTGCGGATCGACGTCGACAACAAAGACCCGGGCAAGAACTACGCGATCCCCAAAGACAACCCGTTTGTTGAGCAGCCAGAGGGCGCTCGCGGCGAAATCTGGGCGTACGGTTTGCGTAACGTGTGGCGGATGTCATTTGATCGGGCCAACGGCACTTTCTGGGCCGCCGACGTCGGGCAGGATATCTGGGAGGAGATCGACATTATCGTCCGCGGCGGCAACTACGGCTGGAATCTACGCGAGGGCATGCACAAGTTCGGTCCCAGCGGTGCCGAGGCTAGCGCGGAGTTGATCGACCCCATTTGGGAATACCACCACGACATTGGCAAGTCGATTACCGGTGGCTTCGTCTATCGCGGCAAGGCGCTGCCCGAACTCGTGGGGTGTTACCTCTACGCCGACTACATCACCGGCCGGCTGTGGGCGCTGAAGTACGACTACGAGACCGGCAAAGTGGTTGCCAACTATGCCCTCGACTCGTCTGATAATCTTCCCGTGATGTCTATCGGTGAGGATCAAGACGGCGAGCCGTACTACACGGTCACGTTCGGCGACATCTACGGCTTGCGGCGGGCGGGCAGCGATTCGCCGTAACTCTTGCCCGTAACTCTTGCTCGGGCGAAGTGTTTAATGTCTTTGCGATGGGTCTAAATCCCTCGCCTTCAGGCGAAACCTTTAGG
>JBBDJB010000052.1:0-252280 GCA_040880125.1 Pirellulales bacterium | reverse complement strand
CTTGATAGCGCCAGCCCAGACAGCCGTCAAGGAGACTTTTTCAACGGGCAGCTAGCCCCGCTCCCAGCGTGCGCAGGCGGTTATCGATTGGTGCGGCCAGCCCATTCTGCTCGACCGACTCGACGTCCTCGACATGGTACTCGCCGATGGCGTCGTCGCTGGCCAGGAGTATCGTACCGGCTTTGGTGGCGGCGCTATAATTTGACGCGCTTGTCATCACCGGACCGCCGGTCAGTTCCAGCGTGTCGATGCCGCTTCCTCCCAGGAAGATCACGCTCTGCCCGCCGTCGGCCAAGCTGGTCCCCGGAAATCCGACAACGCCGTTTCCTACGTCGATCAGCAGCCGATCATTACCGGCTAGCCCGTCGAAGACGACTTGAGCTACGCTCGTAATCTCTACGGCCCCTCCCAGGTCAAGCACCTGCCCGTCGACCGAGACTTCGAGCAAGAGCGGGTTGAACGGGTCCCGGCGAAGCACAACCTGGTCGTTCTGGGGCGTGCCGCGAAGCTCCAGCACAAATCCGGTCGCGGTGGACTGCGTCAATGCCGCGCTGTCCGCGCCGGGTTGTGGGCCAGTTGCAGGGAGTAGTCCTTCGGTGAGGCTCCCCGCCTGGGGGAAAGCCACCGCTTGCGTCTTGAGATTCTTGATCGACCAGGCGCCGCGGCCCCACGTGCCGGCGATGAGGATATCGTCGGTGTGGTTGTACTCGAGATCGGTAACCAGAACGTTGGGCAGGTTGTTGCCGAACTCGCGCCACGCAAAGGTCCCGCTGAACGGATCGCCGCCGTAGTGAAATACTCCGCCCAGGCCTCCCACGAGCAGAGCTTCGTCGCCGGGATTGGGCGTGATATTGACATACTGCACGGCGCGAACATCGCCGCCGGAAATCGTTTTGATGTTTGCCGTGATCTCGCGGAACGGGCTGGCCATGGACGGTGCGTTGTTGTTGCTCCAGATGCGCCCCTTGCTGTCCGCGATGATCACTTTGCGGAAATCGAACGGGTCGACGAAGATGTCGCGAATGCGCGATCCTCCGTAGTTGGTCAGCTCGGTAATCTGACTTGGATTGGCCGGATCGAACACTTCCCGAAAGAAGAGGCCACCATCGGAGAAGCCAGCGTAGATCAAATCAGGGCGACTGGTGGCGTCGGCCATGCCGTCGCCGTCGCTGTCCGGGGGGCTGAAACCGTAGACGGCCGCAGTCAAGTCGGTGCGGGCTGTACCAAGTGCGGCGCTGGAGAAGGTGTTGCTGATCTGCAATTGCCCTGCCACTCGGTTTAACACAAGCTCGATGAGATTGCCGCCGACGCTCGTATCTTCGCGCTCCGCCAGAATGCGGCCACCGTTGGTGGCGTTGACCGTCCACACCTGGATAAAGTCGAAGTCGGAAATCGCCGCTCCGGTGGCGTCCACCACGGCCAACGCCGTGGGTGCGGCCGGCGTTGCCCCGGGCAGGCCAATTTGCATGGCAATGCCGAAGTTCTGAGTCGTGAAGTATCGGACGGTGCTTTGCGGCGCACCGATCGTCGGAAAGGCGAACACGTCCGGAATGGTTCCGTCGCCCCCCGAACTTCGCGGAAGATCTGGCCGTTTAGCGTTTGCTCCGAAGTGCCGTTGTCGATAGCGCCACCGATGATCGTGTTGCGCAGCGGATCGTAAGTGATGCCGTAGAACTCGACGGTACCGAGATTGCCAGCCAGACTGCGCCACACTCCCAAATTCCTGTTCGCCTGCCGCAGGTCATTGGCAATGGTGGCGACCGGAGTGAATGCCACGATGCCGCCGTCGTTGCTTTCTAGAATGGTGCCGTCGGCGGCGAAGACCAGGTCGCGCGAGTCGGCATGCGGCGCGGTGGGGTATCGGGAATGCCGTCGAGTATCAATCGATCAGCCTGCGTGCGGTCGCCGACAACGTGATCCCAAACCGCGGTCGCCATCGCTCCGGGTGCGGCAGGCGGTTGGATCACTCCCGCAAACAACCGGCCGAAGCTGGCAGCATTTCCCGACGTATCGTTGTCGGGCTGCCGATCGCCGCCGATGAAAAGCAGGTTGCACGACGCTTCAAATCTTCAGCTTGTTGTTGCTGAAGACCTCGCTTCCCGGCATCAGCGCGAATTGTGTGCCGTCGGTGCTGCGCAAGACGCCGATGGCATCGCCGCTGCTGAAGTTGCCGGTGCCGGCGTAAACGGTCGTGCCTGTGCTGGTGCCCTTGGTCGTACCGTCATCGTTCACATCAATGGGGCTGAACGCGATGGCACTGATGGAGAGCGACTGGTGAAAGTCCGTCAGCGGCGTCCACTGCGGATTGATCTGCTGGGCGTCGCTCGTTCGCCAGATGCCGCCGTTGACGGTGCCGGCGTAGATGATATTGGAGTTGGTCGGGTGCGGAGCGAGTGCTTCGATGGCCCCGGAGCCGAAGTTCGGATCGAGATTGAAGTGGCCGCCGCCAAAGACGTTCTCCAGTGGCGCCGGCCCCTCGAACTGCCAGGCCACATTCACTGCGGTCGGCGCGGTCTGCGCGGCACTGACCAGCAGCGGTTCCTCCGCAACGAGCGGATCGAACTGCCCGAGACCTTGGCTGTCGAGCAGCCACCGCTCTTCAAGCCGCTCCATGGCGAGCTTGCGCCATAGCGGCTTGCGGCGAAGTTTTCGCGGCTGTTTCGAGTTTCGGCGGGTGGAAGCGTAGCGATTGCTCATGCGAGTGTCGCGGCTCGTTGGCCGCGCCGGCTGTCGGACTTCGCTGCACAGGCCGCGCAGCGTCCAAGAGGAAAAACATCACAACGGTCGTCGCCCAGCGGCCTGGGGGGCCGCTTGGAGGAAGCTAGCTTCCCTGATTCATGCTGGGGAAGTGCGCGCGGGCGAGAGGTGGTTCGATCAATGCTAACCGCATTCGCCGGTCAGAAAGCTGAAAGCGAGAGAGCTGCCATGAGGGCAGAATAGGATTGAGGCACAGAAACGCCGCACTCGCATAACCGCATTAAAGCTCCACTTGGTCGCCGACAACGAGTTCACTTAAAGCAAGCCTCTCTGCCACTACCAGTCGATTCCGGGGCGCTTGGTACGTGCGGCTGCCTTCCGTTGCCGGCCGGCACCGCCGGGTCGCCTGTGCATGATTCCTGGACGGCGCAACAAGATTTCCATTGCTCGGGCGAGCGTGTTGTGCCGTTAAGGCCTGGGGATTGTAACCCGCACGCGAACCACTGAGAAGCGAATTTGCCCCCCGTTTCGATTCCGCGAGACGGCAGTCCGAGCGGCCCTGCTTGGCGTAGGTCAGTGGTCTCCATAGATCGCCAACCTGCTCAAGGCGCTCTGGCATGTTCTGCTGGTGGAAGTCCTCCACGCGGATGCCTTGCTGCACTTCGTCCCAGGTAACGGGAGCAAAAACCGTTGCTCCTTTGCGCGGCCGGACGCTGTAAACGCTCGCCAAGGTCCGCCCCCAGGCGTTCTAATTGTAGTCCACCAGCACCGTCCCCGGCGGTTCGGTCGAACCGATGATGCGGGCCCACGTGATGAACAGTGACAGCAGCGACGATGCAAATGTGACGACCGGCTGTACGCGCCAGCGGGGGCAAGTGCTTACGCTGTACAAGCCGGCCGCCACGTCGGTATTGTGTCGGGCGGTTCGGTCCAGTGCAACAGTGCCGGCGGGGGAGCTGCGGTCCAGATGGCCGACGGTACGTCGAGTCGTATTTGAGCCTTCGCCGGAACGGCAAAGCGGCAGTCATTGCAAAGTGAATCGCCGAGCGTTATGCGGGTCACAATCGCCTATCGAGTTGGAGCCGGAGAACGTGGCTCGATCTCCAGCCGGGCGTCGCCGAGCAGCCGGTCGCCTTGGGCGGCTGGACCTGGTGGTGCTGGATATGAAGGTGCACGCAACGGGGATAGCGACACCTCGAGTTCGTTGCGATGCGCCAGGCGGGCAGTGATATCGTGCCGGGCGGGGGTACCGGGAATCAAACGGGCGAGCAGATGGCCGTTCAGCCGCAACTCCGCCGGCCGATCACCCGGCTCGATCATCAGCCAAACACGCTCGCCGTCGCGGATTCCGGTCGGGCAACCGAAGCGGCGACGCAACACGAGCGGCCCCGACGTCTCCTCTCCGGCCGTTTCAGACCACGAGCCGGGCAGCGTCAGACGACCGGAGCGGTGCCTGCTCGGTTGACTCAAGTGGCGCACTGCTTCGGACGGCTCGCCGATCTCGTACTGCCACGGACCCCGCAGACGAATCGTGTGCATGGCGAAAATGGTGGGAGAGTGGAGCGGGCTTCGTGCTGGAGTGGCGCCGCTCCGTGGAACCTTTTCCGCCACGACGCCTCTGTGCGGCACCTCTCTTGCGGTATCGGGCGGAGAACTACTGCGTGGCGAAGTCTTGGCGGACGGTGACCTCGCGAATCTGCCGGCTGAAGCGTTCGTACGCGCGGATCTTGATTTCGACGCCCTGCAAAGGCACCGGATATGGCGGCGACGTCTCGAATTCCGACATGTCGTCGACCGCGGAATTCACCAGATCGCTGTTGAAGCCGTCGGTGCCTTCGTCGATTCCGTCCGGGCCGTCCTGACTGATGCCGTCATGCTCGTAGTGGAACGACCAGGTGTCGTAGAACCAAGCACCGAGGGTATATGTGCCGGGTGTGCCCTGGACGCCCCGGTGCAAGGGTCCCGGTCGGGCGCTAAAGGGCGTGACGACGGTGCCGGTTAGCCCGGAAAATGCCGGGAATAGGCCATAGACTGGCGAATGCTCACGGCGAAAGGCGTAGCCCAAGTCCACATACGCGCCGAGTCCCGCCGGGTTGTTGAGATTGCCGCCCTCTGGCGGCCAACCGGGGTCTCCGGGAGCGACTGTCGTCGTGCTTCCGTCAAGCGGAACCTCGTACATCGGCGCCTGAGGATCGTAGACGCGAATGTCGAAGCCGAGAATATCGGTCATGATCACGTCTTCGCCGGCGCGGAGGGCCCATTCGGGATGCCCCTGGGCGAACGGCTCACCAAAAGGCCGCAAGGCACTGGCTCCGTTGGCCCTCCGGTTGTAGATCGGCCTGTGACTGCGCAAAGCATCGGCGCGCAGCCAAAACGGGAATTCCCTTGGATCCTGCGGGAAAGTGCCATGGGCAAAGCGGTTCTCGCGCTTGGTCAAATCCGCCAGTGTGTTGGGGATCCAGCGTCCGGTGGCATCACGCCGGGCGGAGACGTCGTAGTGTGAATAGAAATTAAATTCATCGTAGCCAGTGGCGGCTTGAAGAAGCGGGACCGAAGTCGGTGATCCCGGGGGGCGATACTCAGCTCCGGGCATAACCAGCAGGATGCGGCGATACAGCGTCCGCATGCCCGGTTCGCCCAGCGACCCATCCACGGGATTTTCCACGGCGTACCAGATAACTTCCGCAACGTGCGACTGGATGGAGACGGTCTGAAATCCAGACGGCAACACCGGCACGCGCATCCGTCCGACAAACGGCCGGTCCGGGCTGCGAACCGTCATCATCAGAATGTCGTCGGCGTCCCCCAGCCCGAAGGGGCCGTCTTCGGGATCGAAAGTACCCCGGGCGTTGGGGGGAAGGATGCTCTCGCTGGGGTCGAGCGGCGTGCCCACTTCGGATGGCTTGTTGAGGATCGTGGGATCGTAGTCGGTATTGCTCCCCTCGAAGATCTCGAGATATCCCACACCCGACTCGGGCCGCTGCCAGGGGACTGCCGGGCAGGTCAGGCCGGCCAGATCCGATTGCAGCCGATTGCGGACGTCTCGCAGGCGGCTGGTCATTTCGAGCGTGGCGCGGCTGTCGTTCACGCCCCGGCCGAACTGGTCGAAGATCGTCACGACAGAAGCCATCATCAATAGCGTGATGGACATCGCCACCAGCATTTCGATGAGCGTCAGTCCGCAGCGCGCGGCGATCGGCCGTGCGAGTGGCATGGCAATAGGCCGCTCGGAACGAGCGGTCGAGTGAAGCCGGAGCATTGAACTTCTCCTGGCAGCGGGCCGTGAAGAGAGGCCGCCCCCGATTGGCCGGCCCGCCACTTATGTATTGTCACCGCGACCCGGACGGAGCGTCAAGCACCGCTTGGTGGGGTGAAGCGCCGTCGTATGGAGTCATTTCGTTTGGTCGTGAACTTGTGAGCGTGGTGGTTTCCCACCCTTTTTTGAACGCCCCCTTACCGGGGAACCCGTTTCTGTTGAAAAAAAGGCAGTGCCCCACACTGCGCCAGCCGCGTGAAGCGGCACCTTTTTTGAACCCCCGGCTTTTTTCAAGTGTTTAAAAAGTCAGCTTGTCTCTGCGACGGCGTCGCGTGCTATGGCGGATCTGCGTCGTCGGGAATCGCCGAAGGCGGCCTCCCAATACGTGCCGTCAGCAGGCCGGACACCCGGTGTCCATATTGTACACGGCAGGGGCGATTTTGCAACTACTTTTTCACATCAAAATATGAAATCGTTTCAGGGCGTGTAAAGCCGATCGAGCTCGTTGATCGCGTGGTGGCGGTCGCCGGCGGGGAGGCTGAATTGTCCGCAATTCAGCCTGCGCACAGACAGGAATGTCCGTGCCACCAAAATGGCTATGCCCGCAGCCACTCGATGACTTCCGTCACAATCACGTCGAGGTCGTGTTGCGGCGCGAAATGAATCGTCTGCTTGAGCCGGGTCAGATCGGCCATGCGATGGCGGACTGCGGCAAAACCTTCGCCGTACGTGTTGCGGTAGCTTTCAAACTCGATGTCCAGCTTCGCGTCGACGGCGGCGACGACTCGTTCGGCCAGTTGAAAAATACTGATGGGCCGTTCGCCGCCGATGTTGAAGACATTGCCTGTCACGGTGCCGTTCTCCATCAGATCGGCGATCGCCTCGCAAGCGTCGGCCACGTGCAGAAACGCCCGCGTCTGGCCGCCGTCGTCGTGCACGACCGGCGCGCGACCCTCCAGTGCGCAGCTCACCAGGCGCGGCACGACCTTGCCCCAGCGGGCCGACTGGCGTGGGCCGGCCACGTTAAAGAGCCTGCCGATAATCACCGGCAGGCCATGCTGCCGCTGTGCCGCCAGGGCGAGAAACTCGCCCAGCGCCTTGGACGCGCCGGCCGCCTGACCGACGTCCGAAACCGGCCCGAAGCTGAGCGGCTCGTCCTCCGAGAATGAATCGCTGGAGCGGCAGCCGTAGACATCCCCGCTGCTGGCGAAGAACCACTTCACGGGGGGGCCCGACTTGTGGCGGCGGGCCATCTCCGACACCAACCCGTCCAGCGCCCGCCATTGTTTTTGAATCACCCTGGCCGGCAGCCGGGCCAGCCGCTCGACGCCTTCGGGCGCGGCCAAGTGATAGACCTCGTCGACATCGGCCAGCAGCTCACGCATCAGCGGCCGGTCTTCGACGGCGCCGCGGACGTACTGGAAGTCGAAATGTCGACCGGCCGCTTGAAGGTTATCCGGCGATCCGGCCGACTCGTTGTCGACCACCGTGACGCGATGTCCCCGCGCCAACAGGGTGTCGGCCAGATGACTGCCGATGAATCCGGCGCCGCCGGTGATGAGAATCTGTTTCACGCTGGGACAACTTCCATTCGGGGAGAGTTTTGATAAGCGGCACGCATGCCGGCCTGCGTTGCCGGCAGGCGAACGGCCAAGGATTGCCGTCTATCATAACACCGCGCGGAGGGCGGAGGGCGGGGTTCGGGGTCCGGGGTTCGGTTGGTATGCTTGCGACTAATGTCGGAGAAGCGTTCAGCTACACCTCCGGCACGTCACACCCCGCGCCACTCCCGCATCCCGCATCCCGCATCCCGCATCCCGCATCCCGCATCCCGCATCCCGCATCCCGAACCCTACTTGCCGCGCGGCTCGGGTTCCGGTTCGGCGGGCAGCGGCTGGACCGCGTCGGGATGCGGCGGAGTGGGATTGCGCCGGGCGGCGATCAGCGACGCAATGATCGAGATGGATAGTAGCGAGGCGATCACCGCCAGCGAGGCCCAGTTCGGCAGGTGGATGAAGTCGTGCAGCAGCATCTTCGCTCCGATAAAGACCAGCACGGCGGCCAGGCCGTAGCTGAGATAGCGGAACATGTCCACTACGCCCGCCAGCAGGAAGTACAAGGCCCGCAGGCCCATGATCGCGAAGACGTTTGACGTAAACACGATGAATGGGTCGTCCGTGATGCCGAAGATGGCCGGAACGCTGTCGACGGCGAACACTACGTCGGTGCTCTCGACCGCCAACAGCACAAGAAACAGCGGGGTGACCATCAAGCGTCCGCCCTCTCGGACGAAGAACTTATCGCCGTGGGCGGTGGCAGAAACCGGCAGAACCCGCCGTGCGGTGCGGATGACGATGTTATTCTCGGGCGAGGACTCGCTGCCGTGGGCGAAGGCCAGCTTCACGCCTGTGTACAGCAGGAATGCACCAAACAGATAGAGCACCCAATCGAAGCGTTCCAGCAGTTCGCCCGCGATGAGGATAAACGTCAGTCGCATGGCGATGGCGCCGAGGATGCCCCAGAAGAGAACCCGGTACTGGTACTTCAGCGGCACGCGGAAGTAGGCAAAGATGACGATGAACACGAAGACGTTGTCCATCGAGAGCGACCACTCGACCAGGTAACCGGTGAAAAAATCGATCCCCGGTCCGGGTCCGCCCCACCACCAGATCAGGCCGTTGAAGCACAGCGCGAGGCTGCTCCAGAAAACGGTCCAGCCGGCCGACTCGCGGAGCGACGGCTCGTGGGCGTGGCGATGGAAGATCAGCAGGTCCAGGATGAGCAGAATCGCGACCAGCGAACAAAACGCAACCCAGTGTATAGTCGTAACTTCCAGCAAGGCGCGTCTGTTTGATCGGAGGTTCGAAACTGCGATTCACCGGCGCAAATTCGCCGATTCCAGGTGGCGTCATGATACGGCTTTCACCAGAGGTGGACAACTGCCACCCTCGACGGGACAGGCAGGTTGTCTGGGGCTATCGACGGCAGTAGATTGAGCGGAGTTCCGGCGATCATCGGCGGTCTTGCCGCCACGAGCCGGGGCCGCGTGCGTATAAAGTTGTAGTAGATGTTTGGCACGTCGAGGGCCGCCAGAGCACGGCTGGGCAAAGCGAGCCGTGGCACCCGCCGCAACTCATCCAGGCGTATTGAAAAACTCATCCACCGCGTATTGAAAAGTAGTCGAATTATCCTTACCAGGAGCGGTCATACGATGCATCGCACCTTCTCGGTTCTCCTGGCGTGCGGTGCCGCATGGCTATTGGCCTTGCTGCTGGCCTCAGCGGGGCTCGCGCAAGAGGCCGCCGAATCGTCGCCGGCGGCTGTCCGCCAGTATCGCGCCGCCGTGGCACTGCAGAACCAGGGGCTGTACGAGCTGGCCGAAGAGGAGTGGAAGACTTTCCTCGATCGCTTCGCCCAAGAGCCGCTGGCCGACAAGGCCCGGCACTACCAGGGCGTTTGCCAGTTTCAACAGCAGAAATATCAGCAGGCCGAACAGACCTTTCAGCAAGCGATTCGCGATTATCCGCAATCGGAGCTGACGCCGTCCAGCTACGTCAACCTGGGGCTGGCACAGTTCAACCAGGGCCAGGCCGAGGCGTTGCGGCGTAGCGTGGACACGTTCGCCGCGATGGCGGAAAAGTTCCCCGAAGACGAACAACTGCCCGTAGCACGGTTCTATCGGGCCGAGGCGCTGTACTCGCTCGGAGAGAAGGCCCAGGCGGTGGAAGCGTACCGGCAGTGGGTCCAGGCTCACCCTCAGCACGAGCTGCGCGCCAAGGCGATCTACGGTCTGGGGGTGGCGCTGCAAGAGACCGGCAACACGGCGGCCGCGGGCCAGGTGTACACGCGGTTTGCCAGCGAGTTTCCGCAGGACCCGCTGGCGACGGAAGTGTCCATGCGGCAGGGCGACGTGCTGCTATCCGCCGGCAAGCCGGCCGAGGCGCAACAGCACTTCGCCGCCGCGGCGAATACGCCCGCCTTCGAGCTGGCCGACTATGCAACCTTGCGCCAGGCCCAGTGCCTGTACGACCTGCAGCAGTTTGCCGAGGCCGCGGCGCTGTATGCGTCGCTTCTCGAGCAATTCCCGCAGTCGACGTACGCCGGGGCCGCGACATTGGCGGCCGGCAAGAGCCACTTCATGGCTGGCAACTTCGACCAGGCGCGGCAATGGCTCCAGCGGGCCGGCTCTCAGGGCGGCGAATCCGCATTGGACGCGGCCCACTGGATCGCGCGGAGTTACCTCAAGCAGAGTCAACCGGCCGAAGCGCTGCAGGCGGCCGAAGCTGCTCTGGTCGAAGCCGGCGAAAGCCCGCTTCGCGTGCCGCTGATGCTCGACAAGGCTGACGCGCTGTACGAGACGCCGGCCCGTCGTGGCGACTCGATCGCGGCGTACCAGGCACTCGCGGAGCAGTTTCCCGAACATTCACTGGCCGGTGAAGCCGCCTACATGGCCAGCTTCGCGGCGCTGCAGATCGGCCAGTACGATCGGGCGCTGGAGCTTGCCAAGTCGTTTCTGTCAAACCGCCAGCAGAGCGAGTTTACGCCGGACGTGCTGCAAGTGGCCGCCGAGAGCAATCTGCAGCTTGGCAATCACCAGCAGGCGGCCGACCAATATGCCCGGCTGATCGAGCAGTTCAACATGCGGTCGGAGATCGACGCCTGGCGGGTGCGGCAGGCCGTGGCGCTGCAGCTTGCCGGCAAACATGCGGAGGTCGTCGAAGTGCTGAGTGGCGCCGTTGAGCAGATCGAAGACGCCTCTGCCCGGGCAGAGGCCCTGCTGGTGCTGGGCAGCAGCCAGTTCGATCTTGATCAGTTCGATGCGGCTGGTGAGTCGCTACAGGCGTCGCTCTCCGCACAGCCGATGGGCGGCGGCGCGGACCGCACCATGTTGCTCTTGGCACGCACGCAGCGGGCGCAAGGGAAGCTGCCAGAGGCGATCGCGACCGCCGAGCAGTTGATCGAGCGATTCCCCAACAGCGGCACGCTCGATCAGGCCTATTTCCGGCTGGGCGAGTTTCATGAAGCGGCGGGCAATGCTGCTGCGGCCGCCGGCGCGTTCGCGCACCTGCGAGACACATGGCCCGACAGCTCGCTCATACCTTACGCGCTGTTGGGGCTCGGCTGGGCGCAGATCAACACCGATCATCCTGGCGACGCCGCCGGCACACTGAGCGACTTGATCGAGAAGTATCCGCAGCACGAACTGATCCCACGCGGCCGATACGCTCGTGCGGTCGCTCGCCAGCAGACGAAGGATTTCACCGGCGCTCTGGAAGACATTCAGGCGTACTTGTCAACCGAGCCGCGGGACAAGGCGCGGTTCGACGCGCTGTACGTGCGCGGGCTGTGCGAGTCTGGCTTGGAGCAGTACGACAAGGCAGCCAGCACGTTTTCGACGATCGTCTCCGATCAGCCGGAGTACGAGGCGCTCGACAAGGTGCTGTATGAATTGGGTTGGTGCCACGTGGAGTTGAACCGGGCGGCCGAGGCGGCGACCGTCTTTGCCCGACTGGTTGAACAGCACGGCGACAGTCCGCTGGCGGCCGAGTGTGCGTTCCGGGTCGGCGAGATCCGCTACGATGCTAAAGAGTACGAGCAGGCGGCGGAGAACTATCGCATCGCCGTCGAGAAGGCCGCGGCTTCGCCCGTGGAAGAAAGGGCGCTGCACAAGCTCGCCTGGTCCCACTTCCAGCAGAAGCAGTACCAACAGGCGGCGGAGGCCTTTCGGCAGCAGCTGGGCGAGTATCCCGACGCGAATCTCGCCGCGGACGCCCGGCTCATGCTGGCCGAGTCGCAGTTCCAGCAGGGCATGCACGAAGAAGCGTTGGCCGGATTCACTGCGGCGCTCGAGGGCAATCTGTCCAGCGATCAACTGCGCGGTCTGGCGCTGCTGCACGCCGGTCAGGCGGCGGCGCAAATGAAGCAGTGGGAGCAAAGCCTGGAACTGCTGGAGCGTTCGACGCAGGAGCTACCCGACTCCGACTACCGCGATGAAGTTCTCTATGAGCAAGCCTGGGCAAGGCAGAACCTGGAACAGCACGAGCGAGCGCTCGATCTCTACCAGAAAGTCGCCGACACAAATCAGTTTGAACTTGGCGCTCGCGCTCAGTTCATGGCGGGCGAGCTGATGTTCGCGAACAAGGACTACCAGGACGCCGTGCGGGCGTATTTCAAGGTAGTCTATGGATATGGGTACCCCGACTCGCCGGAGTCTTATCACCAGTGGCAGTCGGACGCGACGTTCGAGGCGGCCCGCTGCCTGGAACTGCTAAATCGGCCCGACGCGGCCAAGCGGCTGTTCGCTGAACTCATCGAGCGATTCCCAAACAGTGACAAACTCCCCGCCGCGAAGCAGAAAGTAGCCGCACTGGGGGGTTAGCCGGTGGCCGTGGTCATCGGTCTCGTCTGCAGACGTGGCGGTTGTTCGCACGTAAATCGCCAAGTCTGCGTAGTTCCTGGAGAAGACCTCGCCCAAGCGGCGGCGACTCGGCGGAGCGCTGACCGGGCTGCGGTCCCTTCTGTGCCAGGTGGCTCGACGGTAGGATAGAGCGTTCTGTAGATGCGCAGAAATACTGCTCACTGGTGGTGCCGATCGAGCCGGATATCAACAACCGGTGGTGTGCAGCTTTTGCAGTCCGCTGGGGAGAACATCTTGATGCGTGAACAGGTCGATCCAACGTTTCAGTCCGGGGCCGGAGTACCGCCCGGTTGCGCGAAGCGCCGGCGATCCGTCGCGGCGGCGGTCCTGTTGGCAGCCATGCTATTGCTGGGGGTGACAGCCAATCAGGCTTTTGCTCAAGAGTCCGATCCACCCGACCAGGATGCGGCCCAGCAAGAAGAAGACCTGGCCGAGCAACGGGCCGCCGAGGCGCTCGCCGCAACGGAAGAAGCGGAGGAAGAAGCGGCCGAGCCGGCGCCGGTGCCGGTCGGCGACGAGCCTGCGGTCAATCTGTTGGAGTTGATCGTCCGCGGCGGATGGTTGATGGTGCCAATCGGCGTGATTTCGATTCTCGTGCTCGCGCTGAGCATCGAGCGCTGGATCTCGCTGCGACGGCAGCGGGTGATTCCCGGCGAACTGGTCGAAAGCCTGTCGACGATGTCACAAAGCCGCGGCGGCTTCGATCCTCGCCGCGCCTATCGCATTTGTCAGCAACACCCCTCGACCACGTCATCGATCATACGCGCGATGCTGCTGAAGGTCGGGCGGCCGCACTCGGAAGTCGAGCGCACCGTAACGGACGCCAGCGAACGCGAGGCAACGCGGCTGTATTCGAACGTGCGCACGCTGAACCTGGCCGCTGCCGTTTGCCCGCTGCTGGGGCTGTTGGGAACGGTGTGGGGGATGATCCAGGCCTTCTTCGCCACGGCCAACCTGCCGGTGGGGGCCAACAAGGCCGAAGCGCTGGCCGAGGGCATTTACGTGGCACTTGTTACCACCTTCGCCGGCTTGGCGGTGGCAATTCCCGCCGCCGTGATGGCCCACTATTTCGAAGGTCGCATTCAGACGCTGATCCGCGAAATCGACGACATGATTTTCAGCCTGCTGCCGCAACTGGAGCGCTTCGAAGGCAAGCTCCGAGTGACGCGGCAGGAACTGAGCGGCGACGGCGCGCCGGCGCCTGTCGAGCAGGATGAGGCCGCACATTCCACCGCGCCGGCGCCGAAGTAGTACCACTAGGGACCAGAGCCGATGGCCGTCAAGATCGATAAGGGAATGGCACTGGGATCGCTCAGCTTAACGCCGCTGATCGACGTGGTGTTCTTGCTGCTGATCTTCTTTCTTGTCGCCACGCGGTTTGAAGAAGAGGAGCGGGAGCTAGACATTGTGCTGCCGCAGGCGAGCGAGGCCAAGCCACTGATCGCCCAGCCCAAGGAACTGTTTGTCAACGTTACCGAGAATGGGCGCTACTTTGTCTCCGGCGAACTGCTCACCGAGGCCGGGCTGGAAACGGCCCTGAAGCAGGCCTGGATGAACAATCCGGGCCGGCAGCGGGTGATCATTCGCGCCGACGGCAATTCGCGGACCAAGCACATCGCGACGGTGATGAACCTGTGCAATCGGGCAGGTATCCGCGATTACAGCCTGGCAACGGAGTAGGGTGCGATGGCTAAGCTCCGCCAGGTGATCCGCAAGATCGAGCCGGCCGCACGGCTGCCTTTCGAGGAGCAGTCGTGGCCGATCAATCTGGCGCTGTTCATCCTCGCCGGGTTCGTGGGCGGGATCATCGTGGCGGCGGGCGGGTTCGACGATCCGCGGCTGCTGCACAACGGCTGGGTTCGCCTGGCGACTTTCACGCTCACGCTGGCCGTGCTGTTCTGGGCCTCGACGCGCTGGGGCCGCCGCGTTGCCCGGCGCCTGCAATTGGCGGTGCTGATCAGCTTGATTGGCCACCTTTTCCTGGCGGTCGTGCTGCACTCGCAGTACCTGCAGCTTTTGGCCGAACAGGCGCAGGACCAGTCGGTAGCGGTACCCGAGGACGAGCCGATCCCGCTGCCGGAGTACTTCGCGCCGCCGATCGACCGGCCGGAGCAAGTCGAGCCGTTTCAACAACCGGTCCCCAGCCAGGTACCCCAGCCGCAGACGGCCGAAGTGACGCGCGAGCAGGAGACGCCCAAAGAGACCGAAACACTGCGTCAACCGGTGCCGACACCGACTACCGAGACCACCGAACAACCTAGCCCGGTGGAACTCGCGCGCACGGAGCTTTCCGCGCCGCATCGTGCGGACAACGCATCGCAGTTGAGCAAGCAGCCGGTGCAGGCGGAGTTGGACCGCAGCCGTCCCACGGTCGCGGTGCCAAATCCCGAGCAGCCGGCCGCGCCGCAGGAGCCGAGCGTCGACGCGACTCCCACGCAATTGGCCCGCGAGGCACCAGCTTCCCGTGTGCCGCCGCAGGCGACCGTCGCTGAGCCGCAGACTCCCCGCGAGGCGGAGCAAGTGTTGCTCTCACAGCGCACGCGCGGCGAACAGACGACGGTAGACTCGCCCTCGATGACGACACTCCCGCGCCGGATCGCCGATCCGGCCGAGATGCCGCGTGCCGAGACGGCCCAGGTGCGCGATGGCCGTCCGCGCCAACGCTCACCCGAGCGGCCGCTCGACGCGCAGTCGACGCGGCTGGCCCAGACGGCGCGCGAGGTACCCAGCCCCACGCCGGCGGAGTCGGCCGCATTCATACCGGTTGACCGTGCTCCGTCGGAGGTTATCCCGTCGCAGGTGCAGGTGGCCCGGCGCGAATCGGACAACCCGCAGCCGGAGGTGACGCCATCGACCAGCCCGGCGCGGAGCACCGCCGCGGCGGATGTCTCACCGACGCAAGTTGAAACACCGTCGCAAGCGGTCGCAGAGACGTCGCCGGCAAACGAGGACGCTTCGCCGCAAGCCACGCAAGTTGCCCGGCAGTCGACCGAAGCGCCGCAAGCTCCATCGAGCGACTCGCCCGAGCCGCAACCAATTGCGGCTGCCACCGCGCAGAGCAACGCGGAAGTTCCTCGACGGAGCGATCGCCCGGATCAGCCGACAGTTGACACCAGTTCCATCGCCGCCGAGACGCCTCGCCGGGCGCCGCGCGAGGCAGCGGTAGCGGCGTCTCCCGACGCCGTGGAAAGCCCTTCGCTGGCCCAGGCGTCGAGTCGACCTTCGGCGACTGCCCAGCCTGCCCGGGCGGCGCTGAGCCGAGCCAACCAGGGGGTCGTCGGCCGTGGCCGATCCGAGAACCTGGACGAACAATTGCCGGCCGACTCGCGGCAATCCGCGACCGTGGCGTCCTCGGCGGCCAATCGGGACAGCGCCGTGCAGCAACGCGAAGGCCAAGCCGAAGCACCCAGCGCGCCGGCGCGCCTGGCCAAGTCGCGCGCCGGGGCGGAAATGCCCGAGGCGACACGGCTGGCCCAAGACGTCCAACAGGCGACCGCCATCGGCTCGCAGCGCCCCAGCACGCTCAGCGCCACGTCCAGTGCGGCGGTCCAGCGCCGTGACGCGGAGGCGCCGCGCGGAGACCAAACGGCCGCCGCGGGCGAAGGGCAGATCGATACCGGGGCGCCACAAGTAGTGCCGGAGATCGGAATCGGTCGGGCGTCTGGTGGCGGCCAGCCGGAGGTAGCGCTTTCCGCCCAGCAGCCGCGCGAGCCGCGGCGCAGCGCCGCCGGCAGTGCTCCGCTCGCATCGCTCGACGCGGAGAACGTGGCCGCCGTGCCCGCTGCCCCCGTCGCGCGGGAAGACGATCCTGCCCAAGAAAGTGCGCTCGTCGCCGGCGGCGGATCGGTCGAGAGCCCCGCGCGTGCCGCGGCAGTCGCTCCGGCCGGTGACGGTTCCGCCCAGGCGGCCGATCCCGATCAGCCTAGCCCGTCGGATCTGGTCCAGCCGGAATTGCGCCGCCGCACATCAGACGGTTCAGAATCGGGCGCGCCTCCGGTTGCACAATCCGCGGCTGCTCCCAGCCGCCCACACACGGGCGCAACATTGGCCAGCGCGGCGGCGGCGCCGGTTGACTCGGGAGCGCCGGAAGGCCGCGCCGCCGCGGCGGGCGATCCGCTCGTCGCTGAGGGTGCCACCGCCGCGCGCACTCCCAGCGGCGTTCCCTCAACGCGCACGCCAGGCGAGATCGGCGCCCTGGCAGGCGATGTGCCGCTCGATTCGCCGGCGGCGATTGCAGCCGGCGCGGGACTGGCCAGCACGCAGGCCGCACGCAACGATTCCGCGCGGGATGCGGCCGTGGTCGCTTCCGGGAGTGAAGGCGCACCGCTGAAGCGCAGCACGACGGCCGCCCTGCCCGGCGGCGCGGCACTGCCGGACGAGCCGGTGCAACTTGCCGATGCGTCGCCGGGAAGTGACAACGAAGGCGGCGCGGCCCAAAGTGCCACCGGCGGAGACGCGCTCGCTCGTGCCAGCGGCAACCTGCCGGTTCGCGTTCAGGCGGAGGAAGGTCCGGGCGGGCTGCAACAGGCCGTGAGCATCGATGTGGGCAATCCGCGCCGGGCCCAGCGGGAGAGCCAGGTCGTGCACACCGCGCCGGGGCGCTTCCTACAGCGGAAGGTCGGCGGCCAAGCGACGATCAGCGGCCAGGCGGAAGTGGTTGCCGAAGCGTTCGCCCGCCGCGGGCAGCGACAGGAAGAGCTTCAAAGCGGCGGAGAAGGGAAACCGACCGCTCGGACGGAAGCGGCCATCGAACTGGGACTGGAGTACCTGGCCCGGCATCAACTTCCCGACGGCCGCTGGTCCTTCCAACTCGATCGCAATAACCCGCCCGGCTATCAGGACGAACAGGCCGCCATTCACGCCGACTCGGCCGCTACGGGGATGGCTCTGCTGGCGTTCCTCGGCGCCGGTTACGATCACTTCGACGACCGCTACCAGCAGGTCGTGCAAGACGGCCTCAACTACCTGGTGCGGAGCCAGCAAGCGGACGGCGGCTTGTACATCCCGCAGGAAGTCGCATCGAACTATGTCGCGCAGCTTTACAGTCACGGCATCGCGTCCATTGCCTTGTGCGAGGCGGTGGGAATGACCGGCGACCCGATGCTTCGCGAGCCGGCGCAACGGGCGATCGACTTCATCGTGGAGTCACAGCACCCGGAGCGCGGCGGATGGCGGTACACGCCGGGCTACATGTCCGACCTGTCGGTCACCGGCTGGCAGTGGATGGCGCTAAAGAGCGGCGAGTTGGCGGGGCTGGACGTCCCGCAGGAAACTCTCGACCGGGCCATCGCTTTTCTGGATCGCTGCCGCGGCACGGGCGATCAGCGGCATCTGTACCTCTACAATCCCTGGGCAGCGGATACGCCCGCGCAGCGACACGGACGCACACCCAGCACCGCAATGACCTCAGTGGGCTTGTTGATGCGGTTGTATGCAGGCAGCAATCGCGAGGACGCGGAAATCCGCTTGGGTGCGGATCATCTGCTGGACAACCTGCCCCGCATCGGCACCCCGGAGAACCAGGCCCTGGTCGGCACGGTCGACAACCCGATGCGCGACACCTATTACTGGTACTACGCCACGCAGGTGATGTTCCACATGGGCGGCGAGTATTGGGAGTCGTGGAACGAACGGCTGCATCCGATGCTGGTCGACACGCAGACGCCCAGCGGCTACTTCGCGGGAAGCTGGAACCCGCTCTCGCCAGTGGCCGACAAGTGGGGGCCGCAAGGCGGGCGGCTGTACGTGACGGCGCTGAACCTGCTCTCGCTGGAAGTCTACTACCGGCATCTGCCGATCTACGAGAGCACGGCTCAGTAGTAGTCAGTTCACACAGTCGCGATTCCCGCTCGAATTGGCGACTGGCCGCCGCGCAAAAAAAAACGGACCCAGGTGGCTCTGCGAGCTTCCAGCCACCTGGGTCCATCAACCGTAAAAAACTGCGCCAACCCGTGTCGGGTGTTTGTCGTCGCCATACCCCGGCGACGCGCTGCTAAGATTCACGGTACAGTAGATCGGCCCCCCCGGATTGTTTTGGCCCGAGGCTGCGGGGCCTGGGGCCAACTGGGTCGAACAACTGTGCCAGTCTCTAATGCACCTGGCGTGCCAAAAGGTGTTGGGGGCGTTGGCGAAGTCGCTAACAGCAGTGAGAAACTGGCGTAAGCTCCTGCGTATCAGCGGGTTGCGTGGTAGCACTTAGCGGCAACGACTCGCCCTTCGCCACTCGGCCGCCGTGCCCTCCGGCTTGTAAGAGTTACAAGAAGCGTTGCGGAGGTGTGCGATGAAACTCGCAGGGTGCCACCGGGACAAACGTAGCTGCTGGAGGGGACAGCATTGGCACCCTTGGCAGCGCTTTACGCCACAGCGCCGTCCGGGCCTTCGCGAATCAAGCTGGTGGTCATGGCGCGAAAAACCTCCCGCACGCGCTCAAACTCGCGGTCTTCCGCCTGGCAGAGCAGCACATAGCTGGCCCGACGGGTGTGAAAGCCCCGCACCACCGCGGTGTTGCACAGGTCCAGGCAGTAGAAATTCACGTCGTAGCCGATCATCTCCGTGTCGCCAATCGAGTCGACCGCCTCCTGCGCGTCCAGCTCCTGGTACTCCTCGCGCAGGGCGTCCAACACCACCTGAACGAGCCGCGCCGTCTCGGTCCCCGGCGGATGAATTGACAGCGTCCAGAACGCGCCGCCGGGACTGAACACCGACACGCTAGGATCGGTCGTGTCGCTCTCCTGCCACTCCAGCGTCCAGTTCTCCGGATACTGAAATCGCACGCCCTGGTTGTCGAATACCGCCGGCATCGTTCTCTGCTAATCCAGAAGCGAAAGGTTGCCGCGTGCATGCCAGCATGCCGCGCGTTTGCCAATTGCGCTATCCTAGCAAATGCGTGCCATTGGCGAAAACGCCCCACGGATGGCCGG
Organism: Pirellulales bacterium; assembly: GCA_040880125.1. GTDB lineage: Bacteria > Planctomycetota > Planctomycetia > Pirellulales > JBBDJB01 > JBBDJB01. The sequence continues at coordinate 232,989 of JBBDJB010000052.1, read as the reverse complement.
TAATGCTCCGATCGAATGCGCCAATGCGAGCCCGCGAATCCCGGCCGCCGCAGACCCGTATTGACACTATGCGCCAGCGGCCTTATCACCTTCGAGGTGGCACTTGCAGCCCGTTGAAAACTTCCACGGCTGCCAGCCGCCAGCCACGCAAGGAAGCGGGGGCTATGACTGTTCTTCACGCCAGCATGGATGCGATCGTGGCTGATTCTCCTGTTCGTCCGCGGAACCTTTCGCGCGCGCTGTCTCGGGGCGCCTTGTCGACTGTCTTGGCAGTCTCGATCGGACTGATCGTCTGCCGATGCGGCGCGCCGGCGGCGGCACAGGACGACGCGCAGCCCGGCACCGACACTCAGCAGCAACCCGACGAAGTCCGCCTGGTGCTCACGGTCGAGTCGATCCGGCAACAGATCCAGCGGGTGGAGGACGCCACCGGCATCGAAGCCGAGGCGAAGGCCAAGCTGCTGGAGGCGTATCGCAAGATCATTGAGGATCTCGATTCGGCGGCCCGCTGGGAGCAGGAAGTCTCGCGACACGAGGCCGCCATCCAAGAGGCGCCGGCAAGCCTGCAGAGCAAAAAACAACAAGTCGAACAGCCCAAGAGTTCCACGGTCACGTGGAACGACGCGGCGACGCTCGACGAGTTGGAAGCGCAACTGTTGGAAAGGGAAGTGGCGCTCACCAAGGAGAAGGCCACCGCCGGCGAACTCGAGTCGGAGATGAAACAGCGGGACCAGCGCCGGATCGAAGCTCCGCGCCAGCTCGCCGACTTGAAGAAGCGCGCCGAGGAACTCGATAAGCAGATCTCGGGCCTGCCGCCCAGCGATGCGGAGCTGGCGCAAGCAAATCGGGCGCTGCTGTCGGCCCGCAAGTCCAACCTGCAAAACGAAATCCGCGCCCGCGAGAAGGAACTGCAGCGGTACGACGCCGAAGCCGAGCTCATGCCGTTGAAGCGGGACCTCGCCGTTCGAGCACGTCAACAGGCCGAAGCGCATGTGAAAACGCTGCGTGATGCGGTCGAGCGGCGCCGCACGAGCGAGGCGGCGCGCCAGGCGCAGGAAGCCCGCCGCAACGTGGCTGATGCGCATCCGGCGCTCAAGTCGCTGGCCCGCGACAACGCGGAGCTGGCCAAGCGGCGAACTGCGCTGCTCGCGCAGATCGAACAAGTGACGGTGCAAACCGAGGAGACGGGTCAGCGGCTCCAGGCGCTGCAGGAAGACTTTCGCCGCATCCAGGAGCGGCTGGCCCGCACCGGGCTGAACGACACCATCGGATCCTTTCTGCACAGGCAGCGCGACGACCTGCCGGAACTGCGCATGCACAATCGCCGCTTGCGCGAGCGGGCCGAGACGATCGCCCAGGTTCGCTTGGACTCGTACGAGCTGGAAGATGAACAGCTTCGGTTTCCCGCAACGGAGAAAGCGCTCCGCGAGGAGATCGCGCAGTTGGCCGATGCCGCGGAGAACGTCGACGAGTGCCTGCTCGAGCCGATGCTCGAAGATCTGCTCGACGCCCGGCACCAATACTATGCCGCGCTGTTGGGCGATTACCGCAACTATTTCCGCAAGCTCCTCGAACTGGATACACGCGAGCGAGAGCTCACCCGTGAGACTGAGACCTTCGCCACGTTCATCGACGAGCACGTGCTGTGGACCCGCAGCGCGCCGCGGCTTGGCGCCGCCGACGTAGCCACGGCTTGGAATGCCAGCACCGAAGTGCTCGGGCCGATGGCTTGGACCGAACTCGTGCAGCCGATGGGGGACAACAGCACGGCGGCGATTGTTTGGGGCGTGGCGATCGCCCTGCTGTGCCTCGGGGCGCTCGTGCTGAAGCTGAATTTTCGCCGCCGGATTGCGGACATCGGAGAGGAGGCCTCCGACAGTCAGGCCAATCGCTTCCGCCCTACGCTGGTCGCGCTAGCGATCACGGCGGCCATGGCCGTGCTTTGGCCGCTGGTGCTGATGCTGCTCAGCAGCCGCATTGGCACCGCGGGTGAAGCATCCGAGCTGCCCGTGGCACTCGCTTCTGGGCTGTGGACGGCAGCGCTGGTGTGCTTGGTGCTGGACAGCCTGCGGCAGATCTGCCGACCGGCCGGACTGGCCGAAGCGCACTTCGACTGGTCCGGGCGGAGCGTGCGGCTGATGCGGAACCAACTCGGTTGGTTGATGCGGATTGCGCTGCCGGCAGTGCTGGTGGTCTCGACGCTGCGGGCCCTGAGTCACGACGGGCTGAGCACGTCGCTCGGAAGGTTTACTTACGTCGCGGGCATGCTGGCGTGTTCTGTCGTGCTGTACCGTACGTTGCGGCCGGTCGGCGGCGTGCTGCAAGAGGCGCTGGCTCGTAATCGGCAAGGCGCGATGTATCGCCTGCGCTACGTGTGGTTTCCCACATCGGTAGCGCTGCCGGTCGTGCTCGCCGTCATGGCAGTCGAAGGCTACTACTACACCTCGCTTCAACTGACGTGGCGGCTGTTCGCGATGGTGTGCGTCGGGCTGGGGCTGTTGGTGCTATATTCGCTGCTTGTCCGCAAGCTGGTGATTGTCAAGCGGCGTCTGGCCCGCGAGCAGGCGCAACAGCGCCGGGCGGCACTGCAAGCCAATGCCGGGAACGAGGCCGCCGGCGTAGATGAAGCGGGCACCCCGGTGGAAATCCCGCAGACGGATCTGACCGCGGTCAGTTCACAGACGCGGCACATCCTGCGAAGCTTCATTCTCTTGGCCGGCGGTGTGGCCGCCTGGGCGATCTGGATCGACGTGCTGCCCGCGCTGCGGTTTCTTGAAGGCTATTCGCTCGGAACCACGGAAGCGGGCGACGCGATCACACTGCAGAACGTGCTGTTGGCTTTGGGAATTGCCGCGGTGGCCGCCATCGCCACGCGCGATATCCCCGGCCTGTTGGAAATGACCGTGCTGCCTCGCCTGCCGCTGGACGCCGGCGGACGCTATGCCGTCTCCAGCGTTTCGCGCTATCTGCTTATCCTGTTGGGCGTGGTGCTCGCCTTCAATCAGATAGGGATCGGCTGGTCGACCGTGCAGTGGCTGGTGGCGGCAATGTCGCTCGGGCTGGGATTTGGTTTGCAGGAGATCTTCGCCAATTTCGTCTGCGGTCTGATCATACTGTTGGAGCGACCGATCCGCGTGGGCGACATCGTCAACGTGGGCGACGTGCAAGGCAAGGTGATGCGGATCCGCATCCGCGCCACGACGATTCTCGACTGGGACCGCCGCGAGCTGATCGTGCCGAACAAGGAGTTCGTCACCTCGAAGCTGATCAACTGGACGCTGTCGGACCCCGTGACGCGGGTGATCATTCCGGTGGGAATCGCCTATGGGTCGAACATGGCTCGGGCCCGCGAACTCTTAATGCAAGCCGCCGAGCAATGCCCACACGTGCTCGATGACCCGGCGCCCACGGCCATCTGCAAGGGCTTCGGCGACCACTCGCTGGAGTTCGAGCTGCGCGTGTTCCTTCCCAACCGCGATGTCTGGCCGGAACTGGTCGATTCGCTGCACACGCGGATTCACGACGAATTCCGCGACGCGGGCATCGAGATCTCGTTTCCGCAGCGCGACATCCACATTCGCTCGGTGGAGCCGCTGGCCCGGGTCTTGGAGCAGCAGTCGCTGCGGACGGCCCATCTCTCCCAGCAGAAAGAAGACGCGGCGTAAGCGCGCCTTCGCAGCGGAACGGGAAATGGGACGGGCTGCTTAGTGCAAAAAGCGCGGTGAAGCCCCTCGGGCGGCCCGGAAGCGACGAAAAGGGGGGACTGGCACGATGCCAAAGCCCGCGTTCGAATGAGGGGGCCCCTCGCGCACATCGAGCCAGTCCCCTGTTTCGAGCGCCCCTGCGCCTGCGAAGTAGTTGAAATCCGTTCGCCGAGCCGCCACTATAAGAGGCACTTCCGGCGGATCGAAACCTTCAACCTTCAGCGGGCGACGACATCATGCAACGAACTGCCTTCCGATTGCTTCGGCCGCAGCTTCTGCTGGCGGCGCTGGTGGCCGTGGTTATCAACCAAGCGGTGGCGATCTCACAAGAACACGAGATCGACACCCGGCGCGGCGATCGGATGATCGGCGAGTACTTCGAGGCCGAGACCAACAAGCTCCGCGACGCGACGCTGGCGGACATCTCCTCGCTCGAGGACTGGGAGCAGAAGCGACCGCGCTACCGCCAGGAGCTGCTGGAGATGCTCAGTCTCGATCCGATGCCGGAGCGGACGGATCTGAAGGCCCAGGTGACCGGCAGCGTCGAGCACGAGGAGTTTCGGGTCGAGAATCTGCACTTTCAGTCGAAGCCCGGTCTGTACGTGACGGCCAACTTGTACCTGCCGAAGGACACGTCGAAAAAGCATCCCGCCGTTCTGTATGTCTGCGGCCACGGTGGCGTGAAGGAAAACGGCATCAGTTATGGCAACAAGGTGCACTACCAGCATCACGGCGCCTGGTTTGCGCGGCACGGGTATGTCTGCCTGACGATCGACTCGCTGCAACTCGGCGAGATCGAGGCCACCCATCACGGCACGTATCGGTACGGCATGTGGTGGTGGAACAATCGCGGCTACTCGCCCGCGGGCGTGGAGGCCTGGAACTGCGTGCGGTCGCTCGACTACCTGGAGTCTCGGGATGAAGTCGACGCCTCAAGGATGGGCGTGACCGGCCGCAGCGGCGGCGGCGCGTATAGCTGGTGGATCGCGGGCATCGACGATCGAATTCAGGCAGCCGTGCCAGTGGCGGGCATCACCGATCTGGAGAACCACGTTGTCGACGGCACCGTCGAGGGGCACTGCGACTGCATGTTCTTTGTGAACACCTACCGCTGGGACTATCCGCAGTTGCCGGCGCTGGTGGCCCCGCGGCCGCTGTTGATCAGCAACACTGACCGCGACGGCATCTTTCCGCTTGACGGCGTCGTGCGGACGCACCTCAAAACCCGCAAGATCTACGATCTTTACGACGCCCAGGACAAGCTCGGTCTGCAGATCACCTCCGGGCCGCACAAAGATACGCAGGAGCTGCGGATTCACGCCTTCCGCTGGTTCGACCATTTCCTGCAGGAGAACGACCGGCTGATCGACAAGCCGGCCGTGCCGTTCTTTGAGCCCGAGCAGCTTCGAGTGTTCAAGGAACTGCCCGAGGATCAACTCAATACGAGCATTCACGAGACTTTCGTCAAAGCGGCCGATCCGCCATCGCCGCCCGAATCGGCCGAGACCTGGCGAGAAAGCCGCGACGGCTGGCTGACGGCACTGCGCGAGAAGTCGTTCCGCGGCTGGCCGGAGGATGGCGAATCGCTGAACGTGAAACAGGCCTTCGCGGCACAGCGCGACGGGTTATCGTTTCAGGCGTACGACTTCACCAGTCAGGGGCCGATCGATTTGCGGCTGTACCTAGTGCATCGGGCCGGGCTGACCGATCCGGAGCTGGTTGTGCTGAACGTGTTGGATTCGGAAGGCTGGCAGCAATTCCTGGCCACGATGCGCGGCTCCTTCGAGGAGCAGCTTCGCGAGGAGTCGCTGCCGGAATCCGACTCCGCGGCGCAGGACGCCCAGCGGCGGATGCTCGAGTCGAACAAATGGGCGATGGCCTACGTCGCGCCGCGCGGCATCGGCCCCACCGCGTGGGACCAGAGCGAGCAGAAGCAGATTCAGCATCGCCGCCGCTTCATGCTGTTGGGGCAAACTCTCGACGGCATGCAGGTATGGGACACGCGCCGGGCGATCCAGGCCGTGCGGCAACTGGACGCGCTGGACGGGGCCGACCTGTGGCTGCAGGGCGAGCGGCAGACGGGCGGCGTGGCGCTCTATGCCTCGCTGTTCGAACCGGACGTAGCCCGGCTCGATCTGCACGAGTTGCCCGCGACCCACCGCGAAGGGCCGATCTTTTTGAACGTGCGGCGCTATCTCGACATGCCGCAGGCGGTCGCCATGGCCACCGAGCGATCGCGGGTGGTGCTGTACGACGATCAGGCCGACGACTGGAGCTATCCGCGCGACGTGGCGAAGCGGCTCGGCTGGGATGTAGATCGGCTTCAGGTTCGCCAGGGGGACGATGCCAAGGCCGACTCGCCGTAGCGGGTCTAACAGCCTGTTGAAAAACGCCGTCGTGGCGGTTTTCAACCTCGCCAAGTTCGGAGTAAAGCTCCTCACGGCTCGCAAAATAACGACTTACGTCGTCATTTTGGCATCACTTCCGTGTGATGCAGCAGCCTGCCCTCAAAAATCAACAGGCTGCTGAACCAACACCCATCCGCGGGTACTCGTTCATTCAAGTTTCACTTCGCTCGATCAAGCCGGACGATGTCACAGCCACCGCCGCGCATCTTGATTCTTGGAGCGCATCCCGACGACGCGGAATACCATGCCGGCGGGTTTGCCGCGCTGCACTGCCAGCGTGGTTCCACGGTGAAGATGGTCTCGGTGAGCAATGGCGCCGCCGGCCATCATTGGCGCCCGCCCGAGGAACTGGCCAGCCTGCGGATCGAGGAGGCTGCCGCGTCGGGACGAGTGATCGGCGCTGAGTACGAGGTGTGGGAATTTCCCGACGGAGCGCTGCAGCCGACGCTGGAAGCCCGCCGCCGCGTCATCCGCGAGATTCGCACGTTCGAGCCCGACCTGGTGCTGACGCACCGCCTGAACGACTACCATCCCGATCACCGTGCCGTAGGCCAGTTGGTGCAGGACGCGTCGTATCTGGTAACGGTGCCGCTGCTCGTGCCGGAGGTGCCGGCCCTGCGTCGCGATCCGGTGGTGGGCTACCTGCCGGACCTGTTCACCAAACCCAATCCGCTTCGACCCGACGCGGTGCTCGACGTGACGCCGTTTGTCGACACGGTGGTGCGGATGATGGCCTGCCACCAGACGCAGGTGTTCGAATGGTTGCCCTACAACCAGGGGATTTTCGACGAGGTTCCGCAAGAGGACGACCAGCGGATGGCGTGGCTGCGCACCTGGTGGGAGCGCCAGACCGGCGAGCGGGCCGAGCGATTTCGTGAAACCCTGATCGCCGCCTACGGACAAGAGCGCGGCGCGGCCATCCAATATGCGGAAGCGTTCGAGATTAGCGAATACGCCGCCGCACTGACCGACGCCGACCGCCAGCGGCTGTTTCCGCTCAGCCTTTGATCTGCGGGCAGTGTCTTCGAAGGAGACATCTTTAGAAAGACACGCCGCCGCGCCGGAAAGACGATCCGGCGCGGCAACGTGCGTCGCGCAAAGTCGACGTACCGCTTCGTGGCCGTGGTCTACTTGAGGATCAGAACCGGACCCCGCGAGCCCTTGACGTTCTGCGGGGTCGTCTCACCGGCATCGTCATCCTTCGCGGCGGTGCGTTGGGCCTCGTACGACGCCAGGTTCCGCGATGGCCGATCAAGGCCGCCCCGGTCAAGCGCCCGGTCGCGATAGAGGGCCAGCGCGTGCAATGCGTGTCCCAGGGGTCCGATCTCCCAGCGGCGACTGCTGTTATCGTGCAGCAGGCCGGTCAGATACTCCACCGCTTGCACGGTGCGCGGATCGGTCAAGCCGTCTTTCGGCAGAGAGAACGCCATCCACTCCAGGATGTGCCCGGTGGTGCGGAGACGCGTGTCCAGATCGGCGTCGTTGCCGCGGCCGCTAAACCAGGCGGTGCTGAAGCTGCCGTCGGAGTTTTGTTGCTTAAAGGTGTACTTGTGGTAGTCGCTGGTGTAGATCTCGGCGCGGCGGAACTCGCCGGTGATGGGCAGCCCCTGGCGCACGCGGCGCTGGATGGCGTAGCTGAGGCCCATCAGGCGATGCGTGCCGCCACAGGTGGCGCCGCGGATCGGCTGGGCGATCTCCTCGCGGATCAGCCGCTCGATCGACCACTGCTGGCCGTTCTCGCTGGTCCAGGTGGCGTCGGACTCGAGGTAGTGCGACAGGCCGATCAGTTTGAAGGTCAGCTCGGTGCCGGCGACGCAGGTTTTCTGTTCGTACTCCACCAGATCGGCCACAGTGAAATCGCGCTCGCCGACCTTGATCGGATAGTCAGGCATGACCTTGGACTGGGCCAGGATTGCCAGGAACTGCCCGTCGTGCCCTTGCAAACCCGGCCCTCGCATGGCGGCCAGTTCGCCCTGTCGGCCCGTGTAAAGCAGTCGCTGTCCGGCGGCCGGCCGATTGAAGCACAACCATCCGATGGCCGTGACCGGCTCGCCCGACGGCCCGTCGATGCGTATTTGCGTGTCGACGCCGTAGGCGATGATCGCATGCATGATCTCCCAGGGGCCGTGCGATTGGGTGTTGAGCATCTTGCCCTGGTACAGCTCCAACACGCCGTCGAGCCGATCGGGTAGCGTCGCCAGTTGCGGATCGGCGGAAGCCAGTGCGAAATCCGGAATCACCGCCCGGGCGGGCTCATGCGAGGCAAGTGGAATGATCGAGGCGGCCAAGGACGCAAACAGCAAGGCGACGGAACTCGGCTGGCGTGCCATCGTGAAAACTCCCGTTGATAGGGCCGGCGGACGCTGCGGCGTCGTAGGCACGACCCCTAAACACCACGAAGAAAGAAAGGCGGCGAGGCGGCGCAGAAACCCGCCAACGACCGCATGCTGGTAGCATTCATATCGGCCCGCGCCAATTTGAAATTTATGGGAATGCAGGCCCGCTCGCGCGCAGTCCACGCGCTGCACAAGCCCAGACATATTCAGCGTTACAACCCGGCGCGCAGCCGCTTTTACTGCAGCGCGCTGAAGCGCGCAAAATCGTCAGACGCTGCACAGCTTGCCTGAAGCCCGCGTAGGGTCGCGAAGGGGGGGCGAAGCGAATGTGCGCGTGGTGGAAGGAGCCCCCCCCGCCCAGAGCTACGCGTTGGATGAGACTCCGTAGCGGAATTCGCAAACTCAGAGAAATCGAGTGCGCCGGAATTCTCGCGAAATCCGCTACGGTCCAGACGCAAACGCCGAGAATCTGCAAACCAGGCGCTAGAACGGCGCCAGATCGCGCAAACGCTGCGCCACCGATGCCGGCTGGGCAGGCGCGACATTCTCCCCCCGCACGTACTGACGCCAGGCCGTCACGCTGTTCCCCAGCGGCTGCCCGGTCACCTCGCGCAGCGTCTGCATCGCGCGATATTGCAGGGCCGGATCGCGGTCGTCCAGCGCCATGGCCAAACCATCGACCGTCTGCCGGTCGGGGAAGTTTTTCAAGGCATCGGCAGCGGCCAGGCGAACGTCGATGTCCGTGTCGCTGCCCAGGGCCTCCAGCAGGGCGGCTTGTGCCTCCGGGGCGGGCAGTTTGCCTAAAGCGTTACAGGCGGCCACACGCACCGTGGGAGCGGAGTCGCCAAGCGCCATCCGCAGCGCCGAGATGCTCTGCGGCATCGAAAGCGCCGCCAACGTGCGAACGATCTGCTCCCGCACCAGCGGATCGGCTTCATTGGGCAGTTGGCCGGCCAATTCTGCCACCAGTCGAACCTTCGCCTGATCGTCCAGGCCCGCCGCGTTTTCTGAGGTTGCCTGCAACTCCGCCACGCGCTCGGACGGGGTGACCAGCGACAACTTCACCTCATCGTCTGCCCACAAGGACGGCAGCGACGCCCAATTCACCGGACTGAAGGGCGGACCGTTGGCGCAGCCGGAAATGGCAAGCAGCAAGATCGTCCATGCCGTCCCATACGGCAGATTGCGAAAAGCCATGCTCAAGCTCGACCTTTGTGCGGGTCGTAGGAAGAGTAAGGTGCGCGCAGCTCGTCCGGCCAAGGCCGTCCGCAGCGCGCCGGGGGCGGACTATAGCAAAGCCGGCAAGCGCCAGCCATGCCGAGTAGACGCTGGCCTTCCAAAAAATGTCGTCTCGCGATTCGGGCTGCAGAGTGCCCAATTCTCGCAGCCACCCCGTTTTCTCCGTTCGAATCCACACGCCTCGGCGCTGGCCCAAACCGCCGGTCCCGACGATCGTAAGCTGCCGTCTCTGCTCGATTTAACGGGCGTGGGTTTCTTTGACCGGGCGCTGCGTTATGATGCTGTCTAATCTGCGTCCATCCCTCGCCCAGGCGGGGTGACGCTCCAAGATTTGCCGCCCACGCACGAATCTCAGGCGTAGGTGTCACATTGCTACTTTTCGCCAGCGGGAGAACTCCTCCATGCCCGAGCCAAAACGCCACGCCCAGAGCCGCGGGACGATCGAAACCGTCCTCCGCCACATCCCGGGCTTTCGTGGATACCTGGAGAAGGAATACCGCCGCGAGAGCGACGAGCTGCAGCGCGAGTGGCTGGCCGATCGGCTGCAGCGCAGCAAGCGGGGACTGGACGACTTTTCGCGCCGCCTGGCGGAGTCCGGCCAGATCGACGATCTGCCGCAGGTCGAGCAACTTCGCTCGCGTTTGGACCGGCTCATTTCCCGCATCCGCGGGGCTATGCAGGGCTACAGTGGTTTCTTCGATCTTGTGCAGATCGGCGAGCCGCAGCTCGATCAGGTCTACGAGCACGACGTGGCCGTAATGGAGAGCGTCGCCCAATTGGCCGATCAGGTCGAAGCGCTGCGCGACAAGTCGACCGCCGGCGACGAGGTGATCCGACCGCTGCTCGACCGCGTCGAGCACGTGGAAGATGCCTGGGATCGCCGCGAAGATATTCTCAAGGGCTTGGACTAGACCACGAAAGCGAACTATATCGACTGTCGCCGGCTTGACGACTTTTGGTTGCCGGGCGCCGGCACGCTAGACGACCGCAGAGGAAGTAAGAACATGGCCATTCGCCTGGAAGTTTTGCAGTTTTTCGACAACACCAACCGCTCGCTCGTCCATCGCGTGCCGCAGGAAGGCTCCGCCGATATCAAGATGGGCGCGCAGTTGATCGTCCAGGAGAACCAGGAGGCGGTCTTCTTCCGCGACGGCAAGGCGCTGGACAACTTCGGCCCCGGCCGGCATACGCTCACCACCGCCAACGTGCCGCTGATTACGCGGCTGCTCACAATTCCCTGGGAGCGCTCGCCGTTTCAGGCCCAGGTCTACTTCTTTGGCAAGCAGACGTTCATCGACCAGAAGTGGGGCACGCGGCAGCCGATCACGTTCCGCGATCCGCAGTTCGGCATGGTCCGCCTGCGCAGCTTCGGCAAGTATTCATTTCGGATCATCGACTCGCCGCTCTTGCTCAACACGCTGGTCGGCACCCAGGGCAAGTACACCACCGAGGAGGTGACGTCCTACCTGAAGGACCTGATCGTCGCCCGGATGACGGACTTGCTCGGCTCGCTCGGCATCAGCCTGCTCGACCTGCCGGCCAAATACGATGAGGTCGGCGCCGGCACGCGGGCCAAGGTCGCCGAGGAGTTCGGCAAGTACGGTCTGGAACTGGTCGACTTCTTCATCAACGCCATTACTCCGCCCGAGGAAGTGCAGAAGGCGATCGACGCCCGCAGTGCGATGGGCGCGGTCGGCGACCTGAACGCGTTCATGAAATTCCAAGCGGCCCAGAGCATGTCGAAGATGGCCGAGGGCGGTGGCGAGGGCGGCGGTGCCGCCGGGATGGGCATGGGCATGGGCGCAGGATTCGGCATGATGATGCCTGGCATGATCCAACAGGCGATGTCCGGCCAGCAGGGTCAGCCGCAAGCCGCCGCCGGTCAAGCCGCGCCGGCGAGCCATCCGCCGGGCGTTGTCGGGGCCACCGCCGCCGGTGGTGCGGCGGCCGTGGGCGATTTGTCCTTCGACGATCTGAACGCGGTGCCGGTCACCAAGGATCCCAAGGCCATGGTGCTGCAGGTGGCAAACTCCGCCGGCTACACAGTGCGTGATGAAGGCGAGCAGGTGCACGTCAGCGTGCCGGTTGGTGCGCTGCGCAAGCAGGACGTCACGGTCAGCTTCGGCACGAAGGACAAGGAAGGGCAAACATTGATCACGTACGTTTCGACGTGTGGGCCCGCCCGGCCGGAGATCGCCGTGCAACTGCTCAAGTACAACACGCGGCTGATCCACGGGGCATTTGCGATGCAGGACTTCGGCGCCGGCGACATGGTCGTGATCCAGGCGAACGAACTGGCAGAAACGGCCGACCCGCTAGACGTGAGCCGAATCTTGACCTCCATCGCCTGGCAGGCCGACAAAGTCGAAGAGAAGCTGGGCGACGACGATCAGCACTAGCGTCCGGCACGCGTGGCTCAGCCAGTCACTTCGGCTCCGGGCCCACGGCGATCCCGTGCGATCCCTTTCCGATTCTTCCGATACAGCCGTTGGCCCATTCGGTGAACACGGCGGCCAGTTGCACGAAGGCCGCCACCATCACACCCGTGTAAATGGCCCACACGACCAATAACAACGGCACCACGACGAGCGCCGCCTCTAATGCAATCCCGGTCGAGCGATCCATCCACATCGCCACTACCGCACAGGCGATCGCGCCAACGCCGACGGCCGAAAACAGAAAATATCGGGCAAGCGCGCCGCTGCCGCGCAGTCGCACGACAAGAAAAATGCTTGCGACCCAAACCGCGAAAAGTCCCCAAGTGAACCACGGCTGAATCAACGTCGCAGGTGCGAACGGGGAGCAGCTCACGGAGTACTCCAGCGGCAGCCGCACCTCGCGGCCGCGTTCGAAGTACATCGTCCCCCCGAACCAGCAAAAAGTGATGAACACCGCGGCCCGAAGCGAATCTTGCGTTGGCACTGCGCCAGCCGGCGCGGCTGAAGCTCCACTCCCGGGCGCAGTATAACAGGCACCTCGCCCGGCGTCGCGCCGTCGGCCGCCCCGGAGTCTGCGGCGGTTCCCAGTCAAATGCCCTTTGCCAGGGGCCGCCGGTGGGGGAAAATAGAGCGGTGCCGCGATCCGGCCATGTGGTCGGCAGCACTACATTCCCTCGGAGTCTCTGCAATGTGCCGTTGGTTGGCCTATACCGGTTCGCCCATCTACATGGATAGCCTGTTGCTCAAGCCAGAGCATTCATTGATCGACCAGAGTCGCCGTTCACAGCGGCTGCACACTGGCATGGACGATCAATCGCAGGCAGCCTTCTTCATGAACGGCGACGGCGTTGGCCTGGGCTGGTACAACGACCAGGATGAACCGGGCGTCTATCGCGATATCCAGCCCGCCTGGAACGACCATAACCTCCGCAGCCTGGCCCAACACACGCAATCGAGCCTGTTTCTCGCGCACGTCCGCGCCTCCAGCGGCACGGCCATCCAGCGCACCAACTGCCACCCGTTCCGCTTCGAGAAGTGGCTCTTCCAACACAACGGCAGCATCACGAACTTCGCGGCCGTGAAGCGGGACATCGACCTCGCCGTCGATGCCGACCTGTACGCGAGAATGGAAGGTTCGACCGATTCGGAGCGGATGTTTTATCTGGCACTGACGTTTGGTCTGGTGCGCGACCCACCTCGGGCGCTGGCCCGGATGGCCGGCTTTGTCGAGACGGTCGGCCGCGGGGCCGGCAGCGACTCGCCGCTGCGGATGACCGTGGCGGTTTCGGACGGCCAGCGGATCTTCGCCGTGCGCTACGGCTCCGGCGACCGAGCGCCGACACTGTTTCACAATCGTTCGACCACCGCCTTGAAAGAGGTCGGCGGCCAACGGGCCGAGATTCCGGACGACGCCATCGTCGTACTGTCCGAGCCACTGGACCACATCAGCGATCACTGGGAGGAGATTCCGCCTTCAACACTGCTGGTGATCGACGACCAGAAGGTAACGACGCACCCATTCGAGCCGATCGCATGAGCGGTTTTTTTAGCGAACGCCTCATCCGACAGGGACGCTCACCCTACGGTCTGCGCCCCGCAATCGAGCCAAATCACTTTGGGCGTCGTTTAGGGATCCTTGGAAGATCGGCCCGATATCGGGAAGCATGCTTGAATCGTATCTTGGCGTCGGTGACTTATTCGGTTCCCGCGCCCAGGCGGGTGACCTCGTCATCGCCGGGAGTACCGAACGAGTAGATGGTGCCGGTGATCTGCTTTTTGAAAAACAGGATGCTGCCGGTGCCCACGTAGATTCGGCCGCGTGAAATCGAAGGTCCGCTCCAGACGGCACCGATTGGAATCTGCTTGAGCGTCGCTCCGGAAGCGGCATCAAGGACGACAAGTTGCTCCGAGACGGTCGTCGTAAAACAGGCGAGTCCGCCGCCCAACGCAATGCCGGCGCCCACCGGGTCGCCACTCTTCTGGAATAGGTTTGCCAGCGTGCGGAGCTGCGGCCGTTCGTGACGCCAGCGTTCGTCGGCCAGGCTCGCGGAGACGCAAACGACTCGCCCTCCTCGCGGTAAGCCCGGCTCCTTCGTATTGAGCAGCAGCCAGTCGATGCCGTTGGTAAATACGTTTCTACCATCCGTCGCGCAGCCAGTCTGGATTCCGCCGATGGGGCTCGGAGGGGCGATCATGCGCGGGCTCGGCTCGGGATCCAGCGGGTACTGCGGTGGTCCGTCGTAGACGGGCGTGTTGGCGAGAACCTCACCGTCCTTGGCGTGGAGCACATAGAAGCCGCCATTCTTACAGCCGACGCCGACGACCTTCTCCAGTTTTCCGTCGATCTCGATTGAAAGGACTTTCGGCGTATCGCCGATCGAGCAGTCCTTATAGCGTCCCGTATTCGGGTCGTATCCCGCCATGCTCATATTGAAAATGTCACCCTCATTGAGTTGGGTGACCCACTTCTCGCGCCCCGACTGGACATCGACGCCAATCACGGCGGCCGAGTACTTCGTGTGGTAGCGGGGGTCCTCTTCGGTCGGCCGGCGGGGAGAGTTGTGAACGTCGGTACCGAAGAAGATCGTGTTGCGTTCCGAATCGTACGAGGGAGTCGACCAGACGGAGCTTGTGGAAGGACCGTATTTAAATAGGTGTTTCCCGTTCGAGTCTTCGATCGCGACGGGCTCCGCAAACCATTCGGGCTTCTCTCCTACGTCATACTTCCATTGGACTTCCCCGGTCGCGGGATGGAAGGCGACGACAAATCCGCGGCCCGTACAGCATGGATACTCCGGGTCGAGCGGGTACGGATGTTCGTAGCCGCCGCCTCCGACAATCACCTTTCCGTCGGCCAGTATTGCCGACCCGTTAAAGATGTTGAGCGAATGATGTCCGGGAAAACCTTCGGCGCGCGTGTCGACTTTCCATAGCTCTTTGCCGGTCGAGCGATCGAGCGCATAAAACACACCAGCCGTATCGCCGAAGTAGACGCCTGTCTGAGTGACCAGGGCGGAGGTAAGAATCCCGTTCTCCGCTTCGATTCGGTTGAATCCGCCCTCAGGCAGGTCTGTCGTCGAAGCTTCGCCCGTTCTCGTGTGATAGACCCAGGCGAGTGTACCGTCGGGCTTCAGTTTGTAACAAGCCGGAAAAGTCGCGGTGCCAAAGTAGACGTAGCCGTTCACGACGCTTGGCGTCGCGTGAACGGCCCCGATCTTCTCAGGCGACGTTGCCGCGGGAAACCGCCACTTCTCCACCAGTTCGACAGCGTTCTCTGGCGATAGATGCGACTCCTCCGAGTTAAATCGCCAACCGAGGACATCGTGATTGTAACAAGGCCAATCGGAGGAAGTTATCAGCGGCGGATTGCTCTCGGGCGGATCCTCTGCAAAAACCTTCAATTCCGTCGCGATAGGAATGCACAGGGCCAACGCCAGGAGAATGCGATGCGTCCGAAAACGTCGAGTATGATCTTGCATGTGGACGTTCGCATGGTCGCAGAAAATCATTTCTCGCATTTTCAGGTTTCCGGGATATTGTCGGAATCGCATTCGTGCAAATTGCTCGACGCTTAATTATCCTCGCCAATCAAATCATTCGTATCGGATAGATGTTTTCGGGTCCGCCGCGGTTTACCTTTTTTCTTTCTGAACAACGACTTAGCAGCCGGGCTGCGATGCACGTTCTCTTTGAAAAACTCCGGCGTGGAAAATCCGGCCGGCACAATGCATCGCGTTTCGCAGTGAATCAGCCGCTTGTTTGCATCGACCCCGTTCCCCTTCTACGGCACTTCGACCCGGCGACGTCGGAATGTGTTGAGGCCGTGGAGAGACATAGTACGCTTCTGAAACGTCCAGGAGGCTCGGAGCCGCCGAATGTGCGTAAACGCGCGTCGAGTGAAGTCTGCGCCAGCCGCCGGACATGGCAACCTAACACCGTTAAAATGTGTCTACTCCGTATTCGCTCACACTGGTATTTTCTTTTGCAAATCTCCGAGAACTTGTGATGTCCGATCGAACCGACTTCCGCACGACCCCGCAGGGCGACGAGCTGCAATCGATCGAGCGCGATCTGCGGTTTCATCCTGCCACCACGTCGGAGCCACGTGCGCTGTCGAACGAGCAGATAGAAGCCTTCAACCGCGACGGCTACGTTCGTCCGCTACCGATCTTCGGCCGCAAAGAAATCGACGAGATTCGCGGCTACTTCGACGCGCTGCTTGATCGCGTTTCCGCCGCCGGCGGCGACAGCTACTCGATCAGCTCGGCACACCTGAAGTACGGCCGCGTCTACGATCTGCTGACCGAGCCGCGGATCGTCGCATTGGTAATGGACCTGCTGGGCGAAAATATTGTCGCCTGGGGCTCACACTTCTTCTGCAAGATGCCGCACGACGGCAAGAGCGTCGCCTGGCATCAGGACGCCAGCTATTGGCCGCTTACTCCGTCGAAAGCCGTCACCGTCTGGCTGGCCATCGACGATGCCGATACCGAAAACGCCTGCATGCGGTTCATTGCCGGGTCGCACCACTTCGGGCATCTCACGTACCGGCCGAGCGAATCCGCCCAGCACAGCGTGCTCGACCAGGCGGTGGAGAACGCCGAGCAGTACGGCCGGCCGGTGGACGATGTGCTGGCGGCCGGCGAGGCCTCGATCCATAGCGACCTGTTGCTGCACGGTTCAGAGGCCAACCGGTCCGAACGCCGCCGCTGCGGCTTGACCTTGCGATATTGCGCCGCCGACGTCCGGGCGCACCTGGACTGGAATCAGAAGGGCGTCATCGTAAGCGGCAGCGATCCGTCCGGGCACTGGAGCAACCGCCCGCGGCCAGCGGCGGACTGACCCTAAAACCGCTCGCTGGCACGGATATTCCGGGTGTAGAATCACCACAATAGCGGCAGCCCACCCGTGTGGTGGCACAGACATTCCTGGCTATGCGAATCGAATTGACGAGCCCAGGTTGCTCTGCTCGCGGGCTTCCTACCAAGAACGTTCCGCCAAGGCAAAGCGAAATAGTGCCGTACGGCCTGCCCCTCAGGGCATTCGAATGAGCCGCCGGCAAAACGCACAGACAGGAATGTCTGTGCCACGTCTGAACTTCTACTTGGCGAAAGAATTCACCCGGTGGGAGCGTGCATCTCTGCCCGCCGGGCGGTTATAATGCCACCTTCGAGGGTGCCGCTTCTTTGCCCCCGTTGCGGTCCGTAGAGGCCCCGACAGGGTTCAATAAGCGGCCCGTTCTGGGCAGACCCACGGATACCGCGCGCCGCCCTCGCCGCCCAATGCGTCCATAACATCTCCCCGGCGCTAACGTACAGGATTCCACCTATGTCGCCAGCTCGCTTCCTCGCATCGCTTGCTCTAGTACTTAGCGTCCTGATCGGCGCGGCCACCACGCCTTCGGCAGCACAGGACGAGGCTCCCCAGCAGCTCTCCGTGCTGTTCCTCGGCGACGGGGGGGCCCACCGGCCGGCCGACCGCTTTCGCCAGATTGCGCCGGTGCTGGAGGAGCGAAACATCGCGCTGACCTACACGGAGAGCCTGGCGGACGTGCGGCTGGAAAACCTGCAGAAATACGACGCCCTGCTGGTGTTCGCCAATATCGACCGCATCGACCCCGACGCGGCCCAGGGCCTGCTCGACTACGTCGCCGGCGGCGGCGGCTTCGTGCCGATCCATTGCGCCTCGTTCTGCTTCCGCAATTCGCCGGAGGTCGTTGCCCTGATAGGTGCCCAATTCCAGCGGCACGGCACGGGCGTGTTCACCACGCAGATCACCGAGCCGGACCATCCGATCATGCGCGGCTTCGGCGGCTTCGAGAGCTGGGACGAGACGTATGTCCACCATCTGCACAATGAGAAGGACCGCACCGTGCTTTCGTATCGCGTGGACGGCGACGAGCGCGAGCCGTGGACTTGGGTGCGCACGCACGGCGACGGACGCGTCTTCTACACCGCCTGGGGGCACGATCATCGCACCTGGGGGAACGAAGGCTTTCAGAACCTGCTGGAGCGCGGCATTCGCTGGGCAGCCGACGAGGACGTCGGCGCTGTGCCCGACTATCAGTCGCAGGCAGCGTTTCCCGTCCCGGAGATGACGCCCAAGCGGACCGACATCGCCGCGTTCGAGTACGTCGACGTCGGCGCAAAGATCCCCAACTATCCGCCCAGCCGGCAGTGGGGCCGGCAGGACGAGCCGCTCAACATGATGCAAAAGCCGCTGCCGCCCGCGGAGTCGATCAAGCACTTCGTCACGCCGGTGGGTTTTCACGTCGAGCTGTTCGCCAGCGAGCCGGACTTCCAGGGCAAGCCGATCTATATGACCTGGGACGAGCGCGGCCGGCTGTGGGTTTGCGAGACCGTCGACTATCCCAATGAGCTTGCCCGCGAGAACGAAGGCCGCGACCGCATTCGCATTTGCGAAGACACCGACGGCGACGGCCGGGCGGACAAGTTCACCGTGTTCGCCGAGGGATTGAGCATCCCCACGGCCATCGCCTTCCACCGCGGCGGGGCCATCGTGCAAAACGCCCGGGAGACGCTTTACCTGAAGGACACCGATGGCGACGACCGCGCCGACGAGCGCCGCGTGCTGTTTTCCGGCTGGTCGATCGGCGACACGCACGGCATCGTGAGCAACTTCAACTACGGCCTGGACAACTGGATCTGGGCCATGCAGGGCTACAACAACTCGCGTCCGGTCGCGGCCGATGGCACGCGCTATCCCGGCTTCCGCCAGGGGTTCTTCCGCTTCCGCCCCGACGGGTCGGACATCGAATTCCTCCGCTCGACCAACAACAACACCTGGGGGCTGGGCATCAGCGAGGAGGGCATCGTCTTTGGCTCGACCGCCAACCGCTGCCCCAGCGTCTACATGCCCATCCCGAATCGCTACTACGAGCGCGTCGCCGGTTGGTCGCCCCAGGTGCTGCAGATGATCTCGGAGGATCACCTGTTCGATCCGATCACCGAGAAGGTCCGCCAGGTCGATCAGCATGGCGGCTACACGGCCGGCGCCGGCAAGGCGCTCTATACGGCACGTGCCTACCCGCAGGAGTACTGGAACCGCGTCTCGTTCGTCAACGGCCCGACCGGCCACCTGGTCGGCGCGTTCGTGCTCAACCGCGACGGCAGCGACTTCACGTCGGACAGTCCCTTCAATCTACTGGCCAGCGATGACGAGTGGTCGGCCCCCATCATGGCCGAGGTCGGTCCCGACGGGCACGTTTGGGTGATCGACTGGTACAACTTCATCGTACAGCACAATCCCACGCCGGCCGGCTTCGACAACGGACGCGGCAACGCCTACGAAACCGACCTGCGCGACAAGGCCCACGGCCGCGTCTACCGCGTCGTCTACGACAAGGCACCCGAGGCCGAGCCGATGTCGCTGGCCGGCGCCAGCCCGGAAGAACTGGTGCAGGCCCTGGCGCACGATAACCTCCTTTGGCGGCGGCACGCGCAGCGGCTGCTGGTCGAGCGCGGTGAGAACGACGTGGTGCCGGCGCTCATTGCACTCGTAAAGGACCAGAGCGTCGACCCGATCGGGCTGAATGTCGGCGCGATCCACGCCCTGTGGACGCTGCAAGGGCTGGGTGCGCTGGACCGCTCGAATGACGAGGCGACACAGGCGGCCATTGCCGCGCTCGCTCATCCGTCCGCGGGCGTCCGCCGCAATGCGGTGCAAGTCCTTCCGCCAGGCGAAGACTCTCTCCAGGCGGTTCTCGACTCCAAAATCCTGGCCGACGACGACGCCCAGGTGCGCCTCGCGGCCGTGTTGGCCCTGGCCGATGTGCAAGAAGAAAGCGACAACGCTGCCAAGACGGTCGCCGACCAACTCAAGTCGCCCGGCGCGACCGAGGACCGCTGGATCGCCGATGCCCTAACCAGCGCCGCGGCTGTACACGCACCGCGCACCCTCGCCTATCTGGCCGACGCCCAGCAGCTCGACGAGCGGACGCTCGAGATCGTCACCACCGTGGCCGAACACGTCGCCCGCAGCCGCCCGGACGGCCAGCAGATCGGCCGCCTGCTGGCGGCGCTCGACAAAGCGGATCCCGTATACATCTCCGCCCTGGCAACCGGGCTGAGCGAAGGCTGGCCCCGCGACCATACCGCACAGATTTCCGACGAGGCCGCCGCGGCGCTTGGCATCCTGGTCGAGCGGATCCCCTCCGGCACGCAGGGCCAACTCATCCGCCTCGGCAACGCCTGGGGCACCGACGTGCTGGAGAAGTACGCCGACCGCATCACATCCTCCCTGGTCGCCACCCTATCTGACCAGCAGCAAGCGACCCGCTCCCGGGTGGAAGCCGCCGAGCAGTTGGTCGAGTTCCTCCCGCGCGACGCCAAGGTCGTCGGTCAGGTGCTCGACCAGGTCACGCCACAAGCCACGCCGGAGCTGGCCGAAGGACTCATTGAAGCCCTAGGCGGAAGCACGGCCGAAGGGCTGGGCGGCGCCGTCATCGAGCGTCTCGCCGGCATGACTCCCGCCGTCCGCTCCGCGGCGCTGCGCGTGCTGTTGACCCGCCCGGAAACTACCCGCGATCTGCTCACAGCGGCCGCCGACGGGGCCGTGCAACTGAGCGACCTTTCGCTCGATCAACAACAGGCGCTGGCCGCGCATCCCGATCGCCGCATTCGCCGCCGCGCTTCGCAACTGCTGGAGCAGGGCGGCAGTCTGCCCAACCCCGATCGCGCGGAAGTACTCGCCCGGCTGATGCCGCTGACCGAGCGGACCGGCGATGCCGCCCTCGGCAAGCAGGTGTTCATCAAGGAGTGCAGCAAGTGCCACACGCACAGCGGCGAAGGCACTGTCATCGGCCCGGACCTGACCGGCATGGCCGTCCACCCGAAGGAAGAGCTGCTCACCCACATCATCGACCCCAGCCGCAGCGTCGAGGCGAACTTCCGCACCTACACGGTCGTCACGCTCGACGGCCTGATTCAAAGCGGCATGCTCGCCTCGGAAACCCGCACGTCGATCGAATTGATCGATACCGAAGCCAAGCGGCACGCCATCGTTCGCGACGACATCGACCAGCTACTCGCCTCGAACAAGTCCGTCATGCCAGAGGGCTTCGAGAAGCAGGTCACCGAGGACGACATCGCGAACCTGTTGGAGTTTCTCACCAGCCGCGGCCGGTACACGCCGCTCGATCTTCGCAAAGTGGCCAGCATCAGCAGCGTGCGCGGCATGTTCTTCGACGAGCGCAGCACGGCGGAGAGGCTGATCTTCTCCGACTGGTCGCCCAAGACCTATCGCGAGGTGCCGTTCCAATTGGTCGATCCACAGGACGGCCGCGTGCCGAATGTGGTCATGCTCTACGGTCCGCAGGGGGAGTTCCCGCCGCGGATGCCGCGCGAGGTGAGCCTGCCGGTGCATCAGCCGGCCCGGGCAATTCACCTGCTCAGCGGCGTGGCCGGCTGGGCCGCCCAGGGTCCGCAGGAGGACGGCACGGTTTCGATGATCGTCCGCATCGTCTACCAGGACGGGCAGACCGAAGATCACGAGCTGCGCAACGGCGTCCACTTCGCCGACTACATCGGGCGATATGAAGTGCCCGGCTCGGAACTGGCCTTCCGCCTCCGCAATAGCCAGGTTCGATACCTGGCAGTCGAGCCGAAGCGCACCGAGCCGATCGACCACATCGAGCTGGTCAAAGGCCCGGACGCTACCGCGCCCTTGGTCGTGGCCGTCACAGTCGAAGCCCCGCAGTAGCGTCGATTCGGTGGTATCGCTTCCTTACCCGTAGCTGGATTCGCAAGACTCCAGCCCCCTCGGGTGCCACTGCTCACCTTGTCCAGCAGTGGCTTTCGCTGCGCTTGCTTTCAGCTCCGCTCTGCCCTTTCCGGCGTCCACCAGACGCCCTTGCCGTTCGGAGCGAAACTCACTTCAACATGCGGCCTTCAGAGTTCACAACGTCCGCTACCGCCTTGACCATTCCCGGCCCTCAATCGACAATCGATCTTGTCCCGACTGACTCTCACGCGTCCAGCTACTTTCAATATTCTCCGCCCTCTACGGTCGAAAGCGCCGTAGCTTATGCCCAAGTCATCTTCGCCTTCCGCCGCGCCGCAGGTGCCGGACGCCCAGGGCCGCTTCGGTCTGTTCGGCGGACGCTACGTCCCCGAAACGCTCGTGCACGCGCTGGACGAGCTCGACCGCGAGTACCAGGCCGCCATGGCCGACGGCGCATTTCTCGGCGAGCTCGACGAGCTGCACCGCACCTACGTCGGCCGGCCCTCGCCGCTGTATCACGCCCGGCGGCTCAGCGAGCAGTGCGGCGGGGCCCAGATTTGGCTGAAGCGCGAGGACCTCAACCACACCGGCGCCCACAAGATCAATAACACCCTCGGCCAGGCGCTGCTCACCTGCCGCATGGGCAAGCGCCGGGTCATCGCCGAGACCGGCGCCGGTCAGCACGGCGTCGCTACGGCCACCGCCTGCGCCCGCTTCGGATTGGAGTGCGTCGTTTACATGGGCGAGGAAGACATCCGCCGCCAGGCGCCCAATGTCTTTAGCATGCGGCTGTTGGGCGCCGAAGTTCGCGGTGTCTCCAGCGGCTCGCGAACCTTGCGCGACGCGATCAACGAAGCCATGCGCGACTGGATGGGCAGCGTCGACACCACGCACTACATCCTCGGCTCGGTCGTCGGGCCGCATCCGTTCCCCCGCATCGTACGCGACTTCCAATCGGTCATCGGCCGCGAGACCATCCAGCAGTGCCACGCCCAGCTTGGCCGGCTGCCGGAGCACGTGGTCGCCTGCGTCGGCGGCGGCAGCAATGCGGCCGGCATGTTTTTTCCTTTCATCCAGCACGAGGGCGTCGCCCTGGTCGGTGTGGAGGCCGGCGGCCGCGGCGAGCAGCCGGGCGATCATGCCTCGCCGCTGAGCTTCGGCCAGCCCGGCGTGCTGCACGGCAGCTTCAGCTATGTCATGCAGGACGAAGACGGCCAGACGTGCGACGTCCACTCCATCTCGGCAGGGCTCGATTATCCCGGAGTCGGCCCCGAGCACAGCTATTGGAAGTCCAGCGGCCGCGTGAGCTACACGCACTGTGGTGACGACGACGCCCTGTCGGCCTTCGACTCGCTCGCCCGCGCCGAAGGCATCCTGCCCGCTTTGGAAAGCTCGCACGCGATCGCCGCCGCCATGCGGCTGGCCCGCCAGCGCCCGCCGGAAGAAGCCCTCGTCGTGTGCCTCTCTGGCCGCGGCGACAAGGACGCCGCCGAGATCGCCCGGCTGCGCGGCGTATCGATCGAACATCCACCGGCCGGCGGGGAGTAGCGCGGCCATGTCGGCGATCGACCAGCTCTTCCAGCGCCTGCGGGCGGCTGGCGAAAAGGCGTTGATGCCCTTTATCACGGCCGGCGATCCGGACCTGGACTTCACTGCCGCCGTCTTGCAGGAGCTTGTCGCCCGCGGCGCGAGCATGTGCGAGCTGGGCATCCCCTACAGCGACCCGATCGCCGATGGCCCGGTGATTCAGGCGTCCTACACGCGAGCACTCGCCCACAAGATCCGCCTGGCCGACATCCTCGGCATGCTGGGTGGTGTGACGCCGCAGCTTGACGCCCCGGTGGTGACGATGGTCAGCTACGCCATCGTGCTGCGGCACGGGCTGGAGCGCTATGTGGCCGACGCTCATGCCGCCGGGGCCGCTGGGGCGATCGTGCCTGACCTGCCGGTGGAAGAGGCCAACGAGTTGGCCGCCGTATGCCGACGGGCGGACTTCAGCCTGATTCAGCTCGTCACGCCGACCACGCCGCCGGAGCGGGCGGTCCGCATTGCCGAGTCGTCCTCCGGCTTTCTCTATTACGTCTCGGTCACCGGCATCACGGGCGAGCGGACGGAGTTGCCGCAGAAACTGCTCGACAGCGTCAGTTGGCTGCGCGAGCGCACGGAGCTGCCCATCTGCATCGGCTTCGGCATCAGCCAGCCCGCGCACGTCCGCGCGCTGGCGCCCGTCGCCGACGGCCTGATCGTCGGCTCGGCCATTGTCCGCCGCGTTGCGCAAGCCGCGGATCGCGATCGGAAAGAAGTGCTGCAAGAGATCGGCCAATACGCGGCCGAGCTGCGCGCGGCGCTAGGCGTGCGATCGTAGCTGAATTCGCAAGCACGTAGCTGAATTCGCAAGAATTCAGCCGCCTCTGGACTCATCTGAACTTTTGCAAGTTCAGCTACGGCCTCGAGCGGCTGGGCGATGCTGATGGCACCCCCCGACACACTGGGGTAGACTGTACAATGGGCAGGAAGAGGTCGCCGATACAATCGTGGCGACTCCCGAATCGAACCGGCGGAAACGATGCCATGGCCGCAAAATACACGGCTGTCATCCAGCAGCACGAACAATGGTGGATCGGTTGGGTGGAAGAAGTACCCGGCGTCAACTCGCAAGGGGCCACGCGCGAAGAGTTGTTGGAGAATCTCCGCGACGCCTTGAGCGAAGCGGTGGAAATGAATCGCGACGATGCGCGTGCGGCGGCGGCGGTGAGCGGTGAGTTCGAAGAGGTGGAATTGACCCCTTGAAGCGGCACGCGCTTATTCGACATCTCCAACAAAACGGCTGTTTGTTGGTGCGCGAAGGACGTCGCCATTCATGGTGGGGCAATCCGACCAATAACCGCCGATCCGCGGTTCCGCGTCATTCCGAGATACCAGACCCGCTGGCCCGCAAGATCTGTCGGGACTTGAGCATTCCGGTCCCTTGACGGTCGTATCGTTCCGAATTAACGCGAAGCCATGTCGAAGTTTGAGCTTAACCGATTAACATCGCACGACGACGCAGATATTCTCGCTGAGGTCAGGCGCGTAGCAGGTCTGGTCTCAACAACGTCGCTTTCTGTAAAGCAGTTTGACTCTTTATCGCGCGTCCATTCCTCGACGCTTCGGAAGCGGTTTGGAAGTTGGCGAAATGCGCTCCACGCGGCAGGTTTGGACCACCTAGTAAATCAATCCAACCGCGCGCGCAGCGCTGAAGAAATTGTCTCGGAATTGCGCCGTGTTGCCGCTAAGCTTCACACATCAGAGCTGATCAAGACTGACTTTTACATACACGGCAAGTTCAAATGTCACGCCGTTCTCGCTCAGTTTGGCTCGTGGAAGAAGGCGCTCGTAGCTGCTGGCTTAAGACAGACGAAACGCGGCATACGTTACACGGACGAAGAATGCTACGAGAACCTGTTAAGCGTTTGGACAAAGCTAGGCCGTCCTCCCAAGCATGACGAGATGAATATGCCGCCGTCGAAGGTCGGATCTAAGGCGTACGTCCTGCGCTGGGGCAGTTGGCTCCGCGCATTAGAAGCGTTTGTCGAACGCGCAAACTCTGGCGATCGCACTACCTTGTCAGATGATGTCGAATCGAACCCAGCTTCAGCTATTGATGATCGGCCTTCCCGGGAGAGGAGTGGTCCGCGAGACGCTCCTTTAGGACTCCGATATCGAGTTCTCGTGCGCGATCGGTTTCGCTGCGTCCTTTGCGGCCGTAGCCCTGCGACCAACCAACACGTGAACCTGCACGTCGATCACATCCTCCCTTGGTCAAAGGGTGGTGTGACTGAGTTTGAGAATCTTCGAACGCTCTGCAAAGATTGTAACATCGGGAAGGCTGACCAAATCGAGCCACCCAGGTAGTGAAATTTCACAAGTGGCTTGACCTCGTCATCCACGTAGGATTGCTTTAAACGTGAAAGCCGCATTTGCACCACACCGTTAGTGGAACGCTCGGGCAAGCGAGACGTCGCACGTTCCAATGTCAGTGCGCGCCCGCGAATCCATGGCTGCGGTTGCTGAAGTCGATGAGGTAACGATGTCCGCAGAATCGAACTTGCAGGCTTCCAACTCCCCTAGCGTTCCGCTGGTGACCGGCTTCGTGATGGGCGTCGCCCTGACGTGCCTCCTCGGGATCACGTTGCTCGCGTACTTGAGTACCATTCCGGACCAGCCCGCCGCTCCCGCCTACTCGACGATCACCGGCAACCTGGAAATCGATTACATGTACGAGACGGAGCCGAACACGGCCGCCGGCGGGAAAATGCCGGCAACGCGCGTGGACTTTTATCCGTCATACGTCGTCGTCACCCGCCGGTGGAACAACACCGATCGCACGTCGCTGTACGCGGTCGACCGGCTGCGACGGTTCTCCGTGCGGGAGATTGAGGAGCAACCGGACACGGCCGGCCACGATCACGCCTCCGCCGCCCACGACCACGCTACGCACTGACGCAACCGGTGCCGTCCAATGGATCTGTAGACCGAAGTGGAAACCACAACGGCACGACGGCGCCGGCCACAAGGGCCTACCGGTTCCTCTTCTCTGGTCCGGGATAAGCCTGGGAGTGGGGGGCAATGCCTCCTGTACCAAACCCTGAACCAGAGTAGAGGAACCCGTATCGCCCGCTCGGCGTGATTGCCGCGAAGGCCCCTCGGTCTGGCTGCCCTTTACCTCCATCGCCCCCATTAGAATACTGGACTGTCGATCCAGTGGTTGCGGCTCTACCCGTGGCCAACACCCGCCTCTCGCTTTGCCAAGGCTTGACAATGAACACAGTTTTGTGTATTATATTTGAGATCGCTTCTGTGCTTACCAGCTCTTATCCGTGATGGTTCTGGGGTGAATGCATCAATCTGGGCGCCCGAGGCGGTAGTTTACGTCGACAGATTCGATTTGTTTTGTTAGCGACTACCAGTCAATTCATTTGCGGTCGGGGGAGCGCGAGACTTGAGCGTCCCCAGCCGCCCCAAATGGACAGCGAAAAAGTTGCTGTCCAACGGGGCGTGAAAAATCGGCTCGGCGCGCCAGCGCCAGCCGGGAGCCCTGTCCAAATGGACAATCGTGGGGCCCCCCGGAAAGCGCGTCCAATTGGACACGCGCAGCGGAGATGGTCCGCACACATCATGCGGTAACATATTACTATTATATAGCTTACGACGATCACTGACATTCCGTAAAAATGGACAAACCTTGACCCATGAGAAAATTCGAAGGTAAAATAGATGAGGTAAGTCGGCGCCCTGCTGCGTGCGGCCGGCTCTACGCCCTCAATCGTGCGATGGAGGAGAGGCCCGTAAGTTGTCTGCCGGTCGGCAGTTGGGCCTTTTCTCGAGTAACTCGTCCGCTGCGGCACCCGCCGCCTCGGGCAAGTCGCGGAGCGAGGAGGAACAGAACGCCCATGAAGCCGAATCCGCGCCAGGATACGGTCCGGCGGTTCTTCGCCGGGCTCACGGAATACGCCTTTGGTTGCCGCCTGGGGGTCGTTGACCCGCCGCTGGTCGACTACCTGGCGGAACTGCTCGTCCGCTTCATTCGCAACGACGACGTCTTCAGCGTCCGCGGCCCCACGGGCAAGCGGCTCGACCAAGTAGCCGACATGCTGCTGGAGGCGGAAGCTCGGCAAGGCGAGGCCCGGCGCAAAGTTCATCGCCACATCGGCGACTTCACGCTCTTCTGGTGCGGCGTCTATCCGGAGGTCTTCGAGCGCATGCGGCGGCTGGGCCGCAAGGACGCCTTGCTGGACTACCAGACCCAGGGCAAGCGGGCGTACTACATCGCCAGCACGATCGCGGTCGAGTCCGAGCCGCCGCGGCCGGCCGTCCTGCAGCGCCTGAGCGACGACTTCGAAATGTGCGTCTTTGGCCTGGGCGAAGTCCGCCGCGAGTGGGAACGCCGCGGGGGCGACTCCGACCCTGCCTGGCCGCTGCTGATCAACTAGCGGCCGGCAGGCCGTTCCTCCGTACGGCGACCTCCCTGTGGATGAAAACTCGCACGCCGCCGGTGCGCAAGTACTTTCACGAGTACGGCGATCGCGCGCCGCTCGATTGGGCCTGGTCGTGCTCGCCGTGCTCTCGAGCGGCGCAAGTGCATCGGCCCAAGATGCTTCGCAGCGGCAGGGGTACATCAACCAGCTACCGGAGGAGTCCGGGGAGGCGCGGCAAACTCGGCACGCACGCGTGGCGGAGCGACGCAGCCGCACCGTCATTATGGTCCACCGCGGCGCAAGCCACTTCGCGCCGGAGAACACGCTGGAAGCGTTCGCCGCCGCCATGGATCACGGCGCCGACGGCTGCGAGATCGACATCCGCGCAACTGCCGACGGCATTCTCTATCTGATGCACGACGACGCGGTCGATCGTACGCTTAAGGGGCAGGGCAGCGAGCGCGCGCTGACCTATTATGATCTGCTGGGCATGCCGGTCCGGGGCTCGGGCGAGTCGACGCGCGTGCCCACGCTGGCGGCGCTGTTGGAACTGGCTCGGCAGCGGGCGATGCTGCTTCACCTGGACGTGAAGGAGCCGGGCTTGCAGGACCGAATCATCCAGTTGCTGACCGAGGCGGACATGTGGGATCACGTCGTCGAGTGCAACGCCGGCAACGCCGAGCGTGTCCGCAACAACCCACGCGCGAAACTGCTCCGCTACAAGGGCTGGTATCCCGAGGGCGAAGCGGCCGAGCGACGCGAGGTGGTCGAAGGCTTCATGTCTCAGCCAGGCGAGATGGTGTCTTGAAAAAAGATCCGGGGCCGGCAGTGCGCTGGTTGTCACGCGAGGTGCCCGAGCGAGTGAAGTTGCCGGAGAACGTTCAGACGACGTGGACGCCGGAGGGTGGGGTTGGACCCTCGCCATAAACGGTTTCACTGGAGACCATTGCGGTATCGCGGAACTACGATTAGAACCATTCCCAAGGAGATTCCGGCCAGCACAAAGAAAAAACTCGCGGACAGGAGCCCGCATGACCGCTGTACAGCCCCTCGACCATCTCAACCAGAGCGCTCTGGAACACATTCGCACGGACTTTGTGCGAATCTCGGCCCATCAGACAATCGGCGAGGCGCTGGCCCAGGTCCAGCGCGAGGGGAAAGCTCAGCGCATCGTCTATTTTTACGTGGTGGATGATGAGGACCGGCTCATCGGCGTGGTACCCACGCGCCGACTGCTACTGAACCCACCCGATACGCGGATTGAAGACGTAATGGTGCACAAGGTGGTGGCCCTACCGGAATCTGCCACGGTGCTGGAAGCCTGCGAGTTTTTCATCATGCACCGGCTGCTCGCCCTACCGGTCGTGGACTCGGAGCGACGGATTATCGGCGTAATCGACGTCGAGCTTTATGCCAGCGAGATCTCCGATGTAACGCGGTACGAAGAGAGCGAGGATGTTTTTCAACTCATCGGCGTACGTTTGGCCCAGGTTCAGCAGGCCCATCTACCCACGGCGTTCGCTCGACGATTTCCCTGGCTGTTATGCAACATTGCAGGCGGCTTGCTGTGCGCGTTTATTACAAGTCTGTTTCAAGACGTGCTGGACAAGGTGCTGGTGCTGGCATTGTTTATTCCCGTGGTGCTTGCACTGGCCGAAAGCATGAGCATTCAGTCGCTGACTTTAAGCTTGCAAATGCAACATGGGACCCGCGTCAACTTCAGTTCACTCTTCCGGTCGCTGGTCCGCGAGGTGCCGATCGGGGCACTGATCGGAATTGCGAGCGGTTGCTTGGTTGGCGGCGTGGCTTTGTTTTGGCAGGGCATACCAGCGGTGGCATTGTCGATCCTCCTCAGCATGGCCTTCTCCATCGTGACGGCCGCTGCACTGGGGATCTTAATTCCGGGGATTTTAGGCCTGCTTCAGCGCGACCCGAAGGTCGCTTCCGGGCCGGTCGTGCTCGCGCTGGCCGACACCGCGACGCTGTGCTACTACTTTGGCTTCGCGACGTGGTGGCTGGCGTAGCACGCATCGCTGCGGCCTGCTAGCGTGTTCGACCCGGCACTCGCAGCGAACGCTCAGCCGCGGAAGCGGTCGTGGCACTCGACGCAGGAGGTCTCGATGCCGATCGCGGCTTCGGCGGCCTGGGCGAAGTCCTGACCGCGCGTCGCCTCGGTCAACTCCACGGCCGCGTCACGCATCATCCGAGCGTACGACTGAAAGTCCTCGTCGTCTGAGTATTCGTAGCCCGGCTGGTGGATGATCTCGGCCAGCAGGGCCAGGATCTGCGCCTCGTGCAGGATCTCCTCGGACTTGGCGCGAAAGCCCGGCTCGCCGGAGATGTGCGGCCGTATCCGCTGCATAAAGGCGGCGTCGACGCGCCGCATCAATGGTGCGCGATCGGCAATGCGGTGCCAAGGCCGCTCGCCCTCTGGCGTCGGGGCCGTCACGCGCTCGCCGCGGACGAGCATTTCCAGGTCTTGCACCCGAAGCGACGCCTCGCGGTAGGTCGGATCGGTTCCCACTTTGCAGTTGAACCCCGCTCGGGCGAACTGGTCGGACATCGCGGCGGCGTGGTCCTGCCAGCGGACTTGGCCATCGTACCGAGCGGCGACCTGCAGCATCACGGCCAGCACGCTGAAGCGCGTCCGGCACTGCTTGTAACCGCCCCCTTTGAACTGAACCGGCGACTCCACCAGGGCGCGCAACGCCAGATGGTTGGCCTTTACTTCGTCCTCGATAGCCGCTGCGCTGATCCAGCCCGACCAGCCGGAGCCTGCGGCTGCGGAAGATGCCGGAGTACGTGCGCCGGGCGCTGCGTCTTCCGACGCTTCTGCAAGCTCTCCCGTCGTCAGCGAGGCCGGCCGTTCGCCGACGAGTTGCTCGCGTGCATCGGGAAAGAAGACGTCGATCAGGTCCTCGTTCCACTTCGGCGGCAACGCCCGCTTCGGCCGCTCGCTGTCGCTTCGCTGCCAGGCCTGTGCCACGGCCGTCGTGAAGAGCAAGGTGGCGATGGCGAACCACCCGACGATACGCGCGGCAGGCGTGTATTGGCGGGAGTAATGCGCGTCTCGCGGGATGGAGATCGTTCGGCGAGTAGCGACTGGTTGCGACATGATTCTATCTTCGACTGCCGGCGGCGCGGTAGCAATGCACGGTGCCGCGGGCTGCATTGGTCACGGTTTCATTTCGTCGGCCAACGAGATGAGGCGGATGTTCCGCAGCGCGGCGGTGGTCTGCCAGGAGGCGATGCCCAGCGGCCGTGAGAGCTCGACCTCCGGCCGGATGGAGAATTCCCGCCCGGCTCGCTCCAGTTCGACAACCTTTTCCTCGCCGATCCAGGCCTCGATCCGCGGCTCAGTCACGCGGAGGCGGACTGCGTACCAGTTGCCGGTGTCGAAGTTCATGTACTTGGTCGTCTCGTTTTCGCTGGCATCACTCCCGTTGATGCTGGAAACACCGACGACCGTGCCGCCCCAGCCGCCAAGGATCAGGCTCGCCGGATCGTCTCCGACGGGAAACGTAAGCCCACAGAAAAAGTCGCTGCCATCCACGCGCATCGCCTCCAGGTGAATTTCATAGTCTTCGGTGGGCAGTTCACGTGTTGAAGTGACTCCAGTCAGCGCCTCCCCCCAGGGAAGAATCAATTGCCCGTTTTCGACGCGAACCTCGCCGTGGCCGGCGAAGTCCGAGACCTTCCAGCCTTCGAGGGACTTGCCGTCGAACAGCGGGGTACCTTCTTCATTTTGTTTCGCCCCCGCATTTTGATTCTCCGGCTGCGTGCTGCTTGTCTTGTCTTGCTCGTCGGGCACGGACTGACTGGCGGCGGGCGAGATAACGGCGGCTTGCGCTTCGCTTTCCACACCAGGGCTGCCCGGCACGTCGTTGGGACTGGCCGGTTCGGGGACGTCTTTGGTCGGCGCATTTTCGCCGCGGCACCCGCTCGTCGACGTTACGCCGAGGCAAAGTGCAACCGTCAGCATGGCAATGCAGGACAAGGACTTGCGGTGCAAGATCCGACCCGAGCCGGACGCTGGGCGATTCGTATCCATCTTCCCAATCCTCGCGTTTGAAACCGTTGCAAGTGCAGACCCCTGCCGGCGTCCTACTCCAGCGCAGGGTAGCTGCGTTATTTCTTTCCCAGTTGACGCTTGCCGCGAAAGTACTCGGTTAGAATCTCGCCGCAAGGCTGCAACATCACTCCGGCCACCAACTGCGGCTGATGGTTCAACCGCGGGTCGCTCAACAATTGAAACAGCGTATGCACGGCCCCAGCCTTGGGATCCGGCGCACCGTAGACGACCGTCGGGATGCGGGCCTGCAGGATCGCGCCCGCACACATCGGGCAGGGTTCCAGTGTGACGTACAGCGTGCAGTCCTCCAGCCGCCAACTGCCGAGCGACTCGGCTGCCTGCGTAATGGCGATCATTTCCGCGTGCGCGGTCGGGTCGCGAAGCTGTTCACGCTGGTTGTGCGCCGAGGCGATCACCCGAGCTCCGTGGACGATGACCGCGCCGACCGGCACTTCATCCTCAGCCATTGCCGCCTGCGCTTCCTGGTAGGCCAGTCGCATGAAGGCTTCGTGCACGGGGTCGACTCGTTCGGTGAAAGTTCAGCTCGCCTGCCTATCTCACAGTAAATGAACCAGAGCGAAAAGGGAAGCCACCGGGCAGCGCGGACGGACGGAAAGGCACAGTCAGGAATGGCTGTGCCACCGGTGCCGCTTCGGCCGAGTTGCGAGCTTAAAAGTTCGGCGTCGGCGGGCGGTACTGCTGGACATTGATCGAGCGAAACCACTCGATGGTTCGCTCCAGCCCTTCCCGCAACGGGACCTGCGGCTCCCAGTCGAGCTGCCGCCGGGCCAGGGCGATGTCCGGCTGGCGGCGAATCGGGTCGTCGGTCGGCAGCGGCCGGAACACCGGCTTTGCGGAACTGCCCACGAGTTCCAGGACAACGTTTGCCAATTCCAGGATCGTGAATTCGCCGGGATTGCCGAGATTCATCGGTCCGGTGACCTCGTCCGGGGCGTTCATCAGTCGGATCAGCGCCTCCACCAGGTCGTCGCGGTAGCAGAACGAGCGGGTTTGCGCACCGTCGCCGAAGACGGTGATCTCCTTGCCCTCGATCGCCTGGCGGATGAAGTTCGACACCGCGCGGCCGTCGAACGGGTGCATCCGCGGCCCATAGGTGTTGAAGATGCGAGCAACGCGAATGTTCACACCGTTGGCACGGTGATAGTCCATGAACAGCGTCTCTGCAACCCGCTTTCCCTCGTCGTAGCAGGCGCGGGGGCCGATCGGGTTGACCGCTCCGCGGTACGACTCCGGCTGGGGATGCACTTCCGGATCGCCGTAAATCTCGCTCGTGGAGGCCTGAAGGATTTTTGCGTGACACCGCTTCGCGATACCGAGCGTGTGGATCGCCCCGAGCACCGAGGTCTTGATCGTCTTGATCGGGTTGTATTGATAGTGGCCCGGAGCGGCCGGACAGGCCAGGTTGTAGATTTCATCGACTTCCAGGAAAATCGGCTGGGTGACGTCGTGCCGGATAAGCTCGAAGTTCGGAAGCGGCAGCAGATGCACCACGTTGCTCTTCTGACTGGTGAAGAAATTGTCGAGGCAGATAATGTCGTGCCCCTGTTCGACGAGCCGCTCGCAGAGGTGCGAGCCGAGAAAGCCGGCACCGCCGGTCACCAGAATCCGCTTGATTCGAGCCACGTGTGAAAGATCCTTGTGCGAAACGGGGTACGTTCTCGCGATGCCTGTCCGACGCTAGCTGAATTCGCACGAATTCAGTTGATCGTCTTCAGCCGACCTCTCGATGCCGCTGAACCCATCCGAACCGGCCAAGCGGATATGAGAGTATACAATAGGTAACCCGCCAACGGTCCAGGGCCGCATTACTGATATGTTCCTCACCGCCTCGCAAATCCCGGACCTGGAGTCGGCGCTAGTGGCGCTGCTCGGCCAGGTGCCTGAGGGCAAGGCGACCACGCACGGCCGGTTGGCGGCCGCGCTGGGCGATCGGATCGCCGCCCGCTGGGTCGGACATTGGGTCTTGCACCATCGGCATACGCCCGGCTGCCCGTGTCACCGTGTCGTACGGGTGGACGGCAGTTGTGCGGCTTACATCGCTGGCAGTTCGGACGACAAGCTCGCGCGCCTGGCCGCCGAGGGCGTGCAAATTACCGGCGGGCGGGTCGATCTGGAACGCAGCGGGTTTGAGGCCTTTCGCTCGAAACGCCCCCTGGTCGAGTTGCGGTCGATTCAACAGGCGATGGTCGAGCAGTACTCGCAGCAACCGCCGACCCATCGACTCGAGACGGTGGCGGGCCTGGACATCTCGTATGTCAATCCGCGTCGCGCGGTGGCGGCCTATGTACTTCTCGACCGCGGCTCGCGCGAGGTGATCTGGACCACGACGCTAACCGGCGAAGTGCGATTCCCCTACGTGACCACGTATCTGGCGTTTCGCGAACTGCCGCTGCTGTGGGCGCTGTGGGAGAAGGCAACGGAGTCAGGCTTCGCGGCGGATGCTTACCTCGTCGACGGAAGCGGCATTTTGCATCAGCGACACGCGGGCATCGCCACGTGTTTCGGCGTCACGTCCGACGTGCCGACCGTCGGCGTCACGAAGAAGCTGCTTTGCGGCCGGCTGGACGAGGACCGGCTCCCGGCTGGCCAGTGGTGTTACGTCCGCGAGGGCGCCCAGGCAACCGGGGCGGCGCTGTGGCCAACCGATAAGAGCCGTAAGCCAATCTACGCGTCGCCCGGACATCGCATGAGCGTCGACTTGGCGGCTCAATTGACGCAGGAGATGATGCACGGCCACAAACTGCCCAAGCCGCTGTATTGGGCCGATCGCCTCAGCCGGCAGGAAGCCCGCCGGCGCTCGGGGGCGATGGCGGAGTAGAGAGAGGATCGCACGTGGCACAGACATTCCTGTCTGTGCCGGTGAAGGGTATGGAACAACTCAAGGGCACATTCAGGAATGTCTGTGCCACCTTGGAGGTCAACTACTTCAACTCCTTGATCCAGCGAAGGTACTGCACCTCCAGCATTTTCAGATCGTCACCGAACGACTGTTGGAAGTCCTGGAGACGCTCTTCCGGGGGATACTCCCTGAATTGCTCCCGGTCGGCGGTTCGTTGCAGGTAGCGGCCATAGTCGTGCGAACGCGTCTCGGACAGGTAGAAGGACAAGGCCCACGCCTCGGCATAGGCACCGTAGACGTCGCGGCGAAAGAGTTGGTCGGAGACGATCAGGTCCTGCATGGCGCCCGCTTCACGGCGCTGGGCCGCGTACTCCCGGAAAGCCGCTAGTTGTTCGCGACTCACCCGGTCGCGCCGAGAACTATGCGAGGCAAAGCTCCAGACGCCGGGCGCCTCGAACATGGTGGCCAATCCTTCGGAAACCCACCGCGGCACTTCCGTGAAGCGGCTGTGAACGCCGGCATTGAAGGCGGTCTGATGCGTCGCTTCGTGAATGATTGTCGTGGCGTTGGTCGCCCAATCCTGGGATGCGTCGCCACCGGTGATGTCGAACAAGGCAATCCGATTGGTGCGCGGCGAGTAATGCCCGAGCATGTTCGGCCCGAGGGTTGAACCAGTTTGCTCGGCGTACTGCTCGTACTGCTCGCGATTGCGGAACACGACCGCCACCAGTGGATATTTTGGCTCGGCCAGCTTCAGCCCGCGGACGCGGAAGTAGTGGCAGAATGATCGGTAGAGATCCTCAAAACGCTGGGCCCACTGGTCCTTCTGTCCGCGTGGATGCACGACCAGGTAATGACCCGTGCCGCTGATGTCGATGTCGTGCCCAAACTCTTCGTAGAGTTGCGAACGCATTTCGGCGGTCGAGTAGCTGAAGAAGCGGGGGGCTGATTGTCGGTAATCGCGGGCCTCTGCGGGGCTGAAGTCAACCAGTCGCCCGTCTCGCGATAGCAGAAACACGCGCTGGTCGGACCAGGCCAGTGGCTTGCCTTCCAGAAACTCGCCAGCCACCTCGGCCTTGACCATGAATTCCGGCTCCACCGCCCGCGCGAGCGGTCCACAGACGCCGACACCACCGCACAGCGCCATCACCAGCGCAAGACTCCTCCGTTTCGGGTGCCGTAACCAGTGCTGACTGGCGGAATCAGACGGCATCATTACGCTGTTGATCCATAGCGGACAGGCAATAGGGGCGGCGGACGACATTGGCACCAAGCCTCAGCGGTTGCAGTATCGGTGAATCGTGCCGCAGGCGGCGAATCGAGAGCCGATGCGACCGACGGCGCCCGAGAGGGCCACGTAAGTCTAGGTCAGAAACCGGCGGCGGCTCGGCGGGCAGCGGCCGGCCGGCCCACAGGTTTTCGAATGAAACGGCCCGGCCGATGCGGTAAAATCGAGTGTCGGATAGCCGCATCGGCTAGTCGCGACAGGAGGTTCTCGACTGCCACCATGCGGGCGGCCCCGAGCTACTCACAGCTCACACGAGGTATTAAGTAATGACAACAGTAGCCGTGACGGCCCTCGAAATGGCCGGGCGAGCATTTGTCGCGATTGGGCTGATTTTGGCGGCGTGGTCTCTCGCCATGGCACAAGAGGACGATCCGCAACAGGCGCCGGAAGTTCGCCGCCTGGTCCGCCAGCTCGATGATCCGCAGCTTGCCACGCGCGACGCCGCCGAGGCCCGACTAATCGAAATGGGGCCAACCGTGCTCGCGCACCTGCCCACTGCGGACGCCGAAATGTCAGCCGAAGTCGCCCATCGGCTCGATCGAATTCGGCAGACCCTGCTTGCGAATCAGGCGCAGCAAAGTCTGCAGCCCACGCAGATAACGCTCCAGGCGAGGCAGATGCCGCTCTCGGAGATTCTCACTACGATCGAAGAGCAGACGGGAAACCCACTGATCGACTATCGTGGTCAGTTCGGCCAACAGGCCCCCGACCCCGAACTGACTCTCACCTTCGAGCAAACGCCTTACTGGCGCGCCATGGACGAAATGCTGGACGCGGCGGGCATGACCACGTACCACTTTGCGGGCAAGGAGGGACTGGCCCTGGTGGGCACGCTTCCCAACCAACTGCCGCGGCTTGGCCGCGCGTCGTACAGCGGCATCTTCCGCATCGAGCCGGCGCGGATCACGGCGCAGCGCGACCTTCGCAGCCGAGAAGGCGATTCGATCGACCTGGTGCTGGAGATTGCCTGGGAGCCGCGCGTGCATCCGATCGCCATCGCCCAACCGCTCGAGACGTTAATCGCCGTTGACGCTCGGGGCGAGCCGCTGGCGTTCGCCGACGGCCAGGCGGTGATGGAAGTGCCCGTTCAGCGAGGTTCAACCGCCGTGGAGATCGCGATTCCGATGAAGCTGCCGCCGCGGGACATTCAGCAGATCATGAAGCTCACCGGAACATTCCAGTCGCTCGTTCCCGGCAAGGTGGAGGAGTTCCGCTTCGCCGAGCTTGCCGACTCCTCCGGCAGCGAACAGCGCAAGGGCAAGACAACGATACTGGTGGAGAACGTCCGCAAAAATAACGACATCTGGGAGGTGCGAATGCGGGCGCGATACGAGGACGCGGCCGGCGCGCTGGAATCGCACCGGGGATGGGTGTTCAACAACGAGGCCTATCTGGAAACCGCGGACGGCGAAAAGATCCAGCCGCAGGGATTTCAGACAACCGCGCAAACGCAGACCGACGTCGGCGTGGCATTCCTGTTCGAACTTCCCGATGGTCCCGAGGGGCTATCGTTCGTCTACAAGACGCCCACGGTATTCGCTAGGTTGCCGATCGAGTACGAGCTGTCCGACATCCCGCTGCCATAGCACTTCGAAAGGGGCTACAGCGGCACTACGCTTCCGCTTCCCATCGCTGAAGCATCTCCGCCAGGCCGAGCGGGTCGGACGGGTCGCAGGCAAGCAGCGTCTGGAGCGGTTCGAGCGCCATCTCGCGCTTGCCCAACTCGTGCAGGCACCAGGCGAGCCCCTTGCCAGCTTCGAAAAATGCCTGATTGGCGGGCATTCGGTAGGGGAGCGGCGAAGGCGTGCCGCCCTTGCGCAGCGCGGCCAGCCCTAACTGAAATGCAAAACCGAAGTGCCCCCGCGCCAGCGGCAGATCGTTCTGGTCGGCCAGCGCCAACTCCCCCAGCATGCGGTGCGCTTCGATGAACTCGCTGCAATCGCTAAGCAGCCAGCGCAGATCGTCGATGGCGATATCCGTCTCGCCCGCCTCGATCATCTGCCGCACTTCGTCCAGATCATCGGCCCGTTCCCGCACGCAGCGAGGGTGGACCAGCATCCATGCGTCGCCGCTTTGCGTGCGCCGCACGCTGAGCTTGTTGCCGGCGCGGCCGGACGCTGATCGCCCACCACGATTCGATCTGCCCGAACGGCGCTTCTTGGCCACGTACTCGCCCTGTCGTAAAGCATTGTTATCCACTACTGAGGAACCGGCCAAGTTAATACACCGCGCCGGCTCCGTCCAGCGGGCGGTTCGGCGCAGGTCGCGCGGGAGTTCATCCGCAGCCTGTCGGATCCGCCGGCAGGCTGTTACAATCGCTCCTGCATTTCCACCAGTGAAGGATTGCTTCATGCTCAGCCGCAACGGAAGGCGGCCCGCCGCCACGACACTTGTTCCCTCCTCCAATTGGAAGCAACAGTTGCGCCGGCGCGTCCGCGCCTGGTACCGCCGGCACGCCCGGGACCTGCCCTGGCGCCGCACTTGCGATCCCTACGCAGTGTGGGTCAGCGAGGTAATGCTGCAGCAGACGCAGGTCGAAACGGTCCGGCCGTACTTTAAGCGATTTCTGAGTGCCTTCCCGGGCTTGTCCGATCTGGCCGCTGCCGACGAACAACAGGTGATGCGGCATTGGGAGGGGCTAGGCTACTATCGTCGCGCCCGACAACTGCACCAGGCCGCCCGCGAGGTCGTTGAGCGGTTCGGCGGCATCGTTCCCACCGACGCCGCCACGCTGCGTTCGCTGCCTGGCATCGGCCGCTACACCGCGGGTGCAATCCTGTCGATCGCCTTCGACGCCCGGGAGCCGATTCTAGAGGCCAACACGGTTCGGCTGTTGAGCCGCCTGGTCGGATACCGCGGCGCGCCGGCCTCCACCGAGGGCCAGCGGGTGCTATGGCAGTTGGCCGAGGAGATTCTGCCGCGGCGCGACGTCGGCACCTTCAACCAGGCCCTGATGGAAATCGGCAGCGAAGTCTGCAAGCCGCAGGCCCCTCACTGCGGCGAGTGTCCGCTCTTGCCGCTGTGTGAAGCCCATCGCCACCAGGCAGTCGATCAGATCCCCCGGCCGAAACAGCCGCCCGCGATTGAACGCGTGCAGGAGGCCGCGGTGGCCGTCCGCCGCAACGGACGCTTGCTGATGCTACAAGTGCCCGAGGGCGAGCGCTGGGCCGGGCTGTGGGATTTCATTCGCGTGCGACTTCCCTCGGACGATCAGGCCGCGCGTGACGAACAGATTATCGAGAGGGTCGCATCGCTAACCGGTGCCCGGGTCGAATTGGCAGCGCATATTGCCACGCTTAAGCACGGCGTGACACGTTTTCACATCACACTGCACTGCCACGCGGCCGACTACGTCTCCGGGCGGCTGCGGCCACCCCAAGGCGGCGCGTTGAAGTGGTTCCGCGTGGGCGAGTTGGACGACCTGCCGCTGAGCACGACAGGACGAAAGTTCTCGCGCCTGCTGCAATCGCAAGATGCAACGACTGCGTAGCGCGCATCATCGCCCCAACAGGCGATCGACCGCGGCGCCGATCTCCTGCTGTCGAACCAGCGCTTCGCCCACCAGAATGGCGTCAACGCCGGCGGCTTCCAGCCGCAGGACGTCCTCGCGGGTGTGGATCCCGCTTTCGCCGACCAGAACGCACGAGTCGGGAATCTGCTCCCCCATCCGTAGCGTGCGCGCCAGGTCGACCTCGAACGTCCGCAGGTTGCGGTTATTCACGCCGATCAACGTCGCACCAAGATCGAGCACGCGCGGCAGATTCTCCGGCTCGTAAAGCTCGACCAGGGGCGTCATTCCCAAGTCGAGCGACTCGCCGTACAGCTTGCGCAGGTTGCAGTCGTCCAGGCATTCGGCGATCAACAGCACTGCATCCGCACCGCAAGCTCGGGCTTCTAACAGTTGATAGCTGTCGAGGATAAAATCCTTGCGCAACAGCGGCAGCTCGACCGCCGCCCGAACGTTTCTCAAGTCATTTAAATTGCCCTGAAAGTAGGGCGCGTCGGTCAGTACGCTCACACAGCTCGCCCCGTGCCGCTGGTAGGTCGAGGCGATCTCGACCGGATCGAAATCCTCGCGCAGTACACCGGCCGAGGGACTCGCCTTCTTGACCTCCGCGATCAGTCGAATGGGCCCCGGCTTGGAGAGGGCGCCGAAGAAATCGCGCGGTGTAGGCGCGGATTCGGCCGCTTCGCGCACGTCTTTCTCCGGCCGTGCCGCTCGCGAAACGGCGACCTCCTGTCGCTTGGCGGCCACGATTTCATCCAGGATCGTGCTCAAGATGGTTCTCGACGCGAGTTCAACGTTGCCGCGGTTTCAATGCCGGAAATGCCGGCGGCCGGTGAAGATCATCGGGATGTTGTGCTCGTCGCATGCAGTAACGACCTGGTCATCGTTTCGCGACCCGCCCGGCTGTATCACCGCCGCGATGCCGGCATCTGCCGCCCGATCGATCGAATCGCGAAACGGGAAGAACGCATCGGAAGCCAGCACGCAGCCGGTGGCATCCTCATCCGACTTGCGCAGTGCGATCTCGACCGCGTCCACGCGGCTCATCTGCCCGGCTCCCACACCGGCCAGCGCGCGGTTCTTGCCCAATACGATGGCGTTGGAGCGGACGTACCGGCAGACGGCCCAGGTGAATCGTAGGTCGGCCCACTGCGCGTCGTCCGGCTGCGCCTTGGTGGGCACGTTCCACTGGCCTTCGGGGTCCGCCTCGAGGTCGGACTCTTGCAGCAGGTAGCCGCCGTCGATGTCTCGCAACTGCCATGCATCCTCGCCGGTCGAAAGCGGGCCGGCCTTCAGCAGGCGGACGTTCGCCTTCCACTTCGGCCGGGTGGTGAGGATTTCCAGCGCCTCGGGAGTGAAATCCGGCGCGATGATGGCTTCGACGAATCGATCCGGCCCAGTGAGAAACTCCGCAGCACCGGCGTCGACAGTTTGATTGAAGCCGAGCACCGAGCCGAAGGCGCTCACCGGATCGCCGGCCCAGGCCCGCTCGATGGCTGCGGCGAGCGAATCGGCGGATGCCGCGCCGCAGGGGTTGTTGTGCTTTATCACCACGGCGGCATAATCCGGCAGCGTTCGCACCAACGCCAGCGCGCTATCCAAGTCGAGCAGGTTGTTGTAGGACAACTCCTTGCCGTGCAGTTTTTGTGCGGTGACGAGGTTCGCCCCGCGCACGTCGGCCGGAGCATACAAAGCCGCCTGCTGGTGCGGATTCTCGCCGTAGCGAAGTGTCGCCTTGCGCTCTAGTTCCAGGCGCAACGTCCGCGGCATCGGCTCCTCAGATTGCTCGCGCGACAGGTACTGCGCGATTGCTTTATCATAGCTGGCCGTATGTGAAAACGCCGCCAGCGCCAGTTCGCGGCGCAACTCGGGCGTCGTCGCCCCGCTTTGGGCAATCTGCTCCAGGATAGCGGAGTACTGGGCGGTGTCGGTCGCCACGGTCGTAAAGGCGTGGTTTTTGGCGGCCGCCCGCACCAGCGTAGGCCCGCCGATGTCGATCTGCTCGATCGCCTCTTCGAACGACACCCCTTCCCGCCCGACGGTGGCCTCAAACGGATAAAGATTCACCACGACCAGCTCGAACGTGACGATGCCGTGCTCGGCCAGCGCTGCCAGGTCGTCCGGCCGATCGTGTCGGCAGAGAATCCCGCCATGAACCTTCGGGTGGAGCGTCTTCAGCCGCCCCTCGAGCAGTTCCGGAAACCCGGTGTATTCGGCGACTTCGCGGACCGCCACGCCGGCGTCCTGAAGATGGCGCCGGGTTCCCCCGCTGGCGTAGATTTCCACATCCGCGGCAACCAGCCCTCGGGCAAAATCAGTTAGTCCCAGCTTATTGCTGACGCTGACCAGCGCCCGCTTCACTTTCGGTGAGTCCGTCATGAAATCGCCTGTAGCTGAATTCGTGAGAATTCAGACTCGCCCCGGAACCGGCTGAACTCTCACGAGTCCAGCTTCCAGTAGCGGAATGGTGTGTTGAAGATGGCCCGCCGGCCGCAACTGGCGCCCAATCTAACAGCGATGGCCGAAGCCTTCAATCGGCTGGCGCTGGCGGTAGCTAATCCTGAATCGCTGCGTTGCGAGTTGAGATGGGACAGGCACCTCGCAAGGCGCGAAACTCCCGCGTCACGGGTCATATTCTCGGAGCCAGTCCCATTTTTCAACGACCTGCTATCTCACGATTTTTCGCAAAGCGCGGGCAGTTCGCGACCGAGCACACTGCTGTAGACGGCGAGGACGTCCTCAATCTTCTTCGACCAAGTGAATTCGGTCGTCACGCGGCGGACACCAGCTTCTGACAGTGCGCGCCTGCGCTCGGGCTCTCGGGCCAGGGCAGTCATCGCCTCGGCCAAATCTCGCACGAACCGCTCCGGCTCCGTGGGCGGCACGAGAATGCCGCACGACGCGTCCAGATAGTCGGCCGGCCCCCCCCAGTCGGTCGCGATCACCGGCAGCCCGTTGGCCATCGCCTCCAGCACGACGGCGCCGCCGCACTCGCGCAGGCTCGATAGCACAAACACGTCCGATCGCCGCATCAGCGCAAAGCATTCGGCTCGCGGTGTGAAGCCGAGAAACTCGACGTTCGACTGAAGACCCAACTCTGCTACGAGTCGCTCCAGCATGGCCCGCTCGGTGCCGTCGCCAGCGATGACGAGCCGGCACGGGGTCTGCTCTCGCACCGCCGCGACCGCGCGGATCAGATAATCGACGCCCTTCCAGTCGACCAGGCGCCCCACGTAGAGGAACTGGATTTCCCGCTGCGATGCGTCGTCCTGCTTCTCCAGGGGATTCCCCGCAGAGGCGGTGCTGCCGACCTCGTTCTCCAGGATGCCGTTCTCCACGATCT
The DNA here is from genome assembly GCA_040880125.1 of Pirellulales bacterium. Classification (GTDB taxonomy): domain Bacteria; phylum Planctomycetota; class Planctomycetia; order Pirellulales; family JBBDJB01; genus JBBDJB01. The sequence continues at coordinate 190,095 of JBBDJB010000052.1, read as the reverse complement.
GCGTCACGCGGCCGCGCGCCAAAAGCGGCAAGGCCTGGCGCGTCCGCTCGTTGGCCACTAGCAGCCGCGTGGCTAGCAGCTTACCCGGCACGATCACGTGCAGCGCCTGCGAAAGCCCCCGCAGTACCCGGACCGCTGCGGCAGTCAGCCGCGACTCGTAAAGCCGCGCAAAGCCACCGGGGTAGACCATGCCTCCGTTCATCGGGCCGATGACGACCGGCGCGCCGACGCCGAAGATCCAGGACGGCGCCTTGGGAGCGACCGGTGTTGGCTGATGCACGATGTCGATGCCCCGTTCCCGGTGCAGCTCGATCGCCATTCGCCGCAGGCGGATCTGGGTGAGCGTGCCGAGCGTGAGCGCGTACCACGCCAGTTCGATCTGTGAGGGGAACATCCGCCCGATGCGGTAGGCGGCCCGGTGCAACCAAGTATCCTCGACGAAGCGAACAAACTCGATATCGCCGCCGAGCGACTCGCGCAGTTCCGGCGCCACGCGCTCGTGCGTGATCAGCCAGGCCTCCACTCCGGCGCGCCGTAGCTCGCGGAAGTAGTGCAACGGCAGCACCGCTTCGCCGCCCATCCGGTCGGAAGCGTTCTCCGCCACGACCAACACCCGCAGTGGAGCGCCGTCGTCACCGCTCGATCGCTGGGTTGGCTCGGCGTGCATTGGTTCTCGGGCTTCGGACGGAACATAAAGGCGAATCGCTCACCCAGCTTCTCGCGGCTCGGGTGGAAAGATGTCGAAAGATCACTGCTAACATAGCGGAAAAGATGCGGTCACGCTGGGCGTGATGTTGACGATTTGCCAGAGAAGCGGCCGCCGCGGCATTTACGACCGTACTGTGCGTCGCACGATAAGTAGCGTGCAGTCGTCCTGGGCCGTGTCGTAGTCGGCCAACAGCCCCTGCGCAATGGAGATCAACTTTTCCGCTCGGGCCGTGCGATACGGCAGTAGCGCCTGGGCCAGCGTTGACTCGCCCAGATACTCTCCCAGCACGTCCTGGGCTTCCCGCACGCCGTCGGTGAACACCACCAGTACGTCGCCCGGTTCGAGCGTGATCTGCTGGTCTGGTTCGTTCCAATCACGGCCGATGCCTAGCGGCAGTTCGCAGCGTCCAAGGGCTTCCCACCCGTCGTCGCGAAGGACCATGGCGCTGATGCGTCCGGCGGAGCTGTATACCACCTCCCCCGTATCCGGGTCGATCGCTCCACAAAAGGCGGCGGCGAAATTGTCGCCCTGCGATCCGGTCCACAGAGTCTCATTCACACCGGACATCACACGGGCGGGCGAAGGTTCGTGGGCCGCGTGCGATCGCATTGCCGCGCGAAGCCCCGACGCCGCCAGCGCGGCGGCCGTCCCCTTGTCGAGTGCGTCGCCGACGGTGACGGTCAGTTCGCCTCCGGTGCGCACGAACCAGTCGTGAAAATCGCCGCCCAGTCCGCAGGCCGACCATGTGCCTCCTGCGACATCCCAGCCGTCTAATTCCGGCACGGTCTGCGGCCACAGACTGTGTTCGAAGCGGACGGCCGAATCGTGTTGCCGCTTCAGATTGGTGGAAGCGACTCCCTCGGAGAGCAGCATCTCTCGCTCCAAGTCGGCAGCCAGCCGGCCGGCGATGATCTCGATCAAATTGGTTTGCTGGTCGCTGAACGGTCGCTGAGTCTTGCAGAACATCCAGAGTGTGCCCAGCAGCGTCGTCGAGGTGGAGACCGGCACGCAGACGGCCGAACCGCACGTCTCCGGCACGCGCCAATACTCGTGCAGCGACGCCTCCTCCAGCACGACGGCGTGCCCGGTGAGCGCTTCCAAGTCGCCCAGCGACCCTTGCAGCGGCCGAGCCGGCTGCACGAGCACCTCGGCCGGCAGCCCCCAACTGGCTCGCAGTTTCAGCTCGGTGGTCGCCGCATCCAACAAGTACAACCCCGCGGCTTGGCAGCCGACCGCCGCCGCGCCGCCTTTGAGCACCGCCTGGAGCCGCTCGGCCAGGTGCGCCGGCTCGTCCGGCCGCGCGGCCACCGGCACGCCGGCGGCGAGCTCCGCCTCGCGCTGCCAAAGCGCCCGCCTGGTTTGCAACAGCTCTCCCAGCAGATTGCCAAACGCGCCGGCCAGGTGCTTGGCGGCTTCCAGTCGAACGATACTACTGGGTTTGGATGAGGTTTGCTGGCCGCGGCCGATCGTGAGGTATCCGGGAGATGTTCCGTCGCCCGGGTTGACCGGGGCGGACCACAGCGGATCGGACTTGCCAGCAGACGATGCGATAAAACGCAGCGGCCAGTCAGTGGCCTGTTGAAAGTGATCGCAGAACTCGGCGACCGTTTCGGATGGACCGGTGTCAAGTGCGGCAGCCGCGTCAGCGATTTCGCGGTGGATGCGTAGGTGGCCGGGGGTAGGTTCAGTCACGGGACTTCCGGGCCAAGTGGGAGATTCGCGGCGTTACTCCTCCCTGACCAAAGTGTCGCCCTGCGGTCGGCGGTGACCGTGTACAGGGCAGTCCGGACGACCGCGGAGAAGTCTCCGCAGTCACTTCATCTTCCGTGACCGGCATTGTTTAACATCGGCCGCCTGAGCCGCCGCACGTGAGGATGAACGAGCCGAATCCCCGGGAGATATTCGTCACGACCGTCAATGCCGACACAACACACAGCGACTGCGGATGCACAGGCAGGAATGTCTGTGCCACGTAGCTGGACTCGTGAGAGTTCAGCCGAACCCAGAGCATATCTGAGTTCTTGCGAATTCAGCTACGAAGGATTCGGTTCATCAATACTCCCTCTCCCTCTGGGAGAGGGCCGGGGAGAGGGCGTAGTCGAAAGACGCACAGACAGGAATGTCTGTGCCACGTAGCTGGACTCGTGAGAGAAGTAGGCGACGTGTTTCGATCATTCCAGCGGCTCGTCCAGCATTCGGATGCGGCGCTCGTGCCGGCCGCCGTCAAATGGCGTGTCCAACCACACTTCCACGATCGCCAGCGCCGTGGACAGGCTCATCATCCGCTGGCCGAGAGAGAGCACGTTCGCGTCGTTGTGCCGCCGGGCCAGCCGTGCAGACTTGCGATTCCAACAGAGACTGCAGCGGACGCCGCGCACGCGGTTGGCCGCGATCGCTTCGCCGTTGCCCGACCCGCCCAGTACGATGCCCCGCTCGACTTTGCCAGCCGCCACCGCCTGAGCGACCGGCAGGATGAACTCCGGATAGTCGACCACCTCCTCCGAGTGCGTGCCGAAGTCGACGACCGTATGTCCTCGCTCGCGCAGGGATTCAGCAATCCGCTGCTTGTACCGGTAGCCTGCGTGATCCGACCCGACGGCGATGCGCATCGTCACGGTCACTGCGCCCGCTGCCGGATGCGCTCCAGCCGCTCTTCATAGGTTTGCTTCATCCGCGCTTCCCAGGCTGCGACGATCTCCGGCGATTCAGCGTGGCAGCCCTGATCGTCGCTCTGGTCGATCCACTCGGCGAGCGCCCCACGCATCCGCTCTAGTACCTGCTGATGCTCCGGCGAATCCGCGAGATTGTGGATCTCATGAGGGTCGGCCTCCAGATCGTACAACTCCTCGGCCGGCCGACTCGGCGCGAACAGCACCGCTTGTGTCGGCGTCAGCTCGCCCGCGGCGTGCAATCGGCGCATCAGCGGCAGCATCGGGTAGGTCGTCTCCTTGTAGCGGTTGATTTGCAAGAACGGTCGCTCAGGCATGAAGTTGCGGATGTAGCGGTACCGCTCGTCGCGCGCCGTGCGAATGCGGAACACGGTTTCGTCACAGCGGTCACGGGCGCCGAAGACGTAGTCTCGCTCCGGCCCGGCCTGCGGGCCGAACAGCACGCGGCCCTGCATCGTCTCCGGCTTTTCGGCCCCAGCGATGGAGAGCGTCGTGGCGGTCAGGTCGATCGCCGCCACCAGCCGCCCGCTTACCTCGCCTTTGCGATAGCCTTCCGGAGGATCGACGCCGTCGGGCCAGCGGATGATCAGCGGAATGCGCAGGCCGCTGTCGTAACACCACTGTTTGCCGCGGACCATCGCCCGGCCGTGATCGCCCATGAATACGACGACCGTATTCTCGGCAAGGCCGTCCTCTTGCAGCTTCTTCAGGACACTACCAACTTTTCCATCCAGGGCCATTACCGCATTGAGATATTGGGCCCAGTCGCGGCGCGCCACCGGATGATCGGGATAATAAGGCGGCAAATCGACTTTGTCCGGATCGGCGGGCGAAGCGATCCGCTCGTGTGCCATATCCCATTCCCGGCCCCGGTGCGTCTCGGGAAAGTTGATCTGCGCGTAGAACGGCTGATTCGCCTTCAAATCTTCCCAGCGGTCCGTATCGAACGGCTTCCCCTCAACATTGAAGTTCCAATCGGTCTTGCCGGTGCCGCGCAGCTCCGGCGTGATCTCCCGCACGTTCGCCGAGTAGTAGCCCTCGTCGCGTAGCCAGTCGGTTAACAGCCGCACACTCTCGGGCAGGCGATAGCCGTCATCGCGGTGCGACCGGTGGTTGTGCGCGCCGATCGTCGTCTGGTACATGCCCGTCATAAATGCCGAGCGGCTGGCAGAACAGACCGGCGCCGTAGCGAACGCCCGGGTGAACAGCATCCCCTCGGCTGCGAGCCGGTCCAGATGCGGCGTTTGCACCTCCGGCGTGCCGTAGCAGGCCAGCTCCGGCCCCAGGTCCTCGCCAATGATCCAGAGCACATTCAAATGCCGGTCGTCTTGGGCGGCACAGGCGACGGCGGCAGAGAATGTGCCGACCACCGCCATGATCGACAGTACAAGCAGCCCTGGACTTCGAAAACGCAGCGTCATTTCGGCACATATCTCACAGAGTTTGGTGATTTAAGGAGCCTCGCCCTGATAGTCGGGATTCGGGCGTGGAAGCTTCGCCCCGACTGAAGCAAGCCAGTCGGAAAGCTGCTCGTCTAGTTCGCTTACCCGATCGGGCATCTCGCTCGACAGGTCGTTTTGCTCGCCCAGATCGTCGGCGAGGTTGTACAGCTCGCGCGTGTCCGTGTCGTAGCGACGGATCAGTTTCCAGTCGCCGCGGCGGACAATGCTGTGCGGACGCCGCTGGTCGCCGCCGTAGTGCGGGAAGTGCCAATACAAGGCGTCGCGTTCCAACTCGCCGCTTTGCGCCAGCACTGGCCGCAAGTCGACGCCATCGATCCCACGATTCCGGGGCAGTTCAATTCCGGCTGCCGCCAATACGGTGGGAAAGATATCGATGCTCGAGGCCAGCACGTCCGTCTTGCTTCCCGCGGTCACGACACCCGGCCACCGCACAATCAGCGGCACGCGAATGCCACCTTCGTAGGCGTGTCCTTTGCCGGACCGCAACGGCGAGTTGTCCGTCGGCCCGTTGATGTTGCCAGCCGTCGAAAGCCCTCCATTGTCCGAAGTGAAGATCACGACCGTCCGCTCGGTCAGGCCGAGCACCTCCATCTTCTGCATGACCTTGCCGACGGAGTCGTCGACGCTCTCGACCATTGCCGCGTAAACCGGATTCTTGTGGTTCGACTTCGGCTTGCCTTCGTATTTTTGCGTCAGGTCCTGCTTCGCTTGTATCGGAGTGTGCACCGCATAATGCGCCAGATACAAAAAGAACGGCTTGTCCCGGTGTGCATCGAGAAAAGCCGCCGCCTCGTCCGCCTCGCGGTCGGTGAGATACTCGCCCGTCTTGCGCGGCTCGAGATTGGGGATGTTGTACCGCGGGTTTTCATACGGATCGAAGTAGCTGGGAGGCTGCCCCAGGTCGCAGCCGGCGATGTTGACGTCGAACCCCTGCTGCTCGGGATAGTAGCCCTCGACGCCCAGGTGCCACTTGCCGATGTGACACGACGTGTACCCGGCGGCCGAGAGCGCTTCGGCCAGCGTCATTTCCTCCAGCTCCATCCAAAAGGGATTGGTCGGGCAGAGGACGCTCTGTTTATTGCTGCCTTCATATGCGGGCCGATCATCCACGCCACCCGGCAGTCGGCCGCGTTGGAACTTCGCCCGGATCCAGTCGGTCACGCCAATTCGAGCCGGATACCGGCCGGTCAGTAGTGCCGCACGTGTCGGAGAACACACGGCACAAGCGGCATATCCGTTGGTGAACCGCATTCCCTGCTGGGCGAGCCGATCGATATTGGGCGTCTCATAATACGTGCTCCCCTGGCACGAGAGGTCCGTCCAGCCCATGTCATCGATCAGGATCACCACGAAGTTCAGCGGTGGCTGATCCGTCTGTGCCGCAAGTGCATCACCGGCTATCGACCAAGCTGCATGCAGGGCCACGCAGCACACGACAAGCCGCAAGCGCAGTGATCGTTGCATTGAGAACCTCCTCGCGGTGCCAGCTCGCGTACAATGTTACGAAGACCGCCTGCAGCTATGCATCCATCTCAGGGGAAAACTTTTGCTCGCCCAGGCTCACCGCCGGCACCATCTTCTCTTGCACTTTGTCCCAGGCCATCATCTGCCCGGTCCGCCACGACTCGTTGGCCATATTCACCGCTGCCACGCCGGCCATGCCGAGTTCGACTGGGCAATTCAGCAGCTCGCCCTTGCGCAGGTGGTTGTGCAGGTTGGTGTGGTGCAGATGGATGTCCTCGGCGCCGGACTTCTTATGCTCGGCGAGCACCTGGCCGTCCTTGTCCTTGGCGACCCAGCCGTTGGCCGTGAAGTACATTGTCCCGCGGTAGCCGCGGATCAAATGATCGATGCCGACACGGTTGCTCATCGTGCCCAGCACGTAAACGGTCATGCCGCGCGGATACTCGCAGATCATCTCGAAGTTGTCCGGCAGGTCGCGTCCGTCCGGCCACTGCCAGATGCCGCCCATGCCCACCACGCGCCGCGGGTACATCAACTCGCAGGCCTTCATGATCCGAGTGATGCGGTGGATGAACAGATCGGTGCAGATGCCGCCGGAGTAGATCGAGTAATTTCGCCACTCGAAGTAGTGGTGCGGATTCCAAGGCACCTCGGGCGCCTCGCCGAGCCAATCGCTCCAGTTGAGATCGTCCGGCTGCGGCGTATCGTCCGAGATGTTCGGGTCGCGCCACGGCCCCTGGTCGTTGTAGCGCCGCACGTATTCGATCTGCGCCTGCACCACTTGACCCAGCACGCCCTCGCGAATTGCGGTAGCCGCGGAACTATAGCTGTCGTCGGACATGCTCTGCACACCGACCTGCACCGGCAGCTTCGTCTCGGCCTGCTTCTTCAAGACCGCCTGCGCTTGCGGGATCGAGTGCGTCATCGGCTTCTCACAGTAGACGGCCTTGCCGGCGTCCAAGGCGTCAACCGTCATCCGCGAATGCCAGTGCTCGGGCGTGGCGATCGTGACGTAATCGATGTCGGCGATGTCCAACAGTTTCCGGTAATCGGTGAGCGACTGCCCGGCCCCGACGCGCTGTGCGCCCTGGTCAGCGCGGGTTTTCCAGCAGTCCGCCACCGCAACCGGCTCGAGGTTGCTCGGGCCCTTTAGCTTGCTGATCGCCGCCAGGTGCGCGGTGCCCATGCCGCCGGCACCGACGAACCCGACGCGAATGCGGTCGTTCGCGCCGATGACGCGCGCGTAGCTGGCGGCGGACATTGCCGTGGTTGCCGCCACCGCGCCGGTGGCGCCCAGGAATGTACGGCGAGAAACAGCATCGGATTGGGACATCCGGAAGACTCCTGTAGCAGGCGAAGAATAGGGAGATGCGGCGAGACGCAATGGTGCAGTAAGGCGACCGCGTTCACTTCGTGGAAAGTGCATCCAGCATAATCCGGAGTGCGCCGTGCGTGCAAGTTGAACCGGTTGTTCCGGTTTGCTTGTCCACCCACTGATAGCGGCGTATTCTACACTGGTCCGAAGCTTGGCCCCATTTTTACCGCCGGTGCACAAGTGCAGGGCGGCCCGCACACGGCATTGTCCGCACTCACGCATCTGCTATCGCTCGTTCGCCATGCCCTCTCCCGCCGCGACGTCGGTTGAAACTTCGTCCCTGTTGCGCCTGAATGACGTCGGGCGCATCTATCAGATGGGCGAGGTGACCGTCGACGTGCTGCGCCGAATCTCCATGGAGATCTACGAAAGCGAATTACTCGTGATGGTCGGCCCCAGTGGGTCGGGCAAGACCACCATTCTCAACATCATCGGCGGCATGGACCAGCCGACAAGCGGCTCGGTCTGGTATCGCGGGCTCGATCTGGTCACCGCCAGCAATAGGCAATTAACGCGCTACCGGCGGGAAGCGGTCGGCTTCGTCTTTCAGTTCTACAATCTCGTGCCCACGCTGACGGCCCGCGAGAATGTAATGGCCGCCACCGAAATCGCCGACGACCCGCTTCCCGTCGAGGAAGTGCTCGACATGGTCGGCCTCTCCGAGCGGCTCGATCACTTCCCGTCGCAGCTCTCCGGAGGCGAACAGCAGCGCGTTTCGATCGCCCGGGCGCTGGCGAAGAACCCGCAATTGCTGCTGTGCGACGAGCCGACCGGCGCGCTCGATTACGAAACCGGCAAGAAAGTGCTGCGGTTGCTGGTCGACTTGCGCCGGCGGCTGAACAAGACGGTACTCATCATCACGCACAATACGGCCATCGCGGACATCGCCGATCGGGTGATCCATCTACGCTCCGGCGAGGTCGTCGAAGTCACGCGCAACGAGGTCCCCGCTCAGCCTGAGGAGATTAGCTGGTGAGCGTCCTGGACCGCAAGCTTCGGCGCCGGGTGCCACGGTTGGCTTGTCCAACCGTGCGCGAATGGGTGCCGGGTCTTACTAATGAAAGACGTAGCGATTGTGCCCTTGGAGTTAGGCGATACGCCGGTGCGGGCGTGACGGGAAAAAACTGGCGGGACATACGATGCCAAGGGCGCGAGCGCAACAATTGTTTACAGAAAAACATCGTTACGGACGCGCACTGCTGGGCCAGCCAGCAGTGGCACCCTGCGCCCGCTCAGCCTGAGGAGATTAGCTGGTGAGCGTCCTGGACCGCAAGCTTCGGCGCGAGGTCCGCAGCAGCCGCGGCGTCGTGCTGCTGGCGATCGCCAGCATCATGACCGTGGGCGTGATGTCGTTCGTCTACTCCCGGTCGCTATACAACAACCTCCGCACGTCGCTCGACGAATACTACGCCGAGTCGCGCATGGCCGACTTCTGGGTCGATATGAAGAAGGCCCCGCTGATCGAGCTGGCGCCGCTGGAGGAAATCCGCGGCGTGGTGGAGATCCGACCACGTATCCGCTTCATCGCCACGGTGGCCCTGGAGGGCGTGGAGAAGCCGCTCAACGGCGAGGTCCTCTCGCTTCCGGACGATCCTCGCCCGATCATCAACGACATAGTCATGCGCAGCGGCGGCTACTTCACCGATCGCCGCGCGGACGAGGTGATCGTCAACGACGCCTTCGCCCGGGCGCACGACCTGCGGCCCGGCGATTCGCTGCACTTGATCCTCAACAACCGCCGGCAAGAGCTGGTGATCGTCGGCACCGCCATCAGCAGCGAATTCGTCTACCTGCTCGGCCCCGGCGCCATCGTTCCCGATCCGCAACAGTTCGGCGTGTTCTATCTGAAGCGGTCGTTCGCCGAAGACATCTTCGATATGGACGGCGCCGCTAATCAGGTCGTCGGACTGCTATCGGGCAATCCCGACGTCGTGCTGCCGCAGATCGAGCGCCGCCTGGAGACGTACGGCGCCCAAAGCGCCATCCCGCGCGAAGATCAGGCGTCGCACCTGTTCGTCTCGTCGGAAATCCAGGGGCTGGGCGTCTTCTCCACGATCGGCCCGGCGATCTTTCTTACGGTTGCCGCATTGGTGCTGAACATTCTCATGTCCCGGCTGGTGGAACAGCAGCGGACCGTGATCGGCACGCTCAAGGCCATCGGCTACACCGATCGGCAGCTCTTCGGCCACTTTATCAAACTAGGACTCGGCGTGGGGTTGATCTCCGGCGTGCTCGGCGCAGTGGCCGGTTATGCCATGGCCGAAGCGATCACCGGCATCTACCGGCAGTTTTTTGAATTCCCCAGCCTGAAGAACCGGCCCTACCCGAAAATCTACCTGGCCGGCATCGCCATCAGCCTGGTCTTCTCGCTGAGCGGTTCTCTGCACGGCGCCCGCAATGCGCTGCGATTGCGCCCCGCCGAAGCGATGCGGCCCAAGCCGCCGGCCGAAGGCGGCCGCATCTGGCTCGAGCGTCTCACCTGGCTATGGCATGCCCTGTCGTTCGGATGGCGGATGGCGCTGCGCAACGCCCTGCGTAACCGCGTCCGCACGGCGGTTGGCATTTTCACCACGGCCATCGGGGCGAGCCTGCTGGTGATCGGCTTCATGGCGCAGGAGGCGATGATCTACCTTATCGACTTCCAGTTCCACCAGATCTCGCGGTTCGACATCGAGCTGGGCTTCGAGAGCGGACGCGGCTGGGAGGCGCTGCTGGAAGTCCGCCGTCTGCCGGGCGTCGACTATGCCGAGCCGATCTATTCGGTGCCGTGCACGTTTCGTAGCGGTCCCTACGAGCGCAAAGGCGTCGTCACGGGGCTGTCCGACCAAGCCCGGCTGACTACGCCGCGAGACATTGAGGGCCGGCCGCTGCGCATCCCCACCAGTGGGCTCTTGATGACTCGCAAAGTCGCTGACCTGCTGCGGGTGGAAGTCGGCGACCGGCTCGTCATGCAGCCCACTGTGGGACACCGCCGCCCGGTGACGGTACCGGTGGCGGAGATCGCGGACAGCTACCTCGGCACGGCGGTCTATGCCCAGATTGATTATCTCAGCCGGCTGACCGGCGAAGCATACGCGCTCAACGGCGCGCAGCTCGCCATTAATCCCGCCCGGCAGGTACAGCAGACGCTGTACGCGGAGTTGAAGGAACTGCCGCTCTTGCAATCGACGTTCGTCCGGGAGGACGTGGTGCGGAATCTCCAGCAGACGCTGATCGAAACGCAAGCTTTCTCGATCGGCATCCTGATCGTCTTCGCCGGGGTGATCTTCTTCGGCAGCGTGCTGAACGCCTCGCTGGTAAACTTGGCCGAGCGGCAGCGTGAAGTCGCCACGCTGCGAGTGCTGGGTTACAGCGAGTGGCAGATCGGAGCGCTGTTGCTCCGCGAAGCCGGCGTGGTATATCTGTTCGGCCTGGCCGCCGGGCTGCCGCTGGGATACTGGTTGTACGTCCTGATGGCGCACGCCTACGACATGGAGTTCATCCGGCTGCCGATCGTTTCGCGCGCGTGGATATGGATCTGGACGATCGGCCTGGGGCTCTTCTTTTCCGCCTCCGCCCACGCCGTGGTCCAATGGCGCATCTCGCGCATGAACTGGCTGGAAGCCCTGCAGACGAAAGAGTGACGCGTGCGGGCACGTGTCATGTGTGCCACTGCTGGCCCCTCCAGCAGTGCGTTTCCTTGCCACCTGTTTCCCGTTACCCGCTAGCGAGCTAGCTGCACGTGATCCCATCGATCAGCCCAGTGCATTTCGCACAGTGTTCGCTTCTGTCCTCTGCCTCTTGCGCGCATCGGCAGTTTACCTACTCTTACGTGTCCAACAGCTCGTTGGACCGCACCGCGGACCCTAATTGTCTCGGGGCACCTTACATTTAGCCGCGATCGGCAACACCATGCCGATCAGCGTCGCCAGCAAACCAACGGTCAGCACAAGCAGAACGCCAAAGAACCACTCGGTTTCATTCAGCGGCAATTGCGTAAGCTTGAAAAAGCCCAGCACCAGCACCATGCCCGCCGCCAACCAGCAGCTCAACTGAGCCATGCGGACATCAAAGGCCTGCGAAGTTAGCGGCCGGATGAACTGACGAAGTACGTCGACCATGGAAGAGCCTCCGCCAGTAGAGAAGTGGAGCTTGAAGAGCCGCCCGTATCGTACCAGAGGCAGCGCGAGGGTTCCAAGTTTTTAACTCTGCGTCTCAGCGCATCGTAGGTTCATCGTTCCCGTCAACGCCCCACCAGGTGATTGGTCCGCACAGCGGACCCTACTACCGCCCCACCAGCACGACTCGAACATCGCATACGTTCGTATGCGTCGGGCCGGTCTTGATCAGCCCGCCGGTTGGCTCGAAGAAGTGATAGGCGTCGTTGCGGGCCAGATGATCGTCCATATCGAGTCCTGCTTCCCGGGCCATCCGCAAGACGTCCTCGCCGACCACCGCCCCGGCCGCGTCGGTGGGGCCGTCTTCACCATCCGTACCGCCGGAGAGAATCACTATTCCGTTTGCATCAACGAGCCGCCGCGCGGCGGCCAGCACGAGTTGCTGATTGCGGCCGCCTTTGCCGCGCCGCTCCGGCGCGACCAGCCGCACGGTCGGCTCGCCGCCGCTGATCAGACAATCCGGCCCCTGCTGGTTGCGCATCCGCATCGCCATCTCGGCCAGATGCTCGCCAACCTGTTCGGCCGGGCCTTCCAGTTCGGTCGCCGCGATCATGGCTGGACGATAGCCCAACCGCACCGCCTCGCTACCGGCCGCGTCGACCGCCGTTGCATTGTTGCCGATCACCAGGTTCGTGGCAGGGCAGGGCGGGGCGTTCTGTTGCGACGGTTTGTTTCGCAAGTAGTCGCGCACGTGCTCCGGCACCGCGGACGGCTCCGGCAAAAGCTCGTCGAGGATCGCGAGCGCCTCGGCCGGCGTCGTGCTGTCCGTTACGGTCGGCCCGGAAGCGATCACGTCCAGCGGATCGCCCAGCACGTCGGAAATGATCAGGCTCACCAGCCGCCCGGCCCGGCACGCGCGGGCGAGTCCGCCGCCTTTAATGCGGCTGAGATGTTTGCGAACAGTGTTGAGCTGGCGGATGTTGGCCCCGGCCGCGGTCAAGTGCCGCGTGATCTGCTGCTTGTCGGCCAGCGAGATCGCATCGGCCGGCGCAGCCAGCAGGGCGGAACCTCCACCCGAGAGCAGGCACAAACACAGATCGCGCGGTCCGCACGACTCGACCAGCTCGAGAATCGTTTCGGTGCCAAGCACACCCTCTTCGGTCGGCTCGTTGATGCCGGCGGGCCGCGCCGCGTGCAGGTAGATGCACTTCAGCGGAAGCAGGCAATCCTCCGGCACGTTGACCCAGCCGGTCACGTCCTTTTCGGCGAGCAACTCGTCATCCAGCACCTGTTCCACGGCTTCGGCCATGCCGGCGCTTGCCTTGCCACCCCCCACGACAACGATCCGCCGCACCTCATCCAGCTCAAACGCATCGTCGCCGATCCACAACTGCGATCCTTCCAGGCGAACATGCTCGGCCACCAGCCGCTGCGAGCGCACCGCCTCCAGGCCGGCCTGCCAGATGGCCATTGCGTCTTGCCGGAGTTGCTGTGCGGAGGGAAGCATGGCTGGCAACCTTCGCAAATCGAAACGCGGTGATTGATTAAGCCTACGCACAGCCAGGACTCTCTGTGCCGGCCTTAGCGTACCAGCGGAAGCCGCGAGATGCCCAGGCTGCGGCTCGCCGGCTGCATACCGGCGCCGGCCGATTGCAATACCGGTTCGATGCTCACCGCGTCGATGTTTGCCTCGCCCCGGCCGGTCATCGCGAAGGTTACGGTGACCGAGTCGTCACGATCGGCGGCCCGATACAGCGTGAACTCCTGCCAACCGGACGTTCGGCCGATGCGCTGGGACAGCATCTGCCCACCCAGCGAGTCGAAAATCATGAGCCCGTCGACGCTCCCTTCAATCGGCTGATCAATACGCACCCAGCCGTGAATCCGCACGATCTGTCCGGCGGCCACGTCCACCGGCGCGGAGACCACCCACACTGGCGGCGTGGGGAGTAGCTGCGAGGATGCCTCCGGATCACTCGCCCGCGCCTCCAGCCGCAGGCAGTAGCGGCCCGAGTACGCCCCTTCGGGGCTCAACTGCGCGCCCGCTTGCACGCCTTCCAGCTCATATTGCACGTGCTGCCAACCAAGCTGCTGGATCTGCCGAACGTCGCTCATCTCCATGTCGCCGCCGCTTAGCAAATTGCTTCCCCGTGGGCTGCCGACTAGCCGCGAGTGCAACTCGACAGCTTCGGGCAGCGTCTCGAAATGAACGGCCAGCGGATTGCTCACCGGCGATTCGACCAGTTGCTGCACTCGCTCCCACGCGCCGCGCCGCGCGCGGCTCAGCGCACCGGCTGCCTGGCGAAGTTGGCGATAGGCGCGCTGCGGCGCATCGATCGCCGCCGGCACTTCACTGCCCGAGATGGCGGCCTTGGCAGCGGCCAAACCGGCCGTGCTGTCGCTGATGGAGATGCCGGATTGAGCTAATCGCTCCAGCGTCTGTTCGACGGTGGCCACCTCGCGGATGATCAGATCTCGCTGCACTCGCGCGGCCGTCTCCGCCAGCCGGTCCGCCTCGCGCGAGAGCCGCTCGATCACCAGCGGATCCTGCGTCATCAGCACGACCGTCCCGGAGCTGTAATCATCCAGCCGGATGTGCATGCCGCCGGCAACGCGCGTGCGATTCAACCGCCGCATGCCCGAGGGGCTCAATTCGTACGCGTCGTTCGTTTCCGGAATGCCTGGCACGACGAATGACAGCTCTCGCGACGGTGGATGGCCGAGCTCGAACTGCGCGCCTTGTTGCCAATGCATGGGGATCAAGAGCCGCGCCCGTTCCGTTTCCAGTACGGCACCGCTGATCGATGCATCCGAGCTGCTCACCCAGGTGACGAGGCTGCCGCCTATGATCCACGGCTCAATCAACTCCAGCCGCAAATTGATCAGCCGCAGCGCCTGCGCCCTTCGCTGCGTGACCGGGTCGGGCGCATCCAGCGGAGTGTGCGACTCGAACAGCAGCCCTCGACAGCCGAGCGAGAGTGCCAGCGATACGAGCACATCCATCTGACCGTGACCGGCGGCGACCGCCGCGCGCGACTGTCCCGACAGCGCGGCCCATTGATTCTCCAGCCGCGGGTCGAGCTGCGTCGGAATGCGGCACCAATATCGCGTGCCAGGCAGTGCGAGGTAGCGGCGCTCTTTAAGCCAGTTCGCGTAGTCGGACAGTTCCAACGTCGTGCCCAGCGTACGCCGGCCGGTGATCAAGGCGTCCAGCTCCCGGCTGTACTCAAGCAGCTCTGCCTCGGGACTGGCGACCAACGGTCGTTTTAGTTCTCGATCGGCACGCCGCAATTCACTCGCCGAGCGGTGCACGTCCTCCAGTTCGCGTCGCGAGATCCCGCTGCCCAGGTCCCAGGCCAGCACCGGCTCAAACCGCGGATCGATGGCCTCGTGCGTCAGCGCTTCCGCAGGCGGCGGAGGGCAGATGATCCACATCCCGTGCGCTCGGGCGGCCGAAAGCAACGCGTCCGAAGGCAAGCGGTTGACCTGGATCGCGTTGAAGCCCAATTCGCGCAGCGCCGGCAGCGACTCGCCGTTGTATTGGACGATCCGCGGCAGAAGCGGTTGGCCGTCAACCCACAGTGCATCGCCCTGGAAGCGAACCTCCCGCGCCGGCGTTTGCGGCCGAGCCGTCGAGGCTTGTGTGAACGGCGAGGCGATCGCTCCGTCGGCACCTGAACTCGGGGAGGGATCGACCAGTCCGCCGATCTCCAAATCGTCGGCCCAGACGGTGGTGACACCCGGGCCGCCGTAGACGTTCAGCACAAGTTCGGAGACGTAGGCCTCGCGGATGTCGATGCGGACGCCCAGTTCGCTGTGTAGCCCGGGCACTTGCCGCTCAACCAGTCGCGTCAGGTCGCCGAAACCGAGCCGCTCCCATTGCCCGACGCGCTGATAAACGGCCCCGTGCAGCAGCGTGGTAAGTGCTTCGCCCGTTCGTGGATCCGTGCTGCGCGGCAGTACCACTCGAGCCATCCACGCGATCCCCGGCCGGTCCGCCCGCACCCACACGGTTGGCGAAAGCTCGCGGATCACGGCCGCCGGTTGGATCGCGTACCGGTAGTATGCACTCGACCCGTTACCGGCGTTGATCTGGATCTTCTCGCAGGCGTGGCCGTCGTGCGGGGCTTCCCTCACTCGGGCGTGCGTCAGCACGGCATGCTGGGCATCGCCGCCGGCCGGTTGCAAGCTGGTTTCCGGCCCTTCGAAGCCCTCGCGAAGCACGGGAGCTGCGTCGCAAATGGACGCCGCCAGAACGATCGCCCAGGCCGACAGCGCCAGCAGCGCGCCGCGCAGGGACGGGCCAGCGGCGGCGCAGGGCCGGACGCCGGCATTCGATCGAGCTGTGCTATGGGGGCGAACCTTCACCGGCTGCTTCCGCCGCAGGGTCCCTTGTGGCGAATCGGCAACGTGCGGCCGAAAGTCGCATCGTCGACGTAAGGTGGGCTTCTATCAACATTTGCGACATCCATCCAGACCAAAGGAGGCGGCTTTTCAACGTGGCTCGAAACCGCCACGTTTAAGGGATCTCCCGTAACCAACTGGAATGAAAGAACTTGCGCGCAGTCTCGCTCCTGGCAAAAGCGTTCCGGCGCGGCTTCTGCTCTACTGGCCAATCACCACCTCGATACTGGAGTGCCCCAGGAGAGTTTTCGATGCAAGAAACGACCAAGTCGACCGATTCTCAAGACGCCCAATTGCCGCCGGACATCGAACAATTGGCGACCGCGATCGAAAACCTCCCCACTCACCATCGCCTGGCGATTGAGCCGATCATGGTTCGGGTGATTCAGAGCACTCGCCGCCGCCGACGGATCCTGAAACTAGTGCAGGACGCCCTCGGACAGTTGCGGCTGGACATGAAGTACCTGATGTTCGACCTGGAAGCGACTCGCCGCGAACGGGACGAGCTCCGCCGTAAGTCCGAAGAGGAAAAGGACTAGCCGTCGCTCCCGGTGCATCCGGCTGTGGGCAAACTCGCACGGCCGGGCGAGCAAGCCGGTGCGTCCGGCCAGCACCTCGATCCCCTCTCGCGGATTGCCAGTCGTCGCAAGGTGGAATACATTAAATGGTTGAGTCGGCGGTCCTATAGGGGGTAGTCCCAGTTGGCCGGCTCGCAGGTCCGGGCGTGAGCCGGCAGGCAAACGGAACAGATCCTTTCGTCCTCGTGGTCGAGTGGCGCTGCCTCTGGACCGAAGGTCCAGGGGATGGTGGTGCCACGGTTGTGGCAATTGGTTCTGCCGTAGTGCTTTCTGGCGACCGCCTGCAACCAAATCTTCCGTCCACGCCCTAATTAGCATCGCCGCACTGCATCGACTTACTCCAGCGCCCATTTCGGTCACCGCGGGAATACCTTCGCTTCGCCATGATGGTCAACATGTCGGCCGAACAACTGGCCCAGCGAACGCTGGACCTGGACCTGATTACCGAGCGCCAGCTTCAAGAAGTCTGGGGGTCGCTCGGCAGCAGCAACGTCGAAGCTGAGGACCTCCAGCAGGCGATGCTCCGCCAGGGGCTGCTGACCAACTACCAGTTCGAGCGGATGATGGCCGGCGAGCGGGCCGGCTTCTTCTACGGCGACTACAAGGTCCTCTACCTGGTCGGCACCGGCACCTTCGCCCGCGTGTATCGCGCGGCTCATCGAAAGACCAACAAACTCGCCGCCGTGAAGGTGCTCCGCAACAAGTTCAGCGACGACCCCACCGAAACCGATCGCTTCTACCGCGAAGGCCAGATGGGCCAATCGCTCAAGCACCCGAACATCGTCCCGATTCTCGAAGTCCATTCCGATCGGCGAACGCACTACATCGTGATGGATTTCGTCGAGGGGCGAAATCTGCGGGAGTTCATGAAAACCCGCAAAGTGTGCGAGCCCGTAGAAGCCACGCGGCTGATGATCGACATCGCCAGCGGGCTGAGCTACGCGTTTCAAAAAGGCATCTCGCACCGCGACTTGAAGATGACCAACGTGTTGGTCTCCAGCCGCGGGCAGGCCAAACTGGTGGACTTCGGGCTGGCCGGCGATGAAGCCCAATTGAGCGACGAAGCGCTGGCCAAGCTGTCCAACCCCCGCACGATCGACTATGCCGGGCTGGAGCGCTCCACCGGCGTCCGCCGCGACGACTCCCGCAGCGACATCTTCTTCGCCGGCTGCATCTACTACCATCTGCTCACCGGCCAGGCGCCGCTGGTCGAAACCCGCGACCGTACGCAGCGGCTGAGCAAGTCGCGCTTTCGCGAAATCAAGCCGATCCTGGAGGTGAACTCTTCGCTGCCGATGGGCGTGGCGCTGATCGTCAATCGCGCTTTGGAGTTCGACCCGGAAAAGCGCTACCAGACGCCGGCCGAGCTGGTGGCCGACCTGCAGACGATGATGGTCCGCCTGCGCGTCGCCGGCGATGGCGCGGCGACGGGCAGCGCGGTCGAGGATCTACAAAGCCGCGAGGGGCTGGACGAGAACGGCTCGCCGCGTGCGGTGATGATCGTCGAAAGCGAAGTGAAGGTGCAGAATGTCTTTCGCGATCTGCTCAAGAAGAACGGCTATCGCGTGCTGGTCACGATCGACCCGCACCGCGCGATGAGCCGCTTCAACGACAACCCCGAGGTAGCGCAACTGGTGATGTTCAGCGCGACGAGCATCGGCGCGCCGGCGCTGGAGGCGTTCAACAAGTTCTCGGAAAACCCGCTGACGCGCGAGATCCCCTCGGTGCTCTTGCTGCACAAGCGTCAGGTCGCCTGGGAAGCCAAGGCCACCACCGACGAGCGCCATCGCGTGCTCACCATGCCGGTCAAAAGGCGCGAAATCCGCAACCTACTGGTCGAGCTGATCTCCGGCCAGCAGCAGCAAACCGCCGGCGAGTAGGGTCCGCTGGGCGGACCTTCTTCCTGACGCCTTTGAAGTTCCGCAACGCGGACCATCGCTCAATTGCGTTTGCATCACTTACTAGGCTCCGAACGTCAACCGCATGTGCCGAATACGTACGAGTACGGTAAACGCCGCTTCCTCCAGTGCTGTCAATTCCTCGCTGGCCGTTTCGATCATGTCGACCGTGACCGGCTCATTGCCATGAGAAATATCGTTCCGCATCTTGACCACGCGTTTGACACGATCCGCATCACGTAACAATTCCGGAATTCCGTCCTGGTCGTGAAACAGATCGTCAGTTAGCTGTCTTATGCATTTTCTGACACCGCCATCACCTTCGGCCCAACCGCTTCTGTCCGCATAATGTTCGGCAAGTCGTTCAATGGTCCGCCAGAAACAGCAAAAGTCATCGAGCGCATCGTTGCCATTCAGGCCTTTTCGGAACCAGCTTGCAGCGGCCAGGAACCGCGGATGCTCTCGGCGCAAGGCGACTAGCGATCCGGTGACCCACGACCATTCTTCTTCGGTAACAACCCGATTGACTTGGACGGTTTCGCGGTGGCGTCGTGTGAGTTCCTCGCGGGCCTCTTCCTCCTGTAGAGAAAGCCTGACGGCGCACTGCGTCACGGCGCTTAGCAGATCGCACAACTGCGACAAGTAGACCAGACCGACACGTTTGGCAGTCCTCGGGGAGGCGGCCCTGACGTAGTACTTGACTACCATACCTCCGCGATTCGAGCCATCGAGTAGTGTGATCTCGGTAAAATGATCTTGCCCGCCACTATGCGCTTTCATCACGCGATTTGTACGTCGTTGCAGCGCTGAGGCCGGCCGAAGTGGCCCAAATAGCGTGACAGTCATGGGGAATTGGCTCAGCGTCTGATGGCGAGCATTTTCGGGCATGATAGCGTCCCATCTGTTCTGAAAATTGCCGTAATGGCTGGTGGGCTTTGCTTGGACTCGTTGGCGTTAATTGGGCCGCTGGCTAATCGGCAGGCTGAAATCAGTGGATACGGTCGAGCGCCTCAATCCATGTTCGAACCTTCGTTTGCGAACGGTGGCGAAGTGGGAAATCGATGTTGCACAATCTAACAACAGTATTGCAACCATTTGAGCAGATGCTGGAGTTAGGCAACAAACGCCTTGCCGCGCCGTCCCACGCATCTACGCAGTACGTATACTTTTCAAGTTCGACTTTCAGCGAAACAAGGCTGCTCTTTTCTCCCGCCACTAGTTTCGCAGCGTGTTCCCTAATCGCAGCCAACTGGGCTACGCGGCGGTCGTTGGCTGTCTCGAACCTTTCTGTAGCGCGATCCATGTCATAGTGCGCACAATCCGGGCACAACTCCTGGTAGTGTTTCATAACCCAAGCTTCAACCTCGGCCTGCTCACTTTGCAAAACAGCGGGCTGCTCATGGATAAAATCCAACGTCTTGAGAGCGACGACGGGATATATCGCCTCTTCGTAGGGGGCAAAATGCGTTACGAATTCTGAAACAACTCTTTTCTGCTGCGATTGAAGCATCTTAAATTCCTCGAACAATCTACCGAAACGTTCTACCTCTTCGTTAGTGAAGTTTGTTGAGGTGAGTTGATGTGATGCATGAAGAATCGTCGGTAGGACAGCCTTCATCTTGCGAGCGTTTTGCAGGACTGCATCGGCACTCTCTCGGACTGGACCTGTAAGGTATTTCATGCTAGGTGCAGTCAATTCTTCGACCGCCTGGTCAATCCGTTGATCGAGCTCCTCATGGCTGTTCAAGAAAGGTCGCAGTGCTGACTCAGGCAATCCGTTGGTTCGACTTCCATGTTCAATGCGATTACTCGGAGCTTCCGCCTTATGTTCATCTGGATTATTGTGCTGCGTCCCACACCCACTGATCAGAATCAGTGCAAGCGTGCCGGAAAGCAAGCGTAGTTGTTTCATCATGGAGGATGTCCTACAAAGGCGGTCGTCACTCCAAGACTAGGCCACCTCCATTCGACATCCCGGGAACGAGAACGGAAAACCACGAGAGAGACCTCTGGGCGGATCGCAATATCCAATACGATCGATAGAAGCCCACTCACCCACGAGTATGGAAGGGGCGCGAACTGGCATTGGTCACTGGAATCGCGCAGCCGTTTCGGCAGGCGATTCGCCATTCCAGAACGTGATCGACTCAGACGAGGCAACGGATTGGTTAGTTGCAGCGGGTAGCACCGGTTGTCTTCAACCGGTGCCGCGCAGCGGCAAGAGGCGTTGCCTGACGAGTCACTCCACCCACTCGATGTGGATCCCCACGCTTTTCCGCCCGAGGTACCAACGGGCCGAACTCCAAGGCCAACAGATTCGGCGAGTCGTCATGGCGGGCATGTCGCTGGGCGACGAGTGAATTGCAAGCGTCCGGGAGAATTGCTGGTCGTGTGCCGAGGCTTCTTGCCGCTGCGCGGCACCGGTTGGGACAACCGGTGCTACCCGCTGACGTTAGCGAATGATTGCCGCCCACTCACGCGCCCGACTGCTGCTGCTCGATCTGGCAGATCTTTTCCACACGTCGGGCGTGGCGGCCGCCTTCGAACTCGGTCATGATCCAGATGTCGACCAGCCGATCGACCAGCCGCTCGCCGAGCATGTCCGAAGAAAGGCACAGCACATTCAAGTCGTTGTGACGGCGGCTCATTTCGGCGGTCAGTTCGTCGTAGCAGGGCGCGGCGCGCACGCCGGCGAACTTGTTGGCGACGATCGCCATACCGATGCCGGAACCGCAGATCAGAATGCCGCGGTCGACCTCCTGGCGGCTGACCTTTTCGCCCACCTGGGCGGCGATGTCCGGATAGTCGACGCAGTCCGAGGAGCAGGTGCCGATGTCCTGGATCTCGTGACCCTTCTCGTCGAGATACGCGCTCACCTTCGTCTTGAGATTGAATCCTCGGTGATCGCTGCCAATTGCAATACGCATCAGACCGTCTCCAGAACGTACCGTATTTCCCCGCGGGACCGTAAAGCCGCTTATGGTAAATCACACATCCAGTTGGCTGACCAAAGCCGGTAGTTCCGCCTTGATCTGCTGCGCGCACGCCCGATAGACCTCCAGCGGACCGCCGATCGGGTCGGCGATATCGCCGTCATCGTGGCGCAACAGCCGCACTCGGGCGGCGGCCTCCGGCCAATGCGATAGGATCGCCTGCCGGTGCGCCCGCGTCATCACGACGACCATATCCGCGTGCCGCACAAGCTGATCGGTCAGCGGCTGCGAGGCGTGACTGTCCAGTGAAAGACCCATCTCCTGCATGATGCTTTCCGACTCGGGCGCGGATCGGCCGCCCGGCATCGCCGAGATACCGGCCGACATCACAATCACGCCGCGGTCTTCCAACTCCTCCGGTTTGCAGCCCAGCCGCGCCGCTACTGCGTGCCGAAACATCGCCTCGGCCATCGGGCTACGGCAGGTGTTTCCGGTGCACACGAATAGCACCATCGTGGCCGCCAGCCGGCGGACCGTCGCTTCCGGCACCACGCCCTCGCGCAGTACCTCGAACTTGTTCCCGATCACCCGCACGACCGACGACGGCTGCCCGAATCGGCTGGGCCCGTCGTCCAGCACCAGTTGAATCTCCTCGCCGAGCGCCTGCACCACTTCATCGGCGGTCACGGGATCGCTGGCGCCGGACTTGTTGGCGCTGGTCAGCACCAGGGGGCCGGCCAGCATCCGCATCACATCGAGAATCATCGGATGCGCCGGCACCCGCATCCCCAGCACCGACTCCGGCGCGATCGTCTCGCGGACGTGCTGGGGAAGCTGCCCGATGAGGCTGTCCGGATGGGCGTCGTCCACCACGAGCGTCACCGGCCCCGGCCAGCAACGGCGGGCCAGTCGTTGTGCGGTAGCGGACATGTCCGGCACGTAGTCCATCGCTTCCTCAGGGCTTTTGACCGCCAAGGCGAACGGGTGGCTCGCTTTGCGCCCCTTGACCTCCTTCAGCCGCTCGACCGCCTGCGGATGCAGGGCAGAAGCCGCCAGGCCGTAGACCGTTTCGGTGGGAAAGGCCACGAGCTGGCCCTCCGCCAACGCTTGCACCGCGCGGTGGACGACATCGCGCGAATCATCCGCGCTGCGGATATCAATTACGACCGGGGCCATGGCCACGATTTTCCCGTCGTCGGCCGACGTACGAAGGTTCGAGAAGCCGCTCAGCCACGGCTGAGGCCAAACCATCCTCGCCAGGTCGCCGCCACGCCGAGACGAAGCGTGCAATCTGAGCGTAATAGCTTACTATACTGATCGTTGCGCGCGGTGGTCAAGGTCCGCTGCGCCCCGCTGGGGTGGCGAGATCGGCCGGTCGCCGGGCCACCCGGCCGACCGGGAAATCGGCTGCCGCGCGCGGAAGATCGCGCCGGCTGGGAAGGCTTTGCCGGTCGACGGCCGAACCTCGCAAGATCGACGCCCCGCGCCCGAATACGAAGCGTACGCCCTCGGGCCGGCCGCACTTGCGCGCTGGAATATGGCACACCGCGGGGGCAAACGCTTACACTGGAAGTAGGACGGTTCGGCCGGGGTGAGCGTCCGCGTTGCACGGACTGCGTAGCTGAATTCGCTAGAATTCAGCCGTGTCGCTGAACGGGTGACAGTTCAGCCGGTACCCGTGTAGCGGAATTGAGCTAGAACGAGGCCGGTGGCACAGACATCCCTGTCGGTACTTTACAAGGCAAACGTACGGAATCCTTTTCTGTGTTCCACAGAACCAGAGAAGAGGAAACCGTATCGCCCCAGTACGCGCTTCGCCGGCGGTGCCCTTACGACCTGATAACCGACAACCACCCGCGCGGCGGCTCCGGCTGTAACGGGCATGCTCGACTATTCCCTGGCCTTCGATAGCCCTTGGTTCCTGGCGCTGCTGGCGCTGGTCCCGCTGGTGTGGCTGTTGACCTTCCGCAGCCTCTCCGGCTTGGGGGGTGCGCGGCGCCTGCTGGCCCTGGCGGTGCGGACCGTCGTCCTGGTGCTGATCGTGATGGCGTTGGCCGAAGCCCAGTACGTGCGGACCAGCGACCGCATGACCGTCATCTACGTGCTGGACGAGTCGCTGAGCGTGCCCGAGGCCGATCGCCGCTGGATGACCGAGTACGTCAACGCCTCGGTCGCCCAGCACCGCGACCGCGAACGGGAGGACCGCGCCGGCGTGGTCGTGTTCGGACGCGAAGCCGCCGTCGAAGTGCCGCCGTACGACTTCGAGCTGAAAATGCCGCCGACGATCGAGAGCACGCTCGATCCGCAGTACTCGAACCTGGCCGGGGCCATGAAGCTCGCCAGGGCCCTCTTTCCGCACGACTCCTCCAAGCGGCTCGTCCTGCTGACCGACGGCAATGAGAATCTGGGCGACGCCCGCCAGCAGGCCCGGGCGCTGGTGGAGTCCGGAGTGGGCATCGACGTCGTGCCGATCCACCTCGCCTCGCGCGGCGAGGTGGCCGTCGAGAAACTGATCCTGCCGTCGGACGTCCGCCGTGGGCAGCCGTTCAATCTGCGCGTGGTGCTCAACCGCGACGCGCCCGAGTCCAACCCTGCGCCAATCGGCGGCAAGCTGCGGATCGTCCGCAAGTCGAGCGACCGCGAGGAGACGCTGGCCGCGCAGGACATCGAGCTGCCGCCGGGCAAGCGCGTGCTGACGGTCCGCGAGGAGATCGACCAGCCGGACTTCTACACGTACGAAGCCCGCTTCATTCCCGACGATCCGGCCAGCGACGCCATGCCGCAGAACAATCGCGGCACCACCTTCACTTATGTCCGCGGCCGAGGCCAGGTGCTGCTGATCGAGGACTGGCAATCGCCCGGCGAGTTCGATCACCTGGTCGAGCGGCTGCGGAACGAGAACCTGGAAGTGACCGTGCAGCCGAGCGACCAGCTCTTCTCGAGCCTGGCCGAATTGCAACGCTACGATACGGTCATCCTGGCGAACGTCCCCCGCAGCAGCGGCGAGAACGCCAACAATATCTCCCACTTCAGCGACGAGCAGATCGACATGCTCGTGCAGAACACGCACGAGCTGGGCAGCGGCCTCATCATGATGGGCGGGCCGAACAGCTTCGGCGCCGGCGGCTGGACGAATACCGAGCTGGAAAAGGCCATGCCGGTGGACTTCCAGGTGAAAAGCCCGAAGGTAGTGCCGGTCGGCGCGCTGGCGCTGGTCATCGACCGCTCCGGTTCGATGTCTGGCGAGAAGATCGAGCTGAGCAAAGTGGCCGCGGTCGAGGCCGCCAAAGTGATGGGCCCCCGCGACTCGATCGGCGTGGTCGCATTCGACACGCAGGCCATTTGGACGGTGCCCATGCAACCGGTGCAAGATCCGGCGCGGATCGCCAACATGATCGGCCGCCTCACGTCCTCCGGCGGCACGAACATGTACCCGGCGATGCTCGAGGCCCATCAGGCGCTACAGAACGTCGATGCCTCGGTCAAGCACATGATTCTGCTGACCGACGGCCACACCAACGGCACGGGCTACGTCGAGCTCGCCCGGCAGGCGCGGCGGCTGAAGATGACCGTCTCGTGCGTGGCCATCGGCGTGGACGCGGAACAAAACCAGTTGATGGACGTCGCCCAGGCAGGCGGCGGCAAGTTCTACTCCGTCCAAAACCCGGCCGCCATCCCCCGCATCTTCATCCGCGAAGCCCGCCGCATCGCCCGGCCCTTGATCCTGGAAGATCCGGGCGGCATGACGCCGCAGATGGTCTTCCCGCACGAGATGATCAAGGGAGTCAGCCGCAACCTGCCGCCGATCACCGGCCTTGTGCTGACCACCGTCAAGTCAAACAACCTGGTGGAGGTGTCGCTCGCCTCGCCCAAGCCGACCGAACGGGCCAACGCCACCATCCTGGCCAGTTGGACCTACGGGCTGGGAAAGGCCGTCGCCTGGACGACCGACGCCGGCCGCCGCTGGGCCACGCAGTGGACCGGCTGGGAAAACTACGACAAGCTGTTCAGCCAGATCGTCCGCTGGTCGATGCGACCCACCGGCGACGGCGGCAAGTTCACGCTGGCCTCGGACGTCCGCGACGGCAAAGCCCAACTGGTCGTCACGGCGCTCGACCAGGACGATACGTTTTTGAACTTCCTCAGCATGGCCGGCTCGGTGGTCGGGCCGGACATGGAGCCGATCGACGTCGACTTTCGCCAGACCGCTCCCGGCCGCTACGTGGGCGAGTTCGACGCCCAGACCTCGGGCAGCTACTTTGTGATCGTCAATCCGGGCGCGGGGCAGACACCGCTGCGCACCGGCATCAACGTCGGCTACTCCGACGAGTTTCGCGACCGGGAGACGAACGAACCGCTGCTGCGGAGCCTGGCCGGGCTAACTCCTACCGGCGGGCAGCCGGGTCAGTACATCGACCAGATCAGCGGTGCCGACGCCGCCACCATCGCCGAGATCAATCCATTCCGCCGCGACCTGCCCAAGGCGACCGCCAGTCAGGATATCTGGCATTTGCTGGTGTTGGGCGCGGCGTGCCTGTTCTTCGCCGACGTCTTCGTCCGCCGGGTGCATGTCGACCTGGCCTGGGTGGCGCCGCTGGCCGTACGTGTGCGCGAGCGTGTACTCCGCCGCCAGCAGGCGGTGCCGGAAGGCGAAGTAATGAGCCGCCTTCGGAGCCGCAAGGCACAGATCGGCGAGCAGATCGAGCAGCGCCGCGCCTCGACCCGATTTGAGCCGGTCGACGACGTGCACGTGCAACCCGGCGCCTTGCAGGAGCAGGGCGCGCCATCGCGCGAAGCGAAACAACCCGCTGCATCGTCGGCGCGAGGCGTGGCCGTCGAGGAAGTCCAGCCCGAGCAGGAAACGTACACTAGCCGTCTGCTGAAGGCCAAGAAACAAGTGTGGGAAGAGCGGAACAAAGAGAAGCGATAGGTCGCGTAATCCGGTAGCTCCGGTGCGGCAGTAATCCGGTAGCTCCGGTGCGGCAGTAATCCGGTAGCTCCGGTGCGGCAGTGAAAAGCGGAACGCCCAAAATCCCTCTCCCCTCGGGGAGAGGGCAGGGAGAGGGGGTATAAACAAATGGTTACTGTTCGCCACGCGTCACGCTCGTTTGCAACTCGCAACGCGAAGGTCGCCATGAAACACGCCCGGAGCCTTTTCAGAAACAAAGCTTTCGTCAACGCCTCCAACGAATTGGAAAATTCACCAACCATTGCCGACAAGGCCCTCTCCCAAAGGGAGAGGGAGTTTGCCTTCGAGCAACGTTCTGAAGAAGTCCATCGAAAACTCGAATAACTGTTTACCCAAGAGACCAAACTAATGAGCATCGGCGAATCGATGGAAGAGCGGGCCCGCGAATTCTCCCAGCGGTACGCGGCCGTGCAGGAGCAGCTACGTCGGGTGATCGTCGGGCACGACGAGATTGTCCACGGCGTGCTGACCTGCCTGTTCGTCGGCGGCCACTGCTTGCTGGAGGGCGTGCCCGGGCTGGGCAAAACGCTGCTGGTCCGCACGCTGGCCCAGGCGCTCGACCTGAAGTTCACCCGCATCCAATTCACGCCCGACCTGATGCCGGCCGACATCCTCGGCACGAACATGGTCATGGAGACGCCCGACGGCCGCCGCGTGTTCGAGTTCCAGCAGGGGCCGATCTTCACCCAGATCTGCCTGGCGGACGAAATCAACCGCGCCACGCCCAAGACCCAGTCGGCCATGCTCGAGACCATGCAGGAGGGCTCGATCAGCATCGGTGGCAAGGTCTACCGGCTCGAGCGGCCATTCTTCGTGATGGCCACGCAGAACCCCATCGAGCAGGAAGGGACCTACCCGCTGCCCGAGGCGCAGCTCGACCGCTTCCTCTTCAAGCTGGTCGTCGGCTACTCCACGCGCGAGGAGCTCTCCATGATCATCGACCGCACGACCCGCGGCGTGGTCGTCGAGCCGGAACGGGTGATGGACGGCCAGGAGATAATCCGCTGGCAGCAACTTGTGCGCGAGGTAATCCTCGCCCCGCACGTTCAGGACTACATCGTGCGGCTGTCGCTGGCCACGCATCCGGAAGGGCAATTCGCCCTGCCGATCACCAACCAGTACCTCCGCTGGGGCGCCAGCCCGCGCGGGGCCCAGACGATGGCCCTGGCCGCCAAGGTCCGGGCGCTGCTGGGCGGGCGATACAATGTCAGCTTCGAAGATGTCCGCCGGGTGTACGTGCCCGCCATGCGGCACCGGGTGATCCTGAATTTCGAGGCCGAAGCCGAGGGCATCGATACCGACCACGTCCTGCTGGAGATATTGGAAAAGGTGCCGGAAAAGGCGGACGACCAGAAAGCGGCCTAGGCCGGATCGCGGCAGGTACCACCGCCCCTAATGGACAGGCAAAAAGAGGGCCGTCCAAGTGCCGATTTGACGTCGAGAAGGCAATCAAGGCCGCCCGGAGGCCGTATCCAATTGGAAAACCGCGGCGGCCCGGGTGTTTTGCGGAAAAGGAACGAGTCTACGCATCGAATAACTCCGGCGACGTGTCCAACGCCGCCGCCGGCCGGCACCAAGCGAAACGAACAGCTACGTATGAGCACGACCTCCCCCACCGAACTTTTGCCGCCGGACCTGATGGCCCAGCTTGAGCGCCTGGAACTGGTGACGCGCAAGGTCTTCCGCGGGCGCATCAAAGGCGAGCGCCGCAGCAAGCGCAAGGGGCAGAGCGTCGAGTTCGCCGATTTCCGCAACTACGTCCACGGCGACGACCTCCGCTTCCTTGATTGGAACATGTACGCCCGGCTCGACCGGCTGTTCTTGAAGCTGTTCCTCGAAGAGGAGGATCTGCATTTCTACGTGCTCTTGGACGCCAGCGAGTCAATGAACTTCGGCGAGCCGACCAAGCTCGATTTCGGCCGCCGCCTGGCCGCCGCACTGGGCTTTGTCGGGTTGATCCGCACCGATCGCGTGAAAATCGAAACGCTCGGCCAGCCGCTGCGCCACCGCTCGTCGGCGCTTCGAGGCCGAGCCAACGTCTGGCGGATGCTCGACAAGTTGGAGCACATACAGCCGGGCGAGAGAGTGTCGCTGCTGGAGGGCGTGAAGAATTTCTGCCTCCGCAACACCGGCCGCGGGATCGTCGTGCTCGTCAGCGACCTGATGGACAAGGACGGCTACGAAGTCGCGCTCCGCTTCCTGATGAGCCAGCGGATGGACGTCTACGTGATCCACGTGCTGTCGGCCGAGGAGCTCGATCCGGACATGCAGGGCGACCTGAAGCTCGTCGACTGCGAGGATGAGGACGTCGCCGAGATCTCGATCAGCGCGCCGCTCTTGGCCCGCTACAAGAAGACGCTCGAGGCCTTCGTCTCCGGCGCGCGGGAGTTCTGCACGCGGCGCGACATGGTTTACCTGTTGGCCAACAATCAGCTTGGCGTGCAGGAGTTGGTTTCGAGTTATCTTCGCAGCAGGGGGCTGGTGCGCTGATGGGGCAGTACTTCATCAACATGCTCGGCCCCTGGGGATGGGCGGCGCTGGCCTGCGTGCCGCCGGCCATCGTAGCGCTCTACTTCCTCAAGCTCCGCCGCAAGCCGCTGGAGGTGCCCAGCACGTACTTGTGGCGCAAGTCGCTCGAGGACCTGCACGTCAACAGTCTCTGGCAGCGGCTCCGCAAGAGCATCCTGCTGTTGCTTCAGCTTCTGCTGGTGGCGCTGATTATGATCGCCGTCCTGCGGCCCGGTTGGCGCGGCACCACGCTCACCGGCGAGCGCTTCATTTTCCTGGTGGACAACTCCGCCAGCATGTCGGCCGGCGACGTGCGGCCCACGCGGCTCGATGAAGCGAAACGCCGCACCGAGGCCCTGATCGACCAGATGGGCTCCGGCAGCCGCGCCATGCTCGTCAGCTTTTCCGATCGCGCCCAGGTGGTGCAGGAGTTCACCGACAACCGCCGACTGCTGCGAGACCGGCTGCGGCAAATCCAACCGACCCAGCGCACTACCGATCTGAAAGAGGCCCTGCAACTGGCCGCCGGTCTGGCCAATGCCGATCCCCGCGCGACTGGTGACGAAGGCGATGCCGCCGACTCGATGCCAGCCGACATGTACATCTTCAGCGACGGCAAGTTTCCCGACGTGGCTGACTTCTCGCTGGGAAACCTCACGCCCATCTTCGTACCGCTGGGCGAAGCCGCTGCCGAGAACGTGGCCGTCACCGCCTTCAGTACCCGCCCTGACGAAGTCGACGGCACGCGCTGGCAGGCGTTTGCGCAAGTCGCCAACTACGGCCCACGGGACGTCACCCGCACCGCGGAGCTGTACGCAGGGGACGAACTGCTCGACGCCAAGCAGATCGACATTGCCGCCGGCGGCGCTACAGGGCTGGCGTTCGACTTGGGCCAGATGCAGCGCGGCGCGCTGCGCGTGGTCCTGCAGGAAAAGGACTCGCTCGCGCTGGACGACACCGCCTACGCCGCTGTCAATCCGCCGCGGCTCGCCCGGGTGCTGCTGGTCTCGCCGGGCAACGAAGCGCTCCGCTTGGGCCTGCTAACCTCACAAGCCCGCGAGCACGCCCAGGTTGAATTTGCCAAGCCGGCGCATCTGGCCAGCGAAGCATACAAGCAGCAGGCCGCCTCGGGCGTCTACGACCTGGTGGTCTACGACCAGTGCAGGCCCGAGGCCATGCCGGAGGCGAACACGCTGTTCATCGGCCGGCTGCCGCCGATGCTCGAGTGGCAGACGAACGCCGAGGACGGCATGCCGCCGACCATCAGCGGGCCGCAGGTGATCGACACCAACCGCGCACATCCAATTTTGCAGCTTGTGGAACTGGACGACATTCTGGTTGCCGAGAGCCTTTCATTATCGCCACCCACCGGCGGTACCGTGCTGATCGACGGCGATCGCGGCAAGCTGATGGCCATCGCCCCCCGCGGCGGTTACGAAGACGCCGTGCTCGGCTTTGAGATCGTTAGCACCGCCGAAGACGGCCAGCGGTTCAATACGAACTGGCCCATCGGACGCTTGAGCTTTCCCACGTTTCTGCTGAACGTCATCGAGTACCTCGGCCGCCCCAGCGGCGGCACCTCGCTGCAAAGCGTGCGGCCGGGCGAGCCGGTGACGCTGTCGGCCGATGGACCTGCCGCGGAGTTGACCGTCCGATCGCCCGAGGGCGACTCGCAGCGACTGGTCCGCTCGCAGCAAGGCACCTACCATTTCCATGGCACCGAGGTGGCCGGGATCTACCAGATCAGCCAGGAAGGCGGCCAGCAGCGGCACTTCGCGGTCAATCTGTTCGACGAGACGGAGAGTAATATCCGGCCGCGGCCGGAAGAGGCAATCCAGATCGGCTACGTCACCGTTGACGGTCGCACAGGCTGGGAACCCGCCCGACGGGAGTTGTGGAAGTACGTGCTACTGGGGGCCCTGTTCGTGCTGTTGGTCGAGTGGTATATCTATAATCGGCGAGTGTTTATCTAAGTGCATTCACGACTCTCGGCAATTCGGCTAACAATCGCAGATTCGCCAATCCCCACGGACGACCCGCGGATGGCATGAAGCTTGCCCCGCATTCGCATTGTCTCGCGCCATCGCCCGGTGAGCCGCAGGAATCCTCCCGCTGAGGGAGTTTCCGCGGGATCCAAAGCGTCGGCCGGTACATATTCAGCGATCGGGCAGAGAAGCGACGCCTCCGCTTTCGTCGGCCTCCGTCCACGGTGACTAGTGCAACGGTCGAGCAACGCCTGCCACGGAAACAGAATAGCAAACTCCTTCAGGAGCGACCGGCCGATGCCTATGCTCACTCACAAAAAGAAGCGCCCGTCCAACCACCGCAAAAAGTCGTTCAACAAATTCGTGGAGAACGACCTGATCCAGCGGCTCAGTTATGAACAATATCGGGACAAGGTCCGCGACGTCTACGGCGGGCCGAAAGGGGCCATGCTCGCCACGTGCAGCATGTTGTCGCTGCACATCCCGCTGGGCGAGCGACTGTTTCGCGAGCGGAAGTTCGATCTGCGGGGGCTGCGTTCCATCCTCGACGTGGGCAGCGGCGCCGGCCAAATCGCCCAGCACCTGGTGAAGTTCGCAGATCCCGGCACGCGTATCACGTGTTTTGATCTTTCCCAACCGATGCTGCGCCGCGCCCGGAACCGCCTTCGAAGTTCCGCTCCGGAATTCGTCGCCGCCGACCTGGCCCGGATGCCGTTTGCCGACGAGAGCTTCGATGGCGTCACCTGCGGCTACGTGCTGGAGCACCTGCCCGACCCGCACACCGGGCTCGCGGAGCTGTCGCGGGTGATGCGTCCCGGCGGGCGGATGTTTCTGTTGACGACCGAGGACAACTTTTCCGGCGCGTGGACCAGCCGGCTGTGGTGCTGCCGCACGTACAATCGCCGCGAATTGATGAAGACCTGCGAATCGCTGGGCCTGCGCTGGAAGAACGAGCTGTGGTTCACCCGGGTCCATCGCATGTTCCGGGCCGGCGGCATCTGCGTGGAGATCGAGAAAGAGCCGATTTGAAGCAACGCTTCTGAAAAATGGGACTGGCTCCGAACACCGAGCGGGAGCGGTCCCTCACATCGGACGTGCGTGAGGTGCCTGTCCCATTTCCTGCAACTTCGGAGCAATCAACTAGTGGAGTTAACGCGCAATCCAACTCGATCGGTGCGCATCGGCACGGCCACAATCGGTCAGGACCATCCGATCGCCGTGCAGAGCATGACGGCCACGGCGACGCAGAACGTGGCCGCCACGGTCGAGCAGGTCCATGCCTTGGAAGAGGCCGGGGCCGACGTTGTGCGGATCGCCGTCGACAACCGAAAGGACGCCGAGGCCCTGGCGGAGATTCGCCGCCAGACGCGGGCGAACCTGGCGGTCGACCTGCAGGAGAACTACCGCCTCGCAGAACTGGTCGCTCCGCACGTCGACAAGCTCCGCTACAATCCCGGGCATCTCTACCACCACGAGCGCGAAAAGCCCTGGCAGGAGAAGGTGGCCTATTTAGTGGGCGTCGCACAGCAGCACGACTGTGCGATCCGCGTCGGCGTAAACTGCGGAAGCGTCGACCCCGCGAAGCTGGCCGCTTTCGAGCCGGGCGATTCGATCACGCCGATGCTCGAAAGCGCACTGGAACACTGCGAGCTGCTCGACAGTCTCGGCTTCACGCGCTACTGCGTGTCGCTGAAAGACTCCGACCCGGCGAAGGTGATCGAGGTCAACCGCCGCTTTGCCGAGCGCCGGCCCGACGTACCGCTCCACCTGGGCGTCACCGAAGCCGGCATGCCGCCCGACGGCGTCATCAAAACGCGCATCGCCTTCGAGCAGCTCATCAGCCGCGGCATCGGCGATACCGTGCGGGTTTCGCTTACCGTACCGAATCCACGCAAGCCGGAAGAGATCGAGGCGGCCCGGGCGATACTCAGCGACATCGCCGACGGCCGCGTCCGCTCCGTGGTGGATTACGGCCTGAGCACGCTGAACATCATCAGTTGCCCGAGCTGCTCGCGCGTGGAGAACGAGGCCTTCGTCGATCTGGCCGAGCAGGTCCGCGATATGACCCGCTACGCGGCCGATCGCGCCATCACCATCGCGGTGATGGGCTGCCGCGTGAACGGTCCCGGCGAGACCGACGACGCCGACCTGGGCCTCTGGTGCGGCCCGAACTTTGTGAATCTCAAGCGCGGCAGCGAGTCAATCGGGGCCTTTGCTTATGACGCCATCCTGCCGCGATTAAGGCAGGAACTGGATGCCCTCATCGACCAGCGCGGGGCCACCGCCGGCTCGCGCAGCGGTTCCGACCGCGACCAGTAACAAGCGCATGCAACCACTCCCTCTCCCCCACGGGAGAGGGCCGGGGAGAAGGGTAAAGAAAGCAGCACCGACAGGTATGTCTGTGCCACCGCGCCACTCGCCGACTTGAAGAACCGCCCGCTCTCACCCCTGCCGGTTTGCGACCACGCGGTTGAAGTGCAACTGAACTTCCCGATCGACGACGCGGCGGACGCCTTCCACTAGACAGTGTGGTTCGTTGTCCTCCTGACCGCGACGGACGATTTCCTCGAGCTTCATGCCCGGCGGCACCAGAAACGTCGACTGGTAGATGATCTGATTGCCCGCATCCAATTCCGGCACGATGAAGTGGCACGTTGCGCCGTAAGTAAGCATGCGGCTGGCGTACGCCTCGTGGTACGGCCGAATGCCGGGAAAGCTAGGCAACAGCCCATGGTGCAGGTTGATGATCCGCCCGCCGGCGTACTTCCAGCAGACCTCCGGCG
The DNA here is from genome assembly GCA_040880125.1 of Pirellulales bacterium. GTDB lineage: Bacteria > Planctomycetota > Planctomycetia > Pirellulales > JBBDJB01 > JBBDJB01. Next base: position 156,260 of record JBBDJB010000052.1, on the reverse strand, counting down.
GCAGCACGCGCATGTAGCGGGCCAGAACGATGTAGTCGATCTGGTGCTCGTCGCACAGTTCAACGAGCCGCGTGTTGTCTGGGTTCCCTCGCGCGTCGCCGATGTTCTGCCACGGCACGCCGAACTGTTCGGCGAGCGAGCGGCCTTGAGGGCGATTGCCCAGCATCAGCGCCGGCTCGGCCCTGATCTTCTGATCGCGGATACTGCGCAACAGCGCCAGCGAGGTCTCCGGGCGGTAGGTGGTACAGATCGCCAGTCGGGGACGCGACGCACGCTCATCCGGCGACCAGACGCGAATGGAGAGGTTCTTCAGGCTGCCGATCTCCTGCATCGCGCTGCGCAAAACCGGCAATTGATCGCCGGCCAGGTCGATCCGCAGCAGCATCGCGAAGACCGACTCGGCGTCGTGGTTGAACATCTGGATTTCGGCGATGTTCGCGCCCTGGCCGGTTACGTAGTGAACGATTGGGTCGGCCAGTCCACGGTTATCCGGACCTACGGCCGTAAGGATGATCTGCATGGGCGGCTATTCGCGGGAAGGAAAGAAGTCCGGAATCGTATCAAACGAAGACAGCGCGAGTACTCAGAAGTTGCATCTGCCCCCACAGAGGGTATGGTGACACCATAACTGGCGGGCGTCGCCCGCCTCCGCGAAAACCTATGGGAAACCGTACCTGACAAACGTAAAACGGTCAAAGCAGACCGGCGGTACCGAATGGAGCGGATGCGCCACAGCAGAATCGTGCCGCCGTTAGATCATCACTCTCCGACTCGCGATCGGGAGACATGCCATGTGGAAGTACCTCACCGCATTGACGCTGCTGCTCTGGCTGACCGCAGCCGCGCCGGCGGCCGACCGCCCGAACATCCTGTTCATCATGACCGATGATCACGCCTCGCACGCCATCAGCGTGTACGGCAGCAAGGTGAACGAAACGCCGAACATCGACCGGCTGGCCCGCGAGGGGATGCGCTTCGAGAACTGCTTCGTCACCAACTCGATCTGCGGACCTGCCCGAGCGGTGATTCTCACCGGGCTGTACAGCCATTTAAACGGCTTCCGGCAAAACGGCGATCGCTTCGACGGCTCGCAGCAGAACGTCGCCAAGCTGCTGCGGCAGTCAGGCTATCACACGGCGATGATCGGCAAGTGGCACCTCGGAAGTGATCCGACCGGCTTCGACTATTGGAACATCCTGCCGGGGCAGGGGGCGTACTACGACCCAGCCATGATCGAGATGGGCCAGCGCGCAAAGCACGAAGGTTACGTGACCGACATCATCACCGATCTGACGATCGATCACTTGGAGAGCCGCTGGGACCGCGAGAAGCCGTTCTTCGTGATGTGCCATCACAAGGCGCCCCACCGCAACTGGCAGCCGGGGCCGGATCATCAAGACCTGTACGCCGACCAGGAGATTCCCGCGCCGGTCACCTTCAACGACGACTACAGCACGCGCACCACGGCGGCCCACACCCAGGAGATGACGATCGAACATCATCTGCGCGTGCCCGCCGATACGAAGGTGCATCCCCCGGAGGGGCTGGAGGGCCAGGCGCTCAAGAAGTGGAAGTACCAGCGATACATGGAGGATTATCTGCGCTGCGTCGCCTCGGTGGATGATAACGTCGGGCGTCTGCTCGACTACCTGGAACAAGAGGGGCTTGCCGAGAATACGATGGTGATTTACACCTCGGATCAAGGCTTCTATCTGGGCGACCACGGATGGTTCGACAAGCGGTTCATGTACGAAGAGTCGCTCCGCACGCCGCTGATCGTGCGCTACCCGGGCGTGGTCGAACCCGACTCGGTGGATGCGCGGATGGTGCTCAACCTCGATGTTCCGGAGACGTTTCTGGACATCGCGGGCGCCGACATTCCCGAGACGATGCAGGGGCGGAGCCTGCGGCCACTGCTGTCGGGCAATCCGCCCGAGGACTGGCAGACGTCGATCTACTACCACTACTACGAGTATCCCGGAGCCCACTCGGTCCGCCGCCATAACGGGGTTCGCACCGAGAGGTACAAGCTCATCCATTTTTACCGGCTGGACGAATGGGAGTTGTTCGATCTGGAAAAGGACCCTCACGAGCTGAACAACGTCTACGGCAATCCGGAGTATGCCGAGATCCAGCAGGAGTTGAAAGCGGAACTGAATCGTCTGGAAGAGAAGTTCGACGACCAGACGGCGACCAGCGAAGGCTAAGCGTACGTTCGCGCCCCACATCGATGATACCGACCGCGGAGTGGGCTGCGCGGATGGCTTAATCGCGCTGATCCGAACAGGTCCACTCACCGGTCGGCTACGTCTCGGCGGATTTGACCTTTGCACCAAAAGACCTAGATTTGCAGTGCCGCGCAGGGGGGATGCGCTCGGCGAGGATGTTCACTGGCTCATCGCTTAGGACGGCACCATGGCTGAACAGGATCTGCAGAGTTTGCTGGCTCGCTTGTCGAGCCGGGGAGAGGAAAGCGCGGCAGCCTGGGCCGAACTGCAGGCCAGACAGCCCCAGCACGGAACCTCAACCGGAGCCGCCGTCGAGGGAGAAGAGCCGCGCGGCGAGTCGGAGCTCGATGCGCTGCTCGACCGGATCAATGGCATGGTCGACGGCAGCGACGGCAGCGGCAACCAGATCGGCGAATCGGGCGAGTTCATTCCGCTCGAGCCGGATTCGTTCGAGCAGGCCGGGCTGACCGATTCGGAAGTCGAGGCGCTCTGCACGAAGTTCCTGCTGGCTCGCGGCGAAGCCAGCGGACGCGGGGTTGCCGAGCAGGTTGCCTTGCCGTTCCGGCTCATCGACGACCTGCTGCACCAGATGAAGCACGATCAGCTTGTTGCTCATCGCGGTGCGGCGCCCATGAACGACTACGTTTACCAGCTCACTGAGATGGGGCGAGAGCGAGCGCGGCGCTACTCGCAGACGTGTACTTACTTCGGCGCCGCCACCGTCACGCTGCAAGATTATACTGCCGCCGTCGCGGCGCAGTCGCTCGCTGGACAGCATCCCACGCCCGACGATCTGAAGCGGGCGTTCTCGGACCTGTTGATCAACCAGAAAATGCTGCGGCGGCTGGGGCCAGCCATCAATTCCGGACGCGGCTTGTTCCTGTTCGGCGCGCCGGGTAACGGAAAGACCAGCATCGCAGAGCGCATCACCAAGGCGTTCGGTGAACACATCTGGATCCCCCGCGCATTGGGCATCGACGGCGAGATCATTCGCCTCTACGATCCCAGCAATCACACGGAGGTTCCCGTAGCCGGCTACGAAGGCCTGATCGATCAGCGCAAGCTCGACCGCCGCTGGATCCGCATCCGGCGACCGACGATCGTGGTGGGTGGCGAACTGACGATGGACAACCTGGAAGTGACGGTGAATTCCGCCACGGGCATCAGCGAGGCGCCCATCCAGCTCAAGAGCAATTGCGGCACGCTGGTCATCGACGACTTCGGCCGGCAAAAGATGAGCACCGACGAACTACTCAACCGCTGGATTGTGCCGCTGGAAAAGCGGTACGACTTCCTCAACCTGTCGATCGGAAAAAAGATCCAGGTACCGTTCGATCAATTGATCGTATTTTCGACGAACCTCGAGCCACGCGACCTGGTCGACGACGCCTTCTTGCGGCGAATTCCCTACAAGATCGAGGTAACTGATCCGACCGAGGAGGAGTTCCGCGAGCTGTTCAAACTGATGGCACCGCAGATGGGCTTGAAGTATCGGGAAGAGGTGATCGACTACCTGGTCGAGAACCACTACCGCCATGACAAGCGACCCTTCCGCTGCTGCCAGCCGCGCGACCTGTTGATGCAGATCTGCAACTTCTGCCGCTACGAAGGCACCGATTTGGAGATGAATGAAGAGCTATTCGACTTCGCCGTCGAGAACTACTTCGCGGTGATGTAGTGCGCTGCCTGTCCCGTTTTTCGTTAGCCGCTTACCCCTGCGGTCGTTCCATACCGAACTCCAGCAGAAGCTGCGGATCGTCCTCTTCCACACCGGGATTCAACTCTTTGAACAGCAAGCTCGGCTGAATGTCGCGGTTGTGCTGATACTTGCTGTCGTATTCGGTGATCTGTCCGGTGATCTCATGGTAAAAGATCTGGCAGATCGGCACGCCCGGATAAATCCGCACCGGCTGCACGGCGAATATCTCCAGCGTCCAGTATCCGCAGAAGCCGACGTCCCCGAACCCGGCGGTCACATGGACGAACAGCCCCAGCCGCCCGACCGAGGAGCGGCCTTCAATCATCGGCACGAGGTTGTGCGTCTCGGTGCGCTCGATCGTCCGACCGAGATAGAGCTGGCTCGGGCTTAGCACCAGGCCCTCGTCAGGAATCTGCACCCGGCGCACCCGATTGGCTTTCGCCATATCGAGCACCACCTCTTCATACACCATTAACTCATTGTGCAGCGTGAGGTTGTAGCTGTTCGGATTGAGCAGCGCCTCGTCGAACGGATCAATGTGAATATCGGAGCCAAGTCGACTTCGGATTTGAGAACCAGCAAGTATCATGGCGAGATCAACGCAAAGGGGACCGGGAGCACGAGAAACTGCCGCCGAGAACGTGCCGCTGCCTGACTGCCCACCGATTCTGCAAAACCTGGCGGCCGAGCGTACTACTTCTTGACGAGCTTGTCCTTCACACCGATCCGTGGGCAAAACCGATTCATCGAGCACTCTTCGCATCGCGGTTTGCGTGCGATGCAGATTTGCCTTCCATGGTGAATCATCCGGTGCGAAAAGTCCACCCACTCGCGCTGCGGCACGATTTCCATCAGATCTCGCTCGATGCGAACCGGGTCCTTCTGCTCGGTAAGGCCCAAGCGGTGGCTGATCCTGGCGACGTGCGTATCGACAACCACACCGGTAGCCATGCCGAAGGCCGTGCCCAACACAACGTTTGCCGTCTTGCGGCCGACGCCGGGCAGAGCCACCAGAGCGTCGAGATTTTGCGGAACCTCGCCGCCGTGTTCCTTCACCAGCGACTGGCAAGCTGCTTTGATATTCTTCGCCTTGTTGCGGAAGAATCCGGTGCTTTGGACGGCCTTCTCCAGCACCGGCAGCGGCACCTTGGCCAGCGCCTCGGCCGTGGGATAACGAGCGAATAGGTCCTTAGTGACGATGTTCACCCGCTGATCGGTGCATTGGGCGGAGAGAATGGTCGCGACAAGCAACTGCACCGGAGACTTAAAATTCAGCGCGCAAGTGGCGTCCGGAAAATCGGCCTTCAGCCGCCGCACGACCTGACTCGCCTGTCTCTTGGTTCCGCTTGCATCGGCCTTCGGCGGTGTCTTTCGGGCCATTCAAAGAGTCCGGGCATGGCCGGCCAAGCGAGGATGAACTTGAGCCGGGTGTTTCGAAAAAGGGGGAGCGGGCAGTTAAGCGAAGCCGCCCAAACGAACGGCGCCACGTCCAGTGGACGGGATGCGGGCATCCGGGGTTGATTCCCGCGACACCCCACCGGTGAGGGCCCCCGCAGCGGCTCCGAATCGCCGCGAAACAAAGAGGCGCCGCCCGGATTCGAACCGGGGATGGCGGATTTGCAATCCGCTGCCTTAGCCACTTGGCTACGGCGCCGCAAGTGACGTAAGTTATGCGATCCCAAGGTTTGCGTCAATGCGTGGCTGTTCTACCGGGCGTACGGTGGGCGCTCCATTTGGGCCCTGCAGCGCTGTCGAAAACGGCGGGGGACAGCGGCTCTCCAATCTTCTCCGCTAGTCCGGCGTGGCATATTCAAATCGGCCTCGGACCGAATTGAACGAGTCGTTCTCCGTGCGGCCGGTGAACAGCAGCGTGAAATCCCGGCCGTCCCCAGAAAGCCACTTCGTCGGGAAGCTCCAATAGAAAGTATTGACCGGCACGTGCCCTTCGCCCCAGGTGTCGTGGTAGGCCACCGTCGTCCACGGGCCCCACGGTTGCGGAGCATCGAACACGCCCAGCCGCCCCAGGTGCGTCCGACTGTGCTCCGTGCACAGCAGATAGCGGCCTAGCCCGGCGTTAAAGCAGACGCTCACGTTCCACCCGACCCCGGCGGCGTCCTCGAAGACAGGCCGTTTGCCCTTGACGTCGGCCGTCCAGCGGGGCTGCCCTTGCGGATCGAACCCGGCGAAGAACTCGTAGTGGTCTCGATCGCGGATTCGGTCGCGAAAAACTCGCGACAGGTAAAGCGTACCCGGCCGATGGACGTCGAATCCGCTCTGATAGGCTTGTTGCGACTGAGACCGCCCTGGCCCATACCGCGGCTGAATGTAGTAACTGTAGACGTACCGATCGCGTGCCCCCGCATAGTCCCGGCCGTAGTTGAGGAACGTCGGGATCGTCAGCGCATCCTGGAAGGTGAAGGCCCAGTCGCAACGCGTCCACGTGCGACCGTGATCCTCGGACCAAGCGATGCGCGTCTCTTGCAGATGCGGCAACGGGTCCGGCACCCACCACAGGTACAGCACGCCGTTTACGCCAATGATGCCATACGACTTGCCGGCAAACTGGGCCGGGACGTCGGCATCTATGCCACCCCAGAGGTTTGTTCCGCGGAAGTTCTGCGGTTCGCCTGCAACGCGGGCGACTCCCAGACTGACGCGACCTTTGCTGTTCGTACCTCCGAAGCCGCCGCCATCTCCCCAGGCTGTGTACTGGTGCCCGTCATCGGCCCAAGTCATCGGCCAGTTGTCGCTCCCCGGCGCGTGCCGCTGGTGCGTGGACCAGTCGAGATGCATCCCGGCGATCACCGCACTGGGCGGATAGGGCGGCTCGTCGGCATGCAGCGTCGATCCAAAAGCTAGAATCGCCACTGCCAGAATCGGGATTAGCGATCTGCTTGCGTACGCAGCAATTGCGCAATCGTCTGCGGCAGATTTCGCGACGGCCGGGAACGCCATTTGCCTACCGTGTTCTCCCCGGGAACTCACCGATCGCAATCGCCCAGTCCGAAACATAGGGTACCTTCCAGTTCTGCTGTTCGGGCGGCAACTGGCCCAGCTCGACCTCCTTGTATGGCTTCTTCGTGTCGACGGCCACGGCGACCTGCGCCTCCGGCATGCCCGACAGATCGAGTCGGACCGATTCGACATCCTCGCCGTATACCAGCCAATGTGTGCCGGACGGATCCCTCAGGCACACGCCGTCGGTCATGTCATTGTCTCGCCGCATCTCCATCAAGAGCCGACCGCGAAAGAACTCCGCATAGGTCTTCACAAGGTGCGGCTGAGGATACGGAAAAGCCGGTTCGGGATTGGAGACTTGCATTCGGTCGGGGAGCATATATCCCCAGATATTGGCCACGCCGCCGGCCATCGCCGAATGCCACAACCCATGGCGCGTGCGCGTCAGGTCGTAGTCCTTCTCCGGGTATCCCCCTTCGCGGACGCGAAACCGATCCTCGGAAAACGACGGCTTCTCAGGCCGCCGCTCGATTGTCTGCACGTACATCGCGTAGTCGGGCCTGTGCTGTTCGTACGAAGCGTAATCGAGCGCTTCGCTCAGTTGGTCGAGTTCGTTGGTGCTGGAGCGGGCGCCAAGCATGTGCGGCCAGCCGAAATGGTCGTGCATGTTTCGATGCCACTCGGTCAGTTGTGTTTCGTCCACCCACTCCCACAGGTCAAATCCATAGCCCATCGTCCAACCGGGGAGCGGCCCCAGCCGCGCGGCGATGTAGCGCTGCAAGCGCTTATCAGCTTTCCCGTTGATCCCCCATCGCGCCGGCGTCTGATCGCGCTGATCGTCGCCCCACGCCCACAGATGAACGACGCCTCCCGCGACGTGCGACTTCGTAATCAGCAGTTCGAGCGCCTCGAACGTGCGCGGATCAGGGTTAGGGTCATCGGTGTCTATATCTGCGGAGCTCTCGCTGTTCAGATTGAACCAGCGGCAAAGCACGGGGACGTGAAATCCAGTGAAACCGTGTTCAGCGAGGGCCATCTGAATGTGAGCGTCGATCCGGGCCGGCTGGCGATGAAAGACGTCGGGACCATCGTACATCACGAACTGCGGGACGAACCACTCGAGTTGTCCGGACTCGCCCCGGGGTCGCACCCATTTGTTGCCTCGATACGTCACGAAGCCGTAACCGCGTGGGTTCGGCTCGATCGTTACGCTTCCCGTTCGCACGTCGAGTTCCGAATCGTCGCTGGTGGTCTTGAACGTCCAAACGCCGGGCCGTGTCGCCGTGAAACGGAACTTCCACGTGTCATCGCCGCTGTAGAACATGCCGGTCGTACGCTGTTCGCCGCTGTCGCGGTGGGCGAATGTGACGGTCGCCTCCAAATCGTACGGATTGCCGCGGAATGTTGTGTTGGCAAGTTCCCACTCCAAGAACGGTGCCCATTGTACGCCCGTTTGGTCGAGGTCCGTCTTGTCTTGGGCAAGAGCAAGCGGCGACTGAACAAGGGCCGACTGAATAAGCGTGACGACAAATGCCGTCATGAGAATTGCGGTCTTGGAGGGATTCATGCGATGCCTTCTTGTGATTTCGTGCTCTTCTCCGCGGTGCGCGATCGCGTCTGATCGCCAGCGGAAGTCCGCATCGTATTGCGGCTCCACCCGATCAGCGAAGCAGGTTCCGCCTCTACTTGTCTTAACGTGAGCGAACCAGCACCACCCGGTAGGCTAATGCGGAGACAGCGCGGGAGCAAGTTTTGCAGGCACTTGGCGAAGATTCGTGTGCTACGCCCCGCCGCCCGCCGCCCCGTTGCCGTCGTGAAGACGAAGTGCGATGCGGCATCCTTGCCGGTGGCTGCTCTCGGACTCCAGCACGATCGACAGCGCCCGGTACGCGTCTTCCAGTCCTGCGGTGTTCAACAGCAGGCTAGTGACCGTGCGGTGAAAGTAAAGCAAAAGCTGCTCACCCACGGGCCGCTCGCTGTCGAGCGTCTCCATGTGCCGGCCCGCCGAGTCGAACCAAATGATCGTCGACGGCAGATCGACGAAGGCGATTCCGTGCTCGCAGGCGACTTGTATGCCCGCCGGCGGGCGGAACGCCACCGCCTCTTCCCAGCCGCGGGGGATGTAGCGGCCGCAACTGATTTGCGCCATCGCTCCCGTACCGGGACTGCCGGAGCGTGAAAAGTCCAGGCTCAACAGTTGGTAGTCCGCGCCGATTGCGTCGTCCGAAACGAAATGTGTGGTGCCCAGCACCGAAGTCGGCTCGCGACCCACCAGGTAACAGCACCAATCAACCAGCTCGGTCAGCTCCCGCAGGTTAGCGCCGCGGATATCCTCCTTCTCCAGGTCTGCCTTGTGCCGGCGGTGGCAGAACATCAGACGCGGCTGCCCCAGGTGCGTGGCGATTAGTTCCTTGAGGCGGATCGTGGCGGGCGCCTGACGAAACGGAAACTCCGCCATGAATGCGATGCCGGACGACTCCACTCGTGACTTCAGATTGCGGGCCTGATCCAGGGCCAGATCCATGGCGGCGGCGCAATAAATGGCCTTTCCCGCATCACAGGCCGCCAAAATCGGCAGCACCCCGAACCACTTGGCGGAAAGAAACAGGACCGCGTCGACGTCCTCCCGGACCGCCAGCGCCCGATAGCCGTCGACCGGCCGCGCGCCGAATTCACCAGCCGCCAACTCGGCACGGCGAGCCACCGGCTCGCAGATGGCGCGCACCTCGAAGCGATCGCTCAGCGACCGCAGGGCCGGGCGATAGCGCGTCTCCCATGCGTCGCCCAAGCCGACAAGTCCGACACGCAACTTCATCGCATCTCCGCACCACCGATTGTGCGCAACATGTTGTTGTACCGAGGATTGAGGCCGGGTGAAATTATAGCGCACCGGTGCCATCGCACCAATCCGGCTTTTGCCGTTTCTTGGCGGTATTTCTATGTTTACGGCGTCGCCGCATGGAATTTCCGTAAGACGGCGGTTTCGCCACAAGATTTCTCCATTCCACCGAATCGGCAAAGTCACCCAGTCGCCCATTGCAATCACAGACCACCTGGCTACACTACTGACCTCGCCCCCGACAACCCGCCTCTTGCTGGCATTAATGGACAACCGGGAAGGACACCAATCGCGTAGGAAGCTGATCTTGCCAGCCTCGTCTTGGCAAATGCTCCCCTGCCACGCCGCATAAATCCGGTTGATCTAATGCCATGCCGGGCCGTTTGGTTTCTGGACCCCCTGTGTTTGGATGGCGTGCTACCGCACCGCCTATTTGTCACTGCTCAATCTCGGAAGGAAGAGCACCATGAATAGTCTCGCCTTGTGTTTCATGCTTCAGGCCACGGTTCTCGCTGGCGGCCCCCAAGACTCCGCCAACGTCAGCTATCGCCAGGCCTACCACCAGACGATCGAAACCGGCCAGCCGCTGGTCATATTGGTTGGCGCCGACTGGTGCCCCGGCTGCCAGACCATGAAGCACTCGGTAATTCCCGCACTCCGCCATCAGGGGAGCTTGAAGGACGTGTCGTTCGCCGTCGTCAACTCCGACCAACAATCGCGGCTGGCCTCGCAGTTGATGTCCGGCGGCAGCATTCCGCAGTTGATTACCTATCGCAAGTCTGCCGATGGGTGGAAGCGAACGCAGTTGACCGGTGCCCACAGCGTCGGCGAGGTGCAGTCGTTTATTCACCGCGCCGTTGAGTTAACTGCTGCCGAGCGCGAACGGGAATCGACCACGATTCGCACTTCGGCGTCGTCACCCTCGACCAAGTAGCACGACGGCGTCGGTTGCTCCCATCGCAACACGGGCCGTTCGGAGACAGCAGTGGTTTGGCCACGGACGCGGCGAGAAGCCACAGATGGAATAACCTATGGCACCGTCGAACGGGCGTAAGGCAACGTCAAGAACGTCTACGAAAGCTATCCGCAGGTTTGTCTTCGCGGTATTGCGCTGACCGGGCCGCCCCGCGCGGCTCGGCAGCGCATCGCTTCCCCAGTGCGGCGATCTCCACAGCGTTGCGGATGCTTCCGACGGCACCTATACTGCGCGGTATGATACCGGCTGGGCCACATCGATTCGACTCGCTCCTGGGAAACTCCGGAGAGACGCTAGATCGCCTGCGCGCCTCGCTGGAAGAGGCCGGTTGCCGGTACACCCAGCAGCGGGCGGCGGTCTATCTGCTGTTGGAACAGTCGGACGCCCATCCCACGGCGGCGGATGTGTATCAGGAGGTTCGCAGCTTTCTGCCGACTATTAGCCTCGCCACCGTGTACAACGCCCTGGAAGCCCTTGCCGCGGCCGGATTGGTCACGAAGCTGGCATCCGAAGACGGGTCGGCTAGGTTCGATGCCCGTCGCGAAGCCCATTACCATTTCCGCGACGCCGAGACGGGACAGATCGAGGACCTGCCGGTCCAGTTCGATCCGGAACTGTTGGACAAACTTCAGCCAGGACTGGTCGAACAGCTTCAGTCGCGAGGCATCACCGTCACCGGCTATCGCCTGGAAGTGCTCGGGAAGCGCCACGACCAGGGCGAATAGTCGCCGCTACGTCGCTTCAGTCGCCGCGCTGGAGCAGCTTCTTCAACTGCGTCCAACTTCTGGTGTTCGCCACGTCGTCTTTGGTCAGGCCGCCGCGGCGCGCCTGCAGAACGCCGTAGCGCATCGTATCGAGCCCGTTGATGCTGTGGGCGTCGGTGCTGATCACGATAGGAATGCCATTCCGCTTGGCAATGGCGCAGGCGACGTCGTCCAGATCGAGCCGCGCCGGATTGGCGTTTAATTCCATGAGTTTGTGGTGCGCGTGCGCGGTTTCCATGACAGCGTTGAGATCCACAGCATACGGCTCCCGGCGGCCGATCAGCCGCCCGGTCGGATGAGCCAGCGCCGATACGTGCGGGTTGGCCAGTGCGTCGACGATCCGCTTGGTGATGCGATCCTTCGGCTGATTCTGCCCGTAGTGAACGCTTACCACAACCCAATCCGCGTCGGCCAGCACGTCGTCGGACAGGTCGAGCCCGCCCTTCTCCAGGATGTCGCACTCGATGCCCTTGAGGATCGTGAACCCGCTCAGCGTCTCGTTCAGTCGGTCGATCTCTTCCCACTGGCGACGCAGCCGCGTCGCGTCCAGACCGCCCGCCATCGAAACACGCTTCGAGTGGTCGGTGATGGCAATATACTTGAGTCCACGCGCTTGGGCCGCCTCGACCATCTCCTCCAGTGTCGCCTTGCCGTCGGTGGCGGTGGTGTGCATGTGCAGATCGCCACGAATGTCGTCCACGGTGATCAAATCCGGCAGTGCTCCGGCGGCCGCCCACTGGAACTCCTGCCGCGCTTCACGTAGCTCGGGCGGGAAATAAGGCAGATCGAGCGTCGCGTAGACCTCCGCTTCCGTGCGGCCGGCGACATACTTCTCCTCCGCCCCACTGACCGCAAACACTCCCCACTCGCTGATCTTCAGACCGCGCTGCTTCGCCAAGCCCCGCAAGACGACGTTGTGGTCTTTCGAACCGGTGAAGTATTGCAGCGCCGCGCCAAATGACTCCTCGGGAACCACTCGCAAATCGAGCTGCATACCGGTGGTCAGCCGAACGGACATCTTCGTATCGCCGCGGGCGAGCACTGCTTCGACACCGCCGAATTGTGCGAAGTGGTCCATGACCGCGTGGGGCTCGGTCGAGTCGACCAGCAGGTCGAGATCGCCTACGGTCTCGCGGCCGCGGCGGTAGCTTCCCGCCATCTCGACCCGCTTTGCCGCGGGAGACTTCCGCATGTGATCCAACAGCAACTGGACGATCTGATCCGCCGACGCCCAATAGGTGCGAACTTCGGCCGTAGCGGCGACATCAAGACCGGCGAGGATCGTCTTCTCCGTCTTCTCGCCGAAGCCCTTCAGGCCACGGACTCTGCCGGCCTCACACGCAGCGCGAAGATCTTCCAGCCCTTTTACGTTCAGTTCCTTGTGCAGCACGGCGGCCCGCTTCGGGCCCAGCCCCGGAATCCGCAGCAGCGCCATCACGCTGCTGGGCGTCTCCTTGAGCAATTCGTCGAGCATCGGCAGTCGGCCGGTTGCGACGAGCGTTTCGATCTTCTCGGCCAGATCGTTGCCAATGCCGGCGATGTCGGTGAGCTTGCGTTGGGGATCCTCGACTATGCCCCCGATCGACTCGCAGAGATCACGCACTATACGGGCGGCGTTGCGGTAAGCGCGCACGCGAAATGGATTGGCCCCGCGAAATTCCAGCAGGTCAGAAAGCTGGTCGAAGATGGTCGCGATTTCGGAATTGGTCATGCCTCCACTATACGGATTTCGCGGTGGCGTTTACATACGTGGTAGTATCTCGGTTACCGGCGAGCGAACCTCGCAACGCGTTGCCTCGAATGCCCTCTCCCGGTGGCGGCGCAACAAAAACGCCCACGGGCACCGAAGCGTCCGTGGGCGTTTGTTTTTCTCAGTCGCGGCCCGCTAAGACGCGAGCGGCGATCACCAAGTCACTTTGCGGTCTGCCAGCCTTGGGCGTCACGACGCTCTTGCTCACTGGCGGTCAGTGTGCGGGTTGCGGACGCCGGTCGTAAGGTGCTGTGCTGAAGCCGCTGGGCGGTGCGGTCCTTGGGGTCGAACAACCGCGGTTCGCGGCCGACGTTCGGATTGCTTGCCGGGTTGCCGTTGTTGAGGCTCCGCATCGACTGCGGAGACGCCTCCGGCTCCATGACGGCCTCGTCGGTTTCGCTTTCAGTTGCTTCGGCGCCGGTCGCGCGCTCGGTTTCGTAATCGTACGTGGTAGTGGCGCTTCCGTCGGCGGGCGTCGGTTCCATGATCGTCGTTCCATTGATGGGAGCTCGGCCACTCCAGGTCGGCTGTGGCGTCGGCGTCGACCAGCTCGAGACCGCCGGCGCGGCGCTTTGCGGAGCGGTGGTCGCCGGCGCACAGGTGCCACAGCCAGGCGTCGCGACTGTCGCTGCCGGTGCATAGTTCGCCATGGGTGCATACGCGGCGGTATAAACCGGGCGATAGGTCGTATAGGCCACTTGGCGCTGCTGCGGCACCATCGCGGTGACCGCCTGCAGCGACGTCGTAGGACAACCCGTGCAAGGATCGTACGCCGTCACGGGCCGGTACGTCGTCACCGGCACATTGCTGCAGACCGTGCGGTAGGCGGTTTGTGGCACATAGCTCACCGTCTGTTGGCAGGGGTTGCACGCCGCCGGCGCCGCGGCCATCACCGGCTGATACGTGGTTGTCGGCCGGTGCCCCCAGTGGTGGCCGAATAGATGGTGGAAGATGGCGTGACTCTCGGTCGGCATGCCGAACAACGCACCGCCCATGGCAGTGGTGACCATCACAGCTCGGAAGAGTTTGGCTCGCATGTTCCTGCTCACTTGGGTCGAGTTAGTAACGCCTCAACAATCGATTAACCAATGCCACCGGCGATGTGTCAACGATTTCTATCGCCGCTCCGCCATTTGGTTGAGTATTTACTCGGGGCAGATATTGCCGACTGGCAAAGCGAGGATAAGAGGCGAAGATGTCACGCCCCGTGCCGCGCGGAAGCGCCAGCCAGTTGCAAAACTGTACGTCACGGAAGTGGAGCAAAACTTGCTGCGTTTCGCCGATCGGCGCACGTTTTCCGCGAATGCTTCGCACATAACAGCGATTGCGCGCAGTGCATGCACAGCAGCGACGCTAACCATACTACCGGTCGTGACGCCTGCGTCGTTCGTACAAGCTGTACAGATCAAAGAGAGTTTCGCGAACGTCATGTCCGCGGACGAGATAGGCGCGGGCGACGTCTTCGGGCGTGATGACGCTGAAGTCGCCACCGGTCAGTTGGTTGACGATAGCGGTCAAGACATCCAAATCGGGAGCCGTATGCAACAGCGTGGGCAAGCCCGTGGGGCGGTGCGTGGACACCAGCAAACCGGCACGCGCGCGGCGGCAGCGGCGTTGGAGGGCCCAGCGCGCGGGCATTGCAAGCTGCTCGTAGCCGTCGACGACCAGTTGCGCCGGCGTGGGCCACTCGCCCTGATGTCGACCCTGCGGAGGCAAGCGACGCTGCCCCTGGTAAAGTGTCATCGCTACGACGTGCCGTCCGGCGGCTTCGAGTTTCGGCCGGAGCGTCTCCAGCAACGTTGACTTGCCGGAGCCGTGCGGGCCGACGATCTCCCCCCACCAGCCGTGGGCCCGCAGCCGCTCGACCACATCCTCCACGCGGAGGTCCGTGGGGAAGATATAGTCCAGTGCCCCCGGCCGCACCGAGCGGGTCGCGAACGGGTTGTGACCGATCGGGTGGATCATCACTCCAGCATCTGTGCAGCAGGAACGGCGCCCAGTTGAAAGGGGCGCTCGGTGAGCACGTCCTTGCCTCGGCCGAGAAACACCCGCAAGCGTACGCACCAGCAGATCTTCACGATCACGCCGTCGTAACTCAGCGGGCTGTTGGGCAACATCATTTCAAATGCATGCGGCGCGCGCAGGTCGAGCACGTCGCCCTCCTCGCCGGCCAGCCGCTCAAAAAAGTGCACTGCCAGATCCTCTTCGCCCTGGCCGAGGGTGTGCCACAGCACCGATAGCTCGACCGCCTTCACCTCTGCCGAATGAAGAATTCCGACCTCGTACTGTCCTCGCAGCACGTCGCCGGGCTGATACGGCCCCGCCTTGGCGTCCAGGCTCAGCGTCACTCGCGGCGTATTCATACGGCGGCAACCCTCGCACCTTGCGGATAGACGACGATCGAAAACCGTCGCTCGTAGTCGGGCCATCCGGCCACGTCGCCGCGTACCAAAAGTTCCCACTTCACTTCGTTATGCTGCGATTGAAATGAGTGCATGGCCGCCTCGGGCACGACCAGCTCGCACTCGTCTTCGAACGGCATTCCCGGACGCACTTGAAAGCTCTCCCGCCGGTACAGTTGCTTTTCGAAAACCCGCTGCCGGGCAGTTCGCGTATCGGTGCCCTGGCGATAGGTGGCTTCTTCCTCGCACACTAGCAGGATCGCCAGCGAATTCATCCGCAGCCGGCCGGACTGGGAAAAGAAGAGCGTGTACGCTTCACCCGGCACTAACGGGTGGTCGGAGACCTCCAGCCGCACCCCGCCGACACCGGAGGTGACCAGCACCTGTCGCACCAGGGCGACGATGAAGCCCATCCCCACAATCGCGAAAGGCACGAGAAACGCGGCCGCCAGCCAACTCCCTCGGCCGGCAACGAAGTCGCTCACCACCCCGCCAATCGCCAGGCCGACGATGCCGTTCCAGAACAGGCAGATCAACAGCACGCCCAGCAGTTTCCATCCGGGAGAAACGTCGATCGGCAGCCGATAGGCCAGGTGCGTGCCAGGGCTGTCATTGATGCTCGAGGGCCGCGGAATCCCGGGATAGCGCTCCCCCATCGCCTGGTTGTCTTCGAACAGTTCCAGTCCCGCCGCCCTTTGAACCAGCGCGGCACGTCGCTCCGCAGACGTGCTTGTGTGCAGCAGTGCGCGCACCAATCCGGCGCTGCCCAAGATGACAAACGAGGCCGGCACGACCAGCAGCAGCCACAGCCACCACGTGTACTGGCGCACCAGCACCGCTCGTTCCGCGTTCTGCGGGTCATACCAGCAGGGGTAGGTTTGGCCGACTTCGAATCCCTCGATGAGCGCTTCGGCCGCCGGACGATCGCCGACGTAGACGGGAGCGAGCTTATAGGTCCACGCCTCGCGCTGCTGGCTTTGGGCCCGGTAACGAATCCAGACCTCGGGATAGTACTGAATGCCGTTGTCGACCTGTCGCGTGCCGACGCGGGTTCCCAGCACGGTGCATTCGGCTTCGGCGAAGTGCTGGTTGGCGCGCCACTCCGGCAGAATCCATTCGGCCAGCATGACGTACAGCCCGGCGGCTCCCATCGCCAACACGCACAGAAAGAATAGAGCCTCGCCGTAGCTTCCCAGCCGCTTCGAGCCGGTGCGGCGTTCGCCCCGCTTCTTGCCGTATGGTCGGAGAATCCGTGCCAAGTTGAATATCACTCCAGGTCGACGTCGGAAGATTGGTTCGTGATTCGGCCAGCGACAGGAGAATTGTGTCAATCGGTCGAGGACGATTGCGGCTTCAAGCCGGCGGATGGCGCCCGCAACGCCGCGGGGACCACGCTTCGCACGAATCCGCCGCAGAAAGCTCCCCGCGCGGGGCGGCGGGCATTATAATCGGCCGCATGAATCCCGCTCGATTCGAAATTCGACCCGCATTGTACCGGTTTTGCGGCGATGTGCGACGAGCCTGCGGAGACGCTTTGGCTGTGCACCGGCGCCGTATCTCACCTAGCCTGGCATGCATGGCTTGGGCGGTGCTCCTGCTGGCGGCGATCTGGCCGCCGTACTCTGCTGCGAGCGCCGGTGAGTGGCCGCAAATTCTGGGGCCGCATCGCAATGGCGTGGCCGATGAGGAACGAATCGCCACCAAGTGGCCTGGCGGCCAGCCGCCGACGCTCTGGCAGCGCGACGTGGGGAGCGGCTTTGCCGGCGTGGCCGTGGCCGGCCAGCGCGTGGTGCTCTTTCACCGCGTCGGCAATGAAGAGATTGCGGAGGCGATGCGGCCCGACAACGGCC
Organism: Pirellulales bacterium; assembly: GCA_040880125.1. GTDB lineage: Bacteria > Planctomycetota > Planctomycetia > Pirellulales > JBBDJB01 > JBBDJB01. Next base: position 138,794 of record JBBDJB010000052.1, on the reverse strand, counting down.
ATGTGCTGTGGAAGCAATCATTCCCGGCGCGCTATGCCGGCGGAATCGACCCCGACAACGGCCCCCGCTGCGTCCCGGTCATTGCGAATGACAGGGTCTACCTGCTCGGCGCGAACGGGGATCTGCACTGCGTGTCGCTCGAGTCGGGGCAACCGCTGTGGTCTCGCCCGCTGAATCACGAGCTTGAGGCACGGCCCAACTATTTCGGCGCCGGCAGTTCACCGCTAGTCGAAGGCGATCGCGTGCTGGTCAACGTCGGCGGTCGCGACGGCGCGGGGATCGTGGCGCTGGACGCCCAGACCGGCAAGACGCTCTGGAGCGCTACCGACGAGGGAGCCAGTTACTCGTCGCCCGTCGCCGCCACCATCGACGGGGTGCGGCACATCATCTTCGCCACACGGCTGACGTGCACGTCGGTCGACCCGCGGGACGGCAGCATGCACTTCCAGTTTCCCTTCGGACGCACCGGCCCCACGGTCAACGGAGCGAACCCCGTGGTGCTCGATCGCCACCTGTTCCTCTCGGCCAGTTACGGTGTCGGCGCGAAGCTGGCCGAGATCACCGCCAACGACGCACGCGTGGTTTGGGAAAGTGACGACGTCATGTCGAGCCAGTACGTGACCGCCGTGCCGCACGAGGGGATTCTCTACGGCATCGACGGTCGTCAGGATATCGGCGTGGCTCGGCTCCGGGCGGTTGATCCTGTGCCGGGCAACGTACTCTGGACGCACGAGGACTTCGGCACCGCCGCACTGATCCTGGCCGACGGCAAGCTACTAGCCATGAAGAGCGACGGCGAGCTGGTAATCGTGGAACCGTCCGCGCAGCGCTACCGGGAACTGGCCCGGATGCGGCTCTTTGACGAGACCGTCCGCGCGCTTCCCGCGCTCTCCGGCGGCAAGCTCTACGTCCGCAGCACCGATACGCTCAAGTGCATCGACTTGAGCAAGTAGGCTCCGCTACCCGCAGACGGCCTTCTGCCGCGTGGGCCGGTAAAAGCCGATGCTTTCGAGCGCCGCATAGACCTCTTCGAGCGTCTTTTCCCCAAAATTCGAGATGCTCAGCAGGTCCTCGCGCGTAGAATTTAGCAGGTCGAAGACCGTGAAGATCCCGCGCTCTTCGAGACAGTTGGTCGTCCGCACCGAAAGGCCGATTTCCGCAGTGCTCATCTCGAGGCGATCGTGCAGGCCCTGGCTTTCCTCGTACGATCGGTTGAGCGGAATGCGTGTGGACATGGGCTCCCTCCCAAGTATCAGAATGTCTCGCCGGGGCATCCGCCTTGCGGCAACTCCGCCGCCGTGCCCCGCGTGTTGCGAAAAGTATAGCAACTTGCCGCCATTGCAACAGTCTTTTTCCGCCATTGCCAGAGCGAAATCTCGACGTGCTAGCATCACGACGAATGCTGCGGGGTCGCGTGCGCGCACGGCATGGCCGTATACTGAACGCACACTAAGCATCTGTGCTGACTAGTTCACCACGCCCTGCTGATGGCTGGGCTGACGAGCCAGCCGTGCCGTGGTTATTCGCCGATTCGTTTTCTATGGAACTGTTTAGCAAATGCCGCTTCCTGATCTCCTCACGTCACTGACCGAAGCCCAGCGCGAAGCGGTGCTGCACCGCGATGGGCCGATGCTGATCCTGGCCGGCCCCGGCAGCGGCAAGACACGCGTAGTGACGCATCGCATCGCGCACCTGCTGCATCAGGGGGTTCCCGCCTATCGCATCCTGGCGCTGACGTTCACCAACAAGGCCGCCGACGAGATGCGAGCCCGGGTGGAAAAGCTCGCTCCGGGCGAGGCGGTGTGGATGAGCACGTTCCACCGCTTCGCCGCTCGGATGCTGCGGAAGTACGCCTCGTACATCGGGCTGGACGAAAACTTCACCATCTACGACACCTCCGACAGCAAGCACGCGCTGGGCCGCGTGCTCGAGTCGCTCGACTCCCCGACGCTGCACTACACTCCGGAGCGGATCGCCGCCACGATCAGTTGGGCGAAGAACAACCTGGTTTCGCCGGCGGAGTTCGCCGCGCGGCCCGGCGACGCGCTGGGCAGCATCGTGGCGGGCATCTATCCCGCCTACCAGAAGCGGCTTTTGACCTCCAGCGCGGTGGACTTCGACGACCTGCTGTTCCATTTCGCGCGCCTGCTGCGCGACAATCCGGAAATCCGCGCCACGCTCGACGATCGCTATCGATACATCCTGGTCGACGAGTACCAGGACACAAATCTCGCGCAGTATGCAATCGTCCGGGCGCTGTCGGTCGATTATCCAAACCTGGCGGTGACGGGCGATCCGGACCAGTCGATCTACGGTTGGCGCGGCGCGAACTTGGGCAACATCCTCGACTTCGAGAACGATTTTCCCGAGGTACGCATCGTCCGCCTGGAACGCAATTACCGCAGCACGAAGCGGATTTTGCGAGTGGCCGACCATCTGATCGGCCACAACGTCCGGCGTAAGAAGAAGGCGCTCTTCACCGAAAACGACGAAGGCGGCGCCGTGCGGTTGGTGATCTACCCCTCGCAGCGCGACGAGGCACAGATGATCGCCGACCGCATTGGGCGCGATATCCGCGAAGGCGGCCGTCGGCCGCGCGACTTCGCCATCTTTTACCGCATCAATGCCCTGTCGCGCTCGCTGGAGATCGCCCTGCGCGCTCAGGGGATACCCTACCAACTCGTGCGAGGACTGGAGTTCTACCAGCGGAAGGAAATCAAGGACGTCCTCAGCTATGCCCAATTGATCAACAACCCTCGCGACGACGTCGCCTTTCTGCGCATCGTCAACACGCCCACCCGGGGCATCGGGCGGAAGACGATCCAGCGGCTGGACGAGCACGCCGTCCGATACGGATTGTCGATGTTGGAGGCGGCGCGCGAGGCGGGGCTGATTGAGAGCCTGCACAAACGAGCCGCCGTACAGGTGGCGAAGTTCGTCGCCATGTGCGATCGCCTGCGCGAAATCGCCACGGCACCGGTCGAGGAAGTGCTGGGAACCATCCTCAGCGAAAGTGGCTATCGGCAGCAATACGAGGGCTCCGACTTCGAGGAGGATCAGAACCGGCTCGCGAACATTGAGGAGCTGCTGACCGATGCACGGCAGTTCGACGAGCAGCACTCCGGCGACGCACCCTTGGAGGACTTCCTGGAGCAGGCTTGCCTCGTGAACGACACGGACGACTGGGAGACCAGCACCGACAAGGTCACCTTAATGACACTACACGCCGCCAAGGGACTGGAGTTCCCGGTCGTGTTCGTGATTGCAATCGAACACGGGCTCTTGCCGCACGAGCGCAACTGCGACGATCCCCAACGGGTCGAAGAGGAGCGGCGGCTGATGTTTGTCGGCATCACCCGGGCGCAGGAAGAGCTGCACCTGAGCTACGCAAATCAGCGAGATTTCCGCGGGCAGCGCCGGCATTCGATTCCCAGCGAGTTTCTCATGCAACTGCCGCGCGAAGAGTTGGAGATCGTCGAACTGGACGACATCACGGCTTGGTATCCTTCGGAACCCGTGGTTGAGACAAAGGCGACCCCGCCGACACGTGTCACAACACCGTCGTCGGGCTTGACGACCGCCGGGCAGCTTGCCGGCCAGGCCGTCGCCCAGCCGCCGCGCGTTTCCCCTGATGCGTTCGCCCAGGGGATGACGGTGATCCACCCGGAGTACGGACCCGGAAAGATCATCTCGCTAAGCGGCGAAGGCCGCGGCCGCAAGGCGACGATCAGCTTTCCCACCGCCGGGCAGAAGAAGTTCGTGCTGGCCAATTGCTCTCTGCGCCCCGCTGGACGTCTTTAGCGGCGGCTCGGCTGTTCTGCCTCACCCCGGCGGTATAGAATCTAGCCGCTCATGACGGCAGATTCACACACGGCTGCGCCGCCAGAGGACCGCCTGCGGGAGTTGGCCGGTCGCCTGGAACAGCATGCCGGCTTCTCAGACGTGGTCGCCGGCCTGATGGCCGGCCGGGATGGCTCCTTCGAAGGAGTCTGGGGATCATCTCGCGCGCTGCTGGCCGCGGCGCTGAAGCGACATGCCCCCCAGACGCTGCTGATCGTCTGCCCGCAGGAGTCCGACGTCGACCTGGTCTGCGACGATCTACGGCTGTTCACGGCGACGCCGCCGGAGCGGTTTCCCGCCTGGGAGGCCGAACCGGACGAACGCCTGCTGGACGATGAGATCTACGGCGACCGCCTGGCGATGCTTAAGAAGCTCGCCCGTGGTCGCGCCGCACACGAGCGGTTTCCGGAACTGGTCGTCACCAGCATCCGCAGCCTGCTGCAGCCGGTCCCCGATCGCCCGTCGCTGCTCGACGGAACGCGCCGCCTGGCAGTGGGCGAAACGCTGGAGTTGACTGCGCTCGCCGATTGGCTCACCCAGGGCGGGTTTCACCACACTAGCGCAGTCGAGTTGCCCGGGGAGTATTCACTGCGCGGCGGCATCCTCGATATCTTCGCGGCCGATTGGGACGCCCCGATTCGGGTCGAACTGTTCGGCGACGAGATCACGTCGCTCCGTAGTTTCGAGGTCGCCACACAGCGGAGCCTGGAGTCGTTTCAGGAAGCTGAAGTGACCATTCTCCACCGCGGGCAAAGTGAGCAGGAGCACTTCGCCGCGTATCTGCCTGAGGGCGCCTGGCTATTGCTGCTGGACATGCCGCAGATCGACGAACAGGGGCGACTGTTCCTGCAGCGCGTGGACTCGCCGCAACAGTATCACAGCGTGGCAGCCGTGTTCGAGCGGTTGAGCCGTTTCGCGTCGGCGGCGGCCGACAGTGTCGGCTCGGGCGCCGATCTTTCGCGCTGCCGGCTGCAGATCGAGTCGGTCGAGCGATTCAGCGGCGACATGGCCAAGGTGCGCGGAGAGCTGGAGTCCGTGGCCGGGCAGGAGGAAGTGCTGGTCGTTTGCCCGACGGAGGCCGAGGTTGAACGACTGCGCGAGATCTTTCGCGACACGGCTCTAGCGAGCGAGAGCCGGCTGCACTTTCCCATCGGCACGCTGCACGCGGGCTTCCGCCTGGTGCGTGACGGCATTGTGCTGGTGAGCAGCGGTGAGCTGTTCCAGCGGACGGACCTGGTACGCAGCTCGCGCCGGCGGCTGGGCCGGGCGATCGACAGCTTTCTTTCGCTCCGCGAGGGCGATCTGGTAGTGCATCTCGCCCATGGCATCGGCCGCTACCGCGGTCTGAAGCTGCTCGAAAAGGAGAACCAAGGCGAGGAGCATCTGGAACTGGAGTTTCACGGCGGCACCAAGATCTACGTGCCCGCCGCTAAGATCGACCTCGTGCAGAAATACGTCGGCGGCTCTCGGGGCAAAACCGCGCTCGCGCGGATCGGCAGCGCATCCTGGGCGCGTCAGAAAAAGGCGGCCGAAAGAGCCGTCAACGACATGGCGGTCGACATGCTCGACCTGCAGGCGGCGCGGGCAGCGCGGCCAGGGATCCGTTTTCCCGAGGACACCGTCTGGCAACGCGAGTTCGACGCCTCGTTCCCCTACCAGGAAACGCCCGACCAGCTCTCCGCCATGAAGGCCATCAAACAGGATATGCAAACGGCGCGGCCGATGGATCGGCTGTTGTGCGGCGACGTCGGCTACGGCAAGACGGAGTTGGCCGTGCGGGCCGCGTTCAAGGCCGTCGATGCCGGCTATCAGGTCGCCGTGCTGGTGCCGACGACCATCCTGGCCGAGCAGCATCTGCGGACCTTCACCAGCCGGATGGCGGAGTTTCCCTTCGAGATCGCCGTACTTTCGCGCTTCTGCACGAAGGGGCAACAGCGAAAGATCGTCGAGGGCCTCGCGCAGGGGGCAATCGACATCGTCGTCGGAACCCACCGGCTTGCTCAGGCCGACGTGCGATTTCAAAACCTGGGGCTGGTCATCATCGACGAAGAGCAGCGGTTCGGGGTGGAAGTGAAGGAGCGCCTCAAGTCGCTCCGCCAGATGGTGGACGTGCTGACGATGACGGCCACTCCCATTCCGCGCACGCTGCACCTTTCGCTCTTGGGCGTACGCAATATCTCCAGCCTGGAGACGCCGCCGGAAGATCGCCTGTCAGTGGAAACCCGCGTCTCGCGCTTCGATGAGGACCTGACTCGCCACGCGATCATGCGCGAGTTGAATCGCGGAGGCCAGATCTATTTCGTGCATAACCGGGTCAACGACATCGAGCTAGTGGCGGCGCGACTCGCGCGGATCGTGCCGGAGGCTCGCATCGAGATTGGCCACGGCCAGATGGCCGAGTCGCAGCTCGAAGAGGTGATGCTGCGTTTCGTCGATCACCAGTTCGATGTGCTGCTCTGCACGACGATCATCGAGAGCGGCCTAGACATCCCGAATGCCAACACGATCTTCCTGGACGACGCGGACCGCTACGGGCTGGCCGACCTGCACCAGCTTCGCGGTCGGGTGGGTCGCTACAAACATCGCGCGTATTGCTATCTGCTGATCGACGAGAACAAGCACCTATCGCCCGAGGCCGCACGTCGCCTGCGGGCCATTGAGGAGTTCCGCGAGATGGGGGCCGGGTTCGCCATCGCCATGCGCGATCTGGAGCTGCGCGGGGCGGGCAATATCCTCGGCACCGAACAGAGCGGCCACCTCGCTAACGTTGGCTATGAGCTGTACTGCTCGCTACTGGAGAAGACGGTGCGGCGGCTGCAGCAACTGCCGCCGAAGGAATCGGTCGAGGTGCACGTCGACCTGCCCGGTGAGGCGTATCTGCCCGACGACTATGTCGGCGATATGCGTTTGAAGATCGACCTATACCGCCGCCTGGCACGGCTGACGAAGCTCGAGGAGTTGCGGGACTTCACATCTGAGCTGCGCGACCGGTTCGGTCCGCCGCCGCGGGTCGTCGAGCGGTTGATTTCGCTGGCCGAACTGCGGATCCTCGCGCACCACTGGCAGATCGGCTCGATCCATTTGGAGTCGAAATACGCGGTATTCGGGCACGGCGAGGGTGCGCCGATCGCCCAGCTTTCCCAGCGATCCGGAAGAACGCTCCGGCGGGTTGACGCCCGTACGACGTATTTGCCCCTGGGAAAAGAGTTTAGTCATACGGATGGTCTGCTGGACCAACTGAAATCGCTGTTGCGGACAGCCTGAGGCGTTCCTATAATCCCGCCCCGCTTGTCCCAGGCACCGGTCTGCACGTGACTCTTTCGCCAGAGGTAACCTGCCACCGGTTTATTCGAGACGTCGTGGTCGAATGCGCGGCATCAGCCGCCGGCGTACCCCGTTGCAACACCGGAATCATCGCGTGGCACGGACGAATTGCTTCACCAGATGGATCGTATTCGCCAGCTTGGCGATGCAGGTCCTCGCAACGCCCGGTCGCCTGACTGCGCAATCCTATGACTCGCCGACTGCGAGTGCGCCTCCGCCCGGTGGCCAATTCACTTCCGGCAATGCCTCGGCTGGCGCAGCATCCCTTCAGCGCCCGGGCCTGGAACCCATTGAGGAAGGCCAGATCATCGCCCGCATTGGTGCAAGCGAAGTTGTGCTCGCCGCGGAGGTGCTACCAGCGGTGAACGAGACGATTGCCCGCAATCAACAACAGATTCCGCCTCATGAGATCGACCAGGTCCGCCGGATATTGATGCAGCAGCATCTCAAGCCGATCATCGAACGAAAGCTGATCGTCTCTGAAGCACGGCGAACGATCCCGGACGAGAACTTTCCGCAGATCAAGGAGCGGGTGAAAGAGCAGTTTGACAAGAACCGGCTCCCCGACCTGTACAAGGCGACCGAAACGAACAATCGCGCCGATCTTGACGCCGCACTGCAACAGTTCGGAACCTCGCTGGCACAGCAAGAACAGGTGTACGTGGAGATGGTGCTGGCCCGGCAATGGGTCCGGGAGCAGCTTGGCGAAGGTGAAGAGGTCACGCGAGAGGAGATGCTGGCGTATTATCGTGAGCATCAGGCTGAGTACGCATACGAAGCGGCCGCACGCTGGGAAGAATTAATGGTCCGCTTCGACCGCTTTCCGAACAAACAGGCCGCCTATGCGGCCATCGCACAATTGGGATTGGCCGTTCAACAAGGCGGGCCCTTCGCCGAAATTGCCCGGGCGCAATCGCACGGCGTCACGGCGGAACGGGGCGGCCAATACGATTGGACTACCCAGGGAAGCCTCGTCTCGGGCGGGGTGGATCGCGCCATCTTTGCACTGCCTGTCGGGCAGTTGAGCGAAATCTTCGAAGACCCGGTGGGCTGGCACATCGTCCGTGTCGTCGAGCGACGGGACGCGGGGCGTGTTCCCTTCACAGAGGCCCAGGCCGAGATTCGCGAGCGTATCGAGCAGCAAAGGCAAGAGACGCGCCAGCAAGAATACCTGGCCGGGCTGCACGAGAAGGTACACGTCTGGACGATCTTCGACGATCAGCCTGCTGCTCAATTTGGCGCGGCGCCCACTGAGCCCGTGCAGCGGTAACTCGCCGGTCGCTTGCGATACTTCGCTCGACCTTCTACGCTACGTCACGACTCGCTCTAGCAGCCTTTCGAAAAAGAGCCTTCCCAGGTAGCGAAATCAAAGAAAGCACGACAGGCCGAGCCGGTCGTGGTACCCAAGGCGACTCCGCGACGTTTGCGGCGTCGCATCCCGTCGCCTCCGGCGGCTTTATAAATGCACGTGCCCTCCAGTCCGCCGCTTCCGTCCAGGAACATCGAACTGAAGGCTCGCCTGCGCGATCTCGACGCGGCCCAAGACGTGGCGCGGCGCGTAGCGACGGCCTCACGGGGAACGCTCCAGCAGACCGATACTTACTTCCGCTGCGCCGAAGGCCGGCTCAAGCTGCGCGAGATCGACGGCAGCGAGGCCCAACTCATCTGGTACCGACGGTCCGACAGTACCGCCCCCCGGGCCAGCGACTATCTACTCGTTCCGGTCACCGACGCGGCGGGCCTCAAGCAAGCGCTTTCCGGCGCGCTGGGCGTGCATGTGGTCGTCGCCAAGCAGCGCGAGGTGTACCTGCATCACAACGTGCGGATCCACCTCGATCGCGTGACGTCGCTGGGCAACTTCCTGGAATTGGAAGCGGTCGTCGGAGGCGACGTGAACGATGCGGCGGCCCACCAACAAATTGGGCGACTTGCGGCAGACTTCCTAGTTTCCCCAAGTGACTGGATCGGCACTTCTTACAGCGATTTGCTGCTTTTGCCGCCAGACCAGCGCGGCGATTGAAGGTATGCGGCGCACCCGAGTAAGCCAACCGCGGTGTGAGCCCACCGCGGTGTGAGCCCTGCCGCCGGTGCTGTTCAACCGCTGCTTCGAGTTCGCCTTCCGAATCGCCGGCTGATTGTGAAACCACGCCGCGACCGCTAAACTGCTAAGTTCACCGATAGCGAAGCGGCCGGACGACTCGCTGGAGTTATCTCGGATGAGAACCACCGCAGAAAGGAAATCCTCGATGGGCGAGGTGGCCAGGTTACAGTTGGGCGAACAAGAGATCGAGCTTCCCATTAAGATGGGTACCGAGAACGAGCGTGCGGTCGATATCTCGAAGCTCCGCGCGGAGACCGGCCATATCACCCTGGACGAGGGCTACGTCAATACAGGCTCCACCGCCAGTGCGATTACGTTTCTCAATGGCGAAGAGGGCGTCCTGCGGTATCGCGGCTATCCGATCGAGGTCATCGCCCAGAACTGCGATTTCGTCGAGACCAGCTACCTATTGATCTACGGCGAGTTGCCTACGGCCAAGCAGTTGGACAAGTTTCGCACCGCGCTGCGGCGTCATACGATGCTGCACGAAGACATGCGGTCGTTCTATAACGGCTTTCCGCGCGACGCCCATCCCATGGCGATTCTCAGTTCCGTGGTCGGGGCGCTGTCCACCTTCTACCAGGATTCGCTCAACCCGAACGACCCCAAGCAGGTCGAGATCTCCATCTATCGCCTGATGGCGAAGCTGCCGACGATCGCGGCGTACGCGCATAAGAAGTCGACCGGCCAGCCATTCATCTATCCGCGCAACGATTTGACCTACTGCCAAAACTTCCTGCGGATGATGTTCGCCATCCCCAGCGAACCTTACGAGCCCGATCCGGACTTCGTGGAAGCGCTGAACCTGCTGCTCATCGTGCACGCGGACCACGAACAGAACTGCAGCACGTCTACCGTGCGGATGGTCGGATCTTCCGAGGCGAATCTATTCGCGTCGATCTCCGCCGGCATTTGCGCCCTGTGGGGTCCTCTGCACGGCGGCGCGAATGAAGCCTGTGTTGCGATGCTGGAGAAGATTCGCAAGGACGGCGGCAACGTTTCGAAATACGTGGACATGGCCAAGGACAAGGACAGCGAATTTCGGCTGATGGGCTTCGGCCACCGTGTTTACAAGAACTTCGATCCTCGTGCGATCATCATCAAGAAAGCGTGCGACAAGCTGCTGAAAAAGCGGGAAATCAACGACCCGATCTTCCAGATCGCCCAAGAGTTGGAAGAGGTCGCACTGAATGACGAATACTTCATCGAGCGGAAGCTGTATCCGAACGTCGACTTCTACTCCGGCGTGATCTACCGCGCCCTGGGGATTCCGGTGCAGATGTTCACAGTGCTGTTCGCCATCGGACGGCTGCCCGGCTGGATCGCCCACTGGAAAGAAATGCACAGCTCGCCCACCAACCGCATTCACCGTCCTCGCCAGCTTTACGTCGGCGAAACGGAGCGCGACTTCATCCCGGTTGAGAAGCGCGGGTAGCGTTTCTAGGAATCTGCGTAGCACCGGGTGCCGGTCGAGAAGCGCGGGATAGCAGGCGGCCCCAGCGGGGCGGCTCAGTACTCAACCCGAGTTGAGGGCAGCGCCTCCCTCAATCGCGCAGCGCCGCGTTCAGTGATCTGCGAGTAATCGATTTCAAGCCTCTCGAGGCGGTCGAGCGAGGCCAGGTGATCGACGCAACGGTCGGTCAGCCCGGTGGCGTAGAGCGTCAACTGCCGTAGCTCCGCAAGCTCGCGGAGCGCCGCCAGGCCGTCGTCGCTCACCCCGGTCCCGTGAATGGCCAGCCAACGCACGTGCGGCAGGCGAGCGAGCCAGCTCAATCCGCCGTCGTCGGCGGCGACCGTGGCAAAGGAGCCGTAACGCACGCCCTGGACGCGGTGGAAGAAGTCGACGCCCGGCCAGTTGCCCAGCCAGTGGGGACCGGTCGCCTGAGCCGACTCGTCCGGCTCGGCAGTGCGGGACTCGGCGAAGTGGAAATCGTAGTAGACTTGGCCGCCCAGGCTGCGGATCGCTTCGGCCGCCTGGCGCTGCTGAATCGCCGTGTGGATCCAGTACGATGCCGGCGCGGCGATCAGGGCCATCCCCAGCAGCAGCCCCCGCAGGCTGACCCGCGGCCGCGGCAAGCGGTATCTCCAGATGCGAGGTGAGGATACGTCGGCCGGTCCCATGCCCGTAGTATAGCCGTCCGCCCTGCACGTCACGGCGGGTCCGATCGTAGAGGGCCCGTCGCAAAACCACCAAGCTCTAGATCCGATTCAATCCGCATTTTTCGCCGGGCTTCCTGGGCGAAACGCCGCTTGGCAGAACCGCCGAGCGGCTTCCCGGGCGGCGAAAATGGGGGGGGTTGGGGCCGCTGAAGGGGACCGGATTTTCTCTTTCTTTGGCACGGGGAAATGGTATACTTACCCGCCAAAGGTGGAGATGTTACGGGAGCCCCCAGAGATCTGTAGAGATTGCCCCAACTAATCACTGCGAGATGCCTAGCGGCGACCTTCGAAAGGTACCTGCCTCGGATAGCGGTTGATTTGCTCTCCCTCTTGCGTGTTGACCAGACCTACTTGCGGCGTATCAGGGCTCGTGCGCCGCGTCAGGCTACTGGTGGTTACGTTCCGTTTTTTAGTTTGAGGAGTGGCAGACATGCCGCAGGGTACTATTAAGAAGTTAGTCGCGGACAAGGGTTTTGGCTTCATCGACGGAGACGGCGGAGACATGTTCTTCCACCACTCCACGGTCCAGGGGACCACGTTCGAGGACCTGCGCGAGGGGCAACTCGTTCAGTACGAAGTCGGTCACGGGCCCAAGGGTCCGCGTGCGGAAAACGTGCAGCCTGTCTAACGCGGGCGATACGATTTCCGGCTAACGAACAACTGCCTCTTCGCTCTGTGGCGAAGGGGCAGTTTTTTTGCGCGCGTGTGGCGCGCTTACCCCGATCGCCGGCCACTCACTTCTTCTCCGGCGGCCCAGCCGAGTCGCGGCTCTCCGACACATAGCACCGCAGCGAGTGATGTTCCAGCCGAATCGGGCCCTTGGGCGGTGGCGGGCCGTCTACGTCCGGGAATATGTCCGCCGGCGTTTCCGCGAACGTGTCGAAAAACAGCCGCCAGCCGATTCCTTTCGCCGAAGGCGGCAGCACGAACTTTTGCGCATCCGGTCCCGAGTGGACCAGCAATATCACGTGCCTCGCGGCTTCGTCGTCCAAGTCAGTCGCGCCAAACAGGCAGGTCAGGCTGTGCGAAGTCCGGTCCCAGGCCACTGGCCCGCCGTCGGGCGCGTACCAGCTTACGTCCGGCAGATCGCCCGGGTTCTCCGCGGCGCCGGTCAAGAACGTCGCACGCCGCACTGTCGGCTGACTGCGGCGGAACGCTGTCAGCGCTTGCACGAAACGTATTAGATCTTCGTTGCGCGGGACGAGCGTCCAATCGAACCACGAGATGGCGTTATCCTGGCAGTAGGCGTTGTTGTTGCCGCGTTGCGTGCGGCGGCACTCATCGCCGTAGAGCAGCATCGGTACGCCCTGGCTCATCAGCAGCGAGGCCAGCATGTTCTTGATCTGTCGCAGTCGCAGCTTCTGGATCGCCTTTCGGCGCGTGGGTCCCTCCACGCCGTAGTTCGAACTGAAGTTGTGGTTATCGCCGTCGCGGTTCAGTTCGCCGTTCGCTTCATTGTGCTTCTGCTCATAGCTGACCAGGTCGTTTAGCGTGAACCCGTCGTGCGAGGTGATGAAATTGATGCTGTGATACGGCTTGCGCCCGCTGGGTTCGTACAGGTCGCTCGATCCGGCCAGCCGGGTGGCCAAGGGTCCGGTCAATCCGCCTTCGCCGCGCCAATACCGCCGCACGTCGTCGCGGTAGCGCCCATTCCACTCCGCCCAGCGCATCGTGGCGAACGTGCCCACTTGATAGGCACCGGCCGCGTCCCAGGCTTCGGCAATGATCTTCGTGTCGGCCAGCATCGGGTCTTCGGCGATCAGCTCCACCAGCGGCGGGTTGGGAACCAGGTCGCCGACGCGGTTGCGGCTGAGAATCGACGCCAGGTCGAAGCGGAAGCCGTCCACGTGGTAGTTGTGCACCCAGTGGCGGAGGCAGTGAAAGATCATTTCCCGCACCGCGGGATGGTTTCCATTGACCGTGTTGCCGCATCCGGAGTAATTCTTGTAAGTGCCGTCTTCTTTGAGCATGTAGTAGATGCGGTTCTCCAAGCCCTTGAAGCTCAGCACCGGTCCGCGCTCGTTGCCCTCGGCCGTGTGATTGAAGACGACATCGAGAATCACCTCGATGCCGGCCTCGTGCAGGGCCCGCACCATCTGCTTGAACTCGCTGACCTGCGAGCCGGGCGCGCTGTCGGCCGCGTAGCCGCGGTGCGGGGCGAAGAAGGCCAGCGAATCGTAACCCCAATAGTTCGGCCGCTGCGCCGTATAGCCGAGCACGTCGTGAATGGGAAACTCGTGCACCGGCATCAGCTCGACCGCCGTGATGCCCAGCGACTTGAGGTAGGGGATCTTATCGATCACGCCCAGGTATGTGCCGGGGTACTTCACCTTGCTGGAACGGCCGCGCGTGAAGCCGCGCACGTGCAACTCGTAGATGATCGTCTCGGAAAGGTTCCGCCTTAGGTGACGGTCGCTCTGCCAGTCGAATTGATCGTCGACCACCACGCACTTGGGAGGCCGAATGATCCCGTCGTCGGACCGCTGAAAGCAACCGGCCAGCGCCCGCGAGTACGGGTCGATCAGGCGCGCCTTCGGGTCGAAACGGTGGCCATTCTTTGGGTCGTGCGGTCCGTCGGCCTGGAAGTGATAGAGCTGTCCCGGAGCGAGCCCGGGCATGAAGACGCTCCAAATATCGCCCCAGCGGTCGTTCTCGCGATCCAACTCGATCAAATCGGTCGGATCACGGTCGGTGACCTTCTCGTAAAGGAGCACCCGCATCGCCGTGGCCGAGCGACTGAAGACCACGAACTGCACGCCGCCATCCCGCACGATTGCCCCGTAAGGCAAGGGATAGCTGAATTGAAGAGCGGAATGCGGTTGCGCCATGGCAACGCTGGCCGAGCCAGCCGTGAACGACATCGCTTCGCTGAGCATAATCCATGCGTCTAAATCAAGAAGGTGGCAGGCAAAACGACGAAAGGACAGCTACGCGAAAGTCCGACTCCCACACTTTCGCGTAGGCGTACCGTGGCGCACTTGAGGCGAACTCTCCCCTTCGGGTGCAACCGACTGCGGAGAAACCTCGGCAGGTGCACACCGACTGGCCCCCTCCCGATCAGGAGGAGGCCAGGCCAAGGTGCTCTAAGTCCTTCGGCATTTTGCCGCCGTCTCTTGACCGCGCCGGACGTGCTATAGCAAGTCCTTGCGGAACACGGCGTGACAATCGTTGCAATTCTTGTTGAGCCGTTCGAAGGCGGCCGTCGCGGCGGCGAGATCCTTATCGTGGACTGCCTTGTTTACCGCACCGGCAGCGTCGCGCATCTCGATTGCGAACCCGTACCATTGCGGCAGGTTCGCCTCGTCCTTCACTTCGTGCGTGTCGGTGACGGCCACCTGGCCGATCAGACCGAGCGTGGCAGAATAACCGGCTGAATCCTGGAGACGCCGTTCGAAGTTCCGCTCCTGCACGCCCAGACGCAGTCGGTTGTTGATCAGCGTCACCTGCTTCATCACCTGGCCCAGCGCGAAGTAGGGCTTCCACTCCAGCGGCTCGCCGCCGGTCGCACTACCGCTCGTGAAACCCTCGGCCAGGGCATCGAAGGCCGTCTTGGTAGCCTGGTAATCGTCGTACGATTCGGCAACCTTTTTCGCCTGGGCAATCAGTGCCGGGGCGGCGGCCTTGACGCGGTTGTCCTGGTCGTGCAGACCGAGGCCCATCAGCAGCACGATCATCGTGTTGGCGTCCTTCTGCACGCGGGCCTTCGAGGCGATCGTGTATGAGTCGGCGCTTTCGAGCGACTCGGCCAGCCGTTCCATGAAGAAATCGGCCTGGGCCATCAAGTCCTCGGCCGGGGCGTAGTTCGAAACAGAAACGGGCTCAGGCGCGTCCGCGGCACTCAGTCCTTTCACCAGCGCCACCGCCAACACGGCGACGATTAAATGGCGACCCCATCGATGCATGAAGCGATTCACGGTGTTCTCCTGTTAACCTGCACAACCTAGCGACCACGGCCGAGTTTGACCTGGAATTGATCGTACGGCTGCAATAAAACGTCTCCCCATCGTGTCAACCGGGCCGCGACGTGTCAACCTGCGGCAGAGGCGGCCCCGCGCCCGCAAAAACCACCGTCGCCTCGGCCTATCCCACTCAATTTGACAGCCATCGATTCGCAACAACCGCCACTGTACGGCAGTCTGTCGCCGGCCGCTTCGTTGACAATGGCGGCCGACCCCCGTTAAAATTTTCATCTCGCCCCCGGCACGTGGTTAAGCTCAATGGCTAAAGCAACTTACAAAGATGTCGGGGTCGATCTCGACCGCTATCAGCAAGCCATGTCGCGGCTGCCCCGGCTAATGCGGCGGACCTTCTCTCCCCGCGTAATCGACGCGCCCGGGGGGTTTGCGGGCCTCTTCCAGCTCGACTTTGACAGCCCGCTGTTCGCCCGCAAGTATAGCCAGCCGGTGCTTGTTTCCTGCACCGACGGCGTCGGCACGAAGCTCAAGGTCGCCCAGCGAATGGGCGCCCACGACACGGTCGGCATCGACCTGGTGGCGATGTGCGTCAACGACGCCTTGTGCTGCGGTGCCGAGCCGCTGTTGTTCCTCGACTACGTCGCCATGGCCGAAGACGATCCGCCGCTGCTGGAGCAGATCGTCAGCGGCATCAGCCAAGGCTGCGTCGAGAGCGACGCCGCGCTGATCGGCGGGGAAACGGCCATCATGCCCGATCTGTATGCCCGCGGCGACTACGATCTGGCCGGCTTCTGCGTGGGCGTGGTCGAACGCAAACGGATGATCGACGGGCAGGCCATCGCGCCGGGCGACGTCGTACTGGGAATCGCCTCCAGTGGACTGCACTCCAACGGGTATAGCCTGGCGCGGAAGATCGTGTTCGACATCGCCGGCCTGGACGTGGCCGACCGCGTCGAGTCGTGCGACCGCACCGTGGGCGAGATTCTGCTGACGCCGACGCGGATCTACGCCCGGCCGCTCCGCGAGATTCTCAACCACTACAAGGTTAAAGGCGTCGTTCATGGGATCGCTCACATCACGGGCGGCGGCTTGCGCGAAAACCTGGGCCGCATTGTGCCCGAGGGCGTGCGCGTGCTGCTCGATCGCGGAAGCTGGCCCGTGCCCGAAGAGTTCAACTGGCTGGCGCGGCTGGGCGAAGTCGAGCCGGCGGAGATGGAGCGCGTGTTCAACATGGGCGTCGGTTTGGCCATGGTTGTCAGTCCGTACTACGCCGAAAGCATCCAGGCCCAATGGGCCGACCACGGCGTGTCGAGCTGGCCAATCGGCCGGGTGGAAGAGGGCGAAGGCGGCGTGGTTTGGGCGGATCATTAAGCCGGCTCCTGCGAGGTGAGCTTCAGCCCGGCGATCGCCACCAGAAGCAGAGCCAGAAACAGCAAGCGCAACAGCGTAAGTGGCTCGTCAAAAAGTACTCGCCCCAGGATGCACGCCCCCACGGCGCCGATGCCGACCCACACGCTATAGGCGGTGCCGATCGGGATCGATCTGGCGGCGAGCGCCAGCAGGATCATGCTGCCCGCGATCGCGGCGGCCGTCCATAGACTTGGCCACAGACGAGTGAAGCCGTCGGTGTATTTCAAGCCGACGGCCCAGGCCGTCTCCAAGCAACCCGCCAAGATCAGTAACCACCAAGGGCCCATGCGTGTGCCTTCTCATTGTGTCTGCTGCAGCAAATTGGCTAGCTCATCCGACCGCTCCCAGAATTCTCGCCCCACCTCGGTCTCGGTGTCGGCCAGTAGCCACAGCATGCGGGTGACCGAAGCATTCGCCATCAGGTCGTCCGGCGGGTTGTTCTTCCAGCGGTCGTACACGTACTCGGCGTTGGCCTTCGCGCGGGCGAGCAAATAGGGCTCTTTCGTCGTACGGTAAAGCTCCAAGTCCGCTTCCACCAGCAAGTGCGACCAGCGGGGCGGATCGCGATATACGCCCGTGCGTCGTCGCACCAGGCGATTGCACGCCGCGGCGATCCGTTTCGCCTCCTCCAGTCGCGCCGGGTCGCCCTTGGCCCGATAAAGCCCCAACATCGCGCGGATCATCAAGCCTGAGTTGTACGTGAGCGTGCCGCGCTTAACCTCGCCCGTCTCCACGACGATGCGATCGTCGAACAATCCCTCGGGCGTTTGCAGGTTCTCCACGGTCCAGTCGACCAGCCGCTCGGCGCGATCGATCAGCGCTTGAGCTTCGTCGCCTTCGCGGAAGTTCGCCAGGCGGAGGCAGCCGATGGCCGCCGGGGCGCACGAGCAGGTGTTCTTCGTGCCGTCCTTGTGCTCTTCGTGCCACCAGATTCCGCCGCCCAGCCGATCGTCCTCGCCACTGAGCACGAACTTCAATGTCTCATCCGCCCGGTTCAGATAGCGATCCTCGCCGGTCATCTCGTACGCTTCCAGGAAGGTGAGGACCATCCAGGCGTTGTCATCATAATACTTGTCGTTGCCGCCGCCGCGGGTGGGTAGCGGTTCGTAGCCGGGGATGTCGACAGCATCGTCCCAGTAGCGATCGAGCGCCGCGAAGTACTGGCCCAACAGCGGCCGGTACTGGTCCGGCTCGTGCCTTGCAGCCCCGGCCAGTGTGGAGAACATGATCCCGCAGCCCCACATGTAGGCCGGCCGCCGCTCGTCGACGGAGAAGCGGTAGAAACCGGAGCGTGGGCTGTAGAACGTCTGCTGGATGTGCGCGGTGACTTCGCTGGCCCGCCCGGCGTGGACGCTTTCTTGCGTTTGAGCATCTTGCGGTTGGGCTGAATCGGCCGGCATGATGAGCAGCGCGAGCAGCCATACGACGCGATTGCATAGGGGCATAGGCATACTGAAGTTCTCCGGGTTGTTCCTTCGCACGATGGTTTGGGCGAGCAACTTTGTGACGGGGGAAAACACCCTCTCCCCGGCCCTCTCCCTGAGGGAGAGGGAGTAGTAGTCATGGCGATTCTCCCACGCCCGCCAGCTCGCGGATCACGGCCGTCATGCCGTCGACGACGCGGGCCATGCGATCATAGTCGATCTGCTCGGGCGTATCGCTGGGCCGGTGGTAGTGCGGATATCGAAACGGGGCCGTGTCGGTGATCATCGCCGCCGAGTAGCCGTACTGCCAGAAGGAACTGTGGTCGGACCAACCGACGCCGTCGACCACTGAAGGCAGCGCGCCGCCTTCGCAAGGAAACTGTGCGTGACGGCGGAAGCTGCCGGCCACCTGTCGCACTAGTTCGGCCGACTCGATGTTGCCGACCACGCCGATGAAGTTGCCGGTGTCCGGATAGTACTGGTTGAACGGCGGCGGATACTGCTGGCTGCCGGGCTGATCGGAATAGTAGCCGATCGTTTCCAGGCTGAGCATCGCCACGATGTTTTCATTTCGCTGCCGGCACCGCCGGACGTACACCCAGGAGCCCATCGCATCGGTGTGAAAGAACGGGGCCTCCTCGTTGGCGAAGGCCACCAGACGGACGGTCCGCGGCGGCGAGGTGCCGTGCAGTGCCCGGGCAACCGCCAGCAGGCCGGCCACGCCGGAGCCGTTGTCGTTGGCGCCGGGGCAGTCAGGCACCGTGTCGTAATGCGCGCCGATCACGACGATCTGGTCGGCTTGCGCGCCGCCGGGGATTTCGGACTCCAAGTTGTAGCACGTCCGCCCGCGAGCCGTGAGCTCCTGTCGCTGGACCTGGTAGCCGGCCTGGGTGAGCGAGCGCTCGATGAAGTCGGCCGTCTGGAGGTATTCGCGGTACTGGTAGACGTTGCGCTCGCCGATAGTGCCGGCGAGCATTTGGACGTCCGCGCGGAGGGCGTCGCGCAGCTCGCGCTGCTGCGGGGTCAGTCCCGGCAGCGGTCCGCGATGGCTTTCGCCGGGCATGTTTACTTGCGGCTGCATGGTCGATCGCTCTCCCTGGCCGGTACGCCCGGGTTGGTGGACATCTCCCGGCCGGGCAAAAAGTACCAGCCCCACCGCGGCTGCCACAAGCAGCACCGCGAGAACGGCCGCTTTCCAAGTGGGGGTCGGTGTTGTCATGGGCTGTCGGGCGCGCCTTTCTACGGTTGCCCCGGTAGGGTGCTTCGACGTGCTGCCAGCAGAACGGATCCGACCTGCCTTTTGCAACGCGCCTTTATGGGGGGGCCCCACGTTCGTTGAATTAGTCAGCGTCTTCCTCTGCGCCAGCAGGAGTCAACTGGCGCTTTTTGCAACGGCCCCGCAACCGAACTGTTGCAAAAGTCAGTCCGCTTTGCCGGGGCTTGAGTGCTCGATAGTTCGCTATTTCTACAATAATTATGGTGCTAAACCACCAGCATCCTCCGACCTCAATCCTGGCTAAAAAGGTATCTGTGTGACGCAATCCTATCAGGTCACACGTGAGAAATCAACCTTTATTAAGAACATTTTAATCTGGCTTGTGCGGCTCGACATACGCGCCCGTGGCGAGTCGCCCCGGCTCGTCAAGTCGCCGCGCCGACCCCTTCACAGCAACAAAACAGGACGCTGAATGAGGACCGGCCTGGCGATGCACGAAATGGTCGGCTCACCAGGCAAGCGCCCGCTCGTAGGGCGGCTGCCAAAATGGCACCGACTCCCCATCGGCCTCCCTCGCCCCACGATGAGTCTTCTCGAATTCGCGTCACGTAAACACCTCCACAAATAGCACTTACGCGCCGCAAAAACACCTTGGCACGACGCTTGCAAAACAAGGGCGTTGCGAGGTTGATCGTCTGCCAAAGTAAGCGCTTTGGCTGGCGATCGGGCTCTCTCGACGGTGAACTGCACAACACACCGCGCCGGCCTCTGCCGCGGCGATACACGCCAAGGGGCCGTTTCAAGACATGACGCAGGACTTTAGGAGGAATCGACTGTGGCAAAGCTGATGGTGTTCGATGACGAAGCTCGGCAACCCCTGGCGGCCGGCGTTTCGAAGCTGGCCCGGGCCGTTCGCAGCACGCTGGGCCCGCGCGGCCGCAACGCGGTGCTCGACAAGGGCTGGGGTTCTCCCAAGGTTACCAAGGACGGCGTGACGGTGGCTGAGGACATCGAGCTGGAAGACCCCAACGAGAATCTCGGGGCCCAGCTTGTAAAAGAGGCGGCCAGCAAGACCAATGACGTGGCCGGCGACGGCACCACTACCGCCACCGTGCTGGCGGACGGCATCTTTCGCGAAGGCTTGCGGATGATCGCCGCCGGCGCCGATCCGATGGCGCTGGGACGCGGCATTCATAAGGCCACCACCGCGGTATGCGACGCCGTGGCGAAGCTGGCCCAGCCGATCAACGAGAAGAGCCGCAGGGAGATTCAGCAGGTCGCCACGATCGCCGGCAACAACGATCCCTCGATCGGCAGCGTGCTGGCCGACGCCTTCCTGAAGGTCGGCAAGGACGGGGTGATCACCGTCGAAGAAGGCCGCAGCAACGAGACGACCGTCGAGGTCGTCGAGGGCATGCAGTTCGATCGCGGCTATCTCTCGCCGCACTTCGTAACCAATCCGGACGACCAGGAGGCGGAGCTCGAAAACTGCCTGCTGTTGATTTACGAAGAGAAGATCAGCAGCGCGAAGAACCTAGTGCCGATCCTGGAGGCCGTCTCGAAGTCCGGCAAGCCGCTGTTGATCATTGCCGAGGACATCGAGGGCGAAGCGCTGGCCACGCTGGTGGTCAACAAAATGCGCGGCATCCTCAACTGCTGTGCGGTCAAGGCACCGGGTTACGGCGATCGCCGTAAGGCGATGCTGGGCGACATCGCCACGCTCACCGGCGGCACGGCCGTCTTCAAGGACCTGGGCATTACGCTCGAGTCGATCAAGCTGTCCGATCTCGGCACCGCGCGAAAGGTGATCGTCAGTGCGGAAAACACAACGATCGTCAGCGGCGGCGGCAAGAAGGACGCCATCGCCGGTCGGGCCGATCAGATCCGCAAGGAGATCGACACCACCGACAGCGATTACGATCGCGAGAAGCTGCAAGAGCGGCTGGCGAAGCTGGCCGGCGGCGTGGCTCAGATCAACTGCGGCGCGGCCACCGAGACCGAGATGAAGGAGCGCAAAGCCCTGCTGGAAGACGCCAAGGCCGCAACACAAGCGGCGCTGGAGGAAGGCATCGTACCGGGCGGCGGCGTGGCGCTGCTGCGAGCCGAAAAGGCACTGGACAAGGTCCAGCTTGAAGGCGACGAGCAACTGGGCGTCGAGATCATCCGCAATGTGCTGGACCATCCTCTACGCTACATCGCCCAGAACGCGGGCCTGGACGGCGCGGTGGTGGTCAACCGCGTGCGTCAGCTCAAGGGCAAGTTCGAGGGCTTCGACGCGGACAAGGGCAACTACTGCAACATGGTCGAGGCCGGCATCATCGATCCGGCCAAGGTCGTGCGGACCGCGCTGCAAAACGCGGCCAGTGTCGCGGCGTTGCTTTTGACGACCGATTCGCTCGTCACCGAGATTCCGAAGGAAGAAGACGACGCCGGCGGTCACGATCACCACGACCACGGCATGGGAGGAATGGGTGGTGGCATGGGCGGAATGGGTGGCATGGGAGGCATGGGCGGCATGATGTAAGCCCGCCGGCTTGTGCTTCAAGGCGGCCACAAACCCGCTAGCAGAATACGGTCCAAGACATTAATCCAACGCTCGACATACATCGCTTACGGACAAGGAATACCCAAGATGGCCAAGATTAAGCTGCGACCGCTGGACGATCGCGTGGTGGTTGAAACATTGGAAGCCGAGGAAAAGACGGCCGGCGGCATCGTGCTGCCCGACGCCGCTCAGGAAAAGCCGCAGCGCGGCAAGGTGCTCGCCGTAGGCGTGGGCAAGCTGCTCGACAGCGGCAAGCGCGGCGAGCTGTCGGTGAGCATCGGCGACGAGGTGATCTTCGGCAAGTACGGCGGCTCGGACGTCGAGGTCGAGGGCAAGGATCTGAAGATCCTGCGCGAAACCGAGATTCTGGCCAAGGTCGTCGGCTAACAATCTGTTGAAAAACGCCGTCATGGCATTTTTCAACTTCGCCAAGTTCGGAGTAAAGCTCCTCACGGCTCGCAGACGGGCGACTCGCGTCGTTCTTCTGCCATCACCTCCATGGGATGCAGCGGCCGCACGGGCGCGATTCACAATCAAACTCTAGAAGCTAGGGAAACGAAAGCTGTGGCAAAACAATTGATGTTCGAAGACGCGGCGCGGGCGAAGATGTTTCGCGGCGTCGAGAAGCTGGCCAACGCGGTCGCCGTGACGATGGGACCGACCGGCCGCAACGTGATCATCGACAAGTCGTTCGGTGGCCCGACCGTAACCAAGGACGGCGTTACCGTCAGTAAGGAAATCGAGCTGGAAGACCCGTTCGAGAACATGGGCGCCAAGCTGGTCAACGAGGTGGCCTCCAAGACGTCCGACGTAGCCGGCGACGGCACGACCACAGCCACGGTTCTGGCCCGGGCGATCTTCAAGGAAGGCGGCCGCAATATCGTGGCCGGCAGCAACCCGATGGCGGTGCGGCGGGGCATCGAAAAGGCAGTTGCCGCCGCGACGGCGCAACTGGACGAGATGGCCAAGCCCGTCTCCAGCAAGGAAGAGATCGCTCAGATCGGCGCCATCAGCGCCAACAATGACCGCGTGATCGGCGACCTGTTGGCCGACGCGATGGAGAAGGTCGGCAAGGACGGCGTCATCACGGTGGAGGAAGGCAAGTCGACCGACACCACGCTGGAACTGGTCGAGGGGATGCAGTTCGACAAGGGCTACCTTTCGCCGTACTTCATCAACCGGCCCTCCGAGATGGACGTCCTGCTGGAGGACGCCTACATCCTGATCCACGAGAAGAAGATCGCCAACCTGCGCGACCTGATTCCGCTGCTGGAGCAAACCAGCCAGAAGGCGCGGCCGCTGTTGATCATCGCCGAGGACGTCGAGGGCGAAGCGCTCACGGCGCTGGTCGTCAATAAGCTGCGGGGCGTGTTGAACGTCTGTGCCGTCAAGGCGCCGGGCTTCGGCGATCGACGCAAGGCCATGCTGGGCGACATCGCCACGCTCACCGGCGGAACGATGATCAGCGAAGACCTCGGCATCAAGCTGGAGAACATCACGCTGGAGCAGCTCGGACGCGCCAAAAAGATCACGGTCGACAAGGATTCGACCACGCTCGTGCAGGGCGCCGGCAAGACCGAGGACGTCAAGAAGCGGATCGAGCAGATTCGCAGGTCGATCGAATCGACCGACAGCGAATATGACCGCGAGAAGTTTCAGGAGCGGTTGGCGAAGCTGACGGGCGGCGTGGCCATCGTTTCGGTTGGCGCCAGCAGCGAAGCCGACATGAAGCAGAAGAAGGCCCGTGTCGAGGACGCATTGCACGCCACTCGCGCGGCGGTGGAAGAGGGCATTCTGCCGGGCGGCGGCGTGGCCTTGCTGCGATGCCGCGAGGCGGTCGAGAAGGCTCGCTCGGGCGCCAAGGGCGACGAGAAGATCGGCGTCGACATCATCCTGCACGTGCTGGATGCGCCGCTGCGGCAGATCGCCGACAACTGCGGCATCGACGGCAGCGTGGTGGCCGACGAGCTCAGCCAGAAGCCGAAGAACATCGGCTACGACGCCAACACCGGACAGTATGTCGACATGTACAAGGCCGGCATCATCGATCCGACGAAGGTCGTCAAGACGGCGCTGAGCAACGCGGCCAGCATCGCTGGCTTGATGCTCACGACCGAAGCCTTGGTGACGAACCTCGACCGCAAGGAAGAGGACAAGCGGCTGGTCGAAGGCAGTGTCCACTGATATCTGACGTTGAGAAAATTGGACTGGCTCCGAGCACGGACACCGAAGTCACGACATTTCGGGGGCATGCGAGGTGCCTGTCCCAGTTTTTTCAAGACGTAGGCGTATCAAGTCTAGCCGTCACGGGAATTGGGCCACTTTGCCTGCGAAGTGGCCCAATTCTACAAATGGAGCAGCGGTGCGCAGCGCCCGTTGATGGGGCGCCGGCCGTACACCGCGACGTATACATGTAATGAGACCGGCCGACCGCGATGGCCGCCGGAAGTCGTGCCGATCGGTGGCCGGGTGCCGATCTCGGAACTGACAAGTCTTTTGCATCGAACCCGCCATGTCCACGATGGCTTCCAAGCGGTGTTATTACGAAGTGCTGAGCGTCTCGCGGACCGCGTCGTCCGACGAGATCGCGGCCGCGTATCGTAAGCGCGCCATCAAGTACCACCCGGACAAGAACCCGGGCAATGATGAGGCGATCACGCGATTCAAGGAGGCGGCCGAAGCGTTCGAGGTGCTGAGCGACGCGAACAAGCGGACGCGCTACGACCGCTATGGCCATGCCGGCGTGGAAGGCGCGGGCGGCGCGTCGCAGTTCAACGACGTGGAGGACATCTTCTCCGCGTTCGGCGATCTGTTCGGTGACCTGTTCGGCGGGGGAGGGCGGGGACGTCGCCGGGCCGCCAAGGGCCAGGACGTCCGCTGCGACGTCACGCTGACTTTGCGCGAAGCGGCCACCGGGGTCACCAAGACCGTCGAGTTCCAGCGGCACAACATCTGCGAGACCTGCGACGGCGCCGGCGCTAAGCCGGGCACTAAAAAGGAGACGTGCAGCTACTGCGGCGGGCACGGACGGGTAATCCAGTCGGCTGGCATCGTCCGCGTGCAGACAACCTGCCCGGCCTGCCGCGGTGACGGCGCAGTGATTCAACACCCTTGTACCAAGTGCCGCGGCAGCGGTTATGAGTTGAACACGGTCAAGACGCAGGTGAACATCCCCGCCGGCGTCGACGATGACATGCGGGTGCGCGTGGCCGGCGAGGGCGAACCGAGCCTCAGCGGCGGGCCGCGCGGGGACTGCTACTGCTTCATCTCCGTGCTGCCGCACGAGTTGTTCGAGCGCGACGGACAGCACTTGATCTGCCGCGTTCCAATCACCTATACGCAGGCCGCCCTGGGAGCCACGCTCGAAGTGCCGACCTTGCAAGGCCGCGAAGAGTTAGAGATTCCGCCGGGGACGCAATCCGGGGACGTGTTCCGCCTGAAATCCCGCGGTATGCCCGATCCCAGACGCCGGGGGCTGGGCGATCTGCTCGTCCATGCAAAAATAGATGTACCCAAGAAATTGACGTCGCGCGAGGAGCAGCTTCTTCGTGAATTGGCCGACGTAGAACACAGCAACGTCTCGCCGCATCGCAAGAGCTTTTTCGACAAGCTCAAGAGCTACTTCGTCGCCGCGGACCAGCAGCAAAACCACCAGGAGTGACGATGTCCGCACGTAAGCCAGGCCCCTCCCAGCAGTCCGAAACCGCCGACCAGCGAGCGGACGAAGCAGCCGCCGATGCACGCGATGCGCCGGCCGGGGACGACTCGCCGGCTGATGCGAGTGACGGTTCCGCGGTAGGCGACGCGAAAGATCTGCAATCGCAGATCGATCGGCTCAACGACCGCGTGCTGCGGCTGCAGGCGGAGTTGGACAACGTGCAGAAGCGAGC
The DNA here is from genome assembly GCA_040880125.1 of Pirellulales bacterium. Lineage (GTDB taxonomy): Bacteria > Planctomycetota > Planctomycetia > Pirellulales > JBBDJB01 > JBBDJB01. Next base: position 112,970 of record JBBDJB010000052.1, on the reverse strand, counting down.
CAGCCGCGAACTGGCCGAGGAGCGTCGCTATGCCGCGCTGCCGGTGGTGCGCGACCTGCTGCCGGCGGTGGACAATATCGAACGGGCGGTCAGCGCCGCCGAAGGTGCCGCCGATGGTCAGAGCCTGTTGGAAGGCTTCAAGCTTGTAGCGCAACAAATCCAGGCCGTCCTGGCGCAGTATCACTGCACGAAGATCGAGGCACTCGGCGAGCCGTTCGACCCGAACGTCCACGAGGCAATCGGACAGCAGCCGTCCGAGGAGCATCCGCCCGGCACGGTGATGATGGTCGTTCAGGATGGCTACCGTCTGCACGACCGCGTCGTCCGCCCGGCCCGGGTGATGATCGCCAGCGGAGGAGAATAGGCCGGTAACGCGGCCGCGCCGTCACGTCGCCGGCTTGCACCAGTCCCTCGACACGATCCCGCGAGCAATCGCACGAACGAAAGCATGTGGACCAAACTCGATGCCAACCTACGATTACGAGTGTGACGCCTGCGGTCACGAGTTCGAACTTTTTCAACCGATTACTGAAAACCCCAAGAAGAAATGTCCTCAGTGTAAGAAGAGCAAGCTGAGGCGGCTGTTCGGCACCGGGGCGGCGATCGTCTTCAAGGGCTCCGGCTTTTATCAGACCGACTACCGGAGCGAGTCGTACAAGAAGGCCGCCGAGAAGGACAGCAAGTCGAGCGACACGAGCAAGGGCACGGAAGGCTCCTCCGACAAGTCCAAGAAGAAAGAGTCCTCGAGCAATACTGCCTCCACGAAGTCGACCAAGAGCAACGGCGAGTAATCGCTCGCGTCGCGACTTGAGTTTCATCGTTCCGCCGCGCGTCGCGCCGCGGCGCTAGGTTTTCCCGTCGTGCCTCACTTCGCGTCTGAGGCAATCCATCCATGGCCCGTTGCCCAACTTGTAAACGCCCGTTCGATCCGGCAATCACCGCCAGCGCACCGTTCTGCAGCGAGCGCTGCCGCGATGCCGATCTGCGTCGCTGGCTGGATGAGAAGTACGCCTTCCCGAGCGAGCGGGAACTGCCCGACGACCAGTGGCCGGACGACGACACCGAAGGTCGCGAATAGACATCGCCATACCCTCTGGCGGGCACATCGTCCACTACGATAGGAGTATCCCATGCCGGAGAAGATCGTTCCGGTACTGCGCGTGGCCGACGCCCGCGAAGCCGCCAAGTGGTACGCCCGCCTTGGGTTCGAGGTTCAAGGCGAGCACCGGTTCGCCCCCGACATGCCCATCTATGCATTCTTGCAGCGTGGCGACAACAAGCTCCATCTCTCGGAGCATGCGGGAGACGCCAAGCCCGGCACACTCGTCTACTTCTACGTCGACGATGTGGATGCCATCGGCCGAGAATTCGGCGCCGAAGTTAAGAATCAACCTTGGGGAACTCGCGAGGTGTGGCTCACGGACCCAGACGGAAATCGGTGGCGAATCGGCGGTCCCAACCCCGAAAGCTAAGGCACTCCAGCGATACGCACTTAGGGCACTACGGCCTTAGGGCAAACGGCAATCTCGGCGTCGTTGACGCTCCCCGGAGGGACGTTTACACTCAACGGATTCGCCAGCGATCCGCTTCCGGCACAGGCGAGAATAGCTGTGCCATCCGGTAGCAGTATCTCCGTGACACGAGCGCGATTGTCCGTGACAAGTAGGGAGCCGAACTTCGCATGTCGACCACGTCCATGAGCATCCAGCAACTTTCGATCAACACGATCCGCACGTTGGCGATGGACGCCGTCGAAAAGGCGGGCAGCGGGCATCCCGGCACGCCGATGGCCCTGGCCCCGGTTACCTATACGCTGTTCAACGAGGTGCTCAACTACGACCCGGCCGCGCCGCAGTGGCCCGGCCGCGACCGCTTCGTGCTCTCCTGCGGACATGCTTCGATGCTGCTGTACGCCGCCATCCATCTGGCCGGCGTGCGCCACGTCGACGAGCACGGCCGCGTCACCGATGAGCCTTCGCTGCCGATCGAACAGCTCCAGCAGTTTCGCCAGTGGCAAAGCCGTACGCCCGGGCATCCGGAGTATCGCTACACGACCGGCGTGGAGACGACCACCGGCCCCTTGGGGCAGGGCTGCGGCAACAGCGTCGGCATGGCCATCGCCCAGCGGTGGCTGGCCGCCCGGTACAACCGACCTGGCTTGTCGCTGTTCGACTACAACGTCTACGTGATGTGCAGCGACGGCGACCTGATGGAGGGCGTCGGCTGCGAGGCGGCCTCAATCGCCGGCCACTTGAAGCTCTCGAACCTGTGCTGGATCTACGACGACAACAAGATCACGATCGAAGGTCACACCGACCTCGCCTTCACCGAGGACGTGCCCACGCGGTTCCGCGGCCTGGGCTGGAACGTCGTCGAAGTGGACGACGCCAACGACCTGGACGCACTGCGCAGGGCTATCGACCGCTTCCACAGCTACGACGACGCGCCGACCTTGATCGTCGTGCGCAGCATCATTGCCTATGGCGCGCCGAACAAGGCCAACACGCACGGGGCGCACGGAGCGCCCTTGGGCGAAGTCGAAGTGCGGGCGACCAAAAGCGTGTACGGTTGGCCGGAGGACGCGCAGTTTTACGTCCCCGACGAGGTTCGCACGCATTTTGCCGAAGGCATCGGCGCCCGCGGCCGCCAGCGGCGTGAAGCCTGGGACGCGACGTGGAGCGAATATCAGAAGCAGCACCCGGACGCAGCAACCGAACTCTCGACGATGTGGCGCGGCGAGCTGCCCGAGGGCTGGGACGCCGACCTGCCGGTGTTCGAGACCGATGCCAAGGGGCTGGCCACCCGCGCCTCCAGCGGCAAGGCGCTCAACGCGATCGCCAAGCACGTGCCGTGGTTGATCGGCGGTTCGGCCGACTTGGCCCCGTCGACCAACACCACGCTCACGTTCGACGGCGCGGGCGACTTCGAGCCGGGTAACTACGGCGGGCGGAACTTCCACTTCGGCGTGCGCGAGCACGGCATGGCCTCGCTGGTCAACGGTATGGCGCTCTCCGGCATCCGGCCGTACGGCGCCACGTTCTTTGTCTTCAGCGACTATCTCCGCCCGTCGATGCGGTTGTCGGCCATCATGGAGATTCCGTCGGTCTTCGTGTTCACGCACGACTCGATCGGCGTGGGCGAGGACGGTCCGACGCACCAGCCGGTCGAACATCTGGCCGCCGCCCGGGCGATTCCGCACCTGGTCGTGCTGCGGCCGGGCGACGCCAACGAAGCCAGCCAGGCGTGGCGAACGATCCTCACGCTCAAAGATCAACCGGCGGCGCTGGTGCTCACGCGGCAAGCGCTGCCCACGCTCGACCGCAGCAAGTACGGCTCGGCTGAAGGGGTGTCCTGCGGAGCATACGTGCTGGCCGACGCACCGGGTGGTGAACCGGAAGTGATCATCATCGGCACCGGCAGTGAATTGGCGCTGTGCACGGTGGCGCACGAGAAGCTCGTCGAAGAGGGCATCCGCTCGCGGTTGGTGAGCATGCCTTCCTGGGAGCTGTTCGATCGGCAGGACGAGAAGTACCGCCAGAGCGTGTTCCCGCCGAGCGTTACCGCACGTGTGGCGGTGGAGGCGGGCATTGTGCAGGGTTGGGAGCGTTACCTGGGTGCGGGCGGCCGCTTCATCGGCATGGACCGCTTCGGCGCTTCCGCGCCGTTCAAGGACGTGTATCGGCATCTCGGCTTTACGCCGGAGCGCGTCGTGGCGACCGCCAAGGAACTGCTGGGGCGGTAGTTTTCCTTTCCCATTGGGAGATTGGGAGCGGGAGTTTTCGGGTGCCACGGCGGGCTTGCCCCGCCGTGCCGTCACACCGCCCTCGGCGCCACTGCCTCAGTACAGACAATAATGTCTGTGCCACCGTAGCTCCCGCGCACAGAGATGAAAGTCTGTGCCACTTCGCCCGATTCTGGACAAAACGCCGCCATTCTGCTTTAATGGCATGCGCTAAACGATCGCCTGCAAGCACCCGGTGCAGGCGCCCGCCTTCGGTATTTTTCCCGCCCTGCCTCCGCGTGAGCCAACACCATGCGTACGCTCGCGACACGCCTCGCGCTCGTTACGACGTTCTGCCTCGCCGTTTCCGCGGCGGCAAACGCCGCCGAGGTTGACCCGGACGGAGTGGCCTTCTTCGAGAAGAACATCCGCCCGCTGCTGGTGGCGCGCTGCCAGGAGTGCCACGGTGAGGAAATCCAGGAAGCCGGATTGCGGCTGGACAACCGCACGGCCGCCTTCGCCGGCACCGACGGCATGCCCGTGTTTGAGCCCGGTCAGCCGGACGAAAGCCGATTGATTCAGGCGATCCGCTACACGGGTCAAATTCAGATGCCGCCGGACGACAAGCTCAGCGACGAAGAGATTGCGCGGATTACCGAATGGGTGGTACGCGGCGCCCCCTGGCCGGAAGACGCGTCGCCGGATGACGCGGACGGCGAAGCGAAACAAACGCCCACCTCGCCAGAGGCGATCGCCCGGGCCCGGGCCGAGCATTGGGCATTCCAACCGGTGCGCATGCCGGAGATTCCGGCCACAGACGCCAGCGATTGGATCGGCAACCCGGTCGACGCGTTCGTGCTGGCGCGGCTAGAAGCGGCCGGCATGACGCCCTCGCCCCGGGCGGACAAGCGGACGCTGCTGCGGCGGGCCACGTTTGGCCTGCTCGGATTGCCCCCCACCGTGGAGCAATGGAGCCAGTTCGAAGCCGACGATTCGCCCGATGCATATGCTCGGCTGATCGATCGGCTGCTGGACTCGCCCGCCTACGGGCAGCGCTGGGCCCGTCACTGGCTGGACGTCGCCCGCTACGCCGACACCAAGGGCTACGTCTTCACCGAGGATCCCAACTACCCCTACGCGTACACCTATCGGGACTACGTCGTTCGCGCATTGAATGACGACCTTCCGTACGATCAGTTCATCATCGAGCAGCTTGCGGCCGATAAGCTACCAGAGCTGCGCGAGCGGACCGCCCTGGCGGCGATGGGCTTTCTCACGGTCGGGCGACGCTTCAACAAGAACATGCAGGACATCATCGACGACCGCATCGACGTGACGACGCGGGGGTTGATGGGACTTACCGTCGCTTGCGCCCGCTGTCACGATCATAAGTTCGATCCGATTCCCACGGCGGATTACTACTCGCTGTACGGGGTGTTCGACGCCAGCTTGGAACCGGACGAGTTGCCGCTGATTGTCGAGCCGGACGAGAACGAAAGCTATCAGGAGTTTCAAGCGGAACTGAAGCGACGCGAAGAAGCGGCCGAGAGCTACCAGCGCGAGCAGCGCGAGCAATTGCTGGCCGGCGCCCGGGCCGCCGTCGATCGCTATCTGATGGCCCTCCTGCGCGGGAGCGAGGCATCCGACTCGGGCGAGGACGATGCGAAGGCGACCAACCCGATCGTGCTGGAGCGCTGGCAGGAGTTCCTCGCCAAGACGGCCGGCAAGGACAGTGCGGTCTTCGCGGCGTGGCACGCCCTGGCCGAAGTGCCGGCCGAGGAGTTTTCCGCGCGCGGTGCGGAGGTGCTCGCAGAATTGGCCGGCGCTGCAGAGCAGCCAGCCGAAGGCGAAGAGCGCCACATCAACACCCTGGTGCGCGAAGCGCTCACCGAGCGGCAGCCGAAGACAATCGACGAGGTGGCCGCCTGCTATGGCGAGCTGTTCCGCCAGTTTGACAAGACTTGGGCGGAGCTTCGCGAACAGCATAAGGACAAGGCGGCCGAGCAGCTTACGCCGGATCAGCGCCAATTGCACGCGGTGCTTTACGGAGAAGAGTCTCCGGTTGAACTGAATGATCGCGCGGTTCGCCGGGCGTTTTCCATTCCAGTCAAGCAGAAGATCGAGCGGCTCCAGCGCGAAGCGGAAGCTTGGAAGAAAGAATCGCCCAATGCACCGCCCCGGGCGATGGTGATGAACGACAGCGATCGCCCGGGCCGGGCACACATCTTTGTACGCGGCAATTCGCGGCGGCGCGGGGCCGAAGTTCCGCGACAGTTCCCGATCGCCCTGACCGGCGACCAGCGCCAGGTGTTCGAGGATGGCAGCGGCCGGCTGGAGATGGCCCGGCTGATCGCCAGCCGCGATAATCCGCTCACGGCGCGAGTGTTGGTCAACCGGGTGTGGATGCAGCACTTCGGCGAAGCGCTCGTCCGCACGCCGAGCAACTTCGGCCTTAAAGGCGATCGGCCCACGCATCCGGAGCTGCTCGATTACCTGGCGGCCCGCTTTATGGACGAAGGATGGTCGCTCAAAAAGCTGCACCGCTGGATCATGCTTTCGGCCACGTACGCCCAGTCGAGCGACATTCGGCCGGAGTGCCAGGCCACCGATCCGGAGAACCGCCTGCTGTGGCGGATGAACCGCCAGCGGATCGAATTCGAGGCGATGCGCGATTCGCTGCTGGCCATCGCGGGGCGACTGGACGCGAGCATCGGCGGCCAGCCGTTCGACCTGGGCGCGCAGCCCTTCGTGCCGCGCCGCACCATCTATGGTCAGATCGATCGTCAGCACCTACGCAGCGAATTGCGGATCTTCGACGTGGCCAGCCCGGACTCGTCCAGCCCGCAGCGCCCGGAAACTACGGTGCCGCAGCAGGCGCTGTTCCTGATGAACTCGCCGTTCGTCGTGGAGCAGGCGCGGCATCTGGCCGAGCGCGTGGATACGAGCGACACGGCCGAGGCGATCCGGAACCTATACCAGATCGTGCTTACCCGCGAGCCGCGCGGGGATGAAGCGTCGCTGGCCGTGGCGTTCATCGAGAGTGCAGAGGCGGAAGGTTCAGATCCGCATGAAGTAGACGCGTCGGCCGATTCAGACGATTCGAGCGCGGACGAAGGCGATCGCCGGCGCCGGCGAGGCCGTCGCCAGCCCGACCGGCTCGACCGCTGGCAGCAGTTGGCCCAGGTGATCTTGCTGACCAACGAGGCGATGTTCGTGGATTGAGGCGGCGGCCACACTACGAGGAATCAGGGAGACATTGCCGTGCGTGAAGCGAACTATACGCGACGCGAAATCCTCGCCCGCAGCGGGTTGGGCATGGCCGGGCTGGGGCTGGCCGGTCTGTTCTCGGAGCAGGGGCTACTCGCCCCGCGCCAGGCGGCTGCCGCAGCGGCCAACCCGATGGTCGGCAAGTCGCCGCACTTTCCCGGCAAGGCGAAGCACGTCATCCACCTGTTCATGAACGGGGGCCCGTCGCACATCGACACGTTCGACCCCAAGCCGGCCCTGGAAAAGTACGCCGGCAAAGAGCTTCCCACCGAGAACCTCCGCACGGAGCGCAAGACCGGCGCGGCGTTTCCGTCGCCGTTCAAGTTCAAGCGCTACGGCCAGAGCGGCATTGAGGTGAGCGAGCTGTTCTCGCACGTCGCCGAATCGATCGACGACATCGCGGTGGTCCGCTCGATGCGGGCAGACGTCCCCAACCACGAGCCGTCGCTGATGTTGATGAACTGCGGCGAGTCGCGGCTGGTGCGGCCTTGCATGGGATCTTGGGTCACCTACGGCCTGGGGACGGAGAATCAGAACCTGCCAGGCTTCATCGCCATGTGCCCCAGCGGTTACCCGATCAAGGGACCGCAGAACTGGCAGTCCGCCTTTCTGCCGGGCGTCTATCAGGGGACGCACATCGACACGCGGAACGAAGAGGTCGACAAGCTCATCGAGCACATCCACAACCGCTACCTGCCCGCTGGGCAGCAGCGTCGACAGCTCGATCTACTTCGTGTGCTCAATGAACAGCACGCGGCCGCACACCAGAATGAGACAGATCTGGAAGCCCGCATTCACTCCTTCGAGCTGGCCTACCGCATGCAGACCGAAGCGACCGACGCCTTCAACTTGTCCGCCGAGCCGGAGTACATCCGCGAGATGTATGGCCGCGGCCTGCAGGGCCGGCAGATGCTGCTCGCCCGGCGACTGGTGGAGCGCGGCGTGCGCTACGTGCAGATCTGGCATGGCCAGGGGCAACCGTGGGACAGCCACGACGACATCGAAGACAATCACCGCCGCTTGGCAGGCGAGTGCGACCAGGCGATCGGCGCGCTGTTGAAGGATCTGAAGCAGCGAGGGCTGCTCGATGAGACGCTCGTGCTGTGGGGCGGCGAGTTCGGCCGCACGCCCACGGTCGAGCTTCCCAAGCCGGGCTCGAACGCGGGAAAGATCAACGGGCGCGACCACAACCACTATGGCTTTACCGTCTGGATGGCCGGCGGCGGCGTAAAGGGCGGCACCGTCTACGGCGCAACTGACGAGTTCGGCTTTCAGGCGGTCGAGAACCGCATGCACGTCCACGACCTGCACGCGACGATGCTGCACCTGTTGGGCTTCGACCACGAGAAGCTCACGTTCCACTACGCCGGCCGCGACTTCCGACTCACGGACGTGGAAGGCCGTGTGGTTCACGATCTGATCGCGTGAGGGTCACAGTAACTGGACTCGAGAGAGTTCAGCCGGTCCCGGGGCGTCTGAATTCTTGCGAATTCAGCTACGCCCTCTCCCCGGCCCTCTCCCAAAGGGAGAGGGCGTATGCGCGGTGGCACAGACATTTCTGTCTGTGCTGGTCAATTACTCTCGCGCAAGCAGCGCCTGCAGCTCCTGCATGGCGGCCAGTTCGCGCTCCTGGCCCCGCTGCGCGAAAATCGCCTGCAGGTTGTTGAGCATCCGGGCAAGCCACTGCCGCGGCGAGGCGGGCTCGAGGGTGACGGAGAAGCTCTCAGCCGGCACGCCGGTCGCCTCGCCGATCCGCCGCATCGCTTCCTCGCGAGACAGCGCTCGCCCCTCATAGAAGGCGTCCACCAGCATGGCCCCGCTTTCGGTGTCTACCCGCACCAGAAAGTGCCCCGGTGAGTTAATGCCTTCCGCCCGCAAGCCGATTCGCCGCGCCACCTCGATGTAGATGAGCGACAGGCTGATGGGGATGCCGCGCTTTGTCTCCAATACAACCGGCAGGTAGCTGTTGCGGGGGTTGTAGTAGTCATCGACGTTGCCGCGAAAGCCCTGCTGGTCGAACAGAACGTCGTGCAGATGTGCCAGCCGGGCGGAGGGGCTCTCTGATCGCAGCCGCGAACGCACTGTGCCCGCCAGCGCGCCGGTCGCCGCTTCGCATGCCGCCAGGTCGGTTTGGGGAAGCTCGTGCATGGCCAGCGACACCGCCGCCCGGAACAGCGCACCGGGCTGCTCCAGCCGGGCAAGTTCCGCGGCAAACGCTTCGTACGCACGGGGATGACAGAAGGCAGGCAGCACGGGGTACCGGATGAATTGCTAGTAAGATACTGGTGTTTTAACGAGGGCGGTTCGCAGCACGGCAAACCTCGCGCATTCTCCGTCACAGACCGCCTGGCGCAAAGACGACGTTGCGAAAGGAAGACTGCCTTTGCCGGCAAAGTTTCCCTGTCCCACGGATCGAGGATAGAATGATCGCGTTCTAATCGCGGACACCATTCGTGCGCATTCGCGTCGCGGCAGGTGCGGCCGGTTTCAAGTAGCCGCAATTCGGAATGAAAACGGTGCAGCGAGTGACTGCCGGGGCTGGAAAGCCACCGCGGCGGCCCGGCCGTTTCGAAGGAGGGAATCGGGTTTTGCCTGGGCAGGCTTCGTCGGCAAAATGGACGTTTCTTAGCAATCACGCACATGTGCTGCTGTGCATTGCCAACGATCCGGAGCTGCGGCTCCGCGACGTCGCGGAGAAGGTCGGCATCACCGAAAGGGCCGTGCAGCGGATCGTGGCCGACCTGGTCGAGGGCCGCTTTCTCTCCCGTGACCGCCAGGGACGCCGCAACAGTTATCAACTTCACTTGAACCGCAAGCTGCAGCATCCACTGGTGGCCCACGTTCCGCTCCGATCGCTGCTGGACCTGGCGGCCGATTTGAGCCGCTGGGAGAAAGGCCCCCAGCAACCGGCCTCTTCGGCCCAAGCCCGGCCGCAACGTCCCAACAAGAAAACATAAGTCTGCACCGGACCGGCTTGTCACATCGCGCGACGGCGCCCAGGATAGTCACTGCGGCGCAGTCAGAGCGACGACCGTGCCGGTGCCATTGAGTGCAGCGCGCCCCGGACACCCTATTCATGACCTCTCCGATCGATCCTCACGCTCACGATCCGGCCCTGCGGACCATTGCCATGCCGGCGGATGCCAATCCCGATGGCGACATCTTCGGCGGATGGCTGCTCTCGCAGATGGACATGGCCGGGGGCAGCGCCGCTTTGGAGCGTGCTCGCGGCCGGGTCGTCACTGTGGCGATCGAGGCGATGACCTTCCACGAGCCGGTCGAAGTCGGCGACGAAGTGAGCTGCTACGCGCACCTGGTCCGCGTGGGCCGCACGTCGTTGACCGTTCATGTCGAAGCCTGGAAGCGGCGTCGCGATCAACCGCGCAGGACGAAAGTCACCGAAGGTGACTTCACGTATGTGAAAATCGACCCGCAGCGTCGGCCGGTGCCGATCGGCGACTGACGGCTTGCGTCAGGCGGAGACCAACTGCTGCTGGCTGTACCGCTCGTTGGCGGCGGCGACGCCGGCGCCGTGATCGAAGCGATAACCCGCTTCCGCCAGGAGCTGTTCGAGGGCGGCCAATAACAACAAGACGTTGTTTGCCCGGGCGCCGTAGCCCATCAGGCCGATGCGCCACGCCTTGCCCTTGAACTGGCCGAGCCCGCCGCCGATCTCGATGCCGTATCGCTGGAGCAGTCCGCGACGGATGGTTGCATCATCGACGCCGTCGGGAATTCGCACGGCATTGAGCTGAGGCAACTCGTGGCCCGACTGCGCGGTGTAACCGATGCCCAGCGCGGCCAGGCCGGTCTTCAGGGCCTCGTGGTGAAGGCGGTGCCGGGCGAAGCAGGCATCCAGCCCTTCCTCGTGGATCAGCCGCAGCGCTTCGTACAGACCATAGGTCATGTTGATCGGCGCGGTGTGGTGATATACGCGATCGTCGCCCCAGTAGGCGGCCAACATGCCGGCGTCCAGGTACCAGCTCTGCACCTTACGTTTCCGATTTTGGATCCGCTCGACGGCCCGCTCGCTGAAGCTGACCGGCGCCAAGCCCGGGGGACAGCTCAAACACTTCTGCGAGCCGGAGTAGACTGCGTCGATCCCCCAGCGGTCGACCTCGACGGGTATACCGCCCAGCGCGGTCACGGTGTCGACCAACAGCAGTGCCCCCGAGTCGTGCACCAGCGAGGCGATTTCCTCGATCGGCTGCCAGGCGCCAGTCGAGGTTTCCGCCATCACGATAGCCACCACCTTCGGCTTGGATTCGGCCAGCGCAGTCTTCAGATCGTCCGGCTCGAACACCTCACCCCAGGGGCGCTCCAGCCGGGTGACTTCGCCTCCGGCCCGGGTGGCCATCTCCGCCAGCCGCTCGCCGAAGACGCCGTTGATGCAGACCAGCACGGGATCGCCCGGCTCGACGAGATTCACGACCGTCGCCTCCTGCCCGGCCGAACCAGTCCCGCTGACGGCAAACGTGAGCCGGTTTGTGGTGCGGAACACGTCGCGCAGCATCTGCTGCATGTGATCCATCAGCGACAAGTAGTACGGGTCGAGATGCCCTACGGTCGGCTTGCCCATCGCCTGCAGAACACGCGGATGGATGTCGCTCGGGCCGGGTCCCATCAGAACGCGCACGGGCGGATTGAGCGGCGGCGGCAGGTCGGTCATCTCGCGACTCCTCGACTCGAATGGACGTGGACGCACCGCCGGTCAGTCGTCCGGGGCAGTCTCTTTGACGAGCTGGCTGATTCGCTTGAACTGCGGCACGTCCGAGCGGCGGCACCACTCGAACATCGCGGCCTCGGTCGTGGTCAAGTTAGCGCCGGCCGAATCCATGCGGCCCAATGCGGTGCGGTAATCGAGCTTGTAGCGCGAGTCGGTGGCGTCGACCGCCACATAGACCACAAAGCCGGCGGCCATCAGGTCGTAGACCGTCTGCTGTACGCAGACGTGCGTTTCGATGCCGGTGACCAGAACCCGGTGAACGCCCTTCTCCAGCAGCGGCGTAAACAACTGGCCACAGGCAGCGCAGCTAAACTCGGTTTTGGACGGCGGATCAGGAAGCCGCTCGGCAAGCTGCGGCACGGTGTGGCCGAGCCCCTGCGGATACTGCTCGGTGCAGCGGATCGGCATTTGGAGGGCTTCGGCGGCGTCGATCAGGCGGCGGATGTTCCAAATGATCCGCTCGTGATGGCGGACCAGCGGCATGAGTTTCTCCTGCACGTCGACCACCAGCAGGGCCGTATCGTCGGCCGACATGAGCTCGGGACTGCGCGGCAATGGCTCGTTGCTCGACATGGCCCAAGCATAGCGAAAACGGCTGCCACTCGCCACGGGCGGGAGTATGGCGTTCGTAGCTGGAACCCAACGTCCCTTCCCAGCGGGAGGGGCTCCGGCCACAATGAAGGTTTCTGACGGTTGCCAACGCGATGACTGAACTGCCGAGAGCTATGACCGCAGCGGAAGCAAACATCCAGCGGATTGACGCCAGGGCCGATGACGCGCAGGCGGAGATTGCGCGGCTCCGGGCGATGTTGGCTCCGCGGGGCGACGTGGTCAGCGACGCCGGACGCCAGCGGACCATGGACGTGTTCGGCGAGCCCCTGACACCCAGCCAGGTGGTGCGGCGGATCTGCCAGGACGTGCGCGACAAGGGGATCGACGCCGTACTGGACTATTCCGCTCGCCTCGATCAGGCGGAGCTGACGCCCGAGACCCTGCGGGTGCCCGAGGACGAGATCGCTCAGGCGCATGCCGATGCCGATGACGAGTTCCTGGCCACTGTGCGACGAATACGCGAAAACGTGCTGGCCTTTCAGCAGGCGATCCTGCATCGCGACGTCGAAGTGCCCACCAGTTACGGCGGCACACTGCGGCAGCGCTACGTGCCGCTGCGTCGCGCCGGGCTGTGCATTCCAGGCGGCGCCGCGGCGTATCCTTCGACACTGCTAATGACGGCGGTTCCGGCCCAGGCGGCAGGCGTGGCGGAGTTGGCGGTCGTCGCCCCGCCGACGCAGTTCGGCGCCTACAATACCGACCTGCTCGCGACCTGCCACGAACTGGGCCTGCGCGAGGTCTACCGCATGGGCGGAGCGCAGGCCGTCGCCGCGTTGGCGTACGGCGTCGAAGGCGTGCCGAAGGTCGACATAATCGTCGGGCCGGGCAACATCTTCGTTGCGCTGGCCAAACAACTCGTCTACGGCGAGGTCGACATCGACTCGATTGCCGGACCCAGCGAGGTGGTGGTCATCGCCGATGAGACGGCCGACCCGGCGTATATTGCCTCGGACCTGATTGCTCAGGCGGAGCACGCGCCGGGGGCAAGCATCCTGATCACCTGGAATGCCGATCAAATCGCCGCCGTGCACACGGCGATCGAGGAGCAGTTGACGAAGTTGCGGCGCGGCGATCTGGCGCGGCAGTCGCTGGAGCATTTCGGCGCGCTGATTCTCGTGCGCGACGAACAAGAGGCAGTCGAGCTAGCCAACCAGTTTGCCTCCGAGCACCTGCACATCGCCACGAAAGACCCGGAGCGACTGCTGGGCCAAGTCCGCAACGCCGGCGCAATATTCCTGGGCTATCACACGCCGGTGGCGGTGGGCGATTACGTGGCCGGGCCGTCGCACGTTTTACCGACCGGCGGGACGGCCCGCTTCGCCAGCGGCCTTTGCGCGAACGACTTCCTCCGTGCCGGGAGCGTGATCCACTTTACGCCCACTGCGCTCGCCAACGTGGCCGACGACGTGCGGCGGATGGCCGAGCGGGAAGGGCTCACAGCACACGCCGCTAGTGTGAACGTGCGTCTGCCGGATCGTTCGGCAGGCGACACGAGCGGAAAGGACGACGACTGATGGGGATGTTTCGGCCCGAGATCGAGGCGATGCGCGGCTACGTGCCCGGCGAACAGCCGCAGGCGGGGAAGTTCATCAAGCTGAACACGAATGAAAACCCGTACCCTTGTTCGCCCAAGGTGCGGCAGGCGATCGGCCGGGTCTGCCAGGGCGGACTGGAACGATACCCCGACCCGTTGGCCACGGCGTTTCGCGTCCGCGCCGCGGAGTTGTTGGGCGTCGAGCCGGATTGGATTCTGTGCGGCAATGGCAGTGATGACATCCTGACGATTGTCACCAGGGCGTGCGTCTCCCCGGGACAACTGGTGCGCTTTCCCACACCCAGCTACGTACTGTACGGCACGCTGGCGGAGATCCAAGGCGCCCGCTGCCAAACGGTGAGTTTTGGGCGCGACTGGTCTTTGGGCGAGGATTTCTCCGCGCCGGCAGACGGTCTGCGCCTGGCCTATCTGGCGAACCCGAACAGCCCCTCGGGCACGACTGTTGCGCCGGAGCGCGTGCTCGAACTGGCCGAGCGGTTGCCGTGTCCTTTATTGGTGGACGAAGCGTATGCCGACTTCGCGGAGTCGAACTGCATGCGGTTGGTGCGGCAGAGCGAGAAGATTCTGGTGTCGCGGTCGCTGAGTAAGTCGTACTCCCTGGCCGGGCTGCGCTTCGGCTACGTCGTCGCCCAGCCGCAGGTGATCGAGCAGCTCGCCAAAGTGAAGGACTCGTACAACTGCGACTCGCTGGCGATCGCCGGAGCCACCGCCGCCATCGACGATCAGGCGTGGCTGCAGGAAAACCGCGGGAAGATCATCGCCACGCGGGCCCGGCTGGCCGAGCGACTACGCGAGCTGGGGTTTGAGCCGCCGGTTTCGCAAGCTAACTTTGTATGGGCCGTACATCCGCGGGTGGAGGTCTACCCGCTGTACGAGCGGCTCAAGGAGCAGAGTGTTTTGGTGCGATACATGAACTATCCTGGCACCGGCGACGGCCTCAGGATCAGTGTCGGAACCGACGACCAAATTGACGTCTGCCTCGACCTATTAAAGACGATGGTGTAACGGATGGCGCGAACCGCGAAGATCTCCCGGCAAACCGCCGAGACCAACATCGAACTGAACTTAACGCTGGACGGCAGCGGCCAGGCGACCATTGCCACTGGCGTGGGCTTTTTCGATCACATGCTGGAGCTATTGGCCAAGCACGCGGCGATCGATTTGAACGTTCGCGCCGACGGCGATCTGCACGTCGACCAGCACCACACCGTCGAGGACGTCGGCATCTGCCTGGGCCAGGCAGTTCGCGAGGCGTTGGGTAACAAGACTGGCATCCGGCGCTATGGCTCTTGCACGCTGCCGATGGAGGAGACGCTGGTCACCGCGGCGATCGACCTGAGCGGCCGCTACGCGCTGGTGTTTCAGGCGGACTTTCCCGCGCCGAAGATCGGCGAGTTCGACAGCGAGCTGGTGGAGGTCTTCTGGCAGTCGACCGCCGCCAACGCACTGTGCAATTTGCACGTGCTGCTGCACCACGGCCGCAACAGCCATCACATCAGCGAAGCCATCTTCAAAGCCTGCGCTCGGTCGCTGCGGATGGCCATCGAGCACGACCCTCGCATGCCGGACGTGCCGAGCACCAAGGGCACCCTGGCGGGGTAATGCTCCCTCTCCCCTGCGGGGAGTGGGCTGGGGAGAGACGCGTTTCATTGGGAAGACGCAAATTCCCCAAAAGTGCGATCACTTCCTCTTGCACAGACAGGAATGTCTGTGCCACCGCGGCCAAGGCAATACCGTTGAGAGGCAAGGTACAATCCGGGACGACGTGTGCAAGTTAAATGCGGCGCGGAACGGCACCACGCCCTCTCCCGGAGGGAGATGGAGCAAAGCGGGCGAGTCTAGTCGTTCACGTACGTCTCCAGGAACCGCGCCAGGCGGTGGAAGTCGCTGCCAGGTTCGACAAATCGAACGACCGTGACGAGCGTTTCGGGGTCGACCAGCGATTCGAACGGCACGTAGTTGAGCTCCAGTTGCCCGGAGACGGAGACCATCACGCCGTTGAGCCGCTCCTCGACCAGCGCGCGGTAGGCTCCCACACCCAGTTGACTGCCGAGCATGACATCGAACGCGTGGGGCCGGGCGCATCGCGATTCATAGCCGAGTTGCAGGCCGGTCATCTTTCGCGGCCGGCCGGTCTGTCGAAAGTACTCCTCGGAGACCATGCGCGAGAACAGCCGGCCCAAGTTGATCTGGCTGATGTTGATGTGCCCGTGCTCGTCGCGCGGCACGCCTTCCAAATACGCCTGGGGAAGAAATTCGGCCAGGCCTTCGGCAATGACGATCACGCCAAAGTGCTTATCCTCGGTCTCCTCGCGGACGCGGATGGTGGCCACCAGGCGGCGGATCACCTCGTCCACGTTCATGATGTCGCGGACCATCTTTTCGCCGGTTTCGGTGTCGATGATCTCCTCGCGATCGCGGTACTTGCCGGTGATGTCCTCGACGCTGACCACCAGGCTCGCCTCGCCGGCGATCGCCGCCCCGTACGCCAGCCAGCCGGCGCTGCGTCCCATCGTCTCGGCGAGGAAGTAACTGCGGTTGGCCTCCGCGTCGGCCAGCAGGTTGCGAATTTCCTGCGCGAGCGTCTCGACCGCCGTGAAATAGCCGAACGTGAAGTCGATGCCCATGTAGTCGTTGTCGATCGTCTTGGGCAAATGAACGACCGGGATTCGCCGACTGCCCGCCGGCAATCGGTCCTGCACGAGCTTGAACTTATTGGCGGTCTTGAGCGTGTCATCGCCGCCGATGGAGACCAGCGCATCGACGCCCAACGAGCACAAGGCCTCGTACACTTTGCGAAGCGGCGCGGAGCGCTCCGGGTCGTCCAGGTGCGAGGGGTGCGAGACGTCCCTGCCGGGGTTGGTCCGCGCGGTGCCGATGAGTATCCCCTGGGTGTTCCGCGTGCGGCCGAGCATCTTGTGATCGATGTCGATGTAGTCGCGGCCGGCGACCATTGGGTGATCGTCGCCGAACTGCACCAGGTTGGAATAGCCGTAGAGGACGCCCACGACCTCGATGTCGTTGCGCAGGAAGGAGACCGCGGCGGTGGAGATCACCGCGTTGGCCGCGGGAGCGGGACCACCGGCGAACAGGATCGCCACCCGTCGAAAATCGTGTTCCGCCTTCGGCGGACGTGAAAGCGTAGTCGTCGTCGTCATCAATCCCTCGAATGGAGTCCCGAATTCGCTACCGCGGGCCGTGCGGTAACCGGTGGCGGCCAATGGCATATCGCGGGCCGCTACCGCCATTGTGTGGGAACCGCCGCCGGAAAGAAAGCGGTGCCCAGCGGCTCAACTGGCGGCCAAGGTGCGTTCCAAAAACGTCGTGTCGACGCGGCCTTCGACGAATGCCGAATGGTTGAGGATTTCCTGGTGCAGCGGCACGGACGTCTGAATCCCCTCGACCCGCAACTCAGCCAGGGCCCGCCGCATACAGGCGATCGCCTCCGCTCGCGTCGGCTGATGGACGATCAGCTTGCCGATCATCGAGTCGTAGTAGGGCGGCACCACATAGCCGGTGTGGGCGTGGGAATCGAAGCGCAGCCCAAAGCCCCCGGGAACAATCATTTGCTCGATGCGGCCCGGCGACGGCCGAAAACCCCGCGTGGGATCCTCGGCATTGATACGGCACTCGATGGCGCAGCCATTCAGTTGAATGTCTTCCTGGCGAAGCGTCAGCTCCTCGCCCGCGGCAATGCGAATCTGCCACTTGATCAGGTCGACGCCCGTGACCATTTCCGTCACGGGATGTTCGACCTGGATGCGGGCGTTCACCTCGATGAAATAAAAGCGACCCTGCTGGTCGACGATGAATTCGACCGTACCGGCGTTGGTGTAATCGGCCGCGCGTATCATCCGCGTGGCCGCCTCGCACATGGCCTCGCGGGTCTCGGGCGGCAGGTTCGGAGCTGGGCTCTCTTCGATCAACTTCTGATGACGCCGCTGCACCGAGCAGTCGCGCTCCCAGAGATGCACGACGTTGCCGTAATGGTCAGCCAGCACTTGCACTTCGACGTGTCGCGGATGCTCGACGTAGCGTTCCAGATAGACTGCGCCGTTGCCGAAGGCGGCTTCGGCCTCCGTGCGGGCCTGTTGCAGAGCCGACTTGAGGGACAGGTCGTTCAGCGCCACGCGCATCCCGCGACCACCGCCGCCGGCCGCCGCCTTGATCAGCACCGGAAAGCCGATCTCGTGCGCCACGCGGACCGCTTCGCGCTCTTCCTCGATCAGTCCGTCGCTGCCGGGCACCACCGGTACGTCCGCCTGCCGGGCAAGTTTACGGGCTTCGTTTTTGTCACCCAGGCGCGACATGGCCTCCGGCGAGGGTCCGATGAAGTCGATCTTGCAACTCCGGCAGACCTCGTTGAAGTGGGCGTTCTCGGCCAAAAAGCCGTAGCCGGGATGGATCGCCTGCACGTTGCCGACCTCGGCCGCGCTGATCACGTTACTGATCTTCAGATAGCTGTCGGCCGCTTTGGCCGGCCCCACGCAGTAGGATTCATCCGCCAATTCCAGGTAGCGGGCGCCGCGATCGCCTTCGCTGAAGATGGCGACCGTTTCGACATCCAGCTCGCGGCACGCGCGGATGATCCGCAACGCAATTTCTCCGCGATTGGCGACAAGGATTCTCTTGTACATCGAAAGGGGCGCCTTCGCATGCCTGGCCGCGGTGGGCGGGTGGAGAGGGGGCCGCGGAGTTCTCCGCAACCTACTTGCTGGTATCGACCTTGAACATGGGCTGGCCGAACTCGACCGGCTCTCCGTTTTCCACGAGAATCGCCACAATCTGGCCGGAGCATTCGGCGGGAATCTCGTTGAAGACCTTCATCGCCTCAATGATGCAGACGGTGGAATCCGGCCCGACGTGGTCGCCCATCTTGACGAACGGCTCGGCTTCCGGGCTGGAGGACGTGTAGAACGTACCGACCATCGGGCTGGTGATATTGGTGATGTGGGCCGACTGCGTCTCGGCTGCCGCGGCCGAGGGGGCAGCACTTCCCGGCTGCGAGGACGGCGGAGCCGCTGCTGGCGCCACGCCCATTGGCGCAGGGGCAACCAAGTGTGGGTAGGCTGGATCCGGTCCACGGCGAAGTCGGATCCGCTGGTCAGCCTGGCGCAGATCGATCTCGGCCAGATCGTGCTCGTTCATCAGCTCCACCAGCTTGCGAATCTTTCGGACGTCGAAGACGTCCCCCTGGCCGGAACTGGAACTGCTCATGCCGACACTCCGATTGCTCGCTGGCTGAAGACGTGGTCAGATTCTGGTGGAGGTGATGCAAACGCGACTTGCTGTACTCGGTGGCACAGACATTCCTGTCTGTGCTTTTTGTTGCCCCCTCTCCACGCCCACCCCACGAGGGAAAGGGAATTTGACACTAGCCGACTACGCACTGGTCCAGGTCCTTGGAGACCGAGCTGAGGACTTCCCGACCGGAACGAGTGACCAAAACGTCATCCTCGATCCGCACGCCGCCCCATCCCGGCAAGTAGATGCCCGGTTCCACCGTGACGACCATACCCGGCTTCAGCTTGGTCGACTCACTGCTGGAAAGGCCCGGAGCCTCGTGAACCTGTAAGCCGATGCCGTGGCCGAGTCCATGCCCGAAGTGCTTGCCATAACCGGCTTTGACAACGATCTTGCGGGCAACACGGTCCACGTCCGCGCAAGCAACTCCGGGGGCGACCGCTTCGATCGCCGCCGTCTGGGCATTTAACACAACTCCATATACCCGACGGAGTTTGGGCGAGATTCTA
This sequence comes from Pirellulales bacterium, assembly GCA_040880125.1. Classification (GTDB taxonomy): domain Bacteria; phylum Planctomycetota; class Planctomycetia; order Pirellulales; family JBBDJB01; genus JBBDJB01. The sequence continues at coordinate 93,336 of JBBDJB010000052.1, read as the reverse complement.
CCGGTGACCACCATTCGCGTCAAGTCGCTCACGTACCCGAGGTTGTTCGCACCCCAATCGAAGAGCGTGAAGTCGCTCTCGCCAATTTTTTTGTCCGTTGGGCTTGCGTGGGGGAGCGCCGCGCGCGGTCCCACCGCGATGATCGGCGGAAAGCTAAAACCGATGGCCCCGAACCGACGCAGTTCGTTCTCCAGCCGCGCCGCCACCTGCCGCTCGGTGAGATCCGGGGTCAACGAAGATCGAACCACTTCGAACGCCCGCCGCGCCTGCCATGCCGCCTGGCGGATGCAGTCGATCTCGTAGCGATCTTTGACCACCCGCAGACCCTCGACCAGATTCGACGTGCGGACCAGCGTCTGCCCGGCGAGTTTTTCGCCCAGCCGATCCCAGAGGTCGAGCGTGATCGAGGTGGCTTCAACACCGAGCCGGTCCAGCCCGGCCTGCTTCACCACGTCGGCGACCGCGTCAATCATCTTGGTCTTGCGACCGCGGATCAACACGTCGAGGCCGGCGCACTCTTCGGCGAGCTGGATTTCATAGCGGGAGTCGCTCACCAGCACGGTTGAATCCGGCGAAACCAGCAGATAGCTGTCATCGCCGGTGAAGCCGGTCAGGTAGGTGACGTTGGTGAAATCGGTGACCAGCAGCCCATCCGCGCCGGCACGCGCGAGCCTCTTGATGAGCTTGGACCGCCGCGTTTCGAACCGGCTCATGGTTGTTCTGTCTTTTGGGGGAGCTAAATCGCCAAATGCGACGGGACACGACTGTATATTTGGCCGCCACGCTCGTCGCTGGCGGCTCGCGGCGGTGCCATCGTAATCGACTTGGGGCGATTAAAAAATGGCGCTCGCAGGCTCACGGAAATCGAATTTGGCGTGCCACGGCTCATCTTGTCCGGCCATGTCTTTGGCCGAAAGGCACCGCTTGCTGCCCCGGCTGGCGCGCTTCTTCGGGCAGATTCGCTGCCTGGGCGGCCGTGCTGGCGAACGTTACGATGGGAATTATGGATGCCGCAAAGATCGAAACCCTGGCCCAACAGCTTCTTTCCGGCGAGATGCCGCTGGAGGAGTTCGTCCGCGCGCTGGCTCGCTCACCGGTCGCCGCCATGGAGCATGCCTCGATCGACCTGGACCGGCACCGGCGGTGCGGGTTCCCCGAGGTCGTCTTCGGCCAGGGCAAGTCGCCCGAGACGCTGCAGAAGATTTTTCAGGCCCTGCTGGACGATGGCGTCGAGGTGTTGTGCACCCGGGTGGACGCCGAAAATGGCGCTGTGCTCACACAAGCCTACCCCGATGGACGATACAACGCCCTGGGCCGCATCTTTCGCGTCGGCCAGAGCCATCAGACCCAGCGGCTGGGCAGTGTCGCCCTGGTCACCGCCGGCACCAGCGACCTGCCCGTCGCGGAAGAGGCCCGCGAGACGATCGACTGGATGGGCGTCGACGTGAACGTGATCCACGATATTGGCGTCGCCGGGCCGCACCGGCTGCTCGAGCGCGTGGAAGAGTTGCAGAGCGCCGACGCGGTCGTCGTGGTCGCCGGCATGGAGGGAGCGCTACCGAGCGTGGTGGGCGGACACGTCGCCTGTCCGGTCATCGCCGTGCCAACCAGCGTCGGCTATGGGGCCAGCTTCGGCGGCGTGGCGGCCCTGCTGGGGATGCTCAATAGCTGCGCCGCCAACGTGGCGGTGGTGAACATTGATGCGGGCTTCAAGGGCGGCTACCTGGCGGCGCAGATTGCTCGCGGTAAGCACGGCTAAATGTGAATTGGCGGCGACAGTGGGTTTCTCAAAGCGACCTGACTGACTCGCGTTTGTAGTGGACTCGTGAGAGTCTCGTGAGAGTTCGGCCGAAGCGAGGGGCAGGTCTGAATTCTCACGAATTCAGCTACGCCACATCTAGAGCGAACAAAATGTCCCAGACCCCATCTCCTGCCGATCCATCGATCCCGCGGCTACCGGCCCGAGATCCGGAGAGCCATAAGGGAAACTTCGGCCACGCGCTGCTTGTCGGCGGATCGCGGGGGATGAGTGGGGCCATCGCCCTGGCCGGCGTCGCCGCTCTGCGTGGCGGCGCGGGACTGGTGAAGCTGGCCGTGCCGGAAAGCTGCCAGGACACGATCGCCGGCTTCGAGCCGTCGTACATGACGGTGGCGATGCCCGAGCATCCGACGGGCCATATCGCCGCGACCGCCCGGGGGCGGATCGAATCGCTGCTGAAGCAGTCGACCGCCGCGGCCTGTGGTCCGGGGCTGGGCCGCTCGCCGGGGTTGAACGAACTGGTGGCGTGGCTTTACCAGTCGGCGTCGTTGCCGATGGTGATCGACGCCGACGGGCTGAACGCCCTGGCGGAACAGCCGGACGTGCTGTCCAATCCCGGCGGCCCACGGGTGCTGACTCCCCACCCGGGCGAGTTTCAACGCCTGGCCGGCGAAGAGCGGTACGGTTCCGGCAGTCAGCAGGAGCAGGCCGCGCAAATGGCGGCGACGTGCAAGATTGTGGTCGTGCTCAAGGGGCATCGGACGCTGGTCACCGACGGAGTTTCCTCGTGGCACAACGGCACCGGGAATCCCGGCATGGCGACCGGCGGGTGTGGCGACGTGCTGACCGGGCTGATCACGGCAATGCTGTGCCAGGGCCTCAGCCCGCTGGACGCGGCGAAGCTGGCGGTACACTTACACGGGCTGGCCGGCGACCTGGCCGTGGCCGAAGTGGGGCAAGTTACCATGATCGCCAGCGATCTGCCGAAGTACCTGGGCGCCGCATTCGCCAAGCTGGGGATGTAGTGACTCATCCCACTACTGAGGACGGTAACGCCGTGGAACTGATCCGCAAGCTTTCCGAGCTTCCGCCCGCGGCACGCGGGGGCGCGGTGGCCATCGGCAACTTCGACGGCGTCCATCGCGGCCACGCCAAGATCGTCGAGCGGCTGGCGGAGCGGGCGGGCGAAGTACAGGGGCCGGCGGTCGTCTTCACATTCGATCCGCATCCGGTGCAGCTCTTGCGCCCTCAGCAGACGCCGCCCCCCTTGACGTGGACGGAGCGCAAGGCGGAGCTTTTGCAAGGACTCGGTGTGGACTACATGGTCGCCTATCCGACCGACCAGGAGCTGCTCGCGCTGGAGCCGGAGGAGTTTTTCCAGCGGATCGTGCTGGACGCGCTTCAGGCTAAGGCCATGGTCGAGGGGCCTAACTTTTATTTCGGCCATGATCGCCGCGGAACCATCGAGGTGCTGCGCAAGCTGACCGGCAGCGCCGGCATTCCACTCAATGTCGTCGCGCCGCAAACGTACGATGGCGAGTATGTCTCCAGTTCGCGCATTCGCCAGGCCATCGCCCAGGGGCGCGTCGACGAGGCGTGCCGGATGCTGACTGAGCCGTACCGCATCCGTGGCATGGTCACTCACGGCGCGAAGCGCGGCGGGCAGCTCGGTTTCCCCACGGCGAATCTCGACGCCATCGATACGTTGCGGCCGGCCGAGGGTGTTTATGCCGGCCGCGCGTGGATGGATAATCAACCGCGACCCGCGGCCATCAATATCGGCACTAACCCCACGTTCGCGGAGACGCGGCAGAAGGTTGAAGTTCACATCGTGGGGCTGAATGAGTCGATCTACGGACAACCGCTTGAGGTTGACTTTCTCGCGCGGCTGCGGGACATTCAGCCGTTCGGCTCGCGCGAGGCCCTGGTAGAACAACTTCGGCGGGACGTGCAGCAGGCCGTGGAGCTGGTTGGCAAACAGTGAGCGAGCCGGACGCCGAACCCGGCGGAACAGGTGGTACGGCACGGCTGGGAAAGTCAGCAGTGGCACCCGCTGGTCATGGCACACGTTTAAACGAGACCCGGCTTACGAATGCCCATCGATTGGAAGCGCTTCCGGCAGATCGTTGACTCGGGCCAGCGGTTCGCCGTGACCAGCCACATGAGGTCGGACTGTGACGCCCTGGGGAGCGAGCTGGGCCTGGCCGCACTGCTGGAGTCGCTCGGCAAGGAAGTGACGATCGTCAACGGCGACGCCGCGCCGCCGCACATCGCCTTTATCGATCCGCAGCGCCGCATCAAGCTGCTAGGGCACGACATCACCGCTGAGCAGCTTCGGGAAATCGATGTTTTCATCGTGGTCGATACCAGCGCCTGGGTGCAGCTTGGGCCGGTCGCGGACGTGATCCGCGCCACCAGCGCCAAAGTGGTCGTCATCGATCATCACGTGAGCGAGGATCAGCTCGGGCAGGAGTCGTTCAAGGACGTCACCGCCGAAGCCACCGGCCGGCTGATCACCGAGGCATTCGAGGCCCTGGAAGTTGAACTGACTGCTGAAGCGGCTACCCCGCTGTTCGCCGCCATCGCTACCGACACCGGCTGGTTCCGCTTCTCGTCCGTGACGAGCCAGACGTTCCGCGCGGTCGCCCGACTGGTGGAGGCCGGCGCCAATCCGCAAGCGATCTTCGGCCAATTGTACGAGCAGCATTCGCTGGCGCGGCTGCAATTGCGCGGCCGCATTCTGGCGAATGTGCAAAGCGATTTGGGCGGGCGACTGCTTTACACGTGCGTCGAACTGGCCGACTTTGAGGCGACCGGCGCGGAACCGGGCGATACCGAGGACGCAGTCAATCTCCTGTTCACCGTGTCGGGCAGCGAGGCCGCCATCCTGTTCGTGCAGCAGCGCAACGGCAAGATGAAGGTCAGCCTGCGCAGCCGCGGTACCGTCGACGTGCGGCAGGTTGCCGAACGGTTCGGCGGAGGAGGGCACAACGCTGCCGCGGGAGTGATGCTCGACGGACCGGCGGACGCGGCCATTGCGCGGATTCTTGACGCCGTGCGCGACGTTATGCGATAATGCGGTCGGACCAAGAGGCCTCTTTCGGTCACGCTGGCCACCCTCGCACCGGTTGTTCCCCCCACCTAAGCCGGCGCACCACCCTCGGGCTCTTTTTGCTACCCGATCGAGAGAAGCGCTGAAGATGGATATGCCGACGGGCGCGCACCGCGCAGCACCGGACGAGCCGGAAAGCCTGGGCCGACGCCGACGGTCGTTTCTGGCCATCGTGTTCGGCTCCGTGCTCGGGCTGGTGCCGCTCGTGACCGGGGTGCTTGTATTCCTCGATCCGCTACGGCGGAAGACCGAGGGCCGTTTCCTACGGATTGCCACGCTGGCCGCCGTACCGGACGACGGCGTTCCCCGGCCGTTTCCGGTCATCGACGACCACTCCGACGCCTGGAGCCGCACGCCCAACCAGCCGGTGGGGCTGATTTACCTGGTGCGCGAGCCAGGCGAAACGGTTCCGACCGCCTTCTCGGCCACCTGCCCTCATGCCGGCTGCTACATCGGTTTTGTGGCGCCTGAGAAGTTGTTCCGCTGCCCGTGCCATACCAGTTCGTTTCAGCTCGACGGCAAGCGCGTTGGCGGCGCGTCGAGCGTCGCACCGCGGGGAATGGATACGCTCGAATTGCGCCTGGAAGAGGCCGCATCGCCAGAAGCACAGGTAGTGCTGGTGCAGTACCAGCGGTTTCAGACGGGCAAACACGAGAAGATCGCCGTTTCATGACGCCCGCACGCAGTTTCACCGATTGGCTGGAAGACCGCACCGGCTATCGCCGCTGGGTGACCGAAGCCCTGTACGAGAGTATTCCCGGCGGCGCCCGCTGGCGCTACGTGTGGGGAAGCGCGCTGGTGGTGGTCTTCCTCACCCAGGTCATCACGGGCGTGTTTCTATGGATGGCCTACAGCCCCAGCGCCAACACTGCCTGGGAGAGCGTCTATTACATCAACTACCAGATGCAGTTCGGCTGGCTGCTGCGGGGGATCCATCACTTCAGTTCCCAGGCGATGATCGTGCTGCTCGCCCTGCACCTGCTACAGGTGGTTGTCGACGGCGCGTATCGCGCGCCCCGCGAGGTCAACTTCTGGCTCGGCCTGGTGTTGATGCTGCTCGTGCTGGGGCTGTCGCTCACCGGCTACCTCTTGCCTTGGGATCAGAAGGGGTATTGGGCCACCCGGGTCGCCACCAATCTGATGCTGTTGATTCCCTGGGTCGGCGACGAGCTGCAACAGCTTGTCGTCGGCGGTCCGGACTACGGTCATCACACGCTCACGCGGTTCTTCGCGCTGCACGCCGGCGTGCTGCCGGGTTTGCTGATTGCGTTTCTGGTGATTCACCTGGCGCTGTTCCGCCGGCACGGACTGTGCGCCCGCAATCCGGACCGCGCTCCTACCACCACGTTCTGGCCCGATCAGATGCTCAAGGACACGGTCGCCTCGCTGGCCGTGCTGGCCTTCGTGCTGGGGATAACCGTATGGCGGGGCGGCGCGGATCTTGGCGCGCCGGCCGATCCGGCCAGCCCCTACGCGGCGCCGCGGCCCGAGTGGTACTTCCTGTTTCTGTTTCAGTTTTTGAAGTACTTCACCGGCTCGACGGAAGTGATCGGGGCGATCGTCCTGCCGGGCGTGATCCTGTTGGTCCTGGCGCTGATGCCGCTGGTAGGGAAGTGGAAACTGGGACACCGTTTCAACGTCGCCTTCGTGGTGATCATCCTCGCCGGGGCGGTGCTGCTGACGATACAGGCGTTGCGCGATGACTACTACGCCCGGCTCTACCCGATGAGCGAATCGGAGCAGGCGCAAAGCTCCGAGCGCCAGGAAGCACAACGGAGGCAGTACGACGCGTCCCGCGCGTATCTCCAGGCAGTGCATGAAGCGGAGCAGGAAGCGGACCGCGTGGTGGAACTGGCCCAATCGCCGCGGGGGATCCCCGTCAGCGGAGCGCTCTCGCTGTTGCGAAGCGATCCCAAGATGCAAGGGCCGAAGCTGTTCCGGCAGCATTGCCAGTCGTGCCACAACTACGTCGATCCGAACAATCCCGGCGCGGAGTCGAACATCGTCCAGCCGAATCCGACCGCCTCGAATCTGTACGGCTTCGCCAGCCGCGAGTGGATCACCGGCCTGCTCGACCCGGATCAGATCAACAGCCCCGCTTACTTCGGCGGCACGAAGTTCGCCGGCGGTGAGATGGCCGAGGCGATCACCGGCCTGTATGAAGCTTATGGAGAAGAGGCCGAGGAGGAGCTAAAAGGCGAATTTGCCCAGGTAGCCGCCGCCCTGTCCGCCCAGGCGGGCTTGCCGCTGCAGAAAGAGGCCGATCAGCGCGACGCGGAAGTCATCGAAAACGGCGAGTCGCTTATCAAGGAGATGCTCGGCTGCGCGGACTGCCACAAGTTCGAAGACGCCAAGGGTGGTGGACTGGCGCCCGATTTGACCGGCTACGGCTCGCGGCAGTGGCTGATCGACTTCATCTCCAATCCCGCGCAGCCGCGGTTCTACGACGAGCGCAATGACCGCATGCCCGCTTTCCATGCTCACCCCGATGAACCGGCGCTGAACCTGCTCGATGAAAAGTCGCTGGGGCTGCTCGCCGACTGGATGCGGCGCGACTGGTATCGGCCCGAGTCGCCGCCGGAGGAGGCCGCCGTCGCCGCGGCTTCTACGCCGGGCGAAGACACCTCGACCAGCGAATCGGGCGATGCTAGCCAGTCGGCCATAGATGCCAAGGCTGGCGCTTCTGAAGCCGGAGAATCCGAAGAAGAAGCCGAACCGTCTCACGCCGACGCAGCGCCGTGAACGATTGGCGCTTTCTGGGCCTCCTCTGCTAGCACTCGCCAGCAAGCATCCCCGGCCGGGTTCACCGTCAAAATCGATAGAATCGTTACAGTTTGCCTAGTCGCCCGGACGATTCACAGAACTATGCCGCCAGCGGTTCGTGATTCGGGCTGCAGCGGCGGCTCGGCTAAAACTCTGTAGCTTGTCGCCATTGGTTGCCGTTATGTGGTGTCCCTCGTGCCGCCAAGATGTTCCCGCGGTTGCCCAGCCAGGGCAGCGGCAGCTTGTCTGCCCTCGCTGCTACGGCTCGGTTAGCGATTCTGCGAAAGCGACCGCCGGTACGTCCGATTCCGCCGCACCGAAATCAGCCCGGCAGACTGCCGAAGATCAGGATGCCTTGTACGATGACGTCCAGCGGCTCTTGCGCCGGACGGGACGTCCGGGAACGCCGGCCGGCGGGCTGCGGCTCGATCAGCCGCACCCGGAGTTCTGGCCATCGAATGCCGGTGACGAGGATCACCGGCACAACCCGTCGGGTAAGCACCGCTCGGACGGCCGCCGTGGCGTCAAGCTGCGGCCATCGTGGTCGGGCTGGCTCGCCACGTCGATCGGCCTGATGGCGTTCGCCTGCGGTAGCGTGCTATTGGGATGGTCGCTCCATATGGAGCGGGCCGACCTGTGGAACTTGGGATTGCCGATCACTCTGGGCGGGCAGTTTTTGTTGATCCTGGGCCTGCTGCTGCACCTGGAACGAGTCTGGCAGACAAATCAACAGACGGCGGTTCTTCTGTCCGAGGTCGACCAACGGCTCTCCAAACTGCAGCAGTCGACCAGTCTGCTGAGCACGTCGGCGTCATCATCGCAGGCTTTCTACGCCCATCTCTCGTCCGGAGCCAGCCCGCGGATGCTGCTGACCGACTTGAAGGGCCAGCTCGATCTGTTGGCAATGAAGCTCTCGTCGGAATCGTAGGGTCCGCTGTGGTTGGCTAAAATCCGGTGTCACTCCATCGATGCCAATCCCAGCACCTTCCGCAGCGCCGTCATGCCGATCTCGCCGAACGACAGCGGCGGCACTCGCCACACCACCGGGTTCATCAGCTCGACCGAGACGTAGCCCTGGTAGTCCAGTGCGCGAAGCTGCGAGATCACCGGCTCGAGCGGAAAGTCGCCGTCGCCCGGCAGGACGCGGTCGCCGTCGGTGGCCAGCTCCCGAGCGTGCCCGGCCAGGTCGCACAACTGCACGTGAAAAAGCACCGCCGGATCGAGCTCGGCCAGATCGGTCAGCTTGCTCGGTCCGACCTGGAAGTGGAACAGGTCCAGGCAGATACCCAGGTGAGGACTGCCGACGTCGTAGATCAAAGCGGCAGCCGTCTGCAGGTTATTGCAAAACACGGATCGGGCTTGAAACTCCAGCGCCAGCCGCAGCCGGTGCTGCCCGGCAAGCTGCGCCGCCTCGACAAGCGACGCCTGCAGCCGCTCCAGCGCCTGCTGGTCGAGCGACCCTGCCACGTCGGCCGCCACTATGAGCGTTTCCGCGCCCAACTCAGCGAGTATCGGCAAGCGGCGGCGAAAGTGGTCCCAGTGCTCGCGGCGCGCCTCGCCCTGACTGACGAGCAAACCGCCCTGGTAGGCCGCCACCGGCGCGGCCAGGTTGTGCTCGTCCAGTAGTCGCCGCACGTCGGCCACGCTGTGCGACGCCAGGTACGTCTCTAGTTTGCCCAGCCACAATTCAATCGCCGGGCAGGCTCCGGCCGCATAGTCGGCGACGTCCGTCTCGAACGGAGCTTCGAGCGTGCAAATCTGGGCCAGGGCGAGTTTCATGGCAACAATTCTTGATCTTCAGCTCAAAGTCGGAAATCAAAGGGAACTGGCTCGAGCGGACAAAGGGAACGCTCCCGGCGAGAACGGATGTGCATCGTGCCTGTCCCCCTTTGATTGACGGCGAACTCCCAGGCTTGAAATGGGACAGGCATCGGATCGCGGCCGCTGATGCCTTGGTGTTCACCGTCACTTTACGATAAGAGCCAGTCCCATTTTCCCCGACTGTGCGCCCTATAGCGTCAGCGAACCAGGCGGCAGATCTCCTCCACGCAGTCGTCGACCTTCACGCGCCACTGCTCCAGCGAGTCGCGGCTGCGGATGGTGACCGTGTTGTCGGTGAGTGTCTGCCCGTCGACGGTGATGCAATACGGCGTGCCCGCCTCGTCCTGGCGACGATAGCGGCGGCCGACCGCGCCCTTTTCGTCGTAATAGGCGGTGACGTGTTTTTTCAGTTCGCGATAAATGCCCTGGGCCGCTTCCGGCATGCCGTCCTTCTTCACCAGCGGAAAGACGGCGGCCTTCAGCGGTGCCAGACGCGGATGAAACCGCATCACGGTGCGCTGCTGCATTTTGCCGTTTTCGTCCGGCGCTTCGTCTTCGGAATAGGCCTCGCACAAAAAGGCCAGTGTCGCCCGATCCGCACCGGCGGACGGCTCGATTACGTGCGGAATGTAACGCTCGCCGGACAGGTCGTCGCGATACGTCAGATCGCGCCCGCTGCCGCGGTGCCGCGGCTTGCCGTCGGGCCCCAGCTCGACCGTGAGCGGATTGGTGGCCGGGTCGAGCTTGCCTTCCATGTGGCTGCGCAAGTCGAAGTCGCCGCGATGGGCGATCCCTTCCAACTCGCCGAACTCGCCCTCCGGCAAAAACGGGAACGCGTACTCGATGTCGGCCGTGCCGGTCGAATAGTGGCTCAACTCCTCGCGGTCGTGGTCGCGCAGCCGCAGGCGGTCGCCCGCCAGGCCCAGCTCGGTATACCAGGCAAAGCGCCGATCGCGCCAGTATTGATACCACTGGTGCGACGAGTCCGGATGGCAGAAGAATTCGATCTCCATCTGCTCGAACTCGCGCGAGCGAAACGTAAAGTGCCGCGGCGTGATCTCATTGCGGAAGCTCTTGCCAATCTGAGCGATCCCGAACGGCACGCGCACGCGGCTGGAGTCGAGCACGTTCTTGAAGTTGACGAAGATCCCCTGGGCGGTCTCCGGCCGGAGGAACGCCGTGCTCTCTTCGCCGCCCAGCGCGCCGACGAATGTCTTGAACATCAGGTTGAACTCACGCGGCTCGGTGAGCGTGCCGAGCTCCTTAGCGTCCGGCGCCAGCACCCGGCCTGGTTCCTTCACCTCCGGCAGGCCAATCATCGGTCCTTGCCACTGCAACTGATCGGCCGACTTCGCACGCAGGTTAAAGTACTTCAGCGCCCGGCGCTCGACGTCCTCTAGCTCCTCCTCGGCCTCGACGGCGGTGGCAACGAAGATTTTTTCGCCCTTGGCTTCGACCCAGCGGCCGCGTACCTGGTCGTGCCGATAGCGGCGGTTCGTCTCGCGGCAGTCGACCATGAAATCGTGAAACAGGTCGTAATGGCCGGAGCACTTCCACACCTGCGGATGCATGATGATCGCGCAGTCCAGGCCGGTCATCTCGTAGGCGGCTGGTGCCCCCGCGGGCGGGCTGAGCTCGTCGTGGGCAGTGATCATGTCGCGCCACCACGCCTGCTTGACGTTGCGTTTCAGCTCGACCCCCAGCGGCCCATAGTCCCAAAAGCCGTTTTGCCCGCCGTAGATTTCGCTGGATTGGAACAAAAAGCCTCGCCGCCGACACAGCGAGACCAGGTCTTTCATGCTCATGGCGACCGATCAGCCTTCAAGTGGAGCGTTGCCGCAGTGTGTGAAAATCGAACGTTCCAGTGTACCGGCCCACGGAGCGGACCGTCTACGGCAGCGGTTTGACGCGTCGCCTCACCCGCGGACAATCCGCCCGGTCTCCCGATCGAGTACCGGCACGAAGTCGAAGCAGTCCATCCGCGCGGCAACGGCCAAGTCGTCGGCGTGGCCGATGGCCAGCAGATTGCGGCCGCCGCGCGAGTCTTCGAATTCAACCGCCAGATGATGCGGCAATCCCATGCCGCGCGCCATGGAAGCCGCGCGGACATTCCGCCACGCCGCGCGTACCAGCCGCGCCACATCGTCCGGTTCGCAGGCGGACTCCGGCCCCATCAAGCCCTCGACGATAGCCCCGGCAATCAGGGCGTCGTCGCGCGTGATCTGACCTTCGGTGCCCGCGCATACCAGGTGGACTTCGTCGCGCGTGGCGAGGCGATCGCACACCGCCCGCACGTTCCCGGCACAGCCAATCCAGACCTGCTCCGCATGGCGACACTGCCGGATGGCCTTGGTGCCGTTGGTGGTGGTGAAGACCACAGTCTTGCCGCCGACCGACTCGACCGTGTACTCGGCCGGCGAGTTGCCCAGATCGAACCCGTCGATCGCCAGCCCGCCGCGTTCGCCTCCCAGCACGCGCTGTGCCTCCGGCAGCGCGGCGGCCTCGCGCCGGGCGTCCTCAATCGTCAGGCAGGGGAGCACATCGCGGGCTCCTGCCTCCAGCGCCTGGCAGATGGTGGTGGTCGCGCGCAGTACGTCGATGACGACCGCCGTCGTGCCTCGCAGCTTTTCCGGCTCGATCAATTCCGGAAGCAGATGGACCGACAGGTGAAGTGTCATGGTGAACTGACGCGTTCGAGGCGGCGGTGGGATTCGTGTTCCCGGTCATGATAGGCCGTGCCGCCGCATCACGAAATGGGCCTGCGCTCAAAGTAGAGAGTTGAGTGCTGGGTGCCACGTCTGGCTTGTCCAGCAGTGCCCCACGTTTCATAGCTTGAAGTGGTAGACGAAAAGGCAACGGGTGCTTCATCGGTCCAGTCGCAAGCGGACGCCTGTTGCAGACTCCTGCACAGGCGGTATCGATTTCCAGGAGGCTGGAAACCCACTTCTGAATCGTCGGCTCACAGCAACACACGCGTTATTCGCGGGATTGAACCGCGAGGCACTGCTGGAATAGCCAGCAGTGGCACCCGAGACAGATCTCTGTCACACCTTTCACCCTCTCTGTGCCACTTCGACTACGGCCGATACAATGCGGCCATGCCGCACGAGTCGCTCGCCGATTTTCTGGAAAATCTCGCCTCCGCGGGCGAACTGGCGCGGGTGGAGATCGAAGCCGATCCGGACTTGGAGATCGCCGAAATCATTGCCCGTTGCGCGCGGTCCGGAGGTCCCGCGATTCTCTTCGACCGCCCTAAGGGCTACGCCACCGCACTGGTGACCAATCTGCTCGGCACGCCGGCACGTCTGGCCCGGGCGCTCGGGGCCGACTCGCTTGAAGCTGTTGTCGAAACAATCGCACAGCGAGCAGGGCAGGGGGCCCGGCGCGGATGGCTGACGCGGCTGTCGGCCGAAGAGCAAAATTCGGCGGCGGGAAAATTTGCACCGAAAACCGTCAAGGCCGCCGCCTGTCAGCAAGTCGTTCGACTCGGAGGCGACGTCGATCTGGCGCAAATCCCGGCCATTCGAGTCGGCCCGGAAGAGTCACAGCCCGCACTCACCGCGGCGCTGGTGCTGTTTTCCTCGCCCGATGGCGAGCGGCTGGCGCTTCGACGGCAGAGCCTGCCGGTGCTGAGTCGCACCACGCTCGCACTGCACGCGGAAAGCTACGGTCCGCTCCGCCAGCAGGCGGACGCCTGGGCCGCCCGCGGAGAGCGCATGCCGGTGGCGGTCATCTTGGGCGCCGACCCGAGCGTGATGCTGGCCGCCGAGCTACCGCTGGAAGACGTCGGCGAGCCGTACGCCGCCGCAGGTTTGCTGCGCGGCGCTCCGCTGGAAGTGGTCGCCTGCCGCTCGCACGAACTGCCGGTGCCCGCCCATGCGGAGATGATCCTCGAAGGGTCGATCGATCTGGACGAGCCGCTGGTAGAGATTCCCTACCTGGCCGCGCCGTCGGGCTTCTACGCGCGCAACCTTCCGGCCTATCGCCTGCACGTGGCGGCGATCACCCAGCGTTCCAATCCGGTCGTGCCCGCGATCGTGTACGGTCGGCCGCCGACTGAGCTGACGGTGATCAACCAGCTCGCCGCGCGGCTACTGCTGCCCCACGCCCGTGCCGTGGCGCCGGAAATCGTGGACCTGTGCCTGCCGTCGTTCGCGCCGGGCCGGTCGTGTGCGATTGTATCCATCCGTAAGACGCAGCCGCACCAGGCCCGCAAGGTGGCCGGCGCCCTGTGGGCGCTGGACGCACTTCGGTATACCAAAACAGTGATTGTCGTCGATCCATCGGTGGACGTTGCCGACGTCAATGCCGTTATGCACCGCGCAACGGCGTGCCTCGATCCGGCTCGCGATGTGTTTTATCAGGACGGACTGGCCGAGCCGCTCGATCAGTCGGTCTCGCGCGGCGGGGTGGTGCAAAAGCTCGGCATCGACGCCACGGCCAAGCTGCCCGAGGAACGGGATAACCAGGCGTCGGACGACCGCACCGCATGGCCGCGGGAAATAATCTCGTCCGAGGAGACGCAAACGCAGGTGGCCGGCCGCTGGAAGCAGTACGGCCTGCCACTGCCGGATCGGGCGCCGTGATGACGGCTTGCCTCACAACGGTGGCACAGACATTCCTGTCTGTGCTTAGTAGGGTCCGCTGTGCGGACCATCGCCCCAGGGAAAACGAATGAGGTTGGTCCGCACGAATTCAGCTACCCCTCTCCCCGGCCCTCTCCCAGAGGGAGAGGGAGATAAGGTTGCGGCCGTTAATCGGCGACTCGCCGTGCGGTAAGGACACTAAGGAAACGCCATGGCCGTCGACAAATCGCAAGCCCGGGTTCGCCGCATGTTCGGCGAGATCGCCGGCCGCTACGATTTTCTCAACCACCTGCTGTCGCTGAATCTGGACCGCTACTGGCGGTGGCGCACGGTGCGCCGCGCGCCGCCGGAAGTGGGCGGAGCGGTGCTCGATCTGTGCACCGGCACGGGCGATCTCGCGATCGCCTACCATCGGGCAGCCAACGGGCAGACGCCGATCGTCGGAGCCGATTTCTGCCACGAGATGCTCGTCTTGGGCGATCGGAAGCGGGAAAAGCTCGGAGCGAACGCCGATCTGCGCTTCATCGAAGCCGACGCCCTGGCGCTACCGTTTGACGACGGGGCATTTCATCTGGTAACCGTCGCCTTCGGACTGCGAAACGTAGCCGACACCGACTGCGGTCTGGCGGAGATGGCCCGCGTATGTGCCCCGGGCGGCCGCGTGGTCGTGCTGGAGTTCTCGATGCCGCGCCGCCAGCCGTGGCGGGGGATGTACGGCTTTTACTTTCGCCGCGTGCTGCCGCGGATCGGCGGCTGGGTGGCACGTGGCGGCTCCAGCGCCTACAGTTACCTTCCGGAGAGCGTCGGCGAGTTCCCCTCGGGCGAGGCCCTGGCCGAGCGGATGCGCGGCGCCGGCCTGCACAGCGTCCAGATGCATCCGTTGACGCTCGGCGTCGCCACGCTGTACATAGGCAGGAAGTAGTTGTGGTGCTTTGCGTAGATACGGATCGATCTCAATGACTAAAAACCTTGTCGTAGGAATCACCGGCGCCAGCGGAGCCGTCTATGCGGTCCGCCTGCTGGAAGTGCTCCTCGCCGCCGGCTACGACGTGCATCTCTCCATCAGCGAGGCCGGCAAGGCGGTTCTCAAACAGGAGCTCGACATCAATGTCGACCTGGAGAACTTTCAGGTCGAGCCCCTGCTAATGGGCGAGTCGGCCGGCGACAGTAAGCTCGACATGCTCCGCTCGATGGCCGGCATCACCAGCGAAGACAGCAGCGTGCTCTCGGTGCGCGAAGGGGAACAGGGACAGATCCTTTACCATCACAACGAGGATATGTTTGCCTCCATCGCCAGCGGCTCGTTTCTCACCCGCGGCATGGTCATCTGCCCTTGCTCCGGTACCACGCTCAGCGCAATCGCTCATGCTTCGTCGAGCAACTTGATCCAGCGCGCCGCCGAGGTTCACCTTAAGGAGCGCCGCCCGCTGGTGCTGGTGCCGCGAGAGACGCCGCTCTCGTTGATGCAACTGGACAACATGCGGCGCGTAGTCGAGGCCGGCGCGACGGTGCTGCCCGCCGCGCCCGGCTGGTACCACGGCGTGCGGACGGTGCGCGACTTGGTCGACTTTATCGTGGCCCGGATCTGCGATCAGTTGGGCATCGACAATTCGCTCATGCACCGCTGGGGGAGCTGACCGCCGGTGCTCGCCCGACTTCGCCTGTTCCTGGAAATGATCCGCTTCAGCCATACGGTATTCGCGCTGCCGTTCGCGCTGTTGGCGGCACTGATGGCCTGGCACGTGCGGGCCGAAGAGTCGATAGGTACTCCGTGGCGCTGGCGCGAACTGGCCGGCATCGTGCTGTGCATGGTCTTCGCCCGCAGCGCGGCGATGGCGTTCAACCGCCTCGCCGATCGCCAGTTCGACGCGGAAAACCCGCGCACGCGTGGGCGACATCTGCCCGCCGGCACGCTCACCACGGCCAGTGTCTCCTGGTTTGCCTTGGCCTCTTGCCTGGGCTTTATCGCCTCGACGCTGCTGTTTCTGCCGAACCGTCTGCCGGTGCTGCTCTCCGTGCCGGTGCTGCTGTTTCTGGTGGGCTATAGCTACGCGAAGCGGTTCACGGCAATGGCCCACTTCTGGCTCGGCATGGCCCTGATGCTCGCCCCGGTCAGCGCCTGGATCGCCATCCGCGGCGAGGCGGTGCTGGCCGACCCTGGCGACCTACTGCCGGCCGTGGTACTGGGCGGCGCGGTGATGCTCTGGGTGGCTGGCTTCGACGTCATCTACGCCTGCCAGGACGCCGTGTTCGATGCAGAGAAGGGGCTCCACAGCCTGCCAGCCCGGCACGGCATCGTGATCGCGCTGCGTCTGGCGGCGGCCTGTCACGCCGGCACCGTGCTGCTGCTGGCGGCGTTGCCACTGGTGTTTCCCTACCTCGGCTGGATCTACTGGGCCGGCATCGCCGCGGTGGCAATCCTCTTGATCTACGAGCACGCCCTAGTGCGTCCTGACGACTTGACCCGGGTGAACGTCGCCTTCTTTCAGGTGAATGCCGTTATCAGCATCGGGCTTTTGGTGATCGGCGCTGTCGATTTGTGGTGGTAGCCGCCGCGGCGGTGCTCGGTGGACAGCCTGTTAATGTGCCCTTAGACTGACGGTTTAAGAGGTAGTTCGAGAATCCATAAAGCGCGCCTAAGAGGCCAACCACCCGATGATCTCCGGCAACAGCCCGACGCTCGAATCGATCCGTGAAAAAGTGCTCGGCGGCGAGCGGCTTTCCTTCGACGATGGGCTCTTCCTCTACCAGCCGGAAGTTCCGCTGCCCGAGATCGGCGAGCTGGCCAACTACGTACGCCAGCAGCGCAACGGAAACCACGCCTACTACAACATCAACACGCATCTGAACCCGACCAACGTCTGCGTCTATCGCTGCACGTTCTGCGCCTTTCGGTCCGACCTGCGCGATCCGAAGGGCTACCTGATGAGCGACGAGCAGATCCTCGCCCGAGGGCAGGAAGCGGTCGATACCGGCTGCACGGAGATGCACATCGTCGGCGGCCTGCACCACCAGATGAAGTACGACTGGTACGTGCACCTGGTCCGGCTGCTCCACGACGCCTTCCCCACGCTGCACCTGAAAGCCTGGACGGCCGTCGAGATCAACTGGTTCGAGCACCTCGCGAAGAAACCGGTCCGGGCGATCCTCGAAGATATGCTCGACGCCGGCTTGGGAAGCATGCCCGGCGGCGGCGCGGAGATCTTTCACCCGGAAGTCCGCGACCAGATCTGTGAGCACAAGGCGGACGCCTCGAAGTGGGTCGAGTGCCATCGCACGGCGCACGAGCTTGGGCTGCGGACCAACGCCACCATGTTGTACGGGCATATTGAAACCGCCTATCACCGCGTCGATCACCTGGTCCGGCTGCGCGAACTGCAGGACCAGACGGGCGGTTTCCAAACGTTCATCCCGCTGGCGTTCCATCCAGACAACACCGGCCTGTCGCACATCAAGAAGCCGTCGATCCTGGACGATCTGCGCACCATGGCCATCTCTCGGCTGATGCTCGACAACATCCCGCACATGAAGGCCTACTGGATCATGCTCGGCACCGGCACCGCACAGGTGGCGCTCTCCTACGGAGCGGACGACCTGGACGGCACGGTGCGGCACGAGCTGATCTATCACGACGCCGGGGCCGAAACGCCCGAGGTGCTCACCGTGGAGGAGATCGAGCGACTCATTCGCGAAGCCGGCCGTGAACCGGTCGAGCGCGACACACTCTATCGTCGCGTCGTGCGGGACGGCGTGCGATGGCAAGCCGCCGAGCCGGTCGCCGCGGGCGGGTGACCTCTTACTCCCTCTCCCTCTGGGAGAGGGCCGGGGAGAGGGCTTTCTAATTCCTGCACAGACGTGTCGGTGCCACGCCTTACTCCCTCTCCCTCTGGGAGAGGGCTGGGGAGAGGGTTTTCTAATTCCTGCACAGACGTGTCGGTGCCACGACAATACTTCACCCCACGTCGCCCAGATCAAGCGCCTTCCCATATCGCGCGGCGACACGCTGCCGCAGCCGCGCGTGTTCAGTCTTTTGCAGAAGTGGGTCCTCGTCAATTAACTCCTGCGCGGCGCGACGGGCTTCCACCACCAACTCCGCGTCGCGAGCCAGGTCCGCCATCCGTAGCGGCGGCAGACCGTGCTGCCGCGTACCGAGCAATTCCCCCGGCCCCCGCATTTGAAAGTCCGCGTCGGCCAATTCAAAACCGTCGTTCGTGCTGACGAACAACTCCAGCCGCTCTCGGGCTGCCTTGGTTACCTCGCCAACGAAGACTCCGCAGAAGCCCGGCTGCACGCCGCGACTGATCCGCCCGCGCAACTGGTGAAGCTGCGCGAGACCAAAGCGCTCGGCCCCGTCAATCGTCATGACGGTGGCATTGGGCACGTCGACGCCCACCTCGACCACGGCGGTCGCCACCAGCACCTGCGTTTCGCCCTTTCGAAAGGCCTCCATGGCGGCTTCCTTTTCGGCGGACGACATCCGCCCGTGCAAAAGCCCTAGCCGAAAGGCCTCCAGCGGCCCGTTGGCCAGATCCTCAAATGCGGCCTCCACGCTGACAGCGATCACCTGTTCGGAATCTTCCACCAGCGGCGTGACGACGTACGCCTGCCGCCCCTGGCGAAGCTTCTTGCGGACGAACTCCCACCAGCGGTCGCGCTCGCTCGGATTGATCGTGAAGGTCTTCACGGGCTGCCGGCCGGGCGGAGCGCCCGCGAGCGTGGAGACATCCAGGTCGGCGAACATCGCCAGGCTCAGCGTGCGGGGGATCGGCGTGGCGGTCATGACCAGATAGTGCGGATCGACACCCGCCTGGCGCAAGCTCGCCCGCTGCGCTACGCCGAACTTGTGCTGCTCGTCAATGACGACCAGCCCGAGTTTTGCGAACTTCACGTCGCTCTGCACCACCGCCTGCGTGCCGACGATCAGATCGATCTCTCCCTGCGCAATCTGCTGCGACAGGTCCGCCCGCTGTCGCGCCGTCAAAGCCCCGGTCAAAAGCGCGCAGCGGACCCGAGCTGCCTCGAGGTAACCCTGTGTAGTCTCGAAGTGCTGCTGCGCGAGGATTTCCGTGGGGGCCATCAGCACCGCCTGATGTCCCCGCGCGATGCACAGCAGCATGGCGTAGAGCGCAACGACCGTCTTTCCGCTGCCGACGTCGCCCTGCAGCAGGCGGTTCATCGGCCGCGGCTGGGCCATGTCGCCGGCCACCTCGTCCACCGCGCGGCGCTGCTCGGCGGTCAAGCGAAAGGGCAACAAGCGCACGATGCGGGCGTCGACTTTCGCATCGACCTGCAGCGGCGGCGCCTGCTGTTTCTCCTGCCGCTGCCAGCGCCGCTGCGCAAGTGCGAGCTGCAATAGCAGCAGCTCCTGGAGAACGAACCGCCGCCGGGCGGCCGCCAACGCGTCGTGTGTCGCCGGGGCATGAATGACCCGCAGGGCCTGCTCGATCGAGATGACATCCAGCCGCTGACGCAGCGCGTCGGGCAGAATCTCCTCAACAACCGGCGCGCAGCGCTCCACCACGCGGCCGACCAGGTAGCGCATCTGTCCCTGCGTTACTCCCTCGGTCAGGTTGTAGATGGGCAGAATCGCTTCGGCCGGCGCGGCATCGTCCTGGTCGAGCCAAGTCACGCGCGGATGGACCATCTCCCAGCGTGTGCCACGCCAACGGGGCTTGCCCGAGAAGACGACCTGCTGCCCCGGCCCGAACTTTTCTCGCATGAACGGCTGGTTGAACCACACGGCCCGCATCGCACCGGTGGCATCTTCCAGCAGCACCCCCACCATGCTGCGCCCGAACCCCGAAGATCGGCCGTCAACGTCGACCACCGTCCCGGTGACGCTGACGGTGAGCCCTTCCTCGAGCTCGCGCACGGTTCGCCGCTCGGTGTGGTCCTCATAGTCGCGCGGGAAGTGGAACACGAGATCCAACGCAGTACACAGCCCGAGCCGCTCCAGCAGCTTCGCCCGCTGCGGCCCCACACCGGCAAGAAACTGCAGCGGTGCGAACAGGTCATCGCCGGCCGCGGGGGAGGACGATTCGGAGGAAGAGAGACGGCTCATGCCCGTTATTGTATCGCACGGCACGTCGCGGTGAAGAAACCGCCCGTATCGAGCAGACGCACGTGTAGCTGGACTCGTCAGCCGATAGCCGGGCAAGTCTGACTGCTTGCGAATTCAGCTACAAAGCACCGACAGGAATGTCTGTTAACCCGGAAGGATGATCGCGATTACCTGGCCAAGTACGACTGATACGCCGCCACGGCAAGCTGGTCGCAACGCTCGTTCTCCGGATGGCCGCTGTGCCCTGCCACGCGATGATAGGCAACGCGGTGCCGCTGTAACTGCTCGTCAAGTCGCCGCCACAGGTCCTCATTCTTGACTTCGGCCCAGCCGTCGCGGCTCTTGCGACGCCAGCCGTTGGCCTTCCACTTGGGCATCCACTCGCTCAAGCCCTTGCCGACATACACGCTGTCGGTGAAAAGATCGACGCGGGAGGGCCGCTTGAGCGACTCCAACCCGCGAATCACCGCCATCAGCTCCATGCGGTTGTTGGTCGTATCGCGTTCGGCGCCGGTGGCTTCCATCTCCTTGCCGGTCGGCGGATGCTTCAGCACGAAAGCCCAACCGCCCGGTCCGGGGTTGCCGCTGCAGGCACCGTCGGTAAACAGTTGCACTTCGGACTGGGATTGCGAAGACTTGGCGGAGCTCATCAGAAGGGGGATCCATCCAGCGGACAAGAGCGGGCGGGTTAAGACGAGGTTGAAGTTGAAGTGGGCACGTTCTCGTCGCTCTCCTGGTGGTGGCCCAGCAGCCGCGGCCGCGTAAGATCTTCCAACTCGCTGGATAGGTCCGAGTCGAGATCCGGCTGTTCGGTGCGGGTCCACGGCAATCGCACGATGAAAGTGCTGCCCTTGCCCAGCTCGCTTTCAAGCTCGATTTCACCACCCAGCAGCCGGCACAGTTCCTTGACGATCGACAGCCCCAGTCCCGTGCCGGAATACTCGCGGGTCATGGCGTCGCCGCCGGGCAGAACGGTTGTTCCCTGGCGGAACTTTTCAAAGATCGCCACCTGGTCCTCTTCGGCGATGCCCACCCCGGTATCGTCCACCACCAGCCGCAGGCTGCCGCTCGCCTCGCGGCTGGCCGAGATGTCGATCCGGCCACCCTCGGGCGTAAACTTGATCGCGTTGGAGAGCAGATTGTTGAGGATCTGTTGCACCTTGCCCTGGTCCTGCACCAGGTCCGGCAGATTCGGCTCGACTTGGTACTCCAGATCGATATTCTTCTTTTCAGTCAACGGACGGGCCATGTCGCACTGGGCGGCGATCACCCGATCAATCTGAAACTCGCTCAGGCGGATCTTCATCTTTCCGCTTTCGATCTTCGCCAGATCGAGAATGTCGTTGATCATCTCCAGTAGCATGCGCCCGGAGCGCTGAATGTTCTTCACATAGCGGACCTGCGTGTCGTCCAGGCCATCGATCGAGCCGAGCACGTCGCTGAAGCCGATGATGCTGTTGAGCGGCGTGCGCAGTTCATGGCTCACCGTGGCCAAAAAGTCGCTCTTCAGCCGGTTCATTTCGTACAGCCGCATGTTGGCCTGGGCGAGCTGGTCGACCTTGCCGTCCAGGTCGCCGTTGACCTTGCGGAGCTCTTCCTGCGAGGCGATCAGGTGCCGCAGCATACGATTAAAGGCCACCCCGAGATCTTCGAACTCGTCGCCGGTGTGGATGTCAGCCCGCAACGTCATGTTGCCGCGGCTAATCTCTTCGCTCACGTCTCGCAGATGCTTGAGCGGCTTGACAATTACGTACCGCACGATCACGTACAGCGCCAGCATGGCGAAGAAAGCCGTCACGATGGCGGTGGTGTAAAGGATTGCGCGGTTGAGGTTCTGCGCGTTGACTGTCTCCGCGTCCGGGATGACGACCTGGACGATGCCCATAAAGTCGCCAACCTTCAGCGACCTCATGGCCGGCTCACCTAACACGCGGTGACAAGAAATGCAGGCCTCTTTGGCATAAATCGGCTCGTAGTACTGGTACTCGCGCTGGCTGGGCAGGGACCGCGCTTCAAAGGGACGCTCCGCAGCATCGTCCTCCGACGGCACATGCGTCGTCCCCTCCCAACGCTGGACCAGGGCCTGCTCGATTGGACTCAACTGATCAAACTGGCCGCGCGGGTCGTTTCGCCGCGGCAAGATAATCTGCCATGTATAAGCTTTGCTGCGCGAGTCCTCCACGAGCCACTCGCCCGCGTCGTTCCAGCCGATATCCCCCGTGTTGAGATTCACGAGGTGCAGCTCGTTGAGTGCATTGCCCACGAGCAGATTTCCGACCCGGCGGTTAGTGTCGTACACCAATTGATCGGTCTTGCGGCCATACCACAGAAAGCTGCCCGCGATCAGCACCGTCAGGCAAATGCCGAACAAGAAGCGGCACTTCCGCTCCAGGCTCGTTTCACCAAGGACGCGATTGAGAGAGCGTGAGGCCATGAAATTGGCGGCAATAAGAGGAGGCGGGCGCGCAGAATCCCCAGCTCCAGCATTTTACGGCAATTCAGCGGTCGAATCCAAGGGCAATCACCCGGGCCGCCGAGTGGATTCGTAGGATCTGCTGATGTGCCAGCTATCTTTGTAGCTGGACTCTTGAGAGTTCAGCCGAAGTGAATGGTAGGTCTGAATTCTACGAATTCAGCTACGGCACAGCCAAGGTCACCGCGGATCCTACAGCATGTCGAGTGGATCGATGTCCACAATCCATTGCACTTCGCGCGGCGCTTTCACGTCGGCGGTCGCCGTGCGGACGGCCGCGTGCAGCGACTCGCCGTCCAGGGCTTGGACCTGAAGCTGGAAGCGAAACAGATCTCGCAACTTGGGTATCGGTGCCGGGGCGGGCCCGAGCACCCGGGCGGCCAGTCCAGGAGTTTCGCAACACTGACGAAGCCGCTCGGCCAGATGATCCGCAAAGGCATGCACCGTCTTCTGTGCCGAGCCCCGCACCACCAAACGCACCATGGATGCGAACGGCGGGTAACGGTGTGCCCGGCGTATCGGCAGCTCGTGCCGGGCGAACTGCTCGTAATTGTGCCGCGCCGCCGCCACGATGGCCGCATGATCCGGGCTGAAGGTCTGCACCAGCACACGGCCCCCTTTCGCGCCACGGCCCGTGCGTCCGGCGACCTGTGTTACCAGTTGAAACGTTCGCTCGGCCGCGCGGAAGTCCGGCAGATGCAGGGCCGTGTCGGCATTGATCACGCCCACTAGTGTCACGTTCGGAAAGTCCAGCCCTTTGGCGATCATCTGCGTGCCGAGCAGGATGCGGACCTCGCCGCGACGAAATCGGGCCAGCGCCTCCTCGTGACTGCCCGATTTGCGCATGCTGTCCGTATCCATCCGCAGGCAGCTCTGATCGGGAAACCGCGCGCGGACCTCCGCCTCCAACCGCTGGGTGCCCAAACCGCCGTAGCGGATGCCGGCGAACTTGCACTGCGGACACGCCGCCGGCGCCTGCGACTGGTAGTCGCAGTAGTGGCACCGCGCCGATTCCTCCTGGCGATGATGCGTCAGCGCGATCTCGCAGTGCGGGCAGGTCACAACGTAGCCGCAGCCGGGGCACTGGATGTGCGTCGAAAAGCCACGGCGATTGAGCAGCAGAATTACCTGGTTACCGTCGGACAGCGTTTCGGTCATCGCGCGGTGCAGCTCGCGGCTGATCGCTCCCCGCGAGCGCTGCCGATGCTCCGGCTCACGCAAATCGACGATCCGCACCCCCGGCAGAGGGCGGTTTTCCACCCGTCGCGGCATCCGCACCAGCCGATATTTGCCGGTCGCCGCGTAATGCCAGCTTTCCAGACTTGGCGTTGCTGATCCAAGCACGAGCGGCACGCCTTCGGCCGCTGCCCGTTGCCGCGCCACGTCGCGCGCGTGGTATCGCGGCGCCGTCTCCTGCTTGAATGACGACTCGTGCTCTTCGTCCAGCACGATCAGCCCCAATTGCGGAACGGGGGCGAAGACGGCACTGCGAGCCCCGACCACCACCTGCACGCGGCCCGCGGCGATCTCTTCCCAGCGGCGATGCCGCTCCGCGTCAGAAAGGTGACTGTGCAGGACCGCCACGTGATCGAACCGTGCGCGAAACCGCTGCTTCGTCTGCGGCGTGAGACTGATTTCCGGCACCAGCACTATCGCCTGCCGGCCGAACTCGATGACCCGCTGGATCGCCTGCAGGTAGACTTCCGTCTTGCCGCTACCGGTCACCCCGTGGATCAAGATCGTCTCATGGCGGCGGCCTTCCAACTGCGCGAGGATCGCGTCGAGTGCGGTGCGTTGGTCGGCGTTTAGTGTTAGCGAAGGCTCGCGCGCAGCGGCCAGCTCGCTCTGCCGCTCGTTGCGGACTCGTTGGCGGCGGCTGACTACCAAGCCCTTGCGGCGCAGCGCCGTCACGGGAGCTTGGGTGCATCCGGCCCGACGCGCCAGCTCCTGTGGCGTAAGCGGTTGATCGCACTCGGCCAGCGTGCGCAATGCACGAACCTGCTTTTCCGGAAGTTCAAGCGAGTCGATCCGCAGCAGAACATCCTTGTCGACCGATAGCAGCGTCGCGGTACGCGTGCCCGCCTGGCCGCGGACGGCCGCCGGCACCACGGCGTCGAGGACCTGCGCCCAGCCGCACATGTACCGATCAGCGATCCACCGGGTCAGCTCCAGCATCGTCGGTGCGAGCAAGCTCCGGCGATCAACTACCCCGCTAGCGGCCTTAAGTCGCTTCGCCCCGATTTTGCGCATTCCGAGCGCCACGCAATACCCGGTGACAGCTCGGTCGCCGCGACCCAGTGGCACCCGCAGACGCTGACCAACCTGCACGCTGCCGGCCAGCACGTCGGGGACAGAATAGTCGAGCTCATGCTCGGGCCCGCCCGGAATGACCACCGTCGCCACTAGCGCGTGCTCCTGATCCTCCAACTCCCAGGCGGGTGGCTCCGTGTCGAACAGGTTCCGCTGTGGGGAGTCCATCTTCTCGTGCATGCGCGGGGAAGGAGCGCCGGTGGTCAGCTATCGAAGCAGGCGGTACGATACCAGTCACTTTAACACACGGGCAAGCGGCTTTACCCCCTCTCCCTTCCAGGGAGAGGGCCGGGGAGAGGGTCTTCAGCACTGTAACAAGACCTTTGCTCGGGCGACGTGACCCGTACTAACGCACAGACAGGAATGACACATTACCCCCTCTCCCTCCCAGGGAGAGGGCCGGGGAGAGGGTCTTCAGCACTGTAACAAGACCTTTGCTCGAGCGACGTGACCCGTACTAACGCACAGACACGAATGTCTGTGCCACCAACTACCATTGGACCCAGCATGCGAATCGGAATCTTCGGCGGCAGCTTTGATCCGATTCACTATGGCCATCTGCTGTTGGCCGAGTCGTGCCGCGAACAGCGCCAGCTCGACCGCGTCTGGTTTCTGCCGGCCGCCGTGCCGCCTCACAAGCGGCGTGCGGCCCGCGCCCCCGACACGCATCGTGCCAACATGATCGAACTTGCCCTGGCCGAGCAACCGGCGTTCGAGCTGAGCCTGTTGGAACTGAAGCGCGGCGGGCTGAGTTACACCGCCGACACGCTGCGCGAGATCGCCCGAGAGCAGCCGGAGGCGGAGCTGTTTCTGCTGTTGGGAGGCGATTCGCTGGTCGATCTGCCGACGTGGCGCGAGCCGGAGGAGATCTGCCGCCTGGCGATTCCCGTCGTGGTGAGCCGCCCCGGAGCGCCGCCGCCCGACTTTTCCCCGCTGGTTGGCCTCGTCTCGGACGAGCGGTTGACACAGATCGAGCAGTCGCAGGTTGAAATGCCGCTCATCGAGCTGAGCAGCACCGACATCCGCCGCCGGGTGGCCGCAGGGCAAAGCATCCGCTATCGCACGCTGCCGAGCGTCATGCGCTACATCGAACAGCTCGGCTTGTACCGCGACGCAGCGGAAGCGTAGTCGGCGTCCGTCACTCCGCCCGGCTCGGATCGTACAGCAGCGGAAAGAAACGCCCCTGCATTGGCTGCCCCTCGGGAACCGGCGGAATGCCGGTCTGCATCGGCTCGTCGCTCGCCGAGCGCGTGCCATCGCGGAAGGCATTGATCACCGTCGCCCGCCGCTGGCGATCGGTCGAGTTCGCTTGCGATCCGTGAATCATCAGCGGGTGGTGGAATGACGCCTCGCCGGCCTTCAATTCAATTGCCACCGGCTGCTGGAGCCGCGCGAACTGCTCCTCGCTGAGCACCTCACGTATCGCCTCCATATCCCCCGCCAGCCCGGTGATAGGCAGAAGATCCCAGCGGTGGCTGCCGGGAATGTACTGCAGGCAGCCGTTGTCGCGCGTGGCGTCGTCCAGCCCGATCCAGCAGGTGATGTGCTGCATCGGCTGCGTCCGCTTCCAGTACGAGTAGTCCTGGTGCCAGGCCACCACGCCGCCGTGCCGGGCCGGCTTGCAGAACAACTGGTCATGCCAGAACCGCACCGGCCCATCGAGCAGTTGGCTCGCCGGCACGCAGAACGCAGGACTGAAGATGACGTCGTGAAAACCCGGTGCGATCCGCCACGCGCCCAGGGCATGAAACAACACGCGGCTCGGGTCGGGCGACTCGTTCGAGTGAAACTCGTGAAAGAGCGAATTGCCCTGGTAGCTGGGGTCGATCAAGTTCGCCAGCTCGCTGCGCAATTGCTCGATCTGCCGGTCGTCCAGCACGCGGATGCCGGCCACGTAGCCGTTCTCGTGGAAGAAGTCGACCTGCTCATCGCTCAAGCGGTACTCGCGCCACTGGTCCCGCGAATTCGGCCGCTGGATGAACTGGCTGATCGGGGCATCGTACTGCGAGAGATCTTCCGCCATCGCGACCTCCAAGACCGACTTCAAAACAATGAGCGGTCCGAGGGAAACCGCGAACCTTCATGCTACTTGTGACGGCCGACCGCGTAAATCACAATGGCCACCGCTTGCACGCCTCGACCCTAGCCGCAACAGCCCTCAGCAAAAGGTCTCATCATGATCAGATCGATTGCCATTCTCCTTGGCCAAACACTCCTCCGCCCAACCGCGCTGGCCTGGCTCGGCGTGGTCTGCCTGGCCGCTTCGCTTTCGGCGGCCGAGCCGCAAACCGATCTGTTGTGGCCCGCGGGCGCGCCCGGCGCCCTGGGCGAGGAGGAGAAGGACCGGCCTAAGCTGATAGTTTACAAGTCCAATCCGGCCACGGCGGTCGGCACGGCCGTGGTCGTTTGCCCCGGCGGCGGGTACGGCACGCTGGCCATGGATCACGAGGGGCACCAAATCGCCCAGTGGTTCAACTCCTTCGGCGTTACGGCGGTCATTCTCGACTACCGGCATCGCGGCAAGGGCTACGGTCATCCCGCTCCGCTTCAAGACGCGCAGCGGGCAATCCGCACCGTGCGGCACCGCGCCGAATCGCTCGGTGTCTCGCCGGAGCGCATCGGCATCATGGGCTTCTCCGCCGGCGGGCACCTGGCCAGCAGCGCCGGCACGCACTTTAACACCGGCAGTCCCGTCGCGAACGATCCGATCCAGCAGCACTCGTCCCGGCCGGACTTTCTCATCCTCTGCTACCCGGTGATTTCCCTGACCGCCGATTACACCCATCAAGGTTCGAAGCGCAACCTGCTGGGCGAATCGCCGGACGCCGAGCTAGTGGAAAGCCTCTCCAACGAAAAGCAGGTGACGGCCGACACGCCGCCGACGTTTCTCTTTCATACGAGCGAGGACCGCGGCGTGCCGCCGCAAAACAGCATCGCGTTCTACCTCGCGCTGCATGCCGCCGGCGTGCCCGCCGAACTGCACGTCTTCGAAAAAGGTCGGCACGGGCTCGGGCTGGCGCAATCACAAGCCGGCACTTCCGCCTGGCCGGAGCTAGCCCGGGAGTGGATGATGGGGAGCGGATTTTTGCCGCCCCATGACGACCAATGATGCCGCCTTAGGACCGACCGCCGCCCCGACTATCGCAACTGCGCCGCATCGTCCTGGACGGCCTGATTCTGGGCCGACGAATCTTCCACTCCGTGTGCCAGCGACAGGATAAACTCCCGCAGCGTTTCATCCGGCTGATAGTGATGCTGCCGCAGAGCCACCGAGAGCGGCAGCGGCTCTTCGCCGGCTTCCAGCGACCGCAAGTAGGCGTGCAGGGCTTCGCTCCGCTCCGGATCGGACTCCAGCAAGTAGTACACCCAGGCCCAACTCTCCGCGTAGTCGCGCTGCGTCATGCTGCCGTGGGGAGCAATGGCCTCTAGCCGTTTCAAATCCGGCCGCCAGTTGTCCTCGCGGATCGCCGCGGCCAGTTCGCGCACGTGCGGCGCGTTCAATCCGCGCCCTCCGCTGGGAACCTCGAAGTACTCCGCTAGCCCTTCATCGAGCCATAGTGGGATGAGTTCTAAGGCGGCGTGCAGGTATCCATGGCAGACTTCGTGCCGCAGATCCTCGGCCACCCGTTCGTTCCAATGGGCGTACACCACCAGCCGTCCGTCGGTCTGGACGAAGAAAGCTCGCCGCCTGGGAAACTCCGGGTAGCGGAGGGCGACGAACTGGTCGTAGTCGGCCGCCGTGTCGAACAGGTAGACGTCGATCGGCTGGCTGGTGGGGGCCAGCTTCAGCCGCTGGCTGACCAGCATCCGCTGGGCCGCTAGTTCATCGAGCAAGCGGTGCCGCTCCGGCAGCGAAAAGTCGCTGTGAATCACCAGTTGATCGCGCAAAATGCTGTGCCGACCCGGCGCCGGCGTGCCAGCGGGGAAGATTTGACATCCGGCCGTCAAAAGCCCCAGCCAGACGGCCAGGCCCCACCGTCGCATTGCGAATCTCCGTCGAGCGGTC
The DNA here is from genome assembly GCA_040880125.1 of Pirellulales bacterium. Classification (GTDB taxonomy): domain Bacteria; phylum Planctomycetota; class Planctomycetia; order Pirellulales; family JBBDJB01; genus JBBDJB01. Next base: position 64,445 of record JBBDJB010000052.1, on the reverse strand, counting down.
GCGCGACCGCCCGGCCGCTGCGAAGTGGCGGCAGTGTAGCCGATCCGTCCGGTCGGCCGAAGGCCAACATGCCGGGGTGCCAGCACGCCGTGCAGTCACGCGGCAGACGGAGCACTTGTTGCCCTCAATTCGCCTCACTGGACCGGCACATTGGAAGGCCCCTTGGGCTCCGCTAGAATCGAACTGCGGATGAGTTTCGCCTATTGCGCCATGCCATTCCCTGTCCATCTATTTCGACCGACGTAGATGCCACCCTCCACCCGCGACGATACCGCCTTCGACCTCGACCGCATTGTCCGCGAGTCGTTCATCCAGCAGGTGGCCTACCACCGGACCGTCCCCTCGACCAACAGCGCGGCGATGGAGTTGTGCCGGCAGGGGGCGTTCGTTTCGCCGCAGCTCGTCCTCGCCTCGCAGCAGACGGCCGGGCGTGGGCGCGGGGCCAACGTCTGGTGGTCGGCGCCAGGCTCGCTCACGTTCTCCGTGCTACTCCGTCCGGCGGAATTCCGCCTGCCGCAAAGTCTGTGGCCGAAGATGTCGCTCACCATGGGATTGAGCGTCTGCCATGCGGTCGACGAACTATTGCGTGAGGTCCCCGGAGTGCAGGCGGGCCTGAAGTGGCCCAACGACGTTTACCTGGACGGACGGAAGGTCTGCGGCGTGCTGGTGGAAGTCGGCCCCCGACCGTCCGAATCGCTAGTGATCGGGATCGGCCTGAACGTAAACAACTCCTTTTCAGACGCGCCGGCCGAGATCCAATCGCGTGCGATCGCGTTGGCCGACCGAGCGGGACAGCCGCTGGACATGACGCACGTGCTCGTCACCGTGCTTCGCCAGATCGAGCAACACCTGACGCTGCTTGCCGATGGCAGCCCGGACCTGGCCGACGCCTGGCAGGCCCGTTGCGCGCTGCGCGGGAAGACGGTCGAGATCCAAAGCGGCACGCGGACGACGACGGGAGTGTGTCAGGGTATCGACGAAGAAGGGGCCCTGGTCCTGTTGACCGAGAGCGGCCCGGCTCGCGTCTTCGGCGGCGTAGTGGCCCAGGTCTGGTAGCGCGTCCTAAGACCGGCGAACCGTCGCTCGATAGCTCTCATTGGCGACGTGGGCCGCGCCGCCGGCGTATCGACATTTCCCAGACGACTGGCTAGATTGGCAAGCCGGCGCAGCAGGTCGCCGGTCGAGTGTCGTAAAAACACGCTGATTTCCGGAGCAATCCGCCCATGGGCTGGGAAAACGTTTGGGAGAGTAACGGGCTGGGCATCGCCATGACCGGCCTGGTGATCGTCTTCGCCGCGCTGACGCTGATATCGGTGTTTATTGCCCTGCTTCCCCGCATCCTGCTCGTGCTTTCGGCGGTTCTGCCGGCCGAACCGCTTCCGCCGGCGCCGTCGCAGCGACGCAAAGCTGCCGACGAGGAGGAACTGGTCGCCGCCATCGGCGTCGCACTGCACCACCGGATGTCGCAGCAATCGGCCTCCACCCGCTGAGCAGTGCTCTTTCCGCCGGCAATCCCAGCTAAACCCCGGACTTTCCCCGCCAGACCGGATCGGCACAGGCAATCGGATGGAGATACTCGAACAGTTCCTGCGACAGACCGGCTATGCCAACCTGACGCTGGGAAACGCCGTGATGATCGTGATCGGCATCGCCTTCATCATGCTGGCGATCACCAAGCATTACGAGCCGCTGCTTTTAGTGCCGATCGGCATGGGCATCGTCGTGGGTAATATCCCGCCCATCGAGGGCATGGGGCTGAGCGTCTACGACCAGGGGAGCGTGCTGCGGTACATCTACTTCGGTGTCGAGTCCGGTGTGTTTCCGCCGCTGATCTTTCTCGGCATCGGTGCGATGACCGACTTCTCCACGATGCTCTCCAACCCGAAGCTCGTCCTGCTGGGCGCCGCGGCCCAGGTCGGCGTGTTCTTGACGATGCTCGGCGCACTCTACTTAAATTTTTCGCCGCAGCAGTCCGCGGCGGTCGGCATCATCGGCGGCGCGGATGGCCCGACGGCCATCTTCCTCTCCGCGAAGCTCGCGCCGGAACTGCTCGGGGCGATCGCCATCGCGGCATACTCCTATATGGCGCTGGTGCCGGTGATTCAGCCGCCCATCATGAAGCTGCTCACCAGCCCCGCAGAGCGCCGCATCCGCATGCGTCCGCCACGCAAAGTCACCAAGCGCGAGCGGATGATCTTTCCGGTAGCCGCATTTTTGATCTGCACGCTGCTGGCACCGGGGGCGCTGGTGCTCATCGGCATGCTCTTCTTTGGCAATCTGCTGAAGGAGTCGGGGGTCACCGAGCGGCTGGCCGAGAGCGCACGCACCGCCATGATCGATATTGTCACCATTCTGCTGGGCTTCGCTGTCGGGGCGAGTACGCAGGCACAGACGTTCCTCCAGCCGCAGTCGCTGCAAATCTTTGCGCTGGGGGCGGCGGCGTTCGCCATCGCCACCGCCGGAGGCGTGCTGTTCGCCAAATTGATGAACCTGTTTCTTCACGAGAAAATCAACCCGCTGATCGGTGCCGCAGGCGTGTCGGCGGTGCCGGACTCCGCCCGCGTGGTGCAAATGGTCGGCCTGGAAGCCGATCCGGACAATCACCTGCTGATGCACGCCATGGCCCCCAACGTGGCTGGCGTGCTTGGTTCGGCGGTGGCCGCGGGCGTGCTGTGGTCCGTGCTGGCTCAGTAGGTTCGGCCGGTCAGCGATCGCCCCCCCAAACGTCTGCCAGGCATAAACCGAAGCTGAAAATGAGAAAGCGACTAAGGCGTGAGTAAAAAAGTCACCTTCATGTGTACGGCCTTCCGCGACGGCTTCCAATCCGTCTACGGCGCCCGCGTGCTGACGAAAGACTTTCTCCCCGCCCTAGAGGCCACCCGGGCCGCGGGCATCGACTATTTCGAGGCCGGCGGCGGCGCGCGCTTCCAGTCGTTGTACTTCTACTGCAACGAAGACGCCTTCGACATGATGGACCAGTTCCGGGCGACCGCCGGGCCGGACGCCAATCTGCAGACGCTCGCCCGCGGTGTGAACGTAGTGGGCCTGGAGTCGCAGCCCAGCGACATTATCAAGCTGCACGCCGAGCTGTTCAAGAAGCACGGCATCACGACCATCCGCAACTTCGATGCGCTCAACGACGTCGAAAACCTGGTCTACAGCGGGCAGTGCATCGTCGAGGCCGGGCTGAAGCACCAGGTCTGTGTCACGCTGATGGAGCTGCCCCCGGGCTGCGAAGGCGCCCACGACGCGGACTTCTACATCGGCCGCCTGCGGCAAATCCTCGACGCCGACATCCCGTTTGATGCCATCTGCTTCAAGGACGCCTCCGGTACGGCGGTGCCGACGAAAGTACACGAAACAATTAAACGCGCCCGCAAGCTGCTGCCCGAGGGAACGTTCATCCACTTCCACACGCACGAGACGGCCGGCATCTCCGTCCAGGCGAACCTGGCGGCGCTCGATGCCGGCGCGGATGCCATCGATCTGTCGCTTGCTCCCTGCTCGGGCGGGACCTGCCAGCCGGACGTCTTGGTAATGTGGCACGCCCTGCGCGGCTCGCCCTATACACTGGACATCGATATTGAAAAGGTCCGCGAGGCGGAAGAGATCTTCAAGGAGTGCATGCGCGACTACTTCCTCCCGCCGGAAGCGACGACCGTCGAACCGCTGATCCCCTGGAGCCCCATGCCCGGCGGCGCGCTGACCGCCAACACGCAGATGCTCCGCGACAACAACATGATGGACAAGTACCCGGCGCTGATCGGGGCGATGAGCGAAGTAGTCCGACGCGGCGGCTTCGGGACGTCCGTCACGCCGGTCTCGCAGTTTTACATCCAACAGGCGCTGAACAATGTGCTGTTCGAGCCGTGGTCGAAGATCGCCCCGTCGTATGGCAAGATGGTGCTGGGCTACTTCGGCCGCACGCCCGTGCCGCCCGATCCGGAAGTCGTTAGGATCGCCGCCGAGCAGCTCCAGCTCGAGCCGACCACCGCTACGCCGCTGGAGCTGAACGACGCCGATCCGAGCAAGGGCGTCGAGGCGGCCAAGAAGGTGCTGCAGGCTGAGAACCTGCCGATCACCGACGAAAACATCTTCATCGCCGCCGCCTGCGGCGATAAGGGCGTCGCGTTCCTCAAGGGCGAAGCGACCGAGGGCGTTCGCAAGAACGAGCCGAGCAATCCCGAGCCGTCCGCACCCGCCGCCGCGGGACCGGCCAGCTACGACATTACCGTCAACGGTAAGAGCTACGCGGTGACCGTCAACGGCGAACAGGCCACGGTGAACGGCCGCACGTTTCGCGTCGCGCTGCAGCAGGCGAAGCCAGGTGGCGCCGCTCCTGCCGCGGCAACTGGTGCGGCCCCGGCAGCGAACGACGAAGTCGAGGTTTCCGCGTCCATGCCCGGCGTCGTGCTGAAGGTGCTGGTCGAGGTGGGCGACCACGTCGAAGCGGGCGAGACTCTGCTGGTGCTCGAAGCGATGAAAATGGAAGTGAACGCCACCGCACCCCGCGGCGGCACGGTCATCGACATCGCCGTCGTCCGCGGCGAGCAAGTGGTCGGTGGTCAGCGCCTGGCGACGATCGGTTAGCGCTCTGTCACGGTCGGGCCTTCAGGGTGCCACTGCTGGCTGGTCCAGCCGTGTGCGACCCAGAGAATCGCTCCCGCACAATCGATGCGGCCATTTGCGCCGGTGCCACGTCGGGCTTGCCCCGCCGTGCCTCGTGTAAAGTACCTGACAAAATGCTGCCTTTGCACAGACGAAAGTCGCGACCTCGAAGCTCAAAGAGCCGTTGCCCGGTCCGCGCACGGCGGGGCAAGCCCGCCGTGGCACCCACCCATCACGTCGCGCAATTCTATTCCGCCAACTTCACTAGCTTACGTCGGAACGTGGAACTGCTACCGGGGCTTGTGAAGGCAAACTCACCGTCCACCTGCGTGATCAGAAACATCTCCAGGGCGGCGTACCGTTTGTCCGCGAGCATTGGCAGTCTGGAATGCACCACGTCACCGGTCGTAAAGTAGATGTTGCCGTCCGTCGTGACTGCCGGGATCACATGGCCTTCCAACTCAATGAAAAACCGTCCGGATTCGCTGCGCGAGACGGTTAAGTAGACTCGCATGCCCGCCGATTCCGTACGTGCGAACTTTCCCACGAAGTCTTCATACCGCCCATTGGGCCGCGCTGGCTGAGGCCTCTCTTTCAAATGAGCTGTCTTGAAGTCGGACCAAATGGCGAGGACGAACTGTTCGCTGGCGTCGTGCCAATCTCCCGTTTCCAACGACGTGACGATCTTGCTTTCCAGTTGCTGAACTGGGTCTGCCTCGTCAGCGGCGTTCGCCGGAACGGCCGCAGCGAGAGCAAGCAGCATGTGGCAAATTGTGTGTTTCATAGTTGGTCTCCGGGAAACCTCTTCAGAAGTGCGCGAGCAAAATTTACAACGATTGTAACGCTTACGCCGCGTATTACCGATTTGCCGGAAATCGTCTTGCGAAAAATCCATCGCCCACCAACCACACTAACATTGCTGGTAATAACGAGTTGTCTTTCCGAGGCCCGCCAATCCAAGCCGCAACGGGGACCTTGGCACGCGCTGTGCGATAGACGACCGGCGGTAGAAGAGAGAGAAGGCCCGGCGACAGCCAACGGCAAGCCCCACCCCTTGCCGGCCGAACGCCAGGCCACCCGCAACACTCCAACTCATCCCGCCTACACTCCCGCATCCCTTGGGGCCACCGAGCGTCACCCGCACGCTCGGTGGCCCTTCCTCTTTTGATGGCATCGCTTGCGCGGCGTATGACGAAGGCGGGTTCGATCGGACATAGCGAACGAACCGCAGAGACGCGGAGGCGCAGAGAGGAGTCAAGAGAGGGGATATTTGTAGTTGTGGACGATGCGTTTGATGCCTTGCTTCAAAACGGGCACGTTGAAGTTGATAAGCAGTCCGAGCTTTAGTCCAGAGATTTTCAAGTACGTGAGCAACTGTGCTTCGTGAATGGGCTGAAGCTTTTCGACCGTCTTCAACTCGACCAGGACGGTCGATTCCACAACGATATCCATGCGGTAACCGCATTCCAGTCGCACGCCTTTATAGACCACCGGTAAGGGCACCTGCCGCTGAAACCGCAATGTGCGCAGCGTAAGCTCGTGGCACAGGCACTGCTCGTAAGCCGACTCCAGCATTCCCGGGCCAATCTCTCGATGAACGTCAATCGCGGCGCCGATGATTTCGCCGGTCAGCGCATCCTCTTTCGCCACAGCCGCTCCTTGTGAGTTATCGAAAACAACCGCCTCGTGACACAAGCACAGAGAGTGGACGATAGCGCACCTTATCCTGACGATCCAGCGACGCCAATTCCCCCAAACTTTTTTCCAAACTCCTTCCTTACCTCTGCGCCTCTGCGTCTCTGCGGTTCCCATCCGCTCCCCCAGTGCGCCTTGGGCCCAGTAACACATACATAAAACTGTGTTGACAATTCGCCGTCCGATGCTACAATAACAGCACAATTCGACGGTATCTAGCGGGGCCTGGGCCGAGCGCGGCCGGGTATCCAAAGAGCCTGCATATGCGAGAAAAAGTCTCGCGTTGCAGGCTTTTTTTGTTGGTAGGCCACCTTGCGAGAAATCACGTCGAACGCGATCGAAGCACCTAGGGTAAAACAACTAGGAATGGAGAGTTTTTAAACACTTCTCAAAACCGGCCGTTGAACAAACCTCACGAAAAACTGCGTGGCGCTCGAGCGCCACGCATAAGGGACGCTGACTTATTCAACGAAACATGGGGCCCCCCCTTAAGAGCGCGTTGAAAAACTCCGCCGCCGCCAGGTGTCTACACACCAACGGAATGAACGACATGACTGACTTCGCGAAGTCGCCAATCCAAGATTTCCGAGCGTCCACGCCCGCTCTGTGCGGAACTGGCCTTGACCAACTTTCGGCACGCCGATATCTATCCCGCCTCTCTTCTGCCGGTTCTCGTGAAACGTCTGTCGAAATCCCGTCACTGGTGCATCCGTCAGGGAATTTCCTCGCGCCGCGCCTCGTCGTTCAGGCCGGCTGCGGGAGAGAGCGTGCCCGGCTCGCGGCCTCGGCCGCCGAGCAAGTGGATGTGCGGCGAAGCTTCAGACGAAATCGCGCCAGGTCGGTCGAGGAGTCGACGCTTCCGATAAGGAGAATCGAATTGACCACGACGATGAAGCGGTTAGCGGTATCGGTTACCTTTCTCTGCGGCCTGGCCGCCGCGCTGGCTTGGGCGGGCTCGCTTCCGCCCGCGGCCCAGGCGTGGCTTTCGGCCGCCGCGGTGGGACAAGCCGGCGCTGACCAGGAACGGAAGCTGGACAAGAACCAGGTCGAGCAGCTTCTCGCCCAAGCCCGCGACGCCATGAAGCGCGGCGACTGGGAGCTGGCCGGTTCGCTGATCCGCCGCACCGAGCAGTCGGATGTCCGCTTCAACCTGTTCCATTTCGGCGACACGCCGGCGAAGGCCCGCCGCGACTTTGACGCCGCCCGGGCGCGCCACGGGGAGCCGTCGCTTCCCAGCGAAGGGGCTCGGCCCAGCGTCCCGAGCGATGCCGGCGCAGCCGATGCGGTCGATCCGTTCCTACAACGAAGTGAACAATTGGGCCAGCGGTACAGCCAGACGCATGTCGATCCGGCGCTTGCGCCCGCGGCAGATCCCGATGCGATCGAGCATCTGGCCGCGCCGCGCCGACTTTCGGCCAATCCGACGCGTCTAGCCACGTATGACGACGCGCCGGAAGTGACGCCCGAACACGTTGCCGCCGATCCGCTGCCGCGAATCCTGTCCACTTCGCCTGCCGGACGGCACGCGGCCTCGAGCGAACAGCGTGCGGCCGCCGACAAGGCGCTACTGTCCGCCCGCCGGGCGTTGGCCGTCGGCGATCTTCGCCGGGCGCGCGGGCATCTGGAGGAAGCCAAGCAGATCAAAATGCCATACGCTCCCATGCAGGACTCGCCCGCCAAGGTCGAGGCCGCCATTCACGATTACGAAGGCCTGAAGGCACAGCCGCAGGAGATACAAAACACGCCGGCCTGGAATCGCGACTACGCCGCACTGCTCTGCCGGCAGTCCGAAGCGCTGTTGGCCTGGAACGATCTGAGCGAAGCCGAGCGTCTGGCGACCGACGCTTTGAGCCTCGTCCAGGGGAATCCCACGCCGCAGGCCGACCCGAACGCCCTGCTCGCGCGCATTCATAAGGTCCGCGAGGAAGGGGTGCCACCAGCACCGGCCGGGTCGCGTCAAGCGACCGCCGCGCCGCCCGCGGCCAACGTGCCCGGCAACGCGACCGACGGCCGCGGCATGGAGCAACTCAAACAACAGTCGCTGGAGCTGCTGCGTCAGGCGCGCGGAGCACTGATCGAAGGCGACGTCGACCGGGCCGAACGCCTGGCACAGCAGGCCCAAGGCCTGGGCGTACCCGACACGCTGTTCGTGCGTGGCGAGGACCGTCCCGCGCTGGTGCTATTGGACGTAGCCCGCAGCCGCACCGAAGGTTCGTCCGTGCAACACGCCAGCGGGCAGCCGTTGGTTGCCGGCGGTGCGCAGCAGGGGCTGTTCCTGCCGCAACAGGACAACTCTCAGAACGTGTTGGCCGGCGCGCAAGATAACACCGGCGGCCGATCGATGCTGTCGGCCCTTGCGCAGCAGACCGGCCCCGGACAAGCCGAACCGCTACCTGCGATGCCGCCAGTAGAGCTGCTCCAACAGGGCGAACAGGCGCTGCGAGAGCGTGATCTGGATCGCGCGCTCCAATTGTTCCGCGAGGCGCAACAGCGCGAAGACCAGCTCGATCCGGCGGCCCGCGAGCGCCTGCACGGGCATTTGCAAATGCTCACCACGAGCACGTCGCCCGAGGATATTCAGCCGCCGCTGATCGACCAGGCCGGCACGGACCAGCAGATCCTCGCGCGGAAGCTATCGGCCGAGATCACCCGCCAGCAGACGGAAGCTCGCAAACTCCGCGAGCGCAATCCAGCCGGCGCCCTGGAGCTGCTCAAGCAGGCGAAGCAGTCGGTGGAAAACTCCGGCGTCGAGCCCAATGCCCGGCAGCAGCTTTTGCGCCGTGTCGATCTGAGCATCACTGAGCTGGAGAAGTACATCAACGACAATCGCGCTCATCTGGAACTGGACGAGTCGAATAAGCGCGTGCTGGAGGAGATTGACCGCCAGCGCCAGGCCCGATCCGACGTGCAAACAAAGATCGCCGAGCTGGTTGACCAGTTCAACCAACTCCGCGACGAGAACCGCTTCAAGGAGATGGAAGTAGTCGCCAAGCGGGCGCGCGAGTTAGCGCCCGACGAGCCGATCGTCCAACAGCTCTGGCAGGAAGCGAAGTTCATCGTTCGCAACTACGACAATTTGCGCCTGGCGGACGCCAAGGAGCAATCCTTTGACGCAACGATGCGGGACGTGGAATGGTCGTCCGTGATGCCGAATGATATTCCGATCGACTATGGCGATCCCAAGGACTGGCAAGAGCTCACCGAACGCCGCCGCCGATCGAATGAGCGCAACGCTCGCAGCCGGCTCAGCGAACGGGAGTTGGAGATCAAGCGGAAGCTGCGTACGCCGGTGATGGTCGAGTACAGCGAGCGGCCGCTGGCGGAAGTCGTGGACCAACTGTCGCGACTGACCGGCATCAATATTCACCTCGATCCGCGCGGCCTGACCGAGGAGGGCGTCAGCACCGATGCACCGGTGACGCTCCACCTGAACAGCGAGATCGCCCTGGAGAGCGTCCTGCGGCTGATCCTCGAACCGCTTCACTTGAGCTACGTCATCCAGGACGAAGTGCTCAAGATTACCAGCGAGCAACTCCGCAAAGGCGAAGTCTACGCGGATACATACATCGTGGCCGATCTGGTGATTCCGATCCCCAACTTCACGCCCAACTCGAACATGGGCCTGCAAGGCGCGCTCAACGACGCCTACGCCGCCATCGGGTACGGCGGGGCAGGGCTCGCCGGCCGCCCGCCGGAGGCCGTCATCGCCGGCGCGAACGGTGGCGCAGGTTCCGGGGTGATCAATCCGCAAGTGCTGGCGCAACTGCCCGGCGGACTCGGGCAGCCGCAGGGACCGGCCGGATTGATGTCGCCGCTCCGCGGACAGCCGCAGCCGATCGGCGCCGGGCCGGGCGGATTGGGTGGTGGGAGTGCCGCCGACTTCGATTCGCTCATCGAGCTGATCACCACTACCGTGGCGGTCGACTCTTGGCAGGAAAATGGCGGCCTGGGCACCATCAAGGAATTCGAGACCAACTTGAGCCTGGTTATCAGCCAGACCGAGGAAGTTCACGAGCAGATTGCCGATCTGCTGGAGCAGTTGCGGCGTCTGCAGGATCTGCAGGTCACGATCGAGGTGCGATTCATCCGCGTCAGCGATCAGTTCTTCGAGCGGATCGGCATCGACTTCGACTTCAATATCGAAGACGACGTGCCGTTCCCGCCGCAGAACGAGGGCGACCATCCTAGTGCGACTGTCGGCGTTCGTCCGCCCGCGTCACCCGGTGGTCTGCCGGCGTTCACGGCGGATCTGGACGTGCCGTTCCGGCAGGAGTCCTTCTCACTGGCGACACCGACCTTCGGCTCGCCGGTGGACGTGGCGAGCTTCGGCTTCGCGATCCTCAGCGACATCGAGGCGTACTTCCTTATCAATGCCGCACAGGGCGATCGCCGCACGAACATCCTACAGGCGCCGAAGGTCACGCTGTTCAACGGTCAGCAGGCCCTCGTCTCAGACACCTCGCAGCGTCCGTTCGTGGTGAGCGTGGTGCCGGTGGTGGGCGACTTTGCCGCCGCCCAGCAGCCGGTGATCGTGGTGCTTTCTGAAGGCACGTTCATGACGATTCAGGCGGTGGTCTCCAACGACCGGCGCTACGTGCGATTAACGGTCATTCCCTTCTTCAGCCAGATCGGCGAGATCGAAGAGTTTACCTTCGAGGGCACGAGCAGTTCCACCAACAGCAGCAGCAGCGGCGTGGACGAAGATGACGATTCGGTCCGCAACGAAGAAGAAGAGGAGACGATAGAGCGCACCGGCACGACCGTGCAGCAGCCGACGTTCTCGCTGGTGAGCGTCACGACCACCGTCAGCGTGCCCGACGGCGGTACGGTGCTGTTGGGCGGTATCAAACGCCTTTCGGAGGGCCGCAATGAGTTCGGCGTGCCGCTGCTCAGCAAGGTGCCCTACGTGAGCCGGCTGTTCCGCAACGTCGGCATCGGCCGTCAAACGGAAAGCCTGATGATGATGGTCACGCCGCGGATCATCATCCAGGAAGAGGAGGAGCCGCCGGGGACGCCGCTGCCGTAACGTGCGGCAAGCCGCTTTCCGATTGTTACTACTTCCAAGCCGTCCTCGTCGCACATCGCCGCGAGGACGGCTTTTTCCATTGCCACTCACCGGTCCTGCAGAAGCGAACTACCGGGGGCACTTAAAAAATGATTCCAGAAACTGATCAACTGCCTGATTCGTGGAATCAGCAGCGCCCTGGACCCTTTGATTCTCCAGGCATCCACCGGTACCCTGGACGACAGCGCGGCCGGTACCGCGAGAACGCCCGCAAGAATCCAACCTCCGGCAGGCAAATCTATGCGAGCTCATCACTGGTTATTGTGCGGCGCCGTCTTCGGCGCCACAGGCGTGGCACTAGGGGCGTTCGGTGCCCACGGGATGCCGGGCTACCTGGAGGCTCGGGGCCACTCTGCCACCGACATTGACCGCTGGATGGACGCCTTCGAGACGGCCGTTCGCTATCACATGTACCACAGCCTGGCGATCCTCGCCGTGGGTGTACTGCTGCTGCAGCGGTCGTCTACAGCCTTGCAAGTGGCGGCCTGGGCGTTTGTGATCGGCGTGCTGCTCTTTAGCGGCTGTCTGTATGGCTGGGTCATCACCGCTGCTCAGCACGGCTGGATGGTCCGCGTCGTCCCGATCGGCGGCAGCCTCTTGATCATCGGCTGGATCGCCCTGGCCATCGGAGCCGGCACGTTCTGCCCCAAGCGCGACGACGCGATGCAGGCGTAACTCTTGGTTGCACAGTGCCTCCGCCAGTACTCCCTCTCCCCGCCGGGGAGAGGGCCAGGGAGAGGGGCGTCGCTGAACTCGTGACAGTACCGCCGAACCCTGCGCAGATCTGAGTTCTCACGAATTCAGCTACACCAAACCAGCACAGACTGAAATGCTGTGCCACTTCCAGCGGCGTCTGCGTCACTGTCACCACCACTACACCGCCACCACCGCCTCAAGCTCCCGCGCCAGGCGCTTTCTCGCCACGTGCAAGCGCCGCTTGATCGTGCCGACGGGCGAGTCGAACGAGTCGCTCATTTCCCGCAGCGTCTGGCCGTGAACGTAAAACGCCACCAGCGTCTGGCGGTCCAACTCCCGCAGGCGCGTCAGCCCGGCACGCACCTGGGCCGAGCGCTCATTGTCCAGCGCCTGCACCAGCGGCGTGCGATGATCAACGCAGTGGCTGTCGAACGTCTCTGGCTCCGCGGTCACCAGCGGCGCCTTCCGAATCTGTCGATTGATGGACATCCGCACCGCGATCGACCGCAACCAGCCGCCGAAAGCCTCTGGCGCGTTTAATTGGTCGAGCTTGCGCAATGCCTGGAGGAACACATCCTGGCAAAGCTCCTGGGCTTCGGCATGATTCCCCAGCCGACGTAAAGCCGTGGCATAGACCGCCCCTTCGAACCGGCGGACCAACTGGTCGAACGCGCCGCGATCGCCGGCGCGCGCCAAGCCGACCAACTCCCCGACGGGGGCGGATGAAAGTTCGGTAGGTGTCTCTATCGCCTGCATGGACTCTCTCCAACACAAAATCGTTCCAGACGGCCGCACCGAAAGGGGAAATCCGGCGCGGTGGCGATTGGGGGTCGACGTCACGAAGCGCAACGCCTGCCGCCGAAAGTCGCCAGGGGGGCCTTCGTTCGCTGCTGACTGGTCGCCAGTTGCTAAGAGCTACTTGGCTGCTTAGCCCATGCGAACGGAGGCGGGCGGCGTGCCGCACATGGCTCGCCACACACCGGCGGCTAGCGCTAGCGCCGGACTGGTCCGCCGTAGCACTTCGCGGCCGTGCCCGGCGAAGCTCTGCGAGCGGCTCAGCGCGGTGGCGCCTCGCCGGTCGAGGCATGCCTGCCGGTCCCGGAACGGAGAATGCGCTTGTTTCGCAGCGGAGGGCGCGTGGTAATCGACTACGACAACACCGCGGACGATACGGCGCACAGCGCCAATAACCGTAGTGGTGGTGTGAATCGAATTACGCATGTCGCCCTCCTGCGCAAAGCGCGGTTGGAGAGTACCCGAGAAAGAGTCCCGTAAAACTATCGGCGTCCGCCGGCCTCCTTGGCCAGTTCCTTCGATCGCCGCGTATCCACAGCATCGTCTGCGGCTGCCGCCGGGTCAAGCCGGCTTGACTCGCCGCGTTTCCAGCGAATCGGGCCGCGGATGCCCTATAGACGTGTCGGCTGGGGAAAGGTTCACGAAAAAAAACGGCCGATCCAGATCGCCCGCCAAACGCGGCCGCAGTCCCACAAATTCCCTCTCCGTAAGGGAGTGGGCCGGGGAGCGGGGTAGCTGAATTCGTGAGAATTCAGACGGGCCCCTCGCTTCGGCTGAACTCTCACGAGTCCAGCTACAGTCAGGAATGTCTGTGCCACCGTGTCCGCCAACGGGCCGCCACTTAGCGCTTCGGCCCAATGTCTCGCCGGCGAGACGCTACGGCGATGGCGATTCCTCCCAGCACCAGCACGGAGGCCATAGTCAGGCGGAACGAGATCCGCTCGGAGAGAAACAATATCCCACCCACGGCCGCCAGCAGGGGCACGGACAACTGGACAATAGCCGCCCGCGTCGCGGTCAGGCCGCGAAGTGCCGCATACCACAGCACATAGCCTACGCCGGAGGCCAGTGCTCCCGACAGGACGGCCAGCAGGAGGCCCCGCCAGGAAACGCGATACATAGCAAAGCTGGCGGCGACGCTCAGCGCGACCGCCAGCGGTAGCGAGCGCAGAAAATTGCCGGCGGTGTCGGCCAAGGGATCGAGTGTCCCGCGCCCCCGCAGGGAATAAACGCCCCAGGCGCAACCGGCCACGGCCATCAGGCCCGCCCCGACCAAGGGCGGCGAGGTCAGCCCGGGCGAGACCAGGTAAACCAGCCCCGCCATCGCCGCGACCAGCCCGACCCATTCCAGCACGCTCGGAAAGTGGCCCGCCCGAATCGCCCCCAGGATCATCGTCACTTGCACCGCGCCGAAGAGTATTAACGCCCCCGTGCCTGCGCTCAGGCTCAGGTAGGCGAATGAGAACGCCGCCGCATAGAGAAACAGCATAGCGGCCGACGACCAGCTTCCGGACGTCACTTGCTTCCGCCAGCCGCCGACGGCGGCGAGGATGCAGGCCAGCGTGGCGGCGCCGGAGGCCAGCCGCACCAGCGTAAAGCTCGGCGCGTCGATCGCGGCGTCTCCCAGCGCCATGCGGCAGAGGATCGAATTGGCGGCGAACGCCACTAGGGCCAGCATCGTAAGCACGACCGTGCGAAGTCCGGTATGCGGCTGCGAATCGCTCGTCAACTGCACCTCCTCAACCGCCCGTGCGCCGAAGCCACGCTCGGCCGCCGCCACTCCGAAAACCCCATACCGGTCCCGAGTGTATCGCAGCGGGCAAGCTTTCGCACCCCCGACGTCGTGCCGCGCAACACTGTCCGGCAAGCCATCGCGCCGAAGAGAGATCTCGCCAGATGGAGAAGACGACGCGACTCAGCCGACCGAAGACGCTTCCATACGCAAGATCGACTCCGCGTCCATTTCGGCCAGTTGAGCAACGTCCGTCGGCAGCCCAAATGCGCGCAGCAAGTGCGACACCACCGGCCAGGCGGCGAATTTCAGCCCGTAGGCGTAGAAATGATTTCGCGGATCGAACAGGATCTCGTCGATCGCTTTGCCGTAATTGCCGATCGTGTCGGTTTGAAATACGACCGCGTCGTCACCGCCGGCCGGTACATCCTGTCCGCGGCAGAGGACTTCCAGCTTGCCCGGCAGACCGATGCCAAACGCCGACAGCGCCAGTGCGCCTCCCAAGCAGTATCGCTCGCGGTCCAGTCCGTGGCCGTCGATGTGCTGTGTCAGGCCTCGCAGCACCGCGGGCAGGTTCACCGTATCGACCGGCAGCGCGTGGTTGAGCCGATCGATGCTGCGGTCCGACAGGGTTAGCTCCGCCATGCGGCACGTCTGCTCCGGGGTCGGCGGGATCAAAACCACCTCGGGCGCTACGCCCAACTTCAACTCGGCCGCCTTTCGAAACCGGTTGGCCGCATTGGCCGTCCGGCCTTGAAAGAGATACACGCGCAGCGGGCGGATGATCGGCTTTTGCGAAGCATCCGGGCTGCGACGTTTTACGGACGCACCCTTCTGGAGCAGACGCCAGTGGGTCAGCAGATTCGCCAGCCCTCGCGGCGAGAGCAACGCCCGCTTGCTGTAAACGATGGCACCCTGTTCACTCAGCAGTCGTTCGACGAGGTTATCGTCCACATCCACTGCAGGCAGCAGCACCACGATCTGAACGTCCTGCCGCAGGCGGCAGTATTCGAGGGCCATCGGATCGCCACACCAGGTGGGCAGCCCCGTGGCAGCTTTACCTTCGGCGCGGCGCATCCATCCGGCGCTGAAGTCCGGCCCCGGCTGCTGGTACAGCTCGCACGGGACCGGCTTCTCGTGCGCCAAACAGGCGGCTACGCGGTGCGCTCCGTCGATCAACGCGCCATCGCTACCCACGGTGACCGGGGGATGCACCGTGTCGTAGCCATGAAGTGCGATCGCGTCGAGCATTCGATCAAAGCGAGCCTGGCGATCTTGCGGCGATTCCCAGCCCGGAGCGGTCTGACCATGCTCGCTGGTTATCTTCAAATGTTCACGATAGAGATCTCGAGCCCAATTGCAGCGGACTCCCATGGCGCGGTGCCGCGCATACAGATGCTTGGCCATTAAGTCGAAACGCTTGGGGTGCACCAGCATGCGGGGTTCGACCAACTGCAACTCGTCCAGGGCGACCCGTGGCTCCACCCGCGGCGTAAAGGTCGACTCCCGCCCGGCGAGCAGGTCCTCGATCTGCGACATCACCAGATCGATCTGCGATTCGGCATTGAAGTTCGCGTACCGTCGGGCGAAGTGCCGTGCGGACTGGCGATAGCGGTTGTCGGCGAGCATCGCGTCCAATCCCTGGGCGATCGCGCTGGTGTCCTTGGCAGAGGCGGATAGCCCCGCGCCCATCCGTGCCACCGCGGCGGCCAACAGCGACTGCTCCAGGTATAGCGGCAACTGCAAGGTCGGCGTGCCGGCCAGCATCATGGCGGCCGTGGTGCCGTGATTGCCGTGCAGCACCGCCAGTTCGCACTGATGAGCCACGCGGCCCAACTCCACCGGTTGGTCCTCAATCCGCAGCAAGTTCGATCGGAAGCGCTCCTGAAGCCGCGGGTCGATGCCGTCGACGTGCACCAGCGCCGGTCGTCCGGAATCGGCCAGCATGGCGAGCACCGCCTCGATGCCTGGAAACTGCTTCAGATAGGCATAAATCCGCGGCCCGTCACCGCGAGGCCAGGCCGGCGGCTTACCCACACCGCCCGGCCACGCACCGATGTAGTTGCCGCACTCGCGCTCCGGGTAGTGGTCGAGTTCCGGAAACGTGGCCAGGTAATCGACATCGACCTGCGCATAAAGGTCGGCGAGCTTCGTCAGCGGCGGCTGCCCCCAACTCGACAGAAGCGGATTTACGCGATCCAACAGCTCCTGCTCCTCGGTCAGCAGTTGCTCCGGCTCCACCGGCAGGCCGGGCCGCAGGTTCGGCAGCGGCGACACGCGCGGGGGCGAATAAAAGCCGGTGCCGACCAGCACTCGCTTTGCCTTCAAGCCGCAGCTCGCTAACAATGCGGTCGGGCTGTGATTCATCACGATCAGATCCGGCCGCACATAATTGAACAGGTGCCGCCACGCGCCAGTCAGTGCCTGCAATTCGCGCGACTCGCTGAACGACAGGTTGTGCAGGATCTGGGCGAACGTCTGCGGCACGCGTATCTGATCGTTGCCGTAACGCACGCGAATCGGCGCCTGCAGGAACTCGACCGGCGCACCCTGAAAAATGCTCGGCGCCCGCGACATGTCTTGCAGGGCGGCGAAAACTCGATGCCCGCGCTGCGCGAGGTGCCAGGCAAAAGGCTTGAGGTTGACCAGGTGCCCCAGCCCTGTTCCGGCCTCCCAAGTTAGCAGGATGTTCGCCATGTGAATGCCAAAACTCGTGCGCCGCCAGCGCAGTGTGAGAAGGATTGCCCGGACGGATCCATCACCGCCTTCCGCCACTACAATGAGTAGGTCAGCGGAGGCGGGTGAAGCGGCGAAACGAGCGACATTTTCCGCCCGACAGCCCGGCTGGGACCGCACGCAATACGGTGGGGCGAGCGCCCCGCCGGCAGATGTGGCGCAATCGGTATGTTTGGCTACGGCGGCCGCTAGTCCATGTAGATGAACTCGCTGGTGTTCAGCAGCGCCAAACACAGATCGACCAGCGCGGCGGCGGCTTCCGGCCGCACTTCTGGCGGGCAACTCGGCGGCATTGCCAGTTGATTCGCCTGCCGGTCTTGCGACTCCAGAAGCGCCTGCTGCTGCTCCAAGAAGCTGCGGGCGTCGGCAAGCTCTTCGGGAGTGGGAGTCCGCGAAAACAGCCGCCGAAAACACGCCTGCACCTGTTCCTCCCGATCGGAAGCGGACCCTTCGAGCACGCGCCCGGCCAGGTGCTTCGCCGTCTCGAGCGACTCGGTCGCATTGAGCATCCACAGCGCTTGCGGCGCCGTCGTCGATTGATTCCGCCGCGGGCAGCTCGCGTTGGCGTCCGGGCGATCAAAAGCCTCGAACAACGGATAGCGCAGGTTGCGCCGAGCAAAGACATAAACACTTCGCCGCAGATGGTCTGCCTCGGCGGGGCTCACCTGCCATTGATCTTTTAGCAGCGTGCCGACCAACTCCTCCGGCAGCGGCGGCCGCACCCCCGGACCTCCAGGTTCCCGATTCAAACGATCGGCGGCCAACAGCATCGCATCGCGGATCACTTCGCCTGCCAATCGCTGCATTGGCGCTCGGGCGAGATACTCATTCGTCGGGTCGATCTCTTCCGCCCACTCCCATCGCGCACGGGCGTCCGCCCTCTGCGCTTCGGTCCAGCCGGACTGATCGGGGCGGCTGGCCAACCGGTACGTTGCCGAAGTGAGGATCAGCCGGTGCATCGCCTTGATTGAAAACTCTTGCCGCGGCAGTTCCGTCGCCAGCCAGTCCAATAGCTGCGGATGCGACGGCGCCTGGCCCATCACACCGAAGTCGCTCGGCGACCGGCTCAGCCCTTGGCCGAAGTGATACTGCCACAGCCGATTCGCAATCACCCGCATCGCCAGCGGATGATCGGGCCGCGTGAGCCAACGGGCCAAAGCAATACGCCGGCCTGTCGTGGCGGCGCCGGCCGCAGCCTCCGGAATCGACGCGTCCCAGGGATTGGCGATCCGCGGAAAGGCTGGCTCCACCTCCGGGCCTTTGTTCTGCCAGTCGCCGCGGATGAGCAGGTGGCTGGCCGGGGCGTCGACCGACTTCTCCTCCAGCGCGAAGACCGACTGGTTCGCCTTCACATGCACCGCGTTGGCGAAAACCGCCCGCATGCGATAGAAGTCGGCCTGACTGATCGGGTCGTACTTGTGGTCGTGGCACTTCGCGCAGCCGACTTGTAGTCCGAGAAACACCGCCCCGACGGTCGAGGTCATCTCGTCCAACAGGTTGCTCTTCCGCTCGATCTGCGAATTGATGTCCGGCATATCGGGCCCGCTCAGGCAGAACGCCGTGGCGGCGCGAGCCTCCGGATCGTCCGGCCGCAACTCGTCGCCGGCAAGCTGCATCTGCACGAAGCGGTCGTACGGCATGTCGGCGTTCAGCGCGGCGATGACCCAATCGCGATATCGCCACACGTCGGCGCGGACCTTGTCGTGCTCGAAGCCGTCGGTCTCGGCAAAGCGGGCCAAATCGAGCCAGTGCTGCGCCCAACGCTCCCCGTAGCCGGGCGAGTCGAGCAGCCGATCCACCAGCCGCTCGTAAGCGTCGGACGAAGCATCGGAGACGAACGCGTCGACTTGCTCAGGGGTCGGCGGCAGCCCAACCAGATCGATTGAGAGCCGCCGGATCAGCGTCACCCGATCGGCCTCCGGCAGCGGAGCGAGATTCTTTTCTTCCAGCCGTGCCAGGATGAACGCATCGATCGCATTGCGCGGCCATTGAGGATCATTGACTTGCGGCACGGCCGGTCTAGTCAGTGGGCGGAATGCCCAATGATCGCGGTCGGCGTCGGTAATCGGCTTTTCCGCGATCGCGCCGGCGGATTCCTCGGCATGCAGCGCCGCGGCTCGGGTGAGTACCAATACTGCGAACGCAACCAGTGCGACAACCACTCGCGCCAGCGGTGGCAAAGACATTCCTGTCTGTGCTCGTAGCTGAACTGGCAAGAATTCAGATGCACATGAACTCGGCCGAACTCTCGCGAGTTCAACTACACCCTCTCCCCGGCCCTCTCCCTGGAAGGGAGAGGTAGCAAGAGGTGGCCTCCTCTCCAAGGGACGGGTCATTGGAACTGCAACGTGCTTCATGCCAGAACCGCGTCCACGATGTGGGCTTCTTGGGGGCCGGTGAGCCGCTGCTCCAACCCGTTGTGGAAGTACGTGAGCATCGTGTGATCGAGGCCCAGCAGACAGAGGATCGTCGCGTGCAGATCCCGGACGTGTACCTTTTCGCTGGCGGCGCGCAGGCCGACCTCATCGGTAGCGCCATAGGTCATGCCCGGACGCACGCCGGCGCCGGCCATCCAGATGGTGTATCCCCAAGGGTTGTGATCTCGGCCGGTGCCTTGCTCGCTCATTGGCATGCGGCCGAACTCGCCGCCCCAGATGACAAGCGTCTCATTCAAAAGCCCCCGCCGCTTCAGATCGGCCAAGAGGCCCGCCACCGGCTTGTCGGTCCGCCCGCAGTAAGTGCTGTGATTCTTGTCGACGTCCGAGTGCGCGTCCCAGCCGTTGGTGTCGCCGGAGTAAAGTTGTACGAACCGCACACCGCGCTCGACCATCCGCCGCGCAAGCAGGCACCGCGTGCCAAACTCCCGAGTCTCGTCTTGATCGATGCCATACAGCGCCAGAGTCTCGCCGGTCTCGCGTCGGATGTCGACCAGCTCCGGTGCGCTGGCCTGCATGCGGAACGCCAACTCATACGCGGAAATTCGCGCCGCCAATTCGTCGTTCTGATCGCGCTGGTCGAAGTGCCGCCGGTTGAGCGATTGCACCAGGTCGAGCGTGCGCCTCTGCTGCACCGAGCCGATCTGCCGCTGCGGCGCGAGGTTCAATATCGGCGCTTCGCCGGGCCGCATGGTCGTGCCTTGATACACCGCGGGTAGAAAGCCGCTGCCCCAGGCGGGTGGGCCGCCTTTAATGCCGCCGCCCGGGTCGGGCAGCACCACGAACGCCGGCATGTTGCGGTTTTCGCTCCCCAGCCCGTAGGCGACCCAACTGCCGACGCTCGGCTGTCCCATCAGGATATTGCCCGTGTTCATCTGATACACGGACTGCGGATGGTTGACGCTGTCGCCGTGCATGCCGCGGATCACGCATAGGTCGTCCGCGCAGCCGGCGATGTGCGGCAGAAAATCGCTGATCTCGATGCCCGACTCCCCGCGGGGCCGGAACGGTCGCACCGGCCCGAGCAGCGCATTCTTCGCCACGTCGCGCCGCGTCATCACGCGGCCGAAGCTTTCCGGCAGCGGTTGGCCGGCGTACTTGGCCAGGTCCGGCTTGGGATCGAACAGATCGACGTGGCTCGGACCGCCGTGCATGAACAGCCAAATCACTGACTTGGCCCGCGACTCGAAGTGCGCCGCCTTCGGCGCCAGTGGGCTGTCCGCCGCTTCGCTACCGATCACCGCCCGATCACCGGCCAACAGCGCGCTGGCGGCCAGCATCCCCAGGCCTCCGCCGGCGGTGGCTAGAAACTCGCGGCGCGACGGCTCCATTCCGGATCGCAAGCGAAGGTTATGCGCTCCTCGTAACACGCTGACCTCTCGTGTGGGTGTCGCGCTTATCCGATCGGAAGGTAGGGCAGCAAAGTCGATCATGCAGCTAACCGACCGCCGCCGGCGTGACGTCCGCCTGCCGTCCGGCGAGCCGCCCGGCCTTTATGATGCCCGCTTGCAGCACAGCAATCAAGTTCGCTCGGTCTTCCAGCAGGGTGATATCGGCCACCACGTCGCCGTCGACGACCAGCACATCGCCCAGTTTCCCGGGCGAAAGCGTGCCGATCTCCTCTTCACGGCCCAGAATCTCGGCACCGGTCTTGGTGGCGCACAGGATCGTCTCCAGCGGCGTAAAGCCGACGTAATCGACAAAGAAGCTCAGCTCCTTGGCATAGTCGCCGTGCGGGTTCCAGGCGAAGCCGTAATCGCCGCCCATGCCGACCCGACCGCCGGCGCGAAGAATCCGCCGCGCACTTTCCGCACCGCCTTCGAGCGTCTCCTGATGCCCGTCGATCACCCGCTGCGAAAGCCCGAACTCGCGGCCGCGCTGGACGCTTGCCAGTTCGAATTGCAGCGCCGGCACCACCGGCGTGTTCCGCTCCATCAGCATGTCGAGCGCTTCGTCGTCCATGAAGGTGCCGTGCTCCAGCGTGTCGTAGCCGGCCCGCAGCGCGTTCTTGATGCCCTCGGTCGCTCGGCAATGGCCGGTAACCTTCAATCCGTGGTTGTGCGCCGTCTCCACAACGGCGTGCATCTCCTCGAAGGTCATGCAGAGCGTGTGATGATCGTTCGCGTCCGGTGCGGCCGCGTCGCCGGTCGGATAGGTCTTCACCCATTCGACGCCGTCCTTCACCAGCTTCCGCACCGCTGCCCGGGCTTCGTCCGCGCCATTGACCAACAGCACGAGCCCTTCCATGCCGATCTTGCGAAACTCGGGGTTCCAATCCATCAGGCCGCCCACTCCGCAGATCTCCCGGCCGCTGGCCGCCATACGTGGGCCGGGCACCATATCGTTCTCGATCGCCCGCTTCAGCCAAAAGTCGATATTGAACAGGCTGCCGCCGCTGCGGGCCGCCGTGTAGCCGCACTCCAGCGCCAGCCGGGCGTTCACCGCGGCCAACAGCGTGACGTACTCCACCGGGTACTTGATATCCAGGTCAGTGAGTTCGGAAACGTTAAAATACGTGGGATGAAAATGCGCCTCGACTAAACCCGGCATGATCGTGCCACCCGCCGCGTCAATGCGCACCGCGTCGGGCGGCACGGCCGGCGCCTCGGCCTCCGGCCCCACGTAGCGGATGACGCCGTTTCCAATCACCACCGCACCACGGGGCACCGCCGCCGCACCGGTGCCATCGACCACCTGACCGCCCGCAATAACCGTCGTCCCCTGCGCCGTCCGCATTGAATACGCTCCTGCTGCTTGATGACATTAACGCCACGCCGAGTGCCACTTCAGCTACCGGGTCATCGATCGGGGTGCCACTGCTCACCTTGTCCAGCAGTGCTCCTTTGGCCCTTGCAAATAGGATGTCTTCCTTCACGCAGTAAGCCATTATACCGACTCCGGGTCCGAATCCGCTTCCTCAGAGGTTAGCTTCGATCCCAATCGACTGACTCCAAAAACCCCAGCACGGCACGCAGCATCCTCGGCATATCATCCCAATGGATCAGATGGCCCACATTCGCAAAGCGAACCGTCGTGCAGTCGCCGACGAGCCGATCCACTTGCCCGGCATCCTCGTCCGTCAACATCCCGCCCGCTTGCATGTCCGCCTGAAGCAGCAGCATCGGGCAAGAGATCCCGGTGAGTACTTGCTGCTGCCGGTAATCCTCCAGCCAGCGCCCTTCGACCAGCGGCTCCAGTACGGCCGGATCGAGCTTCGACAGACATCGTGCACTAAATCGCAGCGAAGCGGCATCGCGCGCATCACCCAGCCGCGGACCATTTGCTTCTCCGGTCACCGGCAACTGAGCGAGCGCCGCCACCAACTCCGGCACGCTCCGCCGTTCCTTTATCAGCGCCTGCATGCCGGAAAAGAACGCGTGGAAGTGCGTCTCCCGGATCCGCTCGCCCAGCGTCTCAAACGGAGGGTCTTCCAACACGGCCGCGATGACATGCTCCGGCGCGTGCGACGCCACATGCGACGCGACCATCGCCCCGAGCGAATGCCCCAGCACGACCGCCGGCCTCGCGATCTGCTCGCGCAGGAATCGCACCGCCTCGCGTGCGTAATCGACCACACGGTAACCGGCCGCCGTCTGGCGAGACCGCCCATGGCCGCGGAAGTCCAGCCCGTAGATTTGCCACCGCGCGGCCAGCGCCGGCAGCAGCGGCGCGAAGTCTTGCCAGCAGCGCGTCACGCCGTGCAACAATAGCAGCGGCGGACCCGAAGCCGGCCCCTCGACGTAACCCAGTATCGCATCGTCGGTCGCGAATTCGTGCTCAAGGAACATGGCGTTGGGAAGCTGGTGATCTAACAAGGCGAAGCACGCACGGTCGACGGCCAACAACCCGTGCACATGCGGCCGACCAAGTTGCCCCCTGCTGCGGCGCGATTTATACTCGGCACGAGGGCGGCCGGCGGCGCGGCCTGCAAGGTAGCTCCTACTCGCATCGGCTGTCAACGCTCAGGACATCGACCGTTTCGCCGGCCTGCGCCAGCGCGTTTGCATGCTTGCCCTCTTCGATCTATCCCGCACTTCCGGCTCGTGTCACACCTTTGCCGCACAACCTTCATCAGTCGCCCCTGCGCGGCGGTACTGCTCAAGAAAGAGACCACCATGCCCGCTGATTGTCGGCAGCGTTTGCTTCGATGTTTCACGACGACCGCCCTCGCACTTGCATGCTTTGCATCCGCCGCCGGCACTCTCCGCGCTCAGGACGCGCCGAAGAAGATCGTGCTGATCGCCGGCGCCAAGAGCCACGGCCCGGGGCACCACGAGTACGAGTTGGGCATGAAGCTCCTGAGAAACTGCCTCGACCATTCGCCGAACCTGACGGAGCCGGTCGAGACGGCCGTCTATCTGAACGGCTGGCCGGAAGACGAAGCGGTACTCGACGACGCCGACACGATCGTCCTGTTCAGCGACGGCGCGGACCACAACGAGGCTGATCATCCGCTGCTGCACGGCGACCGGCTCGACGTTTTGGCCAAGCAGATGCGCCGCGGCTGCGGCCTGGTGGCCCTGCACTATACGGTATTCGTTCCCAACGACCGCGGCGGGCCGCAGTTTCTCGACTGGATCGGCGGCTACTTCGACTATCAGGGGGGCGCGCCGCCGCAGAACTGGTACTCGAAGATCCGCACTGCCACGACGACGCCGCAGCCGGCCACGCCCGACCATCCGATCCTGCGCGGCATCGAGCCTTTCGAGCTGCGCGAGGAGTACTACTACAACCTTCGTTTTCGCGAGAACGATACGCGGCGGGTGCCGATCCTCACCACGTCGATCCCCGAGGAGCCCCAGCCCCACACCGTCGCCTGGTCGGTAACGCGCGAGGACGGCGGCCGCGGCTTCGGCTTCACCGGCGGACACTTCCACGAAAACTGGAACGTTCCCGCCTACCGCCGGATGTTGCTGGGCGCGATCCTCTGGACGGCCAAGGTCGAGGTTCCCCAAGGTGGCGTCGATTCGACGATCACCCGCTTCGATCCCAGTTCAGCCACGCCCATCCGCACGCTCATCGTCACAGGACATCAACATCCGGCGCACGACTGGGAGCAAACCACCGTCGCCCTGGAAGAATCGCTGGCCGGCGGCGACGAGCGGTTCCGCGTCACGGTCACGCGAGACGTGGAAGACCTGGCCCGGCCGGAACTGCTCGGCTTTGACCTGGTCGTGCTGAACTATTGCAATTGGCAGCGCGAGGGCCTGAGCGAAGCGGCGAAGCAGAACTTCGTCCGCTACCTTTCCCGCGGCGGCGGCTTGGCGATCATCCACTTCGCCAACGGTGCATTCCACCGGTCGCTGCCGGAGGCGGCCGAGTCGGACTGGCCGGAGTTTCGCACGCAGATCGTCCGCCGCGTCTGGGACCACTCGCCCGACACCAGCGGACACGACACGTTCGGCAAGTTCCGCGTCGACGTCGCCGACCCGGCGCACCCGGTTACGCAGGGGATGCATCCGTTTACGACGCAAGACGAATTGTACTATCGCCAGCAGGGAGATGCTCCGATACACGCACTGGCCACGGCCCGATCCCAAGTCACCGGCGAGGACGAGCCGATGGCGATGGTCTACCACTACGATCTGGGCCGCGTCTTTCAGACGGTGCTCGGCCACTCGCCGATTTCCATCCGCCAGCCCGGCCCCGCGCAATTGATTCGCCGCGGCTGCATTTGGGCGGCCGGCCGCATGCAACAGGGACCCGCGCGACCCACGACGGATGATGTGGCGAGCGATGCGGAGCCGCCGCTCGAGGTCGACGCGGCCGCCGGTCGGTTCGGGCAGGCTCTCAATCCGGCCGGGGCGAGCATCGTCGCCGCCGTCCGAGGGGAGTACGACTCGCCGCCGCTGACCGTCGAATGCTGGACACGGCTCCGCAGTGCCCGCGGCTTCAACATCCTGGTCGCCAGCAGCCCCAAGTCTTCGAGCCGTCACTGGGAGATCTACAGCTACGCCGGCGATGGCGAGTTCTCCGCCTACCTGCCCGGCTTCGCTCCGGCCGAGATCAAGTCGGGCGTGGCGATCACCGACGACCGCTGGCACCACGTCGCCATGACCTTCGACGGCCAGCAGGTGACGCTGCTGGTCGACGGCAAGCTCGCTCGCCAGGTGGACGTCATCCAGCAAAGAGACGACGGCGCACAGGGGCCGCTCACGTTCGGCGACTTGGTCTCGCAGCGGATCGGCTGCGACGGACTAGTCGACGAGGTGCGGATCTCCCGATCGATCCGCCAGTTCGATGCCGTCCCCGAGCAGCCATACCGGCCCGACGCCGAAACCGTTGGGCTGTGGCACTTCGATGAGCTGGAAGGCGGCCGCTATGCCGATCAGTCGCAGCTCGACAACCCGGCGCTGGTCCATCCGGTGGGCGCTGAGCCGCTGCCGCCGACCTCCTATCAGCCGGCCGATCCGGAATTGAAGGTCGTCGTGCTCGATCGGTCGCGGAGCGAATCCTTCCTATCGGTCCGCGCCGACACGGCCGGACGCGTGTTCATCGGCGGACGGGAAGCCTTGTTCGTCTACGAGCCGGACGAAAAGGGGGGCTACGCTGCGCGCCGCGAACTAGCCCGCTTTCCCGCCGACACCTGGATCACGGACATCGAAATCCGCGGCGATGACCTTTACGCCATGACGGTCGCGGCGCTCTACAAGCTGCCCGGCGCGCGGCGCTCGCAGCAGCCAGTCGAGCCGGTGCGGCTCGTCTGGGGACCGCCGGTCGATTTGCACGTCACCTATCATGGACTCGCCTGGGGTCCGCAGGGCGATCTGTACTTCTCCTCCGGCGATCCGTTGCTCAACTACGGCGACTTTCAAAACCGGCCCGACCACTGGGGACACTGGAACGTCTACTCGCAGCCGGACGATCGGCCGAATCCCTACACCGGCATGGGCGGCTTCTTCCGCTGCCGACCCGACGGCAGCAGCTTTCAAGCCGTCGCCGGCGGCACGCGCGGCACGTGTGGGCTGGCCTTCGACGCCCAGTGGAATTTGTTTTCCAACGACAACGACCACGAGTCGCTTCCCGGCGAGTACGTGCCCGCGCGGCTGCTGCACGTCGCACCGCAGGCGAATTTCTTCTGGCCGCGCGGCTGGATGACTAGCAAATCACCCGAGCGCGCCGATCTGCTGCAAACCATGTTCGACGGCATGGGCCGCGGCGTCCCCGTCGGCCAGACCTACTACGACGAGTCGTACCTGCCGGAGAAGTATCGCCGCAATCTACTGATTGCCCGTTGGGGTCAGCGGCGGATCGACCGCTATCCCGTAGCCGCGCGGGGCGCTAGCTTTCAGGCGGAAGAGCTACCGCTACTGGTCGGCAGCGACACGGTCCGGCCGGTCGGCGTCGCGGTGGGACGCGGCGGGCGGTTGTTCGCCACCATCTCCTACATGGAGGCTAACGAAGGCTCGCCCAAGTACGCCAGCGACCTAGTGATGATCACCCGCTCCGATGACACAGCCGATCATCCGTTCGACGCCTACGAGGCTCCCGACGTGCCTTCGGAGAAGCTCTGGCAGGAGCTTTCCAGTGATTCTTGGTGGCGCCGCCAACGGGCGCACGTCGAGATCCTGCGTCGCGGTGGCGACCTGCTCGACGAGGCAACGCGGCGCCTGGCCAGGCTTACAGCAGACACGGACGATCCGGCCGCCGCACATCTACCGTGGCTGACCGCCGCCAGCGGTTCGGACGACGCGGCCGGGCTGTTGAGCGAACTGGCGACCGGTGGTGCTGCGGCTTCGTCTACAGACCGTCCCGCCGGGGACGTTATTCGCCTGCAGGCGCTACGCGCGCTGGACGATACCCGAAAGCTTAACGCGCCGGTCGATCTGTTCAATCGTGCCCTCGCCGATGAAAACCCGCAGATCGTCCACGCCGCGCTGGCGGCGCTGTTCGAGCATGCGAGCGAGCCCAACTGGGACACGGTGGCGCGCCACGCTTCCAGCCGCGATACTTACTTGCGGCAAGCGACCACTCTGCTGGCGGCGCGGCGCGCACCGGATTCGGTGCTGGAAAGCTGGTGCCGCGCCGATGCGCCGGAGTTGCGACTGGCCGGCGTGCTGGCGTGCGGATTTCGCCTGACGGTTCCGCCCGCCTTGGGCGAGTTACCGGAGGCTGTCCCGCTCACTTACGAGAGCGGCAACGCCCACTTCACGGTCCAGTACTTCGGTGGCCCGGTCGATCTCCGCCAGCTCGGTCGCGTTGGCAGCTTCACCACCGCGACGCTGTGGAAGCACGCGCCGCGAACCAGCGGGCATGAGCAGCTCTTCCGCCTGCTGCTGGCTCGGCTGCGCGACAAAGAACCCGCGGTGGCCAGTCAGGCGGCGTACTTCCTGTGGCTGCTTGACGACTCCCGCGCAAATCCGCTGGTCGAACAACTGCGACGTGGGCGGCTCACCCAGCACCTTGCGGCGGCGCCAGCGCGATCGATCGAGACGATTTGGACGGTCGGTCCCTTTGATGACGGCGGACGCGGACTGGCCGCCGCGCATCCTCCGCAATCCGGTCCGATTGACTTGGCCGCTACGTACGACTCGGCTCGCCAGCGTCTCGTTTGGAAGACGATCCGCACCGGCGGTGATCTCACCGCATCGCTAGCCGCTACCGGCCCCGGCTCGTACTACCTTTACTTTCGCCTGCAGTCCTTCCGCCCAGAGCCGGTGGCCATTCACCTCGACACCGACGCGCAAGTGCAGCTCTGGCACAACGGCCAGATCCTTCCGCGCGAAGCCTGGGAGCTGATCTCGCTCGATGCCGGCAGTAACGACTTCCTGCTCCGCCTGGCGAGCACCACTGCACAGCCGCACGTTGCGCTGCGCTACCGCGCCGGCGAACAGGTGCAAGCCTCGCTGCCGGAGAAGCTCGGCCTGGGCACGCTGGCCGAGCGGATTCGGTCCGGTGCGGACGCTGCGCAACAGGAGTCGCTTCAACAGTTTCTCACCGTCGATTGGCAAGACGCGGTCGCCGAAGGAGACGCCGAGCGAGGGCGAAAGCTCTTTGGCGCCGACGCGCTGGGCTGCGTCAAGTGCCACGCCGTGCTGCCCGGCCAAAGCGGCGGCGGCGCGCCGAGCCTCGCCGGAGCCAGCAAACGCTACACCACGGCCCAACTGGTCGAGTCGATCCTGCTGCCGAGCAAACAGGTCGCGCCTGTATTCCGCGCCACGTCCCTCGCCACCACCTCCGGCGAAATACTTTCGGGACTGATCGTCGAGGAAAACGCGGAGAACCTGGTCGTCCTCCAGCCGGATGCCACGCGGCGGAGCATTCCGCTTGAAGAAGTCGAAGCGCGTCAGCTTCAAGACGTCTCGCCCATGCCCGCCGGCCTGGTCCGCACGCCCGAGGAGCTTGGCGACATCCTCGCGTATTTGCTTAGCGAAAACGCCCAGTAGTCGGTGGCACAGTCATTCCTGTCTGTGCATCCACTCCCTCCCCGTCTGTGAGAGAGATACTGCGTCGAGTGTACGTGCACTACAGGGGCAACTGCATACAACTGCTCGTGGCGAAGCCAGATTCCTGTGTCGTTTTCTAGCCACTGCACAGACAAGAATGTCTGTGCCACCAATCCCACTAATCCCAGGGGCTTGTCCGCACCGGCTCGGGCGGCGGCTGAAGCGCCGCGTCTTCTTCTGCCACTCGGGCGGGCTTGGCGATCCGCACGTGCCGCAGTTCCCGAACAATGCCGGGCAGGTTGAGCGCGAACACCACAACCGCGGCGATCGATAGCACCAGCGTCACCGGCGCCACGATCGTCGCCGCGGTCGGCCCGTCGCCCAGCTCGACGAGCGTCCAGAAGGGGTTCGTGATCTGCAGCATCGTATACCCGCTGCGCCGCAGCGTGGGCGACATCATCTGGATCGTCAGCGGGATGCCCGTCCCCGCCCCCACGAGCAAAACGTTTACCACCGGGCTCACCGCGGGATTGAATGCGACGATCTTCCGTAGCCCGTCAAGAATCAGTTTCGCCAGCCCGAGATAGATCATCACGTACGCGGTGCAAACGGCCGCAAACGCGATGGCCATCTCCCACGACATCCACCGGCCCGTCCGATAGCCCGCCAGCGAGGCGATGGCCAATGCCAGCAGCACCATCGCCAGCGTGGCCAGCATACCGCAGGTGGCAAAGACGTAACCGGTGCCAGGCCCGGGATTGAACCAGGTCAAGCACATCCGCCCGACAATGCTCTGCGGCAGACTACGCTTCACCCGGCTGGAAAGGTGCGGCGACTCGCCGACCATGAAGATGCCCATGATCCCCCAGTGCAGCAGGGCAATCACACTCAGTGGAACGGCATTCCCTGCGTCGCCGTTCATGTAGATCCATCCCCAGGTCACCCAGCCCATCAGGCAGGCGTGCTGGATGAGCATCACCACGCGAAGCGACGTGGATCGATTCTCGCTGGCGAAGGTGATCTGCGCGGAGGCCGCCAGGAAAAACATGGCGAAGTACGTCACGTAGATCGTCAATAACACGCCGTTGACGATCCAAAACTCTGCTCCGCCAAAGATGGCTGCGCGCTCGGCGACCATCAGTCCCGCGCCAACCGCGCCCATGGAAAAGACGTACACCAGCCCGATCGTCAGCACCACGTTCATCAGGACCTGGCCGTACTTCTCCCGGGTGGCAGTCGCCAGCAGAAGGCCGATCATCGACAGACCGAGTGATCCGAAGAAGGCGTAGAACAACAGCACGCCGATGGTCACGATATCGATGCCGCGCAACAGATACGTGAACGCCAGACAGGGAGCGGTGGCACTGAAGAAGACGATGATCTGCAAAAGTGCGCTTCCCAGCTTGCCGCTGATGATTTGACGCGGCGTGAGCGTCGAGATCGAAAGCAACTCGTACGTATTGTCTTCCCGCTCGGCCGACAGCGAGCGGTACGCGGTGTACGGCACGATCACCGCCAGCGGCGCAATCAGGATCACGTAATAGCCGTAAAACATATCGACGCCGGCGGTCGTGTATTCGATGCCCGGCCCGATCATCGCCACGCCGAAGATCGTCCAAACCCAGCACGCCGCGAGCACCAATACGAAAGTGAGGGTGAACTGCCGGCTCTTCAACGCCTGGCGGGTCTCCTTGACGAGGATCGGATTGAGCCGATCGCCGGCGCGCTCCAGCAGCGCGTCGCACCGCCGCCAGAAGCGAATGGCGCGGCCTGCTGGCGGTGCCACTTCGATTGCCGCCGGATCGACCGTCGTCATTGCACCATCCCCCGCGTCACGCGCAGAAAGACGTCCTCCAGCGAGTCGGAGTGGGCGGCGAACTCGACCACCGAAAAGCCCGCCTCGACCATTTCGCGCAGCAGATCGGCCTCGGATTGCGGGTCGCCCTCGTGGGTGAAGACGTACGCCCCGTTGCGCTTGTACAGCTCATCAACGCCCCGCGCCTCGATCCACGCGGCCAGCCGGTCCGCACCCTCCAGCACTCGCACGCGGATCGTGCTGCGCGTTTCGGCCTGGCGCCGGATCTCGTCAACCGAGCCGACCGCCACCAGCGAGCCCTGCTCGATAATCGCCACGCGGTCGCACATCTCGCCCAGCTCCGCCAGGATGTGCGAGCTGATCAGCACCGCCTTGCCGTCGGCCGCCAGGCGGGCAATCATCTCCCGCAGCTCGATGCGGGCACGTGGATCGAGCCCCGCCGCCGGCTCGTCCAGCACCATCACCGGCGGATCGTGAACCATCGTCCGGCCCAGGCAAAGCCGCTGCTTCATACCCTTGGACAGCCCGCTGATCGGTTTCTCCGCCAACTGATCCAGTTGCGTGAAGTCCATCACGTAGCTGATCGCCCGCAGCCGCTTCTTCCCCGTCAGACCATACGCCCGAGCGAAAAAGTCGAGATACTCCTGCACGTTCACATTCGTGTACGTCCCGAAGTAGTCCGGCATGAAGCCCAGCCGCTGCCGCACGCGGTCCGGATCGTCCACTACCGAGAAGCCATCGACGTACGCATCGCCGGCCGTCGGCAAGTCGAGCGTGGCCAGAATTCGCATGCTGGTTGTTTTGCCGGCGCCGTTGGGGCCGATGTAGCCGAACACCTCGCCGCGATGCACTTCGAACGAAACATCGTCCACCGCGCGCGTGCTGCCGAAGTGGCGATGCAGCCGGTCGAAGCGGATCATGGCGTTAGAGCGGATCATCAGCCGTTACCAAGTGCCTCGGATGACGTGAAAGCTGCCCTGTTCCTGCACGTCGGGCAGACCGAAATCGACCTCCGGGGAGCGGTCGACGATGGCGACGTACGCCCTGCGTTCTCCTTCTCCGGGCCGCGGCTCCAACAATCGCTCTCGCAGACGCTTCTCCAGCAGGTTCCTGTCCAGCTCCGGCTCCACGTCGGATCTTGAGCCGTAGTAGCGGCGAAAGCCGAAAATGCTTCCCCTATTCTCGCTGAAGTCGGCGGGCATTTGCGGAAGATTGGAAGCGTAGAGGATGGTCCATGTCTTGGCCGCCTCCTCTTCGCTCGCAGAGTCGAGCTCCGCCGACTCGCCAGCGGCGAAGTCTTCAGCCATGTAGTAGCCGCCCGCGTCGTCGCGAACAAATAGGTGCCGTACGCGCGTCTCCAATTCGTTGCGCACCCGCTTCAATTCGCCGCTCCCCTCGAAGCGCAACCCGCGCTCGCTGGCCCGCGAGCGGACGCTGATGTACTGCGTCGGCGTCCGCGACAGCAGCCAGCCCCGGGTGAGATACTGCTCGCCGTCCCATTCAATATGGCGCAGCGGCGGTTCGACCTCTCGCCAGCGACTTCCATCGCCGGGATAAATCGGCAGCATCATCGTGTCTGCGCCGAACATCAGCCCGTCGCCGGGCGCCAGTCCCGAGTAGTACGAAAGCCGTGACCAGCACGCGGCCTGACCGAGCCGCTGATCCAACTCCGTGAAGCTTCGCGCCCGGACGCGCGTGGCGACGCCGTCGGAGGCCAGGGCGTAGACGAACAGTCCGGCGGTTACCAGCACTGCACTGACCGGCACGGTGATCAGCAGCAGATGGAGCCGCTTGTAGCGCTTCAGCAGGAAATAATTGAGCGGTCCAATCGCTAACACAAAAACCGTGATCAATAGCCGAAAGGCCGTCACCGGAGCGCCCGCGACGCCAGGCACCAGCCAATCCCAAAACCGATCGCTTGAGCCGTCGCCCGTTACGCCGTGCCGCATCGTCCAGAGCCGCTCTTCGGCTCCCAATAGCAGCCTCGCCCGCATCTGGTCCTGGCCCTGTTCCCAATTCGCGATCGGCTGTTTGACCGCCACGACGCGGCCCATCCCGACAGCTCGCCAGATCAATTCGTGGGGCTGACCTGCCGCGTCGGCTGGAGGCGTCGATGCGACCGGCGGCGGTTGACTTGGTTGAACGGTCACGGTCGCCGTGCTGGTCCCCGTCGCGCTGCTGCCTTGCACGACAATCATCTGCCCGCCGGCGTTGACCAAGTCGTCGAGCTGCTGGGTGGTCATTCCGTCCCAGCCTCCCGCCTCGCCATCGGTCCGGGCGGGCACGACCCCCAGCGCCGCCTCCACGCTGCTCAATTTCGCCCAGCCGTCGCCGGTGCCGTGCACCCACAGGTTTCCGCCGGCCGCGAGCCACTGCCGGATCGCCTGCCATACCTCTGGCTGCTGCGAGGGAAGCTGCGCCAGCTCGTCCGCGGAAACGCACACCAGATCGAGACAGGAATAGTCGATCCACCGCGTCGGCAGATCGGCCGGCGGGAGGTAGTGCGTTGCCTCGGACACGACCGTGCCGCCCGGCTGAGTCGGCGCAGGCGGTGCAACATCCACGATCAACGTACGGACCTGCGACAACATCAGCCCGTTGTTGGTTTGGATGTGGCCCGACCCGCCCTGCGAAGGTCCGCTCACTCGCTGGTCGGACAACTCGTCGGAATAGGTGTCGTCGACCCAGGTGTCAATGCTCATCCACTGCCACTCCTCATATTGGGGAACGGCAAGCGTCACCGAGGCCTGCTGCGCGCCCGCCGGCAAGCGAAGCTCGTGCGTCACGCGGACGCCCGTCCTCGAGTACCACCGGCTGCCGGGGGTGAACATCAAGGTGATGTCGCGGTCTGCGGGCGACGGTTTCAGCGCCGTGGCGGTGATCTTCACCGGGCGGTATCCGCGGCCCTCGACCCACGTCGGATCGATCGTGATCAAGATCGCGTGCGAGAGGTTTTGGTATTGGTGTTGGGTGAAAGCCCGGGGCAGCGTAACGGGCGTCCCGCTTGCTGCGTGCGCGCGGTCCGCCGCTGCCGCAATCGACATGGCCATCATCAGCGCGGCAAACCGCGCCGCGCGTATCCGAAACGTGCGGAAGATCATCATGGCCCCCCATCCGCCGCAGGCGAGGGCCCAGCGGTCGGGCGATCGGCCCGCCGTATGCCACCGCCCGTTCCTCTCTCCGCCGCAAAACGTCCCGTCGCCACCCAGATCAATCCGAACACGCCGGCATACACCAACATCGCCACGGCCACGCTCACCACGCCCGCCACCACGCATAGCGCCCACATGTGGCCGCGATACGCAAATCCGGCTACGAGAAATACCCCGGCCAGGGCGGTGGTGACGAGGAGCATGAAGCGGATCGAAAAGCGCGGGATGAGCATGGATTCGATTTTCCGCATCCGGTCCCCCCTGGCAAGGCTATGCCCCGTTATTCGCCACGGCCGCGGTAATCTTAGCCCCCGCGGACTTGCCCGCGCCAACTCGCCCCCGATAGCATGGATCGGGCTCGCTGGACTCCGTAGCTAAACCCTCACCCGTCCATTTACTGCACCACCCGGAACATGGTTTGCACGTGAACAGCCGCCTACGGGACATTTTTGACAGGCAACTGGAAGCCGTGCTGGAGGCGGCCCCTGAACAGGTACGCGCCATTTTGGACCAAGTGCCGCTGGTTGTCGAAGATTATCCGTCCGACCAAGTGCTTAAAAGCACCGGAGTAGAGCGTCGCGACGAGCTTTGCGGCCTCTACACCGGCATACCGCTGACCGAGCGGAGCGTCAACCATTCCGGCATCCTCTCCGACGCGGTCACGCTCTACCGACTGGGAATCATCAGCGTCGCCCGATCCGACGACGGCACGCTCGATCAAGCCCAGCTCCGCGAGCAGATTCGCATCACCTTATGGCACGAACTGGGACACCACGTCGGCCTGAGCGAGGTAGAACTGGACGAGTTCGGCTACGGCTAAGTTTGCCGAACGCGACGCGCGGTCGATGCCCTCGCCTGCTCGGGCGTGAGGACACACCCCATAAAACCTGTCCAATTGGACAGCGTGAAGCCGCGTTTTTTTCGCGGAAATCGACGCTTCCGGCCACGGCAGGTCGAGCAAGGCTGTCCAACAAGCTTCCTAGTCACCTGAGACACGCACCCCCTACAAATCCGGACGTCCAAACTCCAAACGAGGAAGCGGCCATGATCCATCGACCCACCACCACACTTTTCTCCGCCGCCGTGCTGGCGCTGCTCTTGCCACTGGCTGTGCCGACCCCTGCCCGTGCGCAGGTCGAAGCCGCCAGCGGCCGCCCCTTTGGCGTGGGCCGCGTGACGCTGAATGTACCGCCAGGCGAGGCCACCACCCCCAGCGAGGATGACCGCTTCTTCATCACCGAGCGGCAGCAGCGGGTGCTCTATCCGGCCATGGAGACCGCCCCGGTTCGCCGGGTGCTGCGGCGGCTTCTGGAGATCGAAGCCCCCCGCCGCATAACCATCTACTTTCTGTTCCAGGGCGACGCGCCGCTCGACCTGGAGGTGTACGCCCCCAACCTGCAACGCATCGGCGTGCAGCCGGTGCCCGATCCCGGCCTGCACAACCGGCTACTGCAGCAGTGGTGGCGCGAATACAACCGTCCGCCCAGCCGGCTGTTCCGCAGCGAAGACTACCCACCGCTGGTAGAAAACTACCTGGCCGCCACGCTGGCACGGCGACTGAATCTGGCCCCGCCACGCGAAGTCGGCCGGCTGCTCGGCGGCAACGGCGAGCTTGAACAGGCCGTAGGCCTGATGCTGGGAACCGAGTCGATCCGCGCCGCCATGCAGCGCGATACGCTGCTGGATACCTCGCCCGAGGTGCAAGCCGCCACCGAGCCGCTGCCCGAGCCGGTCGCTCCGCCGGCGGTCGAGTTGCCGCCCTCTCCGGAAGACGTCCAAATTGAGACGATCGCCCACTACGTGCCGCACGAGTGCTTTTACGTCCGCTTCGGCACGTTTACTAACTACCTCTGGCTGCGCGACTTTCTCGACCAGTGGGGAGGCGATCTGCAGAACATGGTCGCGCTGCGCGGCATCGACTACGGCTTGAACCAGTCGATCGAACAGCGGCTGTCGCTGCGCGAGTCGGTCCTCTCCGAGGTGCTGGGGCCGACGGTCATCTCCGACGTCGCCATCATCGGCGACGACACGTTCGTCCGCGAAGGAGCATCGCTGGGCGTGCTCTTTCAGGCCCGTAATAACTTCCTGCTCTCGTCAAACTTCAACAGCCTGCGGCAGGAGACGCTGGACAGCGTCGAGGGCGCCACGCAAGAGACGGTTCAGATCGCCGGTCAGGAAGTGTCGTTCCTCTCCACGCCCGACGGCAGCGTCCGCTCGTACTACGCAGTGGCCGACAACTTCCACCTGATCGCAACGTCCGAAAGCCTCATCCGCCGGTTCCTCCAGGCCAGCCAGGACAACGGCTCGCTGGGCGGCTCCGCCGAGTTCCGCTATGCCCGGTCCGTGATGCCGCTGGAGCGCGATGACTCCGTATTCGTTTACCTCTCCGACGCTTTCTTCCGGCAAATGGTCAGCCCGCACTATCGCGTCGAGATGACGCGGCGGATGCAGGCGGCCGTCGATATCGAGCTGGTGCAGCTCGCCCGGCTGGCGGCCCAGGCCGAAGGCTCGCGGGCGCACTCGATCGGCGAGTTGATCCAGGCCGGTTATTTGCCCCCCGGCTTGACGCAGCGGCCCGATGGCAGCCGTCCGGTGGAAGTCGATGGCGAACTGGTCGACTCGCGGCGCGGCGAAATTGGCTCGTTCGTGCCCATTTCGGATATCGAAGTGGAGGCACTCACGCCGGCGGAAGTGGAAGCATATTACGAGTTCGCCCGCTTCTATCGTTCGCAGTGGGAGCGGATGGACCCGGTGATGCTCGGCATCGGCCGGCAGGACCTGGGCGAGGGCCTCGAGCGGCTGACGATGGACGTCTACATCACGCCCTACGCCCGGTCGCGCTACGGCTTTCTCGCCACGATGCTCGGCCCGCCGACGACCACCCGGCTGCGCGAGATTCCCGGCGACCTGGTCTCCCTGCAACTGGTGATGCAGGCAAACGGCATCCTCGGGGGCGGCGTGGGCGAGGTTTACCACATCTTCGGCGGCATCCGCGATCACGTGGCGCCGTACGTCGTGGAGCAAGGTCAAATCGCTCCGCGCACCCGGCTGCTCGATTGGGCCCGCGGATACCTGGGCGCGTGGCCGCGGCCGGGAATCCTCTCGTTCCTGCTGGGTGATCGCGTCCGCCCCGATCCGCAAGGTTATGCTCCGCTGGCGAACAACTGGGGCTGGCAGCGGCAGACCGGCGAATTCGTCGTCCTCTCGCTCAGCCGCGACGTCATTCCCGAGATCGTCCCCCACCTGGGCATGGAAGAGGCCGAGCGGCCGGCGCAGCTTCGCATGCAGGTCGCCGAGCTGGGCAGTTCGCAGTACTCGCGGTTGATCAACGCCTTCGCCTACATGCGGGCGCGGCAAGCTTCGGTCAGTGGAACGAAGCTCATGAACGCGCTCACGCAGCAATTGCACGTTCCGCCGGAAGAAGCCCGGCAAGTGACCGAGCAGCTTCTCGGCGGCCGTTTGGTGTGTGCGCTGGGCGGCGATTACCAGCTTATCGAAGAACTCGGCGGTCGGCAGCTTTGGACCTCGACGGCACTGTCGCCGGAGAACCGCTACCAGTTGATGGACGTGCCACCGGACTACACCTTCCCACTGCTCACTTGGTTCCGCGGACTGGATGCCGAGCTATCGCTAACCGACACGACGCTGTCCGGTCACGCCGTACTGGACATTCAGCGCCCCAGCGGTGAGCGCCCGGTGGGCGCGCTGCCGGCACCGCCGGACGCGCAGTAGCCGACGTGGTTTGGCACAAATGGTGGCACAGACATTCTTGACTGTGCGGAATCGGAGTTGAATAGGTAGGGGAGGGCAAGCCTGACCCGTGTCGCGGAAGGTTCTTATCTCGTAACAGCAAATGCCCTCTCCCCGGCCCTCTCCCAGAGGGAGAGGGAGTAATGGTGGCACAGACGTTCCTGTCTGTGCTATAAGCAGCGCTGGGGCGATGTAGCGGAATCGCATGAACTCCGACGAACTCATGCTTTTCCGGAAGTCGTGCGGCTTCCGCTGGGCGAGCTCCATCAAGACTTGATCCTGAAAAACGAAGAAGAATAAGACGTACAACTGCCGCTCTAAAACGATTTGAACGCAGGAGGGGGCCTTGCGCGTTAAGAAGAAGACCTTGTGGGCGATGCTCTTGGTGCCGATGTTGCTGCTGGCGATGCTGTTCGCCTGGCTTCTCGTGCAGTGGTTTCAGCTCGATCCCACAATCACCGTCTCGCCGCAAACCACGCACTGGGTCGAGCCGCTGGACGAGCACGGACTGCCCGACTACCGCCGGATCATCCTCGACGCCCAGCGCGTAGGCGTAACGCCGGAGAACAACGGCGCTATTCCCTTCTGGCAGGCGATGTGGCCGGGAGATCTGGGTTCCTCCCGCG
This sequence comes from Pirellulales bacterium, assembly GCA_040880125.1. Taxonomy (GTDB): domain Bacteria; phylum Planctomycetota; class Planctomycetia; order Pirellulales; family JBBDJB01; genus JBBDJB01. The sequence goes on along the minus strand of JBBDJB010000052.1, from coordinate 25,953 downwards.
AAGCCCAAACCGCCCTGCTGGCCGAGTTGGGGATTCCCACTCCACGCCCTGGTTTGAAGTCGGTCGACGAGCAGATGGTCGCGGACTATCTGCGTCATCTGCACGAGCAGCAGACGACACCGGAACTGGCTTTTACGAACCAGCCAGACAATCCTTCCGGCGAAAGTGACCGCAACCTTGACGACGATGCCGCGCTCATTGCGAATCTTCTTCGCGAGCAACCGTGGTCGGCCGAGTCGCTTCCGCGCATGGCTCAATGGATTCAGGACAATGGTTCTCTGATCGATTTGCTCGTGGTAGCGGGCGAGAAGCCGCAGTTTTTCAATCCTTCGCCTTCGCTCATTACCGGTAAGGATCAGCCGCTTTATTCGACGCTACTACCGGGCGTAAATATGATGCGCGACGCCACGAAAATCCTATATGCTCGGGCAATGCTGCGCACCGGCTCTGGTCAGTATGACGAGGCATGGCGCGACATGAAGGCGGCCTACGGCTTGGGGGATCATTTGGATGAGCCGTACGCCGGTATGGTCCAGGTGCTGGTGCGCGTCACAATCCAAAGTCAGACGAATCAGGCGGTCCTTCACCTTCTTGCCCAGCCTGACCTGCCGCAGCCGCTGGCCGAAGAGATCCTTCGCGAGCTCTCGCAGCGCCGGAAGATCCACGGCATCGCTCGCTCGCTGGATGAATTGGAGCGCATGATGGCACTCGATTTGGTAATTCGCTTGTCCAAAGGAACGCTCAGTGAGAATCAGTTGAAGTTCCTTGACGAATCGTGGGCGTTAAGAAACGCTTCCCAGCTCAACCTGGTGGACTGGAACATCGTTCTTGAAGAATTGAACCGATGGTACGATCGCATGGCGGCCAGCGCGAGGACCCCGGTCTTCGAGCAGCGACAGGCAGATTTCGCTGCCATCGACCATGACATCAACCAACTTGCCGACGAACCGTTCGACGTGACCGATTATTTCGCTGGAGAAACGCATAGCAGTCACAAAGCCGCCGACCAGGTCGCCGTGCTGTGGTTGCCGGCCTTTGATAAGGCCGTCCAGGCGGAAGATCGCACCAATACGCAATTCGATCTCGTGCGTCTCGCCGCCGCGCTGGCAGTCTACCGCGCCGAACACGGGGTATATCCGGATTCGCTGGACGCGCTAAAGCCGGAGATCCTCGCCGAGCTGCCAACCGACCTGTTCCACGGCGCGCCGTTTGGCTATCGCAAGACCAGCGACGGATTCCTTGTCTATTCGCTCGGTCCAAATGGAACCGACGACGATGGAAGTACCCAGCAGCGAAACACTTATCAGGGGTACGCCGTCACGGACTGGAACGGCGCGGCCGTCGCCGAGGCGCTGGGCGTAATGATCCAAACTCCGCCCGATCAATCGCCGGAAGCCGCCGCCCGACAGGCGGCCTTGCTGCTAAAAACGAAGATACCCGCAAGCGCCGACGACTTCGCCATCCGCATGCCGCCGGTTCTTGTGGAGTGGCACATTGAGGCCAGGACCGACGCCGCGGCGCCGAGCGAATGATGCGGTGGAAAGTGCGGACGGGTTGTAGAGAATCCAACAAGAAGTGGCACAGACATTCCTGTCTGTGCGTGAACTCAATCAATCTTCCTGATTTCAAATGACCGAACACTACACCACCACGCGCCCGCGGCTGGTGCCGGACCAAGCGCTGCCGCCGTACTCCTACGTGCCCGGGTATGCGCCGCACCCGGTGAGCGATCCGGCCGGCCACATGCACGGTCATCGACCCACGCCCCTCGATCCACCGCAGCCGGATGCCTGGCAAGCGTGCCGCGAATATCTGTGGGCGATCGACCTCTTTAACCACGGATATTACTGGGAAGCCCACGAGGCCTGGGAGGGACTATGGCTGGCCGCCGGACGAGGCGGACCGCTGGGTGACTTTCTCAAGGGGCTCATCAAGCTGGCCGCCGCCGCGGTGAAGGCCCGCGAAGGAAACCGCCGCGGCGCCCAGCGCCACGCCCGACGGGCGGAAGAGCTGCTTCGTGCGGTTCGAGACCGCGAAGCGGGCCCGCGCTATCTGGGCTTGAACTTCGAAGAATTGATCGACGCGTGCGGGCGGACCGCCGGTGAGTGGACCGAGGGGGTGACGAGCGCCGCGCCGGACTTGCTGCTGCCGCTCGTGCTGGCGCCGCGCGACGAGCCGTAGGGTCCGCTGTGCGGACCAATGGGTGTGGGTGACGCGTGCGTAAACAAACAGCGACGGTACTGCTTTTCGGTAAAGAGGCAGCGCAACGCGAATGAGAATTGATCTGCACTATGAATCCTCGATGCACAAACAAGAATGACTGTGCCACCATTAGAATTGGTCCGCACAGCGGACCCCATTAAAGGAAGATCAGCGCCGGATGCTCGAGGTGATCCTTCACGCGCTGGATCAACGAAGCCCCGTTGGCGCCGTCGACCACGCGGTGATCGAACGAGGCGGAAAGATTGACCATGTGCCGAACTACGATTTGACTATTGCGAACCACCGGCCGGTCGGTCGCCTTGTGGACGCCGAGGATGCCGACCTCCGGATAGTTGATTATCGGCGTGGCGGCCAGCCCGCCCATCACGCCCAGGCTGGTGATAGTAAACGTCGACCCGGTCAACTCCGCCCGCTTCACCGTGTTGTGATGCGTCGCCTGCGTCACGCGGCGCAGCTCCCGTGCGGCTTCCCACAGGTCCATCGCCTCGACGTGCCGCACCACTGGAACGTACAGCCCTCGCTCGGTCTGCGTCGCGATGCCCAGGTGAACCGCCTCGAACCGCGTGACGACTTCCCGCGTGTCGTCGTAATGGGCGTTGGCCTCCGGGTGTTGCTGAAACGCCTTGACCAGCGCCAGCATGATGAACGGCAAATACGAGAGCTTCGGTTCGTCGCTGGTACGGCGATCGTTCATGAACCGCCGCAACTCGGCAAGTTCGGTGATGTCGACCTGCTCGATGTACGAGAAGTGCGGGATGTGCGCGTTGCTGACGGTCATCTTCTCGGCGATGCGGCGGCGCAGACCCTCGATGTGGATCTCGCGCGTGCCGCTCCGCTTCACCCGGCGATGGCCGTTGGAGAGACTCGCGCCCCGAGCCAGGTGGTTATCGATGTCCGTGTCGGTGATGCGTCCACTGCGTCCGGTGCCGCTGACTTGCGAAAGATCGACCCCCTTCTCACGCGCGCGTCGCCGCACTGCGGGGCTCGCCAGCGGACGCTGCCCGGCGGCATCGTCCGGCTTGTTCGCCGGCGGGACAGGGGGCGTTTCCTCAGTTAGCTGCCGCACCGCGGCGGTCGTGGCCGGCGCCTTCTCTTTCTCGGCGTGCGTCAGCTCGGCCGCTTCGCCGCCCTGCACGTCGAACTGCACCAGATCGCTGCCGACGGCCACCATTTCGCCGACCTTCCCCCGGGTCCCAACCACCCGGCCGCTGACGATGCTCGGAATTGTCACCGTGGCCTTGTCGGTCATCAGATCGACCAGCGGTTGGTCCTCGCGCACCACGTCGCCTTCCTTGACGTGCCAGGCGACGATCTCCGCCTCGACGACTCCTTCGCCCAGATCCGGCAATTTGAACACATACCGCTCCACGCCTAGGCCTCCATGACGCGCGTCAGCGCGTCGGCGATACGTTTGCGACTGGGCATGTAGTCCCACTCCAGCGCATGCGGGAAAGGCGTATCCCAACCCGTGACGCGCGCGATGGGCGCTTCCAAATGCCAGAAACACTCTTCTTGTAGCAGCGCCACGACTTCCGCGCCAAATCCGCCGGTTCGCGGCGCCTCGTGCACCACGATGCAGCGGCCGGTCTTGCGTACCGAGGCGGCCACCGTTTCCAAGTCCATTGGCACCAGCGTCCGCAGGTCGATCAGATCGGCCGAGACATCCGACGAATCGATCACGCTCCGTACCACATGAACCATCGTCCCCCAACTGACGACCGTCACCGCGTCGCCCTCGCGCACCAGGACCGCCTTGGAGAGCGGCGTGCGAAAATGACCAACCGGCACGTCCGAACCGGGATGCCCCTGCCAACTGGGCACTTTATGCGGATCGCCGTCGAACGGCCCGCGGTACAACCGCTTCGGTTCGAAGAACATCACCGGATCATCCGACTCAATGCTGCTGATGAGCAGGCCCTTGGCGTCGACCGGATTCGACGGCATCACGACCGTCAGGCCGGCCGTGTGCGTGAAGTACGCCTCGGGCGACTGGCTGTGATACAGCGCGCCGCGAATGCCGCCGCCGCACGGCGCCCGCACGGTCAGCGGAGCAAACCACTCCCCGCCGCTGCGGTACCGCAGCTTGGCCAGTTCGTTGGTGATCTGATCGAACGCCGGATAGATGTAATCGGCGAACTGCACCTCGGGCACGGGCCGCAGTCCGTTGATGCCCATTCCGATGGCGGTGGCGACAATGCCGCCCTCGGCCAGCGGCGTATCGAATACGCGGTGCGTACCGTGTTTCTTTTGCAGCCCTTCGGTCGCGCGGAACACGCCGCCGAAGTAGCCCACGTCCTCGCCAAAGACGCAGACATTGCCGTCTCGCTCCAGCATGACGTCGAGCGCGGAATTGACCGCCTGAATCATGTTCATCGTGGCCATGGTCGCCGCCTCATCCGCCTAGCTCGTCGCGCTGCCGCTGGAGATGCTCCGGCAGATTCTGATACACGTCGTCGAAGATCGTTTCGGGCGGATCGTGCGGACCATCGGCCAGCGAACCGACCTTCTCGGCCTGCTTGTACGTCTGGGCGATCATGCGCTCGGCCTTGTGCTCCAGTTCCTGCTGCTTTTCGTCCGACCATTCCCCCAGCTCGACCAGGTGCTGCGCCAACCGGGCGATCGGATCGCCGCCGGGCCACAGCCGCCCCTCGTCGCTGGGACGATACCGGCTCGGATCGTCGCTCGTCGAGTGTGCTCCGGCGCGGTAGGTCAACAGTTCGATCAGCGTCGGTCCGCCACCTTGCCGGGCACGGTCGGCCGCCCATTGTGTCACTGCGTGCACGGCCAGAAAGTCGTTCCCGTCCACGCGAATCCCCGGCATGCCGTAAGCGTCCGCCCGCGCGGCGAACGACTTGCCACCGGTCGAAAGGTTGCGATGCGTACTGATGGCCCATTGATTATTGACGATGTGCATCAACACCGGCGGCATGTAGACCGACGCGAAGTTCAGCGCGTAGTGGAAATCGCCCTGCGCGGTGGTCCCTTCGCCGATCCAGGTGGCGACGACGTGGCTCTCGCCGCGGTAGGCGGTGGCCATGGCGGCGCCGACCGCCTGCGGAAACTGCGTTCCCACGGGACTGGAAATCGACACCAGGTTGCCTTTCCGCCAGCTATAGTGGACCGGCATCTGGCGGCCCTTGCTGTTGTCGCTGCGATTGCCGATGCACTGGCACATCATGTCCAGCAGGGGCATACCCCGAGCGAGAAACAGCCCCTGCTGCCGATATGACGGGAAGAGCAGATCATCCGGCAGCAGCGCCATTCCCGCCCCGGCCGCCACGGCCTCCTCCCCGGTGCTTTCCAGGTAGAACGACAGCCGCCCTTGCCGCTGCATGGTCAGCATGCGGCGGTCGAGCTGCCGCGTGTGGACCATGATCATCAGCGCGGTCCGCAACTCGGCGGGCGAGAGCTTCGGATCCCAAGGTCCGGCGGCCTGGCCATCATCATTCAGCACGCGCACCAACCCGGTAGCGTGAGGTCGCAATTGTTCATAGTGCGCCAGCGGGTCGGGTCGAGACAAATCGCCCGGCTGCTGCGTAAAGCGAGCGAACCGCGGCTCATCGCCCGGCCGGTGCGGTGCGTCGGGCACGTGCAAGAAACTGGCCGACTCGCGGCCAGCACGTCCGGCCACGCGCTTCTGTTCGCCACCTTCCGGATTTTCGACGCGATATTTGGAATCGGCCATCACTTGTCCCTCTTGGTCATCAAAAGCGCGGACTCCATCAGCGCTTCGGCCTGGACCGCCACATCTTGCCCGGCGGAGGCCGTACCACAGCAAACGGACGTGCCCGCTTCATCCGACGCGAGCGGCATCTCCACCGCGGTTGGTCCACCCATGAGCCGCTTGCCGGTGCGGGCTTCCCCCAACAGCAGCCCAGCCCGATACGACGACCGGACCAGCGGCCCGCTGGCGACGGCTTTAAAGCCCAGCGCTCGCGCCTCTTCGTCCCAGGCGTCGAATTGTGCCGGCGGCACGTATCGATCCACCGGCAAGTGCCGGCCGCCCGGTGCGACGTACTGGCCGAGCGTCAGCAGATCGACGTCCACCTCGCGGAGCCGCATCATGGCCTCGGTCACTTCGCCGTCGGTCTCGCCCAACCCGATCATCAGGCTGCTCTTGGTTAACAGCTCTGGCCTGCGCCGCTTGCTGCCCGCCAGGACCGCCAGGCTCAAGCTGAACGACGCCCGCGGATCGCGCACCTGGCGATCGAGCCGCGGTACGCACTCGACATTGTGGGCGAACACGTCCAGCGGAATGCCGTCCAAGAGGTGCGAAAGCGCGTCCTCGTTGCCGGCCAGATCGCTCGACAACAGTTCCAGCGTCACATCAGGCAGCCGATCGTGAACCGCCTCAATGCATCGCTTGTAATGATCGGCTCCGCCGTCGGGCAGGTCGTCCCGATTGACAACCGTTACCACGGCGTGATCGAGCCCCATCCGCTCAACGGCGGCGGCCAGGTGCGACGGCTCGTCCGCGTCCAGCGCCGGCGGCGTACGCAGTGTTTCGACCGCACAGAACCTGCACCCACGGGTACACTCCTTGCCGGCGATCATGAACGTGGCGGTGCCGCGTCCCCAGCAGTCGTGGATGTTGGGGCAGCGGGCCTCCTCGCAGACGGTGTGAAGCTGGTTCCCGACCACGGCGGCCTGCGTGCCATTGAAGCGGCGCTTCGCCTCCCCGGCCGACAGATTCACCCGCAACCACGGCGGCAGCCGGCGCCGGCCGGCTTTCTCACCGACGATAGCGGTCGAACCCTGCTTCACATCCGTTCCCTGACGATTCACGACAGACCTGCTTCCCTTTCACGCGGGGCGGCGAAGCGATGCTCCACCGTCGGTTCGTCTCGTTCTGGCGCCTCCAGATGGCCCACAGCGCCACAAGCCACCTCAAAAGTGTATCTTTTTGCCCCCAGCGAACCAATGCCAATCGACCGCTGCTGCTCAATATGTCGTTGCATATCAGCAAGTTACGCGAAGCGGTCCGCCAACCGCTTACGCGACGGCTGGACAGGGCAGAAGCGTGTGCAGCGCGAGCACGACCGGTCCAAAGAAAAAAGGCGGCGGCGCAACCCCGCCACTGGCGAGGGGGTGATCGGTCGGGCGCCCGGACGAGGTGGGCGATGTGCTACGGCGGCCGTCAGTGACCGCCTTCGGACTCCCGCTGCGGCAGGCGACGGGCGGCCGGATCACTCGGCGGACGGTCGAGCATCAGAAAGGCGAACAGGTCGGCGATCTCCTGCGGCTTGAGCTGGTCCTCCACGCCCTCGGGCATCATCGACAGCCGGCTGGTCTGCATCTGATCGATCTCGTCCCGGGGCAGCGTCTCGGTCTTGCCGCCCTGCATCTTCAGCACGACTCGCTGAGGGCTGTCCTCGACCGGCAAGCCCGTCAGCACGCGGCCGTCGATCGTCGCGATTGTCACGGCCTGATACGATGCCCCGATCACCAGGCTGGGGTCGAACACGTTGGACAGCAACTGCTCGAAGCTGCCGCGGCCGTTGGAGGTGATGTCGGGCCCGACTTCCTCGCCCTGGCCGTGAATCTTGTGGCACTGTCCGCAGACCTTCTCGAACACCGCCTGCCCGCGATGCGGGTCACCCGGCGTCTCGGCCAACAGGCTCCGCATACGGTCGATCAGCTCGTCGCGCTTCGGATCGCGCTCGGTGCGGACCGTGCCCCAGATCTTGCCGACCATCTCGGCCAGATCGCTGTCGCGGCTAGTGGCCAGCCGCCGGGCTTGGTTTACGTTCAGCACGTCCGCGGGAATGCGCTCCGCCCCGATCGCCGCAAGCAGTGATTTCGCCCACGCAGGCCGCTGGGTCAACAGTTCGATCGCCCGGGGCCGCAGCGACGGCTCCAGGCGGTCGTAGTGCGAGAGCACCAGTTCACCAAGCTGCGGGTTGTCGTAACGCCCCAGTGCTGCCAACAGTGAGCCGCGAAACTCGGCCGAATTGTCTTCCTGGTTTTTGAGTACGCGGTCGATCAATTGCAATAGCTCGGCATCGCCGCTGGCGATCAACGCTTCGAGCGCCGCGATCCGACGCTCGCCGCTTTGCGATGCGTCTTCCATCACGTCACGCACCGCCTGCAAGCCGGCCGAATCGCCCCAGCTTGCGGCCACGCTCGCCACGTCCAGATGCAGCGGATGTTCGCCGCCGACCTCCAGCACACTGGCAACCGTCTCGTTCAAACTCTCGCGCATCCGGCGTGCCTCCGCCCCACGCAACTGCCGCGTCTGAAGCCGTTCGGCCAATATTCTCCAACAGTCGCGGGCGATCTCCTCATGCCGGCCGCCCGCCGCCGTAAGCTGCTCCAGCAGCTCCGCCAGCGCGGCGATGTCCCCAGCGCTTCCGGTTACCAACCGCTCGAACGCCCTCGGCACGATCTGCGCCACCGCCGGGGCCTGGCTCATGTCGATATCCGAGACCATCCGCACGAACCCATCCGCCTGGTCCGGCAACCGCGGATGCAGGTTTTGCCACACGATGTGCGGTATCAGCTTGTCCGCGCCGCAGTGCCTGGCGACAGCGACCAGCACCGGCAGCGGATCGATCCCGTCGATCTTCGTAGCGGCGATCGCCACCTGAACTTGCACGTCCGGCGACCGGTCCTCGGCAGCGCTGACGATGCGCTGGCGAATGGCATCGGAGACGCTTCCCATATTGCCGGCCGCGCGGACGCCCCACGCCCGCAGCGTGGAATCCTTGCTTACCAGCAGCGCCTGATGAAACTCCTCGTCGAGCGGTCCGCTGCTCACCACGGCAAACAGCGCGTGCATTCGCGTCTTTTGCGGAGTATCCGCATCGAGCACAAGCTCTTGCAAACGACTGATCGTTTCCGGCACTCTGCGCTCCGCCAGCAGCCGCTGCGCCAAATCGCGGTAATACACGTTCGGGCTGTGCAAACGCTCGATCAGTTGTGCGTCACTCTCCTCGGCCAGGTTGAACGTGCCGGCCCGGGGCGTGTCCTTGTAGCGAATCCGGTACAAGCGACCCTTGAGCCGGTCAATTCCTTCCGGATCGCGATTGGCGTCCTGGTAGCAGTGATACCGGTCGTACCAGTCCAGCACGTACAGGCAGCCGTCCGGGCCGGTCTTCTGCACGACCGGCATGAACCAGGCGTCATTGGCCGACAGGAAGTCTTCCTCGCCGGTGGCGCGATACGTCGCGCCGTCGCGATGCAGCCGATCGACGTTCAGGCAGTTGCCATGAATATTGCCCATGTACAGCCGCTCGCGGTACTCGGGCGGATAAGCATCGCTGTCGAAGAAGTGCAGCCCGCAATAGGCGGCCTTCTGGTGCCGGTAATCGACGATCGACTCGAGCTTCCACGTAAATGGCGGATAAGGACCACCCTGGCGATGGTAGTAGCCGCTTTCGGTCAGGTGCCACAGGTGGTCGATGACGCACGCACTGATAAACGCGCTGCCTTCGTTGTTCCACGCCACGCCCCAGGGGTTGCTCGTCCCCTCGGCGAAAAGCTCAAACTCCCGCGTGCGAGGGTGGATGCGAAATAGCGCGCAGGTGAACTCGTGAACCTTGCCCTGGTGCTCCACGCGGCTGCGATTGAATACGCCGTTGAGCCCGTACAACCAGCCGTCCGGTCCCCAGGTGAGCGAGTTGGGCAGCTCATGCGTGTCGTCGCGGCCCAAGCCGGTAACCACGACTTCCGACGTGTCGGCTTGGTCGTCGCCGTCGGTGTCTTGCATGAACAGGATGTCCGGCGCGTTGGCGACCCACACACCGCCGTACCCCAGGGCAATGCCCGACGGGATGTTCAACCCGTCGGCGAAGATCGTGGTCTTGTCTATCTTGCCGTCGCCGTCGGTATCTTCGAGGATCTTCACGCGGTCGCGGCCCTTGCCCGGGCTGCGGCGCGGATACTCCAGGCTTTCGGTGATCCAAAAGCGGCCCCGGTGATCAATCGTCATGGCGACCGGATTGACGACGTCCGGCTCGCTCGCCACCACCTCGACTGAGAAGCCCTCGGGCACCTGCATCTTGGAGAGCGCTTCAGCCGGCGAAAGCGCCGGCCCGGGCGGCTTGTCCTGCGCGTGCGGGATCACTTCACGATCCTGTGCCCCGGCAATGCCCTGCGAGAATGCAATCACCGTTACCGCAAGGGACGGAACTACGAATCGGACGATGCTGAAAGACAATCGGCGCAGAAAGCTCATAATGGGGAATGCTCCGTGGCGCAACACCGGGCGGATGGAGGCAGGGCATAGCGGGCACGCCGCCCGCACGGACTGCCATTCACCTTAAGCGACGGCGGATGCCCCGGCAAGCATTCACGTGGCACAGACATTCCTGGCTGTGCGCCCGTCCTGTCGGTGCATCAGCTTCTCTGGCGCCACGACGGGCTTGTCCCTCCATGCTCGCCACTGTTGTGACCGTCTGTGCGAGCAAAAGGGGACTGGCTCGAAGCGCAGCGCCGTGCCGGGTTCCCCTTTTTGCGACGCCATGCGACGCCATAAGTGTAGAGGCCAGTCTTTGCCGGAACGCCCTCTCCCCGGCCCTCTCCCAAAGGGAGAGGGAGTGAGCTTATCCGGTGAAGCCTTCAAACAGCGGCGTCGACAGATATCGCTCGCCCAGGCTCGGAACAATCACCACGATCCGCTTGCCCTTGTACTCCGAGCGCGAGGCGATTTGCGATGCCGCGCAAAGCGCCGCGCCGCTGCTGATGCCAGCCATGATTCCCTCTTCGCGGGCCAGGCGTCGTGCCCATTCGAACGCCTGCTCGTTGGTCACCGTCACCACGTCGTCGACGATCGATGTATCGAGGTTCTTCGGGATGAAGCCCGCCCCGATTCCTTGAATCTTGTGCGGGCCGGGCTGACCGCCGCCGATTACCGCCGAGTCGGCCGGCTCCACCGCGATGGCCTTGAAGGCCGAGTTCTTCGCCTTGATGTAGCGCGCCACGCCGGTAATCGTTCCTCCGGTGCCGACACCCGAGACGATCGCGTCGATGTCACCGCCGGAGTCTTCCCAGATCTCCGCGCCGGTGGTCTTCTCATGAATCGCAGGGTTGGCCGGATTGTCGAACTGCTGCGGCATGTAGGCGTTGGATTCCTTCTCGACCATCTCGTAGCCGCGGGAGATGGCCTCCTTCATGCCGCCGGCGGCCGGAGTCAGCACCAGTTCCGCACCCATCGCCCGCAGCAATGCCCGCCGCTCGACCGACATCGACTCGGGCATGGTCAGCGTCAGGCGATAACCCTTGGCCGCGCAGACGAACGCCAGGGCGATTCCCGTGTTGCCGCTCGTCGGTTCGATGATGTGCGTGTCAGGGTTGATCTTCCCTTCGCGCTCGCCCGCTTCGATCATCGCCACGCCGATGCGGTCCTTCACGCTGTTGAGCGGGTTGAAGAACTCGCACTTGGCGAACACGGTGGCCGGCGAAGAAGGGATGAGCCGATTGATGCGGATCATGGGCGTCGCGCCCATCGTCTTGGTTACGTCATCGTACGTCTGCTTACGAAACATCGGTCCACCTCGCAGAGAAATCGTCCCGGAAAAGAGCGCCCAATCGCGGCCACAGCCTCGGCCACGGATGGCCACGATTATCGTCATCGCCGCGCGCGATGCAACCCCGCACCAAAATCCGCTAAGGCGCGCCGTAGCCACCCCCGCCGGGCGTTTCGATGATGAGCACGTCCCCGGCCCGCGCGACGAACTGCGCCGTCGCGCCCAGCTCCTGCTGGCTGCCGTCGATCTGCTGCAAGACGTTGCGCCCGAGCGCCCCCGGCTGGCCGCCGGCCAGGCCATACGGCGGATATGCCGCGCGGCGCTGCGAGATGATGGAGACTTCCAAGTCGCGGAGGAACTCGATGCGGCGCACCACGCCATCGCCGCCAGGTTTCGCTCCCCGTCCCCCTGATCCGCGGCGGATGCCGAACTGCCGCACCCGCACCGGGTAACGCGCCTCCAGCACCTCAACATCCGTCAACCGGGTGTTGGTCATGTGCGTATGCACGGCGTCGGCGCCCGGAGATTCCGCCGTGGCGCCCGCCCCGCCGCACAAGGTTTCGTAGTAACCGAAGGTCGCATCGCCGAACAGCAGGTTGTTCATCGTTCCCTGGCTGGCGGCCGCCAACTGTAGCGCCCCGAGCAGCACGTCGACCACCCGCTGTGAGGTCTCGACATTGCCGCCCGCCACCGCGGCGCACCGGCCGGGATCGTCCGCCTCCGGTGGATTCAACAGGCACACTGGCAACACCAGCTCGATCGGCTTGAGCACGCCTTGGTTCAGGGGAATGTCTTCTTTCAGCAGCAAGCGGAAGCAGTACATCACCGCGGCGGTGACAATTGCCCGGTTCGCATTCAGGTTGCCCGGCACGACCGGCCCGGTGCCGGTAAAGTCGACCCTGGCCGAGTCCCCGCGGATCGTCACCGCCACCGCGATCGGCGAGCCGTCGTCCAGATGATCGGTGAAGCGGTAGGTGCCGTCGGACATTTGGGCCAGTGCGGTACGGGTCTTGCGCTCGGCGGCGTCCTGTATGTGCCGCATGTAGGCCAGCACGACGTCGCGCGAATGGCGCTGGATCAGTGCGATCAGATCCCGTCCGCCCTGCCGGTTGGCGGCCAGTTGCGCGCGGATGTCCGCCAAGTTGTCCTCGACGCTCCGCGTGGGATGCGGCCCGGAGAGCAGCAGCTTGCGGAGGACCTCTTCACGCGAACGGCCGCCTTCGAGCAGGTTGAAGCTGCGAATTAGCACGCCTTCTTCGGCCAGGCTGCGCGAGAAGGGCGGCATTGAGCCGGGACGCACGCCCCCGATCTCAGCGTGATGCGCGCGGCTGGCCGTAAAGAACAGCAGCGTCCCGTCCACCGGATCGTGCACCGGCGTCACCACGGTCACGTCCGGCAGGTGCGATCCGCCGCGGTAAGGATCGTTGGTGACGAACGCATCGCCCGGCGCGATGTGCGGATGATCGGCGATTACGCTCCGCACGGTCTCGCCCATCGCCCCCAGATGCACGGGAATGTGCGGCGCGTTGACCACCAGGTCGCCGCGGCTGGTGAAGATAGCGCAACTAAAGTCGAGACGCTCCTTCACGTTAACACTGCTGGCCGTGTTGCGCAGTGTGATCCCCATCTGCTCGGCGATGCCCGCGAACTGGTTGTTGAAAAGCTCCAGCGTGACCGGATCGGCCTCGGTCGACACGGCGATCGGAGACGGCTCGCCGCCGCGGTCAGTCAGCAGCAGCTCGCCGCCGGAGAGCATTTCCGCCTCCCAGCCGGGATCGATCACCGTGGTCGAGATGTGCTCGGCGACGATCGCCGGCCCCCGCAGCACGGCCCCCGGCCGCAACTCTTCCCGCAAGTACAGCGGCGCCTCGTGCGGCTGCGACTGAAACATGCACCGTACTCGGTCGTGCGGCTCGGGCTGATAAGTGTCGACGTGGTGCGACTCGGGCAGTTCCTCGCCGAATCGCCCCGTAGCTTCCGCACGCGCCGCCACAACCTCCAGCGGCCGCTGCGCATCCTGATAGCCGTATAGTGCTTCGAAGGCCGCGCCGTACGCGACCGCGAAGCCGCCGTCCTTCGGCTCGTCGATCGTCAAAAACGCGTCCAGGCCTCGGTAGCGCAGATCGAGCTGGCGAACGACCGCAACGTTCTCGGCGTCAATGCCTTCTAGTTCGACCTCGCGCTGCGCCGCATCGGTGAGGCGACTGAAAACGCTCACCAACGCATCGGGTGAGACGTCGGCAAGGAGCCGGTTCACGCTCTCGACGCGGTGCCGCACCACGTCCGCCAGCCCGATGCCGTAAGCGCTCAAGATGCCGCCGTCGGGATGATTGAGGATCTGCCGGATGTCAAGCTGCCGGGCGACGTCGCAGGCGTGTTGCGGGGCGGCTCCACCGAACGAGACCAGCACGTGCGCGCGCGGATCGGCTCCCTTGGCGATCGAGATCGAGCGGATCGCCTTGGCCATGTTCGCGCCGGCGATTTTTAAAAAGCCGTCCGCCAGTTCCACCGCTTTGTATGCCTGACCTGTGGCCCCGCGAATCTCGCGGCAGATCGCTTGCAGCCGGCGTTCGACCGCCGCCCGATCTAGCGGGAACGGGAATCGATCGGCGGGAATGCGGCCCAGGTAGACATTCAGATCCGTGACCGCCAGCGGCCCGCCTTTGCCATAACAGGCTGGGCCGGGATCGGCGCCGGCGCTTTCGGGGCCGACCGCGAGCTTCACCCCATCGAAGCCGCAGATCGAACCGCCGCCGGCGGCGACCGTCTCGATGGCCATCATCGGCGCGACCACCCGCACGCCGGCCTTCTCCGTTTCGTACTCGCGCTCGAAATTGCCGTCGAACCGGGCCACATCCGTGCTGGTGCCGCCCATGTCGAAGCCGATCGCTCGGGTGAATCCAGCCGCCTGGGCAACCCGGGAGAATCCGACTACGCCGCCGGCCGGCCCGGAGAGGATGCTGTCCTTGCCCACGAACCGCTCCGCCTGCACCAAGCCGCCCGCCGAGGTGAGAACGCGCAGGTCCGCCTGGGGCAGCGACTTCCGCAACTCGGCGATATACGCCCGCAGCACGGGGTTCAGATAGGCGTCGACCACGGTCGTATCGCCGCGGGAGACGATCTTCCGCAGCGGCGCCACTTCGCAGGAGAGGCTTACCTCGGCAAAGCCTAACTCACGAGCGATGCGGCCCACCAGCCGCTCGTGCTCAGGCTGAGCGTAGCTGTGCAGCAGGCATACGGCCAGCGACTCGACGCCGGCCTCGCGCAGACCGGCCAATGCCATTCGTATCTCTGCCGGATCGGGCCGTTGCAGCACCTGCCCGTCGAACGTCACACGCTCGTCAATCTCGACAACCCGCTCGTACAGCGGCGCGGGCTTCTTGATCGCCAGATCGAACAGCCGAGGACGGTTTTGATAGCCGATCGCCAGGACATCCGCAAACCCGCGGGTCGTGACCAAGCCCGTTTTCGCGCCGCGCCGCGTGATCAGGGCGTTGGTGCCCCGCGTGGTGCCGAGCCGGACCGAAACCGGCGGGATCATTTCATCGCGCCGCAACCCGAGCAAATAGCGAATCGCCAACACCGGTGCGAGCTCTTCGGCGCGCAGTTCGTATGGCTGACCGGGCGCGGGGGAAATCTCCAGCGGCGATTCCAGCGCAAGCACACCCACGCGCTGGTCGAACTGGGCGACTTGCGACTCCGCGACCGTGCTGCCTGAGGAATCTAAGAGAGCGAGGCGGTAGCCGTTCCAGAAGCCTGCCGGATCGGCGGCACGGCGCGGGTCGCGAAATTCGCATTGCGTCGAGCCTTCCGCGGCGGCCCCTTTGACCACCGCGGAACTGAGCAGCTTATGCCGCACAAGCGTGCCGTCGGGGCGCCGGGCGATACAATCGGTGAACGTGCCGCCGACGTCGATCCAGAACTCCCACCGCCGCTCGGTCATCGAGCCCTCGCCTCAATCAGCCATCCCAGGCAATAACCGGCCAAACTTGACCGCATTGGAAAACGCGAGCTGGAAAGGGGACTGGCTCCGCGCCAAGCTCGCTGCCTCTTTCGGAAACCCCCCGATGCGTCGGCGGTTCCTGGCCCATTTCCAGCGGACCAATCGAGCAGCTCACGGAAAGCGGGGCTGCGAAAAAGGGGACTGGCTCCGAGTCCGTCTAGGATGATGTGGCTTGTGCAACCGGTGACGACTCGGAGCCAGTCCCCTTTTTCGGCTGCCACTTACTGACTGATGCAATAGAGGTACTCGTTCGACCGCAACAGCAACCGACCATCGACGGCCACAGGGCTAGCGTTGGCCATGCTCTCGTCCAGCGGCGGGTTGTGCGCGACCAATACATATTCCGGCTTTGCGGCCAGCACGAACGTGCCGTTCTCTCGCGTCTGGATGTACAGCTTGCCGTCGGCCAGCAGCGGCGAGCCGTAGATGCGACCCGGCCGCGGCGCGATCCGCTCCTCGTACACCAGCTCACCGGTTGCCGCATCGGCGCAATACGCCATGCCGCGCTGATCGTGAACCCAATACAGATGTCCGCGATAGTAGATCGGCGAACAGACGTTGGCGCCCTTATTGAGCGTCCACAGACGGTGCGATTGTGTCACGTCGCCACGACCGCCGGCCCGCACGGCCAGCGCCGCGCCGCCGCGTCCGCCAATGGCGTAGACGATGCCATCATGAGCGACCACGCTGGGGCAGACATAATCTTCAATGCCACGGCAGCGCCACAAGAGCTCGCCCGACTGCGGATCGTAGCCGAGAATCTCACCCTGGCTGCTGATCACCAGCTCCGTGCGGCCGCCGGGCACCTGCACAACGACCGGCGTGTTCCATGCCTCCTGGACGTCTTCGGCCCGCCATACCTCTTGGCCGGTGTTCTTGTTCAGCGCGACCACGGCGCCGCTCTCGACAAGCGCGTTCACGATCACCAGATCGCCCACCACTACCGGCGAACTGGCCGAGCCCCAGCCGTGCGTGCCGTCGCCGACGCTCTGCTGCCAGAGCTGCTGGCCGTCGAGCGAAAACGCATACACGCCGGAAGCGCCGAAGAAGACGTACAGCCGCTCCCCATCGGAGGCCGGCGTGCTGGAGGCGTAACCGTGCAGGTTGAGAAACCCGCTGTACTCGTTCTCCTGGACCTTCGGCTGGACGGCGATGTTAAACATTTCCTGCCCGTCGGCAAGGTTATAGCAGGCAAGGTGCCGCTGCAGGTCGGCCGCGCTGCCTTGACTGCCTTGCTCGGCCCCGTAGCCGCTGTAGCCGGTCACGTAAATGCGGTCTCCCACGACGATGGGACTCGACGCGCCATAGCCTGGCAGCCGCTGCGTCCATTGCACGTTCTGCGTCGCCGTCCACTCCGCGGGCAAGCCGCTCACGTCAGCGACGCCGGCGCTTCCCGGTCCGCGGAATTGCGGCCAATCGGCAAGCGAACTGCCGGCGACGCTTAGCAGCAATAGAACCGCCCAGCCGGCACGGGTGAGTTGTGAAAGCGATTTCATTCGCGTGCCTGTGGAGTGGAGAATGAAGGATGGAGAGAAAACGCAACGCGATATGGTGGCACAGACATTCTTGTCGGTGCTCGTAGCAGTAGCTGAATTCGCAAGAATTCAAACTTACTCCGACTTCGGCTGAACTCTTGCGAGTCCAGCTACGCCCTCTCCCCCCGGCCCTCTCCCAGAGGGAGAGGGAGTAAGGTTACACCGTGGCCGCCTTCAACTCTACCTCGGGGATCGCAGCGGTCAGCACGTCGTCGATCCGTTCGGCAAAGACGAACTCAAGACTCTCCCGCACGTGGTCGGGTAGCTCCCGCAGGTCCTCTTCATTTTGCTTCGGCAGGATCAGCCGACGCAAGCCGGCCCGATGGGCGGCCAGCACCTTTTCCTTGATGCCGCCCACCGGCAGCACCAGGCCGCTGAGCGTAATCTCGCCGGTCATCGCGGTATCGCTCCGCGCCGGGTGGTCCGAATACAGCGATGCCAGTGCCGTGGCCATGGTGACTCCGGCCGACGGCCCATCCTTGGGAGTCGCGCCTGCGGGGACGTGAATATGGGCGCCCGACTTCAGCCGCTCCTCGTCGATACCCAACTCGTCCGCGTGCGAGCGGATGTAGCTGCGGGCCGCCGTGGCCGATTCCTTCATGACGCCGCCAAGCTGGCCGGTTAGGGTCAACTCCTTCGACTCGGGCAGCAGCACCGCTTCGACGTACAGCACTTCTCCGCCGACCTGCGTGTAGGCCAGTCCCGCCGCCACGCCGGGCTCCAGATTGCGCCGCGCATCTTCCTCGAAGAAGCGACCTCGCCCCAGCAGATCCGGCAGATCGTCCGGCGCCACGGTGACGGGCTCTTCGTTCCCCTCGGCAAACCGCGTGGCCACTTTGCGGCACAGCCGTCCCAGCGTGCGTTCCAGCTCGCGGACGCCCGCCTCCCGCGTGTAGCGGCGAATCACCATACGGAGCGACTCGTCGGGGATTGTGATCCGCTCGGCATTGAGGCCGGTCTCTTTCATCTGTCGCGGGATCAGATACTGCCGCGCGATATTGGCCTTCTCCTCGTCGCTGTAGCCGGAAAGTTGCAGCACTTCCATTCGGTCCAGCAGCGGCCTGGGGACCGTCTCCAGGCTGTTGGCCGTGGTGATAAAGAACACCTTCGAGAGATCGAACGGCATGTCCAGGTAGTTGTCGCGGAATTCGAAGTTCTGGGCCGGATCGAGAATCTCTAGCAGCGCCGACGCCGGATCGCCGCGGAAGTCGCGGCCCAGCTTGTCGACTTCGTCGAGCATCAGCAGCGGGTTCCGCACGCCGGAGCGGCGAATCGCCTGAATGATGCGGCCCGGCATGGCGCCGATATAGGTGCGCCGGTGACCGCGCAGCTCCGCCTCGTCGTGCATGCCGCCCAGGCTCATCCGCTCGAAGTGGCGTCCCAGCGATCGGGCGATCGACTTGCCCAGCGACGTCTTGCCGACGCCCGGCGGGCCGACGAAGCAGATAATCGGCGCCTTTGCCTCGGGGTTGAGCTTGAGCACCGCCAGGTGCTCGATGATCCGCTCCTTGATCTCTTTCAGATCGTAGTGGTCTTCGTCCAGCACTTGCCGGGCCCGCTTCAGGTCTAGGATATCGTCGGTCGACTTCGTCCACGGCAGTTCCGCGACAAGCTCCAGATGCGTGCGGGTTACTTGATAATCGGGCGAAGCCGACGGCAGCCGCTCCAGCCGCCCCAGCTCACGCTCCGCTTCCTTTTGCACATACTCCGGCAGTTCGGCCTCATCGATCTTCTTGCGCAGCTCGACCACGTCCGCCTGTTCCGGGCTTTGCTCGCCCAGTTCGTCCTGTATCGCTCGCATTTGCTGCCGCAGCAGATACTCGCGCTGCTCGCGGCTCATCTCCGACTGCACCTGGCTAGTGATCTGCTGCCGCAGCTCCAGCACCTGGGCCTCGTGAGTCAAATACTTGTGCATCAGTTGCAGAGCTTCCGCCCGGGTGTCGGCCGCCAGCAGCGCCTGCTCCTTTTCCACGTCCAGGGTGAGCATCGAAGCCAGCAGATAAACCTGGTTGAGCGGGTCCTTCACCTCGGAGATCACGTGCGTCAGGCCGGCGCGAGCCTGGGGCTTGAGCATCTCCATGATGTTGCCCGCCGCGTCCAGCACCGTGCGGTGCAGCGCTTCCACTTCGGCCCCGGTGTCGCTGGGCGCCTCGAGCGGTCTGGCCGTGACCTGTAAGTAGGGTTCCTGCTGGACGACGTCGAGGACCTTCACGCGCTGCGTGCCCTGTACGATGAGCTGCACGTATTCGTCCGTGCGGTCCATCTTCTTGATGACCGCCAGCGTGCCGACGGTGTAGATGTCCGCATATCCCGGCTCCTCGGTCGAGGCTACCTTTTGCGTCACTACTATGATCGTCTTGTCCTCGGTCGAGAGCGCAGCCTCGACGGCAGCGACGGACGTCTCCCGTCCCACGACCAGCGGCATCATCAACTGGGGGAACAGCACGTTGCTCTTCAGTGGCAGCACCGGCAGCGTCAATTCGCTTTGAGGTTCATTCTGGGTCAATACACCTTGCATATCACTCATGAGGAAGTTCCCCCTTGGCTGATCCGCACCAAAAGCATGCCGTCTCGATATTCGCTGGCCACGTGGGCCTGGACGAGATCAATGGGTAGCTCCACCGTGCGATCGAAGCGGTTGTACGAAATCTCCATCGAATAAGCCTGCTGGCCTTCGACAATGCACCAATCACGCCGCACTCCGCGCACCGTCAGTCGGCGGCCTTGCAGGTTGATCTGGACGTCCTCGATGCGGACGCCTGCCAGATCGAATTTCAGCAGCCAGCCCTGCTGGCCGCGATAGACGTCGACCGACGGCTGAAAACACGCCTCGTGGCATCGCTCCGGCCGCGAAGCCAGCAGCGACTCCAGCAGGTTGTGAATCTTTCTCGCCATACTACCATTCCCGCAGCCGTCGTTCTGGCCGCTTCGCAGTGACCTCGTCCAGCGACCTTTCCCTTCAGGCAGTCACACCTTTGCGGCAGCCCACTGTCAGAGAACCTGTCCGCACGCGCGTCAGCCGAATCTGCTACCGACCGGACGAGGAGTGCCGTTTACAATCGTATGGCCACACCACCCGCGCCGGCCAGTGTTACCGGTTTGGTGTCTCTACGCGAAATGGCAGCCCGACCCGCAGATGCACCAGACGGGGCAATTTGCATGCCAACACCAAGTGTCGCCCGCACCGTCACTTAGGTGCCGCAGCAGCAAGACTTAAGCCATGAAGATTCGCGACAGCGGAATGCCCGAAGAAACCTACTGGGAGTCGCTGCTGGACGTCCGGCTCATACTCGAGCGCTTTCACGTCGAGCGGTTTGCCGACGTCGCGGAGTTGGGCTGCGGTTACGGCACCTTTTCTGTCCCCGTCGCCCAGGCGATCTCCGGCACGCTTTACGCCTTCGACATCGATCCGGCGATGATCGAGCGCACCCCTGGCCCGCGGGGCGGCGCTGCCGATGGTTGCGGAGGTGCGCGACGTCGAGACACAGGGCTTCGGCGTGCGGGGCGATGCCGTGCTACTGTTCAACATCTTGCACTGCGAGCGGCCGGTCGCTCTGCTGCGTCAAGCTGCCGCTGCACTGAGCGAAGGCGGCGAAGTGCTGGTGATTCACTGGCGCCACGACCTCGAGACCCCCCGCGGACCGGAGGGGGCGATCCGCCCGAGCCCCGAACAGATCTCCGCCTGGGGCTGCGAAGCCGGCCTGGACGCCCAGCCGCCGCTTGAACTGCCGCCGTGGCACTACGGCATTCGGCTGATGAAGCGCAGTGAGTAGCAGCCGGTGTGTCACCGGGTAGCACCGGTTGTCTTCAACCGGTGCCGCGCAGCGGCATGAGGCGGCACCTGACGGGTCACTCCACCGTCAGGACTCCCAAGACGATTCGCTTCGGGTAATCCAAGTCGAGCAGGCACTACCGCCGGTGGCACGAGTACGTCACGAAATGGGCGTAGAGATGGCCGATTGAAGATTCGGCGAGTCGTCGTGCCGGGCATGGTCGCTGGGCGACTTGTGGATTGCTAGCGTCCAGGAGATTGGCTGGCCGTTGCTGAGGCCTCTTGCCGCTGCGCAGCACCGGTTGGGGCAACCGGAGCTACCCAACTTCAACAAGAAAAGCCCGCGCCGCTGGAATGGGCGGCGCGGGCATCACGTTCAGCCGGTTAAGTTCAGTCGAGTTTACCGTGTTATTTGCCCTCCACGGCTTCCTCCACGAACTCCCCAACTTCGGTAACGAGACCGGCAACGTCCTCGGCGTCGATATCTTCGATTCGCCATCCGTCGGCTGTCTTTACAAAGAAGTAGACAGCACAGTGCATACCTTTATCGTCCAACGGGAAGAAATCACTTATCGCTATCCCCCTATCACCGACAACACGAACCGCCTTTACACTACCTGGATCGATGTTTTGCTGGAGCAGCTTTCGAGTGTCTTCGGACCAACTCTCCGCTCGATCGAATTCGACGCTTCGGCCAGGAGGCGTAAACTGACGCAGTGCCTCTACCTTAGACTCAGAAAAGGAAAGGAGCTTTGCAGCAGCTTCGGTATCTCCGGACTTTGCCGCCTCCGTGAAACTCCTGACCAGATCACGGAGAGTTTGCATATCCTCCGGCACCGGCCGGGCCGCCTGCGCCGCCGCTTGCTGCCGGGCGTGGGATTTGATGTGGACCTGCGCACGCTTCTCCGCGGACATCTCCGCGTCATCGACCGTGACCACTTCGCCGGACTCCGGATCGCGCAGTTCCAGCTTGACCGTGTCGCCCGGCCGGCTGCCCGCCGCTTCCATCACCTCAACGAGATCGTCGGTGAACCGCATCACCGCCAGGTCGCCGAATTCCTCTCTCGCCGCTTTAAGCAGTTCGGCCGTCGCGAGGCCGTCGATCGAAACGAGCTGGTATTGCTTGCCGTCGTACTCCACCCGGGCGGTGTCACCCTCGACCACCACGTCGGTGAACGGCGAGAGCCGCGCCCACCGGTTCTGATTCAGCAGAGCGGTCAATACATTCCCCCCCGCCCCCACCGGAGTGTGGCGTTTTCTGTAAACCTGCAGCCGCTTCTCCGCCGACATCTCCGCCTCGGCGATCGTTACCACTTGGTCCGACTCCGGATCGCGCAGCTCCAACTTCACGGTCTCGCCGGGCCGGCTGCCCGCCGCTTCCATCACCTCGACTAAATCCTCGACGAACCGCTTCAATGCCAGGGCGCCAAACTCCTCTCGCGCCGCTTCCAGCAGTTTGGCCGTCGTCATGCCGTCGATCGAGACCAGCTCGTACTGTTTGTCGTCGTACTCCACGCGGGCCGTGTCATCTTCGACCACCACGTCGGTAAAGGGCGAAAGCCGCGCCCAGTCGCGATTCTGATTGAAGAGCGTGGCAAGCACGTTCCCTTGCGCGTCGTCCATGCAGCCGACCGAAATCGGCACCAGTCCCACCGCCAACAGGATCACCAGCCAGTGGCCGGCCCGCATCGGCCGACGCAGCGTACCATCGAGAATCATGTCCAGTCTCCTTTTCAAAGGCATCGATCGTAAGAAACCGCTCGCCGGCAGCGGCACGCCATAGCGAGAGTCCGACAAAAACTCGGCCGTCGCGTAGAGCGCCCGGGCGTATTGTCCGGCGTGGCTCGGCATCAGCCGCAGCACATAGGCGTCGCAGCATTGTTCCTCCGCATTTCGCAGCTCACGGATCGCCCACCAGGCGACCGGGTTCCACCAGCACGCAACCAGGACCAGCATCTCCAGCCAGCGACCCAGGTGATCGCAGCGGCGGAAGTGTGCCAGCTCGTGAATCAGAACGGAGCGCAGCTCCTGGCGATCGAGCCGCTCGACCAGCCGGCGGGGAAGCAACACGATCGGCTTACAACCCGCCATCCAGAGCAGCGGCGGGATGGCCGAGTCGGTGATCCGTAGCTCCGGACAACAGCGCAGAGCGAGCCGGGCGGCCAGGCGATCAAGCTCTGTCTGTAACTCCGCCGGGGCGGGCGCGGTCTGTTGCAATAAGCGGCCGAAGCGCCGCATGCGGACGATCAACA
Organism: Pirellulales bacterium; assembly: GCA_040880125.1. GTDB lineage: Bacteria > Planctomycetota > Planctomycetia > Pirellulales > JBBDJB01 > JBBDJB01. Next base: position 2,701 of record JBBDJB010000052.1, on the reverse strand, counting down.
CCAGCAGCATCGCCGCGCTACCGGCTGCCCACACCGACACGATCCACGGGGCGAAGTGGCCTGTAACTCTGGCGGCGATCTCGATGGCAGAACGCTCTTCCACGACGGCGGGCGGAGGCTCACTGGGCAGCTCCACATACGGCGACGGTGCTTCAGTCGCAGCTTCAGTCGCAGCTTCAGTCGCAGCGTCAGTCGCATCGGCACGCGGCGGTGGCTCGAAGTTCGCTTGCATGCCAGTCGCTGCGACGCCCATAACCGGCTCGCTCACCCGAGCGACAAACGTCGGTTCATCAATCAACGAATACTGCCACACCGGTGGGGTGATCAGCTTGATCAGCACCAACACCCACAGGGCGTGGATCAACCGCGGCTGGCGCACTACCCGCGAAATCAAGAACACGGCCGCCGCCATCACGGCCGCCGTCACCGCGTTTCCCAAGGCAAAATCGAGCAGCGTGTTCATGTCAACCTCACCGCTTCGGCTTCTCTTGTAGGGTCCGCTGTGCGAACCATTTCCAACGCACGCTTTATCGCTTCGGTTTCATTCGGCGCCTTTTTCATTGGTCGGACTCACAGTGCAACCCGATCCTGTTTTCAACGCACGCTTTACCGCTTCGGTTTCTTCGGCGCCTTTTCGTCGAGCAACCGGCGGATCTCTTCCTTCTCCCGCGCCGAAATCGCTCGAGTCTTCACCAGGTGCGAGATCAGCGGCACCAGCGAGCCTTCGCTCAGCTTCTCGGCCATCTGCTGCAACTGCCGGCCGGCCAGTTCGTCGCGCCCCACAGCCGGCGAGAACTGGTGCACGTGCCCGCTGCGGTCCCGCTGGACGAGTCCCTTCGTCTCCAGCCGCTGCAGGAGCTTTTGGACGGTGCCCAATTCAGTCGCGCCCGCGGCCCGGTAGAGCGCCTCGGCCAACTGCCGGGCCGTCTGCGGCTGCCCCTCCCACAGGGCCGCCAGCAGCCGCAACTCCGCATCCGTGACGTTCGTGCTTGTTCGATTCACAGTCTCGGCCTCCTTTGTAGACAGTTCGTCTACGTATCATAGACGACCCGTCTAGGATTGCAAGCGCGTTTCAGAAAAATCTGCCGTGGGCGTTTTAGGCCGCGCCGCGATAGCTCACGCCCGGCAGACTGTTTCCTGCGCGGCCGGCTTCCACTATGATGGCGGCGGCTTTTCGCCTCGGGCAAAAAAGTTAGATCAATCTAGCGCGGTGTTCGGATAGACAGCGAGGGACGTTTTCATGGCCAAACAAGTCAATGTGGCGATCATCGGGCTCGGTTTCGGTGCGGAATTTATCCCCATTTACGAGCGCCATCCCGGCGCCAACATGTACGCCATCTGCCAGCGGACCGAGAACAAGCTGAAAGAGATCGGCGACGCCTTCGGCATCGAAAAGCGCTACACCAGGTACGAGGACGTGCTGGCCGATCCGGACGTCGACTTCGTCCACATCAACACGCCGATTCCGGACCACGCCCCGCAGTCCATCGCCGCGCTGAAGGCCGGCAAGCACGTGATGAGCACCGTGCCGATGGCCACGACCATTGAGGACTGCGAACAGATCGTCAAGCTCGTGAAGGAGACCGGGCTGAAGTACATGATGGCCGAAACGGTCGTGTACGCTCGAGAGTACCTCTTCTGCAAGGAGCTGTACGACAAGGGCGAGCTGGGCAAGGTGCAGTTTCTGCAAGCCAGTCATCAGCAGGACATGGACGGCTGGCCCAACTACTGGCCCGGTTTGCCTCCGATGCATTACGCCACGCACTGCGTCGGCCCCTGCCTGGCCCTCACCCGGGGTCAGGCGGAGTACGTCTCGTGCTTCGGGTCCGGTACGATTCGCGAAGAGTTGATCGGCAAGTACAACTCGCCCTACGCCGTGGAGACGACGCACATTAAGCTGAAGGACTCGGACGTCACCGCGCGGATCTACCGCTCACTGTTCGACGTCGCCCGGCAGTATCGCGAGAGCTTCGAAGTCTATGGCTCGAAAAAGACCTTCGAGTGGCCGCTGATCGAGGGCGAGCGTCCGGTGCTGCACACGGCGAAAAAGCCGGAGCCGGAGATTCCCGAACGGATCGAAGTGCCCGACTACGCCCATCTTCTGCCCGAGGAGATCCGCCGCTTCACCACCGGTGGCGTGTACGACGCGGACGACCACCAGCATCTCTCTTTTACCCAGGGCGCCGGCCATGGTGGCTCGCACCCGCACCTGGCGCACGAGTTCATCTCGGCGCTGCTCGACGATCGCGATCCCTATCCCAATGCCGTACAGTCGGCGAACTGGACCTGCGTCGGATTGTGTGCGCACGAGTCGGCCCAGCAAGGCGGGCAGATCGTCAAGCTGCCGGACTTTACGATCGAATAGATGGCAGACCTGGCAAGTGCGACGCGCGGATCGGATCGGATGCGGCAGCGGAGCGGGCTGCCCAGGCTTGTGTGCGCACCTGCCGAAGTAGGGTCCGCTGTGCGGACCATTGGCCGAATGCCGGCATCGGTCCGCGAATCACTCACGGCGTTCTACCCCCTCTCCCCGGCCCTCTCCCCGCGGGGGAGTGGGAGCAGTGTAGGGTCCGCTGTGCGGGCCATTGCGCGAACGCCGGGAGTCGCGCGCTCGCCTGACCGGCGGGTGTGCCACTGCTGGCCCCTCCCAATCCTGTTCGGCACGGGATTTGCGCTATGACAGGCAAGGCAAAATGCGAAG
>JBBDJB010000051.1:0-12694 GCA_040880125.1 Pirellulales bacterium | reverse complement strand
TTACGGCCCGGCCGCTTCGATCGCCACGTCACGGTCGACCGGCCGACACATAAGGGGCGGCAGGCGATCTTTCGCGTGCACTCGCACGATGTGCCCCTGGCGGACGACGTCGACATCGAGCGACTTGCCAGCGGCACGGTCGGACTGACGGGCGCCGATATCCGGAACCTTGTCAACGAGGCCGCGCTGTGGGCGACGCGGCAGGGGAAAGACAAGGTCGACATGAGCGACTTCGAGTACGCTCGGGACAAGATCCTGATGGGTGCGAAGCGCGAGGAGGTATTGGTCGGCAAAGAGAAGCGGATGGCGGCCTACCACGAAGCCGGGCACGCGCTGTTGGCGTGGATCGTGCCCGGGGCCGATCGCGTGCATAAAGTGACGGTGATTCCCCGTGGACGGGCGCTGGGCGTGACGCAGCTTGTGCCCTCGGAAGAGCGGCTGAGTTTTGGCGAAGCCGATCTGCACGCGCGCCTGGTATTTATGCTGGGGGGCCGTGCGGCCGAGAAGCTGATCTTCGACGAGTATAGCGCCGGTGCGGAGAACGATCTGAAAGAGGTGACGCGGCTGGCTCGGCGCATGGTCACGCACTGGGGCATGAGCGAGCGGCTCGGCCCGGTGGCTTATCGGACCAGCGAAGAGCACCCGTTTCTCGGTCGAGAAATGGCCCAGGAGCACCGCGAGTTCAGCGAGCACACGGCCCAGGTAATCGACGAGGAAGTGGCGGCGATCTTGCGCGCTGCGGACGAGCGGGCCCGGCAGTTGCTCAACGAGCATCGCGGGCAGCTCGACACGCTGGCCCGCGCGCTCGAGGAACGGGAAGAGATCGACGAACACGAAATCGAGGAGCTGATCGGCCCTTCGGTTAATCGCTGGCAACGCAACGGCAAGGGACAAATCGTCCGCATCGAGGGCGAAGCGCTGCCGGTCGACGAATCCTCCGCCGACAGGGGCCGCTCGTAGTCCACATTCGTTGGCAATTCGACATCTTTAAGTTCCCACAGGAGACATTCCCATGCGTCGATGGTTCACCGCGAGCTTGGTATTGGGTATCCTTTCCGCCTTGTTGGCATCTGGTGCCCTAAAGCGACAGGAGAGTCATGCGATGGCGCAATCGTCCGAACAAGCTCCGAAGGTGGCGCATATGGTCTTCTTCACGCTGAAGGACGACAGTCCGGCGGCGCGGCAGAAGATGACCGACGCGTGCCAGAAGTATCTGTCCGACCATCCCGGCACCGCCTACTTCAGCGCCGGAACGCGCGCCGAACAGTTCGACCGACCGGTGAACGACAAGGAGTTTCACATTGCGCTGCACGTCGTCTTCAATACGCAGGCGGATCATGACCGCTACCAGACGGCCGAGAAGCACCTGAAGTTCATCGAAGAGAACCGAGACAACTGGGAAGAAGTGCGGGTGTTCGACTCGCACGTGAAGTAGGTGACGATCCCAGGTGGCATAGACATTCCTGTCTGTGCAGGTAGCTGAATTCGTGAGAATTCCGATGCGCGCTCAGCAAATCGCTGGGTTCTTACGAGTCGATTAACCCCCTCTCGCCGGCCCTCTCCCCGCGGGGGAGAGGGAGCAGGGGCAGCGGAACCTACTCCCGGTCGCGCACCGCCGCCACGATCGGATCGAAGAACGGCTGCAGCACGTCGTAGTGCCCCGGCGTCGGGCGCTCCCACGACTTGCCGGCCCGGGCGACCACCAGATCGAGACTCGGTACGACCACGATCAGACTGTCGTACAGGCCCCAAGATTAATACGCATCGGCCGGCACACCGGGGAGCGTTCGATCGGCATTGTTCCACCACAGCAGTCCGTAATGGTCCGAGGCGTTGTCGTTGTCCTCCCGGTCAAGTTCCTCCAGACCGACCACTGCCGGCACCGTCGTCCGCACGCGGTCGACGAAGCTGCGCGGGATGATCTCGTCGCCGTTGTGAGCGCCGCCGTTGAGATAGAGGACGCCGATGCGGGCCATGGCATCCACGTTGGCCGAAATGCCTGAGCCCATCTCGCGGCGCGGGATGCCGTCGATCTCGTGCGGCCGGTAGGCGTTGCGGCGCCAGGTGAGATCGTCGGCCGTGATTCCCAGCGGCGAGAACACGCGGTCGAACATCACGTCCCGCACGTCCTGCTGATAGGCAAGCGTGATGCACTCGGCCAGCCAATTCGGTCCGGCGTCGCTGTAGTGCCACTTCGTGCCGGGGCGAAAGAGCAGTTCGGCGTATCCGCCGGGCTTTTCGAAGCCGGCGGTCTGGGTCGCCAGGTGCAGCAACGTGATCTCGCCGATCCAGCCGGTTTTCTCATTGCTCTCCGGCGGCGTGCCGAAGCCGGGATGATGTTTGATGGCGGCATCGTCGAGCGTGAGCTTGCCGTCTTTGATGGCCAGCCCCAGGGCGGTAACGCCGATCGCCTTGGTCGTCGACTTTAGATCGTAACGCCGATCGGGATCGCCCCAGCTCATGATCAGTTTGCCGTGGCGAACGACGTAACCGGAGCCTTCGCCGGTCAGCGCATAGCGGCGCGCCTGGTCCAGCTTTTCGACGTCCATCCCTTGACTCTCGGGCGTGGCGGTTTCCCAAAACGTCACCTGGGCGGACGCGCTTTGCGCGACACTCGAAGCGACCACCATGAAGCAGGCTATCGGAAGGGCGCGCCGATACCAGGCGATGGACATGTCGACTCCCGGTGCAATCGTAGTGAAACGTTTGCCGCGACGAAGAACTTGCGGTGTTACTATGGCGGCAATCTCGCCGCAGGGCAAGTTTCGCGGCGATGCCGCAGGAGACGCATACCTGGCAGCGTGGCTCAGACGTTCCTGTCTGTGCCTGCTAATCTGTCCTGTGCCTGTTAATCATCGGGAGATGCTACCGCAGCCGTTTCTCCGTTCGATTGCGGCTGTCCGCCGTTTTGCTGCTGTTGCTGCGAACCTCGTCGACGAGGATCGCCCTCGGCACCTTCTTGTTGCTCGCCCGGCCGCTGCTCGCCCTGCTGCTCATTTCCACGCGCGGCGGAGGGATCGAACATCTGGGCCAGCACCTGGTGCAGATGGGCCGGATTCAGGCCGTTGCGGGTGCGGACGACCTGTACGGTCGACGTTGGCCTGGCCGCTTCGTCCAGTGACCTGACCATTTGAGTAATGATCTCCATCAGGCTCTCGCCCTCGGTGGAGATGACCAGCGTGTTGGACAGGTCGTCCACTCCCAGCGACAGCTTCCCCTTGAAGGTGACCTGCGTCTTCTCCTGGCGTTCGTCCGTCCCGCCAAGGATGTACGTCGTGCTGCGAGTCGGCCGCTGTTCGCCGTTTTGGCCCTGTTGTTGCTGCTGGGCGAGCGCTTTATCGTTCGAGCTCAGCAAGTCGCGGTACACGTCCTTCACCGCCTCGGCAATGGTCGACGCCTTGGAGAAGCGAACTTGATACACCGAGGATACCCGGCTGGATTGCGACGTGCTCGGCTCCGGTTGATCGTATAGCTCGATCAACTCCTCGATCGTGCGAAGCTGCGCAGGGTCGGCCCCGATCGCGACGATCGTATTCGTATCCGTATCGGTGATGAACTTCAGAGGGCGGCGTTTGGAAAGCGTTCGTCGGTCGTCACTCTCTTCCTGCGGATAACCATACCAGAAGGCGGAGGCCAGGCTGTTGTCCTCCTCTTCTTCAAAGAAATCCTCCAGATTCATCGCCACCCAGTAGGCGGGCGCGTACTCCAGATGAAACACCGTCCAATCCCTGCGCGGCGGCGCTAGCTGCGTCATGAGCTGTTCGAGCTGGTCGAGTGCCTGCGTGTCCTCGGAGGAGATGATTAACCGCCCGTCCGCACCGCGCGAGATGCTGATCGGAGGCGGTTCCGCCTGCCGCTCTGTTGGCGGGGTGGCGGCCGGGGCAGTGGGCTGTTCGAACTGCGGCGCTGTGGCGGGCGACTCGCCCGATACCTCATCAGTCTGGCTTAGCTGCGCGAGACGGAACAGTGGGCGACGGGGCACATTCTCCGCTTGCAAATCAGTGGCACCAGCCGCATTGGGCGCCGCGGATGCAGATGCCGGCGCGTTGCCGGGCGTGACGCCGGTGGTCGTGGCACGTTCGCCTGCATCCGGCTCCGCTTCCGGCGAATCGGGCTCGGTCCGCTCGCCGGAGGGTTGCCCGGGCGACGCTTGCGGCTCGATCACCAGCGGATTGGGCCCCAGCGACGGCCATGCCTGGCGCAGGCGGTTCAGCAGGGCATCGGCCTCGCTCGGCGCCACGTCGACGGTGCGGATCGTCCCGCCGGGGTCGTCGGGGCTGCGGATCTCACCCAGCTTGACCAGCAGGTTGCGGATCTCGTCCATTTCGATGTCGTTGGCGTACAGCAAAAGCCGGTTGTTCTCGACGTCCGCGTCGACACGGAACTCATCCGACTTCGAATCGCTGCTGTCATTTCCCATCCCGTAGGGACTGTAGTAGTAGATGCTGCGGTAGCGCGAACTCGCGCTTTCCTCCTCCTCTTCGCCGCCCATCATGAAGCGAATCGTGCCGGCCACGTAGTCCGCCTCGAGGCGGCGGAGTTTGATCACATCGAAGCGTCGGCCGCTGCCATCGAGCTTACTGACCAGCATGCGGACCGTCACGTGGTCGGCTAGTGAGCCGTAAACGACCACGGCCTTATTGGTCTTGTCCACTTGCAGCCGGGTGGTCGGATCGAGGTTGCCCACCTCTTGCAGCGTGGAGACCAGCGCCTCCGGATCGAGCGACGCCAGGCGGTAAGTGTTCACGCGGTTGACGAGCCCCTGCAGCGCTTCGGTGTTATCACGGGGCACGTCGATCAAGATGACCGCTTCGCGGACGATCACCATCTTGTCCGGCGGTGCGCTGACCAGGATGCTGTTGCGGCGAGAGTTTACGACCAGGTTGACCTTGGCCCCGGCCACGGGAGCGGCGCCGCCTTGTTGGGCCTGTTGTTGTTGTTGCTGTTGCTGCATTTGCTGCATCATCTGCATCTGTTGCTGCATCTGCTGTGGACTCATTGCGGCGGATTGTGCCGCGGGTGGAGCTTCCAGCCCCAGCAGCCCTCGCAATATCTCCGCTGCGTCGGATGCCCGAGCATACGTAAAGGTGAACTCGTGCAGCGGAAGCTGCCCGTCATTGACGGATTGTTCTTCTTCAATCAAGCGGTAGACGTCGCGCAGGTTGCCAACCGCGTCGGTGATCTCCAACCGGTTGGTGCTCTTCATGGCCGTCAGCTTGTGATTCGGGCTGAGCATCGACTTGACTTCTTCGGCCGCCTGTTCCGCCATCAGCCAATCGAGCGCGAAGGAGACCTTCACGAACTCGTTGGGGTCCAGTTCTGCAAGCTGCTCGGGCTGGACGCGCGGCACCATGCTGGGGTCGAGAGTCTTGATGCTCACCACGCGCAGGACTTCGCCCTCTCGTAGCATCGTGTACCCGCGGTCGAGCAGCAGGCCGTTGAGCAGGCTTCTCGCTTCGTCGACGGTGTACTTGCGTTGCGTGGTAAGGTTCACGTAGTCGCCCGGCAGCTCCTGCCAGTCCAGGCTCATCTTCGCCCACTCGGCCAGCCACATGAGTATCTCCGGCCACCGCTCGCCTTGAAACTGGAACGCGAGTTTTCCGTCGGCGTCCGGCTCCAGTCGAATCGGCTTGTTTTCGGAAGAGGTCGGCGTTTGCTCCGACCGCTTGACGACGGCGCCGGTTGCCGGAGCGCCGGAGGCGGCTGCGTCTTTATTGGGCTGCGGCTTGGGTTGGTCCTCGCCCGGCTTCGGCGATTCACCTTGCGGTGTGGTGGGGTTTGCACCGGGCGACGGCTGCGCGGCTGGCGTTGCGACGGCCGGCGACGCTTGTGCGGGTTGTGGAGTTGCTTGAACGTCCGCTTCTTGCGCGGGTAGGAATGTGGCGGAAAACGCCAATAGAAGGACCGCCGCCACGTGCCGCGTCGCTACGCGCCTGGTACACAGAAGGAACATGCCCGCCACCTTCGCTGTGTGAGATGAGTTACCGTCTCCGTTCCCGCTCTACCTGAGTTGGTTAAATCCGCCCGCCGCATTGCCTTTGCTTCTTTGTGCACCGCGGTCGAAATGACCGCCGGCCGAATTGCGGCCCGAGAGGGTTTTCGATAAGACAAGGCGTCTCAGGTAGAGCATTGGACAATATAGTCCGGCGGCGATGGTCGCGTCCAGAAGTTTTTCCCCCGCTGGGGGTGGTTCGCGGCGTCGCTTGGTGGTGGCCGCACCGATGCACGGCGTGGCGAAGTGCGGCAAACACTACTTGTCCGACCGCCTGTGAGTGATGACATGCCTGGCTGGACCGGTCTCCCCGGCCGCTTGACGAGCCGCAAACGATGCCGGGAGAATGCGGTTTTGGTGTAGTTGCCTCGAATCGCGGCGGCACGGCGGCACCCCGCGTCGGGCGGCCCGATGGTGACCGTGCAACTGCTACCCGGTGTGTAGACTTTGCGTCGTCCTGCTCCCAGGGGTACTGGAACCGGCTGCCGGCGGGTGTGGCGAGATTTTCACCGCTGCACCAGCCGATTTGGATTGCGTATTGGGCGATCGGCGCCTTCCTTCTTCAAACTCTTCAGTTCACTTCGCTTATGCCAGATCGCCCTGTCGAGGAAGCAACCGCACGAATTCGCACTCGTAGCCGCTTCGCGAGCACGCAGCAGCTCGGCCTGTTGGGCGTAATCGTGCTGCTGGCGGCGCTGCTCACCTTCGTCGGCGGATCGACGCAGCGCCGCGTCGTCGACCAGGAGACCGGTAAGGCCTATCTGATCACCAAGAACAAGTTCCTCAACGTCGACCGGCTGTTGACGCTGGCGAAGAACACCTCGTTCTTTGCGATCATGGCGATCGGGGCGACCATCGTAATCGTCGCCGGCGGCATCGATTTATCCGTGGCCGGCATCTATGCACTTTCCGGATTGGCCGGAGCGGCGGTGCTGCATCACTTCGGCCCAGCGGGCGGAGAAACTGTGCCAGCCGGTTGGCTGGTGGTGGTGATAACGATCGCCGCCTGCACGGCAACCGGTATGCTCTGCGGGCTGATCAACGGTGCCGGCGTGGTTGGGTTGGGGCTTCATCCGTTCATCATCACGCTCGGCACGATGGGTATCTTTCGAGGACTCGCCTTCGTCACGACCGAAGCGCAGTCGATCGGGCAGTTCCATTCGGCGTTCGTGGAGGGCTTCATCAGTCGCCGCATCCCGCTGGGTGAGTACGAGTTCATTTACCCCATCCCGCTGCTTTTGCTGATTGGCGTGGCCATCTGGGGGAGCTTCTATCTTTCGCAAACCGTTTCGGGCCGAAAGCTCTACGCCATCGGCGGCAACGAGACCGCCGCACGATACAGCGGCCTGCGCGTGCAGCGGTTGAAGGCGGCCACGTACGTTCTGGCCGGGCTGACCGCCGGCGTGGCGGCCATGATCAACATCGGCTATCACGGCTCGGCGGCGTCCGGCGACGGGTCTGGCTATGAACTGGAAGTGATCGCCGCGGCAGTCGTCGGCGGGGCGAGTCTCTCCGGCGGACGGGGCACCGCGCTGGGGGCCGTGCTCGGCGCATTGATCATCCGGTTGATCGTCGATGGCATCGTGATCCTGGAGCTCGACCAGAACTACAGCCAAATCATCGTCGGCTCGGTGATCGTTCTCGCCGCCGCGCTCGACCGCTGGCAATCGGCCTGGCGCTCGAAACGGCAGATCGCGCAGGCGTAAAAGTCGCAGTCGCCATCGTCGGAATCCCCGGAGACTGGAGCCCGGCGCAGCCAATCGGCTACAATCGGCCAGGACAGCGGCCAAGCAGCCGACGGCGCGACTGCCACGCCGAATTGCGATGCCTGCCGTCGCACTTCACATATCAAGACACTATTGCCCGAGCACTGTCTCGGAAAGAGGAAACCACATGATCGATCGCCGCACGTTTCACCGCCGGATCGCTCAGGCCGGGCTGGCGAGCGCCACCGCCGGGCTTTGGACCGGCTGCACGAGCCGCGAGGAACTGCCGGCCGACGGCCCGGCAGGTGCATCGCGCACGATGACGATCGGCATGATCGCCAAGAGCCAGTCGAACCCGGTGTTTCTCGCCGCCCGGCGCGGGGCCGAACATCAAGCCCGGCAGCGGTCCGAGTCGGGCGACGTTGAAGTGAAGCTCGATTGGCGAACCCCCAACGATGAAGACGCTCAAAAGCAGGCGGAATTCATCGAGCAACTGGTGGCGGCCGGGGCCGATGCGATCACCATCGCCTGTTCCGACGCCAGCAAGGTTACCCGTACGATCGACGACGCGATTGCTAAGGGCGCGGTCGTCATGTGCTTCGACTCGGACGCGCCGGAGTCCAAGCGGCTGTGCTATGTCGGCACGGACGACGTCGACGCCGGACGGCAGGTGATGCGCGGTGTGGCAAATCTGCTCGAAGGACAACCGGGCGTGATCGCCATCCTGGCCGGCAATCAGACGGCCACCAATTTGCAGAAGCGTGTCCGCGGCGCGGAGGAAGAGCTGCAGCAGCACGAGAATCTCCAGCTCAAGGATGTCTACTACCATAAGGAGACTCCGCAAGACGCGTACGCCATGGTCGAGAGCGTGCAGAAGGCCAATCCCGAGATCAACGGTTGGGCCATGATCGGCGGCTGGCCGCTGATGACCGATCGGGCGTTGCCGTGGCAGCCGGGCGCCGTGAAGTGTGTCAGCATGGATACCTTGCCGCAACAGCTCGAGCATCTACGGATGGGCGACGTGCAACTGCTGCTCGGCCAGCGGTACTTCGAGTTCGGCCAGCAGTGCGTGGACATCCTGGTCGACAAGGTGCTGAACGGCAAAGACACGGCCAAGACCGTCGATTTCCGGCCGCTCGATCCGGTGACCGGCGAGAACGTCAACGAGTACGCCAAGAACTGGGACGTCTGGTCGTGATTCGCTTCGAGCGGTTGGGGAAGCGTTTCCCCGGCGTGGCGGCCTTGCGCGACGTGAGCTTTACCATCGCGCGCGGCGAATGTCATGCGCTGCTGGGCGAGAACGGCGCCGGCAAGAGCACGCTGGGCAAGATCCTCGCTGGCATCTATCGCCCCGACGGCGGCCAGATGGTCATCGACGGCCAGGTCGCCCGCTTCGCGTCTCCTCGCGATGCCGCCCGGGCCGGAGTGGCGATCGTCCACCAGGAGCTGGTCTTCTGCCCGAACCTCACCGTGGCGGAGAATCTCTGCCTGCACGATCTCCCTCGCCGCCGCTGGCGGCTGGATCGGGCAGCGATGCGGCAGCGCGCCCGGGCGATGCTGAGGGAGATCGGCCTTGAGCTGGACGTCGATCGGCGGATCGACGCGCTGTCAGTGGCCCAGGAGCAGATGGTGCAGATTGCCGCGGCCGTTGGTTGGGGGGCACGCATTCTGATTTTCGACGAGCCCACCAGTTCGCTCGGCGCGCGGGAGACCGAGAAGCTGTTCGAGTTGATTGGGCGGCTGCGGGAGCGGGGGGTGACGATCGTCTACGTCTCGCACCGGCTGGAGGAGATTTTCCGGCTCTGTCAGCGGGTAACCGTGCTGCGCGACGGCCGTCACGTGGCCACTTGCGCTATTGGCGACGTGGACCGCGACCGGATCGTTCACATGATGGTCGGCCGGGAGGTGGACGTGGCCGTCGAGCCGCCGCCGCTTTCGCCCGACGCGCCGGTGCGGCTCGAGGTGCGCGGGCTGAGTTCGCCCGGTCGCTTTCAAGATGTGGATCTGCAAGTGCGGGCCGGCGAGATCGTTGGCCTGGCCGGGCTGGTCGGCGCCGGGCGGAGCGAGATCGCCCGCGCGCTGTTCGGGCTCGATCCGCAGGCACGCGGCGAAGTGCGCGTGGATGGGCGACTCGCGGTGCTCCGCAGTCCGGGCCGCGCGCAGGCCGCCGGTATCGGACTGGTGCCGGAAGATCGCAAGCGGCAGGGGCTGGTGCTCTCGATGAACGTGCGGGAGAACCTCACGCTGCCGGTGCTGGAGCGATTTCGCGCGTGGCTGGGGCGCATTGGCCCAGGCGCCGAGCGGGCCGCCGCCGAACAGATCGGCGAGCGGCTGTCGATTCGCGCACCCGACGTCGAGACGGATTCCAGCGCACTCTCGGGCGGAAACCAGCAGAAGATACTGTTCGGCAAAGCGCTATTGGGCGAGAGCGAGATCCTGCTGATCGACGAGCCGACCCGTGGAGTGGACGTCGGCGGAAAGCAGGAGATTCACGAGCTGATCGTACAGATGGCCCGGCGGGGCAGGGCGATTGTGCTAATCTCGTCGGAATTGCCGGAACTGTTGTCACTGTCGCATCGGATTGTCGTACTGCGCGAGGGACGTACCGTGGCCGAATGCCGGCGCGACCAGGCCGACCCGGAGCGTCTGCTGCGGCACATGGCGGGCATCGCCTCGACGTAGCCGTGGCACAGATGGTCTTATCTGTGCGTGCTGAATTCGCAAGTCCTCAGACGAGCTACAGGAAGGCTGAACTGTCACCGCCTCAGCTACACTTGCGGTGAATCTCCCGACTGGCGAGGCGCAGGCGATCGTGGCGAATGTGACGGCGAGGCGGCGACTGCGACCGAGTGGCTGCTTTGACATTGCACCGGCCGTGGATAAGATGAAAGCATGTGACCATGTGAATATCGAATCCATGGAGAGTAGCCGCCGCACGGGCGGCTTTTGCATTGGGAATCATGCCAGCAACTTCCACCGCCCACACTCGCCTGACACAATCCGATAGCTTCTTGCAGGCGTTGGCCGGCTATCGGCGCTTCCTCGTGATCACGCACGACAACCCCGACCCGGACGCCATCGCCACCGGCTGGGCCATTCACTTGTTGATCCAAGAGCGGTTGGGCGGCAACGTGCGGTTGATCGGCGGCGGCGAGATCGTCCGTGCCGAGAACCGCCACATGGTCGATCTGCTGGAGCCGCCCATCGAGCTGGTGCGCAAGATCGAAGTGACTACCGACACGGCCACTATCTTGGTCGACTGCGCCGCGGGCACGACGAACCACTTGCTCACCCGGGAAGATAAGGTGCCGGTCGTGGTGATCGACCATCATCAGAACGGCCGCTGTCCTTACGAGATTCCCTTCAGCGACGTGCGGCCCGACGTGGCGGCGTCGGCCAGCATCGCCACCAGTTATTTGCGCGAGCAGCGCGTCGAGCCGGGGGCCATGCTCGCCACGGCGCTGCTGTACGCCATGCGGACCGAAACGCAAAGCCACGAAGCGCATTTCTCGCGCATCGATCGCTCGAACCTGTTGTGGCTGACCGAGCGGGCGGAGCCTGCGCTGCTCGCCGAAATCGAAAACGCGCCGCTCAGCCGCGGATACTTCGGCGATTTGGTGCTGGCCATTCAAAGCACGTTCATCTACGACGACGCCGGGCTCTGTCTGTTGCCGCGGGCGCACGGGCCGGAGATCGTCGGTGAGGTGGCCGATCTGCTGATTCGCTGCGAAGGCGTCAACCGCGTGCTGTGCGGGGCGATCGTCGGTGAGGACGTGCTGTTCTCCGCGCGAACCGGCGAAGGCGCCGGCAGCGCCACCGATCTGTTGCGGTTGACGCTGCAGGGCATCGGCCACGCCGGAGGACACCAGCATCGTGCCGGGGGCAAGATCGCCAATCTCGCCTCGGCACCGAAGTTTGCCGATCAGCTTCATAACGATTTGCGCAACCGCTGGCTGGCGGCGTGTAACGTTGACCGCCGCCGCGGTACGCGCTTGATCGCGCGACGCGAGATCGTGGAAAACCTCTAGTTCTGCTTCCTTCTCTATTCCGGCCGGAAGACCGTGTGACGGAGTGGCGTGAGCGATCCTGCTTGGAAGATGGCCCTTGGCGACGGTCCGCTGGTCGCGGTCGCCCTGCATCACGGCCACGCGGTGCGGGAAGAAGTGGCCCGGCACCTTGCCCTCGACGAAGTGACTCGGCTGCGCGAGGAGGATCCGCACACGGGCGCTTGGACGAAGGTCGCGCCGCATCAAGTTGTAGTGAATCGCTCCCGGTTCGAGATGGACTTGAACCGCCCCCGAGACAAAGCGGTCTATCGCCAGCCGGAAGACGCCTGGGGGCTGGAGGTTTGGAAGCCCGGCACGCCGGACGATCTTTTCCAGCGGTCGCTGGCCCAGTACGACGCGTTCTACGCCCAGATGCGCGAGCTGCTCGACTCGCTGGTTCGCAAGCACGGCCGCTTTCTGGTGCTGGACATCCACAGCTACAACCATCGCCGCGGCGGCTCGGACGGGCGGCTGGCCGATCCGGCTGGCAATCCGCAGGTGAACGTCGGCACCGGCACGATGGAACGGTCGCATTGGGCACCGGTGGTCGATCGATTCATCGCGGAGCTTTCTTCGGCGGAGTTTCCCGCTGGTCCGATTGCAGGGCCGCTCGACGTGCGGGAGAACGTGCGCTTCTTCGGCGGTAATCTTCCGCGCTGGATTCATGAGCAGTATCCCGAGACGGGCTGCGCGCTGGCGCTGGAGTTCAAGAAGTTCTTCATGGATGAATGGACCGGCCAGGCGGACGCACGGCTGATGGAGGCTATCCACGCGGCCCTAGGGCAGGCGGCCCAGCGAACGCTCGAGACCTTTCTTTCGATCTAAGGCGGTGCGCTTCGGCGCCGCCCTGGTGTGCTGACACATGGGACCGGCACCGCGCGGACGCGGTTTTCGGCTAGCAGCCGGTTGAAAAACGCCGTCGTGGCGTTTTTCAACCTCGCCAAGTTCGG
>JBBDJB010000050.1:8487-72607 GCA_040880125.1 Pirellulales bacterium | reverse complement strand
CCTTATGTGTCGGCCGGTCGACCGTGACGTGGCGATCGAAGCGGCCGGGCCGTAACAGCGCCGGATCGAGCACGTCGGGCCGATTGGTGGCCGCCAGCACAATGACCGATTCGTTCTGGCTGAAGCCGTCCATCTCGCTGAGAATCTGATTGAGCGTCTGCTCACGCTCGTCGTGGCCTCCGCCCAATCCCGCGCCGCGCTGCCGGCCAACCGCATCGATTTCGTCGATGAACAGAATCGCAGGAGAGTTGTCCTTGGCGGTCTTGAACAGATCGCGCACGCGTCCGGCACCGACGCCGACGAACATCTGGATGAACTCCGAGCCGCTGATCGAATAGAACGGCACGCCGGCCTCGCCGGCCACGGCCCGGCCCAGAAGCGTCTTTCCGGTGCCAGGCGGGCCCATTAACAGCACGCCTTTGGGCACGCGACCACCCAGCCGCTGGAACTTCTCGGGATTCTTGAGGAACTCGACGATCTCCTCGAGGTCCTGCTTCACGCCCTCCAGACCGGCCACGTCCGCAAACGTGACGCGCTTTTTCTCTAGTTCGTATTTCTTGGCCGGGCTCTTCGTGACGCCGGAAAACAGCCCACCGCCCATCATCTGCTCGCGCGTGCGGCGCATCATCGTCCAAATGCCGACGAACAGAAATACGGTCATCAGGACCAACACGCCCATCATGATCATTGCACCGTTGTCCGAGGGCACATCCGCCCCGTATTCTTCGGTGTGCGCCAAGATCAACTGGTCGAGCTCTTCCCCAACCAGCGGAGGAAGCGTGACCACGAACTCCTCTTCGAGCCTGGGCGCCTCGGCGTTGTCGGCGGCGGCGGCCGGAGGATCGGGATCGAGGGGCGGCTCCTTAAACGTCCCGCGCGCTTCCTGGCCTTGGATTTCGACGCCGGCGACATTCTCGGCCTCGAGCTGCTGGCGGAAGAAGCTGTAGTCGATTCGTGAGCGTTCGGTGGCGTTGCTGGTGAAATAGATCAGGGCGGCGGCCATGATCAATACCAACAGGATCCACCCCATCGAGGTATTGGGCCGCGAGCGCGGCTTGGTCGGTTGTGGTTGAGGCGGTTTGCCCGTGGGCTCGCGTTCCATCAATTTCCTTTCCGGATCGACAATTCCCTGTTCGGGATTGGATTACTTCTTGTTCGCTCGGCGGAGGCCACGAGCATCGGCGCAGACGCCGCAAAGCGGATGCCTCTACCGGTCCACTTGTGCAATACGCGGTTGCGCCGGCCTTGCATTCTACCGCAACGACGCCACGTTTTCGACGACCGGGGCCGCGAAGCCCGGTTCGCCCGCATGATTTAGACGCGGCGAGCCAACTGGCGACACCGCAGCACCAGCTCAATGTGCTGATAGCGAATCTCGCGGGGGAGCCGCTTGAGAAGGGGGCGAATCTGACGCGGCGGATCGTCGCCCAACACCCGCTCGATGGCAGCGATCTGCTTGCGATCCAGAAACCACTGCGCCAGTACAGTGTTGCCATCTTCGGCGGCTCGCACCGCGTGATCGAGCACGTCCTCCGGCTCAAGCCGCCGAATCACCGCACACTGCCGGGGGCTGTAGCCTTCGTACAACAGCCGCCACGTCCAATAGTGATCCGGCCGCGGCTCCTGCTCGTCGAGGTCCGGCTCAGACAACGGTCTGCCGCCCGATTCATCGGTTTCGAAGTCAGCCTCGTCCTGTTCAAACGTCGCGTCATCGCGCGGAGCGGTGGCGCCTTCCGCCAGTGGGGGATAAGTGGCCGTCGCTTCCCCGGAAGCGTCTCGGGACGCTTCGCCCAGAATGTTTGCCGAGGTGGACACCGCCGGCGGAACCACACCGGCCTGCGTGGAAAGGGCGCTGCCGCGGCGAATCTTATCGAAGATATACGGCGGCAGCATCAGCCCGGCGGGAAGCTGATCTTCTCCGCGCATCACGCGCTCGCCCTCTTCGGTCAATTGGACGACCGGCCGCCCCACGGTGATCTCCTCCAGCCGCAGACTACCGGCCGCCACCAGTCCGTCGACCACGGCGATCACCTCGTCCTGCGTCAGATGCGAAAGCAGACCATAGGTACTCAGACGATCAAGCTGCAGCCGCGTCACATTGCTTGCCGTCGATCCGCAAAGCATCTGTGCGATCAACTGCCGGCCGACTCGCTGCTTCGCGCGGGCGACACCGCTGAGAACTCTTCGCGCCGTGTCGAGCACCGGATCGTTCGCGCCGGCCAAAGCGCGAATCTCGCAAGCCGGCCCGCCCGGTAGGGCACAGTTGTCGCACCGCCCGCACGGAGGCGAAGCAGACTCGCCGAAGTAGTGCAGTATCTCCTGCTGCCGGCAACAGCCGGTTTGCGCAAAGCGGCACATCCATTCCAGCTTCTCGTACTCGTGCGCCTTGCGGCGCTCCAGTTGTTCGAAATCGATCTCCAGCTCGTGAAACGGCACGTCGCGCTTGAGCATGTGAACGGCTCGGCCGCGAAATGGCGGAATGTAGCGGAACGCTTCCAGGGCGCCCAGTTGCGAGAGCGCCCGGGCCAGCGCGGCCGCGTCCACGTCGGCCAGGTCCAGCAGATCGCGGCGATTGAAATAGACCAACTCGAATCGCCGGGCGCCGACGAGCTTCTCGATCGCCCTCAGGACGCGCCGCTGTACCTTGGCCTGTCGGGGTACGAGATCGACCAGCGTCGGCAGCTCCGAGTTGATGCACACCACGGCCATGTTCTGGCACGGCTCCAGCCGCAGCAGCACCCCGGCCCGCTCCAACAGTTGTTCGCACTTGCCGACGCCGTCGGTTCCGATCGACAGGTCGAGCGCTTCGCGAACCTCGTCTTGCGTCAACTCGATCGAGTCGCCCGGCGTGCGCCGCAGATAGTCGTACACCTGGGCGACGACCTCGCGAGAGGGATAGGCGCTGTCGATGAAGAACTCTTGAATGCGGCGGTCCGCCTGGCGAAACAGCAGCAGACAGCGCGCGGGCTGCCCGTCGCGGCCGGCGCGGCCGGCTTCCTGGTAGTACGACTCGACGGTGCCGGGCAGATCGTAATGCACTACAAAGCGCACGTCGGGCTTGTCGATCCCCATCCCGAACGCGGTGGTCGCCACGATGACGTCTGCCTCGCCGGCCAGGAAGGCGTCCTGCGCGTCGCGGCGGTCGTTGGAAGCCATGCCCGCGTGGTAAACCCGCGTACGGCGGCGCGTCCGCGAAGCGATCGTCGCGGCAACTTCTTCGCAGCGGCGACGCGTGGTGGCATAGACGATACCCGAGCCCGGCGTCTCGTACAGGAACGAAGTCAACACGCGGTCCTTATCGGCGTTGGAGCGGACCTTTTGCACTTCGTACCGCAGATTGGGCCGCACAAAGCCGGTGATGAAGGACTGCGGCGACTGCAGATCGAGCTGGCGGATGATGTCTTCGCGCACTTCGTGCGTGGCCGTGGCGGTCAGCGCCATCGTCGGCGGCCGGCCGATGCGGCGGCGGTACTCCCCCAGCCGGGCGTAGTCCGGCCGGAAATCGTGCCCCCACTGGCTGATGCAGTGGGCTTCGTCCACCGCCACCAGTTGCACATCGGCGCTGCGCATCGCGTCGATGAAGCGGGGGCTGCGCATCCGCTCGGCGGTGACGTAGACCAGATCGTATTCGCCGCGGACCATCGCCTCGGTACGCGACTGCTGCTCCATCGGCGGCAGCGTGCTGTTGATGAAGGTGGCCCGCAGCCCGAGCCGCAACAGCGAATCGACCTGATCCTTCATCAGGGCAATCAGCGGCGAGATGACCAGCGTCAATCCGTCGCGGGCCACCGCCGGCAATTGATAGCAGAGGCTCTTTCCCCCGCCGGTGGGCATCACGCACAGGCAGTCCTGGCGCGCCAGCACGGCGGCGATGACTTCCCGTTGCCCCGGACGGAAGTCGGTCAGGCCGAACAGCGGCAGATATGATTCGAGATCGACGTCGGCGACGGCGGACACGCCATTCTGCCCCGTGGTTGGAGAGCGGCGAAAAGTAGAAGCGGTCGGCCGCATTATAAGGGCGGTCGCGCGCCGGTCCAAGCACGTTTGCCGCTGCATGCGCCACTTTTAGATGGCGCAGTTTTCAATGGCGCAGCGCCGTACCGCAGGAAGGACCGATCCGTCAGGGACCGCCGGTGATCTCGTTTTCTTGGAACGAGTCTTCGCCCGTGGTACCAATCTCCTGCGTGCCGCTGACCATTTTACCGTCGCGAAATTCCCGCTCGGCCAGCAGATTGCCGCTTCGATCCCAGGTCGCCGAACGTCCGTGTGGCTGCCCGTCGGCAAAGGCAGATTCGCGCACCTTCATACCGTCCTCGTTCCAGCGGGTGAAGACGCCGTCGCGTCGCCCCATTTCGTACGTGCCTTCCACGCGCTTTTGGCCACTGGGGAACCAACTGATCCAGTCACCGTGCGGCGTGCCTTGGGAGTACGATTGCTGCCGCAACGGCTGCTCGCCCGACTCGTCGTAGGCGATCCAAGTACCGTCGCGCTGGTGATCCTTGTAGCTGTGCGTGGCCTCCTTCGTTCCGTCTTCTCGAAAGACATCCCAGCTTCCGTTGAGGCGGCCGTTTGCGTACATCACTGCCCTGCGCAACTCGCCGTTGTCGTAGTAGTACTCCCACTTGCCATCCTTGATGCCGTCTTTGTACTGGCCCTTCATGAACACCTTGCCGTCGGGAAAGTACTCCGCGAATTCGTCGTGATTGACCACGCTGCCGTCCGAGTAGAGCTTGACCCGGCGGCTGCGTCGGAGTTCGCCATTGGTGAAGCGGTCTTCGCGGGTTTCCATCCCGGTAAATTCCCGCGGCGGCAGTTCGCTGCCGCTGGGTCTGGCGACTTGCGTCGGGCGGCTCCCTGTCGAGTTGGCCTCTGCGTTCGCATCGGAATTATCCGCGCCGGACGAAGCGGGATCGGCCTCCGGCAGTCCGACTTTGGTTTCCGTGGAATCCTCGCCGCAACCAGCACACAGCAGCCCACCGGCGATCAGGCCGGTCAGCAGTGTGGAACGAACAAAAGCCATGGAAAAAATCTCCCGACCGCAAAGAAAAGGAACGCGCCAGAAACGTGCGCGTATCGTGAAAGGTGCGATTAATCTAATATGGCATACACTGCGGGGTACGTCCATTCGCCGGCACGCTGCATCGCCGTTTTAGCCGGCGTTTGTCGGCTTTTCCGGACTGCGGCGCGACACCGCTCTGCGGCACTGCTTGCAGATGGCCAGGATCGCTTTTTGCTTGGCGCCCCCGAGCCCCGCAGCATTCAATGGCAGGTTGTGAACCTCCTTCCGACCGCTCCGGCGTGGTCGCCGTGATACGCCGCGACGAGCGGCTGCTGGTAATTCGCCGTGCCCAGTGCGTGGCGGCGCCCGGCATGCTCTGCTTTCCCGGCGGCGGAGTCGAAGCGGGCGAGTCCGAACCGCAGACGCTCGTGCGCGAGCTGCGCGAAGAGCTGAATGTCCGCGTCCTGCCGGTGCGCCGGTTGTGGAAAAGCCGTACGCCGTGGAATGTGACCCTCTATTGGTGGCTGGCCGATTTGCCGATGCATGAACGGCCCGCGGCCAACCCCGCCGAGGTGGCCGCCATCCACTGGTACACGCCTCGCGAGATGGCCGCGCTTGGCGACCTTCTGCGCAGCAATCATGCATTTCTGGCGGCGCTCGCCGGGGCCGAATTCACGCTTGAGCCGCGCGAGTAATCGTAAGCCGAATTCGCCAGGCGATGTCTCCCTTTCTCGGTCCGCTGTGCTAGACTGTGTCGCGACCGGGCAGGCACTTCGCGGCCTCTCTCCCCAGAGCAGCGACTGATGGACCCATCGCATCCGATCAGCACCATCCAGGCGCCGCCGCACACTACGGGCGCAATCCTCCGGCGGCTCGGGCCCGGCTTGATCATCGCCGCTTCGATCGTCGGGTCGGGCGAGTTGATCGCCACCACCAAGACCGGCGCGGAAGCCGGCTTTGCGCTGTTGTGGCTGATCGTCATCGGCTGCGTCATCAAGGTCTTTACGCAGGTCGAGTTCGGCCGCTACTCGATCAACACCGGCCGTACCACGATGGACGGCATGAACGAACTGCCCGGCCCGCGCCTGCGGGTGAACTGGCTGGTGTGGTACTGGCTGATCATGTTCTCCTTTAGCACCGCGCAGCTCGGCGGAATCGTGGGCGGAGTCGGCCAAGCCGTCTCGATGACCGTGCCCTTGACCGGCGACTTTAACGAGCTGGTCGTCGCCCAGCGCGAATGGGACCAGGAGGCGGCGCCGATCCGCGAGCGAACCATCCAGCAGGAGTCGGGCGCCCTGGATCACGGAACCTGGGACCAGCGGCAGGCGGCGCTGGCGCGAATCAACGAAGCGGTGCAAAGTGAAGTCGGACGACCGCGCCCCAGCCAGAACACTACGCCTACCCGCGACGACGTCTATTGGGCCGCGATCATCACCGTCATCACCTCCGCCATGTTGATCAGCGGGCGCTATTCGCTCGTGCAGTCGGTAGCCGTGGGGCTGGTGGCGACCTTCACGTTCATTACGGTGATCAATCTGTTTGGCTTGCAATATCACGACTCCTGGGCGGTCCGCTGGGAGGACCTGCGCGTCGGATTTTCATTCGATCTGCCGCGAGGGCTGCCGGGCGCGGCCGGTGCGCCGGTGGCTACGGCGCTGGCCACGTTCGGCATCATCGGCGTCGGCGCTTCGGAGATCGTGGCGTACCCGTATTGGTGTCTTGAAAAGGGATACGCCCGCTTCACCGGTCCGCGCGACAACACCGACAGTTGGGCCGACCGCGCACGCGGCTGGCTGCGGGTGATGCGCTGGGACGCCTGGTGCTCGATGGTGATCTACACGTTCGGGACGATCGCCTTTTATCTGCTCGGCGCCGCGGTGTTGCATCGCCAGCGGCTCAACCCGGCGGAAGATCAGCTTATCTACGTGCTCTCCAAGATGTACGAGCCGGTGTTCGGCACCGGAGCGCAGCTTCTGTTTCTGTTCGGGGCCTTCGCGGTACTGTACTCGACGTTCTTCGTGGCCAGCGCCGGCAACGCCCGGGTGATGGCCGACGCCATTCGCGTGTTCGGCTTGATCGGCAATTCGCCGGAGTCGCGGCTGCGCTGGACGCGTATCTTTTGCGGCCTATTTCCCTTCGCCAGCTTGATTGTTTACAGCTTCATTCGCGCTCCAGCGGCGCTCGTCCTGGCCAGCGGCATCATCCAGGCGATCATGCTGCCGATGCTGGGGGCCGCCGCGCTGTACTTTCGGTATCGGCGGTGCGACCAGCGAATCTGTCCCGGCACGGTTTGGGATATCTTTCTGTGGGTATCCGCCGGCGGGCTCTTAATCGCTGGCGGCTGGGCCGCCCTGGTGAAGATCTTCCCGCAGGTCCAACTCCTGGGATCGTAAATGGTGGCACAGACATTCCTGTCTGTGCTTGAATCCATTGTTGCTTGTTTTCCGTAAGACATATGCCCTCGGGAACTCAACGTCTGTTGTTTCCCCCCTCTCCCCGCAGGGGAGGGGAATTGGCAGCGGCAAGTGCCTGTAATCCTCGACGGCTCGGCTCGGAGCCAGTCCCTTTTTCTCCCTCTACTGCATGGTCCAGCCGTCGGGCAGCGTGCTGCCCTTCTGCACGACCACCACCCCGTCGCGGACGAAGCAGCAGTCGCTCACGTCGCGATCGTTCTCGCCGCCGTCGGCGATCCGTACGCCGCGGCCGATGCGGCAGTTCTTGTCGATGATGGCCCCTTCGATGTGCGATCCCTCGCCGATGCCGACCGGCGGCGCGCCGTCGCGGTCGCGCTGTTCGATCTCCTCGGGCGGTTCGTAGGCATCGGCCCCCATCAGGATCGAATCGCGGATCGTCACGTCGCGGCCGATGAAGCACCGCAGTCCGACGATGCTGTTCTCGATGGTCGCGCCCGGCTCGATGAAGCACCCGTCGGCGATCAGGCTCTTGTTGATCTTCGCGCCGTCCACGCGAGTCGGCGGTAGGAATCGCGGACGCGTATAAATCGGATGCACGGTCGAGGCCAGGTCGAACGGTGGGTCGGGCCGAGTCAGTTCCAGGTTCGCATCGTAGAAAGACTTGATCGTCCCGATGTCTTCCCAGTAGCCGTCGAACACGTGGACTTGCACCTTGCGGGTGCGGATCGAGGCGGGAAAGACTTCTTTGCCAAAGTCCTGGTAGGGCGTCTTTTCAAGCACCTCGACCAGCGTATCGCGGTTGAACAGGTAGATGCCCATGCTGGCCAGGCAGTCGCGGCCCTGGCTCGGCACGCCGTGGGCGTCGATCCACGCCGGGTCCATGCGGACCATGTCGATCTCTTCGTCCGTCTGCGGCTTTTCCAGAAAGCCAACCACGCGGCCGCTTTCGTCGATCCGCATAATCCCCAGCGAGCGCGCCTCCTGCCGGGTGACGGGCTTGCCGGCGATTGACACGTCGGCCTTCGCCTCGATGTGCGTGGCGAGCATCTGCTCGAAGTTCATGCGGTAGAGCTGGTCGCCGGAGAGGATCACCACGTAGTCCACGCCCGGCTGCTGCAAGTATCGCAGATGCTGCCGGACGGCGTCGGCGGTGCCCTGGTACCAGCCCGGTCCGGAGCTTTCCATCGTCTGCTGCGCGGCCAGGATCTCGACGAAGCCGCCGCTGAACGAATCGAAGCGGTACGTCTGCCGGATGTGCCGGTGCAGGCTGACGGAGTTGAACTGCGTCATGACGTAGATGCGGTTGAGGTTGCTCCCCAGGCAGTTGGAGAGCGGAATGTCGATCAATCGGTACTTGGCCGCCAGAGGAACGGCCGGTTTGGATCGGAAGCGGGTGAGAGGATACAGCCGCGTACCGCGGCCCCCGCCCAATACCAGTGCGATAACGTTCTTCATGGTGATGCCTGACTTGTGCTTAAGTTTGATGCAGGGGTCCGCTGCGCGGATCCTACTTCACGACAAAATTCACCAGCCGGCCGGGCACTACGATCGCCTTGACCACCTGCTTGCCTTCCAGCAGTTCGACAATGCGCGCGTCGCCACGGGCGGCGGTCTCCAACTCCTCCCGGGTCGTCTCGGCCGGTACCGAGAGCTTGCTGCGGACCTTGCCGTTGATCTGCAGAGCCACCTCGATCGTGTCCTCTTTGATCTTCGCCGGGTCGAACTCGGGCCACTTCTCATAAGCGAGCGTGTCGGTGCCGCCGAGCACCTGCCACAATTCTTCCGCGATGTGGGGAGCGAGCGGCGAGAGCAACAGCACAAACTGCCGCATGGCCGACTTCGGCCGGCGCGACTCTTTGGTGAAGAAGTTCGTAAACTCCATCAGCCGTGCAATGGCCGTGTTGAAATCCAGTCCGGCGATGTCTTCGGTCACCTGCTGGATCGTGCGGTGCAAGACGCGGTCCTGGTCCGCCGTCGGCTCGACATCGGCCACGTCGGCTGAAAGCTGCATCGATTCGGCCCGATCGTCGACGATCATCCGCCACGCGCGGTTGAGGAAGTTCCGCACGCCGCTCACGCCCTCCATGCTCCACGGCTTGGTCGCTTCGAGTGGGCCCATGAACATCTCGTACAGCCGCAGGGCATCGGCGCCGTACTCGCGGACGATGACGTCCGGATTGATCACATTGCCGCGGCTCTTGGACATCTTCTCGGCGCGCGACGAACACATTACATCGCGACCGTCGATCGTCACGTACGGCTTCCCGTCAACTATCCTGAGTGGGAGGGCTAGTCCGTCAACGGACCGCATACCGTAGGGCCGGTCAAACTGTTGGTCCTCAAACGAAACAAATCTGCCCGTACCCTGGTTGTTCTCGTCGAGTTCTTCATAGACGTGATACTGCGCCTCCCCCAGGATCATGCCCTGGTTTACCAGCTTGCGGAACGGCTCGGGCGTGCTCACCACGCCGCGGTCGTAGAGCACCTTGTGCCAGAAGCGGGCGTAGAGCAGATGCAGCACGGCGTGCTCCGCCCCGCCGACGTACAGATCGACCGGCATCCACGCCCTTTCAATTTCCGGATCGACCAGCGCCTGATCGTTGCGGGGATCGAGAAACCGCAGGTAGTACCAGCAGGAGCCGGCCCATTGCGGCATGGTGTTCGTCTCGCGCTTGTAGCGGCGGCCGTCTCGCTCGACGTAGAGCCACTCGTGGGGCGCCTTCTCCAGCGGCGGCTCCGGACGGCCCGGCGGCTTGAAGTCCTCCAGGTGCGGCAGATCGACCGGCAGCTCGTCGCGCTCGACCGCGCGGACCCGGCCCGTGCGATTGCCGGCGTCGTCCAGTTCATGCAGGATCGGGAACGGCTCGCCCCAGAAGCGCTGGCGGCTGAACAGCCAGTCGCGGAGCTTGTAGTTGACCGCCGCGCGGCCGACTCCCTGGCTGGTCAGATCGGCGGTGATCCTTTGCTTGAATTCGCGTGTCGGCAGCCCGTCGTATTGTTCCGACTCCGTGGCGGTGCCCTCGTCGACGAATACGCGGCGGCCGGCAAGGATTTCCTGCCGCAGGGCGGCGTCCTCCCGATCGCCGGGATCGACCACCGCGATGATCTCCAATCCGAACTTGTCGGCGAATTCGAAATCGCGCTCGTCGTGCGCCGGGACCGCCATGATCGCGCCCGTGCCGTAGCTGATCAGCACATAGTCGGCCACCCAGATGGGAACGGGCCGACCGGTGACCGGGTTCATGGCATGCGAGCCGGTGAACACGCCGGACTTGTCCTTGGCCAGGTCGGTGCGATCCAGGTCGCTCTTGGAGACCGCCCGTTCGCAATACGCGCGGACCTTCGCTTGCTGCTCGGGCGTGGTGAGCCGGTCGACGAAGGGGTGCTCGGGAGCGAGCACCATGTAGGTGGCGCCGAAGAGCGTGTCGGGCCGCGTCGTGTAGATCCGCAGCACGTCGTCGCCCGGCCGCTTGGGAAAACCGCGCTTCGCGCGCTCGCTCTGCCAGGCTTTATACGCCTCGCGGCTTGGCTCGCTGGTTCTCTTGCCTTGGCCAGATTCGGCAGGGCCAATGAAGAAGTCGACCTCCGCGCCGGTGCTGCGGCCGATCCAGTTGCGCTGCAGGGTCTTGATGCCTTCGGACCAGTCCAAATCGGCCAGGTCGCGCTCCAGCCGGTCCGCGTAGGCGGTGATCCGCAGCATCCACTGCCGCAGGGGGATCCGCACGACCGGGTGGCCGCCCCGCTCGCTCTTGCCGTCGATCACCTCTTCATTGGCCAGCACCGTGCCCAGGGCGGGGCACCAGTTGACGGGGGCTTCGCTCTGGTAGGCGAGGCGGTGCTCGTCCTGGTAGCGGGCCACCGCCTCGTCGCCTTCGTCGGCCACTTCCGGCGGGATGGGAAGCTCCGAGATCGGCCGGCCGCGCTGCTGCGCTCCGTCGTACCACGTGTCGTAGATTTCCAGGAAGATCCACTGCGTCCAGCGGAAGTACTCGACGTCGGTGGTGGCGATTTCGCGGCTCCAGTCGTAGCTGAAGCCGAGCATCTTGAGCTGGCGGCGAAACGTTTCGATGTTCTTTTCGGTCTGCACGCGGGGGTGCGTGCCGGTCTTGATGGCGTGCTCTTCGGCGGGCAGGCCGAAGGCGTCGAAGCCCATCGGGTGCAGCACGGTTTTGCCCTGCATGCGGGCGGCGCGACAGACGATGTCGGTGGCGGTGTACCCCTCCGGATGGCCGACGTGCAGGCCGTCGCCGCTGGGATAGGGAAACATATCCAGCACGTAGCGTTTTTCGCCCTGGGGGAGCCGCGGCGTGGCAAATGTCCGCTGCTCCTCCCAAAAGCGCTGCCACTTCGTTTCGATATGTCCGGGATGATATTTAGGCATCTAGTTAAACTGGATAATCTAGTGAAGACACTACTGGGAACGCGCATCGCCCCGATCGGCCCTCCCGCGAACTTCGGGCCGAACGCAAGAATTCGCCGATTCTACCGCCTCGGGTCGCGGCCGAATACCGCGCCGGTAAGCACGCAGTTGCGGAGCGGCGGAGCGGCCTTTTCCCGGAGGTGCTGCCGCCGGTCGTCGCTGGAACTGGGACCGCACAGACAGGAACGGGGCAGGTTTTTGCAACGCGCTCTTCAGGGGGGGCCCCACGTTTGTTGAAAAAAGGAGCGTCCCTACACGGCGCCAGGCGATTGAACTGGCCCCTTTTTGCAACGGCCGATTTTGCGATGTGTTGAAAAACTTCCGGTAACTCACCAGCCCGAGCGCTACCCGTTGAGGTTCGCCGTCGCCAATCCGGCCCGGGAAGACATCCCCCTTGAAGTTGAAATTTAATTGGAACTGTAACCGATATGCAGACAAATTGCGTGCGGCGGCAATCGCGGGCTGGAACTGGTGGATTTGCACCATCTGCGGTAATACAGGCAATAATCGCCACGGTGCATTCTACAGCAGCGGCCTGCCCGTGGCAACTGATTTGGAAAATTATTGTTCATTTTTTCACATCGCCGAAGCCCCGGGTTACCGGAAGGGGCCGTGGCAATGCCGCTGGGCCGGCGACCAACTGCCCTTGAGGACGGCTATCGATTTCGCTAAAAGTCCGCCTCTCTTCTTCCAACGCTTCGGTTCCGAGGCTCGTTCTTTGCGCGGGAGGTGTTTCCATGCGCGGCACTGTCGTACGGCATTCCATCGCTACTTGGTTCATTGCGCGCCTTGGTCCATGGTGGCACAGACATTCCTGTCTGTGCGCAGCGCCGCGACGAGGTCCTGTGCCCAACGGCACGGCTGGACCAGCCAGCCGTGGCACCCGAGGCACATCTCCCGTCCGCCTCGCATTGGCAAGCCTTTTTCTTGCGGCATTGCCCGCCCTGCCGGCCGCGGCCGCGGAGGAGTTCCCCTACACGGCGTACGTCAACGCCGAAGACGTCTATGTGCGCAGCGGCCCGGGGCGAAACTACTATCCGACCATGAAGCTCGCGCAGGGAGCGACGGTCGAGGTCTACCGCCACGACCCTGGCGGCTGGTTGGCGATCCGCCCACCGGAAGGCAGCTTCACGTGGGTCTCCGCCCGCTACCTGAAGCCGGACGGTGCCGGCCTGGGCGAGGTGGTCGAGGAGAACGTCGTCGCCCGGGTGGGCAGCCAGTTCAGCCAGGTGCGGGACGTGATTCAGGTTCGCCTCGAGATAGGCGAGCTGGTGGAGATTCTCGAAGAGTACAACGGCGGAGGGCAGACCTGGTACAAGATCGCGCCGCCCTCGGGCGAGTTCCGCTGGATCTCCGGCCGCTATATCAACGGCCGGCCGCCGCACGACGGCGTGAGCCAGCCGCGCTCCGAGCAAGATCCGCCGGGCGGGGCATCTGAAAGCCAGTCGCCGGACGATCACGATGCCGCCGCGTCGCCGGAGGCGGTGCAGACGTCAGCCATCGTGCCCCGCGAAGCTGACGCCCTGAGCGAGGAAGACGCCGAGATCGAGGCCGCCCTGGCCGCGCGCCGGCAGCGCCGGGATGAGACGGTTCAAATCGCCGCTTCCTCGCGGCCGGCAAGCGACGCTGAGCCGGACAGCCCTCGCACGGCGCGCAGCAATGAACTAACCCGGCAGACATCAGCCGAACAGTCGGTTGATCCGCCGGCCGAACAGCCGGCGCTCTTGGATGCGGACGAGCTGTACGCGCGGCTGGAGGTGATCGAGCTCGCGCTGTCGCAGATGGCGGCCGAGGAGCCGACGGTGTGGCAGTTCGACGAGCTGGCTCGCCGCACGGAGATGCTGCTCAATCAGTCGAGCACGGCCGTACAGCGGGGCCGCGTGCGGAACGTGCTGCACCGGATCGCCCGGCTGGAGGACATCAAGGCGCGGTTCGACCGCATCCACCTGGTACAGCGCGATACCGACCGCGCGAACGGGACGCTGGACGTGGCCACCTCGGCCACCGAGCCGGCCGACCCTCAGCAGGCTCGCCGGGTGGCCTATGAGCGACGCTTCGACGGCGTGGGCGTGCTGCGACCGGTCGTCTCGCGAAATGGCGAAGCCCCGCGTTATGCGATCGTCGACGAGTTGAATGACGTGGCGGCGTTTGTTACGCCGGGACCGGGTGTGAATCTCGAGTCGCATCTCGGCCAGCGATTGGGCGTTTCCGGCACGCGCGGCTACATTGCCGAGTATCGTCGACCGCATATCATGGTCAGCCGCGTCACGCCGCTGGAGCGGACCGCCGCGCGTTAGCCGAACTCGCAAGAGCTCAGATCGGTTGCCCCACATCAGGCTGAATCCCTGCGAATTCAGCTACACGCACAGACAAGAATGTCTGTGCCACGGATTGATGGCTCTGAATTCTTGCGAATTCAGCTACCAGCATAGACAAAAAATGTTCTGTGCCACCAACTAGCGCTTGCTCCCGCCCTGCGGGGCGAACAGCCGGCCGGCCAGTTCGGCCACGCGGGGGTCGCGGTCCTGGCGGGCGATCGGCTCGACGGCTCGCAGCAGGTGCCGGCTACCGGTGGTGGCGATCAGCGTCAGCGCGGCCAGCCGCACGTCGGCGTTCTCATCCCGGCACAGCCAGAGCAGCCACGGCTCCGGATCGATGCCGGCGATCTGCGGAAGATGCCCGACCAGGGCGAGCCGCTCGGCCGCGTCCGGATCGGTCAGGCGACGGGCTACCGCCACTTCCACCTCGCTGAAGCCCCGCCGCAACAGCTCCGCGTGTGCGGCGGCGCGAACTTGCTCGCGCCTGTCCTGCAAGGCGTGCATCACGGCCAGCGGCTCGCGCGCCACGAGCGGCCGATTGTCCGGGCCTTCCGTGGGCGGAGCGCCAGCCCGTGACTCCGTGGCTGGCCTGTCGGGCGTGTCCGCAATGCGCAACATCGACGAACCCGCCGCACTTTGTCCCGGCGGGATCGGCTTGCCGAGGTCGGGTTGGATGACGCCCGGTGGCGCGGAACCGGATGCGTCCGGCGGCGGCGCAAGTGCGATGGCAGAGTTGGAGCGGAACGCCGGCATCTCCGGCAACGGAACGTGCGTTACGTCGATCGGCAGGTTCCCGCCCGGCAGATCGGCCATCTGGCCGGCGACTGCCGCGGAGGCGGATCGGTCGTGTGCCGTTATCTGCGCCCCTGCGATCCGGGCCGCTACGCGCTCGGCCGCGGTGCTCGCCGAGAAGACTTGCTGGCAATCCGCCACCAGCGCTACCCGATCGATCGAGGTGCTATCGAGAGGCCATCGCAGAATCCGCCTGGCCAGCGCCTTCGCCTCTCGCTGTGCGGAGGGATCGAACTCGCTCACCGAGATGCGCAGACTTCGCGCCAGTTGAGCGAGGTTTCCAGCGGCCTGCCGCGGCCAGAGCCGCCGCCACCGCAACAGCTCGGCTTTCAGGGTATCGCGGGCTGCACCGGCGACCAGCGTGCGCTCCGATCCCAGCAGTTCGACGAGCACCGGCAGGCCGGCGTCGCCCCACTCGGGCAGTTTGGCGATGGCGGCGACCGCCTCCGCGTCGGGCATCCCCTCGATGGCAACCGACCAACGGTGGGTCACCATTCGCGGAGGCCAGTCCACCAGCCACACGACCCCGCCTATCGCCGCGCCGGCGGCGGCGACGGCCAGCAATAGTGCGATGCGTCGGGATGGGCGGCGCGTAGTTGCCATATACAAGACAAGAAAGTGACAGCACTGCTTGCGGCGCGCGGGCCGGTTCCCGCAAAAAAGGAGCCGGAGTGAGAAGAACGGCCGGGGATTGTCGGCGAGCGCGGGGTCCGCGGCAAGGTCAATGTCGCCCGGCTAGAACAGGCCAGCGGTGAGCTGCCACGTCGAAGTTGCGGAAATTCGTTGCGACTCGACGGGCCGCGCGACCGAATTATCCATAAGACCGACAAACTCCGCGTCGGCGGGCGAGTTGCCAACGGGCGCGGTCAGGGGGGGACACATATGCGATTGCTGCACACCTGGAGTGCCGCGCTGCGCTGCTGCGCGCGGACACTCCCGCTTCGAGCGTGGCTGCTGCTAGGGGGCCTGACGCTCTCTGTCGCTTCACCGGGCTGGGGGGCCAACGGATTAGAGGCCACCTCCAGCCGGGCCGCGCGGCAGGAAGCTATCCAATCCATACCGTTCGACGCGTTGTCGCCCGAGCAGGCGCACGCCGTGGCGGCCGTGCTCGATGACACGACCATTTTTCGCCGGCTGCCGACCGAAGTGATCCAGTGCGATCCGCGGCTGTTCTACTATCTGGTGCAGCATCCTGACGTGCTGGTGAACATCTGGGAAGTGATGGGCATCAGCAACGTCTCGCTCACCCGCAGCGGCGAGGGCACGTTTCGCGCCTCCGACGGCAAGGGCACACTGGGCAGCATCCACGTCCTTCACAACCGCCACGACAAACAGGTGCTCCTTGTCGAGGGGGAATATGACGGGCCGATGTTCCCCCGGCCGGTAAAGGCCAAGTGCGTTGTGCTGCTGCGGTCCGGCTATCTACGGGAAACCGACGGACGCTATTACGTCACCGGGCGGATGGATGCGTTCATCCAGCTTGACCGGGTCGGAATCGAGCTGTTGGCCAAGACCTTTCAACCGCTGGTCGGCAAGACGGCCGATCACAACTTCACCGAGACGATGGGCTTCGTCAGCCGGCTGTCGCGCGCCGCCGAGCGAAATCCTGACGGGGTCGATCGGCTCGCGCCGAAGCTCACTCGGGTGGCGCCGGAAAGCAGGCAGATGCTGGTGAAGATCGCCCACGAGATGGCGGAGCGATCCGACGAGCAGCAAGCCGCATATCGGACGGAGCCTTCTGTGCCGAGCGATGAGGAGACGCTGATGCGGTGACGGTTAGATACGCTCTTTGCGAGCTCGAAGCAATGCGCGCGAATTCCGCCGTTGCGGCCACTCCGAAGTGGCAACTTTCTCCTCGAGTATTGCGCTCACTCCAAGTTGCAAAGACGGCACTGCTGGACAAGGTGAGCAGTGGCACCCGGCGGGCTCTCGTTCGGCGGTACACGGTATAATGCAGATGGCAGACGGACGAGTTCCTTTGGTACGAACCGTCTGGTTTATCGAAACTGGCTCCGATGTACCGAGGCTCGTTACCGCCTATCCGCTCCGAGGCTAAGGCGATGATCAAAGAGCACGAGACCATTGTCCTTACGAGTGACTTGCCCGAGCACGGGCTGAAGCGTGGCGACCTCGGCACGGTTGTGCTGGTTCATAGGGACGCGGGCTTTGAGGTTGAATTCGTCAGCCTGAAGGGAGAGACGCTGGCGATCGTCTCACTCGCCGCGGGACAAGTCCGGCCGCTGGGTGAGCGAGAAATTGCGCAGGCCCGCGCGCTAGAAGCCGCGTCGAAGTAGCGGCATTTTGCGTCCGGTTTAGCCCTTGCTACAAGTTGCAAAAGGGGCACTGCTGGACAAGGTGAGCCGTGGCACCCCCACGTCCGCGTTCTTTCGCAATGTGGATTACTCGACCGTCCAGCAGGCGATGGAGTCTTCGTCCTTGATGTAGAGCCGATTGCCGGAGGCGACCGGGTAGGCGTGCGTCTGGCTGTCGGAGACCTTGTAGCTGGCGATTGATTGCATCTGTTCGTCGCTCGGCTTCAAGATCACCATGTCGGCGGCCGGCGTTA
The DNA here is from genome assembly GCA_040880125.1 of Pirellulales bacterium. Lineage (GTDB taxonomy): Bacteria > Planctomycetota > Planctomycetia > Pirellulales > JBBDJB01 > JBBDJB01. Next base: position 55,098 of record JBBDJB010000050.1, on the reverse strand, counting down.
AGGCGATCAATACCGAACCCGCATCGACAATCGACCCGTACCCACCGCCGCCGCGTCCGCCGCGGCCACGACCACGTCCTTGCGGTTGCTCGGCCGGCTGCTGTGCTTCGGCGCCGCCGATCGCTTCGCTGTAGGGGACGGTCCACTCGGTCTCCCCGCTGTCGGCGTTGATGCAGAACAGCATATCACGAGTGGTCAGGCCGTAGATCATGCCGTCCTTGAGGACCGGCGTGTTGAACTGTGCCGAGGCGTCTTCGTTGAACCAGAGCGGCTCGGCGGTGACGCTGTCGCCCTGTTTCTTCAGCTCGACCGCCTTCGTGCCCCGGTTCGACCCGGAAAAGATCAGCTTCTGCCCCTGGAGCATTGGCGTGGAGGCGTTGTAGCCGCGTCCTTCCACCGGAAAATCGATCGACCACAGTTCTTTTCCGTCGGCAACGTTCAAGCCAACGATGCTGTTGCTCGTCTCGGCGACGATGGCCTTGCTGTCGCCCAGTTCCACGGCGACCGGCGAGGCGTAGGCCGTCCCGGCTTCCGTCCACTTCCACTTCTCGTCGCCGGTGGCGAGATCGTAGGCGACGATCGCGCCGCTCCGCTCACCGCCGAGTTGGGCGATGCACAGTCCGTCGACGACGATCGGCGAACTGGACGTGTAGAACATGGGCAACGAATCGGGGTAGTCATTCTTACGCCATTGAATCTCGCCCGACTGTGCGTCCAGGCACGAGAGCGTGCCTCGCACCCCGAACGTGATGACTTTGCCGTCGGCCACGGTGGGCGAAGCCCTGGGTCCGGCAAAGCGACCGGCCGGCCCATCGGCGCCTTCCGCCTCGTATTTGTCCTGCCAAATCTCCTCGCCGGTTTCGGCGTTTAAGCACCGTAACACTTCGTTGCCGTCCTCCAGCGTAAAGACGTACAAGCGGTCGCCGACCAGGGACGGCGTGGATACGCCGTCGCCCACGGGAACGTCCCACTTCTTGGTAAGTTCCGCGGGCCACGTCTCTGGCGAGTTGAAACCGGTGGCCTTGGCGTCTCGGTTGGCTCCGCGCCACTGGGGCCAGTCCTGAGCCTGCGCGACGCTGGCGCCGAGCAGAATGCCGCAACTGGCAACGAGGGACCGCAGTTTCGGTGTGCCGGTCATAGTGAGCTTTCCTTTGTGCTTGGATGGCTTCGAGTGCATGGCGCGCCGCCCCCCTCCCCGGCAGAGACGGCTAATGGTTCAACCGCCCAGCGGCGCAACAGTTCCGGAGAAACGCATGCTGCCTGGAAAACGCTGGCAGCCCTCGAATTGAGGAGTGCATAGAAATGGGAGTGTACTTTCGCCTGCGCGCCGCAGGAGTCAGCAGGCTGACGTGGCCGGGGCCGTTTGCCGAAACCGTCTTGAGACCGGATGCCTTCCGGACGAATCCGCTAAAGATCGAGACTGTCGCTTGTCACGGCCCCGCCGCGGCGCAGCGGCGGGCTTCGGCCGGCGTCAGTTCGTCGTCCAGCGGCGAAAGGCCGGACTGGATGGCGTAGCGGGTAAGCCGGGCGATGTTTCTCGCGCGGGTTTTGGACATCGCCGTACGCTTCACCCGTTGCGTTGCGCTCGGATCCTCGCGCAGAATGGCGGCCGCTTCCCGCAACGTGCAGCCCAGCGACAACAGCCGCACCACGCGTCGCTCGTGCGGCGTCAGATCGGCGGAGCCAGCCTCGCGGCTGATGCCGGGCGAGAGCATCCAGTACGGCGGTAATCCATGCGGAACCCACATCATTGCAAACGTGGGTTACCGCGGTGACAGAGGCCTGTCACTGTGACCTACCGGCCGGCTAAAGCTGGGCAAGACACGGAGACTTTGCCTCTACAACCGGCACAGCCGGTCACTCCGCGCCGTCGGCCATCGCCAGGCGCTCGCCGATCGGGGGATGACTGTGGAACAGAAAGACAGTGACCGGGTTGGGAGCTGGATCGTCCTTGTTCAGCCGGGCCAGCTTGCGGAAGGCCGCGCGGTAGGCGGCTCGCATGCCCGTCCGCTCGAGCGCATAGCGGTCGCACTGCCGCTCGAAGTGGCGGCTGATCACGTTCTGCAGCGGCTCCATCAACATTGAAAACAGCGTGATGACCAGCATCAACAGCGGCAGCGCCGATGGCGGCACGTCGCTGTAGGTGACCGGGCCGCTGTAGGCCATCAGCGCGACGTCGCATAGGCCGAAGCCGACCAGGCTGAACAGGCCGCCGATGGCCATCAGCTTGGGGATGTGCCGGTGGACATGATGCCCGACCTCGTGCGCAAAGATGACTTCGATCTCGTCGTGCGTGAAGCGGTCGAGTAGCGTGTCGCCCAATAGCACGCGGCGCGTGCGTCCCAGCCCTGCGAGCATGGCGTTCGCCTTGACGGTCTCGGCGCTGATGTCGATGCGATAGACGCCCTGCAGGTTCAGGCCGGTCCGCTCGGCGAGGCGGGCGAGCCGCTCGGTCAGCTCCGGGGCATCGAGGCGCTCGACTCGATAGAAAAGCGGCACCACGACCACCGGCAGCAACTGGCCGAGTAGGACCGAAATGAAAAAGAACGCCACCGCGGCGGCCAGCCACCACATGGCGCCAACGTTCCAGATGAGCCAGAAGATCATGAGGAAGAACAGTATGCCGAAGCCGCCGGCAAGCACACCTTGCTTCGCGTAGCGCCACAACCACGCACGCGGCGACTGCCGGCTGAGCCCGAACTGGTGCTCCAGGACGAATCCGCGGTAGTACGAGAGCGGAAAAGAAATGGCCATGTGCAGCCCCAGCACGATCACATACAGGGCCACCACCTGCCAGGGGGGATGCGCGGAGAGAAACCCAAATCCGCGCAGCCAAGCGGTAAGCGGCCCGGCCAGCCAGAAGGCGGCCACCGAGAGAAACGCCAGGTCGAGAGCCTTGTCGGCCAGGCTGGTGACGAGATCGAGCCGGCCGTAGCGCTTGGCTTCTTCGAGCGCCTCCGGCGAGAGGACCGCCTGGCCGTCGAAGGCGTCGTCAGTACTGTCGCCGGACACTTCCGGTGTTTGCCTGTCTGCCTCAATCGGCGGATCGCTCTCGGTGGGATGTTCGTGCGGTTGTTCCGGCACGAGGTGCTCCTTTTAAAGTCAATGCTGCCTAACACAGCGAGGAATGTCTGTGCCACCCGTTGCTGTACCTCAGCGGTTCTTTCGGGCGGTCCACGTCCAGTGGCGGTCGGAGGTCGCCCCGACGTCGGTGGCGGCATACCCCAGATGCTCCACGAGTTGCCGCATTTCTTCAAGGGTCAGGGCCGCGTGCAGCGAGTCGGCGAACATCTTCCGCTGGTGCGCGCCCGCCGTGCCGGCGTGCTGCTCAACGAGGGATTCGAGCCGCTGGCGGGAGTCGGGCCGCATCAGATCGCGGACGAATAGCAGCCCCGCGGGAGCGGTGACGCGGATTGCTTCGGCCAACGCGTCTTCAGGCCGCGGGACGTGGTGCACGATGCTGTTGGACATCACAGAGGCGAACCGCCCGTCGGGATAAGGGAGCCGCTTGGCGTCGGCCAGTTGCAACTCGATCCGCGCCGTGAGCGCGGCCGCTGAGACGTTCGCCCGTCCGACGGCAAGCATCTGGCCAGCCAGGTCGACCGCCCAGATGCGGACATTCTGCGTTCGCTTCGCGAGCTCGATCGGGATTTGCGCGGTGCCGGTGCCGAGGTCGAGGCAGTCGCCCTCGGGCAGGCCGGCCGCAATCAGATCGTCCACAAAGCGGCGGTTCACTTCGGCGTGATCCATCACGTCGTAATCGATCGCCTCGCCGCGGGTGTCCATCACTTCCGGTTCGAGGATGCGGTCGAGCATGGAGAGGTGGAGAACCTTTTCGAGAGTTTAAAGACACAGTCGTCTGTGCCACGAGATTACTCCCTCTCCCTCTGGGAGAGGGCCGGGGAGAGGGGGCTGTAGCTGTACTTAAAGACCGGGTAGCACCGGTTGAAGACAACCGGTGCTACCCGACTTTCGCTAGCTGCCGATGTACTTGGCGTAGACGGTTTTGGCGGTGGGGATGTCGTCGGTGCCGGCGACGATCGCCCGGCCGTCGGGAAAGACCGTGATCGTGTAATCGTCCACGGCCAGCCGCAGCAGGTAATTATTGTGGGCGACGCGGCCCATGCCGGCGAGCTTTTGCGCGAGCGAGTCGAGCGCAACTCCGCCCGGCGTGGCGTGGCTGAGTTGCACGGCGTTGCGTCCGCAGAGCACGGCCGTGTGACTGCCCAGGCGGCCTTCGAGCCAGGGAAATTCGCGCTGATGGCAGGTGCGGCAGTCCACCGCCTCGCGAAGCTGGGCGACCTCGACCTGGCGAACGCGGCTATCCCACAGGTCGATGATGTACAGCGTGCGGTTGATGGAGTCGCGGTTGCCGCTGAGGATCTTGATCGCCTCGATCGCCTGGATGGAAGCCACCACGTTGACGATCGGCCCCAGAATGCCGGCCGTGTCGCAGGTGGGCATGGTGCCCGGCGGCGGGGCCTCTTGCAGCAGGCAGGTCAGGCACGGTGTTTCCCCGGGCAGGATCGTCATCGACTGCCCCTCCGCGCCGATGCAGCCGCCGTACACCCAAGGGAGCCGGTCGCGCACCGCCAGGTCGTTCAGCAGGAAGCGAGTCTCGAAGTTGTCGGTACCGTCCAGCAGGATGTCCATGCCCTCGGCCAGCCGGGCGACGTTCTGATGATCGACGTCGGCCACAACTGGCTCGATCTCGACCTGCGAGTTGATCTTGCGGAGCTTGGCCGCCGCGGCGATCGACTTGGGCAGGTGCGATGCGACGTCCTGTTCATCGTAGAGCACCTGCCGCTGCAGGTTGTTCAGCTCCAGGAAGTCGCGGTCGACGATCCGCAAATAGCCGACACCGGCACGGACCAGCGTATTGGCCAGCACCGAACCGAGCGCGCCGCAGCCGCAAAGCAGCGCGCGGCTTTCTGCGAGCCGGCGCTGACCCTGTTCGCCCAACGGCGGGTAGCGCATCTGCCGGACGTAGCGGTCGAGGTTGGCGGGGTTTCTCTCGGGTACGCTGGTCACCGGGTCGTCTCCGAAAAATCGCTCACACGAAAAAGCCGCATGGGTCGGCGTGCGGAGCCAGGTCGCGCTGCAACAGGTCGCACGCCCGGCGGGCCTCCTGGATGCTTTCATACGGTCCGCCCCGGCGCCGGGTCAGGCAGGGCACGCGGCACTCGCGGACGAATCGTATCAGATCGTCGGCCGAGCCGCCTTCGCACAGCGCAAGGTCCGCCCAGGGGGCGACTGGTTCATTGTCGGTCGCGTCGCGCCTTTGGGCCAGCAGCAGGTTCCGCGGCCGCGGCGCTTGCCCGTCCCACTCGTCGAGCACGGCCACGCCGACCGCCGGCCAGCGGGCAACGCGAGCCAGTTCCTGTTCACAGCTCGCTCGGTCGCCGGACAGCCGGGCAATCACCAGGACGCCGACGCGGCTGGCCTCGTCGCACAGCGCGTCGTCCGGATTGGTCACGAGCATTGCTGCACCGGCGGCATGCCATGCCGCCAGCGGTCGCTCATCGACGGCGTCACGCATCGCCCCGCGCAGCACCCAGCGCGTGCCGGCCAGCCGCAGATCGCTGCCGCGCACGGCTAGCGGGCGGATCCCCAGCAGATGACGCTGGCGGGCGATCAATTGCTCGCCACGACGCAGCTCGACGTCAACCTGGTACAAGTACGGCAGCTCGGGCGTCCAGAAGCAGGGGTCGGGCACGATCGCTTCGGCCAGCGGGGTCGGCCCCGGGCCGCGATCGCGTAGCGGCATTGTCGCGGCCAGGGTTCGCGCGTACGCGCACGTCGGGCCGCCCACGCTGCCGGTCAGACGTGCGTCGGGCGGCAGGTCGCCGCTTGCCTGGGCGTACACATTAGCGGCGGCCGGTGAGGCATCGCCGAAAAAGACGCGCACCGCCAGATCCGCAGGCGCAGCGCCGGCCACGTCAGGCGATTTGCTCATGAACGTCTCCCGCCAGGGCGGCGGCCAAATAGCGGCCGGTGATCGAGGCCGTGTTGCCGGCTACTTCCTCGGGCGAACCCTCGGCCACCACGCGGCCGCCCTCGTCGGCGGCGCCCGGGCCCAGATCGACGATGTAGTCGGCCGCCTTCATTAACTGCAAGTTATGCTCGACGACGATCAGCGAGTGCCCGGCGTCGAGCAGCGCGTCGAAGCAGTCGATCAACTGTACGATGTCCGACCAGTGCAGCCCGGTGGTCGGCTCATCGAGCACGAACAGCGTGCGCCCTCGCCGGGGTGTCGAGAGGTAGCTGGCCAGCTTGAGCCGCTGGGCCTCGCCGCCGGAAAGCGTGCTGGCCGGTTGGCCAAGCCGCAGGTAGTCGAGGCCGACATCGATCAGGTGCTTCAGCCGCGACTGCACCTTGCCATGACCGCGGAAGAAGGCGAACGCCTCGCGGACGGTCATATCGAGCACCTCGGCGATGTCACGCCCACGGTATCTGACCTGCAGGATCTCGCGGCGGTAACGGCGACCGCCGCACTCGGGGCATTTCATGTGGACGTCGGCCAGAAACTGCATGTCGACGGTTTTGTAACCGTCGCCCTGGCAGGCCTCGCAGCGGCCGCCTTCGACATTGAAGCTGAAGTACTTGGGCGTGTAGTTATGCGTACGGGCTTCCAGCGTCTCCGCGAAGACGGCCCGGATCGGGTCGAAGGCCTTGATATAGGTAACGGGATTGGACCGCGAAGAACGCGCGATGGGTGACTGATCGACCAGCACGGCGTCTTCGATTTGGCCGTCGCCGAAGACGTCGTCGTGATCGTACGGCTTGGGGGCGTCCTTGCGGAGCCGCCGGCAGAGTGCGCGATAGAGCGTCTGTTGGACGAGCGTGCTCTTGCCCGACCCGCTTACCCCGGTGACCAGGCACAACAGGCCGAGCGGGAACTCGACGTCGATATTCTTGAGGTTGTTGCCCCGGGCGCCGGTCACGCGCACCCGGCCGTGCTGCGGCTCGCGGCGACGCGCAGGACCGCTCGCGCCGCGCCTGCCGGCGAGCCAGTCGCCGCTGATGCTGCCCTGGGCCTGGAGCATTTCCGCGGGCGTACCCTGGAAAACGATCTCGCCGCCGCGTTCGCCCGCCAACGGCCCGATCTCGACAACGTGATCGGCGGCGCGAATCATCGTCTCTTCGTGCTCGACCACCACGACCGTGTTGCCCCGGTCGCGCAGCCTGCGGACCGCCGCGGTCAGCCGGCTGACGTCGTGCGGGTGAAGCCCGATCGACGGCTCGTCCAGCACGTACAGCAGATTCACGAGGCTGGAGCCGAGCGCCGAGGTGAGCGACACCCGCTGGGCCTCGCCGCCGCTGAGCGTGCGGAGCGTGCGATCGAGCGTCAGGTAGGCGACGCCCACCTGATCGAGAAACCGCAGCCTTGCGCTAACTTGGTCGAGCATCACGCGGCCCACCTGTCGCTGGTAGTCGGAAAGCTCCAACTCGTCCAGGTAACGGGCCGCTGCGCCGATCGGCATGCCCGTCACCTCGGCGATGTTCCGCCCGCCGATGCGGACGGCGAGCGCTTCGGGCCGCAGCCGGGCTCCGTGACAGGCGGTACACACGCGGTACGAGCGATAGCGGCTGAGTACGGCCCGCAGGTGCATCTTGTATTTGCGCCGCTCCAGCCAGGCGAAAAAGCCGCTTAAGCCGCCGAAGTCGCGCTCGGGCACGCCTTCGCGAATCCGCCGCAGGCTCTCTTCGTCGAGCTCCGCAAACGGCACGTCCACGGGGATATCGAAGTCGCCGGCCAGGGCGAGCAACTCTTCCAGCTCGTGCGCGTAGGACGGCGTGTTCCAGGGGGCTATCGCGCCCTCGCGGATTGACTTGGTCACATCCGGCACGACCAGTTCCATGTCGACGTCGATGATGTTGCCGAAACCCTCGCACTGGGGACAGGCCCCCAGCGGGCTGTTGAAGCTGAACAGCCGCGGCTCGGGCTCGGGATACTCGCGGCCGCACGTACCGCACCGCAACTGGCCGCTGAAGTGCCGCCGCTGCCACTTGTGGCCGTCGATCGATTGCGTCTGGGCGGCGTCGTCTGGCGGAGCGTCGGTCGGCCGTTCGACGAGCACCAGGCATGCCGCGCCGCCCTGGATCAGGGCCGACTCCAGCGTATCGCACAGGCGCTCGCGGTTGAGCCGGTCGGTCGAGAGGCGGTCGATGACCACGTCGATTGGCTCTTGCCCAAGTTGCTCCAACTTGGAAACGTCGGCCAGGTTCATCACCGCGTCGCCGACGATCGCCCGCACGAAGCCCTCCTCGGAGAGCCGGGCGGCAAACTGACCGGGCGTCTCGCCTTCGGCCGGCGCGGCGGAAAAGGCGATCATCATCCGGCGGCCTGACTCGATCTGGCCTAGAGTGTCGGCGATCGACTCGGGCGTGTCGCGGCGCACCGGCCGGTCGCAGTCGAGGCACTGGATCTCGCCGATCCGCGCGAACAGCAGCCGCAGATGGTCATGGATTTCCGTGGCGGTAGCGACCGTGGCCCGATTCGACCGGCTGGCAGTCTTGCGGGTGACGGCGATACTGGCCGGGATGCCGTCGATCGTTTCGGCGTCCGGCTTGTCGAGCCGTTCCAGGAACTGCCGGCTGTAGGCCGACAGGCTCTCGATGTACCGCCGCTGTCCCTCGGCGTAGAGCGTATCGAGGGCGAGGCTCGTCTTCCCGCTGCCGCTGCGCCCGCAGATGACGATCAGCTTGCGCTGCGGCAGGTCGAGATCGATCTGTTTGAGGTTGTGAACCGCCACCTTGCGGAGGCGGATGATTCGCTCGGCCACGCTGCACTCCCCAGGTGCAAAATGCAAGATTTCCGCAACCTGTCAGCATAGCCCAATCCGGATACTGCGGCCAGGGTGCGGGGGCGATCGGTAGACCAGTAGGGTCCGATGTGCAGACCGTCAGCGGATCGTGGCACAGACATTCCTGTCTGTGCGAATTCCCCGAAATCCAAGGGCCAAAGCTGCAGGGCAGTACAAGCATTCCGTGGCCCGCGCGCTTGGCCCTCCGCGACAACCCTGACGCTGCTATGCACAGACAGGAATGTCTGTGCCACCGTAAGATACGGTCCGCACAGCGAGCCCTACTTGGTCGCCATTCTCTAGCCCGGCGGGCGCGGCGGCGGTACCATGAGGCCGCTTGTTGCCTGCCTCTTCACTTTGCCGGAACATGCCTGATGCTGCTCGGTCCGATCTTTCGCGCGGAGATGGTCACCAGTGCCCGGCGGCGGCGCTACTTCGTGCTTCGCGTGGTCTACGCGATCCTGATCCTGTTTCTGCTCTGGGGCAGTTACGCGCAACTGACGTATTACGGACGCCAGATCAGTATCCAGGACGTGGCGAGTGTGACCGCGAGCTTTTTCTATTCCTATGCCTGGCTGCAACTGTTGGGCGTGCTGGCAGTCGGGCCGGCCATGGTGGCCGGGACGATCGCCACGGAGCGGTCGAGGAGGACGATCGAGTACCTGTTCGCCACGCAGCTTAGCAACTCGGAAATCGTGCTGGGCAAACTGACGGCGCGGCTGCTGAGCGTCGCGTATCTGGTGGCGGTGGGGCTGCCGATTCTTGCGATCTTCCGCCTGTTGGGCGGCATTCCGGCCGAGCAACTGTTGTTGGTGTTTGCCGTCACCGGCAGCACGATGGTCCTGGTGGCCTCGGTGTCGATCTGCATTTCCGTGTGGTCGCAGCGGCCGCGCGACGCGGTCATGCGGAGTTATCTATTTCTCATCGCATTCTTATTCGTGCCGCTGATGTTGACCCCGGGTCCACTATTGTCTCTGCCGCAGTGGCTTCAGGACGCCAATGGGTATCTGCTATCGGTCAACCCGGTGTGGATGATGGCAAGCATCAGCATGGGTTTCTCATTTCCGGTAGCGGGCACTCATCCGATCCGCGACTTTCTGCTCGGTCAGACCGGCATTTCGCTGGTTTGCATCGGCCTAGCCACCATGGCGGTGCGGCAAGTGCATCTGAGGGCGTCCGGAGCGCCGGCGAAAAGGCGACGGTGGGAGAGCTTCAGCCTGCCGCGTCTGCGGTTGCCGCTGGGCGCCGAGCCGATGCTGTGGAAGGAACTGTTCGCCCGGCATTCGATCACCCGGCTCGGTGTGGCGGGTCGGATCGTGGTCCTGCTGCTAGTTGGTGCGGTGACGACGCTGAATGTCGCTACCTACACTGCGTCGTCCTACGCTTCAGTGGGCGCCCGACAGTACTTTGCCGCGTCCATGGGTGCGGCTGTGGGATGCGTCGGGCTGTTGCTGATTGCCGCCCGCGCGGCCGGCGCCGTTGCCGGGGAGAAGGAAGAGGAGACATGGGACGCGGTGCTCAGCACACCGCTCTCTGCTCGGCAGATCGTTTTGGCAAAGTTCGCCGGCAATCTTTACGCGGCCCGGTGGCTGGTCGTGTTTCTGTTGACCATCTGGGTGCCGGGTCTTCACCAAATGTCCGGTTTTCTGTTTCGCCTCGCCCTGCTGCTGGCAACCTTCGGGGTGTTACTGCTGTTTGCCGTGGGGCTGGGCACCTGGAGCTCGATGATCAGCAAGACGTCGCTACGAGCATTGGGCCCGACACTCGTGATCGCGTTTTTCGTCGGCGGGGGCTATTTTTTCTGTTGCATTCCGGTGTTCTTCGTCGGGACAAGTCCTCTCGGTGAGATCATGCTGGCTCCTTGTATTCCCTTTTTGCTGTATGCGCCTGCGGTAGTGCTCGATACGGACGTAATTAGTATCGAACCGAACCTAGTGGATGCATACATCGTGGGCATGATCGGCTACACGTGCGTCAGCTTGCTGATGGTTTTCACCGCCATCGCCTCGTTCGACACCGTGCAGGGGCGGCTGGATGCGATCACCAGCGAAATGGCGGCACGAAGAGCTGGCCCCAAGGCCATGCGCCGGACACCCCCGGCGACGTTGCAGGAATAGCCGTCAGCGCGGCGACGCAGCATATCGGCTGATGCCGAGCTTTCAGCAGTGGCGGGCCAGTTCCAGGCGCTCGCTCAACTGCCAGGCGGCATGATCCAGATCGGCCGCCAGTTGCGCAAGGTCCGCCTCGATCAACTCCGCCCGCGGAGGGCAGCAAGCCCGGCCGCGGCGCGCGGGAGAGTATCGCGATGACGGCGAAGTAGCCGCCCCTTCACCGCAGGTGGCGGTGGCCAGGCGGCGAAGCGTGCGCAGGGCCGTCCCGTCGTCGGAGACGGGAAGTCGATGCCCCAGGCAGGGTGGCTTTAGCTGAATGAATCCGAGAAGCATCGTGATCGTATCAAGGTCCTTTCTTCCCTGGAACTCCGCTGGCGCGGATGAATTCGCCCTGCCGATTCAAGCCTGACGCGCGCACGGTCCGTCCTTTTGCGCGAACCCGCTGTCAGGCGGGTGAGCCGCCTGTGGCGGCGCCTCGCCTTCGACGTACAGACGCAAGCTTGCCGCATCCATGTGCCGCAGACTTTCCAGGCCGCTCCACGGGTCGTTCACCGTGCTCGCGCGGGATGCGTCGGGGGTGCTCTGTTCAAAGAAACCGCGATGCCGTGGCCGCGGCGGGCGACCGCTGCCGCTGGGCGACGCGATGTGGACGCGAAACTCGAACGGGCCGGTGCGGATGCGGTCGCCGTCAGTCAGCATCGTTTTGGTGAAGCGCTGTCCGTTGAGCGTGATCTCCGGCAGGAAGCCGAGTTGGCGGATCGACACCTCTCCGTTCTGCAACAGCACGTAGGCGTGCACTTCCGGAAAGCGTGGATCGCCCAGCACAAGATCGCAATCGACGGCTGAGCCGATCAAGAAGGCGGGCACGTCGACCGGGCGAACCCGCCGCCGCGCGCGGCCGCGCACGATCTCCAGCGCAACGGTAGGCTGGTGGTGATCGTAGTACAGCGCGGCGTGCCTCGATTGTCGGTCGTGCGGGTCAAGTGGGTCCTGCATGGAGGCGTTCCAGCGGTGGCTGGCCTGTGGGCGCCGTAGCGCGAATCGGGGTCGAGGACGGATGCGTGTGCGATAGCTCGGGGCGGCGTCCGTTACTCGGCGGCACGGGCAATTGAGCCGGTGGCAAAGCGGTGGCGCGACATGTAGTAGTTTCGGCAAATGCCGCCGGTGCGCTTACTGGCGTTGGAGCCGGGCGGCGCGAATCGCACGCGCCGTGAGACAACCCATCCGGCCAGTCCAGATAATCGCCAGAAACCGCACGTGGCGCGAGCAGAGCCGGGAAGCGAGTGCAGCACCACGGTCAATGTGAACGTGGCTCGTGGTGACGCCAAGGCACGGCCGGACAAGTCAGCAGGGGCGCCCCAATTCAAGCTGTAACAGAACTCTAGTAGCTGCCCGCGCCTTGGCGACGGACGACGCGAAGCTGCGCCCGGGCCTGGTCGATCTGTTGTTGGCGGAGGACGACGGCTTCCTCGCCGCTGGCCGGTTTGGAGCGGGCGTGCTCCAGATGCTCGGCGGCGACGGCCGCATCCAGCGACTCGGCGGGGACAGCCCGATTGGTCAGCACGGAAACGACGTTATCGGCCACCTGCACGAACCCGCCGTCGACATAATAGGAGCGGGTTTGGGCGCCGTCGCGGATCCGCATTTCGCCGTAGCCGAGCCGACCGATCATGGGGCTGTGCAGCGGGGCGATACCGATCTCGCCGTCGAACAGCGGCAAGGCCACAAAGCCAGCCTGCGTGTCGACCACGGTGGCCTCGGGCGTGACGACCACGCACCGCAGCGCGCCGGCGGCTGGTTTCTCGGACTGGTCCATCTTACTTCTCCGCCCGCTTCTGCATCTTCTTCCACTGCTCTTCGGCCTGCTCGATCGGCCCGACATACATGAAGGCGTCTTCGGAGAGGTGGTCCCACTTGCCGTCGCACAGCTCCTCGAAGCTGCGGATCGAGTCTGCCAGCGTCGTGATCTCGCCCGGCTTGCCGGTGAAGACCTCGGCCACGAGGAACGGCTGCGAGAGGAACCGCTCGATCCGCCGGGCCCGATGCACGATCAGGCGGTCCTCTTCGGAAAGCTCGTCGACGCCCAGGATGGCGATGATGTCTTGCAGCTCGCGGTAGCGCTGGAGCGTCGTCTGCACGCGGCGGGCCACCCGGTAGTGGTGATCGCCCACGTATTGCGGATCGAGGATGCGGCTGGAAGACGCCAAGGGATCGACGGCCGGATAGATACCCTTCTCGGAAATCGACCGCTCCAAGTAGATGAACGCGTCGAGCTGGCTGAACGCGGTGGCCGGGGCCGGGTCGGTGGGGTCGTCCGCCGGCACGTACACGGCCTGTACCGACGTGATGGCTCCGCGGTTGGTCGAGGCGATGCGCTCCTGCAAAGCGCCCATCTCCGTGGCCAGCGTGGGCTGGTAACCCACGGCCGAGGGCATGCGACCCAAGAGCGCGGAGACTTCGCTGCCCGCCTGGGAGAAGCGGAAGATATTGTCGATAAACAGCAGCGTGTCGGCCCCGGTCTGATCGCGGAAGTACTCGGCCATGGTCAACGCGGAAAGGGCCACGCGGAGCCGGGCACCCGGTGGCTCGTTCATCTGGCCGAAAACCATGCACGTCTGATCGATGACGTGCCGCCCGGTGTCGCCGATCGCGGCTTCCTGCATTTCCAGCCACAGGTCGGTTCCTTCGCGGGTTCGCTCCCCCACGCCGGCGAAGACGGAGTAGCCACCGTGGGCCGAAGCGATACGGGCGATCAACTCAGTCAGGATGACGGTTTTGCCGAGCCCCGCCCCGCCGAACAGCCCCGCCTTACCACCGCGGACGAACGGCGTGAGCAGATCGATCACCTTGATCCCGGTCTCGAACAGCTCGGTTTTCGTCGAGAGGTCGCGGATGTCGGGGGCGTCGCGGTGGATGGGCCAGCGCTCTTTGGCGTCGACCGGACCGCGGCCGTCAATCGGTTCGCCAATAAGGTTGAACACGCGGCCCAGGGTTGCTTCACCAACCGGCACGCTGACCGGCGCGCCGGTATCGAGGCACTCCTGGCCGCGGATCAGGCCGTCGGTCCCGCCGAGCGCGACGCAGCGGACGCGGTTGCCGCCCAAGTGCTGCTGTACTTCGCCGGTCAGGTCAATCTTAACGCCTTTGTGCTCGCCGACGACCTTGACGGCATTGTAGATAGACGGCAGCTTGTCCTCGTCAAATTCGGCGTCGAACGTCGAGCCGATAATTTGCGTGATGCGTCCGATGTTTTGTGTGGCAGTGGCCATGGAATTGATCTTTCCCGTCGGTTAGTCGTTTCGAATGTCGTGTTGTTCGTTTGTCTGGTGCGATGCCCGAACCCTAACTGATTGCCTCGACGCCACCGATCACGTCCATCAACTCGGAAGTGATACGGCCTTGACGGGCCCGGTTGTAGGCCATGCTCAGTTGGCGAATCAGATCGCCGGCGTTCTCGGTGGCCGACTTCATGGCCACCATTCGGGCGATCTGTTCGCTGACCGCGCTATCCAAAAAGCACTTGAACAGGCGGACTTTGAAGCTGGTCGGGACGACCTCCTCCAGAATGCTCTCGGGCGAGGGGAGAAACTCGTAGCGGCTTTCGGCGCGGGCCGTCCCTTCCTGGTCGCTTTCAATGCCGCCCAGGGAGCCCAGCGGAAGCAACGTCTCGATCGTCACCTGCTGCCGCGAGGCGGACTCAAACCGCGCGTAGACCACGTCCAGCCGGTCCAGATCGCCGAGGATGTAGCTCTCCAGGTAACGGTTGGCCAGCAGCTCGATCTCGGCGAAGGCGGGGCGGTCTTCGAAGTGCGTGAACCTCTCGTCCGGCTTGATACCGCGACCGACAAACCCTTTGATGCCGCGCTTGCCGGAGATCTCCAGCCGACAGTTGGGCACTTCAGCGGTCAATTCGCGCCAGCGTGCGACGCCAGCGCGGATGACGTTGGAGTTGAAGCCGCCGCAAAAACCGCGGTTGGCCGTGAGCACCAACAGCATCGCGCGGTCGGTCGTCTCGCGGGACTCCAGCAGCGGATGGCTGACATCTAGCCCGGCCCGGGCCAGGTCGCCCACCAGGGCCGTAATCCGGTTGGTGTAGGCCGTGGCCGCGGCGGCGCGATCCATCGCACGCTTGAAGCGCGCGGTGGCGATCAACTCCATGGTCCGCGTGATCTTGCGGATGTTTCGGACCGACTTGCGGCGTTTATCGAGCTTGCGGGGATTTGCCATGGTGCTGCTTACGGTTTGGTGGCACAGACACGTTTGTCTGTACGTGTATTAAATCGTGGCACAGACATTCCTGTCGTGGCCCACTTCATTCGGGTTTGGTCGTGGTCAGGTCCGATCGCGCGGTCACACCGTCACCACCTCCGGTTGGCGAGTTCTGCCCGCGTGCTGCGCTTTGAACTCGCGGATCGACGTCTCGATCGACTCGGTCAGTGTTTCATTCAGGTCGCTCGTCTCGGCCAGTTCGTTGCGGACCTCGGGCTTTTGATCGCGCATGAAGGTCAAGAAGGCCTCTTCCCATTTTGCGACATCGCCGACCGGCACATCGTCGAGATGGCCGCGGGTTCCGGCATACAGGATCAACACCTGGTCGACTACGTCCAGCGGCCGGTACTGGCCCTGTTTGAGCAGTTCGACCATGCGATAACCGCGGTCGAGCCGGGCTTGCGTCGCCGGGTCCAATTCGGTGCCCAGCTTAGTGAAAGCTTCCAACTCGCGGAAAGCGGCCAGGTCGAGCCGCAAACCGCCCGCGACCTTCTTCATCGCCTTGACTTGAGCGGCCCCGCCCACGCGCGACACCGAGATACCGACGTTCATCGCCGGACGCACGCCGGAGAAGAACAAGTCGGGTTGCAGATAAATCTGCCCGTCCGTGATGGAAATTACGTTGGTGGGGATATACGCGGAGACCTCGCCCTCGAGCGTTTCGATGATCGGCAGCGAGGTGAGCGAGCCACCGCCCAGCTCGGCGCTGAGCTTGGCGGAGCGCTCAAGCAGGCGGCTGTGGCAGTAAAACACGTCGCCGGGGAAGGCCTCGCGGCCGGGCGGGCGCCGCATCAAAAGCGACAACTGCCGGTAGGCAACCGCCTGCTTCGAGAGGTCGTCGTACACGATCAGCGAATGCTCGCCCCGGTACATGAAGAACTCGGCCAGGGCCGTACCGGCATAGGGTGCGATGTACTGCGTCGGGGCGGGGTCACTGGCGCCGGCCACGACTACCGTCGTGTAGTCCATGGCGCCGGTCTCGCGCAACACCTCGATCACGCCGGCGACCGTCGACTCCTTCTGCCCGATCGCCACGTAGAAGCACTTCACGCCGCTGTCGCGCTGATTGATAATCGCGTCGATGCAGATGGCCGTCTTGCCGGTCTTGCGGTCGCCGATGATCAGCTCTCGCTGGCCGCGGCCGATCGGCGTCATTGCGTCGATGGCCTTGATGCCGGTCTGCAGCGGCTGGGCGACCGGCTGGCGCCCGGAGACGCCCGGGGCCATGCTTTCGACGAACCGTCGCTCAGTGGTGACAATCGGCCCCTTGCCGTCCAGCGGATTGCCGAGCGGATCGACGACGCGGCCGAGCATCGCCTCGCCGACGGGAATACTGAGTAATTGCCCGGTGCTGCGGACTTCGTCCCCCTCGGTGATCGAGAGGAAGTCGCCCAGGATGATCACGCCGACGGACGTCTCTTCCAGGTTGAACGCCAGCCCGGTGACGCCGCTGGAAAATTCGACCATCTCGCCGGACATCACGCCGGCCAGTCCGTAGACGCGGGCGATGCCGTCGCCCACTTCCAGCACGCGTCCGACTTCGCGGACGTCGATTTGCGACTGGTACTGCCTGATTTCCTGTTGGATAACCGAAGCGATTTCGTCGGAGTTAAACTTCATAACGTTCCTACCAGGATGAATATGTGCGAGTCGCCCGACGAAGTGGCGAAGAACCAGCCGCCGCGACGATCCATATCTCTCGTTTCTTGGGCTCTACAACAATTGTTCCCGCCGGGTCTCGATCATCTCCACGCTCTTTTGGACCATCCGCGCCCGGGCGTGCCGCAACTGCGTCGCCACTGAGCCGTCGTAGACGGTATCCCCGATGCGGATGACGAAGCCGCCGATCAGGTCCTCATCCTCCACCACGCGCACTACCGGTTCGGCTGAGAGCGCCTGACGCAGGGCGGCGACAATCTCCTTCTCCAGGGCCGGCTCGATCCGCCGAGCCACCCGCAACTCGACCTCCACCAGCCCGCGAATCTTGTTGTACTGCTCCGACAGCGCCTGCCAGATGGGCCGCAGGCAGTCCAGCCGCCCGTGGGCGGAGAGCACCTTCAAGAACCGCAGCAGCAGCGGTGAGGCCTGCTTGCCAAAGACGCGGTCGAGCATCGCCTCCTTCTGCTCGTGGTCGATAAGCGTGGAGGTGAGCGTCCGCTCCAGGTCGGGAAACTTGGCCAAGACGTCATTGACCAGAGAGTCGAGCTCTTCGAGCACGGCCGCCGTCTTGCCTTCCTCTTCCGCCACGTGCAGAAGCGACTTGGCATACACGGCGGCAATCTGCTGCTTGCCGAAATCGGCTGCTCGATGATTCATGTCTCGGGGATTGGTGTCTTGAGCCATTGCTTGTTCCCGCGGCTAAGCGCGACGTCAGTTTTTACTGGGCTGAGTATTGGGCAGCTTCGCCAGCATGTCGCGGACGAGACGCGACTGATCCTCGGCGGTGAGCTTCTCGCGGACGATTTTGCCGGCCAGATCGACCGCCAGCGTGGCGCTGGTTTCCGCCAGTTCCTTCAGCGCCGCGTCGGTCGCGCCCCGAACTTCGCGCATCGACCGGTCGTGCTCGGCCTGGGCGGCCGCCTTGGCTTCGGCGATGATCTCGGTCTTGGTATGCTCGGCGTCGCGCCGGGCCTCCTCGAGCAGTTCGCGCACCTCGTCGGCGGCGCTGGCCAGCCGCTTTTCGTACTGGGCCAGCATGAGCTTGGCCTCGTCGTGCTTGTCGACCGCCGCCTGGATGTTGTCGGCGATGGCCTTCTCGCGTTGATCGAGCGCCTCGGAGATCGGCCCCCAGGCGAACTTCCACAGGATGCCCAGCACCACGAGGAAGATGATCAGGGTGAAGATCGCCAGATCGGGATCCAGCGATATCGGATTGGTACTCGCCGCCCCATGCTCCCCGGCACTTTCGGCGGCGTGTCCAGCTTCCGCGCCGGCTTCGTCCGCCGCCTGGGCGACGGACGCCAATGACACACTGACCGCCAGGGCCAGTATCGCGCAGAGTCGAAGAAAACGCATGCTAAAGGTCTCGCGGCGCAAAGTTAGTTGAACAGCATACAGACGATCAGCGCGAAGAACGTCGCACCTTCGATCAGCGCGGCGGAGATGATCATCGCGGTTTGGATGTTTCCAGCCACTTCCGGCTGGCGAGACATCGCTTCGACCGCCTGCCCCCCAATGCGCCCGATGCCAAAGCCGGCACCGAGAATCACCAGGCCGGCACCAAAGCTGCTGCCAAACAGCCAGCCCATTCGCTCGTCGCCCGCGCTCGCCAGTTGCGCCTGCAACTGCTCGACCTGCTGCTGCAACTGCTCGACATCCTGGGCTTGCGCCAACTGAGCCGAAGCGAGTATCGCCACGAAACAACCCAACACTGTCAACTTGACCAGCTTGTTCACTTGTGAAATCTCCTTACACAGTTTTAAAGATGAAGTTCATTGGTCGGATATCGACGAATACGGTTGTCAATGCGGATGCACGGCCATTCCAATAAACAAGGCCGACAGAAAGGCGAAGATGTAGGCCTGCAGGAAGGCGACGAACAATTCCAAGAGCATCAGGCCAGAAGCTCCGGCAATGCTAGCTGGCATAACGCCAAACCAGGCGATCGAGCCGGCGCTGACCGCGATAAAACCCACAATGACGGCCAGCACCAGATGCCCCGCGAGCATGTTAGCCAAAAGTCGCACGGCCAGCACAAAGTGCTTGATCAAGAGTCCCAGCACCTCGATGACGAAGATCATTGGTGTGATGATCGCGCTGATGATCGGATGCATCTCCATATGTGGAACCTGGCCTTTCCAGAATCCAACCACGCCCAGCTTGTGCGTGCCTGAGCCTACGAGCACTACAAACGTGCAGAACGCCAGGGCGCCTGTCGTCGCAATGGCACCGGTGGGCGATCCCAGCCAGGGAATCAGGCCAAGAAGATTGCAGCCGAGGACAAAAAAGAACATCGTCCACACGAATGGCAGGAAGCGATCGCCATCGTGCTTGCCGATGGCTGGCCGCGTGACGTAGTCACGGAAGAACAGCAGCATCGCCTCCATCATGTTCCACCAACGCCCACGTGGCCGATTGTACTTGGTCATGCGATTGGCCAAGCTGATGAACACCACACAGAGAATGACTGCGGCCACGACCTCCAGGACCATGAACTTCGTAATCCGCAAGTCGAATGGCTCGATGAGCCCGTCGACGATCGAATTGCCCGTGTTCGCGACCCAGAGCGGCTTTTCCGGTGCAAACGGCTGGGGGATGGCCAGATGCCCCCCTTCGGCCAGCATGCGCGGAACCTCGAAGTGCTCGGCGTCCTTGACGTGCGCCATCAAGTGTTCTGGAGCCAGGGGATCGTGGGCCATGGCAAGCGGTTACTCGTTCGCGGGGCTAGAATCGGCGCGACGGGGAAGTGCCAGGAAGCAATCCACCGCCAGCGTGTACAGGTAGAAACCAATTGTCAGCGCGTAAAAACCGCCCTCGGCGAGCACGCCGTGCGGCGTTGCCGAAGCCACCAAGACACAAGCCAACGATGGAAACATCATTCGAATGACAAGACCCACGGCAAGCCGACCGAACACGTCGAGCGCCGCTGCGGCCGCAACTCCCTGAGCCACCAGCGCGCCGCCCGTGCAGACTCCAGCCGCGACAACCAGCGCCACCAGTCCGGCGGTTCCGCGCGTGGTGACCACTAGCGGCGAAACCACCGCCACACCGGCCGCTGCCCAGCGCAGCAGGCGCAGCGCTCGAACACGGGGCGAATGCTGCTGCCAACCTGCCAGCGGATCTGAAATCACCGCGAAGGGTCCCTTTCTTCCTGCTCACCGTCGGTGCCGGAATTGCCAGCCATGCCGGAGCCCGTACCTTTGGGGCGTTCACTCGTCATCTGAATGAGGTGCCACATGGCCAGCGGAGCGCCGACCGCAAATCCCGACAGCATCAGCCAGGGTGTACTCCCCAACCACCCGTCCAGCCAATAACCGATCAAGCCCGGGATCATCATCTCCAGGCAGACGGAAAAAATGCGGGACGTCCACCGAGCCGCTAGTGTCAGAGGCGACAGATCCTCGGGGGGAGTGATCACCGCGGAGGTTGTCCTCGCGAGAGCGACGCCCACACGAAGGGCTGGATCGTCGACAAATCACTTTCACGGCAGCATTTACGGCAAACCACCGGGCCCGTCGCCGGTGGTACTCGCAGATGCTTAAGGCGGCTAATGTAGCGAACGCTGCGCGGTGATGTCAACGGCCTGGGGACCATATCGTGCAATTTTTCACAAAGTCGCCGGCTCGCCGCAAACCTACGCCGGATCCAAATTTACGCTCAGCCGCTGGCCATCACCCTTTCCGCCGCAGCCGGCTTGTCCCCACGGCGTCGTCGTCGCAGTGGACCCACACAATCGGGGGGTCCCAAATCAACCCGCTTTGCGCGACCGGCAATATCGTCGCAACCCTCTGGTTTTTAACGCCTTACGCTCGCGCAAAATCTTACAATCCGCGTCAGGAAAGCCCCCAATTCGTTGCATAAATCCGGAATCAAGATTAAACTGGGCATGATCGGTCTTTGAGTCTCTCGTGACCCCAGGGACTCCAGGCGCCGGTCACGAGGTTCGCCCCCACGATCGGCCAGTAAACGGGGGAGCGCCTCGGCACCTTAGTCGACCGTTTGCGGACCCACCAATAGGGCACTGGTCCAAGCGGAAGCGCACAGAGCCGTTCCGACCAGTGTCACGCCAGGAAGACACGCCGGGGGGCTTTGCGTGGCGAGCGGGGTGTAAACCCTGAGGCTCACGACGCGGCGGCTCGCGTGCCTCCCACGTTTGGCCGATCTCTCCGGGCCGAGGGACAGCCCTGGAGAAGGGGTGATTCGCCCCAGTTTCACGGATGATGTCGGGCAAGACGCCGACGACCGCGTCGCGCTATTTAGTTTGCACGTCCTCCGCGGAAACAGGGTTTGATCATGACACCAGCTACCCTCAAGTCGTACACCTGCAAAGACCTTGCCCAGATGGCAAAAAAGCGCGGCGTGCCCGGCTGGCACTCGATGCGGAAAGATCAGCTCGTTCGCGCGCTGGTGAAGGTCGGCAAGAAACCCTCCAGTCAGGCGTCGCGTCGCTCGCCCCGAGGCAAATCCATCGCCGCCAACCACCGCAAGAGCTCTAATTCCAACGGAAACGGAAAGCAGACCAGCCCCCACGCCCAACGCCGCATTCGGCAACTGCAGTCGAAGCTCGAGCAGATCAAGAATCTGGCGGCCAGCTCCGATCATCGCCGTAACGGCAAACCGGTCGGCGATCGGCTGATCGTGATGGTCCGTGATCCGTATTGGCTGCACGCCTATTGGGAACTTTCCCGCCAGAGCGTCGAGCGGGCGCAGGCCGCTATGGGCCAGCATTGGCACGGCGCGAAGCCGACGTTGCGGTTGTACAAGGTCGCGGACGACGGCTCCGCCACGTGGGTTCGCAGCATCACCATCCACGGGGGCGTGAGCAACTGGTACGTCGACGTGCAGGATCCGCCGTGCAGCTTCCGGCTGGAGATCGGCTACGAAGCCGGGGAAGACATCTTCTTCTGCCTGGCTCGCAGCAATACGGTCTCCACTCCGCCGGCAGGCATGAGCGACGCGGTCGATGAGAACTGGAAGGACGTCGCCCAGAACGCCGACCGCATTTTCGCCATGAGTGGGGGCTATTCACCCCAGGGCACCAGCCAGGAACTGCAGGAGTTGCTCGAAGAGCGGCTGCAGCGGCCCATGGGCTCGCCGATGCACACCCGATTCGGAGCCGGCGCCGATCGCAACCTGGCCGACGCCAGCGATTTCCAATTGGCCGTCGATGCGGAATTGATCGTATATGGCGTGAGCCGACGCGACGCCCACATCACGCTCAAGGGCGAGCCGGTGCGGCTGCGTTCCGACGGATCGTTCTCGGTGCGATTGAGCATGCCGGATCGGCGTCAGGTGATTCCAGTGGTGGCCAGCACCAGCGACGGCGTCGAGCAGCGGACGATTGTGCTGGCGGTCGAGCGGAACACGAAGGTCATGGAACCAGTGGTTCGGGACTCGACTGCATAGCGGCCGCCCGGCAAGCCGGTGTCGACGGGCCGGCTATTCCTTCTCGCTTCCGAGTTTTGACCCGCTCGGATCGCTTTCTTGCGCGGTACGCCCCGCCTACAATGGCACGACGCTGCCCAACCCGGCCGGTGGTGCTTCGCGTCCGCCCCAGTTCCGCACGGTGCGCGCTCGCCAGGTTCGCCTCGCCGGTTCGGGCGACACTCGCACCGCAAGCCGCCGCGGCGCGACAGCAGCGGAAATCTCAACACGAGACGCAATGGCCCGCACGTGAGCTACGACATCTCCAGCGTTTTAGCGAACTGGGATTACCACCCCAACCAGGTCTCGGCCCGTCTGATCACGGGCGACGACGGCCGCGAGAAGATACAACTGCGGCTGGACCTGGGGCTAATGCAGATGGAGCTGGACGGCCGGCCCGACGGCAAGCGGACCCGCGGCCACGCCTCGTGGCTGGATTACTACGAGCACGTGCGAGAATCGCGGCAGCAGTCCGATCCGGACGCTGAGCCGTTCACGCTCGATTCGGACGACTGCGGAAAGCTGCTCCGCGAGGGCATCCAGTACTACCACCGCTATCTGAGCCTGTGGCATCTGAAGCGGTACGAATTATGCGCCCGCGACACGGCCCGCAACCTGCGGCTGTTTACCTTCGTCCGCGATCACGCCCGGCATCGCCGCGACCGTCTGCAATTCGATCAGTGGCGGCCGTACGTCATCATGATGCACACCCGGGCGGTCGCCACGCCTTTGATCGAACTGGGCGATCATGGCGCGGCGCTGAAGGTTGTCGAGGCCGGCATCACCAAGATCGAAGAATTCTTGGCGGAGTACGAGCAATCCGAGCGGGCCAGCGACTTGGGCGAGTTGGTTTTTCTGCGGAAGTGGCGGAAGGAATTGGCATCGCAGGTGCCCGCGGGCGAAACGGCTGAAGAGCCGCCCGAGCCGGCCGATCCGCTGCGCAAGCTCCGCACGCAGCTCCAAGAGGCCGTGGCCGAAGAGCGGTATGAAGACGCCGCGGACCTGCGCGACCAAATCGTGCGCATGACCGGCAGCGAAGGGCACGAGGGGATGGGCGAGACGCTGTGACCGAAGCGCACCATTCGCTATTGCTCGCCTCCCTGTCCCCGACCAATGCCCCGGCGATTCATTTCCGGCAGTGCCGACGCTAACCGCTGTTTGACTTCCGCCAGGTCTTCGCGCGCGGCGACGTTCTCCCACTCCTGTGGATCGGTACGGTGATCGTACAACTCTTCGCTGCCGTCGGCGTATCGGATGTAGCGATACCGGCCGTCGCGAATGGCGTGATTGCGAAAGCCATGCGTGGCCACCACGGGTTGCCTGCGCGGCGCGGACGGATCCCGTGCCTGCGGCACCAGCGACGTGCCTTCCACGCCCTCCTTGGCAGGCAGGCCGGCCAGTTCCACCAGCGTCGGATAAAGATCGAGCAAGCTGACCGGCTCTTCGCAACGGGTGCCGGCTTGCGTCACGCCGGGCGCCACGATCATCAGCGGTACCCGGGTCGACTCCTCCCAAAGCGTGAATTTGCGCCAGTGATGTTTCTCGCCGAGATGCCAGCCGTGGTCGCTCCACAGGACGATGATCGTGTTGTCCCTCATTGGCGAGCGGTCCAGGGCGTCGAGCAGCCGGCCTAGCAGGTCGTCGGCGAAGGTGATCGACGCGAGATAGCCGCGCACGGCCTCGTGCCACTGGTCGTGTTGCAAGACGCGGCGATGATCGCCACCGGGCCGCGCCATGCGGCGGCCGATCTGCGGAATGTCTTCCAGATCATCCGCCGGCACTTCGGGCAGCGCGATGTCGGCCAGTGGATATGCGTCGAAGTACTGCGGCGGCACGTACCACGGAAGATGCGGACGAAAAATACCTACCGCGAGAAACTGCGGCTGGTCGTGGGATTGCCCCAGTTCGCCAACCGCCCAGTCGACAACCTTTGTGTCGCCCATCTCATCAACTGGCGCTTCGACCGGCCCCCAATCGAAGTGCTGCGTGCGGGGAATGCCGTTGAGCGGTCGGTTGGCCGGAAGCGGATCGGGCGGCCGGTTGCGCTGCTGCGAAGGATAATAGTCATCCCACGACGGAGGGTCTGGAAACGAGCCGTGGTAAATCTTGCCGCCGCCGATTGCCCGATAACCGTGCGCGCGAAAGTATTGCGAAAGCGTGACCGCGTCGCTCAGCACGGGCGAGGCCCGCCACGACTGCGAATTGGTATAGACACCGGAAGTCGACGGCCGCATGCCGGTCATCAGCGACGCTCGCGATGCATTGCACAGCGGAGCATTACAGTGGGCGCCCGTGAACAGCACGCCACGCTCGGCCAGGCGATCGAAGTTCGGCGTCCGTACGCCCGGATATCCGCCCAGGCAGCCGATCCAATCGTTCAGGTCGTCGATGGCGATAAAGAGGACGTTCGGCCGGTTCGACTCTTCGCCGGCCGGCCGTTGCCCGAAGACTTCCCCCACGGAGGCAGCCATGCCGCCGCAGACGATCAGGCAAATCGTTAGGCGGTGCCCCGGACCAGGCATGTTGGTTGCTCCGGAAAGTGAAAAACTTCGCTGGATCCCCGACCGTAGCCGTCGGCCAGCAGAGAGTGCGACAGGTGCCTGATTATCCGATGCAGAGCGGGGCGGTGCAAACTTCTCCCCCACCGGCGACGGATACGTATACATGTTGTCAGCTTACCGCGGCTGTCCTACTATTTCGTGGAGGTCGGGGCTGACTGTCCCCCCCTGCCCTAGCGTGCTGCATCTAACTCCGGATGTGATTGATGCCCGACCTGGTCACCAAACGCGATCGCCTACTTTTACTGATGCGTGGCTATGGAAGCTGCGCGGTGGCATTCTCCGCCGGCGTCGACAGTACGGTTGTCGCCAAAGCGGCCCAGTTGGCACTGGGCGAGTCGGCCGTGGCCATCACCGGCACCAGCGCCAGCTTGGCCGAAGGAGAATTGGACGAAGCCCGCCGGCTGGCCGAGCAGATCGGAATCCGCCACCAGGTGATCGCCACCGGCGAACTGGATAGCGCCGACTACGTACGCAACGCGCCCGACCGCTGTTATCACTGCAAGACGGAACTGTATACCGAGATGGGCCGCTTCGCATCGCAGTTGGGCGTGGCCGTGTTGGTCAACGGCGCGAACGTCGACGACCTGGGGGACTACCGCCCGGGCATGCAGGCGGCGAGCGAGCATCGTGTGGAAAGCCCGCTTGCCGAATGCGGCATCACCAAACAGGAAGTGCGGCAATTGGCGGCGGAGTGGGAGCTGCCCGTCTGGGACAAGCCGGCTACGCCGTGCCTCTCCAGCCGCATCGCTTACGGTCAAGCAGTGACGCCCGAGCGACTGGCGATGATCGACAAGGCCGAGCAGTATCTGCGCGAGCTGGGTCTGCCGGTGGTTCGCGTGCGATACCACGAAGGCGACGTAGCGCGGCTGGAAGTGCCGCCGGATGCGCTGGCCCGGCTGTGCAGCCAGGAAATTCGCGAGCCGCTGGTAAAACGTTTCAAGGAACTGGGCTTTCGGTTCGTGTCGCTCGACCTGGAAGGGTTTCGGTCGGGCAGCTTGAACAATCTGGTACCGCTGGACGTTCTGCAGCGCAGTTAGCTGAACCTTCGGGGAGTTCCATAGGGTCCGCGGTGCAGACCATCCTTCGTGCATCTTGCAGTGACGTCTTAACGCGTAGTTGAATAAGCCGGTGAATCGAGGCCGGTCCGCACAGCGAGCCCTACTCACTGCACAGACAGGCGTGTCTGTGCCACCAGGCAACGGCCATGGATCGAATCTTCATGAGCGCACCTGCCGGCGTGACGATCGTACGGGTGACGCCCGAAGCGACGCGGCCCCTGCGGCAACAAATTCTGCGACCGCACCAGAGTGTCGACCAGCTATGCTACTCGGGCGATGATGATCCGCTCACGCTTCACGTGGCCGCCATTGCCGACGACACGATGATCGGCACTGCCTCGGTTTATCGCGAGCCGCCGCCGGGCGTGCGCGACCCGGCCGCCTGGCGCCTGCGGGGCATGGCCGTCGTCGAGGCGCATCAGGGCACCGGCATTGGACGGCGGCTGATCGACGCATGCATCGAACACCTGCGCGGCCATGGCGGCGAATGGATATGGTGCAACGCCCGCGTACCGGCGGCGGGCTTCTATCAGAAGCTCGGCTTTGCCATCGAGGGCGAGCGCTTCGACTTGCCGCAGATCGGTCCCCACTATTACATGTGGCGGTCGATCGAAGGATGACGCCCCGAGCGGCCTGTTGATTATCTCAATAGATCCGCTGCATCCGCGAGATTGTAGTTTTCTCGCTTGGAGCTAGTCCCATCTGTTCAACGGGCCAGCAATCAAAGCGCGTGGTGACGCCGGACCGTACGGCGAGGCGGCGCGGATTCACTGGGCGAACGACTGGGCAGGTAGCCGTAGCGAATGGCGAACCACTCCGCGTAGCGCTCGCGTTCCACGTAGCCGGAGTTCCGATCGTCGACCAGGTGCCCGAGCTCGTGGATGAGGATGTTGTTCAGATAGAAGTCGCGGATCGACTCCTCGGTCCATACCAGCTTCCACGTGCTGGGGCCTTCGTGTTCCCAGCGGCCGCCGTACATGCGGGCTTCATTCATCAAGTTCGGATGCGGCGGACGAAGGAAGTATTCAATCAGCGAGTCCTCGAGCGGATAGAGATACAGCGCGCTTCCCCACTGCATTCCGTAGCATGGAAATGTCTGTTTTTTGCGCGTCATGCGGCTAAGCTGAATCACTTCCAACGACTTCAGGAAGTGCGGCGGAACCTGCTCGAGACGTTCCCGAATATCCTGCGCCGTCAGCACGTGCCGGTACCCTGCACCGGGCGGCTGCTCCAGGATGCGATATGCGCGCGGGCTGCCGGTCGGCTCGTGCCAATCCTCGGGTGGCGCGTAAGGTAGACAGTCGTTGCGCTGGGCTCCGCGCGCACGCTTACCCGAGGGAACACCCCGCCTGCGCGACCGCGCTTTGGCGGCCACATTGCGGTTGATCACCTGTCGCAAACGCGTCTGAAAACTAAGCTCGCCTCGTCGAGACATTCGACACACCAGGTGTGAGTTGACTTGCAATCGACAACGCTCCGTTCCACCGTATCGAAGTCGCGGAGAGTGACGTGGAACGGCATTCGATCCATGAATCGATCGCCGAGAGGTAGCGATCGAGCCCCGTCCTGTGGCCTCTATCTATCCTAGGCAACGGGGCGGTGAGTGTTCAAGCAATTCGTGTAAGTGGCTTCTATACAAAGGTTTGCAACAGGACACGTCCCGAGAGGGGAGCCGCCGGCTTGTGCCGGTTTTTCGAGGAAACCACCCTATAGTGGGGGGGCGGCGCGGGACGGCGCAGTTATGCACTGCGCGGGGCGAGCAAGATCAGGCACACCGCTGTGCGAGAAGCGTCGCAAGAAGGCGGTGCCAGTCGCTTCGACGCCCACGATCGTCACTGCATCTGAACGATCAGCGCGACGATCAAGATCAACAGAAGTGCCGCCACCGAGGAGACGAGCCACCAGACCCAAGTCGGCGTGACCTCGGGTCGGCCGTGCGATCGGAGCGGACTGCCGGAGGACTCAAATCCGCCCGCTCCAAGCGAAGGCATGGTGTCCTCGTCGAAACCTTGATTCATCAGTTCGTCGAGATCATTGCCGCCGGACTCGGCGCTTTCGAACTCTTCGTCGAGCAATGACGACGGCTCGTTCGATGCGGCGGTTTGCTCTTGTGGGGACGTCGACTCGGCCGCGCGGTTTTTGGTCGAAGATTCGCCAGAGTGCGGTGCCGATGGACTGGAAGACTTGCTGCTCGATGAGGAGGGCGCCTTCGCTGGCTCATCGTCGAGCGGCGCGAGTCCATAGTCCGATTCATCGCTCAGTGGCTTCGCCACCGGCAGTCGCCGCGACGAACTACCGCCCGAGGTACCGCTGCCGGGACCCAATCGCCCCTGGGGGTGCGAACCGCTTCCGGGCTCGGGTAACGGTGGGAGCGACTTGCTCGATGATGTGGAGCCGGGGCCGGAAAGTCCGGAGCGGCCGCCTACGCCGCCACTGCCCAATCCCAAACCCGAACCTCGACCCGCTTGTCGGGCCGATATCCGCCGCGATTCCTGCACGGCGGCGGTCAGCACGCCGGAGGCTCCGCTCCCGCTGCCACCGCTGATCGTTTTGCCCCGCATGGCCAGCCAATGCGCCAGTTCGCGGGCCACATCACCGGCAGTCGCCGGACGTTTGTCGCGCGACTTGGACATCATCCGCGCGCAGATCTCCACCAAATCTCCCGGCGCATCAGGGCGATCCTTGTAAATACTCGCAGGCTGCTCGTTTTGATGCTTCATCAATCGCTGCGGCAGCGACCCCTCCGGGAACGGCGGATGCCCGGTCAACGAGAAATAGAGCGTGCAGCCCAGGCTGTAAATATCGACCCGGTGATCGACGCCGTGACTGTCGATCGCCTGTTCCGGAGCCAGGTAGTCGGCCGTGCCCAGCACGTTCTCGTCGTGCGCAATGGTGAGTGAAGGCTGCGTTTCGGCGGAGAATTTCGCGAGGCCCATGTCCAGGATTTTGACCGTGCGGCGCTTGTCGACCAGGAGGTTAGCCGGCTTGATGTCGCGATGAATCAGCCCGGCGTCGTGAGCGTGCTGCAGCCCCTCGGCGGCCTGTGCGATGAAGTCGGCCGCGGTATCGAAGTCGAGCGGCCCGTCCTGCTTCACGCACGCCTGCAAGTCGCGCCCCTCGACGTATTCCATGACCAGGTAGTGGGTGTTGCCGTCGTTGTCGATGTCGTACGCCCGCACAATGTTGCTGTGGTCGAGGGCTGCAGCCGCCTGCGCCTCCAGGCGGAATCGTTCGAGGTAGGAGGAATCCTCGACCTTGCTTTGTGGCAGGACCTTGATGGCCACGCGGCGGCGCATGAGGATGTGCTCGGCCAAGTAGACGCTGCTCATGCCGCCGGTGCCCAGGTGACCCAGCAGTTTGTACTTGCCGAGGATGTAGCCCTTGTGCTTGCCTTTGAGCAGGTTGTCGGCCTGCCAACGGGTCAAGAGTCCGGCGTCGACGATGCGCTGCGCAAGGTCCTCGGCTTCGGCCGGCAGATTGCCGCCCGAGTCGGAGGAGATTCGATCGATCGCAGCGTTAAGCTGATCTTCCTCGACAAGCTTGCTGCGCTTGACCAGAGAGACGAAGTTTTCGACGCTGACCTTAGCCATACGCGAGCCGATTATCGGCGATTGAGAAGAGCGGTAAAATGTGGCAGTATCGGTCTTCGCTACGAAGCGCCGTCTTTTATGCAGCCACGGATTGTGCCAGACGCGGCAATGACGAGCGATTTACCTCAGCGGCGCCGCAATTTTGGTGTAGGTTCAACCCAGCACGCCACGGGCGTCGCGCCGAGCAATGCCAACCCTAATGATACCAGCTACTTGCGTGTCACAAACTGGGAAAGGGGCGATTCGCACAATTTTATAGCGACAGATGGCCCTGACGGCCGCCCCGGCCGTTTTTTCCGAAAATCCGGCCCCGCTGGACACTACACGGGCTTTGGGAACAACGCGACCGGAGCTGCGTGAAAAGATCCGCCCGTGACGCAACAGGAAACTCCGGGCTGAACTACCGCCGCCCGACGAAAAGGACGCTGAACATGAACCCCCCCGTCGCCACGCTTTATACGAGACCCGGCTGCCATTTGTGCGATGAGGCGCGAGCGGAGCTTGAACGGCAAGGCTTCCAGGTGGAAGCGGTCGAAATCGATCCGGACCCGGAACTGGTCGAGCGCTACGGCGATTGCATTCCCGTGGTGGTCATCGACGGCAAGGAGCGGTTCCGCGGCCGGGTATCTCCGATGCTGTTGCGGCGGTTGCTCGCGAAGCGGTAATTCTGCTTTTGCTCACTGCGCTGCCGACTTCGTGCCCTGCGGCGAACCGCCGATGGCGATGTCCGCCGGCAGTGGACGTCCTGCGGTAGCGAATTCCAGCTCGAACAGCTCCTGCCGCAGTTGCCGGTAGAGATCGAAACTATCGGGGTACGTCCACAACGTAACGGTCGTCCGCTGGGGCTCAGCACCGGACAGAGCCAGGCGAAAGCGCGAACCGGCGGCCATTGCTTCGCCCAAGCTCTCGCCGGCGCTCGGCGATTCGAGCACCAGTTCCCACTCAGCCAGTCGGACGATGCTGAAGGACGGGCCGACGCCCGCCTCGCCGGTCGACTTGTCAATTCGCTCCAATTGGTACCGCAAGCGGAAGCCGCCGAGCGGCCCCACCGTGCCGGTGAACCGCGGCTGCGACGTAAGACGCTGGGCGTTCGTTTCAAACTGCGACTTAAGCTCGGTAAGCAAGTCCTCCAGCGGAATCCACGTCACTCGCCCGCCGCGGAGCTGAAAGGTCAGCTCCGGCCCGGTAACGGTGCGGCTCAACGGCGTGGGGAGGTTTTCGATTTGCACCGTGTCCGGCTCGATGGTCTGCAGCGAAAGCTGCTCTCGCATCAACCGATCCAACTCTGCCTGGGCCGCTTCTCGGCCAATGCGCAGGTCGTAGTCCACGGCCGTGGCCTCGTCGAGCGACTCTCTGCGACGCTCCATCTCGGCCTCGATGGCCCGCACCCCCGTGAGCAGGCTCTCCCGCTCATATCTACGCGCGGCGATCTCCTGCTTCACCTCGCGCGCTTGATTCGAAAGCCCCCGCACTTCCGTGCCGAGACGAAACGTTTCGGCACGCGCAGCCGCTATGTCGGCTGGCGACGCCGCACTGTCGATGCTCACGGTCGGCGCATTGGCCGGTGAGCGGCTGGCGCGAACACCCACCGCCAGCACCAGGATGATCAGGATGCCGACGATATTCGCCACGATGTCCAGGAAGGAATCCTGGCCCGGCTGATCGGCGTCGTCGTGCAGGTGGCGTCTGGTCATGGTGAGGTGCGTTGTTTGACGGGCAGTCCGCTGCCTTTTAGCAGTGTTTCCAAATCATCGGCCCTGCGCTGTCCGCTGGGATCGGGGATGAGCACAATCGTCGGTCGCCAATAGAGCCCATCGCCGGCGATCCCCCAGGCGGCGGTGTGCTCCCACAGCGCGGCGATGAAATCGTCGACCGCGTCGGCAGTGGGCGAGGTCAGCGGTATTTTTTGGCCGACCTCATTGGTGTCGCTGGAGAGAATCGCCAAGTGATCGGCCGAGCAAACCACTTTGACGGGCCGGCTGATCGGTACCGCACGCTGGCTTTCTTTGGAAAGCGCCCAATCGGCGCCGCGCTGATCCGAAAGTGGCCGGGCGATGTTCGACGATGTCCCACCAGGACCCGCAACGTGCGTATCGGCTCCGAATGAATTGGGACCGCCGGTGCCGCCTTCCGCTTGCGCGGCTGTGTCGCTACTCGCATCGGCCGTGTCACCCGGCGTGCCGCCGGACGGCTGCGAGGGGGAGCCTTCTGCTGGAGACGATGGGCCCTCACCACCGGCTGCCGAATCGGCTGTGGTTGTGGGATTCGCTCCGTCGCTAGCCTGCATGCCGGCGGACCCTTCGGACGAGTCACCCGAGCCTGTCCCGTCAGACGCCTGTTCGGCGCGCCGGGCGGCAAACGAACCCGGTCCTAAGAAAGACGAACCCTCGCCGGCGCCTCGGCCGGATGCTCCCAGTTCGCCAGCAGGCGAGCCGGCCGATCCGCGTCCGGTTGTCTCGCCCACCTCGCCGGTGGCACCGCCGGCGCTGGAATAGCTTCCGTACCGGCTGGGTGCTGCCCTGGCCAACTCGACGCGGCGCAGCCGCGCTTCGCGGATCGCTCGTTCCTGAAGATGCGCCAGTTGCGGATCGACCGGCGGGAACGAAAGCTCCCAGTCCTGCTCGATCAGTTCATAGCCGAAGTTGTCCGCCCACGACTCGACCGCATCGCGGACGCGGTAGTATGCTCCTATCCCCTCGGGCCGCACGAGAATCAGTGGATACGGCTCGGCCAACTCGTCACCCGTGGCTGTCGCCTGTTGTGCCCAATACTCACTGGCCGCCCGGAGCGCTGCCGCCAGCGGGTTGCCCGGCCCCAACGGCGCAATGAAGTCCCGCTCATGGAGCACGATGCCTTCGGGCTGGATCACCACCGAATCACGCAGGCATTCAATGTAGATGGGACGCCGTGTGGTAGCGTTCTGCCCTCGATACGGCACCACCGCGTAGGACGGCCGCCGCTGGCTCGCCTCCTCGCGTTGCTCGGCAATCACCTGCCGGGTCTCGTCAATTAACTTCCGCAGCCGCTGGACTTCCGCCTCCGCCCTTTGGCGGGTCGCTTCATCCAGGGCCTGCGCCTCTTCGAGCTGTTTGGCGGCGGCCTGCAATTCGACGACCCGTTCCCGCAGCCGCCAGAGGTGTTCTTCCAGGTGGCTGAGCGTGAGCCGGTCGTTCTTCAGATTCTCGCGAGTGCGCTGCTGCGACTGCTGGAGCATCTCGATCTGGTCGTTCAGCTTTGCGCTCATGTCGGCAAGATGGGCGTTGTCCGGCGCGTTTGCCTGCTGGGCGGCCTCTAGACGCGCTTGCCGGGCGATCACCACCAAGAGCACGATCAGCGCGCCCATGGTGCAAAGCAGCACCGCCAGAAACGGAAACAGCGAAACAACGCTCGAATTGTCACGAGAGATCGCGCGCATTATGCAGCGTTGCCGGCAGGATGCTTGGAGTGCAAGTCGATCCGCCGCGGCTCAGAGCTGCCCGGCGACAGCCTCGCATTGAGCAGTTGAATGGCCGCGGACAGGCTCAGCACGGTCTGCTCGAAGTTCCCGGCGCCGGCCAGGGCGGAGAGGTTGTCGTTGAGCGTCGACTCCAATTGTTGCACCTGGTCGGTCGCCTCGACCACGCGGCGCAGGAGATCGCCCTGCCGCATCAGCTCGGCCTGTTGCTGCGCGGCCAGCGTGGCGGTTTCGCTTAACGATTCGCGGATAAGCTCCCAGTGTCGCCGATTCTCGGCCGCCATCTCCTGTTCGGCCGCAGTCAGCGTTTCCGCGTGGCGCTTGAGCCCCGTTTCGAGCGAATCGGAGAGCGTCGATTCAAGCTGCTGGCCCAACTGCGATGTCACCTGCGACCACTGCCGGTGCGCAGAATCAATCGTGGATCGCCACAACTCAGCCTGCCGCTCGACCAGCCGTTCGCTCGACTCGACCACCGTGTCGGCCATGGTGCGTACCGCCGACAATTGAGAGCCGGCCTCGAGCGCCTCGCCTCGAAAGCGGCCGCTCAAGTCGGCCGTTACGCGCTCGTCCACCTGGGTGAGAAGCCGGCCTTCCAAGCGGTCGACCGCGAACTTGGCGAACATCAGCACCAGCGACAATCCCAAGGCCAGCGCCGTCGTATCGAACGCCACTCCCAAGCCGGAGGTGACGTTCGACAGCGAGTTCTCCAGAGCTTCCGGCTGGAGATTGGCGATCGCCAGCGTGATGCCGATTACCGTACCAAGAAAGCCCAGGATCGGGATGGCCCAGACGATGATCCGCACCAGCGCGCCATCGGCGTAGGCCCGTTCCGCGTCCAAGTCGGAAAGATGGCGTAGTTGTCGTTCGAGCGTCGCCGCGGAGGCCTTCCGCTGGACATACTCGGCGGCGTCGCGCACACGGCGCACCAGATAACTGCTTCGCAAGTTGTCCGGCAGCTCGTCCAGCCGGGCTAAGACCCGCGACGCCTCGTGCGTGTCATGGCTATCCAGCGGCGGCCCCAGATCCACTCGACGATCGACGCCGAGTTGCGACGCCAAATCGAGGGCTTTGAGGATCAGGGCTGCCATGCCCACAAAGAACAACATCGCCGTGATGTATTCCACCGGGTGACTGGCGAAGTACCGACGGATCAGCTCGTTCTGAATCGCTCCCTTGGAGATCAGGGAGTAGAACGCCAGGCAGGCCAAGCCACCCCAGAGAACGGGCATGTTCAGGATATACTGCGCAAGTTTGCTTAGTCGCGACACCATTGAAGCTTCCTCTTTCTGGCCCTCTGGAGGTCAGGTTGACGCGCCCCACGAGCGCAAGGGTGCGCCGCTCAACCCTCAAAATCGGCGCAGCCGTCAAAGTTTATGAGCCTAATCGGCGAGATTCGCCGCTAGCAGGTCGGCCCGCGTTCGCGCTGGTCGCGCGGCTGCGAGTACTTCGTCACGATGGGTCGGCATTTCGCGAAGAGATCGGTGCTAGCACAGCAGGCGGCGGCGCGGTCCGGATATCCGGCAAACTTTATCAACGCCGCCGCTCGATTCGGCCGATACTCAGGCTTGTCGCCCGCTGGGGCGACTCATCAGGCGGCGAAACCACCGCTCGCCCAGTGCGCTGGCGAAAAAGTACAACGACCGAATCATGCGCCGACTCGCGAAGCGATTAACGCGGGAATTGCGCGCCGACTTTCCCAGGGGGGACGCAGTCCGGCGTCGGCTCACCTCGAGCCGCCCGGGCTGCGTATGTCTTCGGAGTTCGACCAGCCGGCTTCACTATAGGTGGCGAAGCAGCGCGGCGTCTCCCACAATCGCGCCTCGACGACCGGAAAGCCGTGGCTGGCCGTCACGTCGAAGATCAGCTTGGCGATGTTCTCCGCCGTGGGGTTGGTATCGAGCAGGTAAAGTGGCTCGTCCAGCTTCTGCAAGTGCGGCACCGCCGGATCGTCGCGGTGCAGAATCATGCGGTGGTCGAGATTGTCGTCGATCCACGTGCTGACCGCCCGCTTGATATCGGAAAAGTCCAGCACCATGCCGCGGTCGTCGAGCGAGTCGGACTCGATGACGATCACCGCCCGGCCATTGTGCCCGTGCAGATATTTACACTTGCCCTCGTAGTTCAGCAGGCGGTGGCCGTAGCAGAAGTCGATTTCGCGGGTCACCCGGTACATGTCGGCTCGTTTCGATTAGCTGGCGATGCCGCTGGCGGCGGTGGTGGCGTAGGTGGTCGGGTCGATCAGGCGAGCGCTTCGGAAGGCGTTCTGCCGCTCCGCACATTTATTGCAGCCACCGCAGTGCAGCCCTTCCACCGGGGCCACGCACGAAAAAGTGTGCGCGAGCGGATATCTGCGGCCGAGCTCGAGCACTTGTTGCTTCGTAAAGTGCTCGAAGGGGCGAACGATGCGGACATCGCCTCCGGTGGCCTGGTTGAGCGCCGCCTGGAACTGGTCGAAGAATGCGCACGTGGCGTCGCCGAACGGGTTGGTCCGCAGCGACGCCAGCGCGATTTGGTCGATGCCGCGCAGGCGGCACCAGAGCGCGGCTTTAATCAGCAATAGCGGATTACGGCCCGGCAGATACATGGCTTCGTCGGGCGTGTGGCGGCCGGGCGGCTGTCGCCCTGTCACGCTCCAGTGCTCGTCGTAAAGATCGGCAACGGGCATGTCGAGCACAACCAGCGGCGAGAGCCGCGGCGAGGCGATTTCCCTCAGCAGCCCGCGCACCGCCGCCTGTTCGCATTCTTGCCACACCAGGCCGCATTGGACATAGAACGGTTGAACGGCTCTCCCCGAATCCAACAGATGCGCGAGCAGAATTGCGCTATCCAGCCCGCCGCTGAGCAGCAATCCAATGGCTTGAGAAGGCTGGCGCATAGATTCAAGAGGCGGATCGAAGCTGGGACTCGGACGTTTGGACGATCCTTCATTTTAGAGTTCGGACGGACCGGCGGCGAGAGGCGAACCGTTCCCCGGCCGGCGAGTGCGAAGGCGGGCGAGCGGTTTCGTCGCGGCCCTGGAATCGGCAAAGGCTTTGCTCTCGGTGCGGCAAGTCACTCGGTCGAATGCCCGGCCGCCACGGTGGAGGTCACCTGTCGTGATTGTCTAGCAGCTCGGCAATCTTGACCGCCTTGAGTTTTTTGCGGGCCGCAGCGGTAACTTCCTGCAGGGCCTTCTGAAGTCTTTTCTGGGATGCCGGAGAGAGCCCGCCGCTGTGTGGGACACTGGGTGTCAGCGGCCCCTCGACCGCCTCGATCACGTCCAACAGCGAAACCTCGTGGGAGCCGCGATTCATCATATAGCCGCCGTCGACGCCCCGGGCGGAATGCAGGATGCCGTGCGTGACCAGGCAGCGGAGAATCTGCAGCAAAAACCGCTCGGGCATGTCGCCTTCGGCGGCCAACTTGCTACAGGGGATGGGGCGGTCGCCCGGATCACTGGCCAACTGCACCGTTGCCTGCACTGCATACGCGACCGCCCGCGACCATTTCATCGATATGCCCCCCAGCCAGGCCGGCCGCCGACGAACGCCGGCCCCGCCATCCACTCCACGATCCTCGGTCAAGACGTCCGAATTGAGCCCCGATTGGGACCTGACGGCCCCTTCCTCCGGACAAGAACTCGGTGGAGCACTCGAGAAGACGAACTAGCAGCCGAAGCTGAAAAGTAGATGAATGCAAGCTTGGAAATGCTGTGCTCGCCGCCCTGCCCGCCGCCAGAGAAGATTTGGTGCACGGCAGCCGCACCCGACTTTCATGGAGTTCCCAAATCCCCCGCTGGCTTGGTAAAGATGGTAACAAATGCGGCTTTGCTGTCAAGTTTTGCAAAAAGCGGCCGCCGTGCGACGGGAGAAGCGAGAGCTGCTCGCAAGGCTGGCAGAAGGTGGCGCGGTTAGCGGCGGGCGCAAGCACCGGAGTCGGAAGGCTCTTCGGCATCGGGTGTTGAAGCCGCATTTTGCGCGGCGGGGGCTATCAGCACGGCGTGCCACAGCATTAGCCCTACGCCGCAGACCAGCAGCGCGTCGGCAATGTTGAAATTGGGCCACCGCCATTGATCGCCGGCCTGCAGCAAGATCCAATCGCGGACGGCGTGGACCGGCTCGCCCACCCTCCCGGCCGGGAATTGCCACGTTAGCCCGTGCAGGCCCAGACGGTCATACAGATTGCCGAGAATTCCTCCGGTGATGCACCCCAAAGCCGCGGTGAGCCACCCATCCTCCGCCGCACCGCCGAAGAAGACCCAGCCGACGATGGCCAGCATCGCGACCACCGAGAGGACTGCCAGAACGAGAACGTAGCCCTGTCCGATGCCGAACAAGGCCCCCTCATTCAGACTGGGCTGCAGTGCGACGAAACCGTTCCACACCCAATAGACACGCCCCCCGGCGCCGGGCGCGCCCAGCGCATCGAATACGGCGTGCTTGGTCCACAGATCGGCCAGGCAACCTACCGCCGCGATCGCGAAGTACAACAGGACGTATCGGCTGCTGAGGGTCGCCTTCATGGCGAAGGGCTATCTCCGTTCCTTGGCCTCCGCGCACTTGATGCAGAGGGCCGTATACGGGATGGCGTTGAGGCGCATCTTCGGAATGACGCCGCCGCAATCGGTGCACTTGCCGTATTCTCGCTCTTCGATCCGCTCCAGTGCCGCTTCGATCGCCTCGAGGGTGTCCTCTTCGGTCTCCATCAGGCTGAGCGTAAACTCCTGCTCGAAATTGTCGCTACCCAACTCGGCCATGTGGATCGGCATGGCGGAATCGCCGTCGGATTGCATGCCGTTGTTGCGCAGCGCGGCGTCCGCCATCGTCGTCACGTCGCCGCGGAGACGGGCACGTAATACGAGCAGGCGGTCCTTGTACACGTTGAGGTCGACCTTCTTCATCGCACTTCTCCGAATGTTCTGCACCGTCATTCCGCCATTTCGCGGAAAATCCGCGAAGACTCGTTATTTTAAAATCCACCATTTGGACTGTCAACGAGCGGTGATACAGTGGCCCGGGCGTGTCCTGGCGTCCGCCACAGACCGCCCAGAAGGTCGGCCGTCCGCCGCAGCCGTGTGAGGCGCGGGCGCGATTTGACGAAAGCCAATCGCCTGTAGGGGTTTACGAGACGCGATTGTCTTGATGCTTTCCAACCGCTGACGTAGACTGGTGTTCTGTGGGGGGCTCGATCTCGCCCGATGGGCGCTGCCTGGCGCCGCCAGTGGCACCGGGGCGATGGCGGCTGGAGGATCGCCGATCCTGTCCCCTACCGCGGTGTGAATATCAGCGTCGATATCGTAGCGCATTCGTCTTCATTCGGTTCCAACTCTAGCCTGCGCGACGCGCGGGCTCGCCAGCGTGTCCTCGTGAGCCGCGGGGGATTCTGCCATTCGCGCCCAGACCAAAACCGAAGTGGCATTCCAGCGCTGCGTGGCGCCCGGTTGTGGGGCGACCTACGGCGTAGACGAGGTGCGCGTCGCCTGCGACCAGTGCGGCGGCCTCTTGGACGTACACTACGAGTGGGATCGCCTGGAGGTCCCCGCTTCGCTGTCCTACTTCGATTCGAAGTGGGCCAACCGCTCCGACCCGCTCTGCCGAAGCGGAGTGTGGCGGTTCCACGACCTGCTCCCCTTCGCCCCGCCCGAGAAGGTCGTCACCATCGGCGAGGGACAGACGCTGCTTCACCCCTCCGAGGGCGTGGCCGCATTCATCGGCCTGCGGCCGGACCGCTGCTTCCTGCAATACGAAGGGATGAACCCCTCGGGCAGCTTTAAAGACAACGGCATGACGGCGGCCTTTACGCACGCCCACTTCACCGGTGCCAAGCGGGCCGCCTGCGCGTCGACCGGCAATACGAGCGCCTCGCTGGCGGTGTACTGCTCCGTCACCCGGCGGATGAAGGCCGTAATCTTCATCGGCTCGGGCAAGATCTCCTACGGCAAGTTGTCGCAAGCGCTCGACTACGGTGCGCTGACCGTGCAGATCGCCGGCGACTTCGACGACGCCATGCAGCGCGTTAAGGAGGTTACCCAGCAGCTCGGCATGTATCTGGTAAACAGCGTCAATCCCTTCCGCCTGGAAGGGCAGAAGACCATCATGTATCGGGTGCTGGAAGGGCTGCGCTGGGAGGTGCCCGACTGGATCGTCGTCCCCGGCGGCAACCTGGGCAACAGCAGCGCCTTTGGGAAGGCCTTCGCCGAGTTGCGCGAGCTGGGGCTGATCGATCGCATCCCGCGGCTGGCGGTAATCAACGCGGCCGGGGCCAGCACGCTGTACGAACTGGTCGAGAAGCGCCGCCTGCGCTGGAACGGCGGCCAGCCGGACATCGGGATCGTCGAGAAGTACTACCACGAGCTGGACGCGGCCGGCCGCCGGGCGTCGACCATCGCCAGCGCCATCGAGATCAATCGGCCGGTCAACCTGCTCAAGTGCCTCCGGGCGCTGGAAACGTGCGACGGCGTCGTGCGCGACGTGACCGACGCGGAGATCCTGGACGCCAAAGCCCAGGTCGGGGCCGGAGGACTGGGCTGCGAACCGGCCAGCGCTGCCAGCGTAGCCGGCGCGAAGCGGCTGCGCAGCGAAGGCGTCATCGCTCCAGACGACCGCGTGGTGTGCATCCTCACCGGCCACCAGTTGAAGGACCCCAACGCCACCATCGCCTATCACACGACCGATCAGGACGAATTCAACCGCGTGCTGGGCAGCCGCGGCGTGCGCCGCGCCGCGTTCGCCAACCGCTCGGTCGCCGTCGCCAATGAACTGGACGCCATCATTAAGGCCATCCAGCTCTACAGCTAAGCGGCGAAGATGGGGCCGTGGCAGAAAATTTCCAGTCGATGCATTCGTCGGCAGACGAGTAGACGACGCAGAACTGCACTTCGCTTCCCATCGCGATAAGAAACTGCAACTTCGGACACTGCGATATGGGTGACATTGCCAAGCTGAAACTTGCCGTCCACGGGGCCGCCGGTCGGATGGGCCAGCGCGTCGTCGCATTGGCCGCCGCGGCGGAAGAGTTCGATCTGGTCGCGGCGCTCGAATCGCCGCAGCACCCCAAGCTTGGCCACGATGCCGGCCTGTTGGCCGCTGTGGGCGAGCTGGGTGTGCCGCTCGCCGACGCGCTCGGGGCCGATGCGAACGTGGTGATCGACTTCTCCGTGCCCGAGGCGGCCGAGCGTGTCGCCACGCTGTGCGCCCAGCGCAGCGTGCCGCTGGTGGTCGCCACTACCGGTCTGGACGAAGCGCAACAGGCCCAACTGCGCAAAGCCGCCGAGCGGATTCCCATCGTCTGGGCGCCGAGCATGAGCCAGGCAGTAAACCTGGCGATGAAGCTCAGCGAAATTGCGGCGCAGGCATTGGCGGACTATCCCGGCGGCGCGGACGTCGAGATCATCGAGCGGCATCACCGCTTCAAGGAAGACGCTCCCAGCGGTACGGCGCTGCGGTTCGGGCAGCTCATCGCGCAGGTCATGGGCCAACGTGAGATCGCGCATGGGCGCGAAGGCCGGCCCGGGGCGCGGCCGCACGGCGAGATCGGCTATCATGCGGTCCGGGTCGGCGACAACCCGGGCGAGCACACCATCGTCTTCGGCATGCTGGGCGAAACGCTGGAGATCCGCGTAGCGGCCAGCAATCGAGATTGCTACGCCCAGGGTGCACTGGCCGCGGCACGTTTTGTCGTCCGTAAGCCGGCCGGCATCTACAGCATGTACGACGTGCTGGGACTGTAAGCGCACATCAATCCACTCCGGCGAAGCGACGTCTGACTGGAGGGAACTCGCCATGGCCAAGTGCGATGAAGGCTACCGGTGCGACGTCTGCGGCGAGGACGTTGAGGGCATCCTCGAGAGCGACCTGTATCTCCGCTACGTTGTGGGCATGGTCGATCCGGAGACGCTGCATACCAGCAGCGAGCGGCACATCCGCTGCAATCCGGCGCTGGCCCAGTTCATCGTGGACGATGACTTCGAACCGATCACGATCGAGGGCGACTTCGACAAGCGGCAGCTCGACGCGGACTTCGTTCGCCAGCGCGAGTCGCTCATTACCCGCGGCTGGCGGCGGTTGCGCGAGGTTCGTGGCCTGGACCTGCCGATCATCCAGTACCCGCTGCCGGAAGTGCTGGAGAGAATCGACCGGCGCTCGATGTAGCCGCAGCCACGTAGGGTCCGCTGTGCGGACCATGTGGCATGGGTCTTGCGCGGGTGAAGGCCATTCCATCGGCAATGTCATTGGTCCGAGGGGCGCGCGCTTCTTCACAACGGTGACTACGATTGGTCCGCACAGCGGCCCCTACTCGTGAGCCTCGTCCGCCCGGGCGGCTTCCTCTCGTCCCTGCTGCACGTCAACCCGCGAAACGATGGCCCAGCCCAGCAGGAAGAACAGCAGCAGGCTGGCCATGGCCCAGTGCGCGCTGCCGGTGGTGTAGAGGATCGAACCGAAGAACATGGGGCCGACGACGCTGGTGGCCTTGCCGGAGAGGTTAAAGAAGCCGAAGAACTCCGCCGTGTGCGAGGCGGGCGTCATGCGACCCATCATGGCGCGGCTGATCGACTGCGTGCCTCCGAGTACCAGCGCCACGACAACCGCCATGATCCAGAAGTGCGTTGTCGTTCGAATGAAGAAGGCGGCGATCAGCAAAAGCGTCCACGTCGCCAGGCAGAGCGAGAGCGTCGGCTTGGCCCCCCAGTACTCCGCCAGGCGTCCGACCGACCACGCGCCGGCAATCGCCACGAACTGGATCACCAGGATCACCTGCGCCAGCTCGCCGGAGGTCATCGCCAGCACCTCCTTGGCGAAGACCGACGCCTGACTGATGACCGTCTGCACGCCATCGTTGTATATGAGAAACGCGACGAGAAAGATTGTCAGCATTCGGAAGGTGCGGATGTTTCGCAGTGTGCCGGCCACTTCGCGCATGGCGGTGCGGGTTGCGCGATAAAGCGTCTGCCGCTCGCGCTTGGGCTGGCCGCGATCCTTCAGCCACATAATCGTTGGAATGGTAAACAGCCCCCACCAGAGGCCCATCAACAATAGGCCGAGCCTCGGCACCAGCGCCCGCGCGTCGTTCTCCGCGGTGGGCAGGCCAATCCGATGCCCCTGGGTATACAGCCCGAGAAAGATCAATAGCGGCAGCGCGCCGCCCAAGTAACCCAGCGCATAGCCCCAAGCGGAAACTCGTTCCATCCGCTCGACCGGCGCGATCTCCGGCAGGAAGCCGTTGTAGAAACCCTGCGAGAGCTCGAACGCCAGATGTGCAGTCAGAAACAGGACGACCAACAGCCACGGACGGTCGGGC
This sequence comes from Pirellulales bacterium, assembly GCA_040880125.1. Taxonomy (GTDB): domain Bacteria; phylum Planctomycetota; class Planctomycetia; order Pirellulales; family JBBDJB01; genus JBBDJB01. The sequence goes on along the minus strand of JBBDJB010000050.1, from coordinate 12,889 downwards.
GTGGCGAACATCATCAGCCCACAGGCGGCCGAGCCGGTCCAGGCGGTGGTGGCCAACCAGCGGCGCTTGCTGGCGTGGGCGTCTGCGATCGCTCCGAAGATCGGCGAGAGGATCGCCGCCACGAGCATGGTCAGGCCGATGCCCCATGCCCAAACGAGCGCTCCCAACTCTGGCTGAATTTTGTCAAGCGTCGAGATCAAGTAGCTGACCAGCACCGTGATGCTGAGCGTCGAGTAAGCGCTATTGGCCCAATCGTAGAGAGCCCAGGCGAACACCTTTCGCCCAGGATAGGCCTCGCTCAGCGGAGTGGTGTACTCAAGCTCCGCACGATTGGCCGGTGGTTCTCCGAAACCGCTGGGAGGAATGTCCGCAGTCATCACGCTCGGTCCACGAGGAGGCAAGGCTACGTTGAGCGGCGAGTATAGCCGCTGCGCCGCATCACTTCCACGTGAGATCGGGATGTAGACCAAACGGCGGCACCGACATCCCGGTCGTAGCTGAATTCGTGAGCATTCAGACTGCCTCTCGCTTCGGCTGAACTGTCACCAGTCCAGCTACAGCCTAGGGCGGCACCACCTGCGCAAAAGGTCATGCGAGAAAGAAATAGAACCCCACGCCCGCCGCCCCCAGCAACATTGCCGAGCTGACCGTGCAGCCACTGTTCGGATTGGCCGTGAATTTCTCCGGCATCTGTTCGCGGAGCTGCGCCTGGAGCGTTTCCACGAACTCTTTGGCTTCCTTCAATCCACAATCGGTGTAGCCACGATACAGCTTGATCGCTTCGATCTTGCGGCCGGCAAAAACCGCGGCGTTGATCCGGTCGATCTGTTCGCCGGAAAGTTCCGAATCCATGGATGGACCGTCCCTGTCTTGGATCCAAGTAAGTAGCGGCCGCCATAGGCGCGGCGGTGGTCAGTCTCCGCTCTCGATTTCCACCAGCGACTGCTGCTGGGCCATCTGGCGGATATCCTCGGTGATCTTCATCGAGCAGTACTTCGGGCCGCACATGCTGCAGAAGTGGGCGCTCTTGAAGGTGTCCTGCGGCAGCGTCTCGTCGTGATAGCGCCGGGCGGTTTCCGGATCGAGCGCCAGGCGGAACTGCTCATTCCAATCGAAAGCGAACCGGGCGCGGCTCAAGTCGTCGTCGCGCTGCTGCACGCCCGGCCGATGCCGCGCCAGGTCGGCCGCGTGCGCGGCGATCTTGTAAGCGACCACCCCCTGCTTGACGTCTTCGTTCTCCGGCAACCCCAGGTGCTCCTTCGGCGTGACGTAGCACAACATGGCGGCGCCGCTCCAGCCGGCCAGCGCCGCGCCGATGCAACTGGTGATGTGGTCGTAGCCGGGCGCAATATCAGTGACCAGCGGACCGAGCACGTAGAACGGCGCCCCGTGGCAGACCTCGATCTGCTTCTTCACGTTCATGTCGATCTGATCCATGGGAATGTGCCCTGGACCTTCGACCATCACTTGAGTGCCGCGGTCCCAGCCGCGCTGGGTCAATTCGCCCAGCACATCCAACTCCGCGAACTGCGCGTCGTCGCTAGCGTCGGCGATCGAGCCGGGCCGCAGCCCGTCGCCCAGGCTCCAGGTCACGTCGTGCTGCCGCATGATGTCGCACAGGTCGTCGAAGTGCGTGTACAGCGGGTTCTGCTTGCGGTGCGACATCATCCACTTGGCGATCAGCGAGCCGCCGCGGCTGACGATGCCGGTTACGCGCTGGGTGGTCAGGTGCAGGTGTTCCAGCTTCACGCCGCAATGAACGGTCATGTAGTCGACGCCCTGCTTCGCCTGGTGCTCGACCATGTCGAGAAAGTGCTGCGGCGTCATCTCTTCGATATCGCCGCCGAGTTCCTCGAGCATCTGGTAGATTGGCACCGTGCCGATGGGCACCGGCGACGCCTCGATAATGGCCGCGCGAATGTTGTCGATATCCTTGCCAGTGGACAAGTCCATCACCGTGTCTGCGCCGAAGTGCACGGCGGTGTGCAATTTTTCGAGCTCGCCGTCTTTATTACTGGTGACGGCCGAGTTGCCGATGTTGGCGTTGATTTTGCACCGGGCAGCAATGCCAATCGCCATCGGCTCCAGCCGCTTGGTCAGGTGGACGCGGTTGGCCGGAATCACCATCCGTCCGGCGGCAACTTCCGACCGGATCGTCTCGGCGTCGAGCTGCTCGCGGGCCGCGACGAATTCCATCTCGGGCGTGACGTGGCCAGCCCGGGCGTGCTCGAGCTGGGTAATTGGTGCGACCATGGTCGGACGGCCTCTCTTGATCGGCGTGGAGTCGGTCGGACGGCGAACACTCCTCGCAGGGCAACCCGGCGAAAGTCGACTCGGCTGGCGCACCGATTGCGGCGAAGCGATCCGTCTATGTCATCGTATCGCTGCCGCGCGCGGATTGTCAATTCGGCGGTGCACGAGGTGGCACAGACATTCCTGCCTGTGCGCTACACGGCACGGCTGGCGGGGCCAACCGTGGCACCCCGGAAATTAACTGGCGGCACAACCGTACTGAAGATTGCACAGATAAGAATGTCTGTGCCACCGGTGAAGAATGCCTGTCATTGCCGCCGGGCAGGGCCGCGCTACAGCGTCTTCAGATACTCCAGCAGGGCACGCTTCTCGTCTTCGGTCAGCACCTCCGGAAATTCGTGCCCCGCCGCGCTCTTGCCGAACTGGCGCGTGTCGAAGTACCACCGTCGCTCGGCCGACGACTCAATGTCGCCCGGCACCTCGTCAAAGCTACTCACCTCCAGGCCCACTCGAGTGTGATCGTAGCCGCCCGCCGTGCGGCGCCAGACCGTCGGCCGCTCACTCGGGTGCAACACGTGCCACAGCGTCGGCACCGAGCCGTTATGGAAGTACGGTGCGCTGGCCCAAATGCCGTCCAGCGGCGGGGCGAGGTACCCCTGCGGTTCGATCTTGACGTCGTGCTCGCCATAGTACCCAAACCAACTGTCGCGGTACCCCCGGCGGTGTTCCTCGGACAGCGCGGTCAGCCGAACCGGGTCGGTGCCCACCTCGTCCAGCGGTACGATTCGTTGCGGGTAGGTCTCTTGCGAACCGTACGTGCCGTGGCACTCGCTGCACATGCGGACGAACACCTCCTCGCCGAGCGACGCCAGGTCGCGATCCACCGCGCCTGGATAGTTGGGCGCATCGAGCGACTCCAGATACGCTTCAATCGCCTTGAAGTCGTCCTCCCACTGGCGGAACTTCTCCGGGCCGTTCTCGCGCACCAGCAGAAACGGCATCAGCGCGCGATGGCTCTTGGGAACAAATCCGTCTGCATACAGGCGGGTTTTTTTGCCGTAATGCCACCACGCCGGCGCGTCGTGATCGTGATGCACCATCGGCGGCGGAAGCCGGCCGGTGTGTACGTTCAGATCGGCGTCGCGATAGTGCATCAGGGCTACGCCGAACATCACGGCATTGGTCGTGCCGACGGTCGTGCCCAGCGGCATCACCAGCGAGCCGCGTTCCATCCGCGACCACGACTTGAGCAGCATCAGCTTCGTACGGCGGACGTCCTCGGTAAGCGTCTCCAGGGCCAGCAGCGAATTGGCCACGCCGGGCACCATGCGGCCGGCCACCTTGCCCTGGTGACACGCCATGCAGTTCATGACGTACTGGCCCTGCGCGTCGACGACGTATTGCATCGGCCGCTGCTGGGGATCGCCGGGCCGAACAACGAGGCCATAGCGCTGGAAGGCCATTTCGCGGCGCGCTTCCGGCGTGGCCTCGGCGGCCTGGGAGCGGAGCGGCTCTTCCCACACGCGCCACAGATTATCGAAGGTCGCCTGGTCGAAGTCCGGCGGCAAATATGGCTTTTCCGTTAGCAGCCGGTAGCCCCGCTGGGCGGCCGTTTCGCCCGGCTGTTCGGACGACGACTCGGCGGCACCAGCAACAGCCGGCCACACCGCCAGAAGTAAAATCCCTATCCACCGTCGCATCGCGCTAACTCCCCTTCTGCGGTGCACTACCGTCAGTCTAGGAAGGCTCTGCGCGGGCGGCAAGGCAGTGCATGGGATGCACGCCGGGTGCGGAAAGAGACCTACTCCGCCGTGCCGGTAGCTGGACTGGTGAAAGTTGCAGCGAATCCGGGGCCTTCTGGATTCTCACGAATTCAGCTACGCACAGACTAGAATGTCTGTGCCACCGCCTAACTCCCTCTCCCTCTGGGAGAGGGCTGGGGAGAGGGTTTCTTCGCGGTCGAGCACGCCACCAGAGGCCTTCTGGATTCTCACGAATTCAGCTACGCACTGACATGAATGGCTGTGCCACGGTCTAACTCCCTCTCCCTCTGGGAGAGGGCTGGGGAGAGGGCCTTCGCGATTGAGCACGCCACCACCAGAGGCCTTCTGGATTCTCACGAATTCAGCTACGCACTGACATGAATGGC